>NZ_JBIIOP010000001.1:0-676149 GCF_044336875.1 Brevundimonas sp. | reverse complement strand
GTTGCGGATGATCCAGTCGCGGATGTTGTGGATGTTGCGGCCGGTCGACAGGTCCATGACGTTGTCGGCGCCCCAGCGGGTGGCCCAGACCAGTTTGTCCACTTCATCGTCCACGGAGGAGAGGACGGCGGAATTGCCGATGTTGGCGTTGATCTTCACCAGGAAGTTGCGGCCGATGATCATCGGCTCGACCTCGGGGTGGTTGATGTTGTGCGGGATGATGGCGCGGCCGCGCGCGATCTCCTGACGGACGAACTCGGGGGTGACGAAGTCGGGGATGCTGGCGCCGAAGGATTCGCCGTCGCGCTCGGGGGCGTGGGGATTGGGGTTCGGGGTGTGGGGGAGGGGGACCGTGGAGCCGTCGGCGAAAGTGACGTGCTGAGCGACGCCCCACGCCCCATCCCCCACGCCCCCATTCCCCTGCGACCGCCGCAGGTTCTCGCGGATGGCGACATATTCCATCTCGGGCGTGATGATCCCGGCCCGGGCGTATTCGTACTGGGTGACCGGGCGGCCGGGGACGCCCTTGAACACCTGGTGGTTCGAGGTGTCGAAGCGCGGGGCCAGGTGTTTGCCGCTGGCGTGGCCGTTGTCCTCGGGCTTGACCTCGCGGGGCTCGGCGACGGGGGCGATGTCGCCGCGGTCCCGCTGCCAGGCGGATTTGACCTTGGGCAGGCCCTTGTGGATGTCGATGGTCACCGTCGGGTCGGTGTAGGGGCCGGAGCTGTCGTACATCGTCACCGGCGGCTCGTTGGCGCTGGGGTGGACGGCGACCTCGCGGAAGGGGACGCGGATCTCGGGATAGAGTTCGCCCTGGACATAGACCTTCACGCCGCCGGCGCGCGGGCCGGTGGGGATGCGGCCGGTTTCCGCCTCGACCTGCTTGCGCGCATCGGCGAGGGGGAGCTCGATATTGGGCTCTTCCGGCAGGGCGGGGGGCGTGACTTGGATGTTCATTTGGCGGCCTCAAGACGTTTGAGGTCCGCCGACGTCGGGCGTGTCGGTCCCGTGGCGTGAAGCGCGGGCCTAAAGCGTACTCATCCCTTCGCCGGCATGACCCGGATCAGGTTCGACGGGTCAGGCGGCTACGCCAATCTCAGCCGCTCGATCGCGACCCCCCGGAGAACAGGATCAGGGTGACGCCGGCCGGGGCCGGCGTCAAGCGGCGGCGTCAGTCGTCGGCCGCCGTCACCTGGTCGTTGACGATGATCGGATCGCCATAGCCCAGGGCGGTCAGGCGCGGGGCCTGGGTCGCGGCGTCGCCGACGACGACATAGATCATGGCGTCGGTGTCGATCCAGCGGGCGGCCAGGGCCTGGATCTGTTCGACCGTCAGATGGTCGATGACCTGGGCCTCGGCGGTCAGATAGTCGGCGGGCAGGCCGAAGTCGCCGATGGCCTCCAGCACGCCCAGCTTGGCCTGTGCCGTCTCGAAGGCGCGGGCGCGGCTCTTGCCCAGGGCCGAACGGGTGACGTCCAGATCCTCGGCGGTGAAGGTGGCGCCATAGTCGCGCAGGATGTCGCGGGCCAGGGTCGCGGCCTCAAGCGTCACGTTCGACCGGACCGGGCTGTAGAGGTTGAAGTCGCCGATCTGACGCCCGCCGGTGAAGTCGGTGCCGACGCCGTAGGTGTAGCCCTTGCCCTCGCGCAGCTCCTGGGTCAGGCGCGAGGCGAAGCCGCCGCCGCCGAGGCGATAGTTCAGGGTCTCGGCCGGATAGAAGTCGGCGTCGGCGCGGCGCAGGGCCGGATAGCCGAAGCTGAGCACCGACTGTTTGGCGCCGGGCACGTCGTAGAAATAGACCGTCGAACGGGTCGGGCGGGCCGGCATCGGATAGGACGGGACGGGCGTCGACGGGGTGGTCCAGCGGGCGGCGAGATCGGCGACGGCGGCCTGGGCCTGGGCCTGATCGACGTCGCCGACGATGCGCAGCCGGGCGTGGTCGGGCGACAGGCGGGCCAGATAGGCTTTCAGGTCGTCCATGGTCAGGGCGGCGACCGAGGACTGCGACCCCTGGGCGTTGCGCGACAGCACATGATCGGGGCCGTAGAGGATCAGGTCCATGGTCCGCTGGGCGATCCGGTTCGGGTCGGAGCGGGCGTCCTGCAGGTCCGACAGGGTCGCGGCGCGGGCCAGGGTCAGTTCCTCGGCGTCCCAGCGCGGGGCGACCAGCATTTCGGTGACCAGGTCCAGGGTCGGCTTCAGATTGCGGGCCAGGGTCTGGCCCGTGATGACGAAGCGTTCGGGGCCGGCGCTGACGCTGACCGTGGCGCCCAGGGCCTTGAAGGCGTTCTCAAGCTCGGCCGGGGTGCGGGTCGCCGTGCCGCGATCCAGCAGGCGCGCGGTCAGGGCGGCGGCGCCGGGTTTGGCCGGGTCGTCCAGCAGGCGGCCGCCGTCGATCGACAGCTGGAAACTGGCCAGGGGCAGTTCGGCGTTTTCGATGCCCGACACCTTCAGGCCGTTGGGCTGGGATGCGGTCCAGAGGGTCGGCGGGGTCACGACCGGGGCGGGGCCGGACGGGGGCTCGACCGTGCGGTCGAAGCTGGACGGGGTGCGGGCGACTTCGGTGCGGCCGGCGTTCTGATCGACCGGGGCCTCGGCCCCCTCGACGATCGGCTCCTCGACCACGGCGGCGACGGTGGAGCCTTCCAGCGCCAGTTCGGGATGGCCCTTGGGCACGAAACTGGTGGCGACATGGGGGCGGCCGGCGACATACTGGCGATAGACGCGCATGACGTCCTCGGCCGTGACGGCGCGCAGACGGGCCAGATTGGTTTCGAGGAAGACCGGATCGCCCGAGGTGGCGTCGCTGCGGGCCAGCATCCGGCCCTTGCCCAGAACGCTGCCGAGCGAGCGGTAGAAGCCGGCCTCCTGCATGGTCTTGACCCGCTGCAGGGCCTCGGGATCGACGCCGTCGGCCTCGAATTTGGCGAAGGCCTCGTCCAGGGCGGCCTGGACCTGATCCAGATCCTTGCCGTCGAAGGCGCGGACCGACAGCATGAAGGCGCCGGCGATCTGTTCGGCGTCCAGATAGGCGGAGACGCCGGACGTCAGCTGCTTCTGGTCGATCAGGACGGCGTTCAGCGGGGCTTCCTTGCCGTCGGTCAGATACTGGGCCAGGACCTGAAGCGCGGCGGCGTCGGGATGGGCCTGGTCCACGGCCGGGAAGGCCAGGGTCAGTTCGGGCAGGGTGGCGAAATTGTCCTCGTGCACCAGGCGCACGTCGGCGGTCAGGGGCGCGGGACGGGGAAGGGCGCGTTCGGCCTCGGGGCCGCGCGGGATCTCGCCGAAATATTTCTCGATCCAGGCGCGGGCCTGGACCGGATCGAAGTCGCCGGCGATGACCAGGGTGGCGTTGTTGGGCGTGTACCAGCGGCGATAGAAGGCGCGCACATCATCCAGGGTGGCGGCGTCCAGATCGGCCAGGGAGCCGATGACCGACCAGTTGTAGGGGTGATCCTTCGGATACAGGGCGTTCAGGATGACGCTGTCGGTGTGACCATAGGGGCGGTTGTCGTTGGACTGGCGCTTCTCGTTCTTGACGACCTCCTTCTCCTTGGCGAGCACGGGGTCGGTGACGGTGTTGATGAAATAGCCCAGCTTGTCCGCCTCGGCCCAGATCATCTTCTCCAGGGCGTCGTTGGGGACGGTCTGCAGATAGTCGGTGGCGTCGTGGCTGGTCGAGCCGTTGGCGCCGTTGCCGCCGACGCGGGCGCTGAGCCGGTCCAGACCGCCGGGGCCGAGGTTCTCCGAATTCAGGAAGAACAGGTGTTCGAACATATGGGCGAAGCCGGTGCGGCCCGGGGTCTCGCGCGCCGAGCCGACATGGGCGGCCAGGACGACGGCGGTGACGGGATCGGACCGGTCGATGTGGAAGACGACGCGCAGGCCGTTCGCCAAGGTGAAGGTCTGGACCGGGATCAGGTCGCCGCGCGTCTGGACGTCCGGGGCGAAGGCGGCAGCCGGGGCGACGCCGGTCTGGGCCAGGGCCGGAGCGGCGGTCGTCAGGGCGCCGACGGCGACGCCGGCCAGAAGTAGGCGGCCGAAGCCCCGCGATTTCCGTGTCATGGCGTATCCCCCCTGTCAGCCTTGCCGCACGACGATACGTGATCTGTCCCGACGAGGCAAAGGCCGGTCCTCGCCGCTCCGCTTCACGGCGGCGTGAGCGATCGTGAACGGCTCAGGTTTGCCCTCGGTCCATATTATGACTAAACGGTGTTCATGTTCGTGACGCGCCCGTTCCTGCGGGCGACCCTGCCGGGGGTCAGCGAGACGGACCTTTTTCCCAGGCGCGCGGTTTCCGGCCGGTCGATCGCGCGGCGCAACAAAACGAATGAATGACTGAAGTCGCGAGCGCTCCCCCGCCCGCGCGCGAAGCCTTTTTGCGCGATCCCTCCCTCCCTATCGCCCCGGACGCCGTCCTGCCCGGCGGCGCCCCCAACACCCCGATCATCCCCGAAGCCGCCAAAAGCCAGCACGGCTGGAAGCATTTCGCCGGGATGTTCGGCGGCGAACATATCGCCGCCACCGAATTCGTCATCGGCGCGGCCTTCGTGGCCATGGGCGTCTCGACCCGCGACCTGCTGCTGGGCCTGGTCATCGGCAACGGCATGGCCGTGCTGGCCTGGGCCCTGCTGACCGCCCCGATCGCGGTCAAGACCCGGCTGTCGCTGTACGCCTATCTTGAAAAGATCGCCGGACCCGGCATCACCAAACTGTTCAACCTGGCCAATATGGTCGTCTATGGCGCCATCGCGGCGGCCATGATCAATGTCTCGGCGACCGCCGTGCGCTTCCTGCTGGATATTCCGGTGCAGCTGCAGTGGTATCCCGAAAGCCTGGCCTTCGTGGCCGTGGTGATCGTTCTGGGCGTCGTGGTGGTGGCGGTTGCGGCCTTCGGCTTCGACATACTGGCGCGGTTCTCGGGCGCCTGCGCGCCCTGGATGCTGGCCGCCTTCGTCTGCGGCGGCCTGACCCTGATGCCGGCCCTGGCCCAGTCCGTGACGGGATCGCCCCATATCGGCGCCCTGTCCGAATTGGGAACCATCGCCAACGGCGCGATCTGGACCGGGCGGACGCCCGACGGCGATCCCGGCGTGGGCATGTGGGCCGTGGCGGGTTACGCCTTCGGCGCCATCGCCGCCCTGAACCTGGGTCTGGTCGACATGGCCCTGTTCCGCTTCGCCAAGAAGGCCTCGTACGGCTATCTGTCGTCGGTGGGGATGTTCCTGGGCCATGTGATCGGCTGGCTGGCCGCCGGCGTCATGGGGGCGGGCGCGGCCCTGCTGGCCGGCGAGAGCCTGGCGCGTCTGGACACGGGCGACGTCGCCCACGCCGCCCTGGGCCTGACCGGCATACTGGTGGTCATCGCCGCCGGCTGGACTACGGCCAACGCCAGCCTGTACCGGGCCGGTCTGGCCGCCTCGAACCTGGCGCCGAAGCTGAGCCGCAAGGCGGCGACCCTGGGACTGGGCGTCTTCATCGTCGCCCTGGCCTGTTTCCCGGCCGTCTATCGCGCCGCCCTGCCGATCCTGGTCTATTCGGGCGTGGTGCTGTCGCCGGTCGGGGCCATCGTCATGGCCGAACACTATCTGTTCCCGCGCATGGGCCTGACCCGTTACTGGGTGCAGCACCGGGGGCTGAGCCTGAGCTGGCCGGCGGTGGCGACCTGGGGCGCGACCCTGGCCCTGGCGGCCGGCCTGATCGTGAGCGGCTGGGTCAGCTACTACTGGGTGTTCGCCGTCGACTATGTCTTCGCCCTGGTCCTCTATACGGTCCTGGCCGCCGTCGCCGGCGCCCGCGAGCGGTTCCCGCGCCGCGAAGCCCGCGAGGTCGCCCGCGAGGAGGCCCTGGCCGAGTTCGAACAGGAGCGGGCCGAGGTCGAGGCGAAGACGGTGCAGACGTCGCGTCTCGGCGGGATTCTGGGCTGGCTGGCCTGGGCGCCGCTGCTGGTCATGGTCTTCGCCGCCTGGCGCGTGGCCGACGCCGACACCTCGACGCTCTACGAGACCATGAGGGGCGTGTTCGGGGTGACGGCCCTGGTCGCCACAGGGGTCTATTTCGCCCTGGCGATTTCGGCCCAGGTGCTGACCGAAAGGGCGGCCCTGGCCTCCAGGCCGGCCTGACCGGAAAAGACGTCTCGCGTGCGGGGCGGGGTTTGCGACCCCGCCCCGTCGCATTATGGACGGGGCGTGAGTATCCAGTCCCTACCCCCCGTTTCGTCCCTGATCATCGATTGCGACCCCGGCGTCGATGACGCCGTCGCCCTGATGCTGGCCTTCGCCGCGCCAGAGCTGGAGCTGCTGGCCGTCACCACGGTCGGGGGCAATGTCCCGGCCCACACGACCCAGCGCAATGCGCGGATCCTGCGCCAGATCGCCGGACGCGAGGACGTGCCGGTCCACGGCGGGGCGGAACGGCCGCTGAAACGGCCGCCGGCGGGGGCGGGCGAGTTCCACGGGCCGGAAGGCCTGGGCGATCTGGAGCCGTTCGAGCCGACCGGGATCATCGGCGACGGGCCGGCGGTCAACGCCATCGTCGATCTGGTGATGAAACGCCCGGCGGGATCGACGGCGATCGCCGTCCTGGGGCCGATGACCAATCTGGCCCTGGCGATGAAGCGCGAGCGGCGCCTGGCCGAACATCTGGGCCCGGTCGTGGTCATGGGCGGGGCGCGCAGCGAGGGCGGCAATATCACCGCCTCGGCCGAGTTCAACATCTGGGCCGACCCGGATGCGGCGGCGGTGGTGCTGGGATCGGGGTGCGAGGTGATCGCCTTCAGCCTGGACGTCACCCATCAGGTGCGGGCGACCGAGGAGCGGATCCGCGCCGTCGAGAAGATCAAGACCCCGTCGGCCAAGACGGTCGCCTCGATGCTGCGGTTCTCGCAGCGGATCGAACGGCGGATCGTGGGCTGGCCCACGCCTGACTGGGGGGCGCCCCTGCATGATCCCTGTCCGGTGGCCTGGCTGATCCAGCCGGCCCTGTTCGAACTGCGGCCCTGCCGGATCGAGGTGGAGACCGTGTCCGACCTGACGCGCGGCCATACGGCGGTGGAGTTCCGGGTCGATCCGACGACGGCGCGGCACCGCTGGGCGGTTGCGGCGGACGCGCAAGGGGTGTTCGATCTGATCGTGGACAAGCTGAAGGCGCCCGAATGAGAATCACCGTCGTCGGCTCGATCAACCTGGACCTGACAGCCACGGCGCCCAGCCTGCCGGCGGCGGGCGAGACGGTGACGGGGGCGAGCCTGGCCCGCCATCCCGGCGGCAAGGGCGCCAACCAGGCGCTGGCGGCGGAGAAGCTGGGGGCGGAAGTCTGTCTGATCGGCCGGGTCGGGGACGACGCCATGGCCGGCGAGGCCCTGGCCCTGATGGAGGATCTGGGCGTGGATCTGGCCGGGGTCGAGGTGGATCTGGCGGCGCCGACCGGCGTGGCCCTGATCGCCGTCGATCCGTCGGGCGAGAACCAGATCGTGGTCGCGGCGGGGGCCAATCACATGGTCACGCCGGAGCAGTTGCCGCAGCGGATCGAGGGGGCGCTGATCGTCCAGCTGGAGCTGCCGCTGGATACGGTCGAGGCGGCGGTGGGCCGGGCGACCGGCTTCGTCTGCGCCAATCTGGCCCCGGCGGCGCCGGTGTCGGAGCGCTTGTTGCGCCGCGCCGACCTGATCGTCGTCAACGAGACCGAGGCCGCCTATTACGGCGACGGCCTGCACCGGGGCGGCGGCCGGGTGGTGGTGACCAAGGGCGCCCGGGGCGCCGCCATGTACCAGCGCGGGGTCGAAATGGCCTGGGCGACCCCGCCCCAGGTCGAGGCGGTCGATGCGACCGGGGCGGGCGACGTCTTCGTGGGAGCCATCGTCGTGGCCCTGCTGGAAGGGATGGAGCCGGCCGAGGCGTTACGCTTCGCCTGCGCCGCCGGAGCCGTGGCCGCGACCCGGCCGGGGGCGCAGCCGTCAGCGCCGGAACGGCATGAGGTCGAGGCCCTGCTGGCGGGGTGACGGCTTCGCCATACTTCCGCCGGATCGCGCCTGTGGGTTGTGCGTGAGCGGAGGGGAAGATGCTGACGAGACGGTTTATGGGCCTGTCGCTGATGGCGACGGCGGCTATGGCGGGGCGGCGGGCCGAGGCTCAAGAGGCCCTGACGGAGGAAGACCGGTTCTACGTCGAGGGACGGTACCTGCCGCGGTATCTGGACCTGAAGGCGAAGGTCGAGGCCGGTGACGAGAGCGCAAGATATCATCTGCCCTGGTTCGCGGCCTTCGTCGGTGACGAAGCGACCGCCGTCGGGTTCGAGGAAAGAGCGCGCCGCGCCGACGCGCCCATGCCCGATCTGGCCGGGGCCGAGGCCGAGGATGCGCTGGAGGCCATCGTCCGGGCGGCGGCGGACAAACAGGTCGTCATCCTGAGCGAGGCGCACAATATCTCGGGCCATCGCGGTTTCGCGGCCCAGGTAATGCGGGCGCTGAGGCCGCTGGGTTTCGACACCTTTGCGGCCGAGACCTTCGAAGGAGTGAGCGGTTATAGCGCCGGGACGCCCTTCCACCGGGGTCTGGGCTATTACACCGCCGATCCCGTCTACGCCGAGACGGTGCGCGAGGCGGCGAGCCTCGGCTATGTCTTCGCCGACTATGAGCAGAGGGCGGATCAGAGGGCGCCGGCCGACGCCGACATGGACGCGCAGACGACGGCGCGGGAGATCGCCCAAGCGCAGAACCTGATCGACAACGTGCTGAAGTCGCGTCCCGACGCGCGGATTTTCGTCCAGTGCGGCTATATGCACGCCACCGAGGCGGACGGCCTCGGCGGGCTGTGGTTCGCCGGGCAGTTGAAGGCGGCGACGGGGATCGACCCTCTGACCATCGACCAGTCGAGCAATTGGCCGGCCACCCGAGCCGAAGCCGATACGCCGGAGGTGGCGGCCGTGCTGGACCGGTTCGCCCCGACGCGACCGATCGCGGTATCGCGGGACGGGCGGGCCTTGGCCAATCGCTTCTTCGACGGCCGGGTCGACCTGAGCGTCTTTCATCCGCGCCTGCCCAAGGTGTCGGGCCGTCCCGGCTGGCTGGCGGCCGATCCGGCGCGCAAGCCGGTCGAGGTGGCGGTCCCGGCCTTCGAGGGACCGGCTCTGTTGCAGGCTCTGCATATGGGCGAGGGAATGGTGATCCCGGCCGATCATCTGTTGCTGGAGCCGGGGCAGGCGTGGGCGACCCTGATGCTTAGGCCCGGCCCCTATTTCCTGCGGCTGGAGACGGTTCGGGGAATCGAGCCGGCCTTCGGGACGGTGACGGCCTGAGATCGAGGGCAGGGTTTCATCCCCTCCGCTCATCCCCGCGAAAGCGGGGACCCAGTTCTGTTGCTGGGCAGTGCGCTGGATCGGCGTCGCATCATCTTCCGCCAGAGTGTTCGCCCAAAGCTCTGGGTCCCCGCTTTCGCGGGGATGAGCGGGAAAAATGAGTTCAGCGAGTTTCGAGTCGCTGAGGCCTGACCACCAGCCGCACCACCTCGCCCGCGTGGAGGCGGTCGAAGCCGGCGTTGATGTCGTCGAGCGGGATGACGCCGCTCATCAGCCGGTCCACCGGCAGGCGGCCCTGGCGGTAGAGGGCGACGTAGCGGGGGATGTCGCGGCTGGGGACGCAGGTGCCGATATAAGAGCCCTTCAGGGTGCGCTCCTCACCGACCAGGGAGACCACGTTGACCGCCAGGGCGGCCTCGGGCGGGGGCAGGCCGGCGGTGACGGTGGTTCCGCCGCGCCGGGTCATCTTCCAGGCGTTGTCGAGGGCGCGGACCGAGCCGGCCATCTCGAAGGCGAAGTCGGCGCCGCCGTTCGTCAGGGCGCGGACCTGATCGACCGCATCGGGATCGGCGCCGTTGACGGTGACGACCGGACCGAGGGTGCGGGCGAGGGCCAGTTTTTCCTCAGACAGGTCGACGGCGATGACGGGGGAGGCGCCGGAGGCCAGGGCGCCGAGGACGCTGGACAGACCGACGCCGCCCAGGCCGATGACGACGACGCTCTGGCCCGCGCGGACCTGGGCGGTGTTCACCACGGCGCCGACGCCGGTCAGGACGGCGCAGCCGAACAGGGCCGCCTCCTCGAACGACAGGGCCGGGTCGATCTTCACCAGGGAGCGGCGCGAGACCACGGCGTGGCCGGCGAAGGCGGAACAGCCGAGGTGGTGGTTGACCGGTTCGCCCTCGCGGAAGATGCGGCGGGCGCCGGTCAGCAGCTCGCCCCGGCCGTTGGCGGCGGCGCCGGGCTCGCACAGGGCGGGACGGCCCCCGGCGCAGGGGGCGCAATGGCCGCACGAGGGCATGAAGACCATGACGACATGGTCGCCTATGGCCAGGTCGGTGACGCCTTCTCCGAGGGCCTCGACGACGCCGGCGGCCTCGTGGCCCAGGGCCATGGGCAGGGGGCGGGGGCGGTCGCCGTTGATGACCGACAGGTCCGAGTGGCACAGGCCGGCGGCCTTGATCGCGACCAGGACCTCGCCAGGGCCGGGCGGGTCGAGGGTGACGGTCTCGACCGACAGGGGGCGGCTGTCGGCATAGGGGTGGGATGCGCCCATGGTCGAAAGAACGGCGGCGCGAGTCTGGGTGCTCATCGGTCAAGCTCATCCTTGCGCTATCGCCGCCGACGCGGTCGTCGGCGGCTTGAGCGCCTTGTGATCTGTGGCCACCGATAGGCGCTTGACGCAACGTCGTCCAAGCTAGAGCGTCGTTACCAGAGCGACGCGGACTGTCGCCGAGGAGGAAGACGACAATGCCCAAGCGGGATCTGGGGCCTCTGGCCGAACGCGCGACCTACAAGGCCTTTCACATGGTCTCGACGCGCTGGGCCGACAATGATCAGTACGGCCATATCAACAACGCCAAATTCTACGAGTTCGTGGACTCGGCGGTGAATGCGCACCTGATGATCGCCAACGCCCTGGACGAGTCCATCGGCCTGGTGGTGGACAGCGGCTGCCAATACACATCGGCGCTGAAATTCCCCGACGTGATCGAGGTCGGGATCAAGGTGGACCGGGTCGGGACGTCCAGCGTCAGCTATGGGTTCGCGGTGTTCAAGCGCGGCGTCGACACGCCCGCCGCCATCGGCCATTTCGTCCACGTCTATGTCGACGCCGAGACCCGCCGGCCCAAGCCCCTGCCGGCGAAGCTGAAGGCGGTGGTGGATAATCTGAAGGCGGGGTGAGGGGGAGCGGCTTGGCGTCATGGCCATGCGCTTCTCCAAAAAGCGAGACAGGAAGCGTGCGGCCCTCGGCGTCGGCGGCGCGGTCATCGCCGGTCTGTTTTTGCTGGGATTGACGACGACGGCGCCGCCCAGTTCCGTCCTGGCGGACGAGGTTGATCGGGCGCTTCAGCAAGACCCCTGCGTCGGCCCGGTGGATCGATGGTCTGCGCGATACTACGGCTGGAAAAGAGCCGCGTGGGTCAACTCCACCGGGACGTATCTGCTGTGGTTTGCGGTCGGGCCATGGGTGGGGTCGGACACGTCCAAGGTCGAGGTTCAGTTCTATCAGGGCGCTTCGGAATTGGACTACCCGCCGGGCCGCCATAGGCTGCGCGCCGATCAGGTTGAGGCGTTTCTGGACAGCTCGAATTTTCGCTACGCCAGCGGGACTTACGATGTCGGCAGTAGAAAACTGATCGATGGCGTGTGCGGTTCGAGTGCAGGCGCAGAACCGCTTTCGATCCTGGGCCGATAGAGATGGGGCGCGCCGCCGCGATTGAGGTGATGGACAGTCTGAAGGTGGGGTGAGGGTTCAAAGACCCTCTCCCGCGAAGCGGGGGAGGTGTCGCGTCGATCGCGAAGCGATCCAGCGACGGAGGGGGAGGTTTCGCGAGACTTCCCCCATCGTCAGGCGTGTCGCTGCGCGCCACGGCCTGACACTTCCCCCGCAAGCGGGGGAAGGTCTTGATCGCTCGCCCTAGCCATTCCGCGGTTCTCGTGAGAACGTTCCCAAAAGAGAGCGTGGAGGAACGCCATGAGGACGGGTCTGATCGCGGCGCTGGCCGCGACGGCGATGCTGTGCGCGCCGGGAGCGAGCGCGGCCCAGAGCGCGGCGCAGAGCGGGGGCTTCCTGCGGGCCGAGGGGACGCGGATCGTCGACGAGACGGGGCGACCGGTCATATTGCGCGGCATGGGGCTGGGCGGCTGGGTGCTGCAGGAAGGCTATATGCTGCAGCTGGGCGCGCTGGGGCAGCAGCACGTCATCCGGGCGCGGATCACGGACCTGATCGGGCCGGAGAAGACGGAAGGCTTCTACGCCGCCTGGCGGGCCAATCACACGACCAAGGCCGATATCGACGCCATGGGGCGGTGGGGCTTCAACTCGGTGCGGCTGCCGATGCATTACGACCGGCTGACCCTGCCGGTGGAGCAGGAGCCGATACCAGGGCGCGACACCTGGAACGAGGCGGGGTTCGCCGAGATCGACGCCCTGCTGGCCTGGGTCAAGGCCAACGGAATGTATCTGATCCTGGACCTGCACGCGGCGCCGGGCGGGCAGGGGAGCGACCTGGCCATATCGGACCGGGATCCGTCGAAGCCGTCGCTGTGGGACAGCGCCGAGAACCGCAGGAAGACGGTCGCCCTGTGGCGGCGGCTGGCCGAACGCTATGCCGACGAGCCGGCGATCGGCGCCTATGACCTGATCAACGAGCCCAACTGGGACTTCGAGAAGCCCGGCGGCGGGCATGGCTGCGAGGAGACGACCAACGCGCCGCTGCGGTCGCTGATGATGGAGATCACGGCGGCGATCCGCGAGGTCGACCGGCGGCACATGATCGTCATCGAGGGCAATTGCTGGGGCAATAATTATCGCGGGGTCACGCCCCTGTGGGACGACAATACGACGATCAGTTTCCACAAATACTGGAACGCCACGGACCGGGCCTCGATCGCCGAGGTGCTGAGGCTGAGGGAGGAGACGGGGGCGCCGGTCTGGCTGGGGGAGTCGGGCGAGAATTCCAACACCTGGTTCACCGAGACCGTGGCCCTGGTCGAGGGCGAGGGGATCGGCTGGGCCTTCTGGCCGCTGAAGAAGATCGGCTTCAACCAGCCGCTGGAGATCAGGCCCAATCCCGGCTGGGCGCGGCTGGTCGCCTATCTGACGGGGAAGGGGGAGCGGCCGTCGGCCGAGGCGGCGGAGGCGACCCTGATGCGGCTGGCGACCCACGACATCCGGTTCGAGAACGTCGTCCAGCATCGCGACGTGGTGGACGCCCTGCTGCGCCAGCCGCATTCGGATGCGGCGGTTCCCTTCGTCCCGCACCGGATCGGGGCGGCGGGGCTGACCATCCGGGCGGCGGACTATGACCTGGGCCGGTCGGGCGTAGCCTGGAAGGACGTCTATGATGCCGACACCGACGGGCCGGGCGAGCGCGTGCCCTGGTGGAATACGGGGCGGACCTGGCGCAACGACGGGGTGGACATCGGTCTGGAGGACGGCCCGAACGGAGGGGCGCCCGTGGTGGTCGAGTTCGAGACGGGGGAGTGGCTGCGCTACACCGTCGAGGCGGAGACGGCCGGGACGCGGACGGCGACGGTGGTCGGGAGCGGAGGGCGGGTGTCGGTCGCGCTGAACGGCGGGGCGGCGGCGGTCGTGGATCTGACGGCGGGCGAGGCGGTGGCTCTGCCCCTTATGGCGGGGACCAACACCCTGATCCTGAAGGCCGAGGACTGCGTCGCCTGCAGGATAAAGGCGCTTCGAGTCGCGCCGGGCCTATGATAGCCAAGCCTTGATCGACGACGCGATCCGAAGGGGATGTGATGCTTCTTGCGCTGCTGATGGCGACGGCTTTGCAGGCCGACGCCGCCGATGATTTCCCTAAGAAGGCTTATGTCGTGCTGCAATGTATCGCCGGACCGAACGAGACGGTCAGCGACTGTCGCGTGGTGGAAGTGAGCCACCCTGGCCAAGGTCTGGAAGGCGCAGCCATTTCCAGGATGCGGCTTGGACACATCGGCCAGCGCAACGGCGTGGGCGAAGGCCAGACTTTCCGGATCAGGGTCGCCTTCCGCCTGGCTGACGAAAACGATGACCTGACTCGGCCCCAATCGACCGAAGGCGTCGCGCCCGCCAATCCGAACTGATCGGGTGACTGCACCGGACCTGCCCATCGAAAGCGGTCCACCGGTTGCGATGTGGTCCTCGCCGGATCTCAGTCGTCCAGCCGGCCCAGCAGGAAGAGGGCGCCGACGGCGGTCAGGGCGCCCAGGGTGAAGGCGGTCAGGATCGAGCCGGTGGCGACGGCGGTGGAGACGGTGACGGGGCGGGCCTCGTACCATTCGACGATGTCGGCCTCGTGCAGGTCGTCGTCGGCGTGGCCCTCGGCTTGGTAGATGTCGGCGGTGTTCATCGGGGGCTCCATAATGGCTTGCGGGATCAATACGCCCAAACGGTCGAGGTTCCACCCTTCAGTCAGTCGTGACAGGATGCCGCTCATCGGCTAGGAGGCGCGGCTCAAGGTTTCAGACTCTCGAAGACGATCTCATGGCCGGCCACTCGAAATTCAAGAACATCATGCACCGCAAGGGGCGCGCGGATGCGCAGCGCTCCAAGCTGTTCTCCAAACTGTCGCGCGACATCACGGTGGCGGCCAAGTCGGGCCTGCCCGATCCGGCGGCCAATCCGCGCCTGCGTCTGGCGGTCAACAACGCCAAGGCCGAAAGCCTGCCCAAGGACGTGATCCAGCGGGCCATCAACAAGGCCGCCGGCGGCGACGTCGATACGATGGAAGAGGTCCGCTACGAGGGCCGGGGCCCGGGCGGCGTGGGCATCATCGTCGAGGCCCTGACCGACAACCGCAACCGCGCGGCGTCGAACATCGGCGCGGCCTTCAAGAAGAACGGCGGCGCCCTGAGCGAGATGAACTCGGTCGCCTTCATGTGGGATAAGGTCGGCCAGATCATCTACAAGGCCGAGGCCGGCACGGAAGACGAAGTGATGGAGGCCGCCATCGAGGCCGGCGCCTCGGACGTCGAGAGCGATCTGGTCAAGCCGGACATCTACGAGGACGCGCCGGGCCACACCATCTGGACCGCCTTCGAGGACCTGAACGAGGTGGCGGAAGCCATGTCCAAGGTGCTGGGCGATCCCAAGTCCACCGCCATCGTCTGGAAGCCCCAGTCGGAAGTGCCGGTCACCGGCGAGGCCGTCGGCACGCTGATGAAGCTGCTGGACGCCCTGGACGCCGAGGACGACGTGTCGTCGGTCTATTCGAACGAGGACATCTCGGACGAGGACGCGGCCAAGTACGCGGGCTGATTTCGGGCCTCTGATTTCCGGCGTGCGGGGGCTGTGATACGGTCCCCGCATGACCGTGCACGTGACCATCGCCCTGGATGAGGCCGTGAAGGCCAGGCTGGACGCCCTGGCGGAGGCGCGGCAGGCGCCGATCGACGACATCGTCGCCATGGCGGTGTGGGACATGGCGGTCGAGGAGGAGGCTTTTTTCAGGCGTAGCGCCGAGAAAGAAGCGGCCTTTCTGGCGGCTGTGGACGAGGGCGTCAGGTCGCTGGAAGCCGAAGGCGGGATTCCTCACGAGACGGTGGTCGCGGAGTTGCGCGCGCAGCAGGCGGCGCGCGCGCGTCGATGAAAATCCTCTGGTCGCCGGCAGCCCGGGCGGACCTTGCGGATATCTGGCGGTATGTCGCCGCCGACAGCATCGGAATGGCGACCGTGGTCGAAAACCGACTCATCGACGCCGTGGAGGGCTTGAGCGTCTTTCCTGAAAAAGGACGGCCTTGCCGAGGTGGGTGCAGGGAACTTGTCGTCGCCAAGACGAGCCACATGATCGTTTACCGGGTGAAGCCCGATCGCATCGAAATCTTGCGGCTGTGGCACGGCGCGCGGGGAGAGTTCGGCTGAGGACCAGGCGTCCGGTGCGATCGGCGACAAGGTCGCGGGTCGCGGTTCGGCGAGCGCGGGTCTCGACAGCGTCCTAACGCCTCGTTAACCTTCTTTGCAGTGAGCGGGGGCTGCTCGATTCGCCTTGGGGCGGGGTCGGAACGGTTCGTCGCAGGCTGAGAGCGGATGCGGGGGCGTGACCATGAAACTGACCAGAATCGACAGGGTCCTGTCGCGGACCGGCAAGGGCGAGCAGGCGGCCGAGGTCGCCCTGAAACCGGATCGCGCCTCCGAACACGAGGTCGCCGGCCTGATCGGCGAGCGGTTCGAGACGATCCAGGACAGTCTGGACCAGCTGACCGAAATGGCCGAGCGGTTCGGCACGTTCGAGGCCCTGCTGGGCCAGCTGCGCGATCCGCTGGAGGCCGAGTTCCGGTCGCGGCGCGACAATCACGTCGAACT
Organism: Brevundimonas sp.; assembly: GCF_044336875.1. Classification (GTDB taxonomy): domain Bacteria; phylum Pseudomonadota; class Alphaproteobacteria; order Caulobacterales; family Caulobacteraceae; genus Brevundimonas. The sequence goes on along the minus strand of NZ_JBIIOP010000001.1, from coordinate 659,827 downwards.
GGTCAATCTGCGCAACGCCAACGGCGAGGCGATGAAACAGGTCAGCCTGCTGACCGCCGAGACGCGCAAGCTATCGGACGCTCTGGCCGAGGCCGAGGCCAAGGCCGACGACCTGGCGGCGCGCGGCGGCGAGACCTCGGTCAATCTGCAGGAGGCGCGGGTCGAGATCGGCCGGCTGCGCAGCGAGATCGCCCAGGCCGCCACGCGGATCGAGGGTTTCGAGACGGTCGACCGGGCGTCGGCCCAACGCATCCGGGAACTGGAGCAGGACCACGAGTCGCTGCGCAACCAGATGCGGCAGGCCGAGGCCGGCCGGTCCGAGGCGGAAACGACCCGCGGCCAGATCCAGCGCGACCACGCCCTGGTGCTGGAGGAGAATACGGTCCTGCGTCGTCGCGTCGACGAGGTCGGGACCGAGGTGGCGGGCCTGGCCCGCGCCGCCGCGGCCGGCGAGGGCCATCTGGCGACCGAGCGCGCCCGCGCCGCCTCCGAACAGGCCGAGGCCGCCCGCGCCATCCGCACCCTGGAGAGCCAGGTCGAATCGACCCGGGCCGAGATCGCCGCCCTGACCGCCCGGCTGGACACGGCCACGGCGCGCGCCAACGGGCTGGAGGTGCTGAACACCGAACTGGCCTCGCGCCTGCACGAGCTGCAGAGCGGCGGCCACGCCGTCGAACGCCGCGCCGACACCCTGCAGATCAATCTGGACCGGGCGCTGGAACGGGTGCGCGCCCTGGAGATCGACGCCGAGGAATCGCGTCAGCGCCAGGCGGCCATGGAGGTGGCGCGCGTCGCCGCCGTCGACCGCGCCGAGGCCCTGACCAAGGCGGCCACGGCCCACGACAAGGCCATCGCCCGCGCCGAGGAGCGGATGACCAAGATCCAGGCCAAGATGGCGGCGGCCCAGGACGAGCACGAGGCGCGGGTCAAGGCCCTGGGCCAGCAGGTCAGCGCCCTGCGCGAGGATCTGGAGACGGCCCGCGCCGAGGGGGCCATGTCGGCCGCGGCGCTGGACGCCGCGCGGCGCGGCCGGGGCGGGCGTCCGACCATAGCCGAGGCGGCGGCGCAGCTGCAGGCCATCGTCGGCTGATCACCGGCGAGTCGTTCGCAGGGAACCGAGGCGGTCGGCGGGCGTAACGGGGCTTCACCGTTACGCCTGGAGGCCCCCATGGACATCACCCAGCTGATCCTCGACGACCATGCCGAGCAGCGCCGGCTGTTCGCCATCATCGAACAGATCGATCCCAAGGATAAGGCGGCGCTGACGGCGGTCTGGGGGCGGCTGTCGGCCTTTCTGGACGTTCACGCCGAGGCCGAGGAGCGGTTCTTCTATCCCGACCTGATGAAGGTGGGGGAGGCCGCCAACGACGCCGAGGGCGACGACGCCGGCCCCGAGACCGAGGACGCCATCGAGGACCACAACAAGCTGCGCGACGCCGTGAAGGCGGTCGAGAAGCACACCGTCGGGACCAAGGCCTGGTTCGCGGCCGTGGGCGAGGCCAATGTGGTCAACTCCAAACATATGGGCGAGGAGGAGCGGCAGGGTCTGACCGATTTCCGCCTGAACGCCGACGTCGAGACGCGCCACGCCCTGGCGGTCAAGTTCGCCGCCTTCGAGGCCGCGCACATCACCGGGATAAAGCCGGTGAACAAGGATCCCGAGGCCTATGTGGAGAAGCACGCCTGACGGGGTGACGCTCCCTTTAATCCGTCACCCTCGGGCTTGTCCCGAGGGCCTAAGGCGAGGGCCGCATTGGTGTGGACGGGGCGCACGGCGCTTGTCCGAGGGACATGAGACCGAACGCTGGAAAAGTGAGCCCTCGCGACAAGCCCTGAAACGACGAGGATAGACCGTAGCGGGAGAAGTTCGGGACCAGCACCGACAGCGGACGTGCCGAATGTCTGTTGGGGGTGGGAAGCGGACCTTAGGATGCTGATCGACTAGCTTGGAGAGCGATAATGATTCCGTAGAACGCTGCGAATGCCAAGTTGAACGCTCCACCCACGAAGGACGCCCCGAACGGAGCGGGCAAGTATGATGCGGTGGACAATAAGAGGTAGATTGCTCCGGGATTCACTGCTGCAAACCAAATTGGCCAATCAGTCCGACCAAGCGCGATGGATCCAGCCAGCAGGAAAGACACTGGGATACCGACGACGACGCCGATGGCAAAGTGCAGAGCAAGATAATTGGCTATCAACGTGGGGGCAGGCGCACCGCTGACTACCGTGAGGGCAAAGCTCCCCCAAACCGCATGAGTAGCCGTAGCGATTACAGCGGTGGCCAAAAGGCCAGCCGTGACGCTCAGCCGCAACCATGATGGTCGTTCAGCCAGCCGTCCGTAAACGTGAAGTGCGCCCAAAGAATATCCAAGGCCACCGATGATCGACATCAGTCCGCCAACGACAAGCTGTTGAGGGTCTCTCCTCTCGACTGCGTCGTACGTCCCGGACAGCGCGTCCGCCCCGCTCCCCCACTGGCCATAGAACAGCATGTCACCCGCGAACATGGCGCACGCTCCCAAAAGCCCCGCGTAGCCGCAAAGTCGCATCAGTGATGGGTTCATTCGGGCCTCCGCCGACAGTTTAGCTGCTTACCTCAGCAGGACAATCGGACAACCGAGCTCAACGTCCGCAACGGGTCGATTTGCGAAATAGACTCTTGGCTTGAAAGCGGGCTCCACACCCGTCGATCATCGGAACCCCCTAAGCGGATGCTGGGAATGTCTGAGAGGGGTGGGAAGCGGACATTATCGCTGGCCCGGCAGGCCGGAAAACTTCGCATCCATGGTGGGACGGTCGTAATCGAGCAGCCACGCGCTGAACTGATTGTAGAGCGACGCCAGTGCTGGGCCGTCTGGTCCCACCACATCCATGCCTCGGTCATCATACGCGGTCAGAGCAAGCCGGTTTCTGAAGTCTACGATATGTATCGTATCGATCCATCGCGGCGAGGGGTGGATGTCCATTTCGCGTGACACGCTTGCCCACAACAACGCGGATACCGACGCATTGTCGTTCTTGAATGGTGCGGCATACCAATAGCGAAAGAGGTCGCTCCCGAACTCCCCGATATATTCTTGGTCATTCTGAGCAATCTTTTCCGCAACTCCAAATGAGTGATCGAATCCAATACCCCGAAGTTTCTGAAAGGCGTAGTAATGGCGGCTGGTGTTGCGCTGCTCGCCATACATAGTGACGACGGCGTGAAGCGTTTCTGAGGTAGAAAACAACACTTTTGATATGGCACGCGCTCGATCTAGCGCCTGCATGAACCGCAGTGGGCCCATTCCAATCTCGCCGCCCAAATCGAACCTCAGGCTATAATCTGCCTCGTAGAACATGGCGTGCGGAAAGCCTCGCCAGCCGAACGCTGCTTTTATTTGGGGGAGCACATTCGCCGTCATAACCTTAGAGTATCGGACACTTTGAACGGATGCTACGGGTGGAAAGCAGACCCTGACGGACGGTGATTACAACTCCCAGAGCGCGGTGCTATCTCTCACGACCTAAAATGGGGTGCGAAGAATGCGGCAATTGGTGAAGGTCGCTTGTTTGGCGATCGTAGTGTTTGGGATCGTGGTCTTCACGCTGATAATGAGCAACCTAATAGAGCTAGCACCTTGGACGGGCGCGGCGGTTACCGCTGTTTTACCTGCATTAATTTTGGCCGGAATACTTATGGGAAATGACATGCTGCGTCGTCATGGATTCTCAGAAGCTCAAATCCCAACGACCAAAGAAAACCTTGCTCGTTCCATGGTCAAAACCTTCGTATTTGGGTTGGCTGCGGGCAGTTTAGGGATCGTCGCTATCTACTTTCTATGGAAGTGAGTGCCTGACTAGGGGCGATTTGCGAAATAGACTCTTGGCCTGAAAGCGGGCTCCACACCCGTCGATCATCGGAGCCCCCTAAGCGGATGCTGGGAATGTCTGAGAGGGGTGGGAAGCGGACATCAATTCCAAACGACTATAGTCTCGGGCCCCGTAAGCAGCATTGCTTCCGGTTCTCGGTAAGCGTCATCCCTCATATCAACCGTGACGATTATGCCATTGTCGAAGGCGAGGAATTCGGTCGTTCCTCGCTCTTCAAATGTTAGCAGCGCAGCACCGACCAGCGTGTCTGCACTTTCCGAAATAAGGCTGAAAGGATTGAGCACAACGATGTGCCAATCGTCCCCCAAGCCCAGATGCAATTCATCATTTTGGATCGAGGCGACCTTTACAGTCTTTCCGATCACGAGGTGTCGTTGGTTGCCCGAGGTCATGCCTGATTATCGCAGTCAGTGGCTAATGTCCGCAACGGGTCGGGTTGCGAAATAGGCGACCGACCGGAAAGCGGTCCCCACACCCTCAAATGCCTGTGGGGTGTCGTGCGCTGACCCTGCCTACATCGAGGCGATTGCCCTGCCGCGCTTCATGAGGAACTCTTCTGAGTTGACCAGCAGTTCGTAAACCTCACGGATGGTCGTCGTCTTGTCCTGCTCTTCGAACAGCGCCCATTCAGTGTCATTTGGCTGCCTGCCCAGAACCGCCCGTGTCGCGCCTCTGTAGATGCTGGCGTCGCAGGGCTTGTCCAGCAGGTGGTCGGCGATCTTGTCGGTATAGGCGGCCACGATCACGTCGTTGCTGACCGCCTTCAAAGCGCAGATCAATCTGTGCGACAGACCGATCGCCCAACGATGCTCGGGATGTACCGAGTTGGACAGCGGCGATCCGATCTGATCGTAGCGTCTGAAGTTATCGACCGCGCTGACCGGCGGCCGCAAAAGTTCGGCATAGTCGTTACGGCTATCGCAGCAGTACCAGCGATTGACTCCATCGTGCACGACATAGCGATAGCTCTGGTCCGTAATCAGCTTCTCCCATTTCGGCACCGCTGCCTGCCCTTCTACGACGATGACGGACGGCCTGAATTGCGAGAAGTCCGCGCCGCGCAGGACTCCTTCTTCCGCGCCTTCGACGTCAATCTTGAGCAGGGGGTAGGTCCGCAGCTCGGGGGCGAACTGTCGAGACACGTTGGTAAGGGTATCGACCGGCGTCGGAAACATCCAGACGTCCGGAGAGGCCTCACGCATCGACTCCCCGACTGCTTGGACGATGGTCGACGTGCCGCCTCGTCCCAGAGAGCGGTACAGGTTCGTGACGCCGGGCTCGTCGGACAGCGCTATGTTCAGATTGACGTCCCCGGGCCGCAACTGGTCCAGTTCCTGGCATCGGTCCGGCAGGGGGTCGATCGAGATTCCTCGCCAGCCCTGGAGATAGAGGGCGTAGGTGACCGAATGCCGGGTGGGCTCGGACGCTCCCACATCAATGAAGAACCCCTCGGACTGGCCGGCGAAACACCGGTTAAGCCGAACATCCTCGGCGTTCTGCGCATAGCTCTCGAACATGGCTTCACCCTACAGCGCTTAGGCAGGCCCAAGCCAGACCAACCGGATATGACACCGCCTCCGTCAGGACCAACCCCGCGCCTGAGCCATCGCTAGGAAGTCCATCCAAGACAGAAGGCCCAGAAGCGCGAAGCCGTAATCAGAGCGGTCAGAGCTGCGTCCACATCGGAAATGAATGTCTTGGCGGGACAAGGTCTGCAATGGGTCGATTTGCGAAATAGACTCTTGGCTTGAAAGCGGGCTCCACACCCGTCGATCATCGGAATCCCCTAAGCGGATGCTGGGAATGTCTGAGAGGGGCGGGGAGCGGACATAGCTTCTAGAGGAAGGAGATGCCGCCCGGCCCGTCCTTCCATCGTTCCGCTCGTTCCGCCGCTGCTTCAGCATCTTCTGCGGGAACGCGTCGCATCAGTGGCCCGACGTAGGGATCCAGAGGATCGCCTCTCGTAGAAAAGTGCCAATCAACTCGGCAGGCACGACAACTTCTCTTGTCTACTAAGACCGAGGGTGCGTGGTTGAGGCTTGGTTCGCCTGGTGGAGTGAACTGCTGAACAAGAACCGCAGACCCTTGGTCGAAAATTTCAAAGCCGAGGTCGGTTTGGAAGCGGTGGTGCCCTGAGCCGGCAACCGCAACCCTTGCGCTCGCCACATAGTCGCATCGCTCAACCACTGGGCCGGTGCAGCCGGGCGAGGCAAGATTTGCCCCGGCGAGCAGTGCCAGTCCTGCAAGCATGGCAAAAATCGAAAACGCTCCAAAACCCCACGGGAGCATGTCGCCAGTTTTCAGCATCGAGGATCTCCGATCCGCCCGACCATGAAGCGGCAAGGCAAGGTCCGCAATGGGTCGCAACCGGAATTTGGCGACCTGTCCGAAATCGGGCCTTCGGATCGTAACCGCTCGCCTTTGCCGGTCTCGGGCCGCATCCGCCTGAGGGTGGCGGGAGTTTGGAACCAAATCTCTAGCTGCAGAAGGCGACGGCGGCGTCCAGCCAGACGGCGAGGCCGACGCGGGACCACAGCCAGATCCCGAGGCCGACCAGGACCAGGACGGCGCTGACGAATGCGAGGGGGAGCGGGCGGAGCCTCATTCGGCGGGCAGGGCGCTGCGGACCAGGGGCGCCTCCTTGATCGGCAGATTGGCGACGGCGGCGGTCAGGGCCAGGGCGATGGAGACGATCCACATCAGCATGTAGGAGCCGGTGGCGTCGAAGGTCAGGCCCGCCAGCCAGGCGCCGAGGAAGGCGCCGACCTGGTGGCTGAGGAAGACGATCCCCGCCAGGGCCGACAGGTGACGCAGACCGTAGATCTGGGCCACCAGGCCGTTGGTCAGGGGCAGGGTGCCCAGCCACAGGAAGCCGGAGACGGCGGCGAAGACCAAGGCGCTGGCCGGCGACAGCGGAACCAGGATGAAGACGATCATGCTGAGGCCGCGCAGGGCGTAGAGCAGAGCCAGCAGGCCCTTCTTCGAACGTTTCGAACCCCAGGCGCCCCACAGCCAGGATCCGGCGATGTTGAACAGGCCGATCAGGGCCAGGGCCGTGGCGCCGACCGAGGGGGACAGGCCGCCGTCGCGCAGATAGGCGGGCAGGTGGAAGCCGACGAAGGCCAGCTGGAAGCCGCAGACGAAGAAGCCGAAGTTGAGCATCCAGAAGCTGGGATGGGCGAAGGCCTCGGCCAGGGCGGGTTTCAGGGCCGGGCCGTCCGTGTGGTTCGCAGCCGGCGGCTTGCCGGCGACGCCCAGGGCCAGAGGGATGACCAGGGCGACCAGGGCGGCGAGGACGAACAGGGTGACGCGCCAGTCGAAGGCGTCGATCAGGCCCTGGGCCAGGGGCACGATCAGGAACTGGCCCAGGGAGCCGCCGGCCGTGACCAGGCCGAAGGCCAGGGTGCGCTTGTGCGCGGGGACCACCTTGCCGACCGCGCCCAGCACCACGACGAAGGCGGCGCCCGACATGGCCGCCCCGGTCAGGACGCCGAGGCCGAGCCCCAGGCCCAGGGCGTTGGACGCCAGGCCCGCGACAACGAGGCCGAGGGCGTAGATCAGGGCGCCGGCGACGGCGATGGTCCCGGCGCCGCGCCGGTCCGCCAGGGCGCCGACGAAGGGCTGGGCCAGGCCGAACAGCAGGTTCTGTATGGCGACGACCAGGCCGAAGGTCTGGCGGTCTATGCCCATGTCCAGGGCCAGGGGGGCGAGGAACAGGCCGAAGGCCTGACGGATGCCCATCGACAGGGTGACGATGGCGGCGGCCGCCCCGATCATGATCCAGACGCGGCGGGACAGGTGTGGGGCGGAGGGGGCGTCAGACATGGGTCTCGACCTCGTGCAACAGGGCGATCAGGGCGGCCTCGCGCGGGCCGAGGGTCTGGCTGACGGTGGCCTGGGCGGCCTGCCACAGGGGGCGGGCCAGTTCGAGCCGTTCGCGGCCGAGGCCGGTCAGGACGAATTTCTGGACGCGGCCGGGCTCGGCGGCGACCCAGGCCTGGCGGATCAGGGGCTGGAGGGTGCGCCACAGGGCGCTCTTCTCGTGGGCGGTGCGGTCGGACAGTTCGACCAGGGTCGGGCGGTCCATCTGGGACAGGGTCCGCAGCACCGAGAACTGGGTGATGGTCAGGCCGACCGGCGCCAGGGCCTCGTCATAGTGACGGGTCAGGGCGCGCGAGGCGCGGCGCAGGCGGCCGCAGATACAGGGGGTCTGATCGCTCTCGGTCTGGCTCATTGCATATGCAAAGCATGGACTGGTTGCATATGCAATGGCGATTGGGGGCCGGCTGGTCATTGTCTGCTAACCCTCTTTGCGGCATGAGGGGAACGGATGGCGAACGAACCTGTCAGAATCCTCGGGCTGGACCCGGGTCTTAGACGCACCGGCTGGGGGGTGATCGTCTCGGACGGCGCGCGCCTGAGGTGGGTGGCGCACGGGGTCGTGGCCCCGCCGGAGGCCGCGCCGTTCAGCGAGCGGCTGCTGCACCTGTTCGAGGCCCTGGGCGTGATCTGCGCCGACCACGGCTGCGAGGAGGCGGCGGTGGAGGAGGTGTTCGTCAATGTGAACCCGTCCTCGACCCTGAAGCTGGGCCATGCGCGGGCGGCGGTCATGCTGGCGCCGGCCAAATGCGGCCTGCCGGTCGCGGAATATTCGCCGAACCTGATCAAGAAGGCGGTGGTGGGGGCGGGCCATGCGGACAAGAGCCAGATCGCCTTCATGGTGAAACGGCTGCTGCCGACTGCGGGGGATGTGAAGGCGGATGCGGCGGATGCGCTGGCCGTGGCCATCACCCATGCGCAGTTGAGGAAGCGGTCGCTGCTGGAAGCCATGACGCGGGGCGCGGCGTGAGGGCGGCGACGAAAATCCTCCCCCGTGGGGGGGGGGGCACGGCGCTTCGCGTGGTGGGGGGCGCCGGACCGGGCGCGGTCGCTCGATGCTCCACATCGCGCGCGCCCTTGCCCCCTGCACCGCTTCGCGGTCCCCCTCCCCCTGTGGTGGAGGATTGGTCATGATCGGACGTTTGCGGGGCGTGCTGGCCGAGGTCGGGGAGGCGGAATGCCTGATCGACTGCGCCGGGGTGGGCTATGTGGCGGCGTGCGGGGCGCGGACGCTCGGCCGGTTGCCGGCGCCGGGCGACGAGGCCACCCTGCATATTCATTCGCAATGGAGCGAGGACGCGGGGCCGCGTCTGTACGGGTTTCTGACGCGGGACGAACGGCGGGCCTTTACGACCCTGCTGGCCATTCAGGGGGTCGGGCCGAAGGCGGCTCTGGCCGTTCTGGACGTGCTGCCGCCGGGCGAGCTGGCGGGGGCCGTGGCGCGCGAGGACAAGGCGGCGGTGGCGCGGGCCAATGGCGTCGGGCCGAAATTGGCGCTGCGGATCGTCACCGAACTGAAGGGCAAGGCGCTAAGCAGTTTTGGGGGCGAGGTCAGTTTCGCCCCGACCGCGCCGGGCGTCCATGTCGAGATCGCGCCGCCGCCGCCGTCGACCACGGGCGAGGCGGTGTCGGCCCTGCTGAGCCTGGGCGTGGTCGAGGTGAATGCGCGCCGCGCCGTGGATCAGGCCCTGATCCGGCTGGGCGAGGACGCGGATCTGTCGGCGGTCATCCGCGCGGCCCTGCAGGAGCTGGGGCGGTGAGGTGTGAGGTTCGCCGGGTGAAGAGTGCTAGTACTGGTGAAGAGAAAAGGGACTTGGCGTGGGCCAAAGCCGCCCGTCACCACTCACCAGCACTAGCACTCTTCACCTCCTCCAAGACCGCGTCATGACCCGCATCATCTCCCCCGAGGCCGAAACCGGCGAGGCCTATGACCGCGCGCTGCGGCCGCAGACCCTGTCGGAATTCGTCGGCCAGTCGCAGGCCAAGGGCAATCTGAAGGTCTTCATCGACGCGGCGCGTGGGCGTGGCGAGGCGCTGGACCATGTGCTGCTGTTCGGCCCGCCCGGCCTGGGCAAGACGACCCTGGCCCAGATCGTGTCGCGCGAACTGGGGGTGGGGTTCCGGGCGACCTCGGGGCCGATCCTGGCCAAGGCGGGGGATCTGGCGGCCATCCTGACCAATCTGGAGCCGCGCGACGTCCTGTTCATCGACGAGATCCACCGGCTGAGCCCGAATGTCGAGGAGATCCTGTATCCGGCCATGGAGGACCATGTGCTGGACCTGATCATCGGCGAGGGGCCGTCGGCGCGGTCGGTGCGGATCGATCTGGCGCCCTTTACCCTGGTGGGGGCGACGACGCGGGCGGGCCTGCTGGCCACGCCGTTGCGCGACCGGTTCGGCATTCCGCTGCGGCTGGAGTTCTATACGCCCGACGAACTGACGGCGGTGGTGCGGGGCACGGCGCGCAAGATGGGCGCGGGCATCGACGAAGAGGGGGCGCGCGAGATCGCCTCGCGGGCGCGGGGCACGCCCCGGATCGCCGGGCGTCTGCTGCGCCGGGTGCGGGACTTCGCCTCGGCCGAGGGGGCGGAGACGATCACCAGACTGGTGGCGGCGCGGGCCCTGGCGCGGCTGGAGGTGGACGAGTCCGGGCTGGACAGTCTGGACCGGCGCTTCCTGAAGGCCCTGATCGAGAACTACGGCGGCGGGCCGGTGGGGATGGACACCCTGGCCGCCGCGATCGCCGAGGCGCGCGACGCGGTCGAGGACGTGATCGAACCCTATCTGCTGCAGCAGGGCTTCATCATGCGCACGCCGCGCGGGCGGATGGCCTGCGCCAAGGCCTATGCCCATCTGGGGCTGAGCGAGCCGCCGAAGCCGGCGGGCGGGCCATTGCCGGGCGACCTGTTCGAGTGAGGATCGCCTTCGATCCGGGCAAGGATGCGAGCAATCGCGCCAAGCACGGATTGTCGTTGGGTGATGCGGATCAGGGCGACTGGTCGGCGGCCTTTTCCGCCCTGGACGACCGTCGCGACTACGGCGAGCTTCGGTGGTATGCTTATGTCCCGATCCGTGGTCGGGTTCATGTCGCCATATATACCGAGAGAGGCGACGTGGTCTGGATGATCAGTCTCAGGCGGGCCAACCCCCGCGAGGTCAGGAAGTATGACGAACTCCGCGCCGGTTGATCCGGTGGACGACGACAATCCCGAACTGACCGACGCCGACATCGCGCGGATGCGTCCGGCGCGCGAGGTGATGTCGCCGGCCGTCTATGCAAGGCTGACGGGGGCAAGCGAGGTGGCGCTGGTCTTGTCTGCCGAGACGATCCAGGCCTTCGCCGACGAGGGCGAGGACTGGCGCGAGCGGATGGCCGAGACCCTGACCGAGGCGGCGCGCAAGAAGCACGCGGCCTGATCCCCTTCGAATAGACGTTGCCAAGGCGCGGCGGATCGGCGTTTCTGACGGCTTGTCGGAGCGCCCCATGATCACCCGTTCTCTCGCCGCATTGTTTCTGGGCCTCGGCCTGTGGGGCGGCGGGGCCGCCGTCGCGCCCGCCCGCGCGGCCGAGCCGGTCTTTGCCGACAGCCCGTGCCCGACGGACTGGCCGAGCGGCGTGCGCGAGGTGCGGTGCGGCCGTCTGGTGGTGGATGAGGCGCGGGGCGGGGCCAGCGACCGACGCATCCAGGTCGCCGTGGTCGTCCTGAAGGCCAGCCAACCGTTCAAGGACGCCTCGGGACAGGCTCTGCCGCCGGTCTTCATGTTCCATGGCGGGCCGGGCGGGGCGCTGACCCCGGCGGCGGGCGGGATATTGAACGCCCTGAAGCAGCGGCCCGACCTGATGGCGGTGGATCAGGACCTGGTCCTGTTCGACCAGAGGGGCGGGGGGCAGGGCGAGCCGTCGCTGGACTGTCCGGGCGTGCAGCTGACCGATGCGGGGCCGCCGTCCGATGCGGATCGCGACGGGCTGATCGCCTGTCTGAAAACCTATCAGGCCCAGGGCGTGGACCTGAACCAGTACAACGCCGCCGTCATCGCCGACGATGTGAAGGACCTGGCCCAGGTGCTGGGCTATGCGAAGATCGACCTGTGGGGCGGATCCTACGGGCCGCGCATCGAGGCGGCGGTCATCACCCATCAGCCGCAGATCGTGCGCGCGGCGGTGATGGACAGCCCCTGGCCGCCCGAGGGCAACTGGGCCGTGGGCACGCCGGAACAGGTGTCGGCGGCGGTGAAGCTCATCCTGGGCAAGTGCGCCGCCCAGGCCGACTGCAGGGCGCGCCACCCGGACCTGCAGACGCGGTTCGAGGCCGAGGCGCGCAAATGGCTGGCGGGGCCGGTGGTCGGCCAGGTCGGGGGCAAGGACGGGGCGCGGTTCACCGTGGACGACCTGTCGGCCTTCCTGATGGAGACGACCTATGATCATGACGGGGTGCGGCGCCTGCCCGCAGACATCGAGAAGATCATCGCCGGCGATCTGTCGCCCATAGCCGAGGTGGCGGCGGAGCGGACCTATTACACCGAGGGCCAGCACATGGCCCATCTGTGCAAGGAGGAACTGCCGTTCGAGTCGAAGGCGCGTCTGGTCGCGGGGGCGGCGGGGGATCCGGTGGCCGAGGTGCTGGTTCCGTCGCTGTCGCGCCTGTTCGACGTCTGCGACGCCGTGGGCGAGAGCCCGGCCGATCCGATCGAGAACGCCCCGGTCACGACGAACGTCCCGACCCTGTTCGTCGCCGCCGAGATCGATCCCGGCTGCCCGCCGCCCCTGACCGAGGCGGCGGCCAAGGGCTATGCGAACAGCCAGGTGGTGATCGTGACCAACGCCACCCACGGCGTCATCAACGGCAGCCTCTGCACCCGGCGGATGGCGAGGGAGTTCCTGCGCGATCCGTCGAAGCCGGTGGACCGCAGCTGTCTGCCGTCGGCCGATACGCCGCTGGACTTCATCGAGGACGAGGCGGCGGGCTGACGCATGGGGCGGCGGATGGTCTTGCAGGATCGGCGGCTGGCGGCGGGGGTGGTGTTCGCCCTGGTCCTGGCCGCCCTGGGCCTCTGGGCCATGACGCACGGGTCGCGCATCGCCGCCCCCGAGCCGCCGTCGCAGCGGGCGACGCGCCAGATCCGCGAGCAGCTGGGGAGCGGCGCCGAGCTGCGCTATTCGGAGGCGGGGCAGAAGCGGGCCGTGTGCGGCTATGTCGGTCGGGCGCGGGGCGGCCAGGCCGTGGGCTTCATCTCCGTGCCCAATCGCATCCTGTTCAGCGACGATCCGCTGCCGACCGAGTTCCGCGAGATGCGTGAACGCTATTGCCCCGGCTTCCTGACCACGCCGCCGACGCGCTAGACTGTCCGCATGAGCGATCTTCCCACCGCCGGCCGTTTCGACGGACGCGACCACCTGTTGCCGGTGCGCGTCTATTACGAGGACACCGATTTCACGGGCCTGGTCTATCACGCCAACTATGTCCGCTATTTCGAGCGGGGGCGGTCGGACTTCCTGCGCGCCATCGGGGTGGGCCACGCCGACCTGCTGGAGGAGGCCGAGCCCCTGGCCTTCGTCGTGTCCGAACTGAACATCCGGTATGTGAAGCCCGCGCGGATCGACGACGCCCTGGTGGTGCGGACGATCTACGAGGCGGTGAAGGGGGTGCGGCTGATCATCCGCCAGACGGTGGAGCGGGCAGGCGAAGTGCTGTGCCGGGCCGAGGTGACGGCGGTCTGCATCCATCTGGACGGCCGCCCGCGCCGCCCGACCAAGGCCCTGGTCGAGAAGGTTACGCCCTGGCTGGCGGGCGCCGAGTAAGGCTTCCTTAACCACAATGACGCGCCTGTCAGATGACGGGGGCGAGCGGTCGAGCTAGAGCCCTCGCCACACAATGGTCACCTCGCCTCGGTGGAAGGGGGTGTGCCCAATCCCGATTCCTGCCGGAGCGCCTGAATGACCACGCCCGTCGACGCCTCGATGCTCAATCCCGTCGAGCTGTTCATGACCGCCGACTGGGTGGTGAAGACGGTCATGATCGGCCTGGCGGCGGCGTCGCTGTGGTCGTGGACCATCATCATCGACAAGGCCTTCCGCTTCACCGCCCTGAACCGTCAGGCCGACGCCTTCGAGAAGGCGGTCCAGTCGGGCCGGTCGCTGGAGGATGTGGCGGCCCAGGCCGGGCCCCAGCCGGACCACGCCCTGCCGCGGATGCTGGTCATCGCCCTGTCCGACTGGCGCGAGGCGCGTCAGCGCGGGGCGCTGAACGAACACCAGGGCGACCTGCTGATGACCCGGATCGACCGGGCGCTGAACAGCCTGATCGCGCGCGAGGGGCAGAGGGTCGAGAACGGTCTGGGCGTGCTGTCGGTGGTGGCCACCGCCTCGCCCTTCATCGGCCTGTTCGGCACCGTCTGGGGCATCATGAACGCCTTCGGCCGCATCGCCGCGGCGGGCAACACCAATCTGACCACGGTGGCGCCGGCCATCGCCGAGGCCCTGTTCGCCACGGCCATCGGCCTGGCGGCGGCCATCCCGGCCTATATCGCTTACAACAAGTTCTCGATCGACGCGGGCAAGTTCTCGGGCCGGCTGGAGGCTTTCGCCGACGATCTGCAGGCCGCCGTGGCGCGCCGTCTGGGCAGCCCCTCGACGCCGCCGGCGCCTGCGCCGGCCCCCTCGTCGGGCATCAGCCTGAACCGGGGCGTCTGAGCCATGGCCCTGGGCGGTGGTGCGAGCGGCGGCGGCGGGCGTCGCGGACGCAGGGGGCGCAAGGGCCCCCTGACCGAGATCAATGTCACGCCCCTGGTGGACGTGATGCTGGTGCTGCTGATCATCTTCATGATCTCGGCGCCCCTGTTGACCGTGGGGGTTCCGGTCGAACTGCCCAAGACCGAGGCCAGCGCGGTCGAAACCAACAACGAACCCCTGTCGGTCAGTATCGACCAGCAGGGCGCCATCTATATCGGCGAGAGCGAGACGGCGTTCGACGACCTGTCGGTGCGTCTGCTGACCGAGGCGGGCGGATCGGACAAGGCGGGCGAGCGGCCCATCTTCGTCAAGGCGGACGGCCGGGCGCCCTATCAGGCGGTGGCGCGGGTGATGGCGCGGCTGTCGGCCTCGGGCTTCACCAAGCTGAACCTGATCACCGACACGGCGCCGGAGGCCTGAGCCCTTGGCCCTGATCCGGATCTCCAGACCTGTGAAGCTGCTGCTGATCGGCGCGGCCGGCGTGGTGCTGGTCGCCGGTCTGGCGTTCGGTCTGATGATCGCGGCCCCCTTGGCGACGGCGACCGTGGCGGTCGACCTGCCCCAAACGGAGGCTGCGCCGCAGCGCGCGGCGCTGGGCGTCCATGTCCGGGCCGACGGAACGGTCTCGGTCGAGGGACAGACGGTGGAGCTGAGCGGTCTGGTCGAACGGCTGGTCGCCGTGGGCGGCGAGGATGCGCGCGAGAGGATAGTCCAGGTCTCGGCCGACAGCGGCGTGGCCTATGAGGCGGTGATGCGGGTGATGCGGACCCTGGGCGAGGCGGGCTTCCGCAAGGTCGGCCTGAGCGCCGAGACGGGGGCCTGACGCCATGCGCCGTCCCAATTCTCAGGGGCCAAGCCCCGCCATCGTCGGTTCGATCCTGTTGCACGCGGGCGTGGTCGCGCTCGCCTTCGTGTCGTGGCCGGACAAGACCGAGGAGCCCAAGCCGCTGGTGAACTCGGTGCCGGTCTCCATCGTCTCGGAAGAGACGATCGCCGCCGCGCCCGCCGACAATCCGCAGCCGGAACCCTCGCCCGACGATGCGGCGACGGCGCCGGTCAGCGCGCCGCCAGAGCCGACCCCGCCGGTCCCCGAACCGACCCCGCCGCGTCCGGCGCCCACGCCTCCGCCGCCGCGTCCGACCCCGACCCCGCGCCCCACCCCGCCGCGTCCGCAGCCCACGCCGCCCCGGCCCACGCCCCCGACGCCGCCCAAGACCCAGCCCACGCCGCCGCGTCCGACCCCGCCGGTCACGCCGCGCCCGGCGCCGAAGCGCGACGAGCCGAGCCTGGATCTGGACGCCCTGGCCGGGCCGACCCGCAACACCAACCAGCGCGGCCGTCCGGCGACGGGCCAGCAGGGCGCGGGGACGGCGTCACAGGCGACGGGGCCGCAGATCACGGCCATCTTCAATCAGGTCTACAACAACTGGAGCCTGTCGGTGGCCTGCAACATGCCGGGTGGCGACGCCCTGCGGATCCAGGTGGACCTGACCCTGTCGGCAGACGGACGGATCACGCGCGGCCCGACCCTGGTCAATCCGCAGTCCAGTTCGGTCTATCGCGCCGCAGCCGACGACGCCCTGCGCGCCCTGCGCCAGACCGCGCCCTTCAATGTGCCGGATGGTTTCCCCGGCGGGGCCTATCGCCCGACCTTCAACACCGAACGGGCGTGCCGGAACCGGTAGGGCTCAGCCGGTGATGAGGTGGAGGGCGGCGCGACCGCCCTGGACCGCATCGGTGGACAGGCGTCGGTCGAAGGTGGCCAGTCGACCGCCATTGGCGACGGCCAAGGCCAGCAAGTAGGCATCCGTGATTTGTTCGGGCGTGGTTAGGGCGTTGGCGTCGAACAGGTCTGTGTCCGACAGGCTTATGGCATCAGGCCAGAAGACGTGCCCGGACATGTTGCGCAACAGGTCGAGGATTCTGACGATTTCGGACGGCGGGCCTACGGGGTTGGGGTAACGGTTGCTGCCGACAATGCGGACGAGACCGTTTTCGGTGATCGGACACGTGGCCCAAGCCTTGATCGCGTCAGTCTGAAACCAGTCGTTGGCGGCGTCGTGGAAGACATGGCGCGGATCAACAAGGGCGATCAACGCATTGACGTCCAGCAAATAGGTCAAGGCAGCTCGTCGCGAAGCGCATTGATGAGTTCAGTCGTGACCACCGCTCCGGGGCGATCGGGCAGCAAGGGTACGCCGTTACGAAAACGCACTGTGGTCGGGCGCTTCTCCAGCGACTGTCGCGCCAGATCGGACATGACCTGGCCCACCGTGCGGTCCTGATGAACCGCAATGGCCCGCGCCGCGTTCAGCACGTCGTCGTCGATGGCGAGGGTAGTGCGCATGGCTTCAAGATAGTGCATCACGCATCACGCATCAACGTTAACCCCTCTGTCCTGAAAGTCGCCCCATTCGCCGTGAAGCTGGCGAATGTCATACGACCCGGCGATAAGGGTCGGCGATCCTTTGACTTGCGGGAGCCCCTGATGCGTCTGAAACCCCTTCTGGCCTCCGTCGCCGCCCTGGCGATGGCCGTTCCGCTGATGGGACAGGCGCAGGCGCCGCAGCAGCAAGGCCAACCGGTCGAGGTCGAGATCGACCAGGGCGTGCTGAAGCCGCTGCAGATCGCCGTCGTGCCCTTCACCGGCGATCACGGATCGGACATCGCCAGCGTGGTCAGCGGCAATCTGCGCCGCTCCGGCTTCTTCGAGCCGCTGAACCCGGCCAGTTTCATCGAGACCGGCCTGACCCTGGCCAACGCCCCCAATTTCCCGCAGTGGACCCAGATCGGCGCCCAGGCTGTGCTGTACGGATCGGTGACGCCGCGCGCCGACAACCGGGTGGACGTGGGCTTCCGCCTGTATGATCCCTACCGCCAGTGTCAGCTGGTCAGCTATCAGTTCACCGCGACCTCGGAACAGTGGCGCCGGATCGCGCACAAGATCTCGGACGTCATCTATCAGCGCATGACCGGCGAGGCCGGCTTCTTCGATTCCCGCGTGATCTTCGTGTCCGAAGAGGGCACGCAGCTGAACCGGATCAACCGTCTGACCATCGCCGACCAGGACGGGTTCAACCCCGTCTATCTGACGCAGGGCGACGAGGTGATCATGTCGCCGCGCTTCTCGACCTCGCAGCCGGACGAGATCACCTATGTGGCCTTGGGCAAGGACTACAGCCGGATCTACCTGTATAATCTGACCACCGGCCGGCGCGAGAGCCTGGGCGAGTTCGACGGTCAGGTGCTGGCGCCGCGCTTCTCGAACGACGGCAACAAGATCGCCTTCTCGATCATCCGCAACGGCAATACCGACGTCTATGTGATGGATCTGCGCAGCCGGCAGCTGTCGCGCCTGACCTCGGATCCCGGCATCGACACCTCGCCGTCGTTCAGCCCGGACGGCAGCCAGATCGTGTTCAACTCGGACCGGTCGGGCTCGGCGCGCCTGTATGTGATGCGGGCCGACGGCTCGGGCCAGCGGCCGATCTCGCGCGGCGGCGGCAGCTATACCGCCCCGGCCTGGAGCCCGACCGGCAATCTGATCGCCTTCACCAAGTCGGGCGGCGGGCGGTTCTCGACCGGGGTGATGAACGCCGACGGCTCGGGCGAGCGGATCCTGTCGTCCAGCTATTTCGAGGAAGGCCCCAACTGGGCGCCGAACGGCCGCTACGTCATGTTCGCGCGCCAGACGCGCGGCGGCGACACTCGTCTGTGGACCGTGGACCTGTCGGGGCGGGTTGTGTCCCAGGCGGGCTATAACGGACGGGGCACGGACCCGGCCTGGTCGCCGCTGCTGGACAAGCCGCCGGTGAATCTGGGCTTCGGCCAGGGCGCGGACAGCTGCCCAGCCTAATGCCGTTCGATCACGGACGGAGCCATCGGCCTCAACAGTGCGTTACCCGGTCTGGCGCCTAAAAACCGCCCCGGGCAGAACCTAAGGCCAAGCTTGAGGCCGCCGTCCTCAAAAAAAGAGAGTGTCAGGAGACGACCCCATGAAGAAATCCCGCATCATCACCGTCGCCATGGTCGGCTGCGCCGTCGCCGCCATGGCCGCCTGCGCCCGCAAGCCGGTCGAGGGCGCCGTCCCGACCGGTCCGGACACGACCGCCCCCACCGGCCCCGCCTATCCGACCGCCCCGACCGGCCCCGTGACCGGCGGCAATATGGGCGCCGCCATGCCCGGCTCGGAACAGGACTTCGTCGTCAATGTCGGCGACCGCATCTATTTCGACCTGGACAGCATCGAGGTTCGCCCCGAGGCCATGCCGCGCCTGGACGCCCAGGCCCAGTGGCTGCAGCGCTATCCGCAGGTCACCATCCGCATCGAAGGCAACGCCGACGAACGCGGCACCCGCGAATACAACCTGGCCCTGGGCGCCCGCCGCGCCGAGGCCGTGCGCAACTATCTGATCAACCGCGGCATCCCGGCCGGCCGGATCGACACCATCAGCTTCGGCAAGGAACGTCCGATCGCCGAGGGTTCGAGCGAGGACAGCTGGGCCCGCAACCGCAACGCCCACACGGCCATCGTCTCGGGCGCGCCGCGCTGAAGCGAACGGTCCGCGGACTGAAATGACGAGAGGCGTCGGCGAGGGCCGGCGCCTCTTTTCTTTTGCCGTTTGTATCCTGTAGGTGGAGGCCAGTGCAGCCGGGGGGATCAGCGCGTGGATATCGAAGGGGCCGGTGGCGTCATCACCGGGGGACTGATCGCGGGGGCGGTCGAGAGGCCGACGGGCAAGGCCGGCGATGATCATCAGGGCGCCTGCAGCGACTGCGGCGCGCCGACCAGCGGAAACTTCTGCTCGAACTGCGGCCAGCCGACCCATTCGCACCGGACCCTGCTGCATCTGGGCGAGGAGCTGCTGCACGGCGTCATGCATTTCGACGGCCGCATCTGGCGCACCCTGCCGCTGCTGATCCTCAATCCGGGACGGCTGACCCGCGACTGGGTCGGAGGCAAGCGGACCCGCTATGTCTCGCCCCTGGCCATCTTCCTGTTCACCCTGTTCGTCATGTTCTTCGCCCTGAGCTTCATGCCCCATCCGGGTGGGCACGAGGACGAGGAAGGGCGGCTGCGCCATCTGCGGGAAGAGGTGGTCGAACAGCGCGCGGCCGTGGCCGAGGCCGAGAAGACGGTGGCCGAGCTGCGCGTCGAACTGGCGGCGCAGAACAATCCGATCACCCAGCGCGCCCTGACCAGCGCACAGCAGATGGTCGACAATCGCCGCGACAATCTGGCCCAGCTGGAGACCGACCTGCGCGACGGCCGCAGCGATGGCCTGGGCGTCGGCACCTGGCAGGCCCAGCTGAAGGACATGGCCGCCGACGGCGACATCAAGGGCAAGGGGATGGGCGGGGTTCTGGTCAAGAAGCTGCAGAACCCGGACCTGGCGCTCTACAAGCTGCAGCAGACGATGTACAAGTTCGCCTTCCTGCTGGTGCCCTTCTCGATCCCGTTCGTGGCCCTGCTGTTCCTGTGGAAGCGGGGCTTCACCCTGTACGACCACGGGGTCTTCGTCCTCTACAGCCTGACCTTCATGGCCCTGCTGCTGATGCTGATGGTGATGGCGGGGACGATCAACGGAGCGCTGGGCGGGATCGTGGCCACGGTCGGCCTGCTGGCCATACCGGTGCATATGTTCGCCCAGCTGAAGGGGGCCTACAGTCTGTCGATCTTCTCGGCCCTGTGGCGGACGGTCTTCCTGCTGTTCTTCTGCAACATCGTGATCGGCCTGTTCGTCACGGCCATCGTCTATCTGGGGCTGGGGCACTGAGCGCAGCCACGGCGCCTTGCGGCGGCCCCAAATCGGTGGAACCTAGAAACCCATGACGCTCAAGCTCTCCTTCACGCGCAGCCGCGCCTTCGCCGCAACCGCCATCGGGGTCGTCCTGGTCGCCGGGGCCGCCGTCGCCCAGCAGGCGCCCCAGATCATGGAGCGGACCGAATGGGACAACCGCCGTCTGGAGCAGCTGGACCGCAATGTCCGGCGTCTGGAGCGCGCCCTGACCCAGAGGAACGCGGCCGGTCAGCCGGTGCTGGTCGAACCGGATCCCGAGGTGGTGACCCTGCAGAGCCAGTTCGGCCTGATGAACCAGCGGCTGGGCGATCTGGAATCCACGGTGCGCCGGATCAACGCCGACAACGAGCGGCTGACCTTCCAGCTGGACGAGGCCCAGCGCGACAACGCCGCCCTGCGCACCCGTCTGGTCGACGCCGAGGGCCGGATCGAGAAACAGGAGACGGCGGCCGAGCTGAACGCCCCCATCGTCGCCAATTCGCCGACCGGCGGCGCGGTCCAGGATTTAGCCGCCGCCGTGCGGCTGATGGGCAGCGACCGGCCGCGCGGCGAGCGGGCGCTGGAAACCGTGGCCGTCACCTGGCCCGACACCCCCCAGGCGCGCGAGGCCAATTCGCGCCTGGGCGACATTCGCGTCGCCGCCAACGACAAGGGCGGGGCCGTGCCCTTCTACGCCGCCGCCCTGAAGGACTGGCCGCGCATCGGCTGGGCCGCCGACACCACGCTGAAACTGGCCGACGCCCTGTTCGCCACCGAGCGCAAGACGCAGGGCTGCGGCGCCCTGGGCGAGTTCACGCGCCGCTATGCGCCCACCGCCACCGACGCCCAGAAGGCGCGCGCGACCCAGTTGCGCACCACGGGCGGGTGCAGCTGACGCCCGACAGCGGGGGGGCGCTTCAGGCCCGGCTGTTCGGCCGGTTGAACCGGCGGCTGACGCCCGGCGACGCCCGGCCCGTTGTCTTGGCCCTGTCCGGCGGAGGGGATTCCATCGCCCTGCTGCGGCTGGCGGCCGAGTGGGCGCAGGCGCAGGGGCGGCCCCTGCTGGCCCTGACGGTCGATCATCGCCTCAATCCCGACAGTGTGGACTGGACCCGGTTCGCGGGCGAGGCGGCGCGGGCGGCGGGCGCCGACTGGCGCGCCCTGGCCTGGGGCGGCGACAAGCCGACGACCGGGCTGACGGCGGCGGCGCGGACGGCGCGGCACCGGCTGATCGCCGGGGCGGCGCGGGCGGCGGGGGCGCGGGTCGTCCTGTTCGCCCATACGGCCGACGATGTGGCCGAGGCCGACCTGATGCGGGCCGGAGGCTCGACCCTGGGGCGGGTGCGGGAATGGTCGCCGTCGCCGGTCTGGCCCGAGGGACGGGGGCTGATGCTGCTGCGGCCCCTGCTGGACGAGCGGCGCGAGACCCTGCGGATCTGGCTGACCGGGCAGGGGGCGGACTGGATCGAGGATCCGGCCAACGCCGACCCCCGGTTCGGCCGCAGCCGGGCGCGGCAGGCTCTGGCCGGGGCGGCCGGGGCGGCGGCGACGCGGCCGGTCGAGGCGGCCGTGGCCGGGGTCGAGGCCTTTGAAGACGGTCTGGTCGCGGTCCCGCGCGATGTGCGGTCACGGGTTCTGGCGGCGGCTCTGGTCTGCAGCGGGGGCGGGGAGACGCCGCCGCGCGGGGACCGGCTGGCGCGGCTGGTCGAGCGGCTGCGGGCGGGCGAGGATTTCGCCGCCACCCTGTGCGGGGCGCGGCTGGAGGCGGCGGGCGAGGCCGTCACCCTCATGCGCGAGGCAGGCGAGCTGGCGCGACGGCCGCCGGCGCCGCTGATGCTGGGGCCCGGCGTGGAGGCGGTCTGGGACGGGCGTTTCGCCTTTCGGGCCGACGAGGCCGGATGGACCCTGGTGGCGGCGAGGGGGCGGCTGTCGAGCCTGTCGGCGCGGGATCGGGCGGCGATCGCCCGGCTGCCGGCGGCGACGCGGGGCGCGTTTCCCGTCCTTGTCCGGGACGGCGAAATGGCGCCGGTTCTTGCAGCGCAGGGCGTCGAACGGCGCGGGCTTGTCGCGGAACGGCTCAGGCTGGCGCTGGACGAAACGACGCATGAAGACGATCTGATTCATCCGCCCAATGGCGCAAAGCCACGGAAGCTCCTATTTTCCGTGACAGACAATCCAGACCGTGGGCTCAATCCGGGCGAACGGACGACCGAGGACCTCAATGAACCTGCGTAATATGGCGATCATCGGCGTTATCATCCTGGCCCTTCTGGCCGGCTACGCCGCCGTGTCGCAAGGCGGAGCCATGACAGGCATGGCCGCCCAGGGGGCCGGGGCCGGCCGCCCCGAGCAAATCACCTATTCCCAGCTGGTGCAGCGGGTAGAGGCCGGAGACATCAAGGACGCCACCGTGCGCGGCGACCAGGTGACCGGCGTCTACAAGAACAACGGCCGCTTCACCGCCACCACCCCCTATCCGAACGAACAGCTGGTCAATTCCATGCTGGCGGCCAACGTCAACGTCGACGCCAAGACGACGCGCCAATCGATCTGGATGAGCCTGCTGATGGGGATTCTGCCCATCGCGCTTCTGGTCGGGGTGTGGATCTTCTTCATGCGCCAGATGCAGGGCGGGGCGCGCGGGGCCATGGGCTTCGGCAAGTCCAAGGCCAAGCTGCTGACCGAGCACAAGGGCCGCAAGACCTTCGACGACGTCGCCGGGGTGGACGAGGCCAAGGACGAACTTCAGGAGGTCGTCGACTTCCTGAAGGATCCGGGCAAGTTCCAGCGTCTGGGCGGCAAGATCCCCAAGGGCGCCCTGCTGGTCGGCCCTCCCGGCACCGGCAAGACCCTGCTGGCCCGCGCCGTCGCGGGTGAGGCGGGCGTGCCCTTCTTCTCGATCTCGGGTTCGGACTTCGTCGAGATGTTCGTCGGCGTCGGCGCCAGCCGCGTGCGCGACATGTTCGAACAGGCCAAGAAGAACGCCCCCTGCATCATCTTCATCGATGAAATCGACGCCGTCGGTCGCCATCGCGGCGCCGGCCTGGGCGGCGGCAATGACGAGCGCGAACAGACGCTGAACCAGTTGCTGGTCGAGATGGACGGCTTTGAGGCGTCCGAGAACATCATCCTGATCGCCGCCACCAACCGTCCCGACGTGCTGGACCCGGCCCTGCTGCGTCCCGGCCGGTTCGACCGTCAGGTGGTGGTGCCCAACCCCGACGTCTCGGGCCGCGAGCGCATCCTGCGCGTCCACATGAAGGACGTGCCCCTGGCCGCCGACGTGAATGTGAAGACCATCGCGCGAGGCACGCCCGGCTTCTCGGGCGCCGATCTGGCCAATCTGGTCAATGAGGCGGCCCTGACGGCGGCCCGCAAGGACCGTCGCATGGTCACCCATCGCGACTTCGAGGACGCCAAGGACAAGGTGCTGATGGGCTCGGAACGTCGCTCGATGGCGATGAACGAGGAAGAGAAGCGCCTGACCGCCTATCACGAGGCCGGCCACGCCATCGTCGCCATGAACGTCAAGATGGCCGACCCCGTCCACAAGGCGACCATCGTGCCGCGCGGTCGTGCGCTGGGCATGGTGATGCAGCTGCCGGAAGGCGACCGCTATTCGATGAAGTATCAGCAGATGATCGACCGGATCGCCATCATGGCCGGCGGTCGGGTCGCCGAGGAGCTGGTGTTCGGCAAGGAGAACATCACCTCGGGCGCCTCGTCCGACATCGAACAGGCGACCAAGCTGGCCCGCGCCATGGTCACCCGCTGGGGCTTCTCCGAGAAGCTGGGCACGGTGGCCTATGGCGAGAACCAGGAAGAGGTCTTCCTGGGTCACTCGGTGGCGCGCAGCCAGAACACCTCGGAAGAGACGGCCCGCGTCATCGACGCCGAGGTCCGCCGCCTGGTCACCGAAGGCTGGGACGAGGCGCGCAAGATCCTGACCACCAAGGCCGACGACCACGAGAAACTGTCCCAGGCCCTGCTGGAGTACGAGACCCTGTCGGGCGAGGAGATCAAGGACATGCTGGAGAAGGGCGTCGCGCCGAACCGCGACGAGAACAACTTCCCCAACGCCGGGCCTTCGGTCTCGGTGCCGGTGACGCCGGTGTCCGACGGGACCACGGTCGAGGTTCCGGCCGCGCCTGCCGCGACCAGCGTGCCGACGGTGCATTGAGTTAAGACCTTCCCCCGCTTGCGGGGGAAGTGTCAGCTCGGCGAGCGTAGCGAGGCGGCTGACGATGGGGGGAGTTTCAAGGAGACTTCCCTCTCCGACCCTGGTCCGGCTGCGCCGGACGCCGGGCCACCTCTCCCGCAAGCGGGAGAGGGTCTGAACACGAAGCCCGCCGGGGAAACCCCGGCGGGCTTTTTCGTGGGTGGTCGATTCTGATGAACTAGTTTGCAATTCAAACAAGTCTGTGAGATATCGCCGTCATCGCGATTTGGGAGGGTTCAATGACGACGACCGATATCGAGCGGAGCGAGCGGCTGCACGGGCTGGACGCCCTGCGGGGCGGGGCTCTGCTGCTGGGGGTGGTGCTGCACGGCGCCATGTCCTTCTTTCCGACCCAGATCTGGATCGTCGCCGACGACCAGAGGTCGGCCTGGGCCAGCGGCCTGTTCTTCGCCATCCATCTGTTTCGGATGGCCAGTTTCTTCCTGATCGCCGGCCTGTTCGCGCACATGATGCTGGGGCGGCGGGGCGTGTGGGGTTTCGTGAAGAACCGCCTGGTCCGCATCGCGACGCCGCTGAGCGTCTTCTGGGGGCTGGTCATGGCGGCCATCGTCGCCGTGTTGATCTGGAACGCGAGCCTGCAGGGGCTGACGGCCGCCGATGCGCCGCCGCCGCCGACCTATGACTGGACCAATGTGCCGCTGACCCATCTGTGGTTCCTGTGGGTGCTGTCGATCTTCTATGCGGGCCTGCTGATCCTGCGCGCGCCCTTCGCCGCCCTGGACCGGAGCGGCGCCTGGGGGCGGACCGTGGATCGGGCGACGGCGAGGCTGATCGGGCCATGGGGGCCGTTCGTGCTGGGTGCGCCCCTGGCCCTGGCCCTGTGGCTGCATCCGAACTGGATCGCCTTCTTCGGCGTGCCGACGCCGGATGCGGGCCTGATCCCCAATACGCCGGCCCTGGTCGGCTTCGGTCTGGCCTTCGGTTTGGGCGCCCTGCTGGACCGCCGCCGCGACCTGCTGGGGCGGATCGAGGCCGGGTGGGCGATCTATCTGGGTCTGGCGGTCGGGGCGGGGACGACGGCCCTGATGCTGGCGGGCGGGCCGGATCCGGTGCTGGTTCCGATGACCGATCCGGCGACCAAGGCGATGACGGCGGCGGCCTTCGGGGTGGGCACCTTCGCCTCGGTCTTCGCGGCCGTGGGCCTGGCCCTGCGCTTCTGCTCGGGCCACAGCGCCGTGCGCCGCTATGTCGCCGACGCCGCCTACTGGATCTATATCGTCCATCTGCCGCTGGTCATGGCCGCCCAGGTTCTGGTGCAGGACTGGCCCCTGTTCTGGGGGCTGAAACTGGCCGTGGCGGTCGGGGGCGTGCTGGCGGTTTCCTTCGCCAGCTACGAACTGCTGGTCCGCCACAGCTTCATGGGGCGGTGGCTGAACGGGCGGCGCACGCCGTGGCGCCGGCCGACGACGCCCGCTCTGGTCCCCGCCGAATAGCTTGCCAACCCCGGCCGGGGCGTCCACTCGGAGAGACGCCCCGGCCGCAAAGGAATCACCGATGCCCGATCCGTCCAAAAGCTCGCCGGAAGCCGATCTGGCCTTTCTGCGCTCCATCGTCCGGGGCGAGAACACCGGCCGGGCCACCCTGACCCTGGGCGTCGCCTATCTGGCGGGCGGCGGCTTCTACGGGCTTCAGTGCCTGTTCCATATCGGCCAGATGGTCGGGCTGATCCGCTGGCCGGACCTGGCCAATATGGCCTTCCTGATCGGGGTGTCGGTCGGCTTCCTGATCGTCCTGACCTGGGCCATTCTGGAGGACCGCAAGGTCGGAAGCGCGGGGCCGATCATGACCCGCACCCTGAATGCGGCCTTCAGCGGATCGGGCATGGCCAATCTGGCCATCATCATCGTCTTCGGCGTCGGCGCGGCGCGGGACGGGGATTTCGCCATCTGGCTCTATTATCCGGCCATGATCTTCGCCCTGCAGGCGGCGGCCTGGTATGTGGCCTGGAGCCTGCGCCGCAAGGCCTGGATGCTGGCGACCTCGATCGGCGGCTGGCTGACGGCGGTGGCCCTGGGCGTGCTGGTGCGCGATCCGCCCGTCTATCTGCTGGTCTGCACCGTGGCCCTGTTCGCCCTGTTCGCCGCCCCCGGCTGGATCATGACCCGCGCCGCCCTGAAGGCGCGCGACGCCGTTCTGGACGCCGACTGATCGCGATGGCGCTGCACGATCTCGGCAAGATCGACGAGGTGATCCACGGCCGGCTGCGGCTGGGGATCATGGTCTATCTGGCGGACGCCGAGGCCGCCGACTTCACCGAGCTGAAGACGGTGCTGGAGGCGACGCAAGGGAACCTGTCGGTCCATCTGAAGAAGCTGGAAGAGGCGGGCTATGTCGCCATCGCCAAGAGTTTCGTCAACAACAAGCCCCTGACCCGCGTCTCCATCACGCCTGCGGGGCGCAAGGCCTTCGCCGCCTATCTGGAGGCCCTGGGCGGGTTGATCGGGAGGCCCGGCTGATGGCGCCGATGACGGTTGATCCGGACAAGGTCCGGTCCTTCGAGACCAAGGACGACTTCTACGCCTGGCTGGGCGCGAACCACGACCGGGAGACCGAACTGTGGATCCGGGTCTTCAAGGTGAAGTCGGGCGTGGCCTCGGTGACGGTGCCAGAGACCATAGACGTGGTCCTGTGCTGGGGCTGGATCGACGGGATCAAGAAGTCGCTGGACGAGGTCAGCTTCCTGCAGCGCTACACCCCGCGCGGCAAGAAGAGCGTCTGGAGCCAGATCAATGTCGCCAATGTCGCCCGGCTGATCGACGAGGGGCGGATGACCGAGCACGGTCTGAAGCACGTCGAAGCCGCCAAGAGCGACGGCCGCTGGGACGCCGCCTATCGGATCAAGGGGGCGACCGTGCCGGACGACCTGATGGCGGCGATCGACGCGGAGCCGCAGGCGCGGGCCCTGTTCGACGTGTTGAGCGCGCAGAACCGGTTCGCCCTGATCTATCGCACCGAGGGGCCGAAGACCCCGAAGGGACGGGCGAGCGCCATCGCGCGCCTGGTCGAGATGCTGAAGCGCGGCGAGACCCCGCACCCGCAGAAGAGAGGCTGAACGTGCCGTCCATTCCTCTCGTCATGGGCATCGTCAATGTGACGCCCGACAGTTTCTCGGACGGCGGGCGCTGGGTCTCGACCGAGGGGGCGGTCGATCAGGCGATGCGGCTGGTCGCGGACGGGGCGGAAGTGCTGGACATCGGCGGCGAGAGCACAAGGCCGGGTGCGGATCCGGTCGGCGAGGCCGAGGAGATCGATCGGGTCGCCCCGGTCATCGCCGCGATCCGGGCGCGCTGGGACGGGGCGATCAGCGTCGACACGATGAAGCCCGCCGTGGCCCGCGCCGCCGTCGCCGCCGGGGCGACCATGTGGAACGATGTGGCGGCCCTGACCCATGAGGCGGGGGCCGAGGCGGTCGCCGCCGAACTGGGCTGCGACGTCGTGCTGATGCACATGAAGGGCGAGCCGCGCACCATGCAGGCGGCGCCGCACTATGACGACGTGGTGGGCGAGGTCGTGGGGTATTTAGCCGCGCGGGCCGAGGCGGCGATGGCGGCGGGGGTGGCGCGCGAGAAGATCTGGCTGGATCCCGGCATAGGCTTCGGCAAGGCGCTGGCGCACAATCTGGCCCTGACGGCGCGGCTGGACGCCCTGGTCGAGCTGGGCTTTCCGGTCCTCTATGCGGCCAGCCGGAAACGGACGATCCAGGCGGTCGATCCGACGGCGGTCGCGGCGACCGACCGGCTGGGCGGGTCGCTGGCCCTGGCGCTGGAGGGGGCGCGGCGCGGCGCCCGGATGGTGCGGGTCCACGACGTGCGTGAGACGGTCCAGGCGCTGAAGGTGCAGGCGGCGGTGACGAACGCCTAGATCCCACCCTCCGTCACCCTCGGGCTTGTCCCGAGGGCCTGCTTTTCCGCGAGACGCCGCCGGATGATGCGGGCGGCGGTGTGAAGGCGGGGGCGGATCGTCGCGACCCCGCCGTGGGCCCTCGGGACAAGCCCGAGGGTGACGGGGTTTATGGTTGGGCCTAGGCCGCGTTGATCTGCCACGACACGCCGAACCGGTCCTGCACCCAGGCGAACCGGGGCGAGAAGCCGTAGTCGCCGGGCGGCATCATCGTCTTGCCGCCCTCGCCCAGGGCCGAGGCCAGGGCGTCGACTTCCTCGACCGTGTCGACGGTCAGGAAGGTGGATGTGGACGGGGTGAAGTCGAAATCGTGCACCGGCGGGGAGTCGTTGGCCAGGATCTCCAGCCCGGCGATCGCCAGCCGCGCCATGGCCACCGTGCCGTCCGGCTTCTTCTCCAGAGACACGATCCGGGCGCCGGGTATGACCTGGACGTAGAGGGTCAGGGCGGCCTCGCAGGCGCCCTGGAACATCAGGAAGGGGGCGGCGGTCACGATCATGGCTCAGGCCTTTCGGCGGTGGTCGGTGAGGGTGAAGTCGCGCTCAGGCGCGCCGGCGTAGAGCGCCGGGGGGACTCCGTCATGCGGCCTCCCTCGCCTCGATCTGGGCGGCGTAGGCGTCGCGCAGGGCGAACCAGCGCTCCCAGTCCCACGGATGGGGGATCCCCTGGGCCGCGTCGTCCAGTCCCTCCATATGGTGATGCCAGCCGCTGAGGACATTGCGACGCGAGTCCTTCCACGAGGCGGGCACGCGGTGGACCAGGGTCAGGTGCGTGCCGTCGCCGTCGGGCGCCAGACGCCAGGAGACGACCGACGCGGGATTGCTCCCGAAGGTGTGGTCGAACCGGGTGAAGGGTTGGACCAGCAGGACTTCGTTGGCCTGGGTGCGGACCTCGGGGCGGTCGGGCATGAAGTCGTGATCGGGCTGGCGAAAATTCAGATTCATCCGCCCGCCGGGCGCCAGGTCGATCACGGCCTCGGCCAGCCAGCATTTCAGGCCTTCCGGCGTGGTCAGGGCCTTCCAGACCCGCTCGGGCGAATGGCGCAGTCGGCGTTCGAAACTCAGCTCCCAGCCGCCGTCGATCTCGGTCAGTTCGCCCCGGTCGGCGCGGTCCATCAGGTCGGTCATTGAGGAAACTCCTTGTCGAGGTGGGCCTCGAGTGCGTCGAGGCGGTCGGTCCAGAAACGGCGATAAGGGGTCAGCCAGGCGTCGATCTCGGCCAGAGGCGCCGGGTTCAGCGCATAGAGGCGGCGATTGGCGTCCTTGCGCACCGAGACAAGGCCGGCCTCGCGCAGGATCGACAGGTGTTTGGACACGGTCGGCTGACTGATCGGCAGGGCGTCGACGAAGTCGCCGGCCGGGCGTTCGCCGGACGCCAGCATGGAGACGATGGACATCCGGTGCGGCTCGGACAGGGCTTGAAGGGCGGCGTGCATATGCATCGTGTAATGGCTATATAGTCATATGGCAATATTAAATCTGGACGGGGGCGTGGCGGGACACCGCGCGCTAGGCTGGGGCGCACACCGAGTCGGACCCATGATCCTGAACCCCTATCTGACGCCGATCCTGCTGCTGGTGGGGTCGAACCTGTTCATGACCTATGCCTGGTACGGGCATCTGAAGGGGGATCCGAAGCCGCTGTGGTTCGCGGTCCTGGCCAGCTGGGGCGTGGCCTTCTTCGAATACTGGCTGGCGGTGCCGGCCAACCGGATCGGGCATCAGGTCTATTCCGCGGCCGAGCTGAAGACGATGCAGGAGGTGATCACCCTGGCGGTCTTCGCCGGTTTCTCGGTCCTGTATCTGGGCGAGAAGCTGACGCTGAACCACGGGGTGGGGTTCGCCTTCATCGCCCTGGGCGCCTTCTTCATCTTCAAGGGGCCGATCCCCTGAACTTGCTCAAACCGGCGGCTTGGCCCATCTGGCGGGCCAGACTGTTATCGGGAGCTCGGACATGAGCGCGCTTCATCGGGGCCGGGTGCTGATCCTGGCCGGTTCGGATTCCGGCGGCGGGGCGGGGATCCAGGCCGACATCAAGGCCGTGACCATGATGGGCGGGTTCGCCGCGACGGCCATCACCGCCATCACCGTGCAGAACACCCTGGGGGTCCATGGCGTCCACCCCCTGCCGCTGGACCTGATCGCGGCCCAGGCGCGAGCGGTGCTGGAGGATATTGGAACCGACGCGGTCAAGACGGGGATGCTGGGCTCGGTCGAGGTGGTCGAGACCGTCGCCGCCCTGCTGGACGAGGCGAACGCCCCCGCCGTGGTCGATCCGGTCATGGTGGCCAAGGGCGGCCATCCCCTGCTGCCCGATGCGGCGGTCGAGGCGGTCAAGCGGCTGATGATCCCGCGCGCCGCGCTTCTGACCCCCAATGCGCCTGAGGCCGAGGCCCTGACCGGGCTGACGGTGACGGACCCGGACGGTCAGCGCCGCGCCGGCGAGGCCCTGCTGGCCATGGGGGCGAAGGCGGTGCTGATGAAGGGCGGCCATGTCGCCGGGCCGACGGTGATCGATCTGCTGATGACGCCGGACGGCGAGACGGTGCTGGAGGCCGAACGGGTCGACACCCGACACACCCACGGCACCGGCTGCACCCTGGCCAGCGCCTGCGCCGCCGGTCTGGCCCAGGGGCGGCCGCTGGAGGTCGCGGTGGCCGAGGCCTGGGCCTATGTCGGCGAGGCCATTCGCCGGGCGCCGGGTCTGGGCGGCGGGCATGGGCCGCTGGATCATGGCTGGCCGGTGCGGGGGTAGGCTAAACGCGCGCAATGCGGTTACGTACCGACAATCCGTGGCTTCAGGCGGTGCTGCTCGGCGTCGGCCTGTTCGTCGTGTCTTTGTTGCTCAGGGCTGTGGCGAATACGGTCGTCGGCGTGACGACGGCCGGTCCCGGCGTGCCCGATCAGGTCGCCGAAGCGCGCGACGCCCTGTCCCGGTTCGGCTATGGCCTTCTCTGGGGTGTTGTTTTGCCCGCCGTCGTTGAGACCCCGTTTGTCGTCTGGTGTGTCCGGCGGGTCCGGAGGGATGAGCGCAGCATTGCGCTGTGGGTGATGATCGGGAGCCTGTCAGCCCTGGTCTGGCTGCTGCACGGGGCCAGCCCCGGATCTCTCGGCCAGGCCGCCGCCTTCGCGCTGATGAGCTACGCGGCCTGGGGCTGGGCGCGGAGGCTGGACCGGTTGCACGCCTATGTCCTGCCGACCCTGTCCCATGCCGTCTGGAACGGCATAGGTCTGGCCCTCTTCATGATCCGGGATTGAAGCCGTCCCTGCTAAGGGCGTCATCCTCGCCCTTGTGGCGAGGATCCATACGCCCGCTGTTTCTGCAGAGCGCGCCGTTGTCGAAACCGGGAGTATGGATCCTAGGGACAAGCCCTAGGATGACGGAAAAGAGGAGGGGGGCTATTCCGCGTCCGCCGCCTTCTCCAGCGCCGCGATATCCAGCTTCTTCATCTCCATCATGGCCGCCATGGCCCGCGCGGCCTTCGCCCGGTCCGGATCGGCCAGCAGCTCGGTCATCCGTTTCGGCACGATCTGCCAGGACAGGCCGTAGCGGTCCTTGACCCAGCCGCATTGTTCCGCCTCGGGATGGGCCGACAGGGCGTCCCAGTAGCGGTCGACCTCGGCCTGGTCGGCGCATTCGATCTGGAGGGATATGGCCTCGTTATAGGTGAAGTGCGGACCGCCGTTCAGGCCGACGAAGGTGCGGCCGGCCAGTTCGAACTCGACCGTCAGGACGTCGCCGGACTTTCCGGCCGGATAGTCGCCCGGCGCGCGCACGATCTCGACGATGCGGCTGTCGGGGATCAGGCCGGTGTAGAATTCGGCCATCTCTTCGGCCGTGCCGTCGCACCACAGCCAGGTGGAAACCTTGTCCATCGTCGTCTCCCTGTCTGCGCCGCATCTGGGGATGAAGGCGGGCGGCGTCTCCCGCTGAACGGTCGGGGCGGCTAAGGGATGCGGATGAGCGAAGACCTGACCCTGAAACTGATCGAGATCGTTCGCGCCGATCCGGCGCTGATGCATGTGCTGCGGACCGTGCGGGGGCTGGACCTGCCCGACTGGCGGCTGGTGTCGGGCGCCGTCTATCAGGCGGTGTGGAACGCCCGGACAGGGCGGTCGGCGGGGTATGGGATCAAGGACTACGACCTGGCCTATTTCGACGGTTCGGACCTGTCCTACGAGGCCGAGGACGTCGTCATCAAACGGGTCGCCGCCGCCTTCGACGAGCCGGTCCGCAGCCAGGTCGAGGTGCGCAATCAGGCGCGGGTGCACCTGTGGTTCC
Organism: Brevundimonas sp.; assembly: GCF_044336875.1. GTDB lineage: Bacteria > Pseudomonadota > Alphaproteobacteria > Caulobacterales > Caulobacteraceae > Brevundimonas. Next base: position 627,141 of record NZ_JBIIOP010000001.1, on the reverse strand, counting down.
AGAACCGGTTCGGCGAACCCTATGAGCCGCTGCACTCGACCGACGAGGCCCTGGGCCGGTTCGTGGCGCCGACCTTCGCCGTCGGGGTGCGGCTGGAGGCGGACGATGGTATCAGCGTCGCCGCGCCGTTCGGGCTGGAGGATGTGTTCGCGATGACCATCCGCCCCAATCCGAACCGGCCGCTGGCCAGGGGCTGGGCCAAGACCATCGACAATGCGCGCGGGCGGTGGCCGGAACTGACCGTCGTTCAGGTCTGATTGCGGACAGCCAGATAGGCGTCCTGCTCGGCGAGTTGGGTCTCTGTGAAGGGGCGGTCCGTAACGCCTGGAACCGGCGTGTAGGGCCCCCAGCCGTTGCGCTGATAGCGATAGTTCATCGCCTCCTCGTGAGTGGAGGCATAGAAGGCTTCGACGAACCGAGCCTCCGTTTCGCGAAGACGGTCGTGGTTCTCGCTGGCGACGCTGCACTCCTGCGAGAGAGGCGTTTCCCAGATTTCAAATCTCAGCCGGACCATCGTTCAGTCGCCCCTGCGAACACACGGCTTGAGTATAGCGAGCGAAGTAAAGCGGATACATCAGGAAGACAGCGCCGACCTAACGCCGGGATCCGTCGGGCGAGGCCGGGCGTATCTGTGGCATGACTGAGATCGCCGTCCTGCTGGGGCTGAACCTGGCCCTGATCCTCGCCGTGATGCTGGGGCTCTGGCTACTGGCGCTGAAGCTGGGCGACGTCAGTTTCGTCGACGCGGTCTGGCCGATGGGGATGCTGCTGCTGGCCCTGGCCAGCCTGCCGCGCACCGAGGGGGATGGGACGCGCAAGGCGCTGCTGGTCGGACTGTGCGCTGTCTGGGCGGTGCGGCTGGGGCTGCATCTGTTCCGGCGCTGGCGGGCCAGCGGGGCGGACGGGCGCTATGTGCAGATCGTCGAGGATCAGGAGAAGTCGCACGGCTGGAGCTTCGGCAAGACGGCCCTGTTGTTCGTCTTCCTGCCCCAGGCGGCGCTGGCCTGGCTGACGTCCCTGCCCGTGCAGTTGGGCCAGGTCGCAGCCCAGCCGGGCGTCGGGGTTCTGGCGGGGGTCGGGGCGGTGCTGGCGGTGGTCGGGATCGTGTTCGAAAGCGTCGGCGACGCCCAGTTGAAGGCGTTCAAGGCTGATCCGACCAACAAGGGGCGGGTGCTGGACACCGGCCTGTGGCGCTATACGCGGCACCCGAACTATTTCGGCGACGCCTGCGTCTGGTGGGGGCTGTGGCTGATCGCGGCCGAGACGGGGCCGGGCCTGTGGTCGGCGGCGGGGCCGATCTTCCTGACCTTCACCCTGACGCGCTGGTCCGGCATCGGCATCACCGAAAAGGCGATCAACAGGTCCCGGCCAGGCTATGCGGACTATGTGAAGCGGACCAGCGCCTTTATTCCCTGGCCGCCCAAACGGGTCTGAGGCGCGAAAAAGCCCCCGCCGCGAAGACGGGGGCCAGTTCTCCGCCTGTCCGTCCTCCTCGGGCTCCCGAGGAGGACGGCGGGGGCGTGGGTCAGTGGGTCGAAGGCGTGTTGCTGGTGGTCATGCCGCCGTCGGCGTTGCCGCCATGCTGCTCGATCTGATCGGCGCGGCGGTCGGCGTTTTCCTCGACCTGGTCGGCCTGGTTGTTGAGGGCCTTCTCCTGGGCCTCGTTCGGAGTCGCGGCGGCCTGGGCTTCCAGCTGGTCGGCGCGGGCTTCGCCCGTGGCCTCTACGGCGTCGGCCTGTTTCTCGGCGGCCTTGTCGGCGGCGCTTTCACCGCAGGCGGCGACGCCCGACAGGACGAACAGCGAGGCGGCGGCGATGGCGAACTTTTTCATTGTTGTTTCCTCTCCTTGTTGGAGAGGGACAAACGTCACGGCGGCGGATCGGTTCACGCCGCCGTGAGATTTGCGTGAACCGTCAGTTCCCGGATTCGGCGAAGGCGACCCGCGCGGCGCCCAGAAGGGCGGCGTGTTTGTGCATGATCACCTTGGTCGGAATCTCGGACATATAGTCCTTGAACCGGCCCTTGCGCTCGAACCTCTGGCGGAAGGGGCTGGCCTTGATGAAGGGCAGGATGCGCGGGACGATGCCGCCGGCGATATAGACGCCGCCGCGCGCCCCGGTGGTCAGGGCGATGTCGCCGGCCACCGCGCCCAGGACGGCGCAGAACCGGGCCAGGGTGGCGCCGCACGGGCTGTTCGGATCGGCCAGGGCCGTCTCGGTGATCTGGGCCGGATCCTCGATATGGGTTTCGCGGCCGTCGATCTCGGCCAGGGCGCGGTGCATGTTCAGCAGGCCGGGGCCGCAGATCAGGCGCTCGATCGAGACGCGGTCATAGCGGCGGCGCAGTATGCGGAGGATTTCGTCCTCGACCGGATCGCCGGGGGGGAAACAGGCATGGCCGCCTTCCGACGGCATGGCCATTTCCTTGCCGTGGGCGTCGCGCACCAGGGCCGATACGCCGAAGCCGGTGCCGGGGCCGAGCACGGCGACCGTGGCGTGCGGATCGCCGTCGACCGGGCCGCCCAGGCTTTCCAGCTGGTCTTCCGGCACCACGGGGGCGCCCCAGGCCAGGGCCTCGAAATCATTGATCAGCTTGACCGGCTTCAGGCCCAGGGTCTGCAGCTCGGCCTCGGACACGCGCCAGGGCGAGTTGGTCAGGTCGATCTCGCCGTCCGTGACCGGACCGGCCACGGCGATGACGCCGCCGGTCGGCTTGACCTCGCAGCCGTCGAGAAAGGCGGCGACGCCTTCCAGGAAGGTCGGATAGGTCTCGGCCGGGAAGCTCTCGTGGTGGTCCAGAACGGGCTTTCCGTCGACCATGCGGGCCACGGCGAAACGGGCGTTGGTGCCGCCGACATCGCCGACGAGGAGGGTCTTGTCAGTCATCTATGGTTCCTCAGGCGTCCACGGTCCGGTCGACGAAATTGGGATCGGGCACGATGTCGTCCTGGCCGCCCGCCCCATTGGGTAGGGCGAAACAGACGGTGGCGCCATTCTCGGCGGTGGTGACAACATGGCGGAAGGCGCCGAACAGCTCGCGGCCATAGCCCCAGGAGGCGGCGTCGGCGTGGGCCTTGGAGCGGATCGCGGCGGGGCGGGCGGTCAGGGCCTCGACGCCGACCGTGGTCAGCACCCCGGCCTCGGCGTCCAGGCGGATGACATCCCCGTCCTTCACATGGGCCAGGGGGCCGCCGGCCAGGGCCTCGGGGCTGACGTGGATGGCGGCGGGGGTCTTGCCGCTGGCGCCCGACATGCGGCCGTCGGTGACGAAGGCGACCTTGAACCCCTTGTCCTGGATGACCGACAGGGCCGGCGACAGGCTGTGCAGTTCCGGCATGCCGTTGGCCTTGGGCCCCTGGAAGCGCAGGACCACGACCACGTCGCGGAACAGTTTGCCGTCCTTGAAGGCCTGGAGGGCGTCTTCCTGGGTTTCGAAGACGGCGGCGGGGGCCTCGACGATGCGGTTCTCGGGCTTGACCGCCGAGACCTTGATGACGGCGCGGCCCAGGTCGCCCTGGACCAGGCGCAGACCGCCCTCCTTGTCGAACGGGTTGGAGGCGGGGCGCAGGATGTCGAGGTCCAGGCTTTCCTTGACCCCGTCGCGCCAGACCAGCTGGCCGTCCACCATCGACGGCTCCTGGAAATAGGGTTCGATCCCCTTGCCCATGATGGTCGTGACGTCGGTGTGGATATGGCCCGCCATCGCCAGTTCGCGGGCGATGAAGGCCACGCCGCCGGCGGCCTGGAAGGCGTTCACATCGGCCGAACCGTTGGGATAGACGCGGGCCAGCAGCGGCGTGACCGAGGACAGCTCGTCCATGTCGGTCCAGTCGATCAGCACGCCCGCCGCCCGCGCCATGGCGACCAGGTGGATGGCGTGGTTGGTCGAGCCGCCGGTGGCCAGCAGGGCGACGATGGCGTTGACGATGGACTTCTCGTCGATGACGTCGGCCATGCGGCTCTCGCCGGTCCGGGCCAGTTCGACGGCGCGCTTGGCGGCGGCCTCGGTCAGGGCGTCGCGCAGGCCGGTGTCCGGATGGACGAAGGCGGTCGAGGGCATGTGCAGCCCCGCCAGCTCCATCATCATCTGGTTGGAGTTGGCCGTGCCGTAGAAGGTGCAGGTGCCCGGCGAGTGGTAGGAGCCGATCTCGCTTTCCAGCAGGGTCTGACGGTCGACCTTGTTCTGGGCGTATTCGGCGCGGACGCGGGCTTTCTCCGCGTTCGGAATGCCGGACGGCATGGGGCCGGCGGGGGCGAAGACGACGGGCAGGTGGCCGAAGGCCAGGGCGCCCATGAACAGGCCGGGCACGATCTTGTCGCAGACGCCCAGCATCAGGGCGGCGTCGAAAGCGTCGTGGGTCAGGGCCACGCCGGTCGACATGGCGATGACGTCGCGGCTGAACAGCGACAGCTCCATGCCGGGACGGCCCTGGGTGACGCCGTCGCACATGGCGGGGGTGCCGCCGGCGACCTGGGCCGTGGCGCCGACCTCGCGCACGGCCTTGCGGACCACGTCGGGGAAGCGTTCGAACGGCTGGTGGGCCGACAGCATGTCGTTATAGGCGGTGACGATGCCCAGGTTGGGCTTGGACCCGTCCATCGAGGTCAGTTTGTCGGCGATGGTCTGGCCGGCGAAGGCGTGGGCCCAGTTGGCGCAGCTCAGCTTGGCGCGGCCGGTCCCGCTGTCGCGGGCGGCGTCCATGCGGCGGATATAGTCGGCGCGCGTGGCCCGGCTCTTTTCGACGATGCGGGCGGTGACCGCGGCGACCGTGGGATGAAGCGCCATCAGCCTTCCTCCGTCCACAGAACTTCAAGGGGAACATCGGCGGCGATCAGGGCGGCGATGGGCTGGATCTTCGGATCGCCCTGGGCCTGTTCCTCGAAGACGCGGCGTTTGGCGGCGCCCTTCAGGCCCAGGATCACCCGGCCGGCGGACATGATGTAGGGCAGGTTGATCGACAGCCGCTCGAGGGTCGGGGCCATGCCGTCGCGGCCGTGGGGCACGCCCAGGACGGTCGGTTTCAGCGTCGGGGTCAGCAGGGTCTTCAGCGTCGGGCTTTCAGGGAACATGGAGCAGATATGGCCATCCTCCCCCATGCCGAGAAGGACCGCGTCGAAACGTCCGCCGACTTCCGCCAGCGCCTTGGCGGCGACGATGGCGGCGCGGTCGACGGTGACCTCGGGGGTGTAGAGGGGGATGAAACGTCCGGCGGCGGCCTTGTCCTGCAGCAGGACGTCGCGGATCAGCCGGGCGTTGGATTCCGGCGAGGTCTCGGGGACGTAGCGTTCGTCCACCAGGGTCACGGCGATGTCCGACCAGCCCAGGTCCATGGCCGCCAGCTGGCGATAGACGGGAGCCGGGGTCGAGCCGCCGGGACCGGCGAAGACGGCGCTGCCGTTGTCGCGGACGGCGGCGGCCAGGGTCTCGCCCAGCCGGGCGGCGATGGCCTCGGCCCAGGTCGAGACGGTGGGGAAGGATTCGATCACGGGCGCCTCAGACATTCGTCGTGTTCCAGTCGCGGCCGGTGCGCATCATCAGCATGTCGGCGCTGTCGGGGCCCCAGGTTCCGGCGACATATTCGTCGGGCTTCTGACCGGATTCGGCCCAGGCCTCGGCGACCTCGTCGACCCATTTCCAGGCCTGTTCCGCCTCGTCGCGACGGACGAACAGGGTCGAGTCCCCGGCCATGGCGTCCAGCAACAGACGCTCGTAGGCGATGCGGCGGCGCGGCGGGGCGGCGGACTTGCCGTCGACACCCCACGACAGGCTCATGGTGATGGGCTGGAGCTGCATCCGCTTGTCCAGGCCGGGGCGCTTGTTCATCACCGTCAGCGAGATGTCTTCCTCGGGCTGCAGTTCGATGATCATGCGGTTGGCCGGCGCCTCGCCCTCGTCATTGTCGAAGATCGAGTGGGGGACGGGCTTGAACTGGATGACGATCTCGGTGCGCTTCTCGGGCAGGCGTTTGCCGGTGCGCATGAAGAAGGGCACCCCGGCCCAGCGCCAGTTGTCGATGTCGGCGCGGATGGCGACGAAGGTCTCGGTGTCCGAATCCTCGCCGCGCTCCTCGTCATAGCCCTTGGCCGGCTTGCCCTCGGAAACCCCCGCGACGTACTGGCCGCGCACGGTGACGCGTTCGGCCTCTTCCGGGGTGATGGGGCGGAGCGACCGGAGAACCTTGACCTTCTCGTTGCGCAGGGACTCCGGATCCAGGTCCGACGGCGGCTCCATGGCCACCAGGCAGAGCAGCTGGAGCATGTGGTTCTGGAGCATGTCGCGCAATGCGCCGTACTCGTCGTAATAGGGCCAGCGGTCGCCGACCCCGACCGTCTCGCCGATGGTGATCTGGACGTGGTCGATCGTCAGATTGTTCCACAGCGGCTCGAAGATGGTGTTGCCGAAGCGCAGGGCCGTCAGGTTCTGGACCGTCTCCTTGCCCAGATAGTGGTCGATGCGGAACACCTGGTCCTCGCGGAAGGCGTGGGCCACGGCGTCGTCGATCTCGAGGAAGGACTTCAGATCGCGGCCGACTGGCTTCTCCAGCACGATGCGGCAGTTGCGCTCGGCGAGGCCCGCCGTCTTCATCGCCGTGACGATCCGGCCGTAGAGGGAGGGGGAGACGGCCAGGAAGGAGGTGACCTCGCCGTCGCCGACGCGGTCCTTCAGCCCCTTCAGGCTGGCGGGATCGGTGGCGTCCACGGGCAGATAGTCCAAGCGGGCCTTCATCCGCGCCCAGGAGTGGTCGTCCCAGGCCTTGTCGGCCTCGGCCTTGGCCTTCACGGCGTCATGGACCTTGGCGATATATTCTTCGGCGGTTTCCTCGGAGCGGGCGGCGCCGATGATCTTCAGGTCTTCGGGCAGAAGACCGTCGTGCTCGAGGAAATAGAGCGAGGGCAGCAGCATCCGCATCGCCAGATCGCCGCCGCCGCCGAACAGAATGAGAGCCGCCATCGAATTTCCCTCGATTATCCCATTTGTCGGGACGCACGCCTTTACGGTCTAGCCGCCGCCTTTGCCCGCTTCCGCGCGCGAGGCCAACACGTCCAGCACGTCCTGAAACACCATGTTACGGGCATGGAGAAGAACAAGCAGGTGATACACCAAATCCGCGGCCTCGCTGGCGAGTTCCTCGTCCGGGCCCGCGACGCCGGCCAGGGCGGTCTCCACGCCCTCCTCGCCGACCTTCTGGGCGATGCGTTTCGGACCCTGGGCGATCAGTTTGGCGGTCCAGCTCTCGGACGGATCGGCGGCGGCGCGTTCGTGGATCGTCTTCTCCAGCCGGGCGATCCGGCCCAGGCCGGGCGCGTCGGCCTCGCCGAAACAGCTGGTGCGGTTCAGGTGGCAGGCGTTGCCGACCGGCTTGACCGACAGGACCAGGGCGTCGTTGTCGCAGTCGGGGGTGATGCCGACGACGTGCAGCCGGTCGCCGGAGGTCTCGCCCTTCCTCCAGCGTCCGCCGCGCGAGCGGGAGAAGAAGGTGGCTTCGCCGGAGCCGATGGTCTCGTCCAGGGCGGCGCGGTCCATATAGGCCAGGGTCAGAACCTGCAGGGTGGCGGCGTCCTGCACCACCACGGGGACCAGGCCGCCGCCTTTTGCGAAGTCGATGGTGTTGGGGTCGATCATGTCATCCTCCCCAATCGGGGGAGGGGGACCGCCCGAAGGGTGGTGGAGGGGGCGAACGTCCCTCCGGTGTTGAATGTCTGGCGGCGGGGGCGCGGCTGGCCCCCTCCACCGCTGCGCGGTCCCCCTCCCCCAAGGGGGGAGGATTTCCGGTTCGAGGTCACAACCGCATCTCCAGGCCCTGGTCGGACAGGTATCGCTTGAGGTCGGGAATGGCGATGGCGCCGGTGTGGAAGACGCTGGCGGCCAGGGCGCCGGAGACGTCGGCCTGTGTGAACACATCCCTGAAATGTTCGGGCGCGCCGGCGCCGCCCGAGGCGATCAAGGGGATGGTCAGGCGCGCGCGGGCGGCGGACAACTGTTCGATGTCGTAGCCGCGCCGGACCCCGTCCTGATCGATGCAGTTCAGCACGATCTCGCCGGCGCCCAGGGCCTGGGCCTGGTCCAGCCAGTCCAGGGTGCGCTTGCCGGCGAGACGGCGGGCGGATGCGTCGCCGGTGTATTTGTGGACCACCCAGTCGCCATCCTCGAACCGGCTGTCGACGCCGACGACGACGCACTGGCTGCCCAGGCGCTCGGCCATTTCGGCGATCAGTTCGGGCCGTTCCAGGGCGGGGGAGTTGATCGACACCTTGTCCGCCCCGTGGTCGAGGCAGCGGGCCGCCTGTTCGACGCTGCGGATGCCGCCGGCGACGCAGAAGGGAATGTCCAGCAGACGGGCGATGTCCCGGATCCAGCCATAGTCCAGCGTCCGGCCCTCGGGGCTGGCGGTGATGTCGTAGAAGACCAGTTCGTCGGCGCCCGCGTCGCGATAGCGGGCGGCGAGTTCGGAGGCGTCGCCCATGTCGGTGTGGCCGACGAATTTCACGCCCTTGACCACCCGGCCGTCCTTGACGTCCAGACAGGGGACGATGCGTCGGGCGGTCAATTCACCGCCCTCTTGCCTGAAGAAACGGCGGTCATGTGCGGGCGGCCGCGGCGATGGCCTCGGGCAGGGTGAAGCGGTTCTCGTACAGGGCGCGGCCGACGATGGCGCCGTTGCAGCCCAGGGCCTTGACCGCCGCGATGTCGTCCAGCGACGAGACGCCGCCGGAGGCCTGCAGCACCAGGTCGGGGCGGCGCAGGCGGATCTCGGACAGCAGTTCCAGATTGGGGCCGGTCAGGGCGCCGTCGCGGCCCACGTCGGTGACCAGCAGGTGTTTGGCCACGCCCTTGGGATAGTGGTCCAGCGCCTGCCACAGGGTCACGCCCGACGACTGGGTCCAGCCCTTCAGGGCGGGTACGGGCACGCCGTCCTCGATCTTGACGTCCAGGGCCAGGGTGATGCGTTCGGCGCCGAAGTCCTTCAGCCAGGCGACCACATCGTCCGGCTGGGTCACCGCCAGCGAGCCGACCACCACGCGCGAGACGCCGGCGTCCAGCAGGGCGGCGACATCATTGGCGCCGCGCACCCCGCCGCCGGACTGGATCTTCACGTCTATGGCCTTGGTCAGTTCGCCGATCAGACCGTGCTGCATGGCCCGGCCGGCCTCGGCGCCGTCCAGATCGACGACGTGGATCCATTCGGCGCCCTCGGCCGCGAAGGCGGTCAGGCGGGCGGCGGGCTGTTCGTCGTACCGGGTCACCTGGTCGAACTTGCCGTGCATCAGGCGCACGCAGACGCCGTCCTTCAGGTCGATGGCGGGGTAGATCAGCATGACAGGCCCAGGAAGTTCTTGAGGATGGTGGCCCCGGCCTCGGCCGAGCGTTCGGGGTGGAACTGGCAGCCCCAGCGGTTGGCGGAGCGGACCATGGCCGGGACGACGCCGCCATAGTCGGCGCGGGCCAGGGTGGCGGGGCCGTCGGGGCAGACGAAGCCGTGGACGAAATAGGCGTAGGCGCCGTCGGCCACCCCCTCCAGCAACGGGTCGTCGTGGTCGCGGGTCAGGCGGCTCCAGCCCATGTGCGGCACGGGCAAAGGTTCGGTCGGCTCCAGCCGTGTCACCGTGCCGGGGATCAGGCCCAGCAGATCGACGCCCTCGCCCTCCTCGCTGGCGCCGAACAGCAGCTGCTGACCCAGGCAGACGCCTAGCAGGGGGCGGGGGAAGGCGCGGATCGGCTCGACCAGACCCAGTTCGGACAGGCGGCTCATGGCGTAGCCGGCGGCGCCGACGCCGGGCAGGACGACCCGTTCGGCCTCGGCGATCACGGCTGGATCGTCGGTCAGGCGCACGGTCGCGCCCAGACGCTCCAGCGCGAACTGGACCGAGGCGATATTGCCCGCGCCATAGGCGATGACGGCGACTTCGGTCATTTGGGTGTGGCCGGGGTGAAGAGCGCCAGTGCCAGTGAGGTAGAGCAGCATCGAGCGAGCCGTCGCTCACTAGCACCAGCACTTTTCACTGAACCGCTCACGACGTCGAGAACGCTCCCCATCACAACACCCCTTTGGTCGACGGCACCGCGTCGCCCTCGATGCGGATGGCCTGACGCAGGGCGCGGCCGAAGGCCTTGTAGACGGCCTCGGTCTTGTGGTGGTCGTCCTGGCCGGTGACCGAGATATGGACGGCGGCGCCCATGGCCTCGGCCAGCGAGCGGAAGACGTGGGCGGTCAGGTCGGTGCGATAGTCGCCGATGAAGGGGGTTTCGAACGTGCCTTCGAACAGGGGATAGGGGCGGCCGGACAGGTCGATGGAGACGGTCGCATTGGCTTCGTCCATCGGCAGGACGAAGCCGTAGCGGGCGATGCCCTTCCTCTCGCCCAGGGCCTGTTTCAGCGCCTGGCCCAGGGCGATGGCGCTGTCCTCGATCGTGTGGTGCGGATCGGTGTGCAGGTCGCCTTCGCACTGGAGCCGCAGGGAGAAGCCGCCGTGGGCCGCGATCTGCTCCAGCATGTGGTCGAAGAAGCCGACGCCGGTCTCGATCTTCACCGGACCGGGGGCGTCCAGATCGACGGCGCAGACGATGCGGGTCTCTTTCGTGTCGCGCACGGCCTGGCCGACGCGGGGGGCGCGGCGCTTGGCGGGCGTCAGGCCGAAGCCGGCCAGCAGCCGGTCGTTGACCTCGGGCTTCAGCGAGATCGGCAGACGCAGCCGCTCGCCGGACAGGTCGGCCTCGACGCCATAGGCCTTGAGACCGGCGAGGGCGGCGGCGGGGTCTTCGGGGCGGGCCATCAGGATCGGGCCGACGCCGGGTTCGACCGGCATCTGGCGGCCCAGTTCGCGGGCGATCCGCTCGCGCTCGCGCCGGACCGAGGCGATCCGTTCGGCGGTCTCGATCATCCGCGACGGATCCAGCGCCTGTTGCGCCAGACGCACCAGGGGCTCGGGCAGGGCGTAGGGTTCGAGGACGGAGGCCAGGCGGGCCAGGGTCTGGCCTTGCGCGACCGCGGCGCCGACGCGGGCGCCGGCCAGGCCATAGGCCAGGGACAGGCTGCGCAGGACGACCAGGTTGGGCTGGTCGGCGACGACGGTGACGGCCGAGGCGGCGTCGGAGAACTCGATCAGGCCCTCGTCCACCACCAGCAGGGCGGGGGCGACGCGGGCGGCCATTTCGGCGACGGCCTCGGGCGAGCCGAGGGCGCGGATGACGACGACCGCAGGTTCGCCCTTCGCCGGATAGATGGCGGCGAGACTGTCATAGGGTTCGGCCTTCGGCGCCTCGACCGAACCGCCGTCGCGGGCGGCGAGGCGATACGCCAGCTCCAGCCCGTGGGTCAGGCCGCGCACCGGCAGGACCTGTTCGGCGGGGACGCCGTAGATCGCGGCCATGCGGGCGGCCAGGGCCGGGGCGTCGCCGGGATAGCGGTCCAGGCCCTCGCCGCCGGAGACCAGCGGGGGATAGGGGGCGGGCAGGGTCATCGGCGACCTCTGGTGCGGAGGGCGGGGGTGATGAGTGCTCGTGCTAGTGAGCTGGGACCGGCTCGATCCCGCATCCGCTCACCAGCACTAGCACTTTTCACTGGAACACCTTGGGTGAACCTCATGCGTCTGCCCTCAGATCCGCTGCGCGGGCGTGGGCTTCGAGGCCCTCCATCCGGGCCAGGCGGGCGGCGATGGGGGCAAGCGCGCGGGCGCCGGCCTCGGTCACCAGCTGCACCGACATGGTGGTCATGAAGCTGGCGGTGGTGACGCCGCCCAGGGTGCGGGCGCCGCCGTCGGTCGGCAGGACGTGGCTGGGGCCGGCGGCGTAGTCGCCCAGGGTCTCGGCGGCGAACCGGCCGACGAAGACGGCGCCGGCGGCCCTGATCGAATCGACCAGGGGCTCGGGGTCGTCGACCTGAAGCGCCAGGTGTTCGGGGCCGTAGAGGTTGGCCACCTCGCAGGCGGCGTCCAGATCGCGGACCAGGATGGCGCGGGCTTCCTGCAACGAGGCGCGGGCGATGGCTTCGCGGGGCAGGGTCGCGACCTGAACCTCCACCTCCGACAGGATGTAGTCGATGGTGGCGCGGCTGGTGGAGACCAGGATGACCTGGGCGTCCGCATCGTGTTCGGCCTGGCTCAGCAGGTCGGCGGCGGCGATCTCGGGGGCGGCGTCGCGGTCGACGATGACCATCAGTTCGGACGGGCCGGCGGGCATGTCGACGGCGGGGCCGCCGGGCAGGGCGGAGGCCTGTTTCTTGGCCTCGGCCACATAGGCGTTGCCGGGGCCGAACAGCTTGTCGCAGGCGGGAATGGTCCCGTCCTCCAGCTCGACGCCGAAGGTCAGGGCGGCGATGGCCTGGGCCCCGCCCATCAGCCAGATCGCGTCCAGCCCCGCCTCGGCGGCGGCCAGGATCATGGCGGGGTGGACGCCGCCCTCCTTGTTCGGCGGGGTGACGGCGATCCGTTCGCCCACGCCCGCGACCTCGGCCGGAATGGCCAGCATCAGCAGGGAGGAGAACAGGGGCGCGGTGCCGCCGGGGATGTAGAGGCCGGCCGAGGCGATCGGACGCCAGGCCAGTTTCGAGCGGACGCCGGGCGTGGTCTCGACGAAGGGGCTGTCTTCCGGCCGGGTGGCCTGGTGGAAGACGCGGACGTTCTCGGCGGCCATGCGCAGGGCGCGGGCGTCGCCGGGGGGCAGGGCGTTGCGGGCCTCGGCGACCGCGCCGGGGGTGATGGCGATGCGGCGGGGGGGCGCCTTGTCCAGCTTCAGGCACCAGTCGGTCACGGCCGCGCCGCCACGTGCGCGCACGTCGTCGAGGATGGTGCGGACCACCTCGGTCACGTCGCCGGCCGTGCGCTGGGCCGGGCGGGCCAGGGCGGCCCTTTTCCCGGCGGCGTCGAGGGACGACCAGTCGATGCGTTTGAAGGCGGTGGTCATCACATCATCTTCTCGATGGGCAGGACCAGGATGGCCGAGGCGCCGGCGGCCTTCAGCTTCTCCAGGGTCTCCCAGAAGACGGCCTCCTGGCAGACGGCGTGGACGGCGACCGCGTCGTCGCGACCCATCAGGGGCATGACGGTCGGCGAGCCGGCGCCGGGCAGGATGGCGGTGATCTGGTCCAGGGCCGAACGCGGGGCGTTCAGCATGACGTATTTGGCGCCCTGCGAGGAGACCACGCCGGACATGCGCTCGATGATGCTGTCCAGCAGGTGTTGCAGGCCGGGTTCGGGCGCGACCGGGGACTGGATCAGGACGGCCTGGCTTTCCAGCACCGTGTCCTTGGCGCCCAGGCCGTTGGCCTCCAGCGTCGCGCCGGTCGAGACCAGGTCGCAGATGGCGGCGGCCAGCTTCAGCCGGGGGGCGACCTCGACGGCGCCGCGCATGACGACGATGTCGGCCTTGACCCCGTTGTCGTCGAGGAAGCGGCGCAGGATCTTGGGATAGGAGGTGGCGATCCGCAGACCGTCCAGCGAGGCCGGGCCCTCATAGGCCAGGGTCGGGGGGGTGGCGATCTTCAGGGTGCAGCGGCCGAAGCCCAGGGGCATGATCACCGAGGCGTTGGGACCGCCGTTGCGGCCCTCCTCCAGCACGTTCTCGCCGACGATGCCCAGGTCGCAGACGCCGTCCGCGACGAAGGTCGGGATGTCGTCGTCGCGGACGCGCAGCAGGTCGATCGGATAGTTTTCGACCCGGTACAGCAGGTCGTTGTGGCCCTTGACCCATTTCAGACCCGCGTCGCGGATCAGGTCGAGGCTGCGGTCGGCCAGACGGCCGGATTTCTGGACGGCGATGCGAAGCCGGCCCTGGACGGTGCTCATGTTCGGATACTCAGTTCTTGTTCTTCAGGCGGTCCAGCACGAGCCGGTAGCCGTTGTTGTCCATGTCTTTCAGGAACCGCGCGACGCGGACGACGGTGGTCGGGCTGGCCCCGGCCTCCTGCGCGATCTCGCGATAGGACTGCAGGCGTTGATCCAGCAGCCGGGCGACGGCCCAACGCTCGGCGAAGGCGCGTAGTTCGGCGGGAGTGCAGAGATCGGCCAGAAAGGCGTCGACCTCCTCGCGCGTCTCCAGCGCCAGCACCGCGTCATACAGCGCGAGCCGGTCGTCGGCGGCCTTGTTCACGGCCTTGCGGGAGATGGGGTCGGTCATGGCGCGTTCCACTATGCTGTAACGATGGAACGGTCAAGGGGCAGTTCAGTGGCGAGTGATGAGTGGCGAGGGAATTTGAGCATCCGTCTCGTGCTCGCCACTCGCCACTCGCCACTCGCCGCTCGCCGCTCTAAATCACCCCCATGACCAAGGTTCTCATCATCGGCGCCGGCCACGCCGGCGGCTCCGTCGCGGCCTTTCTGCGGCAGTATGGGCATGAAGGCCCTGTCGTGCTGGCGGGCGAGGAGGATGCGCCGCCCTATCAGCGGCCGCCCCTGTCCAAGGCTTGGTTGAAGGGCGAGGCGGATCTGGACGGGCTGCTGCTGCGGCCGTTGAGCTTCTATCAGGAACAGGGGATCGACTTCCGGCCGTCGACCGTCGCCGTGTCGGTGGACCCGGAGGCGAAGACGGTCGCCTTCCACGACGGATCGTCCGAAACCTATGACGTTCTGGTGCTGGCGACCGGATCGACGGCGCGGAAACTGCCCGTGCCGGGCGGCGATCATCCCGACCTGCTGGAACTGCGGACGCTGAAGGACGCCGAGCGGTTGAAGGCCGTATTGGGGCCCGGCAAGCGGCTGGCGGTTGTCGGCGGCGGCTATGTGGGGCTGGAGGCGGCGGCGTCCGCGCGGGCCCTGGGCGCAGAGGCGGTGGTGATCGAACGGGCGCCGCGCGTGCTGGCGCGGGTGGCGTCGGAGACCTTGTCGGCCTTCTTCACGGCCCAGCACAGGGCGCGCGGGGTCGAGATCCTGACCGGGGCCGAGGTGGTCGCGGTCGCGCCGGACGGCGTGACCCTGGCGGACGGATCGGTGGTCCGTGCCGATGCGGTTCTGGTCGGGGTCGGCGCCCTGGCCTGCGAGGGGCTGGCGCGGTCGGCGGGCCTGCGCTGCGACGACGGGGTGGTGGTGGACGATCAGGCGCGGACCAGCGATCCGGCCATCTTCGCCGTCGGCGACATGACGCGGCGGCCGATACCGGTCCACGGCGGCGTGCATCACCGGCTGGAGAGCGTGCCCAATGCGCTGGAACAGGCGAAACAGGCCGCCGCCGCCATCGTCGGTCGGGCGGGGCCGGCGCCCGAGGCGCCGTGGTTCTGGTCGGACCAGTACGAGTACAAGCTGCAGATCGCGGGCCTGCCGTTCGGCGCCGACCGTCAGGTGGTGCGCGGCGATCCGGAGACCGGGGGCTTTGCGGTCTTCCATCTGAACGGCGACCGGGTGGTCTGTGTCGAGGCGGTCAATGCACCGCCGGAGTTCATGGGCGGCAAACAGCTGATCGCCAGGGCGACGCCGGTGGATGCGGCCAAGCTGGCGGATACCACCGTGTCGATGAAGGCTGTCGCGGCGGGGTGATGCCTGCCTTTTCCCTCCCCGTTCGGGGAGGGTGGTCGCGCAGCGACCGGGTGGGGGCGGCCGGCAAGGCCGCATCTGCCTGACGTGAGACATATCGCCTTGCCGCCCCCACCCGGCTTCGCCTGCGGCTCAGCCACCCTCCCCCCACAGGGGGAGGGAGAAGCGTCGCGCGAACCTTGTCGCCGCAGTGCAACAAAACTGTTGCGCTTTCCGTTGTGACGACCTCACTCTGTGGTTTCTCTTCGCGGCGGGGGCGGATGACGAAGGCTTTCGATGAAATGTCGGGCGGCGGGTCAGGAACGATCCGCGACAGCTACAGGACGCTGGCGGCGTGGCTGGAAAACGCCCCGCCCGACCTGTTGCAGGCGCGGTCGCGTCAGGCCGAGCTGTTCTTCCGCCGCATGGGGGTGACCTTCGCCGTCTATGGCGACGAGGAATCCAACGAACGCCTGATCCCCTTCGACGTGGTGCCGCGCATCATCGGCGCGAACGAATGGTCCGGACTGGAGCGGGGACTGAAGCAGCGGGTCACCGCCATCAACGCCTTCCTGAAGGACATCTACGGCCCGCAGCACTGTATCAAGGCCGGGATCGTGCCGGCCGACCTGATCCTGACCAATCCGCACTATCGGCCCGAGATGCAGGGGCGTCGGCCGCCGGGCGACGTCTGGTGCCATATCGCCGGGGTCGACCTGGTCCGCACGGGCGAGGACGGCTTCTATGTGCTGGAGGACAATGTCCGCACCCCGTCGGGGGTCTCCTATATGCTGGAGAACCGCGAGATGATGATGCGGCTGTTCCCCGACCTGTTCGCGGAACATGCCGTGCGGCCGGTCGAGATCTATACCGACATGCTGCTGCGCTCGCTGCAGGCCTCGGCGCCCTCGGGGGCGGGCGAAGACCCGACCATCGTGGTGCTGACGCCCGGTCCGTTCAACTCGGCCTATTACGAGCACAGTTTCCTGGCCGACAAGCTGGGGGTCGAACTGGTCGAGGGGGGCGATCTCTTCGTCAATGACGACACCGTCTATATGCGCACGACTGAGGGGCCGAAGCGCGTCGACGTCATCTATCGCCGCATCGACGACGACTTCATCGACCCCCTGACCTTCATGCCGGATTCGGCGGTCGGGGTGCCGGGGCTGATGTCGGCCTATTTCGCCGGGCGGGTGACCCTGGCCAATGCGGTCGGGACGGGGGTGGCCGACGACAAGGCCGTCTATACCTATATGCCCGAGATCATCCGCTTCTTCACCGGCGAGGACGCCATTCTGAAGAATGTGCCTACCTGGCGCTGTCGCGAGGCCGACGCCCTGAAGGAGGTTCTGGACAAGCTGCCGGAACTGGTCGTCAAGGAGGTCGGGGGATCCGGCGGCTATGGGATGCTGGTCGGGCCGACCTCGACCAAGGCCGAGATCGAGGCCTTCCGCGCCAAGCTGATCGCCGATCCCGACGACTTCATCGCCCAGCCGACGCTGAGCCTGTCGACCGCCCCGACCCTGAACGCCGGCGACCTGTCGCCGCGTCACGTCGATCTGCGGCCCTTCGTCCTGTCCAGTCCGGCGGGAGTGCGGGTCGCGCCCGGCGGCCTGACGCGGGTGGCGCTGAAGGAGGGCTCGCTGGTGGTCAACTCCAGCCAGGGCGGCGGAACCAAGGATACCTGGGTGCTGGATGTTTGATCTGACGAAAATCCTCCCCCGTCGGGGGAGGGGGGCCGCGAAGCGGTGGAGGGGGCTGGCCCCGGACACCCTGTGTGCGTTCAGCCCCCTCCACCCTGCGGGCGGTCCCCCTCCCCCGATGGGGGAGGAATAATGCTCTCGCGCACAGCAGACAGCCTCTACTGGACCGGCCGCTACATGGAGCGGGCGGACTTCCTCGCGCGGATTCTCGAGGCGGCCATCCGTCTCGCCGCCTTGCCGGCCAAGGACCAAGCCGCCGTCACCGCCTGGGCGGGGGCCATCGCCTCGTCGGGGGTCAAGGGCGCCTTCGACGCCTCGGGCCGGACCCCGTCCGAGAAGTCGGTGCGCGAGTATCTGGCCTTCGGGCCGGACAATTCGACCTCGATCAAGGCCTGTATCACCAAGGCGCGGACCAACGCCCGCTCGGTGCGGACCGCCCTGACCATCGAGTTGTGGGAGGCGATCAACGGCGCCTGGAACGGCTTGAACGAACTGGGCGAGCCGACCAGGCGGGATGATTTCACCAACTTCCTCGACTTCGTGAAATCGACGTCCCTGGCGGTGGAGGGCGCCTCGTCGCGGACCATGCTACGTAACGACGCCTACTGGTTCCTGCGGCTGGGGATGGCGATCGAACGGGCCGACAACACCGCCCGCCTGCTGGACGTCAAATATCACCTGCTGCTGCCGCCCGGTGAACGGGTGGGGGGGCAGCTGGACTATTTCCAGTGGACGACCCTGTTGCGCGAGGTCTCGGCCCTGACCGCCTATCGCTGGGTCTATCGCGAGTCCGTGCGGCCCTGGCTGGTGGCGGACCTGCTGGTGCTGAACCGGCAGATGCCGCGCTCCCTGGCCTCGTGCCAGGGGATGATCGTCTCCTATCTGGAGAAGCTGGCCGCCGACTATGGCCGGCGCGGTCCGGCCCAGCGGCTGGCGTCCAATCGCCTGACCCAGTTCAACGCGGCCAAGATCGAGGACATCTTCCAGTCCGGCCTGCATGAATACATCCAGGGCTTCCTGAACGAGAACAACGCCCTGGCCGGCGCCATCCACGAACAGTATCTGGTCTGAACCATGCGGATCCGGATCGACCACTCCACCCGTTACGCCTACGCCCGCCCGGCGCGCTTCATCGTGCAGATGCTGCGGCTGACGCCCCAGTCGTGCGAGAGCCAGCAGGTGCGCGAATGGCGGATCGAGACCGATGTCGACGCGCGGCTGCGGCGCGGCGAGGACGCCTTCGGCAATATCGTCCACAGCCTCTATACCGAACGGCCGACCGACGCCCTGACCATCCGGGTGACCGGCGAGGTCACGACGGTCGACACCGGCGGGGTGATCCGGGGACAGGCTGAGCGGCTGCAGCCCGGCGTCTATCTGCGCGAGACGCGGCTGACCCAGGCCGATCCGGCCCTGGTCGCGTTCGCCGGCCGGGCGGGCGAGGGCGGCGACCTGGAGCGGATGCACCGGCTGATGGGGGCGATCCACGGCGACGTGGCCTTCGAGGTCGGGGCCACCTCCGCCACCCATACGGCGGCCGAGGCCTTCGCCATCCGGCGCGGCGTCTGTCAGGACCACGCCCAGATCTTCATCGCCTGCGCGCGCAAGGCGGGCGTGCCGGCCCGCTACGTCTCGGGCCATCTGAGCCGGTCGGACGGCCAGCACGACCAGGACGCCGCCCACGCCTGGGCCGAGGCCTGGATCGAGGGGCTGGGCTGGGTCGGGTTCGATGCGGCCAACGGCATCTCCCCGACCGAGAACTATGTGCGGGTGGCGGTGGGTCTGGACGCCCTGGGCGCCACGCCGATCCGGGGCACAAGCTATGGTGGCGGTATGGAGAGCCTGACGGTCTCCCTGCATGTGCGGCCGGTGCAACAGAGCCAGCAGCAACACCAAACCAAGGGATGGTCCTGATCGCCATGACGCAGGAATCTGCTAGCGTCAGTCGATTCGCAACGCGAGGAGCGGTTAGAGCGACGTGACCTATTGCGTAGGCATGCTGGTGGACGAGGGGTTGGCGATGATCGCCGACACCCGCACCAATGCGGGCGTGGACAACATCTCGTCCTACCGCAAGCTGCACATCTTCAAGACGGCGGGCGAGCGGGTCCTGGCGGTGGCGACGGCGGGGAACCTGTCGGTGACCCAGACGGCCCTGGCCATGGTGGCCGAAGGGGTCAAGCTGCCGGACTCGACCGGGCCCGAGACGCTGGAGACCGCGCCGACCCTGTTCCGCGCCGCCCAGATCCTGGGTCACGCCATGGCCATGGTGCGGGCGACCATCAACACCCCGGCCTCGCCGACCGCAGACGCCCTGAACGTCAACGCCTCCATGCTGCTGGGCGGCCAGATCGGCGGCGGGAAACTGGGCCTGTACCTGGTCTACGGTCAGGGCAATTTCATCGAATGCGGGCCGGACACCCCCTATCTGCAGATCGGCGAGCTGAAATACGGCAAACCGATCCTGGACCGGGCGCTGCACACCTCGACGCCCCTGTCCGAGGCGGTGAAGCTGGGGCTGATCTCGTTCGACTCGACCATTCGATCGAATATCGCGGTCGGGCCGCCGCTGGACCTGATCGTCATTCCGCGTGACGGGTTGACCGGGATGGAGCGCCGCATCGACGCCGACGATCCCTATTTCCGCGACCTGGGTCGTCAATGGTCCGAGGCCCTGGCCGCCGCACACAAGGCCATGCCCGATCCGACCTGGCTGGACCTGAACCCGGCGCCGGCTGCGCGGACGATGAGCGTCGTGGGCTGACGACGTCGGCGGTTGCGCCGCCAAGCCTTCAATCCCGCGTCCGTTCGTCGCGCCCGCCGCGACGGGCGTCCCTTCAGGGCTGGATTTAGGCAATTGTTGCGACTTGGTCGCAATTTCGCTTGTGCGACAAAGTGAAGCTGTTTATTGCGAGCGCATCGCAAAATCAGGCCAAAAGGTCGCATTAAAATGTCCGAATCCCGCGCCGCCGCGCTCCGTTCGCTTCTGTTCGCCTCCAGCGCCGCCGGTATGCTGGTCGCCGCCCCGGCCTTCGCCGCCGATGACGGTGTGATCGCCACCGCGCCGCAGGATTCGCAGGCGGCCAACCTGGGCACGATCGACGTCAACGGGCAGGTTCGAAAAGCCCAGCCGGCCAGTCCCGAGTTCGTCGCGCCGCTGGTCGACACGCCGCGCGCGGTTACGGTTATTCCGCAACGGATCATCGAACAGACCTCGGCCTCGTCGCTGCAGGATCTGCTGATGAATTCGCCGGGCATCACCTTCGGCGCCGGCGAGGGCGGCCAGCCCCTGGCCGACCGTCCGTTCATTCGCGGTCAGTCGTCGGGCAACAACGTCTTCGTCGACGGCGTGCGCGACACCGGCGGCCAGCAGCGCGAGGTCTTCAACCTGGAACAGGTCGAGGTCATCAAGGGACCGGACGCCGTCTATTCCGGCCGCGGCTCGGGCGGCGGCAGCATCAATCTGGGCTCCAAACAGCCGCAACTGCGCCAGTTCACCAATGTCGGCGCCGGCGTCGGCACCGACGGCTATCTGCGCGGCACGATCGACTCGAACATGCCGCTGGGCGGCACGGCCGGTCTGCGGATCAACCTGATGGGCGCCCAGGGCGACGTGCCGGGTCGCGACGCGGTGGATTACGACAAATGGGGCGCGGCGATCAGCCTGGGCGCCGGTCTGGGAACGCCCTCGTCGATGGTATTCAGCTACTACCATCTGACCAGCGACCAGATGCCGGATTACGGCATTCCGCTGTTCACCAAGCTGGTCCCGGCGACCACCTCGACCGCTCCGGTCCGTCCGCGCACGGAGAGCGGGATTCTGGACGTGCCCTACGACAGCTTCTACGGGCTGAAGGATCGCGACTATCTGACCAACGAGGTGGACGCCTTCACCTTCAAGGCCGAGCACCGGCTCAGCGCCGCCGCGACCATCCGCAACGTCAGCCGCTACTCCGAGACGCTGAACGACTATATCGTCACCAATCCTGGCGACGGCGGCTATGTCGGTCTGGCGGCCGACGGAACCTACTGGATGAAGCGCGGCACCAAGACGCGCTGGAACCCGGTCACGACCCTGGCGAACGTCACCGACCTGTACGGTCAGTTCGCCACGGGATCGATCAAGCACAGCTATGACGTCGGCGTGGAATTGACGCGAGAGCGGAACCGCAACGCGACCTATTCGACCTACACCACGTCCGGCTCGGAGTGCCCCACGGGCCTGACGACCGTGAACGGATCTCGCCCGACGGCGACGGGCGCGCTCGGCGCCGGCGACTGCACCCAAGTGTTCAATCCGGATCCGGACGACGCCTGGACCGGGGTGATCAATCGCGGCCCCGCCAGCTCGAACACGACCGAGACCATCGGCGTCTACGCCAACGACAGCATCACCCTGACCGAACGTCTGATCCTGAATCTGGGCGTGCGCTGGGACCAGTATTCGGTCGAAGGCCTGAACGTGACCGCCACTCAGTTGAACGGCGTGTGGACGATCAATCCGCAGACGGCCACGACGCCGGGTTATGTCGTCGTGCCGAAGCGGACCTGGGAGTTCACCAACTATCAGGTCGGTCTGGTGTTCAAGCCGACGGCGAACAGCAGCATCTACGCCTCATGGGCCACGTCCTCGACGCCGCCGACCATCGCGGCGGGCGACCAGAACGCCTCGGGCGGAACGGGTACCGGCTCGCTGAATGGCCAGGTTCTGGAGCCGGAAGACACCGAGAGCTTCGAACTGGGCGCCAAGGCCAACGTCTTCCACGACAGACTGGCTCTTTCGGCGGCCCTGTTCCAGACCACGCGCAAGAATGCGGCGGTCCTGGTCGCGGCGCCGGATGTGTATGAGCAGGTCGGCGAAGTCGAAGTGAAGGGGCTCGAACTGGGCGTCTCAGGCAATATCACTCCGGCCTGGACGATTTTCGGCGGCTACACCTACATGGACTCCGAACTGGTCAAGGGCGCCTACAACAGCGTCAATGTCGGCGACCCTCTGGCCAATACGCCGGAAAACACCGTCAGCCTGTTCAGCACCTATCGGGTCACGCGCAAACTGACCCTGGGCGGCGGCGTCTATTATGTCTCCGACAGCTTCGGCGGAAACCAGGGCGGCGCCGGCGGCGGCGGCAACCGAGTTTATTCGCCGGAATGGACTCGTGTGGACGCCTTCGCCTCTTACGAGCTGACCGACCGCGCCAGCCTGCAGCTGAATGTGAAGAACCTGGCGGACGAGGAATACATCATCCGCACCAACGGGGTTCACCACGCCGACGTCGCTCCGGCGCGTCAGGCCATCCTGGCGCTGAACATGCGCTTCTAAAGGCCCCTGATCCCGGCCTATTCTGGCGGCCCCGTCCTTCCGGCGGGGCCGTCTTTGTTTTGAGCGAGTCCCGCCGTGCTGCTGCAGATCCCCGAAGTCTTCTCCAAGGCCGAAGTGAAGGCCCTGCGCGAACGGCTGGACGCCGGTCCCTGGACCGACGGCAATGTCACCTCGGGCCACCAGTCGGCGACCGCCAAGCGGAACCTGCAACTGCCCGAGGACTCGGACGTGGCGAAGGAGGTCTCGGCCCTGGTGGTCCAGGCGCTGAACGCCAACCCGATGTTCGTCGCCGCCGCCCTGCCGCACACGATCTTTCCGCCTCTTTTCAACCGCTACGAGGGAGGAGGGGAGTTCGGTCTGCACGTCGATAACGCCATACGCCAACAGCGTGGGGGTGGATCGATCCGTATACGGAGCGACCTCTCCGCGACTCTGTTCCTGGCGGAGCCGGACGAATACGACGGCGGCGAACTGATCATTGAGGAGATGTACGGCCCCCAGTCGGTCAAGCTGCCGGCCGGGGATCTCGTCCTGTACCCGTCCAAGAGCCTGCACAGCGTGACCCCGGTGACACGCGGGGCGCGGGTGTCGTCCTTCATGTGGATGCAGAGCCTGATCCGCGACGACGGCGACCGCGAGATGCTGTTCCGCCTCGACGTGGCGACGCAGCGGGTAGCGCGCGAGAAGGGGGCGAAGGATCAGGCGGTGATCGAACTGACCGGCGTCTATCACAACCTGCTGCGGCGCTGGTCGGAAGTGTGACCTGGGGATCACCATCGGTCTTTTAACGCCCAGGGGGTGAACCCGACGGCTTCGCTTCCTATTGTAACGCTCGATGTTGCAAGACGCCCTTCCCCCCGCTCCGCCCGCTCAGTTGTCCGACGTCGTGGTCACGGCCGCCCGTCTGCCGCCCGCCGCTGCGGACGCCGCCTTCTCGGTGGTGCGGCTCGACCAGCAGGTGCTGGAGCGGTCCACCCGCCTGGACGAGGCCCTGCGGACCGTGCCGGCTGTGTCCCTGTTCCGGCGCACCTCCAGTCTGGCGGCCAATCCGACGACCCAGGGCATCTCGCTGCGGGCCATCGCGCCGTCGGGCGCGGGGCGGGCCCTGGTGACCTTGGACGGCGTGCCGCTGAACGATCCGTTCGGGGGCTGGGTGATCTGGTCCCAGGCGACGACCGAGAGCCTGGAAGGCGTCGACATCATTCGCGGCGCCGGGGCGGGGCCTTACGGCGCCGGCGCCCTGACCGGGACGATCCAGCTGCGCGAGCGGGCGTCGGGCGGGGTGCTGGACGCCTCGGTCGCTGAACGGGGCGGGGCGCGGATCGCCGGTTCGGCCTCGACCCTGGTCGGGCCGGTGCGGCTGACCGCCTCGGGCCTGTACGAGGTCAGCGACGGCTATACGCCGGTGCGCGGCGCCGCAGCCGGTGCGGCCGATACGCCGCTGGACCTGGATACGCGCGCCGCCGCCCTGCGGGCCGATGCGCCGATCGGGGATGCGACCCTGTCGCTGCGCGCCTCGACCTGGGAAGAGGATCGAGGGTCGGGCCTGGCCCAGACCCGCGCCAACGCCAGCGGCCATGCGCTGAGCGCCACCCTGGCCAAGGCGCCGGTCGACGGCGGTTACGGCTGGCGGCTGCAGGCCTGGCGGATCGACAGCAATCTGGCCAATAGTTCGGCCTCGGTCCAGGACGGGCGGGTCGGCACGACCCTGGTCAATAACCAGTACCGCACCCCGGCGACGGGCTGGGGTCTGAACGCGGCCCTGCGGCGGGGCGCCCAGGACATCGGCGGCGGCCGCCTGCAGTGGGAGATCGGCGCCGACGGCCGCTTCAACGAGGGCGAGACCAACGAATTCTTCGGCCTGGCCTTCACGCCGCGCGGTCGCGAGGCCGGCGGCGAGACGGCGGTCTATGGCGCCTATGTCGACGCCTCCTGGACCCAGGGGCCGTGGCTGGTCGCGGGCGGCCTGCGCACCGACCACTGGAGCAACGAGGCGGGCTTCCGTCGTGAACATACGCTGGCGACCGGCGTGGTGACGCTGGACGAGACCGATCCCGACCGGTCGGGCGACGTGGTCAGCGCGCGCCTGGCGGTCCGTCGCGACCTGGGGTCGCTGCTGGGCGAGGGCTACGCCTGGCGGGCCGCGGCCTATTCCGGCTTCCGGCCGGCGACCCTGAACGAACTGCACCGGCCCTTCCGGGTCGGGGACGACATCACCGAGGCCAATGCGGCCCTGGAGCCCGAGACCCTGCGCGGGATCGAGACCGGCCTGGCCTTCGACCGGGACGGGATCGCCTGGGGCGCGACCGTCTTCTGGAACGAGATCGAGGACGCCATCGTCAATGTCACGATCGGCGAGGGGCCGGCGACCTTCCCCCGCGCGGGCTTCGTGCCGGCCGGGGGCGTGCTGCGCCAGCGCCAGAACGCCGGGACCATCGAGGCCTGGGGCGTGGAGCTGAACGGCTCGGTCCAGGCGACCGAGGCCCTGTCGCTGAACGCCGCCCTGTCCTGGACCGACGCCGAGGTGGACGGCGGCACGGCCGCGCCGCAACTGACCGGCCTGCGTCCGGCCCAGGCGCCGGAATGGAGCGCGACGGCCGGCGTGGACTGGCGGGCGACCGACCGGCTGACCCTGGGCGTGGCGGCGCGCTATGAATCGGCGCGGTTCGACGATGATCTGAACAGCCGCTCGCTGGACGCCGCCGTGACCCTGGACGCCCGCGCCGAATGGGCGGCGCGTCAGGGGGTGATGCTGTACGCCGCAGTGGACAACGCCTTCGACGAAGAGGTCGAGGTGTCCGAGACCGGACTGGGCGTCGCCGGCTACGGCCCGCCGCGCACCCTGCGCGCCGGCCTGCGATTCAGCTACTGAGGCCCGGCCCGCCGGCGTCTGGGCGAGGGCGGCGGTCGCGGGATCGTGACCGCCGTTCGGTGATGCGGCGATTTCGTCGCACAGGCTGCTATTGAAAACGGTTCGCAACAGTGGCACAGCCACGCCGTGACCGAACTCGCCGCACAGCGCCAGGCCGAAACCGCCGCCAAGGGAGCGAAGAAGCCCAAGGCGGCGCTGAACGGCGCGCGCTCCTTCTGGCTGAAACAACTCCACTCGTGGCACTGGATCTCGGCGGCGGTCAGCCTGGTCGGGATGATCCTGTTCGCGGTGACCGGGATCACCCTGAACCACGCAGCCTCGATCCCGGCCGAGCCGGTGACGGTCGAACAGACGGCGACCCTGCCGGCGCCCCTGCTGGCGCGGCTGGCCGCCTTTCCCGAGGAGACGACGGATCCGGTTCCGGACGCCGTGGCGCGCTGGTCGGCCGAGGCGCTGAAGGCCGAGATCGCCGGCAAGCCCACCGAGACCACGGCCGATGAAATCTACGTCGCCCTGGCCACGCCCGGCGGCGACGGATGGGTGACCATCGACCGTTCAACGGGGGAAACCCTGCACGAGAAGACGACGCGTGGCTGGATCGCCTACCTCAACGACCTGCACAAGGGCCGCAACGCCGGCAAGGTCTGGTTCTGGTTCATCGACGTCTTCGCCGTGGCCTGCACCATCTTCGCCCTGACGGGGCTGGGCCTGATGTGGCTGCACGCCAAGGGCCGGCCCTCGACCTGGCCGCTGGCCGCCCTGGGCCTGCTGATCCCCGTCGTCATCGCCCTGATCTTCATTCACTGACCCGAACCCACGAGAGCTGCCGGATGCGCCTTCTTCCCATCGTCGTCACCACGGTCGGC
Organism: Brevundimonas sp.; assembly: GCF_044336875.1. Classification (GTDB taxonomy): domain Bacteria; phylum Pseudomonadota; class Alphaproteobacteria; order Caulobacterales; family Caulobacteraceae; genus Brevundimonas. Next base: position 600,940 of record NZ_JBIIOP010000001.1, on the reverse strand, counting down.
CTCGCGGCCGCCGCCCCGGCCATGGCCGCCGACCTGACCGTCTCGGTCGATCTGCCGCGCCTGAACACCGCCTCCTATCACCGGCCCTATGTCGCCGTGTGGATCGAGCAGCCCGACCAGACGGCGGTCCAGACCCTGGCGGTCTGGTATCAGCAGACCCGCAACAACGAGGGTGACGGCAAGGACTGGCTGAAGGATCTGCGCACCTGGTGGCGCAAGGGCGGCCGGGCCATGAGCCTGCCGGCCGACGGCGTCTCCGGCGCCACCCGCGCGCCGGGGCGTCAGACGATCACCATCCCCGCCGCCCGCCTGCGCGGCCTGCAGCCGGGACAGTACAATATCGTCGTCGAGGCGGCCCGCGAACTGGGCGGTCGCGAGACGGTGCGCGTGCCCTTCCGCTGGGGCGCGGCCAACACCGGCGCCGGAACCGGCTCCACCGAACTGGGCGCCGTGCGCGTCGCCGTCTCTCGCTAAGGAACAGACCCATGAAGAAGCTCGCCGCCCTGCTGACCCTGACCGCTGCTCTCGCCGCGCCGATGGCCGCCCAGGCCCACCGCGCCTGGATGGCGCCGACCGCCACCACCCTGTCGGGCACGGACGCCTGGGTCGGCTTCGACGCCGGCATGTCGAACCAGGTCTTCAACCCCGACCACGCCGCCATGCGGATGACGGGTCTGACCATCACGGCGCCGGACGGTTCGGCCGTTCAGCCCGAGCACGCCATGCAGGGCCAGTACCGCTCGACCTTTGACGCCCACCTGACGCAGAACGGCACCTACAAGGTCGCCAATGTCATGGGCGGCTTCATGGCCAGCTACACCCTGAACGGCGAACAGAAGCGCTGGCGCGGCGCGGCGGCGGACTTCCCGTCGGCCATTCCGGCGGGCGCGACCGACGTGCGGGCGACCAAGACCGCCAGCCGGATCGAGACCTTCGTCACCCTGAACAACCCGACCGACACCGTCTTCGCCCCGACCAACGAAGGTCTGGAGCTGGTGCCGGTGACCCACCCGAACGATCTGGTGGCGGGCGAGGCGGCCAGCTTCAAACTGCTGAAGGACGGCCAGCCGGCGGCGGATCTGGAGGTCACCGTCGCGCGCGGCGGCCTGCGCTATCGCGACAATCCCGAGGAATCGACGGTCAAGACCGGCGCCGACGGCGTCTTCTCGGTCACCTGGCCGGAAGCCGGCATGTACTGGCTGAACGCCTCGGTGCGCGCCGACGCCCAGGGCGATCAGCCGGCGTCGAACGCCTCCTATGTGGCGGTCGTGGAAGTCCTGCCCTAAGCGAAGGGCATGTCTGACACGCCCTTCTCGCGCGGATCCCGCGCCGCCCCGCCCACGGTCAATTTCGGCGACCCGGTCCCGCTTGCGGACCGGGCCGATAACCGGGTGCTGATCCCGGCCATGGAGGGCGCGCCGCCGCGTCCGCCCAGCGGTGTGATCTGGTCGCTGGGCGGCGAGACCATGGGCACGACCTGGAGCGCGCGGGTGATCGGCCCGCGCGGTCTGGAGGAATCTGCGGTCCAGGCGGCCATCGAGCAGGAGCTGGCGGCCGTGGTCGCCGTGTTCAGCCCGTGGACGCCGTCCAGCGAGATCAGCCGCTTCAACGCCGCGCCCGAGGGGATGTGGGCGGTGTCGCAGCCCTTCTGGGATCTGCTGGACGCCGCCATGGACCTGGGCGACGAGACGAACGGGGCGGTCGATCCGACCCTGGGCGCCCTGGTCGACCTGTGGGGCTTCGGTCCGCCGGGACCGCGCCCGGCCCTGCTGCCCGTGCCGTCGCAGGACGAGATCGAGGCGGCGCTGAAGGTGTCGGGCTGGCGGAAGCTGCGGATGAATCGCGAGGCGCGTGGCCTGATGCAGATGGGCGGCATGAGGCTGGACTTCTCCGGCATCGCCAAGGGTCATGCGGTGGACCGGGTGTCGGACCGGCTGACGGCCCTGGGCGCGACCTCGCACCTGATCGAGATCGGCGGCGAGCTGAAGGGGCGCGGCGTCAAGCCGGACGCCCAGCCCTGGTGGGTCGAGATCGAACGGATCGAGGGCAGTCCCGCGCCGCGCACCGTGGCGGCCCTGTTCGATCTGGCCGTGGCCACCAGCGGCGATTACCGCCGCGCCTTCGAACACAAGGGGCGGCTCTATCCGCATACGCTGGACGGCTCGACCGGCGCGCCCGTGGCCAACGCCCTGGCCTCGGTGACGGTGCTGCACGCCTCGGCCATGAAGGCCGACGCCTACGCCACCGCCCTGACGATCATGGGGCCGTTCGAGGGGCCGGACTACGCCGAGGCCATGGGGTTGGCGGCCCATTTCGTCGAGCGCACCGAACGCGGACCGGTCGAGCGGATGACCCCGGCCTTCACGGCCATGATGGATGAGGCCCCAACCGAGGGGAGCGAGTGACAGGCGATCCGACGCGTTGGCTGTGGGCCGCGGGGGCGGTCGCCCTGTGGCTGGTCCTGGTCGGCGTCATCGTCTGGCGCGGGCGTCGGGCGAAGGCGGCGGCGCGGGCGCGGTCCGACGCATTGGCCGGGGAGGGGGAGGCCATTCTGGTCGCCTACGCCAGCCAGACGGGCTTCGCCGAGGAACTGGCCTGGATGACGGCCAAAGCTCTTGGTGACGGCGGTGTCGGTGCGCGGGTCCTGTCCTTCGCCGATCTGGATGTGGCGACATTGAAGGCGGCGGGCCGGGCCCTGCTGATCGTCTCGACGACCGGCGAAGGCGATCCGCCCGACGGCGCAGCGCGCTTCGTGCGCAAGCTCATGGGCGAGGCGGCGGATCTGTCGACCCTGCGCTTCGGCCTGCTGGCCCTGGGCGACCGCAGCTACGACCAGTTCTGCGGCTTCGGCCATGCGGTCGACGGCTGGCTGAGGCGGTCGGGCGCCGAGCCCCTGTTCGACACGGTCGAGGTCGACGACGGCGAGGCCGGGACCGTCCGCCACTGGCAGCATCAGCTGAACCAGATCACCGGCAGCGTCTCCGCCCCCGACTGGACCCCGCCGGCCTATGAGCCCTGGCGGCTGGTCGAGCGGACCCTGGTCAATCCGGGCAGTCCCGGCGGCGAGGCCTGGCATCTGGCGTTCCAGCCGGTCGGGCACGTCTCCGACTGGTCGGCGGGCGACATCGCCGAGGTCGGCCTGCCCGAACGCGACGGCGTCACGCCGGGCGCGCGGGAGTATTCCATCGCCTCCCTGCCGTCGGACGGGCGGGTCGAGTTCCTGATCCGTCTGATGCGCCACGCCGACGGCTCGCCGGGCCTGGCCTCGGGCTGGCTGACGCAAGACCTGGAGATCGGCGGCGAGATCGGGATGCGGGTCCGGACGAACCGCAGCTTCCACGGTCCAGCGGACGAGACGCCGATGATCCTGATCGGCAACGGCACGGGGATCGCCGGCCTGCGCGCTCATCTGAAGGCGCGGACGGCGACAGGCGGCGGGGCCTGGCTGCTGTTCGGCGAACGGACCCGCGCCCACGACGCCTTCTTCGATACGGAGCTTCAGGCCGGGCTGGCGACGGGCGTGCTGAAACGTCTGGACCGGTCGTTCTCGCGTGATCCGGGCGACGGCCGCTATGTGCAGGATCTGGTCGCCGGGGCGAGCGACGAGCTGCGGGACTGGATCGACCGCGGCGCGACCCTCCATGTCTGCGGCAGTCTGGAGGGCATGGCCTCGGGCGTTCATGCGGCGCTGGAGGCGGCTCTGGGCGCCGAGCGCGTGCTGGAGATGCTCGAGGACGGCCGGTATCGGCGCGACGTCTATTAGGGCGTCGGCTCGGTCGGCGAAAAGCGCGAGACGGAATCCCTGAACGTCTGCACGGCCTTGTTGAGCTGGACGAGGTTTTCGACGCTCATTCCGGCCGCTTCGAACAGACGTTGTCCCAGACAGGCGCTGCGTGTCTTCATGGCCGCGCCGTCGGCCGTCAGACTGACCACCACCTGACGCTCGTCCGACGGATTGCGCTGCCGGACGACCAGGCCGGCGCCCTCCATGCGTTTGACCAGGGGGGTGACGTTGCTGGAATCGAGCCCCAGCCGCTCCGCGATCGCGCCGACGCTCAGGTCGTCATACTCCCACAGGGCGCTCAGCACCAGATATTGCGGATAGGTGATGCCGAGCCTGTCGAGCAGCGGCTTGTAGGCCCGGTTGATCGCCATGCTGGCGCCGTAGAGCGAGAAGCAGAGCTGGTCGTCCAGGGTCGGGACATAGGCGGCGGCGGGAGACGTCAAGATCGGTGTCCGGAAAGGGTGACGGTCGGACATTCTATGTCACGACAGATATTTCTGGCAAACGCGCCGGCCATCGTCTACCAAATAGATGTCGCGACATATAATGTCGCATCATATATAAGGATCGATCATGTCTTCCGCCTCCTCCGTCATCGATGCGCGCAATCCGAACGCCGCGCTTCGGAACTATTATTTCCTGAGAGCGGCCGTCGCCTTCGTCTGGGTCGCCGCCGCCTTCACCGCGGGAGCGTCCAATCCGCTGATCGGGGCCGTGCTGCTGGTCGTCTATCCGGCCTGGGACGCGCTGGCGAACCTGCTCGACGCCAGGGCCAACGGCGGATACCGCGCCAATCGCACCCAGACGGTGAATGCGGCGGTCAGCGTCGCCACGGCGCTGGGCATGCTCGGCGGCCTGGCCGTCAGCGTCAATGCGGCGATCGGCGTCTTCGGCGTCTGGGCGGTTCTGGCCGGCCTGCTGCAGCTTCTGACCGGCGTGCGGCGGTGGCGGACCTATGGGGCGCAATGGGCCATGGTGCTGAGCGGCGGCCAGTCGGTTCTGGCCGGGGTCTTCTTCGTCCTGATGGCGACCAAGCCTATGCCGCTGTCGATCACCTCCGTCGCGGGCTACGCGGGCTTCGGCGCCTTCTACTTCCTGGTTTCGGGCCTGTGGCTGACCTTCAGGACGCCGTCGCGTCGGGCCTGACCCGAAAGACGAAACGGCCGCCGCTCTTGCGAACGGCGGCCGTCGTCGGGGCGAGCCGAGATCAGATCCGGTTGTCCCAGGCCGTGATCTGGTGCGCCTTCAGCATGTCCTCGGTCGCCTGGGGCACCACGTTGCGGAACTTGCCGGTGTCGGCGGGGACGATCTCGATCATCCGGTCGATCATTTCCTGGGCGTCCAGATGGCCGTCCGGGGCCGACAGGAAGCCGTCGAACTCGGCGCGCAGGGCGGCGCGCTGGGTGATGTTCTTCGTATCGTCCAGCCAGCGGAACGGCGTGTCGGCCATGGTCTCGTTATAGCCGGTGTAGAAGGCGCCGGGGTTGATGGTCTGGACCTTGATGCCGTGGGCGGCCAGTTCCAGTTGCATGGCCTCGGCCACCGATTCCAGCGCGTGCTTCGTCGAGACATAGACGCCCCAGTTGGCCGGGGTGAACAGGCCGCCCATCGAGGAGGTGAAGACCACCTTGCCCTTCACCCCGGCGTCGATCCATTTGCGGACCACCTTCTGGGTCAGGTCCAGCGGCAGGAAGACATTGACCTCGTAGTTGCGGCGAACCAGGTCCAGCGGGATTTCGAACACCGGGCCGGCCTCGCCGACGCCGGCGTTGTTCCAGAGGATGTCGAAGTCCCAGGTCAGGGCGTAGGCGACGTCGTGGGCGTCGAACAGGTCCAGCTTCTCGACCCGCAGGTTCGGCAGGCCCAGGGCCTTGGCCTTTTCACGCAGGGGGGTGACGTGGGGCGAGAACTGCACGGTGGCGATGACGTCGTGGCCGGCCTGGGCCATGCCGATGGCGGCGGCCTCGGCGAAGCCGGAACCGGCGCCGGTGATCAGGATGGTCTTCTTTGCGGTGGTCATGGTCTTGGTCCTTTGGGTTGGGTTGGGTTGGGTTGGTGGTGGTGGTTGGAAGTCAGTGGGCGAGGGCGGCGGCGGCGGCCGCGGCGATCCGGGCGTCCTGAGCCGGGCTGCCGCCGGACACGCCGACCGCGCCGATCAGCGCTCCGTCGAGGGTCAGGGGCGCGCCGCCGGGGAAGGTCATCAGCCCGCCATTGCTCAGCTCCAGGCCGGGGGCCGGGGCGCCGGGCTTGCAGTAGTCCCAGACGGCCTCGCTGGTGATGCCGAACAGGACCGAGGTCCGGGCCTTGCCCAGGGCCACGTCGATCGAGCCGAGCACGGCGCCGTCCATGCCGATGAAGCCCTTGAGATGGGCGCCGGCGTCCAGCACGGCGATCTGGGCCTGGACGCCGATTTCGGTCGCCTTGGCCTCGGCTGCGGCGAGGATCGTCTGGGCCTGGGGTAGTGTGATCATGGTCCTTCTCCTGTCTGATCCGGCGAGGGGCCGCTCGGCTTCGAGAGGAGGTTTGCGCTTTTCGAGCGATAAGGATTAGATCAGGAATATTCCGATCAATGCTGAGTCAGATTTATCAATGCGCACGACGGACCTGTCTGAACTGGCGGCCTTCGATGCCGTGGCCCGGCACAGGAGTTTTCGGCGCGCGGGCGAGGAGAGGGGCGTCACCGCCTCGGCTGTCAGCCACGCCGTCAGCAATCTGGAGGCGCGGGTCGGCATCCGATTGCTGAACCGGACGACGCGCAGCGTGTCCCTGACCGACGCCGGGGCCATGCTGCTGGCGCGGGTGTCGCCGGCCTTCGGCGATATCGGCCTGGCCATGGACGGCCTGAACCAGTTTCGCGACACCCCCTTCGGCAAGGTGCGGATCAATGCGCCCAGCTCCATCGCCCCCTTCGTGCTGGGGCCGTTCCTGGGCGCGGTGATCAAGGCCAATCCCCGTCTGGAGCTGGAGATCGTCACCACGGACCGGCTGGTGGACATAGTGGAAGAGGGGTTCGACGCGGGCATTCGTCTGGGCGAGAGCCTGCGCGACGGCATGACGGCGGTGAAGATCAATCCTCGGCTGAGGTTCGCCGTGGTCGGGGCGCCCGCCTATTTCACCCGCCGGCCCATTCCGCGAATCCCCGCCGATCTGCAGGGCCATGTCTGTCTGCAGAACCTCTACCCCTCGGGCGTGCGCTATCCGTGGGAGTTCACCAAGGACGGGCGGACGGTGGAGTTCCAGCCGACGGGGCCGGTGTCGTCGGACGACCACGACCTGCTGCTGCGCGCTGCGCTGGACGGCGTCGGTCTGGCCTATGTCTGGGAAGACCGGGCCGAGGCCCATGTCCGGGACGGCCGGTTGATCCGTTGTCTGGACAGCTGGTGCGCGCCCGAGGACTGGCTCTACCTCTATTATCCGACCCGGAAATACATCTCGGCCGGGCTGCGCGCGGTGATAGAGGCGATGCGGGCCTAGCGCGCCGCCAGCCGTTCCAGCAACTCCGCCGCGAAGCTGGACAGGGTGTCGTCGCGGGCGCCCATGACGATGATCCGGTCGCCGGGCCGGGCGATCTCGACGATCCGGTCGCCGCAGTCGGCGCGGGTGGGCAGGGCCTCGGCCGTGCGACCGGCGGCGCGGACGCCCGAGGCGATGTCCTCGGAGCCGACGCTGCGGTCGGTGGTGCCGCCGTAATAGACGGGCTCGGGCATCAGCAGGACGTCGTTCTCGCGCATCAGGCCGGCGAAACCCTGAATGAATTCGGACTTCATCAGCTTGAGGGGGCCGAAGCCGTGCGGCTGGAACAGGATCAGCAGCCGGCCGTCGAAGGCGTGCAGGGTCTTCAGCGTCGCGGCGATCTTGTCCGGGTTATGGGCGAAGTCGTCGATGACCGTGATACCGTTCGCGGTCCCGACCACCTCCATCCGGCGGCGGATGCCGGCGAAGCCTTCCAGCGCCCTGACCGCCTCAGCCGTAGGCACGCCCAGGACCTTGACCGCGCCGAGCGCCGCCAGGGCGTTGGCGACATTGTGGGCGCCGGGCACGTTCAGCACGGCGTCGTATTCGGTCCAGCCGTCGATCAGGCGGAACTTCATCCCGGTCGGCAGGGGCTGCAGATCGTGGGCGGACAGGTCGGCCTTTTCCTCGCCCAGGGCGAAGGTGATGGCTTTTCCTGCGGGCAGGGTCTGGGCCAGCGCCGCCGTCTCGGGATTGTCGAGGTTCAGGATGGCCGTCGTGGCGCGGGCGGTGAAGCCGCCGAACAGGTCGCGCAGTTCCTCCATCGACTTGTGGTCCAGCGAGATGTTGGAGACCACGGCGACGGTCGGGTCATAGCGGGCGATGGAGCCGTCGCTCTCGTCCACCTCGGCCACGAACAGGTCGGGGCCGCCGATCAGGGCGCTGGCGAAGGGGTGGTCGGCGTCGGCGAAATTCTTCATCACGGCGCCGTTCATGACGGTGGGCGCGCGGCCTGTCTGGTGCAGGATCCAGGCGATCATGCCGGTGATGGTGGACTTGCCGCTGGTGCCGGCGACGCCGACCGAGGTCGGGGCGGCGTTGAAGATCTCGCTGAGCAGTTGGGGCCGGGTCTTGATGGTCGCCCCGACGCGTTTGGCTGCGCCGATGTCCGGCACCGTGTCCTCGACGGCGCCGGTGGCGATCACCGTCTGGTCGGCGCGGGTGACGCCCGAGCCGTCCTGGGGGTGCAGGGTCACGCCGTGAGCGCGCAGCCAGTCGAACTTCTCGGGCGTGCGGCCCTGGTCCAGGGCGCGGTCCGAGCCCTCGATGGCGACGCCGCGCGCCTGGACGATCATGGCCAGGGGCAGCATGCCGGATCCGCCGATGCCGCAGAAGAAGTAGGAGGCGCTGTCGGTCATGGTGCGATAGGAAGGGCCGTCGCGCCCGACGGCGGCGCGCGTTGGTGCAAATTGATTCCGTCAGGAGACGTCGTGGCCCTGGAACTCGATCCCCGCAAGACCGCATTGGTGATGATCGACCTGCAGAAGGGGATACTGTCGGCCGACCGTTTCCCTCACGCCGTCGAGGATGTGGTCGAACGCAACCTGGCCCTGGCCCGCGCCCTGAAGGCCAAGGGCGGGCGGATCGTGCCGGTGCGGGTCGATTTCGGGCCGAACGGCGAACTGGCGCCCAAGGGGGCGATCGACGCGGCGCACCTGGGCGAACTGCCCGCCGATTTCGCCGAGCTGCGGCCCGAGGTTCTGGCGCTGGAGCCGGACCTGATCGTGACCAAGCACCAGTGGGGCGCCTTCCATGGCACAGACCTGGACCTGTATCTGCGCCGGCTGGGGATCGAGACCGTTCTCGTCGCCGGGGTGGCGACCAATATGGGCGTTGAATCGACGGTCCGCGAAGGCTGGTCGCTGGGCTACGGCATGGTGGTGGTTGAAAACGCCTGCAGCACCTTCTCGGCCGAGTGGCACGAATTCTCGATCACCCAGATCCTGCCGCGCATCTCGCGCGTCCGTTCGACGGCCGAGGTGCTGGCGGCGCTGGAGGCGGCGTGAAGAACGGGTTCAAGATCGGAATCGTCTGCGCCAGCTCGCGCTTCTCGAAGGAGCGGGCGGATCAGGTCAATGACTGGATGGCGCAGCACCATCCGGACGGCGATGTGGCGGTGGTCTTCCATCCCGCCTGTTTTCTGAAACACGGTCATTTCGCCGGCGACGACCGGGCCCGCGCCGACGCCTTCGTCGAGTTCGCCAATGATCCGAGGCTGGACGCCATCTGGTTCGCGCGCGGCGGTTACGGTTCGTGCCGGATCGCCGAGTCGGTCATTCCCCGGCTGGACGCCGTGGCGCGCAAGAAACGCTATATGGGCTATTCCGACGCGGGCAGCCTGCTGGCCGGGATGTACAGGGCCGGGTTCGAGCATCTGGCGCACGGGCCGATGGCGTCGGATTCGGTGCGACACGACGAGACGGCCAAGGGGGCTTTGTCCTGGCTGACGACCGGGCGCACCGACTGGATCGAACCGTCCCTGGCCGAAGACCCGCGCCCGGCCGCCGCCTTCAATCTGACCATCATCGACCAGCTGGTCGGCACGGTGCTGGAGCCCGATCTGAGCGGCCATGTCCTGATGCTGGAAGAGGTGTCCGAGGCCGCCTACCGCGTGGACCGGATGATGTTTCATTTGACAGGTCAGGAATCCATTCGACGTGTGGCTGGTATTCGCCTGGGGCGTGTTTCCGATGTCACGCCAAACGATCCCGATTTCGGCCAGAGTCCGGAGGAGATCGTTCGCTACTGGTGCCTGAGGTCGGGCATACCCTACCTCGGAACCGCCGATATCGGGCATGACGGCGCCAACAAGGTGGTGCCCTTCGGTCGTCGGTGATCGGATCGTTGCGCGGCGAAAAGGACACAGTCTCGCCTTGATCAGCAGCGGCGCCGCATCCGGCCTATCGACAGCACAACCATCTGGACGTCAGATGCAGGTCCGCGAGGCGTTAGGACTTCGTTAAGCCAAGGCGTTGGGGGACGCTGCGGTTTACGCCTCAAGCGATGCGGCGGTTCGTTCGGACCTCGGGGGATGCCCGAGCGAACCGCCTGATCCTTCTCCACCGATCATCGACGTGACGGGCCGCAGGGCTTAAGGATCGCCGGGTGCGTTTCGACGAAAGATTCATCGATGAACTGAAGGCCCGCCTTCGCCCGTCCGACGTGATCGGGCGGACGGTGAAGCTCAAGCGTCAGGGCCGGGAATATGTCGGCCTGTCGCCCTTCTCGAAGGAGAAGTCGCCGTCCTTCTTCGTCAACGACGACAAGGGTTTCTTCCACGACTTCTCGTCCGGGAAACACGGGGACATCATCTCCTTCCTGCAGGAGACCGAGCGGCTCAGCTTCGTCGAGGCGGTGCAGAGGCTCGCCGGCGAGGCCGGGATGCAACTGCCGGCCGAGGATCCCAAGGAGGCCGAACGCGAGCAGAAACGGCTGGGTCTGTCGGAATGGATGGACCTGGCCCAGAAATGGTTCGCCGCCAATCTGCGCCGCACGCCCGGCAAGGCGGCCCGAGAATATCTGGAAAAGCGCGGTCTGCCCGAGGATCAGTGGGAGCGGTTCGGCCTGGGCTATGCGCCGAACGACCGCGAGGGGCTGAAACAGGCCCTGATCCAGCGCGGGGCGCGGCCGGCCGATCTGGTCGACGCCGGACTGCTGATCTCGCCGGAGAGCGGCGGCCAGCCCTACGACCGGTTCCGCGACCGGCTGATGTTCCCGATCCTGGATGCGCGGGGGCGGATCGTCAGCTTCGGCGGCCGGGCCATGAACCCCGACGACAGGGCCAAATATCTGAACGGGCCGGAGAGCCCGCTCTTCCACAAGGGCGCGACCCTCTACGGCCTGCCCGAGGCGCGGCGGATCCTGGGGGCGGAATCCAAGAACGACCAGGCCATCATCGTGGTCGAAGGCTATATGGACGTCATCGCCTGCCAGCGCGCGGGCCTGCCGGCCGTGGCGCCGATGGGCACGGCCCTGACCGAGGAACAGATGGAACGGCTGTGGCGGATCTCGTCCGAGCCGGTGCTCTGTTTCGACGGGGACGCGGCCGGGCTGCGCGCCGCCTATCGCGCCATCGAACGGTCCCTGCCCCTGCTGAAGGCCGGTCGGTCGTTCCGGTTCAGCCTGCTCAGCGGCGGGCAGGACCCCGACGACATCCTGCGCGACAAGGGGGCGCCGGCCCTGCGCCAGGCCCTGGCCGACACCCACGGCTTCGCCGAGGTTCTGTTCCGCCGCGAACAGGACGCCGAGCCGCTGGACACGCCCGAGCGCAAGGCCGGATTCAAGGCGCGGCTGCGCAACACCGCCTCGGCCATCCAGGACAAGGATCTGGCGGAACAGTATCGCCGCGACCTGTTCGAGCGGTTCGACGCCCTGTTCCCCCGTGCGCCCGCGCGGGCGCCGTGGCAGCCGGGGCAGGGCGGGCGGGGCCGTTTCGGCCCGCCGCCGAAACTGGGCCAGACGGTCGAGGGGGCGCAGGCCATGCAGTCCCTGTCGCGCGCCGTCAGCCCGGTCGCCGCCGCCCTGGCCTACGCCGCCATCGACGACATCGAACGGCTGGACGACCATCTGGAAGAGGTCAGCGTCCAGGGCTTCGGCGACGCCGCCCTGGAGGGGTTGGCCCAGGAGCTGGTGCGGCTGCGGCTGTCGGGTCAGCCGTCCGACGCGGCGGTGGTGCGCCATCGTCTGCGCGATTCCGGCTTCGATCCCCTGTTGAAGGAGATCGAGAAGGCCGCCTCCAAGTCCGGCGCCAGCTTCCTGTCGGCCGAACTGCCCATAGCCGAGGCGCGGGCCCACTGGCTGAAGGTGTTCGGCCTGATGACCCATCTCGCGGCCCTGTCCCGCGCCATGGAGAGCGCCAAACAGGACCTGAGCCAGGGCACGGGGATCGAGGCCCTGGTGCGGCTGAAGGCCGAACGCGACGCCATCACCCGCTCCTTCGCCGCGCCCGATTTCTGGACGACCCTGGGTTAAGGCGCGCCGACTGGCGGTCTGCGCGATCTGGAGTAATCTCGGATCATGGACGGTTCCCAGCCTGTCAGGATCACGCGCGACGGCGACCATCAGGTCATCCACCTGCCGAGCGGCGTCTCCGCTCCGGCCGGCGCGGTGGTGCGTCAGGAAGGCGGGCGGCTGATCATTGAGGCGGCCGGGCCGCAGATGGGATCGGTCGAACGGCTTCTAGCCGTGTTGGCGACGATGGAGCCTATCGACGAAGAGATCGGCGAGATTGACGATCCTCTTCCCGAGCCGGTCGATCTTTAAACAGTAGATGCTGATCGTAGGTTCGCGAGTTCTCGCGCGTGCCGGGTCAGCGCGTCGAAAACTGGTTGCGCGGCGATTGATGCGACCACGCCTTGACTCTGCCGCGTAGCGACGCCATCTGGCCTGATCGGATCATGACGCCTTAGCGCGCGAGGTCGAGAAGGCGGCGGCAAAGCCCGGCTCGCCATTCCTGGTCGCAAATGCGCCCCTCGCCGCGGCAAGGGTCCGATGGTCGCAGGCGCTTCGTGCGCCCGGCAAGACGAAGGGTTCCGCCGACTTAACTGTCGCGCGGGCGATGTTTCGTCATGCGACCGACGCTGGAAAGATTTGGGAAGACAGAGCGAGCGCGTAACCTTACGGCTCGACAGGCATTATATTTTCGCCGGGGCGGATTGATCACCCCCTCCGGATGGAGACTGACTGACTATGAATGCACAGACCGAAACGCAGGACGCCGAGGTTTCGACCGACGGGCCCCTGCTCGATCTGACCGACGCCGGCGTCAAGAAGTTCATCAAGCAGGCGAAAGCCCGCGGCTATGTGACGATGGAGGAACTGAACAAGGTCCTGCCGTCGGAAGAGGTGACCCCCGACGCGATCGAGGACACCCTGGCCATGCTGTCGGAGATGGGCGTCAATGTCGTCGAGGCCGAGGAGGACGCGCAGGAGCAGCAGTCCACCGACGTCGCCGCCGCCGCCTCCACCGGCGTGGCCGAGGCGCCCGCCAAGGCCGCCTATGACCGCACCGACGACCCCGTGCGGATGTATCTGCGCGAGATGGGCTCGGTCGAGCTGCTGAGCCGCGAGGGCGAAATCGCCATCGCCAAGCGGATCGAGGCCGGCCGCGACGCCATGATCTCGGGTCTGTGCGAAAGCGCCCTGACCTTCGAGGCCATCATGGTGTGGCGTGACGAGCTGGAGAACAACCGCATCCTGCTGCGCGAGGTCATCGACCTCGACGCCACCTATGGCGTTCTGAACCCCTCCTCCCTGCCGGGCGCCGCCCAGCCGGAGAGCGAAGAGGAAGAAGAGGCCGAGGAAAAGCCGGCCGCCGAAGACAAGCCCGAGTCGGACGATGACGACGAGGACGACTTCGACGACGGCGGCGGCATGTCGATCTCGGCGCTGGAAGCCGAGCTGCGCGACGGGGTGATGGAGGTGCTGAACCTCATCGCCGCCGATTTCGGCGAGTTCCGCGGCCTGCAGGACAAGCTGGTGCAGACCCGCCTGAAGGGCGAGGTTCTGAGCGCCAAGGACGAGAAGGCCTATCGCACCCTGACGACGGCTATTTCGGACCGTCTGAAGACGATGAAGCTGAACAACAACCGTATCGAGGCCCTGGTCGAGCAGCTGTATGCGATCAACAAGCGGCTGATCGGTCTGGAAGGCCGTCTGCTGCGCCTGGCGGACAGCTACGGCATCTCGCGTCCCGAATTCCTCAAGGCCTATTTCGGCGCCGAGCTGGATCCGACCTGGACCGACCGGATCAAGGAACAGGGCGTGCGCTGGACCAAGTTCAGCGACAACGAAGCCAGCCAGATCGCCACCATCCGCGCCGACGTCGCGGCCGTGGCCCTGGAGGCCGGCCTGCCGATCGACGACTATCGCCGCATCGTCCAGACCGTGCAGAAGGGCGAGCGCGAGGCCCGTCAGGCCAAGAAGGAAATGGTCGAGGCTAACCTGCGCCTCGTGATCTCCATCGCCAAGAAATACACCAACCGCGGCCTGCAGTTCCTGGACCTGATCCAGGAGGGCAACATCGGCCTGATGAAGGCGGTCGACAAGTTCGAGTACCGTCGCGGCTACAAGTTCTCGACCTACGCCACCTGGTGGATCCGTCAGGCGATCACCCGTTCGATCGCCGACCAGGCGCGCACCATCCGCATCCCGGTGCACATGATCGAGACGATCAACAAGATCGTCCGCACATCGCGCCAGATGCTGCACGAGATCGGCCGCGAGCCGACTCCGGAAGAACTGGCCGAGAAACTGGCCATGCCGCTGGAGAAGGTGCGCAAGGTCCTGAAGATCGCCAAGGAGCCGATCTCGCTGGAAACCCCGATCGGGGACGAGGAAGACAGCCACCTGGGCGACTTCATCGAGGACAAGAACGCCGTCCTGCCCATCGACGCCGCCATCCAGTCGAACCTGCGCGAGACCACGACCCGCGTGCTGGCCTCGCTGACGCCGCGCGAGGAGCGGGTTCTGCGGATGCGCTTCGGCATCGGCATGAACACCGACCACACCCTGGAAGAGGTCGGCCAGCAGTTCTCGGTGACGCGCGAGCGGATCCGTCAGATCGAGGCCAAGGCGCTGCGCAAGCTGAAACACCCGTCGCGGTCGCGGAAGCTGCGGTCCTTCCTGGACAGCTGAGATCGAACGAAGGGCGGCTCGCAGGAGCCGCCCTTTTTCGTTGCGCGCTCGCCGTCTCGTGATGCGGCGACAGGGCGAATTCGACTAGCGTCCCGGCGATGCGTGTCTCCGTTCGTACGTCCCTGATCGTCGTGTCCCTGTTGCTGGCCGGCTGCGGCCGGATGTTGCCGGACTTCGCGCCGCCGCCGTCGACGACCTATCCCTATCCGACCTCCCGACCCGAAGCGCCCCTGGTGGGGGCGTTGATCGACCTGCCGATCAATGGCGGGACCCGGGCGGCGGTGGTGCGCGAGGGGGCGGACCTGGGCCAGTGCATGGCGCAACTGACGGCGGCGCGGGTGCGCTTCAGTCCGGTGCCGGATCGACAGAACACGGCGACCTGCGGTCTTAGCCGGGGCGGGGCCCTGGGGGCGGACCTGGGCACGGTGGCGCGGCTGGCGCCGGGCGATGTCGAGATGACCTGTCAGACGGCCCTGGCCCTGAGCATCTGGCGGCGGCAGTCGCTGGAGCCGGCGGCGCGCGAGATCCTGGGCTCGGACGTGGTCCAGATCGACCACATGGGCGCCTACGCCTGTCGCAATGTGAACAACGGCGTCGGCTCGAACCGGATCAGCGCCCATTCGCAGGCGGCGGCCCTAGACTTCGCCGGGGTGCGGCTGAGGGACGGGCGGCGCATCAGCGTGACCGCCGACTGGTCCGGCGATGCGCCCGAGGCCCGTTTCCTGCGCCGTATCCGCGACGACGCCTGCCGGGTGTTCGGCACGGTGCTGAGCCCCGACTACAACGCCGTCCACCACGACCACCTGCACCTCGAGGCGACCGATACGCGGTTCTGCCGGTAGAGGGCGCCCTCACGCCACGGCGCGTTCGTCCTCGACGGCGTCGCGACGGCCGGCGGTCTCCAGGGCCGAGATCAGGGCGCGGATATCGATGGGCTTGGCCACGACGGCGTCCATGCCGCTGGCCAGGCATTCGTCGCGCTGGTGCGGCATGGCGTTGGCGGTCAAGGCGATGATGGGGATGGGGGGCAGGCCCTGGGCCGCCTCGCGTTCGCGGATGGCGCGGGTGGCCCCGAAACCGTCCAGGACGGGCATCTGCATATCCATCAGGATCACGTCCCAGGCGCCGTTCAGCCAGGCCTCGACCGCCTGGGCGCCGTTCTCGACGATGGTCGGTTCGATGCCGAACTGGCCCAGCAGGGTGGCCAGGACCAAACGGTTGATGGCGTTGTCCTCGGCGGCCAGGACGCGCAGGGCGGCGCCGGTCTCGACGGCGTCCGACGGCGCGGGGCCGTCGCTCTCGACGGCGTCGCCGAGCCAGGGCAGGGGCAGGGACAGGGTGAAGCGCGAGCCTTCGCCCGGGCGGCTGTCGACGACGATCCGGCCCTGCATAAGTTCGACCAGCTCGTGGACGATCGACAGGCCCAGGCCCGTGCCGCCGAACTGGCGGGTGGTCGAGGCGTCGGCCTGGGCGAAGGGGCGGAAGATCCGGGCCATCACCTCGGGCGTCATGCCGGATCCTGTGTCGGAGACCGACAGGATCAGGGCGTCGCCGTCGCGTCGCGCGGCGATGTCGATGCGGCCGGACGGCGTGAACTTCAGGCTGTTCGACACCAGATTGCCCAGGATCTGGCGCAGCCGGGTCGGGTCGCCGCGATACAGACCGGCGGCCTGGTCGACGTCGGCGGTCAGGGCCAGGCCGTTGTCCTCGGCCACATGGGCGTAGGTGGCCTGGATGCTGTCCAGCAAGGCGGCCAGATCGAAGGGAACGCTCTCCATCTCCATCTTGCCGGCCTCGACCTTGGACAGGTCGAGAATGTCGTTGAGGATGGTCAGCAGGGCCGCGCCGGATTCCGCGATGACGTTCAGCCGCTCGCGCTGGGCGTCGGGCAGGGGGTCGGCCTGCATGGCCTGGGTCATGCCCAGGATGCCGTTCATCGGGGTGCGGATCTCGTGGCTCATCACCGCGAGGAACTGGGACTTGGCCTGGTTGGCGGCCTCGGCCCGTTCGGCGAGGCGGCGCATTTCGGTGACGTCCCAATTGGCGCCGACCAGGCGGTCCGCCGCGCCGTTCACGCCGCGCTGCAGACTGCCGAAACCCTTGATGTGACGGATCTCGCCGTCCGAACGGCGGATGCGGAATTCGGTGTCGAGATGGGCGCCGTTCAGGGCGGCGGCGATGTTCTGGCCCAGGGCCGCGCGATCCTCTTCCAGGATGAAGTCATGGAAGAAGGCGAAGTCCAGACGCTCGGGTTCCGGCGTCAGGAACAGGTCGTACATCTCCGGCGACCAGGACAGGGCGTCGGTCGCCTGGTCCCATTCCCATATGCCGATCTGGGCGGCGCGTGTCGCCAGGGTGGCGCGTTCGGCCAGTTTCAGCCGCTCGGCCTCGGCGGCCTTGCGGGCGGCGATGTCCTGGACGTGCGAGATGAAATAGGCGGGTTCGCCGTCAGCGTCGCGCACGAGTGAGACGGTGCGTTTGGCCCAGGCGACGCCGCCGTCCTTGCGGAGGTAGCGTTTCTCGATCTCGTAGGAGGGGATATGGCCTGACCTCAGCTGGTCGAACAGGGCCAGGTCCGCATCCAGATCCTCGGGATGGGTCACGTCGCGAAAATTGACGGCCGCCAGTTCGTCCCGGCGATAGCCGAGGAAGCGGCGCAGCGCCGCGTTTCCGTCCACCCAGACGCCGTCCGGCCTGAACACCGCAGTGCCGATGGGCGAATGTTCCAGCGCGCGGCAGAACTGCGCCGGGTCAAAGGGCGCGAGGTCTGTCGTCTGAAACGCCGGCATGTCTGGTCTCGCCCAAATGGAGAACCAGCGTTACCGTATCGAGTCTTGAAGCGGGGTGAACGGAATGAATCGCAGCTAAGCAGTTTGCCGTCCATTCCCGCCGGGTCAGATCTGGTAGAGGGTCTCGAAGCCGCCGACGATCATCCGCTTTCCGTCGAACGGCATCCCCAGGGCCTCGAAGCGCGGATCCTCCATCATCGCCTTTTCGGCCGCATCGGCGGTCGGGCGGTCCGGCCAGAGGATCCAGGAGAAGACGACCGTCTCGCCCGGCTCCAGCTTCACCGCCATCTTGAAATCGGTCAGCTTGCCGTCACGGACGTCGGCGCCCCAGTTCTCGAACACCGCAACGGCGCCCAGTTCCTTGAACAGGGGACCGGCCGCCTGGGCCGACTTCAGATAGGCGTCCTTGTCCGCGTCCTTCACCGGGATCACGAAACCGCTCACATAGGTCATGGTCGTCTCCTCTTCGGGTCGGACGGCTCAGGCGGCCGCGGTCTTGGGGTTGGTGTTGATCATCCAGGGCGTGCCGAAGCGGTCGATCGTCATGCCGAAGGCCGGGGACCAGAAGGTCGGGCCGAAGGGCGCCTTGATCTTTCCACCCTCGGCCAGGGCTTCGAAGACCCGCTGGGCCTCGGCCGGATCGTCGGTGTGGAAGCCGACGCTGAAGCCGCCGACGGGCTCCAGATATTCAGGCGGGCAGTCGCTGCCCATCAGGGCCTGATCGCCGATCTGCAGCCAGGCGTGGACGATCTTGTCAGGCCGTTCGGCGGCCCAGGCGTTCTGGGCCTCCGGCGGCATGTCGGCGTTGGACATCATGGCCGTGATCTCGCCGCCGAAGATACGGGCGTAGGTCTCGAAGGCCTCGCGGCAATCGCCGTCGAACACCAGGCAGTTGGTCAGCTGCACGGCCGTCCTCCTCAGCTGTTCTCGGCCAGTTCGGCCAGCTGGTCGGCGACGGCGCCCCAGCCCTGTTCGAAGCCCATCGCCTTGTGGCTTTCGACGGCCTTGGCGTCCCAGTGGCGGGCGATGGCGGTGTAACGCGTGCCGTCGCCCTCGGGTTCGAACAGGTCGATGCGGACGAAGTTCATGTCGCCGGCCTGGGGGATCCAGCCCTCGGTCAGGGCGCCGGTGGAGACCAGTCGGCGGCCCGGTTCGACATCCAGGAAGACGCCCGCGTAGGGGAAGCGTTCGCCCTCGGGCGACTGCATCTCGACATTCGCCCGGCCGCCGACCTTCAGCTCCCAGTCAACGACGGGCGTGGTCCAGGGACGGGGGCAGAACCATTCGCCGGTTCGTTCGACATAGACCTTCCAGACGGTGTCGGGGGACGCCTTGATCAGGCGGCTGACGCTCAGTTCGTGAAGTGCGGACATGATCGGACTCCGTCTCAGGCCGGGGTCATTTCGTTGGCGGCGAAGGCTTCCGGGCCGGCGGCGACGGCGGCCGGGTCCATCCACATGACTTCCCAGATATGGCCGTCCGGATCCTCGTAGCCGCGGCAGTACATGAAGCCGTGGTCCTGGATCGGATTGGGATCGATGACGACGCCCATGGCCCCGGCCTTGGCCGTCACGGCGTCGACGGCGGCGCGGCTGTCCTGCGACAGGCACAGGGCGAACTGGGCCGAGACCCGGGCGTCGGGGATCTGGCGGTCGGTGAAGGTTCGCCACTTGTCGTGGGTCAGCAGCATGACGTGGATCACGTCCGAGATCACCATACAGGCGGCGGTCTCGTCGCTGAACACGGGGTTTTGCGCCGCGCCGACGGCTTCATAGAAGGCGATGGAACGGTCGAGGTCGGCGACGGGCAGATTGATGAAGATCAGCTGGCTCATGGGTGTTTTCCTCTCCTCTTGTTTGCCAACCGTGCCTCGAGTGATTATGATAGTCAACCATGAAGTTAGAAAAAGTAACTGACCGGTCTGGGCGCAAATATCATGACGCCTGCGGGGCGGCGCACGGGCTGGATCTGGTCGGCGAACGCTGGGCCCTGCTGGTCATTCGCGAACTGATGATGGGGCCACGCCGGTTCGGCGACCTGAGGAAGGACCTGTGCGGCCTGTCGGCCAATGTCCTGACCCAGAGGCTGGAGGGTCTGGAGGCGTCGGGCATAGTGCGGCGTCGCAAACTGCCGCCGCCGGCGTCGGTCCAGGTCTATGAGTTGACCGACTGGGGCTATGAGATCGAGCCGGTCTTCATTCTTCTGGGCGGGTGGGCGGCGCGGTCGCCGGCGCATGACCCGACCCTGCCGATCAGCGCGGTGTCGATCATGCTGTCGTTCAAGACCATGTTCGACGCGCGCCGGGCTGGGGATGCGGCCATGACCCTGGGCTTCGTCTTCGGCGAGGACGTGTTCCGGGTGTCGATCGCGGGCGGGCGGCTGGAGCCGCGACGCGGCGGGATCGAGGATGTCGACGTAACCGTGGTCACTCAACCCCCGCTGGTGGCGGCGGCGGTCTATGGCAAGGTCCCGCCACAGGCTCTGGCGGCGGACGGCGGGATGGAGGTTCGAGGCGACGCGGGGGTTTTCGCCCGTTTCATCGACTTCTTTGATCTGCCTCAAAAGGCGTCGATGGAAGCTTGACCTTAGAGGCTTGGTAACAACTGTGGCTTAGCACCCCGATCGTTAGTTGCGTTGGGGAACGATCTTGCTCAAGTCGGTGTCCATTTCCATCAAGCTCATGATCGCCCTCGGGGCCATGATGAGCGCCTGCGGCGTGGCGACCATGGTCGTCCTGTTCAGTCTCGTCAGTCTGCAGCGCGCCGACGGCGACGAGCGGGAGGCGCGCCAGATCAGCTATGCGGCGGACCACGCCCTGGCGGCGGCGGTCGAACAGCAGAACGCCCTGCGTGGTTTCGTGGCGACCGGTTCGGACGAGTTCCTCGGCAAGTACGAGGCGCCGCGCGCCGCCTATGGCGAGGCGGTCGAGGCGCTGGACGCCCATGATGTCGATGGCCGCTACGGCGCGCAGCAGCAGGCGCTGGAAGCAGCGGGCGCGGCCTTCCACCAGCAGGCCCAGGGGCTGATCGCGCTGGCCCGCGATCCGGCTACGCGGCCGCAGGCCCAGGCGCAACTGGCCCTGACCGCGCGCCTGGCAGACATCCGGCAGGCCGTGAAAAGCGTGGACGATGCGGCCAACCTCGTGTCGGTCGACAAGAATGCGGCCAAGGGTTCGGCCTTCCAATGGGGCTATGCGGCCCTGGTGATCGGCGGCGTCCTGGCCCTGCTGGTGGCCGCCGCGATGACGGTCTGGATGGTGCGGGCGCTGAGTCTGCCCATCGTCGCCATGACCAAGGCCATGGACCGGCTGGCGGCCGGCGACCTGAAGATCTCCGTGCCCGCCCAAGGGCGCGGCGACGAGATCGGCCGCATGGCCCAGGCCCTGGGCGCCTTCCGCGACAATGCGGTGGAGAAGGTGCGGCTTGAGGCCGAGGGCGCGGCCCAGCGCGAGGCGGCGGAGGTCGAACATCGCGCCAACGAGGCCGAGAAGGCGCGTATCGCCGAAGAGGATCGCGTGGCGGTGGCCGCCCTGGCCGAGGGCCTGTCAGCCATGTCGAACGGCGATCTGACCCACCGGTTCACCGCCGAGGTCGCGCCGCGCGCCGAGCAGCTGAAGACTGACTTCAACACCGCCATAACCCAGCTGCAGCAGGCGGTGTCGGTGGTGGTCGGCAATGTCTCGGGCATTCTGTCGGGCGCCGGCGAGATCAGCCAGGCCGCCGACGACCTGTCGCGCCGCACCGAACAACAGGCCGCCAGCCTGGAAGAGACCGCCGCCGCCCTGGATCAGATCACCGCCACGGTGAACAAGACCGCCTCGGGCGCGCGTCAGGCCTCGGACGTGGTCCAGTTCGCCAAGGGGGATGCGGAAACCTCGGGCGTGGTCGTGCGCGATGCGGTCCAGGCCATGCGCGCCATCGAGCAGTCGTCGACCCAGATCAACCAGATCATCGGCGTCATCGACGAGATCGCCTTCCAGACCAATCTGCTGGCCCTGAACGCCGGCGTCGAGGCCGCCCGGGCGGGCGAGGCCGGCCGCGGCTTTGCCGTGGTCGCCTCCGAGGTGCGGGCCCTGGCCCAGCGGTCGGCGGGCGCCGCAAAGGAGATCAAGACCCTGATCTCGGCCTCGACCACCCAGGTCGGCTCGGGCGTGAAACTGGTCGGCGAGACCGGCGAGGCCCTGCAGCGGATCGTGGACCGGGTGGCGGAGATCGACGGCCTGGTCAGCGAGATCGCCGCCTCCGCCCAGGAACAGGCGATCGGCCTGGCCGAGGTCAATACGGCGGTGAACCAGATGGATCAGGTCACGCAACAGAATGCTGCGATGGTCGAACAGTCGACCGCCGCCAGCCACTCCCTGGCCCAGGAGGCCGACGCGCTTCAGGCCTCGGTGGCGCGGTTCCGCGTCGGCGAGATCAGGTCGGCCCAGCCCGTTCCGGCTCCCGAGGGGCGGCCCGCGCCGAGCCCGGCGCCCCATATGGCGGCGGCGCTGAAGAGCATCGGTCGCGGCGGCGCCGCGCCCCGGATCGAGAGCCTGTCGGAAGGCTGGGAAGAATTCTGAGGCGGCTGCGGACGCGCGACCGCTAGGCCAGCATGTCCAGCAGGGCGCCGGTCATCTCGTCGGCGGTCCGCACCACGGCGGCGTTGGCGCTGAAGGCGGTCCTGGCCTGGAGCCGCTCCACCGTTTCCTCGGCGAGAGTGTCGAGCGGCGCGGTCGCGGTGCGGCGGGCGCTGGTCTCGAAGCGCGACTGGGCGCTCATCATTCCGGCGGCGCCGATGGACAGGGCCTGCATCCTGCTACTCCCGAGGGGACATTCGCTGTCCGCCCAAGTGAAGCCTGCGGCGTCAACGCGGGTGAAACAAACAGGGTGAACGATGAAATGTGCTCATGCGGGTTACATATCCGCCCGCTCGAGCCATATCCGGTCCACGCCCATTCGTAGAAGGAGACCGGCGCATGTCACTCAAGGATCAGGCCATCATCGTCACCGGTGGAGCCAGCGGGATCGGTCATGCGGCGGCGCTGGAACTGGCGCGACAGGGGGCGAACCTGATTGTCGCCGACTTCGACATCGACGGCGCCCAGAAGGCGGCGGCCGAGGCCGAGGCGCTCGGGGTCAAGGCCTTCGCCTTCAAGGTCGACGTGTCCGATCCGGCGGCGGTCGAGGCCATGGTCGATTTCGCGGTCGAGAAGCTGGGAACCCTGACGGGCGTGTTCAACAACGCCGGCATCTCCAAGGTCCAGTCCCTGCTGGAGATGGATCCCGCCTCCTATCGTCGGGTGATCGAGGTCGACCAGTTCAGCGTCTATTACGGCCTCTATTACGGCGCGCGGAAGATGGTCGAACTGGGCGTGAAGGGGGTGATCGTCAACACCGCCTCCATCTACGGCTCGGTCGCGGCCAAGGGCAGTTTCAACTATAACGCCGCCAAGGCCGCCGTCATCGCCATGACCCGCTCTGGCGCGCTGGAACTGGCGGAGCACGGCATCCGCGTCGCGGCCGTGGCCCCGGGCTTCATCGACACTCCGATGATGAAGAATGTGCCGGACGAGGCGCGCGCCGCCCTAGCCGCACAGCACGTCACCAACAAGCTGATCGCGCCCGAGAAGGTGGCCAGCGTCGTCGCCTTCCTGTTCAGCGACGCAGCTGACGCCGTGAACGGGTCCACGGTCGCCGCAGACGACGGTTTCCTAGCCTTCAAGGTTTGATCGGGTAAGAACCGATCGGCAAGGTTTGATCGGGTAAAAACCGATCGGCAAGGTCTGATCGGGTAAGAACCGATCGGGCGAGGGCCTGACCCGAGGTCGTTTTTGCGGGGCGGACGCGCGGTAACGACGTTTTCCGCCCCACGCGCGCCTTTATCCGTGTATAGAGCGGCCATCATTCGCCCGGCCTGAGGTCTGTCCTCGGCCGGGCGCGGTCGTTTCGGCGACCGCCCTTGTCCGTTTGCCCAGGTAGCCGATGCCCTTTCCCGCCGTCCATCCCGCGCTCGACCGCGCCCTGATCAACAAGGGCTATGCCGAACCCACCCCGGTTCAGGCCGCCGTCCTGGAAGGCGAGCACGCGGATCGCGACCTGCTGGTCTCGGCCCAGACCGGTTCGGGCAAGACCGTCGCCTTCGGCCTGGCCGCCGCTCCGACCCTGCTGGGCGACAAGCCGATCTTCGGCCCCGGCGCCGCGCCCCTGTGCCTGGCCATCGCCCCGACGCGGGAACTGGCCATGCAGGTCGCGGCCGAGCTGGCCTGGCTTTACGCCGACTCCGGCGCCAAGATCGCCACCTGCGTCGGCGGCATGGACGCACGTCGTGAAGCGCGCGCCCTGAGCTTCGGCGTCCATATCGTCGTCGGCACGCCCGGCCGCCTGAAGGACCATATCGACCGGGGCAACCTGGACCTGTCCGCCCTGAAGGTCGCTGTCCTCGACGAGGCCGACGAGATGCTGGACATGGGCTTCCGCGAGGACCTGGAGTTCATCCTGGACCAGGCGCCGGCCGACCGTCGCACCCTGCTGTTCTCGGCCACCATCGCGCGCGAGATCGCGACCCTGGCCAAGCGCTACCAGAAGGATGCGGTGCGTATCGACGCCACCGACAAGACGCGCCAGCACGCCGATATCGAATACCGCGCCTATCGCATCGCCCCGAACGAGATCGAACACGCGGTGGTCAACACCCTGCGCTGGTACGAGGCGCCGCGCGCCATGGTCTTCTGCTCGACGCGCGACAGCGTGCGTCACCTGCAGTCGTCGCTGCTGGAACGCGGCTTCTCGACCGTCAGCCTGTCGGGCGAAATGGGTCAGCGCGAGCGGACCGACGCGCTTCAGTCGCTGCGTGACGGCCGCGCCCGCGTCTGCGTCGCCACCGACGTCGCCGCGCGCGGTCTGGACCTGCCCGACCTGGGTCTGGTCATCCACGCCGAACTGCCGATGAACCGCGCCGGCCTGCTGCACCGTTCGGGCCGGACCGGCCGGGCCGGCAAGAAGGGCGTCTCCGTCATGCTGGTGCCGCACTCGCGCCGCCGCAAGGCCGAGCGGCTGATGGACGAGGCCGGCGTCGACGCCGTCTGGTCCGGCGCCCCGACCTTCGACGAGATCCGCAAGGCCGACGACGGCCGTCTGCTGTCGCCGGAATTCTTCGAGGCCGACGTGTCCGACGAGGACATGATCGTCGCCAAGCGGATGATCGCCGAACGCACCCCGGACGAGATCGCCGCCGCCCTGGTGCGTCTGCTCCGCAAGGAACAGCCGGCGCCGGAAGAACTGTCCGATCCGGGCGCCGACCGTGGCCCCGCCAAGCGCGATCGCCTGGTTCGCAACGACGACGGCACCGCCGCCCAGCCGTGGCCGGGCGAGCGCCTGGGCGCCGACGACGTGGTCTGGTTCCGCCTGGACGTGGGCCGCAACAAGAACGCCGATCCCAAGTGGCTGATCCCGCTGATCTGCCGCATCGGCGGCATCACCAAGCCCCAGATCGGCGCCATCCGCACCTTCCCGGACGAGACCCGGTTCGAAATCGCCAAGACCCATGAGAAGGCCTTCCGCGAGGCCGTCGCCGCCTCCAAGGACGAGGTGAAGATCACCCCGTCGGAAGCCCCGACGCCGGGCTCGATGAAGGCCGGCCGTTTCGCCGGCAAGCCGAACCGCGAAGAGGGCGGCGAGCGTCCGTTCAAGAAGACCCCCTACAAGCGCGCCGACGGCGGCGAGGGCGACGCCCGTCCGCCGTTCAAGAAGAAGCCCTGGGCCCCGAAGGCCGACGGCGGCGCTCCGCGCTCGAACGCGGCGGGCGACAAGCCCTTCGCCAAGAAGCCGTTCAAGGCCAAGCCGGGCTTCAAGAAGGACGGCTTCAAGGGCAAGCCGAAGGGCTGAGACTTCAATAGACGTTCGTCATCCTCGCCCTTGTGGCGAGGATCCATACTCCCGGTGCTGGTCGTAGTGCGGGCCTTCGAGACCGAGCGTATGGATCCTAGGCGCAAGGCCTAGGATGACGAGGATAGGGGCGGGCGGATCGCATGACTTGCCACCCTTGAAATCCGGGCGCACGCTGCGTCCATGAACACGCCGTCCACGCCCGAGGGACGATACGCCTCGTTCGAGGCCTTCTATCCCTATTACATCCACGAGCATTCGAACCGGACCTGTCGCCGGATCCACGTCGTGGGCACCGGCCTGGTGATCCTGGCCTTTGTCGCCTTCCTGCTGACGCTGAACCCCTGGTGGCTGTTGGCCATGCCGCTGATCGGCTACGGCTTCGCCTGGGTCGGGCATTTCTTCTTCGAGAAGAACCGGCCCGCGACCTTCAAATATCCGCTGTGGAGCCTGATGGGCGATTTCCGTCTGTTCTTCGAGACGGCGACCGGCAAGCGACGCTTCTGAAATTCGTCGTGATTTGAAGCTGCACGGGTCATGCGAAGCGGATATGGTCGAGGCTGCGGCGGGAGGCCGCACCCCTTGGGAAGGACGTCGAACATGAAGATCATCGCCGTCGCGGCGAGCGCCGCGCTGCTGCTGGCCCCGACCGCCAGCCTGGCGCAGAAGAGCGGTTCCAGACCCGATTTCACCCTCGAGCCCAACTATGGCTCGGTGCGGCTGGAGAGCGGCTTCACCCCCGACCCCTGGACCAAGTCGATCCTGGCCGGCGGCTCGGTTCCGGCCTCGGCGGCCAAGTCGGGCTGCGAGGGCTCGGTCAGCGCCGCACCGGACCTGCAGCTGAATTTCACCGCGGGCGAGCTGGACCTGACGGTCAAGGCGACGGCGTCGGAGGACGTCACCCTGCTGATCAATACGCCCAGCGGCGTCTGGTATTGCGATGACGACGGCGGCGGCGATCTGAACCCGATGGTGACCATCCCCAATCCGGAAGACGGGCGCTACGACATCTGGGTCGGCACCTATGACGACGCCATGGTCCAGTCGACGCTTCAGATCAGCGAGCTGGGCGGCTCGGACGAGACCGGCGGCGGCGCACCGGACACGGCGCTGGAGCCCAACTATGGTTCGGTGACCCTGCGCACCGGCTTCACCCCCGACCCGCACGAGAAGTCGATCCTGGCCGGGGGTTCGATCCCGGCCTCGGCCGCCAAGTCGGGCTGCGAAGGCAAGGTCTCGGCGGCGGCCGATTATCAGGTCCAGTTCGAGGCGGGCGACATGGACCTGACCTTCCTGGTCGAGTCGTCCGACGATACGACCCTGCTGATCAATACGCCGAACGGCCGCTGGTACTGCGACGATGACAGCGGCGGCGGTATGAACCCCAAGGTGCAGATCACCAATCCCCAGAGCGGCCGTTACGACGTCTGGGTCGGCACCTATGGCGACGACATGGTGCAGTCGACGCTGAAGGTCAGCGAACTGGACTAGACCCCTGCCGGAAGGCGGACATGAAGACGCCGGCGACCGCGAGGTTCGCCGGCGTTTTTCGTATCGGCAGCAGGCTTAGTTGGAGGCGGTCTGCCAGGCCGGGGGGCAGCCGTCGAAATCGCCGGCGTCGACGATGGTCAGGGTCTGCATGTTCAGGCGGCGGGCCTGGGCCATCGAGCCGCGTCCGTTGCCGGTATAGAGGTCGATCTTCTGACCCTTGATCGCGCCGCCGGTGTCCGAGGCGTACCAGTAGCCGTCGTGGACCGAGCCGTCGGCCAGACGAAGGCCCACCGTCTCGCGGATGAACAGCTTGGTGCGGCGGGGAATGACGCGCGGATCGACCGCGACGGTGCGCATGGCGATCGGGCGGCAACCGAGCGAATCGTTGCCCGTCGCGCCGCCGCCGCCTGCGTGATAGAGGCGGGCCGAGGCGCGCCAGTCCGGATCGCCGGCCATCAGTTCGACCTGGTCGGCGCTGAGTTCCAGAGCCGTTTCGGAAAGAGTGTCGGTGGAACCGATCTCGGCCGCCGGGGTTTCAACCCTGGCTTCATCCGCCGCGACAGCGACATTGTAAGGGACCGGTCCGCTCGTAAGCGAGGACATGGCAGCCCAAAGCATGGCGAAGGCAGCGGAGGCGCCGATCATCCGGTTTGCTCATGAAAGCACCGGCTCCCAACGCCGCCGGCGCCGGATGTGTCGCGTCAATTTGGGGCGAGAAAGCGGCGCATCGGGCCGCGCCCGGGCCGCAATCCGCCGCTCAGCTTTCTAACGCATGGACGACAAAGAGGTTTCGCCGCGCACCTTTTCGCGCGCGGCTGCGACCTCGCATCGATCAGAAGCGATAATTCAGACCGATCTGGACGACGGGCAGGACCTTGTAGTCGTCGGCCTGGTCCTGAATGTCCTGCTCTTCCTGGGTCAGAAGTTCCTGAAACAGCGCCTCGTTCGACAGGGTGCCGCCGGACGCGTTCAGATCGACCTGGGGCGCGTCGCCGAACGCTGCGCCGGCCAGGACCCGGAAGCCCAGGCGGCCGCCCCGGGTGAAGGTGTTGTCATAGCCGAGGCCGATGAAGGGGGCCGTGCTCTCCAGGTCGATGCGGCCGGTCAGGGCGCCGACCTGTTCGGGGGTGAAGCTGACGCCGCCGATGTTGACGTTCTCGGTGGGATTCGATTTCAGATCGACGCCACGATCGCCGAAATAGACGCCGCCCGACACGAAGAAGCCGTTACGGAAGGGGTGCAGATCGACGAAGGCCCCCGGGGACTGGAAGTCGATATCGGCCTCGTAGTCGATGCTGTTGTAGGTGTCGTCCCTCTCCCATTGCAGCACGTCATAGCCGCCACGCAGGACGAGATAGTCGTTGACCGAATACAGGGCCTGGACCCCTGCGCCGGGGGTGCCGACCTGGGCGCCGAGGGCGAAGCGGCTGCGCTCGCCGTCCTGGGCCGAGGCCTCCGGCGCGAAAAATGCAGCGGACAGGGCCGCGAGGGCGGCGGTCAGGGCGAGGATTTTCATGCGGTCGGCTCCGGGGAAGGGCGGGGTCTCCTCCCAGAAATCGCCACAAATGGATTGAGGTTCCGTTGCGGTCCCGTTCAGGCCGCTTCCTCGCGACGTGCCTCGGCCTCGCGCACGGCGTCTGCGGCGGCGTCCAGCACCTCCAGTCCCGCGCCCGGTCGGATCGCCTCGACCGTCAGGATGCGGCGGAAGGCCCGGGCGCCGGGGCGGCCGTGCATCAGGCCCAGCATGTGGCGGGTGATGGCGGGCAGGCGCACCCCCTCTTCCAGGCGCGCCGCCACATAGGGACGGTAAAGATCCAGGGCGGCGAAGGCGTCCACATCAGGCGTGTCCGCCCCGTACAGGCGACGGTCGGCCTGACCCAGGATGGCCGGCTCGTGATAGGCGGCGCGGCCCAGCATGACGCCGTCCAGCCGCACGCCGTCGCTCTCGTCCAGCAGGGCTTCGGCCTGGTCAAGATCGGCGATCCCGCCGTTGATGGAGATGTTCAGGTGCGGCCGTTCGCGCTTCAGCCGGCGCACCAGACCGTAGTCCAGCGGCGGCACGTCGCGGTTCTCCTTGGGCGACAGGCCTTGAAGCCAGGCCTTGCGGGCGTGAACGACGAAGACTTCGATCCCGACCGCCGCGCAGGCGTCCACCGTGGCGAACAGGCTGATCTGCGGATCCTGATCGTCGACGCCGATACGGCATTTGACGGTCGCGGGCACGGTCACGGCGGCCTTGATCGCCGCCATGCAGTCGGCCACCAGTTCAGGCTCGCGCATCAGGCAGGCGCCGAACTTGCCCGACTGGACCCGGTCGGACGGGCAGCCGACGTTCAGATTGATCTCGTCATAGCCGTACGCCTCGCCGACCTTCGCCGCCTCGGCCAACTGGGCCGGATCCGAGCCCCCGAGCTGCAGGGCGACCGGATGTTCGACCGGGTCGAACCCCAGCAGATAGTCGCGGTCGCCATGCAGGACGGCGGGCGCGGTGACCATCTCGGTGTAGAGCAGGGCGCGGGCCGTCAGGACGCGATGGAAGGCCCGGCAATGCCGGTCGGTCCAGTCCATCATGGGCGCCACGGACAGTCTACGAGATTGATTTATCGACATTTTTCGAGTAGTATCAAAACGTTGGTTGGTGACGTGTGCACTCGATTTTACGCCGTGTTGCGACGTTTTTTCCGGCTTTTCGACATCTCAGTGCACACAGAGCGCACACGAAAATGGCGACGTATTCGAAACTCCCCTCCGGAACATGGAGGGTCCAAGTCAGGAGGAAGGGCCGCTATATAAGCGAGACCTTCCTCAAACGCGATGATGCGCGACGCTGGGCTGTCGAGAACGAGGCTCGTATCGATCGCGGCGAGACGCCGACGCCACAGCGCGCGGCGCGCTTGCGCACCTTCGGGGAACTGATCGATCTCCACATCGCCGACATGAAGGAAGTCGGAAAGGCGCCGCGTCGCTCCAAAGCGGCGACGCTGAAGATGCTCAAGGCGAGATTGGGCCCGAAGAAACTGGCTCAGCTTGATCGCCAGTTGTTCATCGACTTCGGCAAGGAGCGCGCGAAGGAAGGGGCGGGGCCGATGACGCTGAGCATCGATATAGGCGCCATTAAACTGGTCATCACCCATGCGATCGCCGTGCATGGGCTGACGATCTCGGCCGAGCCGCTGAACATGGCGCGGTTGGCGTTGAAGCGACTAGGGCTCGTGGGAAAGGGGCTTGAGCGCGACCGCCGCCCGACGGAGGAGGAATTGGATCGGCTGATCGGCTATTTCGAATCCAACCCGCGCCAGATCATTCCTATGGGGCGGGTTATCCGCTTCGCGATTGCTACTGCGATGCGCCAGGAAGAGATATTCCGCGTCGTCTGGCCGGACTATGTTCCGCGCACCAAAATGCTGACGATCAGGGATCGCAAAGACCCTCGCGAGAAGGCTGGCAACGACCAGCGCATCCCGCTGCTGAAGGTGTCGGGTTATGATCCTATAGCGCTGATCGAGGAGCAGGGGCCGCCGCAATCCAATCGAGACCCGCGTATCTTCCCGTTCAATCATCGGTCAGCGGGCACAGCATTTACGCGGGCGTGCAAAGAGCTTGAGATTGTGGATCTGCACTTCCATGATCTGAGGCACGAAGGGACGAGCCGTCTATTCGAGGCGGGATTTCAGATTCCTCAGGTGGCGCTGGTCACCGGTCACAAAGACTGGAAGATGCTGCGGCGATACACCCACCTTCGACCGGAGGCATTGCACGCCGTTGCGGACGCGATCGCGGCGTGATGTCGGAAAGTGACTCATTGCGGACGTCCGACGCGTCCGTTTCCGAGGAGGGCGTCGAAACGCTCCCGCATGATCCGATCCCGATGCTCGCCTGGTCGTTGCTCGTGGGTGTCATTTGCCCAGGCGTCTGGAGGTCTGTCATGGAGGTGACGGCCGTTCACCGCACCGGATCGTCCCGCAGGCAGTGGAGTGCATCGTGCTCATCAACCGGGAATCGGACGACCGGCGGGTTGGAAGGTAGTGTTTGTGGTCGGCTTGGACGGTGATCGCCTTAGAGCTGGGCGGCTCGCGTAGTGGGCAGATGACAACCCGTCGAGCTGTTCCGAGATCCCGCGACAGTCGGCTAGGGCGACCTTAGGCACATGCGCGGGTTTGACTGAACTCCCGACCGTCGCCGCTTGAACCGAAATGGACGGTGTGAGCAAGTGGCGCGACTGGGTCGGGAGCGTGCGACGCTTGCCCGTCCCGTCGTATCCATTGCCGCCTAGATGCGGAATTCCGCCGGGGATCAAGTCGGGAATGAGCCATGACAGCGTCGTCCAGAAAATCTGGGGCCTCTGCCACATCCTTCGAGGCGACGGCGTAAGTTACCACGAGTACATCTCGGAGCTGACTTATCTCTTGTTCCTGAAGATGGCCGAAGAGACCGGTACGGAGAATCTTCTCCCCATCGGCTATCGTTGGAACGATCTTGCAGCGTTTGACGGCGATGATCTGCTCAGTTTCTACAGAGAGATGCTTACCTTCCTTGGTGGGCACGCCAACAGTGAGGTCGTTCGCCGGATATACGCATTTCCGACTACGGTGTTCTCGCATTCTGAAAACCTGAAGGCCGTCATCGACGGAATCTCGAAAATCGAGTGGCATTCGGTAAGCGCAGATGAAATGGGCCGCCTTTACGAGGGGCTGCTTGCCAAGAATTCGCAAGATTCACGCTCAGGTGCGGGTCAATATTTTACACCGCGGGCGCTTGTCGACTGCATTGTGGAATTGGTGCAGCCGACTTTGGGTGAGGTTGTCCAGGATCCGGCCGCTGGAAGCGGCGGTTTTCTGATCTCAGCCGACCATTACGTCAGATCTCGCAACTCCGTTGAGGGCTACGACGCCGACCCGCCTCTCTATGAAGGGGTTGAGATCGAGAAGAGCACCTACCGCATCTGTCTGATGAATGCATTCCTGCATCGCTTGCGTTCCAAGATCATCCTCGGTGACGCCCTGACGGCCGATGCGTTGGAGCTGAGCCCACCTGACGTCGTTCTTGCCAATCCGCCATTCGGCGCGAAAGCGGGGAGCGCCCGCAAACTTCGCGATGACATCTCGTCCACGACGAACAAGCAGCTGGCATTTCTTCAACACATCTACCTGTCGATGAAGGCTGGAGGGCGGGCGGCCGTCGTTCTTCCAGACAACGTCCTTTTTGAGGAAGGGATCGGTCGCAAGATTCGGCAGGACTTGATGGAGCGGTGCGACCTTCATACGATTCTGCGTTTGCCGACGGGCATCTTCTACAGCCCAGGGGTCAAAACGAACGTATTGTTCTTCAGCACTCGTGAGAACGATGAGGACGATGTGCGGACGGATGGCGCGACAAAGCGCGTCTGGGTCTATGACATGCGCCATGACGTTGCGAAGTATGGAAAAAAGCGCACGCTGACGCGGAGCGATTTCGAACACTTCATCGCAGCATACGGCGAGGACCCTCAAGGGCAATCGGAGAGGACAGACACTGGGCCTTTGGGGCGATGGCGTATGTTTAGTCGAGAGACGATCGCTGAGCGAGGCGACAATCTGGATCTGACATGGTTTGCGGACCGGAACGGCGATGACCAGGCGGCGGATGAGCCGGAGGATATTCTAGCCGATCTCCTGCATCATCTGCATATGGCGACGGAAGAGATCAAAGCCGTTTTGCAGGACCTCAGTGCCGACGCGGGCCCGCCCACGGAGTTAGCCGCCGACCTATCGCCAAGCCATGAGTAAGTTGCCCAACAGCTGGACCGAAGCGTTCGTCTCGGACATCTGCGAAGTCGTGATGGGTCAAGCACCCCCTGGCGCTTCAACAAACTACGAACGTAAGGGCACGCCCTTTGTGAAAGCTGGCGAGTTTCGTTCCGAGCGGCCAGTTATTCGCGAATGGACTACGCAGCCGCTCAAATTGGCGAAACGGGGAGACGTGCTGGTGTGTGTGGTCGGCGCGACCGCCGGCAAGGTGAACTTGGGGGTGGATTGCGCGATCGGTCGCAGCGTCGCTGCCCTCAGGCCCCGACCAGGCGTCGATCAACGCTACTTGTACGCCTTCATGCAAACCCGCGTCGCAGCGCTTCGTAGAGGCGCAACGGGCACTGCTCAGAGCGTTATTTCCGCAGCCATGCTCGGTAGTCTAAGGATTCCACTCCCTCCCGAGGCGGAGCAGAAACGTATTGTCGATCGCCTGGGGCGTCTGACCGGACAGACCAACGTCGCACGCCAAATGCTTGCGGTGGTCCCATCTCAAATCGCCCGATATCGTTCGGCTGTATTACATCGTGCATTCTCAGGCGAACTGACATCCGATCTTCGTCCTGAGGGGCACAGGGGGGTGCCTGAGGGATGGCGAACCACAACGCTAGGCGAAGTGGCCGATATCCAGGGCGGGATCCAGGTCGGCCGCAAACGCAAGGACGATGAGAAACTGGTCGAAGTCCCATATTTGCGGGTCGCGAACGTTCAGCGTGGATGGTTGAATCTCGCGGAGGTCAAGACGATCAGTGTAACGCTGCAGGAGAGAGATCGCCTTGCCTTGAGAGTAGGGGATGTCCTCATGAACGAGGGTGGAGACCGCGACAAGCTCGGGAGGGGATGGGTATGGAACGGACAGATCCCGGTCTGCATCCACCAAAACCACGTATTCCGAGTACGAATGAAGCCGGGCGTTTCGCCCGCTGAATATGTGTCTCATTTCGCCAACGAAATGGGACAATCCTACTTCCTGGACCAAGGCACGCAGACGACGAACCTAGCGTCCATCAGCAAGCGCAAAGTCGCGGCCCTTCCTATCGTTTTGCCGCCGTTCGATGAGGCGGTCGAAATCGCAAAGCGTATAAGAGAAGCGTTCGCTTCGGCCGATCGGGTCGCCGATGAGACAAGCGCTGCGGTTGCGCTTCTGGATCGATTGGACGCAGCCTTGGTCGCGAGAGCCCTTCGGGGGGAACTGGAGCCTCAAGACATTGACGAAGAGCCAGCACAAACCCTGCTGGAGAGAATAAGGTTAGAGAGCGCGCGGGCCGCCGTTCAGCCAAAGTCCAAAGAGCGCAAGAGCATTCGCCGGGAGGCCGTGATGGCATCAAGTACGACCTTGGAGTCGGCGCTGGCAAGCGCCGTCGATTGGCTTACCGCCGATGAGGCGTTTCGCCTCTGCGGCGCTGTTGATGGGGCCGAAACCGAAACTGTCGAGCGTCTGTATGAGGAGCTCAGGCAACTTGATAAGGCAGGTCGGCTTCAGGTCCAGAAGGTCGCGGATAGCGAGGGTCGAAAGCTGCACGACCTAATCCGCTTGAAGGCGGCGTAGGTCCTATGCGGCTGGACAGTCTGACGATCGGCAGCGCCAAAGCAAGCCCGACCCACCAGTTCAAAAACTTGAAAAACGTTTCGATCGACTTCGATCAAGATCACTGGATTACGGTGATCATCGGATGGAACGGCACGGGGAAATCCAATGTCATTGAGGCGCTAGCCACAATCTTTCGCGATCTCATTCGCGGGGAGCGCCGACCCGCATTCGCATATCGGCTACGCTATACTATCGGCCACGACTCCGAAGACTATCATGTGGAAGTCGATGCTGATCCGGACCGGACGCGAGATCTGTTGTCCGTAAAGGTCACCCCTGCACCTTCGGCTGCCGGCGTGGGCGCAGCCGAGTCTGAGAAATTGGCTCTTAAGGCTTTCCTCTCTCCCGAGAGCCCGTATCTGCCCCGCAACGTCTTCGCTTATTATTCTGGCGAGAGCGAGCGCCTATATCAGGTGTTCCGGCCCTATCTGGAGGAGTTCGACAAACGACTTCGACGAGGCGAGAACCCCGGGCTCAAGCGTCTGTTCTATGCCATGCCGGTTCACAGCCAGTTTGTTCTCCTAGCCTTTCTAATTCAGCAGTCCGACGAGGTCAGGGTGTTTCTCGCGGATCATCTCGGCATTGATCCAGACGAGGGCATCGAGTCCGTACTTTTCGTTCTGCGCGAGCCGCCCTGGAAATCTAACGACGGCGATCCACGGTTCTGGATGGCGAAAGGCGTTGTTGCGTCTTTCCTCGATCGGCTGCAGGAGATCGCCTTGGCGCCGTTCTCCATCAACAGGCGTGTTTCGATCTCGTTGTGGAACGAGAAAACCCTCCAGTTCAAATACCTGTACATCAAGGACATAGAGTCGCTCCGACGACTCGTTGGAGATCAGCGTCCGGCAGAGTTCTTTCGGGACCTGGAGAGCACGCATGTCTCTCAGCTGATTGACGAAGTTCGCATCCGCGTCAGGCTCACCAAAAACGACGGCTCGGTTACATTCCGGGAGTTGAGCGAGGGCGAACAGCAACTGCTTACGGTGCTCGGACTTCTTCGCTTCACATCGGGAAGCGAAAGCCTATTCTTACTCGATGAGCCCGACACGCATCTGAACCCTCGCTGGGCAGTGGATTACATCTCCTACCTTCGCAAGTTCGCCGGCGACGCGGGGGAACGCGAAAACAGTCACATTCTGCTGACCACTCACAATCCGCTCGCTATCGCTGAACTCTCGCGCGAGCAGGTCCAGATCCTGCAGTTGGCGACAAATGGCGATGCACGAGGCATCATCGCCGTACATCCCGATCTCGATCCCAGAGGACAAGGCTACGCTGCTATCGTCACCAGCGAGATGTTCGGCATCTCTAGCACACTGGATCAACCGACCCATCTGCTTCTTGAGCGCCAGAGAGCTTACGCGGGCACGCCTCACCTGTCACCCGATGAACTTCGAGAGCTGACCGACATCAACGCGCAGCTCGCTCGTCTAGGTTTCCGGTTTTTCCACCCCGACGAAGAATACTCACGCTACCTTCGGCTGAGAAATGACGCGATGCACTTGGCATTGGGTGCTTCGGATCCCGAGGCCTTGGCTCGCGCGTCGGCCGAAATGTCATCGGACGAACGGGAGGAGTTGGGCGCGCGTCTGATCGGTGAGCTGCTCAGCGAACAAGAGAGTGGGCCGCCGAGCCAGCTGTGAGATATATTGACAAAACAAGGCTGAGGATGCCGGACGGATGGCTCGCTAGGGCAGCCGCAGCCGCTGCCGCTGTCGCTGCGGGTGGTGATCCGAACGACCACGCCGCAGTTTGGCGTGAACTGAAAGACGGATTGGCCGAGTTGTTCAATGACAAATGCTGGTACTGCGAGGTGCCGGTGCCAAGATCTGACAACGCCGTTGACCACTTTCGACCGAAAGGGCGAGTTAGCGACGCGGCCATGGAGCACCAAGGATACCGGTGGCTGGCGTTTGACCCCGCCAACTTTCGGTATGCCTGCACCTACTGTAACTCCAAACGCAAGGATTTGGAGGGCGGAACGATCGGCGGCAAAGCTGATCGGTTCCCGTTAGTCGACGAGAACGCGCGTCTGTACGACGCAGGCGAGCCGGACCGTGAACGGCCTATCCTTCTTGATCCCTGCGACATTGAAGACTGGAGGCTGCTCGGCTGCCGTAGAGAGAACGGCAAGCCCTGCGCCTCCACGAACGCACCGGGCGAAGTCGCGCGCGCTGATGCGTCTATCGAAATCTATCACCTACATCACGAGCCCACCTGCAAACTTCGCCATGGAGAAGCCGTGAGGCTCATGGGGGATATCGAGGAGGCCAAATCCTATTTCGCACTCGCGGAGACCAACGCGGATCACGCACGGTCCTTCAAGGTCGCCGCGCAAAGAATTCTGAAGGCGATCCACATCAACAGCGCGTTCAGCGGCGACATGCGCTTCCTTTTGGGCGGCGAGCGGAGCGCGGAACATCCGTGGATCCAGACGCTGCTTGAAACTTGAGTGGCATCGACTTCCAACGCGGCGGCGGTGATCTCGGTGACGGGGCCACCTCGACTGCGCGTCGTCCAAGGGTCAGCCAGGGTCCGCAATCCGCACCGGAGTCTATGACCGCTGTTGGCGCATTGGCGACCTTGTTGGCCGTGCAGCTCTCCCGCAGTGCGCTCAGACGGGACCGGTGGTGTCGCTGTCAGGGGCGGGAGACAGCAATGATATCGCTGACACTTGCAAGATTGACGCGATATTCTCGACTACGTTCAGCGTTGGGTTTCGAAGGCCTCGCTCGAGTTGGCCGAGGTAGCTGTAAGCAAGTCCAACGTCATGAGCGAGAGCCTCCAAGGTGATACCCTTGGCCCGACGAACACGGCGTAAATTTCGCCCGAAGTCAGTGGCTAGCCCCATGCCGCTAGCGCACTCAAACCATCACTTTGAGCCAGTTACTATAGTGACTAAGTGGCCGGGAGGTTCGCTGGGCTACCGATGGCGAGCGGCCGGAAGTTCTGTGTTCAACGGTCCGAGCAGAATGTGCGGGGGCACATCAAGGCTTCTGGCTAAAGCCTCAACGACACTCAGCGTCGGGTTGCGGATGCCGCGCTCAATCTCACCGACGTAGCTGTAAGATCTGTCCGCAGCCAGTGCCAATGCCTCGATCGAGAGCCCGCGATCAAGCCGCGCTCGCCGGACATTTCGGCCGAAGATCTCCCGCAGTTCCATGACGACAGGCGCATGGAAATGGCGATTTCGAGCCAGTCACTATAGTAACCATTCGACGTTCGGCTACGTTCGAGGTTGCTGGAGATCGTTCCGGCCGCAGGAAGCAGGGGCCCCTCGTGTCTCACGGAGCTGAGAAGTTCCATGATGAGGAACGAAAAACCGTAGCAGAGCTTTACCGCCGCTACGCAGCGTGGCTGCGTGCTCGCCTGACGCACCGCTACGGCGCAGATCTTGCGGACGATTTGGTCCAGGAAGCATATTTGCGGATTGCTCCTTACCAAGCGCAGGGCATCCGCTCACCGCAGTCGTTGCTCCTACGTATTGCAT
Source organism: Brevundimonas sp. (assembly GCF_044336875.1). Classification (GTDB taxonomy): domain Bacteria; phylum Pseudomonadota; class Alphaproteobacteria; order Caulobacterales; family Caulobacteraceae; genus Brevundimonas. The sequence goes on along the minus strand of NZ_JBIIOP010000001.1, from coordinate 562,999 downwards.
CGAATCTGGCCCTGGACGGATTTGCCCGAGACGCCGTTCGCATCAGGCATCGCCAATCCGCGCTGGACAGCGCCGAAGCATTCGGCGACACCCACGACACCCTGCTGCTGAAGCAAATCGTCCGCTCCATGCCCGAAAAGGATCGAGACGTATTTGTGCTTTCTCGCTTTGGGGGTTTGACTCACGCCCAGATCGCTGCGCGACTAGAGGTTGCGGTCAAAACCGTCGAGTGGCGCATGGGACGAGCCCTGAAACACTGCGACGACTATCTGCGCCGCTGATCGAAGAGGGCCCGCGATGAGCGCGAGTCAGAAGCCGGCGACGGCGGCCGACCGAGAGGCGGCGGACTGGTTTGCACGCCTGGGATCGACCTCGGTGTCGACCGAGACGATTCACGCCTTCTTCGAATGGCGCAAGTCGCCGGAGAACGCCGCCGCCTACAAGCGCCAGGAAGAGAACTGGAAGAAGATGGGCAGCCTGCAAGGCGACCCTGAAATGACGGCCTTCGTCGCGAACGCCGGCCGATCCTCTCGGTCCAAGCCTTCCCCGACCGGATGGCTGGTCTCGGGCGTCGTCGCCCTGCTAGTGGCGGGCGTCGGCGTCGGCCTCTATCTGAAGTCCGCACCGCCGACCTATCATACCGACGTCGGCGAGCAGCGCTCCATTCAACTGGCTGACGGATCCTTCGTCCGGCTCGACACGGACAGTCGCATCCGCGTGATCTTGTCGAGCGGCGCGCGCCGGGTCGAGTTGCTGGAAGGTCAGGCCCTCTTCGAGGTGGCGCATGACTCCGGCCGTCCCTTCACGGTCTCCGCAGGGCCTCTGTCGGTGACGGCGTTGGGCACTGTGTTCGACGTGCGTCGCACCGGCGCCGACGCCAGGGTCGTGCTGGTCGAGGGGCGGGTGAAGGTCGAGGCGGCCGGCGGACCTGACCAGGTGCTCCAGCCGAACCAGACGGCGATGACGACGCGGCAAGGCGCCAAGGCTGCAACCATCAACGCCGCCGAGGCTACGAGTTGGGCCGATGGCCGTCTGACCTTCTCTCGCACACCGCTTCGGGAGGCGGTGTCGGAGGTCAATCGCTACCTGACGAACAAGATCGAGCTCCAGGCGCCGATGGTCGAGAATACGACGATCAGCGGCGCCTTCCGCGCTGGCGATCGCAGCGCTTTCGTTTCGGCAGCAGCGGACACCTTCGATCTTGTCGCCGAGCCTCAGCCGGGAGGCGCGATCAAACTCGTCCCGCGTCGGACAAAAAATCCCTGACCCCCGCCAGGGTATAACGGGGTCTGACCCGTCCTTGGCCCGACGCACTCTCGCGTCGTCGGGGAGGACTCCATGAACAACAGCCGCAACTGGCTCGGCGCGACCGCAATCGCCGCCTGTATTTCTTTCGCCGCGCCCGCCAGCGCCCAGGACGAACGCACCTTCGACATCGCGCCCGGACCGCTCGAGACGGCGCTCGCGCAGTTCGCCGCGCAATCCGATCACCAGCTTCTATTCGCCGACGATCTCGTGGCGAACCGGCGAAGCGAAGGCGTCTCCGGACGACTGAAGGTCACCGAGGCGCTCGACAGACTTCTGGCCGGGACCGGCCTGTCGTGGCGGCAGAGCCGAGCAGGGGTCTTCACCCTGCGACGGGCTGCGGCGACGCCCCGCGTCGAGGTCATTGTGCCGCCGGCCGCCCTCGACGACATCATCGTCACAGGCAGTTTGCTGCGCCAGTCCGGTGAACTGGCTTCTCCGGTGCATGTCGTGGACCGAGGCGCGCTGGATCGCAGCGGGCGGGCGACCGTCGCCGAGCTTATCGCTGAACTGCCCCAGAATTACGCCGGCGCAGGTACCCCGAGTGCGCTCCTCGCGGGCGCCGACAACGCCGGCTCCAACGCGAGCGTCGCCACGGGCGTCAATCTCAGGGGGCTGGGACCGGACTCCACCTTGGTCCTCGTCGATGGTCGGCGTCTGGCGGGCACCGGTTATCGCGGGGACTTCGCCGACCTGTCCGCGCTGCCGTCAGCGGCGGTCGAGCGCGTGGACGTGTTGCTCGACGGCGCCTCGGCTCTTTACGGCTCACGCTGCGCTGCTCAGAGCGAATGTCTGTTTTCGCACACAAGGATCGAATCAAGTCTTTGTAAACTCAAGCTGAAACCGGGGTGTTGGTTGTGAGTTGTTCTCGGCGTGAGCCAGGAGGACGACCATGCCGCGCGGCGACAAATCCGCCTACACCGACAAGCAGGAACTCAAGGCCGACCATATAGCGGCCGGCTATGAGCAGCGTGGCGTTCCCGAGAAGGAGGCCGAGCGCCGGGCCTGGGCGACCGTCAACAAGGACGACGGCGGCGGCAAGAAGAGCGGGTCCGGACGCGGCAAACATACGGGGCATCCCGCTGCGCACAAGGGCGGTCGCAAGGGTGGCGCGGCGGCTGCCGCCCGTCCGAAGGCCGACCGCTCCGCCGCCGCGAAAAAGGGTTGGGAGACCCGGCGTCGCAACAAGACGCATTAGCCACGAGAGGAGCGCGAGATGGACCGCGAGCAGACCAAGGGACGGGAAAAGAACGGCGCCATGCCGGGCGGTCGGCCGGACGAGACCACGCCGGACGAAGACATCATCCGCACTGGCCGTCGGGCGGCGCAGGCCGCCGGGCCGGACGGACCGGACGCCGGCGTGATCGGCGAGACCTTCAAGTCCTCGCCGGGCGACCGAAAGACGCCCGAGTGACGTCGGACGAAAAGCCGACGACCAGTTCCGCCGCCGGCCTGGCGCAAGGCGGTCTGGGCGGACCGGAAGACGAGATTCTCGAGGCGGGCCAGGAAGAGGTCTTCTCGCGGGTCGAGGTCGAAAGCGGCCGTATCGAACACAAGACCGACACCCGGACCGTCCCGTCTCCGACGGAGGTCCAGGCTTCATCCCCCAACGCAGCAGATCAAGGAGATCGTCATGGCTGAGAAGACCCTCGACAACCTGTTCTACGACACGCTCAAGGACATCTATTACGCCGAGCGCAAAATCCTGAAGGGCCTGAAGAAAATGTCCAAGGGGGCGCAGGCGCCCGAGCTCAAGGCCGCCTTCGACAAGCACTACGAAGAGACGGAAGGCCAGATCGAACGCCTGCAGCAGGTGTTCGAAATCATCGGCAAGCGCGCCCAGGGCAAGACCTGCGACGCCATTGAGGGCATCCTGGCCGAAGGCGAGGAAATCCTCGAGGAGTACGCGGGCACGGATGCGCTGGACGCCGGTCTGATCTCGGCGGCCCAGGCGGTCGAACACTATGAGATCACCCGCTACGGCACCCTGAAACGCTGGGCGACCCTACTGGGCTATGACGACGCCGCGCGCCTGCTGGACGAGACCCTGCAGGAGGAGTCCAAGACGGACGAGAGCTTGACGGCCCTGGCCGACGCCAAGGCCAACGCCAAGGCGCAAGGCGCCGCCGCCTGACATGGCCGACGGTCTCGGCGACGCCATTCCCCCGACCGCCGTGCACCTCTGTGTCGATATGCAGAGGATGTTCGTCGAGGATACGGAATGGCGCGCGCCCTGGGCGGAGCGGGTGATGCCGGTCATCGTCGGCCTGTGCGAGCAGGCCGGCGAGCGGACCTGTTTCACCCGCTTTATCCCTGCGGACCGACCAGGCGAAGGCCGCGGCCAGTGGTCGGCCTATTGGACCCGTTGGGCCGCCATGACCCGCGAACGTCTCGGCGACGAGATGATCGACCTGGCCAGACCTCTGCAAAGATTCGTGCCGCCCGGATGGGTGCTGAACAAGCGGGTCTATTCGCCCTGGATCGGAACGGATCTCGACGCCATCCTCAGGCGCAGCGGGGCCGATACGCTGATCGTCACCGGCGCGGAGACCGATGTCTGTGTTCTCGCCACAGTGCTCGGCGGGGTGGATCTCGGCTATCGGATGATCGTCGTCACCGACGGCATCTGCAGTTCGGCCGACGGTCCTCATGACGCCCTGCTCGACCTCTACCACGACCGGTTCGCGCTGCAGGTCGAGACGGCCCAAAGCGAAGAAATTCTTGCGGCTTGGCGCTGATGCCCCGCCTGGAGTTCAGAATGACGACCATCCTCTGATCGACACGGGCGTCGTATTCGGGTCGATTGATGGGGAAACGACGCATCTGACGGGCGGCTCAGCGCGTATTTTCGGCGGGAATGATTGGGAGGTCTCATGAACCGGCCGCTGATGGGCGCCTCGTTATCGATCTTGGCTCTGGGCGTGGCGGCCTGCGCGACTGCGCCAGCGCCCGAGTCGGGGTATCTGACCAGCTACGAAGGCTTGTCGCTGCGCGAGGACACGGTCCGTGCGTCCGTCGCGCAGCGCCGCGACGACGCAGCCGCGCGGTCCATCACCGCCGTCGTCCTGGAACGCGCGGAGCTGATGCCGGACGCGGCTGCGGCCCTGACGCCGGAGGAGTGGGGACTGGTGCTCGGGGAGATCGATCGTCAGGTTTGCTACGAGGTGAGCGAGCGGTTCGGGATCGTGGAGGAGGGCGGGGCGGGTGTCGGGCGGATCCGGATCGCCGCCACGCGGGTGTCTGCGACCCACCCGGTGGGATCTGTAGCCTCGGCCGCAGCCAACTGGTTCATTCCTGGACCTATCGGCGTGCGCGTCCCTGGCACGACCGGGGGGCTGGCCGCAGAAGCGGAGATGCTCGACATCGACGGCCGCCAGGTCGCCGCCATCGTCTGGGCGCGCAACGCGACAGTCGTCGGCACCGATGATCCGTCATTGTCGCGGGTCGGAGACGCGCACCAACTCGCGGAGGCCTTCGGCGACATGGTCGCGGACGCCTTCGCCCCGCCGGAGCGCAAGGCCGGACCGGTCGGCTCGCCCGACCCTTGCGCTCGCTATGGGCCGAGGAACCGCGTCGAGGGTTTCGTCACGCGGGCCGTGACCGGCCTCTATGCGCCCGAAGCCAGTGGGGCGCGCCGCCCCCCGACGCCGGTGGAGCGCCAGACCTCTCAACCCGAACCTCAGACACCCTGAGGCCGCGTCCTCCCGGCAGCGCGACCGGAAACCGCCCGTGTCAGTTGGAAAAAGAACGGCTGGGAGGTTCGGCGGAAGTCCATCATGCCCAAGAGCCGGTGATCGTCCACGCGTCTGAAATGATCGATGATGGGCAGATCATCGTAAATCATGGCCGCAGAGATAACGCCATTCCACTCTAAACGCCGCAGGCGCGCCTTGGGCTGGGACGTCGCCAAAAGAGGCAGAAACAGACGAAACAGGTCGGCGGCCGCAGCGGTCCGCATGACATGCGGAAAGGCGACCGCCAACGACAAGGGTAGCCGGCCGGGGTTCACGGAGACGAGGTCGCCGCGTCCTTCGAAGATCAGCGGATCGACCTCATCCGCCGTTTCGAAGCGTTTTCCCCACCAGCCGTAGGCGGCCAGGAGGCCGTCCAAGGGATGGCGTGTCGGAAGCTCGCTTCCCCGCCACGCGCCAATTATTTCGCTCGGATCGATGGGGGAAAGGGTGGCGAAGGCGGCTTGAGCTTCCTGGGAGGATCGACCGTCTCTCGCCCATTCGCTCAACCAGGCCATGGCTAGTACTCCATCTGAATGAGGCGGGCGTATGAGCGCGGCATCCCGGTCCAGGTGTCAATCCATCCGGTCGCCCGACACCGGATCGCTGCGCGTGGAAATCCCTGCGACGCTTTTGTCGAGAAATGCATCCTGGTGTTCCGACACTCGCTGTTGGCGGGCGGCTCGAGGGGGGGGCGAGCTGGCCCCGAGCGCGCGAGCGTCGGCAATTGGGAGACCGGTCTCGGCCGCCGGGGGCTAAAGGATCTTGGCGGTGGTGGTGATGGAGAAGATGGTCGCGCCCGTCTCGTCGCGGACATTGACCCGAAGATCGCCGCCGCCCTGCAGGTCCGCGCCCCGGTCCCTCAGAGCCGCAGCCGAGATCTCCAGGGCGGCGAGGCGGGCGGCGGAAGCGTCCTGAAACGCCTCGCCGTCCTGGTCGCGGTGGGTGTCGCCGTCCGTCACATCAAAGTAGAATCTGCCCATGTCCATCCTCCTAGACGCCGTTCGCAGCCGCAGTCCCCACCTTTAGCCGTGCGGCTTGAGGATGACCTTGGTCCACTCGTTCTGGTTTTCCTTGAAGTTCTTGTAGCCCTCGGGCGCCTGTTCCAGCGGCAGCCGGTGACTGATCAGGTCGGTCGTATCGATCTTTCCGTCCAGGATCAGTTGGAGGAGGTCGGGCAGATAGCGCTGCACATGGGTCTGGCCCGTCTTCAGGGTCAGCCCTTTCTCCATGAAGGCGCCGACCGGCCATTTGTCCGCCATGCCGCCATAGACGCCCGGCACCGAAACCGTGCCGCCCTTGCGCACCGCCATGATGGTCTCGCGCAGCACATGGGTCCGGTCGGTGCCCAGCTTGGTCGTGGTCTTGATGGCGTCGACGATATTGTCGGGGGAGAAGCCGTGGCTCTCCATGCCCACGGCGTCGATACAGCTGTCAGGCCCGAGGCCGGCCGTCATCTCCAGGAGGGCCTCGCGAACCTTGACCTCGTGATAGTTCAGAACCTCGGCCCCGTTCGCCTTGGCCAAGGCCAGACGATTGGGATGATGATCGATGGCGATGACCCGCCCGGCGCCCTGAAGGATCGCGCTCTTTATCGCGAACAGGCCGACGGGGCCGCACCCCCAGACCGCGACCGTGTCGCCGGGTTCGATCGCGCAGTTCTCGGCTGCCATCCAGCCCGTCGGATAGATGTCGGACAGGAACAGCACCCTCTCGTCCTCGATGCCGTCGGGGATCTTGATCGGGCCGTAGTCGGAATAGGGGACGCGTGCATATTCCGCCTGGCCGCCGGCATAGCCGCCGGTCAGATGGGAGTAGCCGAAGGCCCCGGTCATGGACTGGCCGTAGAGAATCTCCGAGGCATCGGCCTTGTCGGCGGGATTGGAATTGTCGCAAGCGGCCGGCATCGACTTCTCGCAGAAAAAGCATTGGCCGCAGGCGATGACGAAGGGCACCACGACCCGGTCGCCCTTCTTCAGGCTGGTGTTGCCGCGTCCGACCTCGACCACCTCGCCCATGAACTCGTGACCCAGAATGTCGCCGTTGGACATGCCGGGGATGTAGCTGTCGTAGAGGTGCAGGTCCGAGCCGCAGATGGCGGTCGCCGTGATCTTGATGATGGCGTCGCGCGGATTGACGATCTGCGGATCGGGGACGGTGTCGACTTGGACGTTGTGCTTGCCGTGCCAGGTGAGGGCGCGCATGGGCGTCTCCTAAAGGGGCGTTGAGGTCAGAAGTGACGTTCGGCGCGGGGGGCGGCGTCGGGCGCCTTGGATGTAGAGACCTCCCCCGTCTCCATCAGCTGTTTGAAGCGGCGCAGTTCGCGGCGTGCCTGGATGCGCGGTTCGCGCTGCATCACCTTGGCGACCACCTTGCCGACGAGGCCGGCGGGCGGGTCGTAGCTGATGAAGACTCGCACCTCCGTGCCGCGGCCGAAGGGATTGTCGCGGAATTCGATCCAGCCGTGATGATCGATGTCGGACTCTTCTGTCGACATCCAGGCGATCCGTTCTCCGGGGACGTCCTCGGTGATTTCGCTGGTCAGTTCGATGTCCCGGTCGCCGGGGCCGGCGACGATCCAATAGGAACGCGTGGCGTCCAGAACCTCGACCGATTTCACATTCTCCGAGAAGCTCGGCAGGTTCGAGAGGTCTCGCCAGTAGGTGTAGAGTTGGTCCCTCGGACGGTTGATCAGGACGGCGCGCAGGCTCGAGGCCTCATGCTCGCCCTCGCGCAAATCCTTGTCGACAAAGGCCGTTGATCCGACCTCCGCGTCGGTGGAAACTTCACTATAAGACATGGGGTTAGCTCCAGTCGTTTGCCTTGTCTCAACCGTCGCGAGCAGTCTTCGTTCCGTTTCGATTCCGGACGGAACAGGCGCTTATTGGAGGAGTTGGCTAGCGGTCGCAGATCGGAGTTTCAAAAATGACCGACGCCCTCAATCAGACCGCCGCCGAAACCCATCGCCCGCTCGCCGTCGTCACCGGCGCCTCGTCGGGCATCGGCTACGAGCTGGCCAAACTGTTCGCCGAAGACGGCTATGATCTGGTCATTGCGGCCGACACCTCCCTGGCCGAGGCGTCGCAGGTGCTGACCGGTCTCGGCGCCCAGGTCGCCGCCGTCCAGGCCGATCTCGCCACAGAAGACGGGGTGCAGTCCCTCTATGCGGCGCTCGGCGGCCGGCCCGTGGACGCCCTGGCCGCCAACGCCGGCCACGGATTGGGCAAGGGGTTTCTCGACCAGTCGTTCGACGACATCGTCCATGTGATCAACACCAATATCACCGGCACGGTGCGATTGGCCTGGCTGATCGGCCGGGATATGCGCGCGCGGGGACGCGGGCGGATTCTCTTCACCGGCTCGATCGCCGGTCTGATGCCGGGCAGTTTCCAGGCCGTCTACAATGCGTCGAAGGCCTTCGTGGACAGTTTCTCCTTCGCGCTGCGCAACGAGCTCAAGGACGATGGCGTCTCGGTGACGGTGCTCATGCCGGGCCCCGTCGACACGCAGTTCTTCGCGCGCGCCGATATGACCGACACCAAGGTCGGCCAGGATGACGGCAAGGCGGATCCCGCCGATGTCGCTCGCACCGGCTACGAGGCCATGAAGCGCGGAGACGGCGATGTTGTCGCCGGTTTCGGCAATAAGCTGCAGGCGGCCATGGCCGCCGTCACGCCGCAGACGGTCCTCGCCGAACAGCATCGCAAAATGGCCGAACCTGGATCCGGCGGCTGACGGGTAGGCGCGTCGACGCCCGTCAGGAGGAGGTCGGCTGACGAATCGTCGAGGCGCCGTCCTCGAGCGACCGTCCCTGCGCGCCTCGGAACGGAAGGCCAGGTTCGGCCTGGGGGCGGTTTATTCGCCGTCTCTCGGTGAACAGCAGCGCCCGCATGTGCGCGGGATCCGGTCGATAGGGACTGAGGCCATCGGCGTAGGCGGCGAGGGCCAACAGCAGCATGCGGCTGGGCTGAACCCGTCCTTGCTCCAGGGCGCCAAGGGTCGTGCGCGACACGCCGATCTGGCGGGCGAAGTCCTCCTGGGGGAGGCGTCGACTGTGGCGGAGCGCGCGAATCTCGGTGGGGGTCATTGGCCTTGCGCCGGGAGGGAGGCGATCAGATTGTCGCCGTGATAAACCCGAGCTGCGGCCTGGCTTCGGTGCTCGGCAAGCAGCACCTGAGCCTCTTCGATCGCCTCATCGCGCGTGTCCGCGTCTAACGGCTGCATATAGGTCGAGGTCGCATCGACGGAATCTAGGAAACAGAAATAGGTCACGACCCACTCCTCTGCCTTTGGGGTGGAAGTATGCATCGTGCGTCACCGATCTCTTCCAGCCGCGAACGCCCCGGAAACAGTTCGCGATAAAGATTATGCAACGCTGCCTCAGGCGGAATTGCAACCTGAACAATACCGGGGTTTGCCGAGCGCTCTTTCCACGGCGTTTTCTCCGAGATCCCGTGCGCCCGACACGGGGCTCTTGATCAATGCCGAGCGGCCCCTGGAGGTTTTCAAGTGCAGACCCGCAGCGGCTGCGGTCCGCGCGCTGCCGGGGGGCTGCGCACGCTATGTCGTGCCGCAATCGTGAGATCGAGGCGTGAACGGCTTGGGCGGTGCGTCGTTCTGTCCGGACCGCGAACGCAAACGGAGACCCATCATGGCGTCTGAGACCGATGCGACCTTGCTTCTCCCGTCCGAACCTTTCGTCCGCGATCTCAGCGACGCGGACCGGATCACGTCCGCCTCGCGCGAACGCGACAAGGTCGCAGCGCGGCGGCGGGGACGGCGCATCTGGAGCGACCAGCGCGATCGAATTCTCTCGGCGTGAGGAAGTCGACGAGCGGCGGCCGAGGGCGGAGGTAGGGGAAATGCGGCTCGGTCGAGGGTGAGATCGTTGTGACCGGGCCGCTTGCGCCTCCGGGGGGGTATGGAGACGCTTTTGCCAAGCGCACCGTCCGGGAGATCGTTCCGTGCCCGAGGCCTCGAAGCGCCTGTCGCCCGGACAGGGTTCGCGCGGTCATGCGACCTCATGGAAATTCGCGTTCGAATGGACCGGCGAAGCTGAAACCATTGTCTTTACCGGGCTTTCAGGCAGGCATGAGATCGACCGAAGAGATGCGCCGCCAGATCGCCGATCTGATCGCCGAAGCCGTGCCGGAGGTCGACGAGGGTCGAAGGACCGCGCTTCTGGTCATGGCCGATCATTGGTCGGCCCTCATCCGGCGGCGTCATGAAGCCGCCCAGCCTCGACCCGCAGCCTGAACCCTGCAGCCTAGGCCCCCGCCCCAGACCTCCGCCCCACATCCCCGCTCTAGACCAAGGGAATGACATGGGCGTGTTCGTAGGGTCCGTCGCGCCGGGCCGGGAGGATCACGAATGTATCGATCGGCGCGTTCATGGCCTCACGGATCAGGTCTCCTAAATCGGCTTCGCGGCCCACTACGGGATGGACCAGAAAGCCCTCGTCGATCAGCTCCACCGTGTGGATGGCGGAGCGATGGCGAAGGCGGTCGAACAGGGCGGTCATCGTCAATCTCCGCTTTGTCTGGAAAAGATCGGGGCGGCCAAGCCGCCGCCGCTGGCCTTCCGGAAAGGTCGCGGCCCCGTCGAGCCGCGACCCCCGCGTCCGGAGACAGACGGATCACGCGCATGAACCGTCGTTGAATCAATGGCCTGGATGCCGAGCCGTTCCGCATCTTTTTGAATGGCGCACCTGACTTCGCCCGTCGCCTTGTGGGGATGCGGCGTCCCGTCGGCGGCCTCAAGATTGCGCTTCTCTCTGGACAGCCTGGGTCGGTACGCGAAACAACTCAGGTAGAGGCGAACGTCTGAGCGAGAAGGCCGAGACTGAACCGTGTGCAATCTCTACACCCAGACTGCGGGCCCGCAGGCGATTATCGCGGCGGCCAAGGCGATGCGTTCGTCGGTGGGCAATCTCGCCCCCGGCGACGTCTATCCGGACTATTCGGCGCCGATCGTCCGCACCGGCGCGGACGGGGTGCGCGAACTCGTCCTGGCCCGATGGGGGCTCCCCTCGCCGTCAAAGCTTCTCCATGAGGCCGCGACCAAAAGGAGGCTGCGCCTGGAGGCCAAGGGCGCGGCTTTCGATTTCGCGGAACTGTTGAAGATGGAGCCGGATCGCGGCGTCACCAATGTGCGCAACACAGCTTCGCCCCACTGGAGGCGGTTGCTCGATCCGGCCTATCGTTGTCTTGTGCCGTTCACCGCCTTCAGCGAGCCCGGCCAGAACGCGCGCGGAGAGCCGCGGCCGGTGTGGTTCGAGAGACGAACCGACGGCGCGCCCCTGGGATTTTTCGCAGGGATACAGACGCCCGGTTGGCAAGGGGTGCGCAAGATCAAGACCGGTTGGGAGATCCTGGACCTGTTCGGCTTCCTCACCACCGAACCGAGCGAGCCGGTCCGGTCGGTCCATCCGAAGGCCATGCCGGCGATCCTGACCGAGCCCGACGAGATCGAGGCCTGGATGACCGAACCCTGGCCGCAGGCGCGAGCCCTCCAGCGGGCGCTCCCTGCCGACGCCCTGCGTATCCGAGCCGCCGAGGGCTGATCGGGTCTTGTCGGATCAGGCCGCGCGGCGGCCGGGCTGCGGCTCGGGCCAGTTGAGGCCGTCCAGTTCGACCTGAAGACTGAAGATCGAGCCCTGCCCGGGCGTCGAAACGACCGAGACCTCGCTCCCCATCAAGTCGGCCAGCCTCTTGCAGAGATTCAGCCCCAGCCCTGTCCCGCCGAAGTTTCGGGTCGAAGAATCATCGATCTGGCTGAAGGGCTGGAACAGGCGGTCCTGCTGGTCCCGGGCGATGCCGATGCCCGTGTCCTCGACCTCGAGACGCAGCGCCAGCCGATCATTTTCGCTGCGGGCGCCGACGAGACGCAGGCGCACCCATCCGGTCGGCGTAAACTTGATCGCATTGGCCAGGAGATTGTGGCTGATCTGGGAGAGGCGCAGGATATCGGCGCGCATGACCGCCGGCCAGTCGCCCGCGACCTCCGTGTGGAAGCCCAATCCCTTGGCCTCGGCCTGGGCCGCGAAGGGTCCGGTCAGGCGTCCGGCCAGGCCGGCCGTATCTGAGAGGGTCGGGGCGAGGGTCATCTTTCCGGCCTCGATCTTGGTCATGTCGAGAATGTCGTTGAGCAGGGCCAGGAGGTTCTGCCCCGAGCCGGTGATCAGATCGACGAACTGAGATTGGCGCGCGTCCAGGCTCGAGAGCTTGAGTAACTCGGCGGCGCCCAGGACCCCGTTCATCGGGGTGCGCAGTTCGTGAGAGATGACGCCCAGGAAGCGGGACTTGGCGGCGTTGGCGGCGTCGGCCTTGTCGCGAGCGGCCTCGAGTTCGACGATCAGGGCGGCCTGGCGCCGGTTCACTTCACCCAGTTCCGCATCCTTCATCTGGGTGATGACGACCTTGATCAGGAGGGCGAGCCCGAGGACCGGAATGACGGCGAGGATGACCCAGAAGCCCGGCGATCCCCAGAAGGTCACGATGAGGAGCAGAACGACGATCGAGTAGGGGGTGGAGACGATCAGCGCCTCTTGGGGCGCGGCGCGCATCTGGGTGAAGACCAGAACATAGCCCGCCGTCAGAAGGGCCATACCGAGCGCGACGCCGTAAAGGCTCCCCTGAGTGAAGGACAACCAGGGCGCCGCCGCCCAGACGGCGCAGGACGCGGTGGCGATCATGAGTTTGAGGCGGGTCGGTCCGGCCGCGCGCGGTCCGGCGCGACCTTCGACGAAGGTGCGGACCAGACCGAAGGCGGTCGCGACCGCGAACCAGATCGAGGCGGTCTTCCAATCGGTGGTCGTCAGGAGGGCGAGCGCCCAACTGGCGATGATCCAGTAGCGGAGATGACCGGCGGCGATGAGGCGATGCAGGCGAGGGCGATCGTCGTGTAGAGGCATGTTGATCCCGGAGTGCAGGTCGAACCATTATCCGAGAGAGATAAGAGACTATGAAGACTGACTTTTTTCGTATTTTTGGGTACGGTTTCGCACCCAAGTCACCGGTTTCGTCAGGCCGGGTCATTCGCCTCTTCGGAAGGATCCATCAAGGCCACTGAAATCTCGCCGAGGTCCGCGAGGCGCTCCGCAGCCGCCTCCAAAGCGGCGAGGGTTTGAAATCGCGCGGCGTCGCGCCGGGAAACGGTCCAGAGCCCCTCAGGGGTCCAGTACTGAACGGGCGCGGCGCCGCGCGTGACGATGAAGGCTTTGGGCATAAGAGTTCCGGGGAGGATCCCGGACTATGGCGCCGCTTGATGTCGAGGTCATGATCCCTGGCGTCGAACGCCTAACGAAAGTCCCGCGTCTTCGGTCGGATCGTGTCCAGATGCAGGTCTGGAATATAGATGTCTCGCGCCGCCGTGCCGCGCGGCGCCGCATCTCGTGCATCCGGGCTGGAGCCACGATGAAACTCGTCGCCGCGTCCGTGCGGCAGAGGGAAGGGCGCGTCGCGTCCGCCGACCCCGGCCAACAGGGCCGACAGGTCGAACAGGCGGTAGGCCACCAGATGGACCACCTCGCCTTCGCGCTGAATCCGGCCGTGCACGCCCAGCATCGAGGCGGACAGGATGGTTCGCCGACTTTCCTCATAGAGTTTGGGCCAGATCACCAGATTGGATACGCCGGTCTCGTCTTCCAGGGTGATGAACATCACCCCCTTGGCCGAGCCCGGCTTTTGTCGGACGAGGACCAGGCCGGCGGTGCGGGCGAACTTCATGTCGGAATAGGCGCCGACCTCGGCGCAAGGCCGATAGCGGTCGCGCCCGAGATCCTCGCGCAGAAAGGCGAGCGGGTGATCGCGCAACGTCAGGCCCAGATGGCCGTAGTCCTCGACCACCTCACGGCCCACCGTCATGGGCTTGAGCTCGACCTCGGGCTCGTTCGTCTCCGGCACGATCGCCTGCTCGCGCGCCGAGGCGGCCGCGAACAGGGGCAGGGGCTCGTCCCTCAGTCCCTTGATCGCCCATAGAGCTTCGCGGCGGGCCAGGCCCAAGGCCGGACGGAAGCCGTCGGCTTCAGCGATCCGGACGAGGGCGGCGGCAGGCGCGCCGGCGCGCCGCCGCAGGTCGTCGACCGAGCCATAGGGCCGATCGGCGCGCGCGCCGACGATCCGGGCGCCGTCGGCATTGGCCAGGCCGTGCACCATCCTGAGGCCGAGTCGGACGGCGAACCGGTCCGGATCGGCGGTTGGCTCCAGGCTGCAGTCCCAGCGCGAGGCGTTGACGCAGGGCGGACGGATCTCGACGCCGTGCTCGCGCGCGTCGCGCACGATCTGGGCGGGGGCGTAGAAGCCCATCGGCTGGGCGTTCAGAAGGGCGGCGCAGAAGACGTCCGGGTGCCAGCATTTCAGCCAGGAGGAGGCATAGGCGATCAGGGCGAAGGACGCCGCATGGCTTTCCGGAAATCCGTAGGAGCCGAAGCCTTCGAGCTGGCTGAAGGTGCGTTCGGCGAAGTCCTGATCATAGCCGCGCTCGACCATGCCGCCCACCAGCTTGTCCCGGAAATGAGTGACGCCGCCGGTGAATTTGAAGGTGGCCATGGCGCGCCGAAGTTGGTCGGCTTCGGACGGGGTGAAGCCGGCGCATTCGATGGCGACCCGCATGGCCTGTTCCTGAAACAGCGGAACGCCCAGGGTCTTGCCGAGGACGGCTTCCAGTTCCGGCTTGGGATAGTCGACCGGCTCCTTGCCTTCGCGCCGGCGTAAGTAAGGATGGACCATGTCGCCCTGGATCGGGCCGGGGCGGACGATGGCGGCCTCGATGACCAGATCATAGAAGGTGCGCGGCTTGATCCGGGGCAGCATGGCCATCTGCGCGCGGCTCTCGATTTGGAAGACGCCCAGGGTGTCGGCTCTGCGGATCATCGCATAGGTGCGCGGATCTTCGGCCGGGATGGTCGCCAGATCGAGATCGATCCCCTTGTGCGCACGCAGCAGGTCCAGGCCCCGTTTCATGCAACTCATCATGCCCAGCGCCAGGCAGTCGACCTTCATGAATTTCAGGACGTCGATGTCGTCCTTATCCCATTCGATCACCTGACGATCCTTCATCGCCGCCGGTTCGATCGGGACGAGATCGTCGAGCCGATCGCGGGTCAGGACGAAACCGCCCGGATGCTGTGACAGGTGACGCGGCGCGCCCATCAACTGGCGGGCCAGATCGAGGGTCAGGCGCAAGCGCCGATCCGACAGATTGAGGTTCAGTTCGGCCACGTGTTTGGGATCCACCCCCTCGGACCATCCCCAGGTCTGGGACGACAGGGCCTTGGTCATGTCCTCGGGAAGCCCCAGCGCCTTGCCGACGTCGCGGATGGCGCCCTTGGCGCGGTAGCGGATCACGGTCGAACAGAGGGCGGCGTGATCGCGCCCATAGGTGTCGAACACCCACTGCATGACGATCTCGCGCCGTTCGTGTTCGAAATCGACGTCGATATCGGGCGGTTCGCGCCTTTCCTCGGAGACGAAACGCTCGAACAGCAGGTCGTTGCGTTCGGGGTCGATGGCGGTGACGCCCAGCACATAGCAGACGGCGGAATTGGCGGCCGAACCGCGCCCCTGACACAGGATGTCCCGGCTGCGGGCGAAGCGGACGATGGAGTGGACCGTCAGGAAATAGGGGGCGTAGTCGAGCCGACCGATCAGGTCGAGCTCATGACGCAGGACCGCACGCACCTTGTCGGGCAGGCCTTCCGGATAGCGCTCGGCAGCCCCGGCCCAGGTCAACTGTTCCAGGGTCTGCTGCGGCGTCATGCCGGGCGTGGAGACTTCGTCCGGGTACTGATAGGCCAGTTCGTCGAGCGAAAAGCGACAGCGATCGGCGATCTCGACGGAGCGGGACACGGCCTCGGGATAGGATTTGAACAGCCGGTGGATTTCGGCGGGCGGTTTTAGATAGCGGTCGGCGTGGCGTTCGCGCCGGAACCCCAGTTCGTCGATGGTGCAGTTGTGGCGGATGCAGGTGACGACGTCCTGAAGCAGCCGCTGCTCGGGATGGTGGAAGAGGACGTCGTTGGTCACGACGGTCGGCACGCCCGCCTGAGCGGCCAGCCCGGACAGATCATGCAGGCGCAGGGCGTCGCCCGGTCGTCGTCTCAGGGTCAGGGCCAGATAGGCGCCGCTCGCAAAGGTCGCCTTCAGCCGGCGCAGATTGGCGGCGCAGACCGCGTCGGCCTCGTCGGGCGCGAGCACGGCGATCAGGCCTTGCGACCAGTCGATCAGGTCGTTCCAGTCGATATGGCACCGACCCTTGCCGGCGCGTCCCTTGCCCAGCGACAGCAAACGGGTCAGCCGGCCGTAGGCGGCCCGGTCGGTCGGATAGACCAGGAGGCCCGTCCCGTCGGCGAGATCGAGGCGGCAGCCGACGATCAGCCGCACGCCCGAGGCCTTGGCCGCCTCATGGGCGCGGACGATCCCGGCGACGGAGTTGCGGTCGACGATCGCCAAAGCCTCCAGTCCGCACAAGCGCGCCTGTTCGAACAGCAGTTCGCAGGAACTGGCGCCCCTCAGGAAGGAGAAGTGGGAGGTGCACTGGAGTTCGATATAGCGCATAAGTGTTCATGAAATGTTCTTTTCGTCCATGCGCCATCCTCCCTTCCGCCTGCAAGCGGAGCCGTTGAAGACTCCTGGCGTCAGGTCGCAGAGGGGCGCGGTTGTCGGACGGCTTCGGCCTGTTTTTCGGGCCGGATATAGATGGACGTCAGCTGCGGATGGGCGGCCTTCAACTCGGTCTCGATCGTCTCGATCAGGGTTTCGGCCGCGCCCAGGGTCAGGGCGTCGTCGAAGTCGGCGCTGACGGCGACGAAGACGGCGTCGGGGGCGGTGTGGATGGTGCGGACATGGTTCACCGCCGTGATCTGGGGACGTGCGGCCACCCGATCCCAGATGTCGGCGATCAGGACGGGATCGGCGCTCTCGCCGATCAGCAGTCCCTTGGCCTCACGCGCAAGCAGGAGGGCGACGACGCCGAGGATCAGGCCGATGACGATCGAGGCGAGACCGTCGATGCGCGGATCGCCCAGGGCGTGGCTGGCGAAGACGCCGACGCCGGCCACCGCGAGACCGAGGAGGGCGGCGCTGTCCTCGAACAGGACGATGAAGCCGGCGGGATCCTTCGAGCGGCGCAGGGCCCGCCACCAGCTCGCGCCCTGGCGCTTGGCGTCGAACTCGCGCACGGCGATGACCCAGGAGGTTCCTTCCAGCAGGGCGGCGATCGCCAGAACCACATAGTTGAGGGTCGGGTCGCGCAAGGGTTCGGGATCGCGCAGATGCAGCCAGCCCTCATAGACCGACACCCCGGCGCCGACGGCGAAGATCAGAATGGCGACGACGAAGGCCCAGAAATAGAGCTCTCTCCCATAGCCGAAGGGGTGCAGGGCGTCGGCCGGTCGCTTGGCGCGATGCTGGCCGTAGAGCAGCAGGATCTGATTGCCGCTGTCGACCAGCGAGTGGACCCCTTCGGTCAGCATCGACGACGATCCGGTGATCGCGGCGGCGACGAATTTGGCGACCGCTATGCCCAGATTGGCGAACAGGGCTGCGAACAGGACCAGATTGGCGCGGATCGGCGACGGGCGGGCGGCGACCGGTTCGGTCATGGGCGATATCCGGGAGAGGAACGACAAGCGCCGCCGGATTAGGTCCGGCGGCGCAAGCAGGCAGGCTGGTCGGCTGGGATCAAGTGACCTTCTTGGCGACGGTCACGCCCAGCACGGCGAAGATCGCAAAGACGATCAGGGCCAGGACGGCGAGGAATTTGGCGATCCCGGCGGCGGCGCCGGCGATCCCGCCGAAGCCGAGCACCCCGGCGATGATGGCGATCACGGCGAAAATCAGGGCCCACTTCAACATCTGGTCTCTCCTTTGTGTCGGCGTAACGGCCCCTCGCCCGGCCAGTTCCCATGACCTCTTCTCAGGGCGCCTGACGGGGCAGGCGTGCTGGACTTTAGCTTCCCTCTGCCCGATCGAGCTGGCCGTGTTCCCAATTTGTTCCAAGGGTGCTAGGAGGCGGGCATGCCAGACCGGCCTGTTCGTAAGATCATCCATGTCGACATGGACGCCTTCTTCGCCTCGGTGGAGCAGAGGGACGATCCTGGCCTGAGAGGCAAGCCGGTCGCCGTCGGTCATGCGGCGGCGCGCGGCGTGGTCGCCGCCGCCAGTTACGAGGCCCGCCGTTTCGGCGTGCGGTCCGCCATGCCGTCGACGACGGCGCAGCGCAAATGCCCCGACCTGATCTTCGTCCCGCCTCGGTTCGAGGTCTATCGGTCGGTGTCGGCTCAGATCCATGCCATCTTCGCGGACTATACCGATCTCATCGAACCCCTGTCGCTGGACGAGGCCTATCTCGACGTCACCGAGGATCGGCGAGGCCTGGGGACGGCGTCCCAGACTGCGCAGGAAATCCGCGCGCGCATTCTGGAGGCGACGGGACTGACGGCCTCGGCGGGGATTTCCTACAACAAGTTTCTCGCCAAACTGGCCTCCGACCAACGCAAGCCGAACGGCCAGTTCGTCGTGGCGCCGGGACGGGGCGAGGCCTTTGTCGAGGGATTGCCGGTGCAGCGGTTTCACGGGGTGGGGCCTGTGACGGCGGCCAAGATGGAGAGGCTGGGCCTGCAGACCGGCGCCGATCTGCGTCGCCAGAGCCTGGAGTTCCTGCAGCATCATTTCGGGCGATCCGGCCCCTGGTATCACGCCATCGCGCGCGGCGAGGACGATCGTCCCGTCGATCCCGTCCGGACGCGCAAGTCGAGCGGGTCCGAGACCACCTTCGCGTCGGATCTGACCGACCCCGAGGCGATCGAAGCGGGGGTCGCGGAGATGGCCGACGAGGTCTGGGACTGGTGCGAGACATCGGGGAGCCGGGGCCGGACCGTCACCGTCAAGGTCAAATGGGCGGACTTCCGCCAGGCGACCCGCAGCCGATCGTTTTCCGAGCCTGTCGCCTCGCGCGAGCGGCTGCGTGAGATCAGCCGGGTGCTGGTCCGCGCCCATTATCCGCCGACCAGGGGCGTGCGTCTGGTCGGTGTCAGTCTCTCCAATCTGGAGACGGCGGGGGCGGCGTCCCCGGCTCTGGCCCTGTCTTGAGCGCCGCCTACGCCCTCGATCAGCCCGACCTGTTCGGCGCGCCGGAGCCGACCGCGCCAGTGGTCGCGGGTTTCGACTATTGGCTGGATGTCCTGTCGCCGGGCGATCAGGCTGCGCTCGTCGCCGATCTGCAGGCGCTCGCCTTCCGGCCCTATGAGCACCGGGGTTATGTCGCACATCGCCAGGTGGCGGCCTTCGACAGGCCGGCGGCGACCGATCCGGCGGGGACGGCGGACAACGGCTGGCCGCCGTTTCTCGAACGTCTGATCTCACGTCTGGGCGACCGCCTCGGGCTGGAGGCGGAGCGTTTCGTCCAGGTTCTGATCAACGCCTATGCGCCGGGCGCCGGCATCGGCTGGCATCGGGACCGGCCGATCTATGGCGAGGTTCTGGGCGTCTCGCTTCTTGCGCCCTGCGTGATGCGACTGCGTCGTCGCCAAGGCGAGGGTTTCGAGCGCCGCAATGCGCCGCTTGCGCCGGGTTCGGTCTATCGATTGAGCGGCGAAGCCCGCTCAGCCTGGGAACATTCCATCGTCCCCCTGACCGCCATGCGTTATTCGGTGACCTTCCGAACCCTGGTTTGAGCGGGACGCCTTCAGACAGGCCGGCGCATGGCTTTCGCCACCTGCAGGATCGCCTCGCGCTGGGTGTCGTCCTCGATCGCGTTCCAGGCCTTCAGCAGGGCGGCAGCGCCGGGAAGGTCATTCCCGGTTCGCTCGCCGAGAAGTTCGCCGGCGGAGCTGTCCAGAACCGCGGCGATATCCACGAGCCGCGAGGCGGCGACGCGATTGACGCCCTTTTCGTATTTCTGGATCTGCTGGAAGGTGACGCCGATGCGATCCGCCAACTGGGCCTGGGTGATGTTCAGGTGTTCGCGACGGGTGCGGATCGTCGCGCCCAGACGGACGTCGAAGGGGTTGAACTCGGTCATGGGCTCATCATAGCCAAGCTGGACCGAACAGGCCAAGCTCCGCGTCCGACGCGGCGCGCCATGCGGCGGGTGTCAGCCGAACAGGCCGTGCAGCCACCAGCTCAAGTCGCCGGTCGCGGCCTGTTCGCCGTCTCCGCGCCGATAAACCCAGAAACGGGCCCCGGCTTCGTCCTCGAGCTGAAAATAGTCCCGCACGGCGTCGATCTCGCCGTCGCGTCTCCACCATTCGCCGAAGATCCGTTCGGGACCGTCGGCGCGCCTCACCCGGTGACGGACACCGCGCCAACTGAAGGCGACCGGGGGCTGATCGGGCAACAGGGCGACGGCCTCGATCGCCTCCGGGCGGGCCAGCAGCCGGGACGGCCGCGGCCAACGCCTGGCCCAGGTCTCGGCCACGGGCGGCGCGGTGGGGGCGAGCTTGCGGATCGAACGCTCGGGCACGTCGCTCTGGGCCGGCGCCAGTCGATAGAGGCGCGATCGGCCCAGGCGATTGGTCAGTTGATCGACGAGATCGGCCACGTCCCGTTCGGCCGGCGCGGTCAGATCGCCGGGCCTGGAGCTCCAGTCCAGCGGTTGGACCACAGGCGCGGACAGGACCATGACCTCGACGCCGAGCCCAGGATCGACGGTTTCGATCTTGTCGCACAACAGCCGGGTCAGGCGGCCGATGTCGCGGACCGGCCGGGCCGTGCCGACGCGGACGGCCTCGATGCGATTGTCGACCCGTTCGAAGCGCAGGTCGACGCGCGTGGCTCCCAGCGCCCTGGCCTCGAGTTCGGCGCACAGGGTCTCGACCAGTTTCAGGGTGTAGCGGGCGAGGGTTTCGGGCGCGCCTATGGGTTCGGCGAAGACCCGGTGCGCCTTGATCAGCTCGGGAGCGTCCACAGGCGTGATGGGCTCTGGCGTGCGTCCATAGGCCTGGTCGAGGCGTCGGGTCAGTTCGGGGCCGAAGCGCAGGGCGAGGGGGGCGCGCGGCTTGGCCTCGATCTCTCCGACGGTGTCGATGCCGAGGCGGGCGAGGGCCTCGACCATATCGGACGGCAGACGCAGGGCGCCGGTCGGCAGAGACGCCAGGGCGCGTTCGCCGGGGCCGCAAAGAATGGAGGGACGCGCCCTGTGGCGGGCCAAGGCGTGGGCGGCGCCCCAGGTGTCGGCCATGGCGACGCGCGCATCGAGGCCGACCTCGGCGGTGCGGGCGATCAGGTCCGACAAAAGCCCGGCGTCGCCGCCGTATCTGTGGGTCGCGCCGGTTACGTCGAGGACCAGGCCGTCCGGAGGATCGGCCGCCACCACCGGCGCATAGCGACGCAAGGCCCACAGGGCCAACTGTTCCAAGGCCAGGGCGTCCGCGACCGGATCGAGGTCCTGGACGATCAGATCCTCGACGAGGGCGCGGGCCTGGGTGGCGGCCATGCCCGGATAGAGGCGACGCTCGAGCGCGGCCTGATCCGCCGCGAGCACGAGGCGGCGGCGACCCTGACGGCCGACCAGGATCAGCGGCGTCTCAGGCGACGGCGCGTCCGGCCCAAGCCGGCGTCTCAAACGATCGGTCGGCCAGGTGGGCAGGTAGAGCGAGACGACCCGTCTCATCGCAGGCTTCCAGTTCGAAATCCGCGCAGTCTCCGGCGCGGCAGCGGATCAGTTCGACGAACCAGCGCGCACGGCCGACGCCGGCGACGGGCAGGGGGGCGGAGGGCAGGGCCGTGACCCGCCAGCGGGTCGAGGCGGCGGTCGGCTGGCCGAAGTCCGCCGCCTCCGCCTGTCGTCGCCATCGGCGGACGGCCAGACCGATGCAGCCGGAGTCCTCGGCCACCAGCTGCAGGCGACGCGAAGCGGTCATCGACAGCCGGGACAGTTCGCCTACGACTGCGCCGAAGCCGCCGTGGCGCAGACCGTCTTCGAAGGCCGCCAGCAGTCCGGCTTCGTCGCCGGCCTCGACATAGATGACGCGGTTCGAGGACAGTCCGGCCTGTTCGAGCGCGGGCGCGAACAGATCCGGTCGGGTGACGCACCAGAGCACCGGACCCTGGGTTCGCGCGGCGATCCCGGCGGCGAACAGGGCCGCCGCCGCACCGTTCACCGCGCCGTCGCCGCCGCCCGCCACCTCGTGCAGGGCCCCGAGCGCCAGCCCGCCGGACGGAAGCCTGGCGTCGAGTGCGGCCACGTCGAACGGCAGAACCCCGCTGGGCGTGCGCCGGCCGGCCTCGATCCGGGCGATCTCGGTGCGCAGGGCCTGAAAGGCGGACGGGGCGAGGGGCATGATCTCCGAAAGCGTCGATTGGGGATTAAATGTTCCGCATTTGTTCTTATTGAACGCCGTGGGAGTCAAGCGGCGTGAACGGCGTGTCTGTGGACCGGTCTGTGGGCGGTGCGCTCGGGCGGTCCGTGCGTTCGGATGAGATGGCGTCTTCTTCCCCTCCCGTCACGCCCGACGGTCGCTATTTCGTGGTTCGCGGACGCCTTTGGCGCTGCGCCGATCCTCGCCTGTCCTCAGAGACGCGCGCCCGCCTGGTCAGTGAGCTGATGGCCGCCCGGCGGGCGGTGCGCGCCGCCCTGGCCGGGAAGGATGAGGTGGCGTTGAAGGCCGCGCGCGCGGCCGTCGACGTGGCCAAAATCGGTCTGGGCGAGCGAGGGCCGGTGTGGTGGGAGGATGGCGCGCCGGACGACAACCGACGTATGGTGAAGAACACAGCCTATGCGGACTGGTTCGCAGGCCTCCCCAAGGAGACAGGATGACCGCCGGTCTCGACCGCTTCGTAGCCGCCCAGGCGCCTTTCTTCGAAACGGCGATGGCCGAACTGGCCGCTGGCCGCAAGGCGAGCCACTGGATGTGGTTCGTATTTCCGCAAGCCCGGTCCTTGGGCCGTTCGCCGACGGCGGAATTCTATGGGATCGGCTCGCTCGCCGAGGCGAAGGCCTATCTCTCCCATCCGGTTCTGGGCGAGCGTCTGCGTCGCAGCGCACGAACGGCGACCGCCTCGCCAGCCTCCTCGCTGCACGCTCTCTTCGGATCGCCGGACGATCTGAAATTCCGCTCGTCCATGACCCTGTTCGCCGCCGTCGCGCCGGACGCCCCGGTGTTCGACGCGGCGCTTGCCCGCTGGACCCTGTCGCCCGACGGCCTGACTCTGGATCTGATCAAGGCGGCTCAGGCAGGGCCCGACCGCCTCTGACCGATCAGAGCGGGCGCAGGTTGATCGCCGAGGTCTTTCCGTTGCGAGACGGCTCCAGGTCATAGGCGAGTGCCTGGCCTTCGCTCAAAGCCGAGAGGCCGGCGCGCTCGACCGCGGATACATGGACGAAAAGGTCGGTCCCGCCTTCGCTCGGGGTAATGAAGCCGAAGCCCTTGGTCGGGTTGAACCATTTGACCACGCCTTGGCCGCTGCCGACCGGCGGGCCGCCGAATCCAGCCGTGCGCGGCGCGCGGTCGAAACGGGGCGGCGCAGGACGGCGGGCGGCTTCGGCGTCATGTCCCAGGAAGACGAGATCGACGGCGGACGTCCTGCCGGAGCGACGATCCTGCTCCAGTTCGTATTCAAGCTGATCGCCTTCGTCGATCCCAGCCAGACCGGCCTGCTGCACGGCCGAGACATGGACGAAGACGTCCTGTCCGCCGTCGTCCGGCGAAATGAAGCCGAACCCCTTTGCGGAGTTGAAGAATTTTAGCGTGCCGCGCGCCATTGCAGACGTTCCCATCAGACGGTGAAGCCTGTTGGATTAACTCACGCCCTGGCAGGACGCCAGCGTGACGCAAGCCCCTGGCTCCCCACTAGGTCGTTAAAGCCGGAGCTATTTTCAAAGATCAGTTTTCGTGAGGTGGATCGGCGAATCGAAGCCTTCCGCGTCGGATTGAGGAAGCTATACGTCTCGAGCTTCGTCCCTCGATCTAGCGTCGATGGTGGAGCGAACGCTCGGAGCTGTCACCGCTTGACCTAACGCGCAGCAAACCGACTTCCGCCACCTACTCGTTCTTTCAATCGGAGTGGGACAGGGCGTAGAGGCGGCAGTGTTCGAGATAAGCCGCTTCGTGTAGGCCCAGGAGCTCGACGACGCTTGACCAAAGCCACGACGGGGCGCCGAGTTCAGACGAACGGGGCTGTTTAATCGTTTCGGACCATGAGGCGCGAGTCGCCGGATCAAGCTGCCGCCCGTGGGCCCGTCCCACGACGGTTCCCAAATAGCCTGCCAAGGCGATGGCGCGGGAGGGTTTGGTGCGCGTCATTTCCAATCTTGAGGTCCTGTGGCGCCAGTTCGCGCAGCACCACCGCGCGGCCAGATTGCGGCTCGAACGCTGCAGGAGCCGCTGCTGAAGATGTGCCTCCAGCGCTTGCGGAGGAACGCCGCCGCGCCGCCAACGTGCTGATCGCGCACGCACCCCGACACGCCCTCCTGGCTTAGGAGGCGGAGGGGGCCAAACTGTTGGGCATTTCGACCAGAACGACGTCACCGTCCCGCATCGGCAACGCCAGCATCCCGCGGCCATCGCGCCCGATGTCGATGGGCGTGCTTTGCACCGGATCGGAGGACAGGGTCTGCAGGGCTTCGATCTGGTCCGGTGTCAGGCGCTGAGGTCGGCCCATCTCCAGATAGGCGGTGTAGGCGTCATTGTTGCGGAAGCCGACGCGGCGAATATTCACCGTCCGTCGACCCGGCGCAAGACCGGTGAAGGCGATCTGGATCGGAGCCGCCTCCGCCGCCGGCCGGACGCGGCGATAAAAGGGGCGGTTGCTCTCGTCCTGTTCCGGCGGGCCGGTGAAGGTCCAGGCCAGAACCTGCAGGGTCTTCCCATCCGCCGCGACGATCGCCTGAGCGTCGTTGCTCGCCCATTCCCGCTCGCCCAAGGTGTTGAGGTATTTGAAGGCGAACCAGGACGGTTTACGGATGCCGTTTGGGGTCATAAGGCCAAATCCGCCTTCGAAAGCCCACTGCTGGGGACCTGGTTCTTCAAAAAGGTCGGAGTAGGTCCAGTAGCTCATGCCCTGAGCCACGCCTTCAACCTGGTGCAGCTTCTCGACGATGTAGGCGGCGCTGATGTAGTCGTCATGGACGGCGTCGCGCGGACTATAGCTCACACTCCATTCGGTAAAGAACAGGGGCAGTCCCGGTCGGCTCGACCCCTCAATCTCGGCGCGGAGCCGCCGCACATCCGCGACGATCGCCTGGTCGGTGCGCAGAACCTTGGTGTCTCCCTCGCCCGTTTCGTCCAGGAATCCGCCTTCGACCCCGTAGGTATGCGCCGAGATGAAGTCTATCGGCAGAGCGCGCGAGTCCGCATAGGCGATGAACTCCGGCACCCAGGCGGCGCCGGCGGTGGCGGGGCCGCCGACACGCAACTGGCTGTCGATGCTTTTGATGATCCGCGCCGAGCGACCATAGAGGTCGAAGTAGGCTGATTGATCCGCGCCTTCCCAGAAGTCCTTCAGGTTCGGCTCGTTCCAGACCTCGAAGTACCACGTCCTTACTTCTTCGACCCCGTAGCGGTCGATCAGATGGCGCACGAAGGCGTCCACCAGCCCGTCCCATTTGGCGGGGTGCGGGTGAGAGGTGTTCCCCTTCCAGTAGAAGAGCGTCTGGTTCGACGTCTTCATTGCGTCTGGCGTGAAGCCCAGTTCGACGAACGGCTTCAGGCCTAGGCTGAGCAAATGACCGTAGAGCTGATCGATGCGGGAGAAGTCGTAGACCGGCGTGCCGTCGACTTCACTATAGACCCCCATGCCGTCATGGAAGACGCCGTGGAAACGTATGTATCGAAAGCCCAACTCGCTCTGGGCGACACGAAGTTGGGCGAGACTTTCATTCCGAAGCAAGGTGCCGGGATAGTCCGATCCGATGGAGAAGTCCGCCAGCCGGTCGCGCGGCGTCCAAGGTGCTCCGATATCTACGGTGATGACCCGTGGGGCGGCTTGGGCGTGAGCCGTTGCCGGTGCGCCAAGGAGGCATGACATGAAAAGGAGGAAGGTGCCCAATCGTTGGCGCATGTCGTCAGCCCGAAGATATTCCCATAGATGACGCGCAAGCTATGCCAGCCATCGCAATAGAGATAGCGCTAACATGGCGTCGCTTGCGCCCCAAGGGGCATCTAGCGGCAAGGATTGAACGCCCATTTCGGACAACCCCTTGCGCCGGCTCCTCGAGCGCAACCTCATATCCGCAGCCGCCCATCTGCCGCCGCCGGACGCGACGTCCGAGGCGTTGAAAACAATCGCCGCCAATCAACAAAACCTGGTCCTCTTTCGGTCCCTGATGTTCAGCCTGGTTCCGCTTGTCGCGGCGGCCAGCCTGGTCCGGCGGCAAGGCAAGAAACTCAGCCGCCAGACGTTGCGCGCTCCCTTCTATGCCCAGTGTTACCTGGCCGCGCTTTGCGCGGCGTCGCTCGCGGCAGGAGAGATTTTCCTCCAGCGCTCGGACCTGAACAACGCAATCGGGTGGGCCATTATCGGGGTCGGCCTGGTTTGGTTCCTGAACGTTCAATCCGCCTGGTTCGCCAGGAAGCTCAGCATCAGCCGATGGCGTGGCGCCCTGATCGCGTTCTGGGCGACTGCGCGAGCGTTCGTCTATCTGGTGCTGGTGATGATTCCGATCGCCTATATCTGACAGCCGATGACGGTGAGGATCGGGCTGTGAGGATGAAATCCTCCCTTGCCTGACTTCGGCGGCGCTGGAAGCTCGGCCGCTCATGCTTAAAGGCTTTGGCCTCGGCCTCATTCACATCAGACAAACCTCATCTGGTCGTTCGCCTGGTGTTCAGGTTTCGCTATTGCAATCGACGGTCGGTCGGCTGGTCTTTGTTGCGGGCGAGTGAACCTAATCCGCTGCGGCGCCTTTTGGCCGGGATGAAACCTCCCAAGACGATTGAAGAGATCCGAAAGCAACTTGCTGATCTGATCCTAGAGGCTGTACCTGAGCCGGATCCTATGCGGCGCCAGGCGCTGCTCGTAATGGCGGATCACTGGTCCGATATCCTCCGCCGGAGGCGCGCGGAAATGAACAAGCGCCCTTGAACTTCTGGTTTGTAGAGAGGTTCGTCGGGCGCCCGCAGGCCGGTTGAATGCGCGCGCAACCCACTGGTCGCCGGGGTCCGGCGCCACCTCGAGCACCATCCGTTAGGCTGGCGACTTGGGATGGCTCGCGGTCTCAGTGGTGCGCCGTCCATCGAACGGGTGCGGGCGAGCGGATAGATGGCTTCTTGCGAACGATTGTCCCCGGCGACGAACAGGGTATGCGGAGCGAGCTAAGCCATTCGCAAGATTACTCTATCGTACAATCAGGCACATCTCTTGATGCTGTTGTGGTTAAGCTGCTAACCGGCGGAAGTCCTTCGTCTGGCGAAGACACTTCTTTGCGGGTCGGCGCCCGCTCGACAATCGGAGCCCGTGGACGTGCCTGAAGAGAACGCCAAGGTCGATCTGACCAACTGCGATCAAGAACCAATCCATATCCTCGGCGCCATCCAGCCCATTGGATTTCTCCTTGCTCTGACGGCCGACTGGGTCATTGCTCGCGCGTCTGAAAACGTCAGCGACTACCTCGGCGAACCGCCTGAAGCCCTCTTCGGTCGGCCGCTGCAGGATGTATTCACGCCAAGGGCCGTGCACGACCTTCGAAATCGGTCGGCCATTTTGCGAGGGTCTGATTCAGTCGAGCGCCTGTTCGAGGTCGCCTTGACCGAAGACGGCCGGCTATTTGACGTGGCCATCCACGTGTCCGACCGCCAAATGGTGATCGAGGCGGAGCCGGCTTCCGGCGAACATGGCGATGCGACCGGCATGGTTCGCTCGATGATCGCCAGACTGGATCAAACAAGCGATTTTCCAAGCTTCTTCAAGGAAGGCGCCCGCCAGGTTCGCGCCCTGACCGGTTTTGATCGGGTCATGGTCTACCGCTTCGCGCCGGATGGCTCGGGAGAGGTCGTCGCCGAAGCCGTACGCGCGGGTATCGGTCGGTTCATAGGATTGCGTTATCCCGCTTCCGATATTCCGGCTCAGGCGCGTGAACTCTACCGCCGCAATCTGCTGCGCATCATCGCTGACGTGAACGCCACGCCCATCGCGATTATTCCGCAGCGCGACGAGACAGGAAAGCCGCTGGATCTGTCCCTTGCGGTGCTGCGGTCAGTGTCGCCCATACATATCGAATATCTCAAGAACATGGGCGTGGAAGCGTCGATGTCGATTTCGATCATTGTCGAGGGCAGGCTGTGGGGGCTGTTCGCGTGTCACCATTACGCGCCTAAATGTCCGAGCTTCGAACGCCGCTCGGTCAGCGAACTGTTTGCTCAGATGTTCGCGATGCGGCTGGAGAGCCGCGAGCGGCAGGAAGTGGTTGAATACGAGCGGCGCGCCCGCGACATTTCGGACCAGCTTCTCGGAGCGGTGGCTTCGGACGAGACGCTTCTGAAAGACCCGGATTGGCTTGGAGACATCCTGACCAACGCCATTCCGGCGGACGGCGTCGGTGTCTGGCTGGGCGGAAATTTCGCCTTCTCAGGCACGGTGCCGCCGCCGCAAGACTTCCGAAAGATCATTCGCGCGCTCAACGGAACGGCAGCGGCTAAGGTGTTCGCCACCGACCACATCGGCTCAATCGTGAAAGGCGCCGAGGGGTTCGCCTCCGATGCTGCAGGCATGCTGGCCATTCCGATTTCCAGGGCGCCGCGCGATTATGTGGTTCTGTTCCGCAAGGAGCTCATCCATTCGGTGCGCTGGGGCGGCGACCCGCACAAGCCCGTCGAATATGGACCAAATGGACCTCGCCTGACCCCTCGGCAGAGCTTCGAGGAATGGAAAGAACTGGTCGAGGGCAAGTCGCAGCCCTTCACCGGGTCTGAAGTCCGTGTCGCCGAAACCCTGCGCGCGACCTTGATCGAAGTGGTCTTACGTCTCGCGGACGAAGCTTCGGCCGAGCGCCAGCAAGCCAGCGCCAGGCAGGAGCTTCTGATCGCCGAGTTGAATCACCGCGTCCGCAATATCCTCGGCCTCATCCGCGGCCTGATCCGCCAATCCCAACCGACGGGCGAACACGACTCTGAGTTCGTGAAGATCGTCGACGGGCGGATTCATGCCCTGGCGCGCGCCCACAACCAGATCACGGACGATCACTGGGGACCGGCGCCTCTATCGGCCTTGATCGACGCCGAGGCGGCGGCATTCGTCGGCGATCACGAGCGGGTCATCACGGATGGCGAGGCGGTCTATCTCAACCCGCAGGCCTATACGACAATGGCCTTGGTCATCCACGAACTGGTCACCAACTCGAACAAATACGGAAGTTTGTCCGTCAAGTCGGGGACCGTCACCATCAGCTGGCGCCGCAACCCCGCCGGCGATCTGACGTTGTCGTGGGCCGAAACAAACGGGCCGGAGGTCAAAGCCCCGACCCGCAAGGGGTTCGGAACCACCATCATTGATCGCTCGGTGCCGTATGACCTGGGAGGGGACGCGACCATATCGTACGACCCTGACGGCGTGCGCGCAGAGTTCCGCATCCCCGCTCGCCACCTTTCCGAGCCGAGGACCCCGCCCTCCGGTCAGCCCATCAAGTTCCCGCGTTCAGCAATGGGGCACCCGCAGGCGACCCCGAACACGCTGCTGAAAGGCCATGACATTCTTCTTGTCGAAGACAGTCTGATCATCGCCCTGGACGCGGAAGACATAGCCACTCGCCTCGGCGCCGAGAATGTGACGACCGCTGCGACCGTCGACGGCGCCCTGGACAATATCGAAGCCAGCCGTCCGTCCATAGCGGTGCTCGACATCAACCTCGGCGACCGAACCAGCTATCCGATCGCGGATCGGCTGGCGGAACTGAACATACCATTCCTGTTCGCGACCGGTTACGGCGAACAAGCCAATTTCCCGATGGCGCACCGAGGTCGGCCGGTCATCCAGAAACCCTATACACTCGAGAATATGGCCCGCGCCCTGGATCATCTGCTCGGGGCTTCACCCGCGTAAGTCGTCGCTGGGTTCAGCCGTCTTCTCGTCGGGATGTTCGGAGCGGATTTACACGCTGCCTGCGCCTCCGCGCTGATATTGGGCCCCGCCCAGCTGCGTATCATCGATCAAACGCGCTGCTTCAAAGCCTGACCTCTTCGTGCGGCGACAGTCCAAGACTGGCTGCGCTGAGCCCTGAGCTCGATAGCCCAAGCGAGGGAGGATGGTCATCGACCTCAGCGCTCACGAGACCATGGGACTGCGCGCCGCCCTGCAGGACCAGCCCGAGCTTGACTTGACGGCGGTGATTTACGCCCTGGCCCTGTCGGTCTTCTATCCTTCCTATGATCCGCCGACGCCCCGGCAACTGCGGCTGTCCCGGATGGGGCTCGAACGCGCCGTGCCCGGCGTCGAGGAAGCTCCGGCCGGACGGCGCATCGCCAAGCGCGGCGAGATGTGGGCGGTGCGGTCGCCGGACAAGGCGGCGGACCTCTGGGCCGCCGTAACCGCGATGCCGCAGACGGACCGGCTGGCGCTTCTGGCCTATTGCGCCTTGCTGAGCGTTCACGCGGTGCGCGATCCTCATGACCGCCATCCGGCGGCGTGGGCGCAGGCCAAGGTGATGGCGACCGCGAGCGGTCTCGATATGACGGGGACGTGGAAGGCGACGGCGGCCTGCTGTTTCGGGCGGGTGGCGAAGGCGCGGTGCTTGAGGCGGTCGGCGAAGCGGTCGATCCGGCTCAGGCCACGCATTTGGCAGGAATGCAAAAGGCGGACATGGGGGAGGCCGCCGAAGGTTTGGCGGCGGGAATCGGCTGGCTGCCGGTTCGGCTGCGAACGTCGCCGGTGGCGGCGGCTGACGAGGAGGGCCGTCATGGGCGGTCGAAGACGGCGAAGCGGAAGGCAAGGCGGGCGCCGTCAACCCGGACGCCTAATCCTTCGCAGCGGAATTGCCGTCTTTAACAATGGCAGGCCGGGGCTGCTTATGGGGTCCCGGCCTTACGGTGAGGGCGTCGGGCGCTCGCGTCGCGGGCGACGCTCGCGTGAAACGAGTGTGACGCCGTCATCGCCTCCTGCGGCGACCCTCGCCATCGGGGAGACTCCGACCATGACCTCCAGTCTCGATCATCTTCCGCCGTTGAAGCGGGCGGAACTGCTCAGCGTGGTCGAGGCCTGAAATCCTCGTGTGCAGAGGCGATCTCGACGCGCAATGCGGATCGGTTGAAGAACGGACCGATTCTCAAGATCATCTACGATGGATCCTACGCGCGCAGCGGCAAGGCCCATGATCCAGTGGGGCGGTATTTCTCGGACTTCGACATAAGGGAGCCGGCGGGACGTTCGGCTATAGAAAACGCCGACGTCGGGTCAGCCGCTTCAGAAGGCTGTCCAGCCCGATCATGATGTTGGCGAGGAGAGTCATCGAGGACCCATATTAGAGGCTTCCTAGTGGCTCGCCAATAAACAGCGCGCGGTACCGGCAACCCAGGGTCGCCGGCGGCGTTCAGCAGATTGGTGATCGGCTCGGGCTTGGGAGAGGACCGACTGATCAGAGCGTCGAGCACCGCCAAGCGCTCCGCTGCAGAGAGGTCGCTCCGGGAGACCGGAGCGGCCTTTTCTTTAAGCCGCTGCGGGCGTCAGATCCCTATGGGGCGCTCCACCTTCGCCCACCTCGGCGGGTCAGAATCTTGGTCGCGTTGCGCGATCCGACTGCGACCTTGATGTTCCGGATGCGGATGTCGTCGAGGATGGTTTTGGGCATGGACTTCTGCGCGGCCGAGAGGCTGTCGATCCAGACGGAGGTCTCGACGGTGATCAGGCCGGGCTTCTGGTCGGAGGCGTCGGCCGCGGCCTCCATCGCGTCCAGGGCGTCGTTCACTTGAACAGGCGTCATTGACGCGGCCTATAGGCTGAATCGCCTCAGGCCTCGCCCTCGGCCGCGCGCGCCACGCGGGCCTGTTCTAGCAGTATTGCGCCGAGCGCCTCGGCCATCGCCGGCGTCATTACCAGCTGTGTCGCCGACAGCGCCATCTGACCCGTCAGCTGCTCCTGGACCTCGGCGAACTCGACGCGCAGGGCTGGTTCGCTATCCCCGCCGTTCGGCCTTCAGGGCCATGACCGAGGATCCAGAATATCAGGTGGCGTTCCGGGTCGGTCAGGCCGAGATCGCGGACATCATTCTGCAGCCGCGAAGCCTCGAGAAGCTGGGGCCTGACTGAACCGATCCAGGCCCAAGCTTCAGCCTAGCGGAACCGTGAGTACGAGCCGTGCCCCGACACCTTGCGCTGTATCCGTCAGGGCTCCGCCGACTTGGCGGACAAGGCTGTCGACGACACGCATGCCGAGGCTTCGATGGCTCCGGGCGGCGTCAAGGTCGAACCCTCGGCCCCGGTCTTCGACAACGACAACAAGCTGTCCCGCGTCGATCCGGCCCGCGACCTGGATTTCGCCGCCCTCGACGCCATAAGCATATTTGATGGCGTTGGTGACGAGTTCGTTGACGATCAGGCCGAGGGGGATGGCGATGTCGGCGGCCACGGGCGCCGCCTGCGCCTGGCAGTTGACGACATGGGTTTCGCTGCCGGTGTCGATCGCGGCGCAAAGCTGACACAGGAAGTCCGACAGGATGACGGTCTGGACATCGGCTCCGCGCCACAACTGGTCATGCACCTCGCTGATGGCTTGAATCCGCGCTCCGGCGTTCGCCAAGGCCGCCTTGACGTCCTCCGAGCCGGAACTTCTGGCCTGCATCGTCAGAAGGCTTGAGACAAGCGCCAGGCTGTTTTTCACGCGATGGCTGACCTCTCGGGTCAACAGCGCCTGATGTTCGATCGCCGCCACAAGCCGCAGCTCCGTGCTTTGTCGGGAGATGGCGGCGCCGACCACGGCGGCGAAGGCGTCCAGGAACAGAGCGTCGCGAGCGTCGAACTGGCCCTCGTCAGGGCTGTCCACTTCCAGCACGCCCCAAGGCGTCCCATCGATGTCTGGACGGATCAAGACATTGATGGCCCGACGGATATGGTGTTCCGCCAGAAGACGCGGCGTCGAGAAGCGCTCCTCGTTTTCGAGATGATTGGAGACGAGGGGTTTTCCAGTCTGAAAGGCGTATCCAGCCGGCGAGTCCAGATCGACACTGAGCGAGGTCACGCCCTCGACCACGTTTCGCCAACCGACCCCGGCGACGAGCGCCAGACGTCCACGATCCGCGTCGAGAGTCAGGGCCTTGGCGTACCGCGTGTCCAAACCTTCAGCACAGAGGATGCAGGCGGCCTCGAGCAAGGCGTGACGATCCCTCTCGCGAAGGGCGATCTCGCCGAAGCGGGCCAACAGGGACTGCTGGCCTAGCCGATAGGTCAGCTCATCCTCGACTGACCGGAATCCGGCGGCAGTTGCAGGTGATGTCTCGACACGGGGGGGTGTCGGCTTGTCCATCTGGGTGCGGGTTTCATCCGCAGCATCCGCGCGAACTTCAGCGATCAGGTCGGCGATTTCGGCTGTAAGCCCGGATCCAGCTGGCGAAATAGAATCGGACAAACTTCGAGAACCTGTTGGGTGGCGCAGACGATGATCGGACAAAGGCAGCGATCGGCCTGCAGTCTACCGGCCGACGCGCGAGGACGCGAGTCTCCGATCAGACGGCTGCAGCCTCTAGCCCTGAAGGGATGGGAGCGCACGGGCTTGTCCATCGCCTTCGCCATCTGGGTCGCCCGCCTCTCGTCTATGGGCGACCGCGCCGGATCAGTCGGTTCTAACCCGTCGAAAGGCAAGGGATGAGAAACCAATGCATTAGGGTCGCCGACTTATGGCTTGCCGGCAGGGCTGGCGGCCGACAGCTCCGGATAATCGGGCAGGGATGGCAGATCGTCCCCCGGTCCGGAGAAGCGCTCGGTCACCAACCGGACGCCAGGTGCGGTGATGAGTTTGAGTATCGCGTGCTGGAAGCCGATCCCAAAGCGGGTTTGAGGCTGCAGCGCCTTTGGCCCCCAACGCGGCACGTCTTGGGCGATATCGGCAAATGGCCGCATTATCTGATCGTAGGTTTTCAGGGCGGCGACGACGTCATTCCGCCGCGCCAGTTCCCCGGCGAGCACATAGGGCCCGATCAAGGCCAGGGTCGTGCCTCGGCCCATCACAGCCCAGGCGGCATCCCCCGTGAGCGCGACACGGCCTTTTGAGAAATGCTCCAGCTTCAACTGAGCGATTGAGTGAAAATAGAAGTCGTCGGTGTGCTTCAAACCCTCCAGAATTCGGGCCGTCTCCCAACCGGCGTCGGAAAAGTGTTCGGTGAGCACCTGTTTCTGATCCGCAGACGAAAGATCGTCCCAGCCTTTTGGATCCTGCTGGACGGACATGACGACACGGGTCGTGCCCTGCGGGTCCGGCCGCAAAAAGAGGCTGCGCCCGCCAGGCGCGTTGAACCAGCGCGCATCTTCTCCGTCGCCTACGCCTTTCGGAATAGTGAAATAGGCGGTGTCCAGACCCCAGGGTTCGATCCTTGCAGCATCGCCGAAGAGGAGGCTGCGTGTCGAGGATCCGACGCCTTCCGCAGCGACGACCAGATCGAAGCGTTCTGGAGCGGCCTTGTCGAAACCGACTGTGACCGCGTCGCCGTCGTCCTGCAGGCTTGTGATATGGTCGCCGAAACGGCGCTCGATGTCGCCGCTGGCGCGATCGAGGATCCGCGCCAAATCGCCGCGCAGAATTTCGAGTTCCGCTGTCGGACCGTCGCCGCCGAAATCGTCCTTGCCGAAGCGGGCGACCGTCGCATTATCCGCATCGACAAAAGTCCATGCCTGCTCGGTCGTGTTGCCAGCCTTGACCACGTCCAGCAGCCCCATGCGCTCGAGCGCATCACGGCCTGGTCCGCGCACATCGATGTTCTGCCCGCCGTCCCTGAACGCCGGTGCGCGCTCAAGCAGGACGACCTGCCAGCCGAGACGCCGCATCCAGAAGGCAAGGGCGGGACCGGCGATACTGGCGCCGGAGATCAAGATACGATGAGACATGGACGATCCTCCTCGGCCAAAACATCACGTGTGATGTTTTGTTCCGTCCGCGGCTTCGAGTGACACGATCAGACGCTGAAGAAGGGAAACAAGCTGAGCCGCATCGGCTTCTGAAAATCCCTTCAGTCCGACTATATTGGCTTGGATCAGGGCGTTTCCGCCGGCCTCGGCCAAGAGTTCGCCTTGAGACGTAAGCGACACCACGGCCGCGCGCCGGTCGGTCTCAGTAGTCGAGCGTTGGATCAGATTCATCCCTTCGAGTTTGCGCAGCACAGCCACCATCGCCGGCTGTTTGACTGCGGAGTCGCGCACCAGGTCCCGCTGAAGCATCGGGCCTTTCCAGGATAGCAGCATGATCGGGCCGAGCAGGGACAGCGAAACGCCATGCGGCCTCAAGGCGGTGTCGACCAGACGATTGAAGGCGCGCGCCGCGTGATTGGTCAGATAGCCCGGCGCGATGGCGGCCTGGGGATGGATGTGGTCGTCGCCTGTCATGTGGCCCTGTGATCCATCGTCGTCGTCTGTGCGATCATCTCGAAGCTGTCTTTTTGGCGATAAGGCCTGTGTTTGCGGATTTGGAGATCGCAGGGATCGCCGGATCGGCAGGCGAACCTTAGGCCGAGTCTTGGCTGGCGTGGATCAAACACTCGCGGCTTGAAGCGGTTCGGATCGAGGTCCGGCGCGGCTCAAATCGCGACAGAACGGTTTGCGCCATGTCGCGAGGGGGCGTTACGCGCGGATTACCGCATCCTGCCCTTCCCCGAGCCGGGTCATCACGACGTCGAGCACACGTAAGGTTACGCTCAGATCCGCATCGCTTACGCCATCGAACAGCCGTGCGCGCAGAGCGGAGGCATGCACATCGAAGGCCTCGATCGCGGCGTGACCGGATGGTTCCACCATGATCAGTCGCGCACGCGCATCGCCGACGAGTTTGCGTCGGCTGACCATTCCGTCGCGCTCCAGACGCGACACCAGACGCGCCAGGGTTCCGCGCGCCGCCTCCATCCGAACGGCGAGTTCGGCCAGCGTCAGCCCCTTGGGCGCCTGAGCCAAATAATAAAGGACGATGATCGGCGAGCCCCGATGTCCCGCCTCCCGAAACAAGCGCGCGACCCGCAGTTTCCAGCGGCGGGCGGTGGTCATCACGCGCATCGAGCAAAGGAGCTCAGCGGCGTTTCGGGAAGGGGTCGTCAAAGTTCACCAATATCGATTGAAGCTTCACCGCAAGCAGGCGACTTTTGGTGAAAGCCTTTGGCGCGTTCCGGTTGCTTGCGACGCTTGCGTCACACCAGCGTACGCCCGGTCAATCATTCCCGGTCAGGATCGAGAAGTCGCCAAAGACCAAAATGGGCCGATCGGACAGTGTCCGCCGGTCACGATGATTCCTCCAGCGGCAGTCGATGAGGGATGAGACTGAAGCCTCGCCTCGTCGACTTTTTGAGCCGCCAGAAGAGGGAAGCCGGTTGAGCGACGACGACAGAGTGGCCGTGTTAGAACGGCGCGTGGATTTCATGAACGGGCAGATCCAGGCCCTGGCCGCCTTGCTGGCGCTGCGGGTCGGGAGCCACAAACTTACCGATGAAACGGGCGGCGCGGAGGGCGGTCAAGTTCTCGCCGCCTGGGAGCTGGTCGTGGGGCTGCACCAACTCGAAGGACTGCGGGCTTTTGTCGACGCCAACCGACACACGGACTTGAATGAGGGCTTGAAAGGCGTTCTCGCCCTGCTTGAGGTGTCCGTCCAAGAGGCGCTCGACCAGACCAAGCTCGACGATGAACCGGGCGCTGGAGCGCCGTCGATGTCCTGACGCCGAGCTGCTGGCGGCTTTTGGCATCGATCGAAGCTCAAACCTGTCGCTTCTGATGTACACCATGATCTCGTGTCCGCCCGCAGCCGGCGACGTTTCCGCTATCGGGACCAGCCTAGGAGAAGGGCATTGGAACTCCCCGAGAGTGTCGGCGTCGGACAGCAGAGATGACTGTCCGGTTGCGAGCATCCCGGTCAGCGGCATCCCTTGGCGGGGCCCGCCGAAAGTTCGAGCCCGGCGCCCCATCGGCTTCGTAAGCGCTGCGTAACATCGTGTCTAAGGCGATGCGCCCACCACCTGCTTCTCCTGCTCGCTCTGGCAGCTCCAATCTCTGCAGAGGCCGTTCGATGCAGCCGTTGCGGCCTGAAAGTCTTTCGTCGAGACGATCTGCCTGACCCGAGGCCGAGGTCTCCGTTCTGGGAGAGGGCGATGGATCTAAGAAAGGCGGTGGCGAGGCGTTGAGACGATTCCTGGCGCGCCGGATCAACTCTCTGGGGTCTGCATCGCGCCAGCCGGCGCGGCCTCTCAAGGGGCGGATCTGACCGAAGCCCGGTCGGCTGGCGCAACCGCCCCCCCGAGGTTCTTGCCCGGCCTGGGGCCTCATCGCGCAGAAGGAAAGACGCGGTTGCGGTCTTCGCGGTGCTGCGGGGAGCGAGAGGAGGTCAGAGGGAATACGAAAGTTCCTTCCGGACCGAGGGTTGGGTATAAGCGACGCCTGTCCACGGCGTGTTGAAAATCAGTGTCTGACAAGCCTCTCGTACAAAACGCGTATGCTCTCGATCCACGCGAGGAGAGAGACCTTGAGGCGCAGCTTGCGCGAGCCGTGTCCGGTCGCCTTCAGGCAGAGACGTCTCTGGCGGCAGTCGAGGCGCGCTATCGACTGGCCGCGCGGGCGACCAACGATGCGATCTGGGATTGGGACTTCGCCACCAACCACGTGATCTGGAACGCCGCCCTTGAGGACAGCTACGGTCACGTCGTCGCCGATATCGAGTCTACGGGGGAGTGGCGGATCGCCCACATCCATCCTCAGGACCGCGATCGCATTGACGCCAGCATCCATGCGGCCATCGATAGCGACGCCGAAAGTTGGACAGACGAATATCGGTTTCGACGCGCTGACGGGACCTATGCGGCCATCCTGGATCGCGGCCATCTAATCCGAGACGCCGATGGTCGAGCGACGCGCATGATCGGTGCGATGTTGGATATGACCGAACTGCAGGCGACCCGGGTAGCGTTGGCTGTGAACGAACAGAGACTGAGGCTAGCCACTGAAGCGGCCGAGGTGGGGTTTTGGGACGTCGATCTGGTCGACGACATCCTGATTTGGCCGCCGATCGTGAAGGGCATGTTCGGCGTCTCGCCTGAGGCGCCCGTATCCATGTCGGACTTCTACGACGGCCTGCATCCTGAGGATCGCAATCCGGCGTCTGCCGCCTTCCGGGCCGCCTGCGATCCGGTCGAGCGCGCGGTTTACGATGTCGAATATCGTACCATTGGCAAGGAGGACGGCGTCGTCAGGTGGGTCGCCGCAAAGGGACGGGGCATCTTCGATGACACCGGCGCCTGCGTCCGTGTCGTGGGGACGGCGATTGATATCACCAAAAGAAAGCAAGCCGAGGAGGAGGTCCGTCGCAGTGAAGCCCGCTTGCGATTCCTGCGGACGCTGGACGAGGTTCTCCAGGCTGCGGACGATGCTCCTTCAGCCATGATTTCGGCCGCCGCCCTTCTAGGGCGCCATTTGGGAGCCGCGCGGTGCGCCTTTGCGGATGTGGACGCCGACAGCGACCGCTTCTTCATCCGAGGAGATTACACGGCCCCCGGAGTCGACAGTTCGATCGGCGATTACAGCCTTGACCTTTTCGGATCCCGCGCCGCCGCGGATATGCGGGCCGGAAGGACTCTGGTGGTCGAAGACGTCTCTCGTGAGTTGAGCGAGGCGGACGGTCAGGCGATGTTCCGGTCGATCGGAATCGACGCCATCGTCTGCTGCCCTCTGGTGAAGGACGGCGGTCTAGTGGCCATGATGGCCGTTCATCAGGACCGACCGAGGCGGTGGGGCGACGAGGCGATCGGCCTGGTCGAAGCCGTGGTGGAACGGTGCTGGGCGCATGTGCAGCGGGTCGGGGCCGAGGCGCGTCTGCGCGAAAGCGAAGTCAGATACCGGACTTTGTTCGAGGCTGTGGATGTGGGGTTCTGCGTCATCGAAGTGAAGTTCGACGGCACGCGCGCGGTCGACTACCGGTTCGTCGAAGCCAATCCCGCCTTCGAACGACAGACGGGGTTGGTCGATGCCGTAGGGCACTGGGCCGCGACGCTTGTACCTGGGCTCGAGCGCCACTGGTTCGACCTCTACGGCCGCGTCGCTTCAACCGGGGAAGCCCTGCGGTTCGAGAACGGATCCGAGGCTATGGGAAGATGGTTCGACGTGCACGCCTTACCAGTCGGCCCGGCGGGGCAGAATCGGGTGGCTCTGCTGTTTAACGATATCAGCGATCGAAAGGCGGCGGAGATTCGTCTTCGGGAGCTCAACGAGACCCTCGAGAAACAGGTCTCCGAGCGCACAGTGGAGCTGCGCCAGTATCATGACATTGTTGAAGCCACCGCATCACCGATCTGCGCTTTCGATACAGACTACCGTCTGATCGCATTCAACAGGGCGCATAATGACGAGTTCAGGCGAGTAAACGGATTCGACACGGAACTGGGGCAGGTCTTCCCGGACCTGTTCATTCCGGAACAGGCCAAGTTGATGCGCGCCCTGATGGACCGGGCCCTGGCGGGCGAGAGCTTCACTGTAACGGAGGTCTTCGGCAGGCCGGAGTTCGGACAGCCGGTCTGGGAGATCAGCTACACGCCTCTGCGTGACCTGGACGGGGCGATCGTCGGCGCCTTCCACCTGGCCACGGACATTTCCGATCGGCTAAGCGCCGAGGCGGAACTCCTCACCGCCCAGGAGGCGCTACGGCAGAGCCAGAAGATGGAGGCGATGGGCAGTCTGACCGGCGGCGTCGCGCACGACTTCAACAATCTGCTTACCCCCATCGTCGGTAGTCTCGATCTGTTGCAGCGTCAGAACTTCGGGGGCGCCAGAGAGAAGCGCCTCATCGCCGGCGCGATCCAGTCGGCCGAACGAGCGCGCGTCCTGGTGCAGCGGCTGCTGGCCTTTGCTCGGCGCCAACCTCTCCAGGCCCGGCCGATCGACGTGGGGGCGCTTGTGGCTGGAATGGCTGAACTGGTCGCCAGCACGTCGGGACCGCATATTCAAATCGAGCTGAAGGTCGAAGCTGATTTGCCGTCGGCGGTCGCGGACGAAAATCAGATCGAAATGGCCGTCCTTAATCTCAGCGTGAACGCGCGGGACGCCATGCCGCAAGGCGGTCGCCTGACGCTCGCAGCGGAAGCCGTGGACGTGGCGCGCGACGAGGTCTCGGGGCTGAATCCGGGGCGCTACGTCCGTTTGTCTGTTGCAGACACCGGCGTCGGCATGGATGAGGAGACTGTCCAGCGTTCCGTCGAACCCTTCTTTTCCACCAAGGGAATCGGCAAGGGGACGGGACTGGGGCTGTCGATGGCGCATGGGCTCGCCGCACAACTCGGCGGCGTTCTAACCATCGACAGCAGGCCAGGGGAGGGGACGAGCGTGCGACTCTGGCTGCCGGCGACGGATCTTGCGGCTGTGTCCACGGCGCGCACCGACGACTTAGAGGCGAGCCCCCAGACCGGCATGGTGCTCCTCGTCGATGACGAAGCGCCGGTGCGAGAGAGCACGGCGGAAATGTTGAGGGTTTTGGGCTACACCGTGGTGGAGTCAGGCTCGGCGGAAGACGCGCTCGCGCGCCTTGATGGAGGCCTGGAACCCGATCTGCTGATTACGGATCATCTGATGCCCGGTCAGAACGGAACCGAACTCTGCCGTCTCTTCCAGCAGCGTTTTCCCGGCCGGCGGGCCCTGATCGTCTCAGGCTATGCCGAAGTTGAGGGCATCGCGCCCGATCTCGAGCGGCTTCTCAAACCCTTCCGTCTTCCCGATTTGGCCGCCAAGTTGGTGAACTAGGCGGCGTACGGTTTGCCGCGTCGAACATCTCGCAGACCGTGGGGCCGTGGAGGGCGGCGGCAAGCCCACTGCCCGGTCAGGATCGCCTGCTTTCAAATCTCTGTCCCAGCACTGCGCCATTGCGCGTCCGGCGACCTGGGCCCTGCCGCTCGAGGTTTGCGAGGTGATCGAGCTTGGCTGGTGCTAACCCCAGCGTCGCCCAAAGCTTGGAACGCGCTCAGTGCGTCGGCCGAGCCCGGATCGAACCGAGAGGTATGCAGCGCGTTGTAAAATCATGTCACCGCCCGAGCCCGCCCAATGCCGCCGCGCTCTTCAGGAAATCGGAGAGGTCGCAGCCGTGGCCATGCTTCAGGACAGCCAGATGACCGATCAAGAGGCGCTGCAGATCATTGCTGCAATAGCGACTTGGGTCTGGAGAGATGGAAAAGGAGATCGCGCCAACTGTGGCGATGTGATCCAAAGCCTTCATAAGGTCACCGCTAATGTATCGTTCGACGCCCTGAACGACCGTCAGGCTCTCGACCTGTTCGCTCGAGTCATAGACGTGCTCCAGATTTCCGAAACCGCCCATCCGCAGCTCCGGACTTGAGGGTGCGAGGCCAGGGTAATCGCGTGAACCTCTCAAACTAAGATCCGGGAATCGGGCGAAAAGGGTGTGACGCGACCCCTCGCGAAGAGGCTGACCGGGCCTGACAGCAGCCATATCCGACCGAACCGGGCTTAGACGCCGCCCGTCTTCTTAAAGGTATCACTGATCGCGGTGGCGTCGGGGCCATCCGGACCTGCGCTCTTCGTCTCGGCCTTGCCGACCTTTCGAACCGCTGCGTCTGAGGTCAAAGGATCGGGCTTTCCACCGGGTTCCGCCCCATTATTTTCACGGCCCTTGGATTGTTCGCGCGACATAGTCGTCTCCTCTCGCCTTTCGACAAGGTCTGACCGGCGCAGATGTTCCTGAGGCGTGTTCGATCTTGACGGTCGTCGTATGGACACGAGTGAGGCCTACAGGTCTCGTGTCGATCCGACAGGCCTATAAGCAATCGATCTCCATGAGCGATATCTCGCGCCCTGGGAGCCACTATCCCACCACGACCGCCCGGCTTGCCGACCTCATCGTTCATCTGATCGGACTGGGCCTGTCGCTGTTCGGCGGCGGCATTTTGCTGGGACTCTCCGTCTCACGCGGCGACGTTGGCCTGATCGCCGCCGTCTGCGTCTATGCCGTGGGTCTTATCGCCATGCTCGTATTCTCGACAGCCTATAATTTCGCCCGTCCATCCTGGCAGCCTCGGCTTCGCAGGCTCGATCACGCCGGCATTTTTTTGATGATCGCCGCCTCCTACACGCCGTTCACGACCCACACCCTGACCGGGGTCTGGGCTGTAGCCATGACGACGACGATATGGACGCTCGCGAGCCTCGGGGCGCTGGGCAAGCTGTTCCTGCCCGGACTGAGCAAGGGCTTTTGGGTGGGCTTGTACATCGCGCTGAGTTGGCTGGTGCTGATCGCATTCAAGCCCATGCTCGCGCACGGGTCGTGGGTGGCCTTGATGCTGCTCGGCATAGGCGGGCTCGTCTACATGTCCGGCGTGCTGTTTTATGTGCGCAAACGTCTGCGGTATTTCCGGGCGATCTGGCATGGCCACGTAGTCGCCGCAGCCAGCGTACACTGGGCTGCCGTCCTCGTTGGGGTCGTGCTTCTGACCGGCCGAACGACCTGACCGCGGACGAGGTCAGATTTCCTGCCAAGGGCCGAAGTCGATCCAGCTGAGGGAATACAGCCCGACGCGTCGATTGTGGGCTGACCTCGCTGCAGAGGGGAGCCGGCGCGTTTGCGTTCGGCGGTGGACAGAGGAAACCTAGTGGGCGCTATGGCTTTTCGAGATGAGGGCGGAGACGACCGTCCGGAGATCAGTCATGAGCGCCTCGACGTCAAAGTCCGACTTGCACCAGCAAATGGATTCGTCGCGCGGCCTCGCGCAAGGCGGACTTGGCGGTGAAAGCGACCAGCTGCTCGAAGACGGGCAGCAAGAGGTCTTCGCTCGCGATGAGGTCGAACGCGGCGTGATTGAACACCACGCCCAAACTACGGTGTCGCCGTCCAACCCGTGATCAGAGCGCGCCGGGCCGCCTCTTGGCTAAGCATTGGGGCGACAAGGCATGGTTATGCCGCGTCCAGAGACGAGACCGCGCCTATTTGGGCGACTGAGATCGACATGGCTTCTCACGCCCCCTGTCGACCGACGCGAGGGTCGGCGCGCACGCATCTACTGAAAAGAACCGAAGTTCCCCACCCTCGAGCGCTTGGTGCTGCCGCTTGGGGTCGATCAGGTGCGATTGACGGCAGATGGGCGAAAGGTCGTATTACGTTCCGATCGGATCAGACCGACCGGACAGGGCGCATTCAGCCCGCCAACGCCGGTTTGATCTGCGCCTCGGCAAATTGGCGGAAGGTGGTCGGCGCCCTCAAATCGGCCCGGCGCTTGGCGAGGTTGTCGATCCCATCGTTCTTGGCGCGATACATGTCGACATAGGCTTGCGCAAAGGATTCGGTCGCGCCGCGATCGAG
This sequence comes from Brevundimonas sp., assembly GCF_044336875.1. Classification (GTDB taxonomy): domain Bacteria; phylum Pseudomonadota; class Alphaproteobacteria; order Caulobacterales; family Caulobacteraceae; genus Brevundimonas. The sequence continues at coordinate 519,570 of NZ_JBIIOP010000001.1, read as the reverse complement.
AAACTGCTGCTTGAACTGGCCCCAGCCGATCTGCTGGTAGCGGATTTCGCGCCCTGTCACCTCCGAGATAATCGCGGCTTGATCGTTGAACGACAGATCTTCGGGGCCGAGGAGCGCCAACTCTTCCTGCCCCGTCCAGCGATCGTCGAGCAGCACGCGCGCGGCCGCAGCCCCCATGTCGCGCGTCGCGGTGATGGGCAGGTTTTTGTCTGGGTCGATCGGACCGAAGAACAGGCCCTTGTCCTTCATCACGCCGATCTGCCTCGCAGTATTTTCCATGAACGACGGCATGGCGAGCCCGCGTAGCGCCGCTCCGCTGGACATCAGCAGGTCCACCATCCCGACTGATGCGCTGACGAGCCCGGCCATGTCCTGCCATCGCGTCCCACGCCCCAGCGCCGTGATGGTGACGACGCGACGGACGCCATGTTGGCGGATCGCGTCGACTGCGGGACGCGTGAAGTCGAGATAGGTCTCCTCAAGTGTCTGACTCGTGTCGGGCGGCGTGACCCAGAACATTGCGTCGGCTCCGTCCAGCGCCCGCGCCAGCACAGGAGCGTCGCCGTGCGACCCGGTTATGACGTCGACGGCCGCGCGAACATCTTCGGGCAACTTGTCGCCATCCCGCACGATCACCCGGACATCGGCATTGGCGGCGAGCAGGTCCGACACGACCTTCGATCCGATCTGGCCGGTGGGCGTGGTCACTACGATCATTTCTTGTCTCCAGCGCTGCGAGACCGGTCGTCGAGAACCGGGATGGCGGAGATATGAACGCGAGCCGGCACGTACTATCGTTTTCCGTCCCGAAAATCTTCGTGATCGTCCGTGAGGAAGAAGATGGATCCGCTGTCCGACGTGCTCTCTCTTTTGCGACCGTGTAGCCACATCACAGCCGGGCTGGATGCGGGAGGAGCCTGGGCGATCCGCTTCCAGGAGATGGGCGGCCGCATCAAATGCTATGTTGTGACGAACGGCGAATGCTGGTTGCGGGTCGATGGCGCAGGCGACGCCGTTCGCCTCGCCACCGGAGACTGTTTTGTTCTGGCGAGCGGCCGCCCGTTCACCCTCGCCGGCGACCTGGGCGCACCTGCTGCAACCCCGCAGGAGGTGTTTGGCGACACGGCAAGACACGGCGGGATCGCCATCTGGAATGGGGGCGGTGACGTGTTCCTGACGGGCAGTCGCTTCACCGTCGAGGGTCGCCATGCCGCGATGGTCCTGAGTGCGCTGCCGCCGGTCATCCACCTTCATGCGGCAAGCGATCGCACGGCGATGCGCTGGTCTATCGAGCGGATGACGGAGGAGTTGCGCGATGCCCGACCGGGCGCGACGATGATGGCGGAGCACCTGTCCCACATGATGCTGCTCCAGGCGCTTCGGCTTCAGCTGACACATGAGGGAGATCGGCCTGCCGGTTGGTTCGCCGGTCTGGCTGATCCCCAGATCGCCATGGCGCTCAGCGCGGTCCATGCCGCGCCGGCCAAGCGCTGGACGTTGGCGGCAGTGGCTTCGGAGGCCGGCATGTCCCGGTCGGTCTTTGCGAAAAGGTTTCGCGATCAGGTTGGCGAAGCACCGATCGCGTACCTGACCCGTTGGCGCATGCTTGTAGCGGGCGATCGGCTGACGCGGACCAGCGACACGCTTGCTCAGATCGCTCGCGGCCTGGGGTACGAATCCGAAAACGCCTTCAACACGGCCTTCAAGCGGACTATGGGGGTATCACCGCGCCGCTATGCAAAGGTCGGACCCGCCACATCGCATCGGTGAGAGCCGTCCCGTCAGGTGTCCTCGGCGGTTCATGGAGGAGGGCTCGCCCTGACTTCGGTCCAGACCAATGTGCGCCTCTATTTGTCGCAACTGCCGCAGATGATCCTTGAATGCCGGTTCGGCGCTGCCGATTTGATCAGCCGTCGGTCGCCTCTGCAGCGGGCGGCCGAAGACCACAACGACCTCCATGAGGAACGGGTGGTCACGGTTTGCCGGTCGCGATCCAGGGCGGTTTGTCGTCGACCGTTTCACGAACGCGGTGGAGGGCGCGTGGGAAGCGGTCAGGTGCGACGCGAGGCGCCAGCGGACCGTCGCGAAGGGGAGGAGACGGCCGGCTTTTTGCCGTGGCCTGTCTCAAGCTCGATCCATGCCGGGGCATGGTCGCTGGCGCCGTCAGCGCCGCGCACGTCGCGGCTCACGCCTGCGGCGACAAGGCGTGGCGCCAGATCCGGGCTGACCAGCAGATGGTCCAGACGCATTCCCTTGTCATTGGGCCAGCGGTGACGAAGATAACCCCAAAAGGTCCACAGCGGCCCATCCGGGTGGTGATGGCGAAGCCCATCGGTCCAGCCCTGGTCGAGCAGATGCTGAAACGCCGCGCGGGCCTCCGGCTGGAGCAGGGCGTTGTCCTGTTCGTGATGCCCCGGCCAGATGTCGGCCTCGGTCGGCGCCACATTAAAGTCGCCGGCGAGGACAGCGGGCACGCCCGCCTTCCGCAGTACAGCGGCGTGAGCAATCAGCCGCTCGAACCAGGCGAGCTTGTAATCGAACTTCGGACCCGGCCTCGGATTGCCGTTCGGCAAATAGAGGCTGGCGATCAGAACGCCCCGAACCGCCGCCTCGATGTAGCGGGACTGATCGTCGGAGGGGTCGCCCGGCAAGCGTCGCCGGGTGACGATCGGGGTCGAGCCCTTTGCCAGTATGGCGACGCCGTTCCAAGTCTTCTGACCCCGCCAGACGGCCCCGTACCCGGCGGCCTCGATCGCGGCGAGCGGGAAGGCGCGATCCTCTGCCTTGAGCTCCTGTAGACATACGATGTCCGGCTCAGCAATGCGGAGCCAGTCCAGCAGATTGGGCAGGCGGCGGTTGATGTTGTTGATGTTGAAGGTGGCGATACGCACCGGGCGCGACCCCTAGGCCTTGCCGAGGCGGGTGATCGCTCTGGTCAGGCGCCGCTCGCTATCGCAATAATCCTCCCAGGCGACGAGGTCCTCGATAAGCGCTGGCGTGGTGCGGACGGTAAATCGCGCGGGATCCAAACCTTTGCGAACCTGAGTCCACGTCAAAGGCATCGACACCGTCGCGCCAGGCCTTCCGCGCGGAGAGAGCGGCGCGACCGCCGTCGCCTTCCGGTCGTTGCGCAGATAATCGAGAAAAATTCGACCGTCGCGGTCCTTCTTGGCCATTGAGATCAGGTAGCGGTCTGGAGCCGCCTCGGCCATGCGCTTGCAGACGTCGCGGGCGAAGGCCTTGGCCGTCGGCCAATCGACGGTCTCCGATTTAAGGGGGGTGACGACGTGTAGCCCCTTGCCGCCGGTGGTCTTGCAGAAACTGACCAGGCCGAGCGTTTCGAGAAGGTCGCGGATCTCGCGCGCGCCCTCGACCACTCGGTCGAATTCGACGTCCGGCGCGGGATCTAGATCGAACACGAGACGGCCCGGCGTGTCCGGCGAGAATGGCTGGCAGTTCCAGGGATGAAGTTCGAGGGCCCCGGTCTGGGCGGCGGCGATCAGGGCCTCTGGCCTATCGAATTGGAGATAGGGTTTTCGGTCGCCGGAGACGTCGACCTCGGTGATCAGATTGGATTGGCCCTTGGACCCGTGTCGCTGGAAAAACTTCTGGTCGCCCGTTATGCCGTCCGGCATGCGGATCATCGAGCAGGGGCGTCCTTTGAGGTGTCGGAGCAGCCACGGCCCAACCGCCTCGTAGTATTGCGCGAGGTCACGCTTGCTCACAGGTCGATCATCCCCCGCGTCCGGCCAGAGCGCCTTATCGGCATGACTCAAGGTGACGCCCATGACGACCGCCGAACTTCGCGCGGGGACGGTATTCGCCTTCACCCTGACCGTGCCGGGGACGGCGCGGACGTGATCGGCCTGATCAGGCGCAGCGACGGCGGTGTCTGCTGGCGCAGGCGTGTCGGCCTCGACCTCGCGAGCAGGCTTGTCTTCTCGAAGGCCCTTGAACGAGGCTTGACGGATGGCGCCGTCGCCCGTGAACCCGGCGTACTGGATTTCCGCTACAAGTTCTGGCCGCACCCAATGTACGCCGGTGGCCTTGCGTGGGGCGCCCTTGTGTTTGAACGGACTGTCGTCCGTCTCGAGCGCGCGCAATCGCGGTATGATCCGCGCCACCACGTCGCGGCCGAACCCGGTGCCGATCCGGCCGACGTGAACGAGCTCTCCTTCGCGATAGACCCCCGCGATCAATGATCGGAAGGCGTCTCCGGTGGTCGTCCAGCCCGCGATCACCACCTCATGGCCCTGGCGGCATTTGGCCTTGGTCCAAGTTTCGCTTCGTCCTGAACGATAAGGCGCGTCCAGCCGCTTGGAGACAATGCCCTCCAGGTCCATGCGGCAGGCCGACAGCAGGACCGCGTCGCCGGCTGAAACGAAATGATCGACGTAGCGCAGGTTCGCGGGCGCAGGTTCGAGATGGGTTTGCAACCGCGTCTTGCGCTCGGCGAGGGGGAATGAACGCAGATCAGCGCGGCCCTCGAACATCTGGTCGAAGGCGAAATAGACCAGATCCTTCGTCGTGCCGTCCGAGATTGCGGCTTGCAGCGCTGCAAAGTTCGGGGCGCCCGTTGCATCAAGGGCGACTACTTCGCCGTCGATGATTCCATCGGCCAGACGAGCGCCGGCGGCGACGATCTCCGGAAACTTTGATGACCAGTCGAGGCCTTTGCGCGTGAGCAACTTGGCGTCTCCCGCTTGCACGCGTAGCTGCATGCGGTAGCCGTCGAACTTGATCTCGTGGGCCCACTCTTCGCCCGACGGCGGCTTGTCGACAGACTTCGTCAGCTGCGGCTCCACGAAGCGCGGCAGCGGGGAAGACGTCAGTCGAGGCCTTGACCTGGGGGGCGAACGCAAAGGCGTGTTGGCGGGGGCGGCTCGCCCGGTTCCGCTCTTGATGCTTGAGGGTGGCGTGGGATCGACGGTTTTGCTGCGCAACGCGAATTTGGGTCTGGTCGATTTTGTTGTCATGAAGGGCTTGGGAGGCTTTCCCATGCCCGCAGCGATCTCGGCCATGGTTCTCCCTGAGGCCACGGAGCGGTCCGCCTCGGTCGGCCCTTCGGCCTCGTCTAGTGCGCCTTCGTCGCGATGCTTGATCAGAAGCCAGGCGTTCTTCGGCTTTCCTGGCTTGGCCTTCAGGCGCACGATCACCCACGAGCCGTGCATCCGCTCGCCTTCCATCACGAACTTCAGTTCCCCCTTCGCCAGCGCCTGACCGATGTTTTCGAACCCCTTCTCGGGCGCCCAGTAGCCGCGGTCCCACAGCATCACGGTCCCGCCGCCGTATTGACCTTTTGGGATAGTCCCCTCGAAATCCCCATAGTCGAGCGGATGGTCCTCGACCTCCATCGCCATGCGGCGATCCTTCGGGTCGAGCGAGGGGCCTTTGGGCACGGCCCACGACCTGAACGTTCCCGCATACTCGAGCCGCAGGTCGAAATGAAGGTGGCTGGCGGCGTGCTTCTGGATGACGAAACGCAGCGCTTCAGATGGAACGATATTGGCCTTCTGGCCCGACGGTTCGGCCGTCTGGCTGAAATCCCGCATCTGCTGATATTTGGCGAGCTTTGGATCGGCCATCGACGTCTCCGCTATCGGTCCGAGATCAACGGCCATTCGCCCATCGCGATCCAGTTGCCGCAGGCGAGAATGAATCCTTTCTTCTTGCACGGCGTTCAGACGGTAGGAGAACCGCCATGACCGACACGACTGCCCCCGCTCGTCAGTTCAGCGTCCATGCCCGCGCGGTGGACCATCACCACGCCCGTCTCATTGAGGAAGCCTCGTTCGAGGCTGCGGCCGTCGCCTATGTGGAGGATTTCCATCCGCCCCTCGGCGACAGCGACGAAATCAGTGTGATCGTGCGCGAGCTGGGAACGGGGCACGAGCACTGTTTCATGATCGATCTTAGATCCGGCGACGCCGCGCCCTGCGCTTGACACGAACGAATCGGACCGAGGTTCGTTGAGTCGGCACAGGCGCTCGGAGCGGCGCCGCAGAGGAACCGACATGGCGTATCGTCCCAGCTGGCAAGGTCATCTGAAGCTCTCGCTCGTGACCTGCCCTGTCTCCCTGTTCACGGCGACAAATTCCGGCGGAGACGTTCATTTCAACCTGATCAATCCCGAGACCAATAATCGTATCAAGATGATCACCACCGACCCGGATACGGGGCCGGTGGAGCGGTCGTCTTTGGTGAAGGGGTACGAAGTGTCCAAGGGCGAGTACATTTTGCTTACCGACGAGGAGATTAAATCGGTTCGGCTTGAGAGCACCAAGACGATCGAGATCGAGCGGTTCGTTCCGGGCGACGAGATCGATCGGCTATACTGGGACAACCCCTATTATCTCGCGCCAGACGGCAAGATGGCGCAGGAGGCGTTCGGCGTCATCCGCACGGCGCTGGAGAAGTCCGGCCAGATCGCATTGGGCCGTGTAGTGATGGCGACGCGCGAGCGCATCCTCGCCTTGGAGCCGCGCGGAAAGGGCATCCTTGCCTACACGATCCGCTCGGACGCGGAAGTTCGCCAGCCCGACGAAATCTTCGCCGGGATAAGCGATGCGGAGGCGGACCCGGCGATGATTTCGATCGCCGAGCGGATCATCGAGCAGCAGGAGGGGCCGTTCGAGCCCAGCCAGTTCGTGGATCGGTATGAGGAGGCGCTGAAGGCCCTGATCGAAGACAAGAAGAAGGGACACAAGCCCGCTCGGGTGGAAGAACCTGACGACTCCAATGTCATCGACCTGATGGCGGCCCTACGCGCCAGCCTGAACGCCAAGGGCAAGGCCGGGGCGGCGCCCGCCAAGTCGTCAGGCAAGACGACCGCCAAGGGCAAGTCAGGGGCGAAGGGCAAGGGAGACGCTTCAACCCAGACCCGCAAGCCGACGAGAAGCCGCGTCAAGAAGGCGGGCTGACACCGCGTCGGGGCGCTCCCAACCGGTTATCGTACATGGCCTTAGGTCTGCGCGGGACAGATCACGACCGTCGATCAAATCCAACAACCCAAGGGTTCACGTCCGCACTATCGCCGACGAGCTTCATGCGCTTTTCAGTCGCAGCGAGGGCCCGGTGTTTTGGGTGAAACGGACAGCTTCACCGAAACCCCCTGCGTCTCTCGGCGGGGCTGTCGCGCTCGCCGAAGCAGCGACGCTTCATCTGGCCGTCGCGGCGGTCTGTGCGCTAGGCGCGTTGAGAACGAACCAAATCCAACATGGCTTGCGCCGCCTTGTCTGGGTCGCCCGGCGCGGCTCGGATCACTTCGTTCATCTGCGCCTCCTGATCCGGAGAGATCCGCGCGGCGACCATAGCCCAGTCTCCAAAACGTCGGATCCTGATCGGATGACGGCTTAGTATCCTCAACGCGCGGTGGCGCGGATCGGCCTCCAGGCGGTGCAAGGTACGATCCAGATCCTGGGCGGCGCCTTCGAGGACCTGAAGATAATGTCCGCTGCTGACCAGCAAGGCGCCGGTCAACCCGTCACGACGATTGTTGCGGTCGGACGCCGCGAGGATTTCGGCCAAGGTCAGAAGCGTGGGATCGGGTCGGACGGACTCGCTGACGTAAAGAATACTCTCGAGGTCCAGGCGCATGACGACTCCAATCCAAGGGTAAGCGTCAGCGTGCAAAGAAGATCCGGGTTCCCTTCGAGCCTTCAGTGACCGCCAACCAAGGGGGCAAAACCGTGATCGACCCGCCGCCTGTCCTGATCTGCCGTTTAGGTTGATGCGCCAGCGGGGCGGGAGGGGGCGGCGAAACCATAAGTCGGCCGGAGCGGCCGGTTCAGCTGCGTCAGCTAGCGGAAAACGCCGGCGAGAAGAAGCAGCACCACACCGCCTGCTGAAAGAAGCGCAACATCCTGCGCCAGCTGAGAGAGAAGCCTATGCAGACGCGACGGCCGCAGCGGCGACTTGGGTTCGCCCCAGTCCGTCGTCTCCGGTGATTTCCACATGGCTCACCCTCCGCCCTCGCATCAACGCTGAGGATAAGTTCACGGTTCCGACTGGCTTATGTTGTCCGAGCGTCGCCTCGTCCCGACACGCTCTGGTGCGCCGAGACCGGTGGATGGGTTCTTTCAGAGGCTGCCGTGTACTGGGGCGGAACAGAAGATGAGACCGATGGACGGCGCCTGGCCGCCAACGCTTACGAAGCGGTCGGACCACTCTCGCTTGATCTCAGCACCGGAGCCGGCCGGCGCGACAGGGCATGGATGGCGGCAACGGCGCCTCCGAGGGCGGCGACGCCTGTGGCGCCGGTCAGCAGCAGGATCAGGCCGGTCCAGTCGAAGCTCCAGGTCGCCTTGAAGACCAGGGTCACAATCGGCCAGGCGCCGGCCGCTCCGAGCAGCAGGCCGGCCATGCCGGCGATGGCGCCTACCAGACTGTATTCGACCAGATAGGCGCACAGGATCTGACGGTGGGATCCACCCAGGACCTTCAGGATCGCGGCCTCTCGGGCTCGCTCGCGCACGCCGGCGGCGATGGCGCCGACCAGGACCAAAAGACCCGCCAGCCCAGCGACAGCGGCGGCGCCTCTGATGGCTAAGGCCAGGCGATCAAAAAGGGTGGCCGCCGCTTCCAGCTGTTCGCGCACGCTGATGATGTTCACCTCGCGGAAGCCAGCGCCGAGGGTTTGGGTCAAGACGCGCTCCTCGGCGGGGGTCGCGCGGGCGATGGCGACGCTTCGCGGATTGGCGCCTTCGATGGCGGCGGCGTTGAGAACGATCAAGAAATTCGTGCCGAATCCCCCCGGTTCGGTCTTGCGCACGGCCGCGACGGCGACGTCCATCTCTCGCCCCAAGATCTGCAACGTCAGACTGTCTCCAACTCTCAAACCTGCGGCCTCGGCCAGGGTACGGGACACGGCGGCCTGCGGCGGGCCGGCGTAGTCTGAGGACCACCATCGGCCGGAAACAATGTTTGCATCGTCGGGCGCCCCGGCGAGCGCCGATAGAAGAATGTCCTGATCAAAGGCCCAGCGCTCGCCTCGGGGCAGGGCTTCCAGGTCCACGGGCTCGCCCTTGAGCCGGATGATCCGCCCGGTCAGGAGCGGCGCGCGTCTGTAGCGGTCCGGACCTGGCGCACCCATGATCCGCGCGACGGCTGCGTCGAAGCCTGAGCCGCGGTCTGCCGGAATTTCGGTGAAAACGACCGACGGGGCCGAGCGGGGTGCGACCTCGGTGATTTGACCCAGAAGGCTGGACTGGACCAGTACGACCAACGCCAGCAAGGCGACGCCCAGGCCGATGGCGGGAGAGGCTGACCGTGCGGCCGAGCGCGGCCCAGCGAGATTGGCCAACCCGAGACGAGCGGCCCCCCGGACATGGCGTCTCAAGCGTCCGGCCAGGGCGGCGGCGAGCCGTCCGAGGGCCCATAGCAGGCCGAAGGCGATCACGGTTCCGACAATCAGTCCGCCCGCCGCAGGCTTCGACGGCGCGGTCCAAATCGCCAGGCCGGCCAAGGCGGCCGCAGCCAGTATGGCGAAGGCCAGTTCGACGCCCCAGGCGGGGCGGTCGCTGAGCTGGCGGCGGAAGAGAGAGGAGGGCGGGGTTGCACGTGCGCGCGCCAAGGGCGCTAATGCGAAGGCGGCGGCGGCGAGAAGGCCGAACGCGCCAGCCTTCATCAGCGGGCTCGGGTAGACGGCGAACAATGCCGGCACGGGCAGGCTGTCCTTGGCGATCAGCCCGATAATGAGCGGCGTGACAGCGCCGATCGCCAAGCCGATGCAGACTCCGGCTATGGCCAGGGCGCCGATCTGGATCAGATAGATGTCGCGGATCAAGTTGGCTTCAGCGCCCATGGCCTTCAGGGTGGCGATGGAGGGCTTACGGCCTTCCAGATAGGCCGAGACGGCGCCGCCGACGCCGAGCCCGCCTGCGACGAGTGACGCCAGGCCAATGAAGCCGAGGAAATAGTCCAGCTGATCAATCAGCCGGCTGGCGCCGGCGGCCGCCTCTGACCGGTCTCGGGCTTCCAGCCGTGCTTGCGGAAACCGTTTTTCGATCCCTGCGATGGCCGATTTTGGATCCGACGGAGACTCGAGCGTGATACGGACGGCCTCGCCGAACAGGCCGCCGGGCTCAAGCAGACCGGCTTGTTCGACGGCGGCGACCGAAGTGATCACCCTCGGTCCGAGGGCGAATCCCCGGCCCAGACGGTCCGGCTCGCTAACCAGGATGGCGCGAATGACCAGTTGGGCTGAACCGACGGTGAAGACGTCGCCGATCTTGAGATTCAATCGGTCCATCAAGGTCCGCTCGACGGCTGCGCCGAACAGGCCGTTGTCGATACTCATCGCAATCTCGAGGTTGGACGCGCCCGACAGTTCGACTGCACCCACCAACGGATAGGCGGCGTCGACGCCGCGCATGTCCACCAGACGGCGCTGACCGGTTCGGGTCTCGGCCATGCCGTTAGCGCGAACCGTATAGGACGCGGCTCCAAGATCGCCGAAGGCGGCCCGCTGCTCGGGGCTGAACCGGGCTTGATCTAGGCTGAACACGACGTCGCCGCCCAAGATCTCGCGCGCCTGACTCGCCAGACCCTGGCGGAAGGCTTCAGCGGTCGAGCCGGAGGCCGCTATGGCGGCGACGCCAAGCGCCAGACACGCCAGGAAGATGCGGAAGCCGGCGACACCCGATTTCAGCTCCCGACCGGCGAAACGCAGTGCGAGTTTCATGCGACGGCCTGCGGAGCGTCGACGACCCGGCCATCTCGCATCGTCACGATACGGTCGGCGCGCGCGGCCAGTCGATCATCGTGGGTGACAAGGACCAGAGCCGCACCACTGTCCCGCACGAGATCAAACAGCAGATCGGCGACCAGGGCGCCATTGGCGCTGTCCAGATTCCCCGTGGGTTCATCGGCGAACAGAAGTTCGGGTCCGATGGCGAGGGCGCGGGCCAGAGCCACGCGCTGTTGTTCGCCTCCCGACATCTGGTGCGGATAATGCGATCGACGCGGCCCCAGACCGACCCGATCGAGCCAGACCCGCGCCTCGGCAAGGGCGCCTGGGCGGCAAGCCAACTCCATAGGGGCGCAAACATTCTCCTCTGCGGTCATATTGGGCAGCAGGTGAAAGCTCTGAAACACAAGGGCCGCGCGCCCGCGGCGCAGTCGGGCGCGGCCGTCCTCTCCCAAGGTCGCCAGATCCCGGCCGAAGAGGATTGCGCGCCCACCGGTCGGGGTTTCAAGACCTGCGGCGATCGAGATGAGCGATGATTTGCCCGAGCCGGAAGGGCCCGCAATGGCGATCGTCTCTCCAGGCGCGACCGTCAGATCCACGCATTTCAGAATTTCGACCGGTCCCGCTGAAGACGGCAGGGTGAGAACGACGCCTTCGAGGATAAGCGGGGCGGCTGGGGCCATCGTTATTTCGCTCGCTGGATTGGGAGGAGGGGACGAGGCTCCTATATGGGCCTGAACGCCATGACGCCAAAACCAAGCTCTTCCCTGATCGACCTTCGTCGCCGCGCTGTCCTGACTGGCGGGGTCGGGTTCGTGCTGGCGAGTTGCAGTCCGTCGGACAACGAACCGGCAGACAATAAGTCGAGCGCGCCCGGTGATCCTCAGGCGTCGGCCTCGCCGGAGAGGATCGTCACCTTGCTGGGCGATTCCATCACCGCAGGATACGGGCTGCCGTCGTCTCAGGCTTTGCCGGTGAAGCTGGAAGAGGCGCTGGAAGCCGCCGGTCTGGCCGTTCGTGTTCGGGGCGCGGGCGTGTCAGGCGACACGACCGGCGGCGGGCTCGCCCGTCTGGACCATAGCGTTCAGGACGACACCGACCTCTGCATCGTCGCTCTCGGTGGAAATGACATGCTGCAGGGTGTCGAACCAGCGGTCGTGCGCGCCAATCTTCAAGCCATTATTTCGGGATTGAAGGCGCGCGGTATTCCGGTTCTGCTCGCTGGAATGAGGGCGCCCGCGCAGTACGGCTCCTACGCCGCCGAGTTTGATCGCGTCTTCACTGATCTGGCGCGCCAGGATGACATTCCCGCCTATCCCTTCCTGCTTGAAGGCGTGGCTCTGGATCGACGCTACAATCAGCCTGACGGCATTCATCCCAATGCCGAGGGGGTGCGGATCATCGCCGCCGGCCTCGCGCCAGTGGTGGCCGAGGCCTTATCCACAACGAAGCCGGGTTGAACCGCTGGCGGCGAGCGAGCGCCTGCGGAGAGACTCGTTCGACATCGGGCCGGCGTCCGGTTCGCTGATTGCTGTGGCTCGCCGTTCGCCTTCTACGGAGAGCGTCGACGACCCGTCAGACCGCAACCGGTCGTGTCGGGATTGGGGCGTCTGGGTTTCCCGATCCTGCCGGGTGCGTGATCACGCTGGTATTTTCAAACCTAGGGATCAAACCGCGCCCACTCTTGTTTTACCGCTCCCGGGAGGACGAGATGGCCGCGGACGAGAAAGACAAGCTTCCTGACGACGGCGGGCTGGCGCCTGGTCCGCTGCCATCGCCGACAGACCGCGATGACCGCTTGCCCGCATCCGCGTTCGCCTATGAACTGTTGGGGCGCGCGCCGGACGCCCCCCTTATTCTAGCCGTCGCCGCCGGCGAGCGGAGGGCCGAAGAAACGGCGCGCGCGCTGCGCGCTTTGGCAGGCGAGACGGCCGAGGTTCTGCATCTTCCCGCTTGGGACAGTCTGCCCTATGATCGAGCGCCGCCGTCACGCGAGCGTATGGGGCAGCGCATGGCGGTGCTGCAGTCGCTGTCGAGGCCTGTCAAAACGCCTCGGATCATCGTCGCGTCTCCAGCGGCGATTGCTCAAAGGGTATCCGCGACCCCGCCATCCGGGCCGCTCGTGATTACGGTTGGGCAAAAAATCGATCGCGACGAGTTCCGACTGGATTGCATCGCGATCGGCTATGTCGAAGACGAACGGGTCGATGAGCCCGGGGAGGTCTCTATACTGGGCGAGGTTGTGGATGTGTTTCCGGCCGCCGCCGCCTTTCCTGTCAGGCTCGATCTCGACGACAAGGACCGGGTCCTCTCTATCCGGGCCTATGATCCGGCGACCCAGAGAAGCCTCGCCCCTGTCGAGGCCGTTGAGATCGGCGCGGCGGTCGAGCATCTGGAGAGGGTGGAACAGGCCGACGGAGGGGCAGACGCCACACGCTTCTGGCCGACCGACGATACGCCCCTCCAGACCCTGTTTGCGATCTGTAGCCGCGCGCGCGTGTTAATTGAGGCGGACGTTGCTGGACGATGCAGCGATTTCTTGGAACTCGTGGCGGACGCCGCTCAGGCGACCCGCCACTTCCGCGACGGCGACCGACCCGCGGTGGACCGACTGTATCTGACGCCCGTCGAGCTCGATGCGGCCTTTGCGTCGGCTGAAACCCTGGAAACCAGGCTCCAGCCCGTCCCAAGCTTCGCCTCTGATGCTCGTCCGGCGACGGCGCTGCGGGACTTTGTCGAGGCGAAGCGGGAGACGGGCGCCCGGATCGTTATCGCTGGCCTCGACCACGAACTAAAACTGCTCCGCCGTCGGCTGAGGTCCGCTTTAGGAGACGTCTACCTATCTCTCGACAGTCTGAGCCGTCCGCCGACCGAGCCGGGAGCCTATTGCCTCCTCGGGGATCTCGATGGGGGATTTCGGGATCTGGAGAGCGGACTCATAGTTCTGACCCCGACGGACGTCGTTGGTGGGCGGATCGCCGAGGGGACAGCGTCGACGCTCGATCTGCTCGGCGATGACGCGGCCCGGATCGGCGACGTCGTCATCCACGAGGATCATGGCCTCGGCGTCGTTGAGGCGCTGGAGACGGTTTCCACGGACGGACAGGACCGCGATGTGCTGAAATTGCGCTATCACGGTGACGCCACGCTGATGGCGCCTGTCGAGGACCTGCCTCGGATCTGGCGGTATGGTTCGGAACCCCAAGGCGTGACATTGGACAGGCTGAACGGGACGACCTGGCCGCGCCGACGCGCCGAAGTCAGCGCCGAAATCGACGCCGCAGCAAAACGCCTCGCCGCTGACGCCCTTGCCCGAGCGGCGCGCCGCACCGACCCGCTTGTGGCGCCCGCAGCGGCGTTCAAACGGATCGCGGCGCGTTTTCCCTATCCCGAAACCCGCGATCAGATCGCGGCGATCGAGGCTGTTCTCGCCGATCTGAAATCCGGGCGCCCGATGAACCGGCTGGTCTGCGGCGATGTCGGCTTCGGTAAGACGGAAGTCGCCCTGCGCGCCGCGGCGGCGGTCGCGCTCTGCGAACGACAGGTTTTGGTCATCGCCCCGACGACCGTGCTGGCCCGACAGCATTACGAGAGCTTCCGTCGCCGGTGCGAGGGCTCGCCGATTTCCGTCGCTCATCTCTCGCGTCTGGTCGACAGCGGGGAAGCTCGATCGGTGAGGGAAGGGCTGGCTGAGCGGGTGATCGACATCGTTGTCGGAACCCAGGCTCTGGCCCAAGACCTGACTCTTGCCGCCCCGGGTCTCGTCATAATCGACGAAGAGCACAGATTCGGCGCATCGCTGAAGGAAAGCCTTGGGCAGGCGGCGCCCCACGTCCTCTCGTTGACGGCGACGCCCATCCCCCGAACCCTGCAGAGCGCCATGGTGGGGCTGCAGGACGTCAGCGTGATTGCGACGCCGCCGGCTCGGCGGCGGCCCATCCGTACGGTGATCGCGCCGTTCGACGCCGCAGCCGTCAGGGCGGCGCTTTTGCGGGAGAAGGCGCGTGGCGGGCAGAGCTTCCTGGTGGTTCCCCGCATCAGCGATATTGCGCCGATGGAGCAGGCTCTTGCAGAGATCGCGCCAGAGTTGACTACGGTGGTGGTTCACGGACGGAGGTCCGCCGAGCAGGTGGACGATGCTGTGGTCGCCTTCGCCGAAGGGATCGGCGACGTGATGTTGGCCACCAATATCATCGAAAACGGCCTGGATGTCCCCCGCGCAAACACTATGCTGATCTACCGTCCCGATCGGTTCGGTCTGGCTCAACTTCACCAGCTGCGAGGCCGCGTCGGCCGCGGGCGGCGCCAGGGCGTCGCCCACCTTCTGACCGAACCAGACGACGGGATCGCGGAGGACACGCTCGCGCGGTTGCGAGCGCTCGAGCAATTTGATCGACTGGGCGCAGGCTTCGCCTTGAGCGTGCGCGATCTCGATCTGCGCGGGGGGGGCGACCTTATCGGCGAGGCCCAGGCGGGACATGTGAAGTTGATTGGCGCTGGGCTTTATCAAACCGTACTGGCGCGCGCCTTAGGGGCGGCGCGCGGAGATGTGGCCGAGAGGGGCCCGCCTGAACTCAGTCTTCCAGGGGGCGCGATCCCGCCCGACTATGTGACCGATGCCAACGCACGCATCAGTCTCTATACCCGGTTTTTCCGAGCCGAAGACATTGAGACCGTGGAGCGCCTCGCGCAGGAGATGGAAGATCGGTTTGGCTCCCCGCCTCCGCAAGTGCTCCGAATGTGCGCTCACGCGAGGCTGCGAGTTCTTGCGGCCTGGTTGGGGGTTCGACAGATCGTCGCTGGGCCCAAGGCGACCGCCCTGACCTTCGGTGAGGTTGATCTGCCGGCTATCGACCCGGCTCGCGTGAACGGCCGTTGGTCGGAGGGGCGACTGATCGTCGATTGCGACCAAGAACCCCATGAGCTGGCCCAGATCGAAACCATGGTCGAGACGCTCGGGGCCTAGGCAGGCGCTAGCCTCTGCAACATCGCGGGATGCGAGCGCCTTCTCCAGGGGGCCTGCGACAACCACCGACGAGACGGCGTCAAAGCTTCCGTTCGTCCTTCAGGGCGTGAACTGAATCGTCCGCGCGAACTGGATGTCAGCGGCGCCCGGCGCGACGGTCGACTCTTCCATCAAAGCGATGGCCGCCTCAGCGAAACCGAGGCCGGGATGGGTTTCCCCGAGGACCTTGCAACTATCGATCTGACCATCCGCGCGCGCCGTGCACTCGAGCGTCACGGCGACGCTCGTTAAAGCGTGAGTCGGCGCCTGGGGGGCGATCAGGTGAGCCGGACCGGCCTTGACCTCCGCCGCCCTTACTGGCGCGACGAAAAGCAGTGCAACTGCGATGAAAGTGGTCAGCATGGAAGAACCCTGTTTTCTCCACAATGAATGATTTGGAGGAGAGTTCCTATTCCATTGGAGCGCTGGACGGCTGCGCAGGCGAGGCCGGTGTTCATGCCTGATGAGATTGCTTGTTGGGTTCGGCCCGGCGGGCGCCGCGCACCATCTCGCTGACCCAGGTCACCAGAAGATCGTGATAGCTCTTGCGTACGGCTTCGTCGCGCAGGGCGTGATCTCCGCCTTTGATGATCCGATAGCTCAACGAATTCGCCGATGTGAAGGCAGCGATGAAGGAGGCGATCGTAGGATGGGGGACGACCGTGTCGTATTCGCTTTCGACAATCAGGACGTCGCCCTTGAACTTGGCGCAGGCCTCGAGCGAGCGGTTCTTGCGGAAGCCTCGAAACCGGTTGCGAAACTGGGCGATCTTCTTTCGGTCCAGCAAGGCTTTCGGCGTCTTCCACTCGGTATCGGGGTAGAGCGCTGGCACCCGCAGGGCAAGCCAGTGAACCGGTCGTTGCGCAGTCAGAAGCGTCGCTAGATAGCCGCCGTAACTGGCGCCGACGACGGCGATGGCGTTCTTGTCGACCATGGGTTGGCTCGCCAGGAAATCATAGGCGGCCAAAACATCGGCCAGCCCGTCATCCCGGGCGACCGCCATCCGCTGCGGTTCCGTCTTCGCATGCCCCCGGAGATCGAAAGTGAAGCAGACGCAGCCCATCTGGGCGATGTCTTCGGCACGCCGCATGTCCTGTTCCTGAGAACCGCCCCAGCCATGAACGAACAGGACGCCCGGGATGAGGCGCGCCGGGGTCAGAATCGTGCCCTCGAGGATGGCGTCGCCAACCTCGAGGTTCAGTCGATTGGATGCCGTCACGGTCTCAGGTCCGCATATTTGGTGAGCGGGCCGGCGACCGGGTCGACGCCCTGGAAGTAGAGGGTCGCTCCCTCGGGCACAGGGAAGCCTTCATCCGGGACCTCCATGGTGAAACTCCGCACAATTCTGGGCCGCCGTCTCGACGAAAGGCCTCGAGCGCAGCGATCTCGGCCCCGCTCGCCCCGCCAACACGCCAGGATTGCTCCAGGACCCCCGCGCGCCTGTGGCCCCGCGCGTCTGTTCCGACGATGACGTCGTAGTTTCGCCGCGACGCAAATAGCCCCGGATAGGCCGCAAAGGTCGCGGCGTCGTATCGGCGGGCCATTTCGATCGCCGCTCTCGCCTTGGGCGGAAGATCAAACGCGAGAAGGGCGTCGTAATCACCCTGCGCCACCTCGAGGTCGGAACCCGCGTAAGCCTCCCCGCCGTTGGGCGCTTGCACGAAACGCTGAAGACCCCAGTAGGCGATCCTGTGTGGACCCAAGACTGTTGTTCCAACGCTGAAGGTTTCAACCTCGCTCAGATTTTCTTCCAGAACCACGCCGTGAGATGAAATCTCATCGGCATCGTGCGCATCCAAGGCGCTTTGGAGCGCTGCATAATCGGAAGCCACCGTCTGTCCACGCCCGCCAGTGGCGCGCACGGTCTTGACACGGACGGGACCCGTCTCGAGCTAGCTCGATCCGGCTTCGCGAGCGTCGCTGGCGCTGAAGGCGGAAAATCCTCCCAAAACCGCATCGCCCAAGGTCCGGGCCAATCTGCGGTTCCAACCGTCTGGCGCGATCGCGTCGTCAACCACCAGGCCATGAGAGATCGCCTTGGTTGCGACGTGGGGGAGGGGAGCTGCGCCCCCCCAAAAGTCATCTTCTCCATGGATGCCGAGGGCAGAGGCGTCTTCCGCCGAAAGCGTATCGGCGGGCACCAGAAAAAGCGGATCAGTGTGACTGGGGGCAGCAGCTCCAATGAACGGCAGGTCAAGCAAGTCCGCGACGCCTCGCGCCAGACGGTCGCGCGTTTCGCGATCATGGAGATTGGAAAGGAGGTCGCCGCCGCCAAGATAGGTGGCGACGGCATGAGGGCGAACCGAGGAGCTTTGCATCTTGGGCTCGGGCTGCGCGGCGTGGCCGCTAAGTCTCATTTGCCAATCCTCGAGCTTAAAAAAAGGCTGCAAGGCTCCGTCAGCGCGAGTTCTCGTGCTTACGAGTTAATCGCCACGCCTTCCGGGCGGGGGCGATGGTCGGCTCAGGGTGAAGCGCCTGCGGCCGTCATAGTGTTTTACCTGCGTATGAGAATGGACCGTGGCCCCCAGGTCGATGCTCGAGCCTGCGCTCTCCTGTCTGGCCCTCGGGGCTGATCGTGTCGGGATTTCAATCTTTTGCCTGATGACGGCGACCTCGCGATCAGGAACCGAACGAGGGCCCGTCCTTTGGATAGGTGACACCGAGGAGAGACGTTTGAAAACTGCAGTCATTACCGGCGCCAGCGCCGGCATCGGCCTGGCCACAGCCGACCGGTTCGCCCGGGAGGGTTGGCAGGTCGCGATCCTGGCGCGTGATCCCGAGAGATTGGAGGCGGCGCGATCTCAGATCGCGCGTCATGGCGGGGAGGTTCTGGCCGTGCCGACGGACGTCTCAGATGCGGAGGCGGTCGATGACGCCGCCGACAAGATCTTCGCGCAATTCGGCGCAATCGATGTCTGGGTCAATAACGCGATGTCGACGGTGGTGGGTGATGCACTTCAAATCACGCCGCAAGAATACGAGCGGGTCACCGCCAGCACCTATCTTTCGACGGTGTACGGCACGCGGGCGGCCTTGCGCCATATGCGCGGACAAGGGCGAGGCGCCGTCGTTCAGATATCGTCCATGCTCGCAATCCAGCCGGCGCCTCTGCAGGCCGCCTACTGCGGCGCAAAGTCTGCGGTCGGTGGTTTCACGCGTTCGGTGCGCGGGGAGCTGACGGCGGAGAAGTCGCCGATCACCCTCAGCCTGGTCTATCTGCCGGGCGTCGATACGCCCCAGTCCGGCTGGTCACGCAATCATACGGGTCGCGCGCAAATCATCCCCGATCCCCTATTCCACCCCGATCTCTGCGCTAAGGCGGTGTTTTCGGCGGTCGCCAACCGGCATCCCGAGGTCTGGGTGGGGCGTTCGACCATTTTGATGGCCCTGGTGCATGCGATCGCACCGTGGCTGACTGCGCGCCTCTCCGCTGATCCCGAGCAGCAGCTGGGCGGTCCCGAACCGCGACGCCTCGGCAATCTGGAGCAACCAGCCCCCGGTCCTGCGCGCGTCCAAGGCGACGGTGCAGATCGCGTCGTGAAAACCGGTCGCGAGTTCATGTCCACACGACAGAGGCGTCTTATCGAAACAGCCTCGGTCGTCGGCCTGACGGGCTTGAGCGCATTCTTGGGCTACGCCCTGGCGCGCCGTCGCAACTGACAATCGCGACTAAACGGCCGGGCCTGACGGTTGGTGGTGGAGGTGGTCGATGGAAAGTCTCGCAGGCTGGTTGGCGCCCGTCGCAACGGCGATCGCCGCCGTCATGACTGCGTCCAATCTAGGGCCGCGAATGACGGGCTGGGGGTTTGTCGTGTTCGTCTTCGGATCGATCAGCTGGTGTGCGGTCGCCCTCGCCACGGATCAATCGAACCTCCTCTGGGCCAATGGTTTCCTGACCCTGGTCAATCTCATAGGCGTCTGGAGGTGGTTGGGGCGGCAGGCGCGCTATGCGCGAGGCGGAGCCCTGGCTCGTGCGCGGAGCGCCGACGCGGCCACGCCAACCCTCGCGCCCCTCAGCGGTCTGGTGGGCGCGGCCGTCGTTGGGTCGGATGGGAAGGCGTTTGGCCAGGTCGTCGAAGCCATGGTGAGATGCGATACATTGCAGCCGGACTATCTGGTGGTGAGCATCGGCGGCGTGGCCGGTGTCGGCGAGACTCTCCACGCCTTGGGCGACGCCGAGTTCGACTATGCGCAAGGCCAGGTGCGATCCCGTCTGTCCCGCGTTGCACTGGAGCGGCGGCGAGCCCTTACTGCGGGCGATTGGCCGATGCAGCTGCGCGATGCGCTCGGCGAATCCCCCCAATCTCGGTCTCTGCGATTCGATCGCCGTCTTCGCGCCCCATGAGGCGATCCGCGTCGGGCCCGGAACATCTCGCCAAGGGGCGACTTTTCAGAGTCAGACGACAGCAGGTCGGAAATAGACGATGGGTGAGACGGTAACGGCGGCCTCCAAGACGCGACGGGACGATTAATTGGCGGTCGCGCGGCTTGTCCAGGAACATGGACAGGAGCGAACCCACATTCTCGTGGCGCCCCAAGGTCGCGAGAAATCAGCCGGCGTCGCGTGGGCGGGGGAAAATCTGCAAGTCAGGAGCCCTCTCGCCCGAAGCGCGAGACGGATGTCCGATAAGCTACACCTCGCCTGACGCGCCGGCGGCTCAAACTGAGGGGGGCTTTCCGGACGACCTGGCTTTGGCTCGGGTGTCGCGATAGAGGGCGGCGTATCGGCGGGCCGATGCGGTCCAAGACACATCCGTGTTCATGCCGTTGCGCTGCAACGCCGACCAGATTGATTTGTCTCGATAGAGCCGAATAGTGCGCCGTAGAGCTTCGTCGAAAGACACTTGGTCGATCGGGGCGAACTGCACCCCTGTCGCCACCCCGGACGCGATCGCCATCGGATTGGCGTCAATCACCGTGTCCGCCAAACCGCCGGTGCGGGCCACAACGGGGACCGCGCCATAGCGTAACGCGCTGAGTTGGGTGAGCCCGCAGGGCTCGAAGCGCGAGGGGACGAGCAGGGCGTCGGCGCCAGCCTGGATCTGGTGGCCGAGAACCTCGTCATAGCCGATCACGCAGCCGATGCGGCTGGGCGCCACGCCGGAGGTCGCCGCGAAGCCGGCCTCAAGCTGGGCGTCGCCGGAGCCGACAAGCACCAACTGCGCGCCCATTTCCAGCAGCATCGGCAAGGCGGCCAGCAGGAGATCGAGGCCCTTTTGTCCCGTGAGCCGACTGACGACGCCGAAAAGGGGAGCGTCGGGTTTGATCTCAAGCCCGAAGCGGGCCTGGAGCGCGGCCTTGTTCGCGGCGCGTCCCGACAATCTTCCCGCCGAGTAGGGTTTGGTGATCAAGGGGTCGCTGAGCGGGTCCCATACGGTCGTGTCCAGCCCGTTGAGAATGCCGACCAAAGCCTCTCCGCGCGCCTTGAGCAGTCCGCCCAAACCCATGCCGCCCGCGTCGCTAGCGATTTCCGCGGCGTAGGTGGGAGAGACGGTCGTGACGCGGTCGGCCATGAGTATGCCGGCTTTCAGCATGCCGATGTCGCCGAAATATTCGACACCGTCGATCGTAAAGGCATGATCCGGGAGGCCCATGGCGCTCAGCTGCTCGCGCGGGAAACGACCCTGGAAGGCGAGGTTGTGGATTGTCAGGACAAAGGGCGGTCCGGAGGCGTCGTCGTAACGAAGATAGGCCGGAACCAGCCCCGCCTGCCAATCATGGCCATGGATCAGGCTGGGCTTGTAGCCCCGCACCTTGCCCAGGCCGATGTCTGCTGCGGCGCGCGCCAAGGCGGCGAAGCGAAGCCCGTTGTCGGGCCAGTCGACGCCGGCGGCGTTTAGATAGGGGTTGCCCTCGCGATCGTAGAGGTGCGAAGCCTCGAGGGCGAACACGTCGAGTCCCCCGGCTCGGCCGGACAGAAGGCGCGCGGGTCCGCCCATCAAGTCGCCGTAGGTGAGAGCTTCGACAGCGTCTTCGAGCGCCGCCAACACCCCAGGATAACCTGGGACCAGTGTGCGCATCTCAATCTTCTCTGCGACGAGAGCGGCAGGCAGGGCGCCGGCGACATCGGCGAGACCGCCCGTCTTCACGAGCGGGAACACCTCGGCGGTGACGGAAAGGACTTTCATCGCGTCATACCCAGAGCGTCGATCATAGGTTGGGTGATCAGGCAGACGCCTTCTTCCGACCGGCGGAAACGGCGGCTGTCCTCTGCAATGTTCTCGCCGACGATCAGTCCCTCGGGAATACGCACGCCGCGATCGATGACGACATTGGTGAGCCGGGCGTTACGACCAATCTCGACCCGCGGCAGGATCACGGCGTTGCTGATCGCGGAGTAGCTGTTGATCCGCACGCCCGTGAACAGCAGGGAGCGGTACAGTTCCGCGCCCGAGATCACGCAATCGCCTGACACGAGAGATGAGACCGCCATACCGCGGCGACCGTCGCGGTCGTGGACGAATTTGGCGGGCGCAGTCATCTCCGTATAGGTCCAGATCGGCCACTCCCGATCGTAGAGGTCCAGGTCTGGCGTGGTGCGGGTGAGGTCCAGGTTGGCCTCGAAATAGGCGTCGAGCGTGCCGACATCCCGCCAATAGGGTTCGCCCTGTTCGCCGGAGCGCACAGCCGAGCGGCTGAAATGGTGGGCGTAGGCCCGACCCTGCGAAACGAGCTTGGGAATGATGTCCTTGCCGAAGTCATGTGAGGACAAGGGATCGGCGGCGTCTTCGATGAGCCGCTCGAACAGAAACTCGGTGTTGAAGATATAGATGCCCATGCTCACCAGGGCGACGTCGGGCTTGCCGGGCATGGCAGGCGGATCCGCAGGCTTTTCGAGGAAGTCCACGATCCGGTCTGCGTCGTCGATATGCATGACGCCGAAGGCCGAGGCCTCGCTGCGCGGCGCCTCGACGCAGCCGACGGTAACGTCCGCGCCATTATCGCAATGCTCCTCGAGCATCACGGCGTAGTCCTGTTTGTAGACGTGGTCTCCCGCCAGGATGATGATGTATTTTGGGGCGTAGCTGCGGATGATGTGGATGTTCTGGAACACGGCGTCCGCCGTGCCCTGATACCAGTTGGCCTCGGACACGCGTTGGCTCGCCGGCAGGATGTCGAGACTTTCGTTGCGTTCAGGCCGAAAGAAGGTCCAGCCATACTGCAGATGTTTGATCAGGCTATGCGCCTTATACTGTGTCGCGACCCCGATCCGGCGGATGCCCGAGTTCACAGCGTTCGACATAGCGAAATCGATGATCCGGGTCTTGCCGCCGAAGAAGACCGCCGGTTTGGCGCGTCGATCGGTCAACTCCAGCAAACGGCTGCCGCGTCCCCCCGCCAGGACAAAGGCCATGGCCTGACGCGTGATCAGGCCGCGGAGGGTGGCGCTGGGTGCCATGTCGATTGAGTTCTCCCTGAGGCTCGGAAAACCGTCGATTCCGGCTAAGGTTCCCTAGAACCGGAACCGCTCGCGAAGATTGTTGTTGTTGCGTCTCAGGGGGAAGGGAACGCCGTGCATTCAACAGTTTCGCCGGAGTGGTTGGGCGATCCGTTTTCGGTCCTCGGGCCGCATGACGGGGTCGTCCGCACGCTGCAGCCGGGAGCGCTCGCCGTTGCGGCGGTTGATGGCGAAGGACGCGAGATTGCACGGTTCTTAGAAACCGGACCCGGGCTGTTCGAGGCGGAGCTTGACCCGCATGAGCCGACGTCCGCCTATCGTCTGAAGGTCGAATGGCCGGGTGCGGTCGAGATCTTGGCCGATCCGTATCGCTTCGGGCCGGTGCTCGGCGACTTGGATCTGCATCTCTTCAACGAAGGACGCCATCATCAGCCGGCGCAACGCCTCGGCGCCGTGCCAATGAACCACGAGGGCGAGACTGGAACCGCCTTTTCGGTCTGGGCGCCGAATGCGCGCCAGGTCTCGGTCATCGGGGACTTCAACGGCTGGAGCCGCCTGCGCCATCCTATGCGCCTGCGCCACGGCGCCGGAATATGGGAGATTTTTCTGCCCGGCGTTCAGCCCGGCGCACTGTACAAGTTCGCCGTGCTGGGCGCCGATGGCGCGCTGCGCGAGAAGGCCGATCCCTTGGCGCGGTCGACTGAACTTCCGCCTGCCACCGCTTCGGTCGTGGCGCCGGCGGACGACCACGCCTGGGGCGACGCGGACTGGATGGCCGCACGCGCGGACCGGCAGCATGCAGGCGCGCCGATCACCATCTATGAGGTGCATGCGGCGTCGTGGAAGCAGCCTTGGCGGGACTGGCCGCAGGCCCACTCCTGGGATGAACTCTCTGATCAGCTCCTGCCCTATGTGGCTGAAATGGGATTCACCCATGTCGAGCTCATGCCGATCATGGAACATCCGTTCGGCGGGTCCTGGGGCTACCAGCCGCTGTCCCAATTTGCGCCGTCGGCCCGTTTTGGCCCGCCCGACGGGTTCGCGAGGTTTGTCGACCGGGCCCACCAGGCCGGCATAGGCGTGATCCTGGACTGGGTGCCTGCGCATTTCCCGGAGGACGCCCACGGTCTGGCGCGGTTCGACGGGACGGCCCTTTATGAGCACGGCGATCCGAAAGAAGGCTGGCATCCCGACTGGAAGACGCTGATCTACAACCTCGGCCGCACGGAGGTGCGCGGCTTCCTGATCGCGTCTGCGGTCTATTGGTTGGAGACTTTCCACGTCGACGGTCTGCGCGTCGATGCGGTCGCGTCCATGCTCTACCGCGACTACAGCCGCCCCGCCGGGGCCTGGACGCCGAACCGGCACGGCGGGCGGGAGAATCTGGAATCCGTCGCCTTTCTGAAGGACTTGAACCGGGTCGTGGCGGAGCGAGCGCCCGGGGCCATCACCATCGCTGAAGAGTCGACCGCCTGGCCTGGCGTCAGCGCATCGGTGGAGGCCGGGGGGCTGGGCTTCGACTACAAGTGGAACATGGGGTGGATGAATGACACCCTGCGCTATTTCGAACGTGATCCCATCCACCGCGGGTGGCATGGCGGCGACCTGGGCTTCGGGCTCGTCTATGCCTTCAGCGAACGCTTCGTCCTGCCCCTGAGCCACGACGAAGTGGTCCACGGCAAACGGAGCCTGATCAACAAGATGCCGGGTGATCGTTGGCGTCGCTTCGCCAATCTGCGCGCCTATCTCGGGTTCATGTGGGGCCACCCCGGCAAGAAGCTGCTCTTCATGGGCGGTGAGTTCGCTCAGGAGCGGGAGTGGAGCCACGATCGACAGCTCGATTGGGAACTGTTGAAGGACCCTGCCCACGACGGGATGCGCCGCCTTGTCGGCGACCTGAACAGACTCTACCGCGAACAGGGCGCGCTCCATCACACGGACGCCGACCCGCGCGGTTTCCAGTGGGTCGCGGAAAACGCGGGCGGCGACAGCGTCTTCGCCTTTTTGCGACGTTCGTTCCACGGCGCGGCTCCGCTTCTTGTGGTCTGTAATTTGACCCCGGAGGTGCGCCGGAATTATCGGCTCGGCGCGCCGCATGCCGGCGTCTGGCGCGAAATTCTCAATACCGACGCTGCCGTCTATGGCGGCGGGAACATTGGGGCGGGCGACGCCGTTCGATCGGTTCCTACCCCTTGGAACGGCTGGCCATGCGCACTGGATCTGACGATCCCGCCGCTCGGCGTCGTCTTCCTCCGTTACGAAGGACCCGCCGTTGAACCGACTGCCTGACCGGCTTTTGCCCGGCTCGCCCTATCCGCTCGGCGCCACCTTCGATGGTTTGGGCGTCAATTTTGCAGTCTTCTCCGCTCACGCCGAACAGATCGACCTGTGCGTCTTCGATCCGTCAGGCAAGCGAGAGGTCGCGCGGCTGCCGCTTCCGGAATGGACGGACGAGGTCTGGCACGGCTATCTCCCCGACGCCCGGCCTGGACTCCTCTATGGTCTGCGGGCGCATGGCCCCTACGCCCCCGAGGAGGGCCATAGGTTCAACCCCAACAAGCTTCTGATCGATCCCTATGCGCGCAAGCTCCACGGAACTGTGCGGTGGACCGACGCCCTGCACGGCTATCGGGTCGGCTCCAGCAAGGCCGATCTTAGCTTTGATCGGCGCGACAGCGCGCCTGCCGTCCCTAAGTCCGTGGTCACTTCAGACGCCTTCGACTGGACCGGAGACGTCCGTCCCAACACACCCTGGTCGAAAACGGTCATCTACGAGGCGCACGTCAAGGGGCTCACCAAGCTGCTGGAGGAGGTCAGCCCGCCGGAGCGGGGGACGTTTGCGGCCTTGTCCCACCCCCGTGTCATTGAGCATTTGCAGAAGCTGGGCGTGACGGCCCTCGAGCTCCTGCCGATCCACGCCTTCGTACAGGATCGCTTCCTCCAGGAACGCGGTCTGTCCAACTACTGGGGCTACAATACCCTCGCCTTCTTCGCGCCGGAAGCGCGCTACATGGCCACCGGCAGCGCCGATGAACTGCGGTTGGCCATCCGCCGCCTGCACGCCGCCGGCATCGAGGTGATCCTCGATGTGGTCTACAATCATACCGCCGAGGGCTCAGAGATGGGCCAGACGATGAGCCTGCGCGGTCTGGACAACGCGACCTACTACCGACTTCAGGACGACAATCCGCGCTATTGCGTCAACGACACCGGCACCGGCAACTGCCTCAATATGTCAAAGGCGCGGGTGGTGCAGATGGTCGCCGACAGTCTGCGGTATTGGGCTGAATCCTTCCGCGTCGACGGCTTTCGCTTCGATCTCGGCGTAACCCTGGGCCGGGAAGGCAACAAGGGCTTTGATCCCGGCGCCGGCTTCTTCGACGTCCTGCGTCAGGACCCGGTGCTGCAACGGGTCAAGCTGATCTCCGAACCGTGGGACGTCGGTCCGGGCGGCTATCAGCTCGGTCAGCACCCGCCGGGATTCGCGGAATGGAACGACAAGTACCGCGACACCGTGAGGCGTTATTGGCGTCGAGACAGCGATCAACGCCCCGAGCTCGCCGCCCGCCTGTCCGGGTCAGGCGATATCTTCGACCGCCGGGCTCGCCGGTCCTGGGCAAGCGTCAACTTCCTCGCGGCCCATGACGGCCTGACCCTCAATGACGTCGTGACCTATGAGGGCAAGCACAACGAAGCCAACGGTGAAGACAATCGCGACGGCCATAGCGAGAACCTGTCGCGGAACTGGGGCGCAGAGGGTCCGACCGAAGATCCGGAGATCCTCGCCTACCGAGAGCGGCTGAAGCGATCAATGCTGCTTACCCTGTTCGGCTCGCTCGGCACGCCGATGCTGCTGGGCGGGGACGAGTTCGGCCGCACCCAGGACGGCAACAACAACGCCTATTGTCAGGATAACGCTCTGAGCTGGTTCGACTGGGGGCGGATCGACTCTGAGGCGGGGCAGGCGCTGATCGACTTCACCGCCCGCGTAGTCGGCGTGCGCAGCCGGATGCCGCCTGTCCGCGCCGGCCGCTTCCTCTACGGCGAGGCGGTCCGCGACGGGATTTCGGACATCGACTGGTTCGACGAGCGCAGCGAGCGACTGTCCGAAGAGGACTGGCGCAATGTCGAAGGACGGGCGCTCGTCATGCGGTTGGCGCGGATCGATGACGAGGGGCGGCTACAGACCGTCAGCCTGATGATCAACAGCTCCGGCGAGGATCTCGACTTCATCTTCCCCGGCCCGGCCCTGATACAAACCGTGCTCGTCGACAGCGCGGATCCGGAGATCGCCGATCTCCAACTGGACGGCGATCGCTACCGGGTGCTGAGCGGCGCGGCGGTATGGATGGCGGGACGCGAGTCGTGACGGCCCGACCCGAGCCGGCGGGGCCGCAGATCGTCGAAGGGGGCGTGCGGTTCCGCATCTGGGCGCCCCAGGCGACTGGCGTGACCTTGGAGCTGGAGACAGGCCCGGTCTTCGACATGGCCGATGCGGGCGACGGGTGGCGCGAGGTCGAGGCCCCGACAAGCCCCGGCGCCGCCTACCGGTTTCGCCTGGAGGATGGAGCCACGGTTCCCGATCCGGCCTCGCGCCGGCAGCGGGAAGATGTGCACGGCTGGAGCGTGGTGACGGATCCCGACGCCTACGTTTGGCGCACGCCCTGGGGGGGGCGTCCGTGGCGCGAAGCGGTGATCTATGAGGCGCACGTCGGCGTCTTGGGGGGCTTTGTCGGTGTCGACGCGCGGCTGGCGGACATCGCGGCCCTTGGGTTCACCGCCCTGCAACTGATGCCGGTCGCCGCCGTCAGCGGACATCGCAACTGGGGTTACGACGGTGTGCTGCCCTATGCGCCTACGGCGGCCTACGGCTCCCCCGAAGACCTGAAACGCCTGATCGACGCCGCCCATGCACTCGACCTGATGGTGTTTCTCGACGTGGTCTACAATCACTTCGGGCCGGACGGAAACCACCTCGGCCGTTACGCGGCGGACTTCTTCCATGAAAGCCGCCAGACCCCGTGGGGCGGCGCAATCGCCTTCGATCGCGCGCCCGTCGCGCGCTTCTTCATCGACAACGCCCGGTACTGGATCGAGGAGTTTCGGTTCGACGGCCTGCGTTTCGACGCGGTCCACGCCATCGGCGACAACAAGTTTCTTGATCGACTGGCGGCCGAGGTTCGGGCGGCGGTCGCCGATCGTCCTGTCCATCTGATCCTCGAGAATGAAAACAACGATCCGGACAGGCTGGCTCCGGGACGGTTCGACGCTCAGTGGAACGACGACTTCCATAATGTTCTCCATGTCCTGCTGACCGGCGAGACCGACGCCTATTACGCCGCATTCGCCGACCACCCCACCGACCGACTGGCCCGCTGCCTGGCGGAGGGCTTCGTTTTTCAGGGCGAGGATGGGACGAGAGGCGCGTCCAGCGGCCATCTTCCCGCCAGCGCCTTCGTCAGTTTTCTGCAGAACCACGACCAGGTCGGCAACCGCGCCCTGGGCGAGCGGTTGATCAGTCTCGTTACGGCCGATCGGATGCGGGCAGCAGTGGCGTTGCATCTCCTGTGCCCGCAGATCCCGCTGGTCTTCATGGGCGAGGAGGAGGGCTCGACCACGCCCTTCCTCTTCTTCACGGATTTCCACGACGACCTGGCGGACGCGGTGCGTGAAGGTCGACGGCGCGAGTTCGCCAAATTCGCCGCCTTCTCCGATCCGGAGGCCCGCGCCCGTATCCCCGATCCCAATGCGCCGGACACCTTCCAGCGGTCCCGCCCCGAACCCGGCGCCGACTCGCAGGCATGGCGCGCCTTCTACACCCGACTTCTGAATTTGAGGCGGGTTCACGTCGCGCCGCACACTTGGGCGCGAGCCACGGGCGCGACAGTGATCGGCGAGGGCGCCGTCGTCGCCGGTTGGGACCTGGGCGGCGCGCGACTGACCTTCGCGATTAATCTCGGGGATGCTGTCGCGCCCTGTCCGCCGACCGCGGGCGAAATCCTTTTCGAGGTCGGCGCGGGTCTGGACACGGCCGGTCTCGCGCCCGCCAGCTTCGTCGCCTGGCGCGAGGATACGGCGTGACGGGCCTGCACGCCGTCGCCGCGGCGGCCGGGTTGGTGGTCGATTGGGAGGATGCTCAGGGACGACCACAAACGGTCTGTGATGACGCCCTGACAACGATCCTCGAAGCCTTGGGATACGCCTGCGCCACCGAAGCCGACCGACGCCTGAGCCTGGAGCAAATCAAAGCCGCGGTCTCGCCCCTGATCGTCGTCACCGCCGGCGACGCCTGTGTGGCGCCGCTCCCGGCCGGTCCCGCCCAACTTGTTCTTGAAGACGGGACGTCTCGGGACGTCCGCCTTTCGCATGGTCCGACGGGCGTGATCTTCGTCGCCGACGCCCCGATCGGCTATCATCGGCTGGAAGCGGCCGGTGCGGCGATCGAGATCGCCATATGTCCGCCGCAGGCTCTGAGCGTGCATGATCTCCTGGGCCGCAGGGCGTGGGGTGCGACGGCTCAAGTCTATAGTTTGCGCGATGAGACACCTCGTGGCTTTGGCGATTTCGGGGCCGTGCGCGATCTTGCCAAGGTCTTGGGCGACGCCGGCGCCGACGCCCTCGCCATAAGCCCTGTCCATTCCCTATTCCTCGCGCGGCCCGATCGCTACAGTCCCTATTCGCCGTCGTCGCGCGATCATCTGAACCCTCTCTTTGCGGACCTGGAGGCGATTGTCGCGGGCGCGAGCAACGACCTCATCGACTGGCCTTCCGCCTCGGCAGCCAAGGTGGCGGCGCTGCGACGCGCCTACAGGCGGTTTGAAGGCGATCCAGCCTTCGACGCCTTTGTAACCGAAGGCGGGGAGGACCTTCGCCGACATGCGGTCTTCGAGGCCCTGGACGAGCGGTATAAGGCGCAGACCGGCGCGAGCGATTGGCGCGCCTGGCCCAAGCCGTTCCAGCGTGCCAACGGCGACGCCGTCGCCGCCTGGACAGTGCAGAACGCCGACGCCGTGCGCTTCCACCTGTTTTGCCAATGGCGTGCGGATCGCGACCTCGCCACGGCCCAGTCCGCAGCCCTATCTGCGGGCATGGGCTTGGGGCTGATCACGGATCTGGCGGTCGGGCTCGATCCGGGCGGGAGCCACGCCTGGAGCCGGCCCGAGGACCTTCTGTCGGGTCTGACAATCGGCGCCCCGCCCGATGCGTTTCAGGCGGCGGGGCAGGGCTGGGGCATCACCAGTTTCGCGCCGGACGCCCTGCGCCGATCGGGTTTCGCACCCTTCCTGCAAACAATCCGCGCCGCCCTGCGTCACGCGGGCGGTCTGCGCATCGACCACGCGCTCGGTCTCAATCGACTGTGGGTGCTTCCAGAAGGCGCGCGACCTCTGGAGGGCGCTTACCTGCGCAATCCATTCAACGAAATGTTGTCCCTAGCCGCCTTAGAGTCCTGGCGGAGTCGCGCTGTCCTGATCGGCGAAGATCTCGGCATCGTCCCCGAGGGGCTGCGCGCCAAGCTGGAAGCGCGCGGCCTGGCGGGAATGCGCGTGCTTCCATTCGAGCGCGATTCACAGGGCCGGTTCACCGCACCCGGCGCCTGGGACGTCCGCGCCGCAGCCATGACCACCACCCATGACCTCGCGCCGATCGCCGGATGGTGGCGGGGGTGCGACATCGCGTGGCGCGAGCGGCTCGGCGCCATCGGCGACCGTGCGGTGGAACGGGCTGAGCGCAGTCTTGACCGGACTGATCTCTGGCGCGCCGCCGTGTCGGCTGGCGCCGCGACGGGGCCTGCGCCGGCGCCGGAACACCCGAAGGCGGCCGTCGATGCAGCGGTTGGAATGGCGGCCATGAGCGCCTGCGAACTCGCCCTGATCCCGATGGAGGATCTCCTCGGTCTGGACCAGGCGGTCAATTTGCCGGGCGTGGTCGACGTCCACCCCAACTGGCGTCGGAGGCTGCCCTCCGTCGCTCAGGCCTTATCGGCCGACGACGGGCTGCAAGGCCGGATCGCCGTCTTGAAAGCGGAGCGACCGCAATGACGCCCAGAGCCACCTACCGGCTGCAGTTTCATGCCGGCTTCACCTTCGCAGACGGGGCGGCCCTGGCGCCCTATCTCGCCGAGCTCGGGATCAGCCATGTCTACGCCTCGCCGATTGCGACGGCGCGGACGGGATCGATCCACGGTTATGACGTGGTGGATCCCACCGCCATTAATCCGGCGCTCGGCGGCGAGACGGGTTTTCGGACGATGGCTGCGACCCTGCGTGCCCAGGGCTTGGGTCTGATCCTCGACATCGTACCCAACCATGTGGCCGTCGGCGGCGCGGACAACGCTTGGTGGCTCGACGTTTTGGAACGCGGGCCCGGCAGTCCGTATGCAGCGTTTTTCGACATCGACTGGTCGAATGACGACCCGGCGTTGGACGGACGATTGCTGGCCCCCTTTCTGGGCGCGCCTTACGGCCAAGCTCTGGCCTCGGGCGATCTGGTGCTCGAGCAAGACGAGGACACCCACTGCCTTTCGGTGATGGCCTATGGCACCCATCGGTTTCCGATCCGCAGCGAAGACTACCCGCAGGTCCTGGCGGAAGTCGGCGCCAAGGACCTGTGGGATGTCCGCCTGAACGGTTTGCAGGTCCGGTTCGACGGACGAGATCCGCAAGGGCGCGCAAGGCTTCACGCACTTCTGGAGCGGCAGTACTACCGCCTGGCTTGGTGGCGCACGGCCGGCGACCAGATCAACTGGCGGCGCTTCTTCGACATTTCCGAACTGGCAGGGCTGCGCATCGAGGCGCCGGCGGTCTTCGACGCTGTCCACGCCCTTCCGCTGCGGCTTTACGCCGAAGGCCTGATCGACGGCTTGCGGGTCGACCATGTCGACGGTCTGGCTGACCCTGCCGCCTATACGCGCAAACTCCGCGCGGCCCTGGAGAGCGCCGCGCCGGCCCGTCCCTCCGGTCTAGATCGCGACGCCTATCTCATCGTCGAGAAAATTCTCGGGCCCCATGAGAGGCTTGATCCCGACTGGGCCACGGACGGTACGACCGGCTATGACTTCATGAACGCCGCGGCCAAGGCCTTGCATGATCCTTCGGGCGCCGACCCGCTCGGCGACCTCTGGGCCGAAATCAGCGGGCGTTCGGCCTGTTTCGAGGACGAGGAGGGTCCCGCGCGCGCGGAAATCCTCTCCCGTAGTTTCGCCGCGCAAGCACAGGCCGCCGCCGCCGCTTTCGAGAGACTGGCTCGCTCTGACCTGCGCACACGCGATTTGACTGCACGGTCCTTCAGTCGGGCGATCTCGTCGGCGATCCAAGTCTTCCCGACCTATCGCACCTATGGGACCGGCGAGGATGCGCCCGCCTCGGACAGCCCGGTCCGCGAAGGCGTCCAGGCCGCCGCAAAAGCGCGGCTCGGCGCGGCCGATCATGCCGCCCTCGACTTTGTGATGTCTGCTCTGGCCGGCGAGCACGAAGCGCAGCCGAGCCTGACGCGAGACGCTGTGCGACGGTTTCAGCAACTCAGCGCTCCGGTTTCCGCCAAGGCCGTCGAGGATACGGCCTTCTATCGTTACGGGCGGCTCCTATCCCGCAACGACGTCGGGTTCGATCCGCAGCGCTTGGGGGAGGGGCCGGAAGGGCTTCACGGCTGGGTCGCCGCCTCCGGTCGGCATCCCCAGACCCTTCTCGCCACCGCAACCCATGACCACAAACGCGGCGAGGACGGGCGTATGCGCCTTGCCGTCCTGTCCGAAATCCCGGACCTGTGGCGGACCGAAGTGGTGTCCTGGATCGACGCCGTGGAGAGCCGGAGCGGGTTGACGCAGGGCGACGTCTATCAGCTTTGCCAAGCGCTCGTCGGCGCTTGGCCTGTGGACGGACTTCCGTCGAGCGAGGCGCGGACAGATTTCGCGGAGCGGATCGGGACCTGGATGATCAAGGCGTTGCGCGAGGCCAAACTGCGCTCGAGCTGGGTCGCGCCCGATCTCGCCTACGAGGATCAGGCTCGACGCCTGATTGACGAGGTTCTGGGCGACGAGACGCTCTCCGGTCGCATAGACGCTTTTGTGACTCAGATCGCCCCTGCGGCGGTCCGCAAATCTCTGGTGCAGACCGGGCTTAAACTGACTTTGCCAGGGGTTCCGGACTTTTATCAGGGGGCGGAGCTTTGGGATTATAGCCTCGTCGACCCGGACAACCGGCGACCCGTCGATTTCGATCGGCGGGCGACGCTGTTGGCGCAAGCTCCGGATCTGGAGAACTGGCGGGATGGGTCGGCCAAGTTGATGCTGATACGCGACCTGCTGATGCTTCGGCGAGATAGACCGTATCTGTTCAGCGGCAGTGTATACCGGCCAGCGATCGTTGAGGGGCGGAGCGCAGACGAGGTGGTCGCCTTTGAACGGATCGCCGAGACAGGGGGGCGGCTGGTTGTCTGGGCAGACCTGCGCGGGTCTCGCAGCGCTATTGCGCGTGGCGCGGCGGATGAAGCCGAACAATGGCGCCACTGTTTTATCGTGCTTGAGGATGGAACGCGATTGCCGGGTGCTGATCACTCAGGGGCGTCGGCCTTTGCGTGGACCTATTTGCCTGGGGCGTCGCCGACCGGCATTTGACGCAGTTTCGGGTGCGCCGCTGCAACGCCGCTCGTAGCCTCTACCCGGCCAGGAGCGGCACCGTAATCCCCATCGCGCCTATTTCAGGTCGGCGGTCGGCTGAGCGTTGTTTGATTTCAGCCGGTCCATGACCTGACGGTGCAGCCAGATGTTCATCGCCGCGCTGTCCGACTTGTCGCCCGAATAGCCGAGCTCGTCAGCAAGTTCGCGCCGTTCTTCCAGCGAACTGTCCAGTCCGACCAGCTTCATCAGATCGACGATCGAGGTCTGCCAGTTCAGGCGTTCCGACCGTTGGGCGTTCATACCATCCAGCGTCTCGATGAGTTCGGCCTCGGACAGGGTCGGCCATGGACTGGTCGACCAGTCTGACGCCGTGGGCGAAGCTTGGGCGGCCGGGGGCGCAACGGGCGCGGTGGTCGTTTGGGGAAGGGGGGAGGGCGCGGGCGCAGGAGCGGGCGCCGACCTAGAATGTCCGCCAGGACCGGCCTTGGCGCGATCCCAGACCGTGGAGAAGATTTTTCCGAGAATGCTCATCTCAATCCTATGGTTGATTTGATCCGTCTAGCGGACGGCCTTCGCCGTTAAGGGCCTCACCAGCGCCCGGTCGGCGCAGCGCCTTCCCGCCCTCGTTGACAACCCGCCCGTCGCCGACCCGTTCCGGGGCCGCAGAGCGCGCCGGCAGGGATCCGGTCGGACAGTTCGGACCAGCGACGGCTTGGTGACAGACATCACTCTCAATGCCTGAAATCGGACAGAGGAACGATGACGGGTTGTGTCGGTTAGGGATCGGCAATCTTGCGAATAGGCGTGGGACGATCCTGGATCGCAGCGCGGTGAAGGGGGGCTACTTGCGTATAGGCGTCATCGCTCACCTCAAGCATCCGATCGGGGAGCCGTTCGCCGGCGGGCTCGAGATGCACACCCACCTTTTGTGCCGGCTGTTGCGGGCTGGGGGGCACGATGTCACCTTGTTCGCCTCGACACGGTCCGATCCGGCCTTGGGCGTGGAGGCCATCTGCGAAGAGACTGCCGTTCTGGAGGTGGGGACGGCGGAGGCGACTGATGTCGCCTTCTTCCGCGAGCATCATGCCTATCTGTCGTTGATGACACGGCTGCGGCGCAGCGATTTCGACATCATTCACAACAACAGTCTTCACTATCTGCCGGTGTCGATGGCGGATACTCTGCCGATGCCGATGGTAACCACCTTGCACACGCCGCCCTTCTGCTGGCTGGAGAGCGGCGTGCGAGAGTGCGGCGCGGGCGCCCGCTTTGTCGGGGTGTCGCAGTCCATCCGCGCCGGCTGGACTCGTGTGCGAGAGATCGATGCGGTGATCCCCAATGGGATTGATCTTCAGCGCTTTCAATATCGGCCGGTGGCGGCCACGGCGCCCCATCTCATCTGGTACGGCCGCATCGTTCCCGAGAAAGGCCTGCACCACGCCATCGATGCGGCGCGCGTCGCCGGGATGCCTTTACGGATTGCTGGACCGATCTCGGATCAAGCCTATTTCGCCGAACGGATTGCGCCGCGGTTGGGCGAAGAGACCCGGTATCTCGGTCATCTCGATCATGAGCATCTTGCGATCGAGATCGGCGCGGCCTCGGCCTTCTTGTGCACGCCCTGCTGGGACGAGCCCTACGGCCTGGTCGTGGCTGAGGCCTTGGCGTGCGGTACGCCTGTCGCCGCGTTTGCACGGGGCGCCATTCCTGAAATTCTGACCCCCGACTGCGGCGTGCTGGCCGCACCCGATGACGTCGCGGATCTGGCGCGGGCTGTGCAAGCGGCGTCAGGATTGTCGCGCAAGGCGTGCCGCCAGCGGGCTGAAACGGCCTGCGACGCCCAGGTGATGGCGGACGCCTACGCACGTCTCTACACAAACCTGATCGGTCAGCGGCCGGGGCTCCCGATCGCTAACGATCGCGTTGAGGACCGGCTCAGCGCATGATCGCTAATCCAGCATATTGCGTGTGTGCGCCCGCGCGGAATGAAGCCGTGCGCCTGCCCGTGCTGATCGACGCCCTTGCGTCGCAGGATGTCTCGGGCGTGGTGCCGGTCGCAATCTTCGTCAATAACTCCGACGACGGCTCGGCAGATGTTGCGCGGCAAGCGGCGGCGAGATGGGGCGAGCGATTGAAGCTGCGTGTGGTCGAGGCGGACTTCGCACCGGCGCTGGCGCATGCCGGAAGCGCGCGTCGCGCAGCGATGAACCTGGGGCTTGAGGTCGTCGGCCATCGCGATGAGGCGTTGCTGATTTCGACCGATGCGGACGCCAGACCACCGAACCAGTGGATCTCGGCCAACCTCGCGGCCGCTGCGCAGGCTGATCTCGTGGGAGGAGCGCTCCGTTTGGATGAATCCGAGCCCATTGCAGCCGACCTCCTTGGGCTGCGGCGCCAGTGGGATCTCTATTGGTCGATGGTGCGCGAAATCGAGGATGAGATCGACCCGTGCCCGTGGGATCCTGCTCCCCGGCATGGCGACCATACCGGCGCTAGTCTGGCGATCACGGTTGCGGCCTATCGGGCGGCGGGTGGTTCGCCCGTCATTCCGAGCGGCGAAGATCGTGCGCTTGTGGCTTTCGCTCAGGCGACCGGAGCCCGTCTTGTCCATCCCGTCTCGGTGTGGACGCGGGTGTCGGCGCGCCTTGACGGGCGCGCCGCTGGGGGCATGGCGGAGGAGATGGCGCGTCTTTCGTTGCAGGCCGGAGGGCGCGCGCCGGTGCTTGCGCCGAACTTGGATCACTGGCGGGCGCGGGCGCGATGGCGCGCCGATCTTAGGCGGCGACCCGACGGAGCCGCTCTCATAGCGCAGCACGAGCCATCCCTTGCCGCCATGCCCCATGACGCTGAGCTTAGCGACCTGTGTACAGCGCGCTCGCGCAGGCCGGACGTCGCCGCATGACCGGGCTCATCGGCTATTACGTTCATCATCAGGGCGAAGGTCATTATCAGCGGGCCTCGAAAATCGCCGCCGTCGCGCCGAAACGGTTCGTCTTGCTCGGCACGGGTCTAACTGGCCGGGCTCAGGGGCTTTGCGAGGTTCCGCTCGAGGATGACCGCCGGACAGGCGATGCGGGTTTCGCCGGCGACGATGGCGTCGAAGACCGTCCTCAGGCCTTGCACTACGCCCCTTATGGCGTCGCAGGACTACGACGCCGGGTCGCGGCGATGGCGGCGTGGATCGCCGAGGCGGAGCCGGCTCTTATGGTTGTTGATGTCTCCGTCGAGGCCGCCATGCTCGCGCGGCTCTCCTCGACGCCGGTCGTCTATGTCCGGCTGTCCGGCGATCGCCGCGATCCCGCTCATCTCGACGCCTTCCGGGGTGCGAAGGCGCTGATGGCGCCCTGGCACAAGGCCTTGGAACCGACGAGCGCCCCGTCCTGGATACGGGACAAAACCCGTTATGTCGCGCCAGAAGCCCGGGCGGCGCCCGCAGCGGCGCCGCAAACGGTTCTCGTTGTCCATGGGCGCGGCGGGCGTCCCCTGGACGGCGCCGCCTTGGCGGCCAGTGCAGCGGCGACACCCGCCTACCGGTGGACTTGTGTCGGCCCTGTCGACGACCTCGATCGCGCTCCGCCTAATCTGACACACCTCGGCTGGGTGGACGACGTCGCCGCTGAGGTGGACCGACACTCTATCATCGTCGGCGGCGCCGGCGACGGACTGGTCAATACCGTGCTCGAGGCCGGTCGCGCCTTCGTCTGCGTGCCGGAGGCGCGCGCCTACGCCGAACAAGCGGACAAGGCCGCGCGTCTTGCCCATCTCCAGGCAGCGATCGTCTCGACCCATTGGCCGGAGCCGTCGGCCTGGGCCGACCTTCTGTTCGCCGCTGAAACCCTCCCTACCGCCGGGCGCCGACGGCTGCTTGGAGACGGATACGCCGGCGCGGGCCGATGGCTTCTTGACTGCGCCGAGGGGCGCTGGAGTAACTGAATGGCTTTAGTTCCGCTCTCCCAAGATCCAGACGCCGTCCACGAGCTGGACGCCGAGCTGGTACGGCTGGGCGCAAGCCATGACGCGTCGCCCCGTTTTCCGTCGAACAGCCTGGACCTGCTGGCGGCGAGCGGATTGCATCGTCGTTTCGCACCCATACAAAGCGGAGGGGAAGAGTTCGCAACGCTAGAAGATCGGATGCATGCGCTGTTCGACGACTTGAGACGAGTCGGTCGCGCCGATTTGAGCGTAGGACGCCTGTTCGAGGGGCACGTGAATGCGCTCGCCCTGTTCGATTGGTATGGTTCGCCGGACCAAAAAGCCTGGCTGGGCGCTGTACTCGATCGCGGCGGCTGGTTCGGCGTCTGGGCGACCGAGGCTCAGCCTGGGGTTCGTATCCTCGGCGATCGACTGACCGGTGCGAAGATGTTTGCTACGGGCGCCGGCGGCCTGGACTTCGCCATCGTTACGGCCCAGCCCGACGAGGGCGCGCGCCGTTTGGTTGTTGTGCCGGCCGATGATCCTGCTCGCGCCGACCTGACGGGATGGCGCGTTCGCGGCATGCGCGCGACGGTCAGCGGGCGCTACGATCTGGATGGGCTCGCCGCCGATAGCGCCCGCTGCGTCGGGGCGCCCGGGGATTATGATCGAGAGCCTCGATTCACGGCCGGCGCCTGGCGATTCCTGGCCGTCCAACTGGGCGGGATCGAAGGGCTCGTCTTGGCGCTGCGGGACGCCCTCTCCGAGACCGCGCGTGCAGATCCACTGCAGCGCGCCAAGTTCGCGCAAAGCGCGATAGCCGCGCGCACCGCTTTTCTCTGGGTCCGGGAGGCAGCAGACCGCGCTACGCGCGAAGCGCCGGACGCCGCTGACGTCGCGCGGGCGGCGCGGGGCGTGGTTGAGCGATGTGCGCTGGATGCGATGGAGCTGGCGGCGCGCGCGGTCGGCACGCGAAGCGCCTTCGACGGCGAAAGACTGGACAAGATTATCCGTGACCTCAGCCTGTATCTTCGTCAGGCGGCTCCCGACCATGCGCGTGATGTCGCCGCTGTATCCTGGCTAGATCGAGACATCTGGGGCGGGGATGACGCCCTATGGTGACAACGAAGCCCGGAATGATCGGAGCGCTGGCCCTGTCGAGCACGCCATGGGCGGCGGCGAGGTGGCTGGTGATCGCGCCGCATGCCGATGATGAAACCCTCGGCGCCGCCGCCTTGATCAGGACGACAGCACGAGAGCATCGTCTCGCCGGCGTGGCCTTTCTCACCGATGGAGCGGGATCTCATCCGCACAAAGACGCCCGGTCACGCGCGCGTCTGATCGCCCAGCGTCAGTCCGAAGCCCGCACGGCGCTGCGGCGTCTGGCGGGCGATCGCGGTGGAGCGCCTGTGTTTCTTGGCTGGCCGGATGCGGAACCGGCCGCGCCGGGTGAGCCTCGGTTCGAGGCGGCCGCGCGACGTCTGGCGTGGTTTTGTCGCCAGCGTATGGTCGACGCCATAGCGGTCACCGCTCTCAATGAGCCGCATTGCGATCATGCCGCAGCGGCGAAGCTCGCTCGGGCTGTCGTTCAAAGGGCGATCCGGCGTGTGCACCTGTTTGAGTATGTCGTCTGGGGCGCTGCGCCGCAGGCGGCGCAGCTGAGGCTCTCGACACCGATGCTGAAGGGGGGGGCACGGGCGCACGCCCTTTCCGCACATCGCAGCCAGAGAACTCCGCTGTTCGGCGCAGGGTTCAGGCTGGAGGGAGGGGGGGACAATCGCGACAGCGCCGACCAGCTTTATCGGGTGAGAGTATGATCAGAGGCCAGACCACGCTCGGCGCCGACTATTTCGAAGGCATCTTCGCCGGCGACGATGATCCCTGGGGCTTGGAGACGCGCGCCTATGAATCCAAAAAACGCGAACGTACGCTCGCCATTCTGGGCGGGGAGCGGTTTGAGGCTGGACTGGAGATTGGCTGTGCAGCGGGCGTCCTGACCGCGCAACTCGCCCCTTATTGTAAGACCTTGCTCGCGATCGACGTCAGCGAAACGGCGCTGAAGCGCGCCCGTCGCCGCCTCTCCGACTACCCCCAGGTGCGGTTCCAATGCGCGGCCTTTCCGGAGGAGCGGCCCGACCTGGACCGGCCCGACCTGATGGTGTTGTCCGAAGTCGCCTATTACTGGAGCGACGCCGATCTGATCCGAGCGGGGCGATATATCGAGGACGCCCTGCAGCCGGGGGGTGTCATCGTCCTGGTCCACTGGTTGGGCGAGACCGACTATCCGCAGACGGGAGACGGCGCGGTCGCGGCGCTCGCGCGAACCCTGGACAGACATGTCGAGGTAGAGATCGCCGAGCGTCATTCCGAGTATCGGCTTGATCTATGGCGTCGCCGATGACCAGCCTGAGTGTTCTGACTTTGGTGAGAAATCGCCAAGCGCATCTTGACCAATTGATCGAGGGATTGCGCCGCAGCCGATCAGCCCCGGCGGAGCTTGTGATCGTTGATATGGGGGATGCGCCGGTTCAGGCGTCAGCCGTTCCCTGTCCTGTGCGCATCGCGCGCATAGACGGCGCTTCGCTCCCTTTAGCCGCAGCGCGCAATCGCGCCGCCGCTCTGGCGTCCGGGGACCATCTGCTGTTCCTTGACGTCGATTGTATTCCGTCTGCGGACCTGTGCGGGCGTATGAACGCGCTCCTCGACGCCCACGACGCGGTGGTTTGTCCAGAGGTGCTCTATCTGAATCCAGAGGCTGCGCGCGGTGGCTGGACGGAAATCGACTTACGAAAGACCGGATCTTCCCATCCCGTCAGAGTCTTCCCGGCGTCCGGCGTGCGGACGGAGACGAATCCAGGCCTTTTCTGGTCACTCGCCTTCGGCGTGAGGTCTGAAACCTTTAAGCGAATTGGCGGCTTTGACGAATCTTACACGGGCTACGGCGCGGAAGACACCGACTTGGGCTTCCGGATTGCGGCCGCGGAGCTGCCTCTGATTTTCGCGGGAGAAGCGCCCGCGTTCCATCAACACCATGAAGGCTATGAGCCGCCGCTCCAGCATTTTCGACCGCTTGTCGCCAACGCCGTTCGATTCCATGCCCGCTGGGGCGTGTGGCCGATGGACGGATGGCTCTCAGCCATGGCCGATCTCGGTCTGATCGATTGGAGGCCGGACGAGATCCGCGTCCTTAGAGACCCGACGCCACAGGAGCGCTCCGCCGCCAGGAAACCGCTCACCGTGCCTTACTGACGGGAAGACTGCGTGTCCGCCTCTCTGTGCCACAGTCGAGGCGACGAGAGCTCCGCATGCGGCGGAGCCCTCGGGAATCCATCAGCTGGTCTTTTCGGTCCAGCGCGCCTTGGCTTCGTCTTTGGTCAGGGAGAGGTGAACATGTTTGTCGTCAACGCGCGCCACCCAAGCCGTCGGGATCAGGTGGTGCTTGAAGCCGCCGCCGAGATCGAGTTTCGCGAGTTCGATCTGGTCGCCAAGAACGTGATCGACACGTCCGACATGACCACCGTCCGAACCGACGACTTCGAGATGTTCCGTAATCAGAGCGGTATCCACCATGGTGATTTCCTTCGCTTGTTGGGGGAGCCCAAATAACGAAACCGACGGCGACGGGTTGCAGCCGCCCGCGCCGTCGCGTCCCGGTAAAATTTTCCCTTCGACCGCTCGGCGGTGCGAGGCGGCCCAATCAACCGGCGGTCTGCCTGTCCAACCAAACCCGCAAACGTGAGAGAAGCGTTGCTGTCTGATCTGTCCACCCGCTCATCTGCAACACGCCGTGCAGGGCCCCGGGGTAATGATCTATGGAAGTCGCCACACCCGCGTCCCGAAGGCGCAGTGCATAGGCCGTGCCCTCATCGCAAAGAGGGTCCAAGCCGCAGGTCACAACAAGCGCCGGTACCCCGCCTTCAAGACTCGGAGCCAGAAATGGCGAGGCGCGAGGGTCGTCGCGGGACGTGGCTCCTAGATAGAGGCGGATTTGGCGTTCGAGGTCATTCAAGGCGATGATTTTGCCATCATGACTTCGGCGGCTGGACCATGTCGCGTCGGCGCGGAGGTCGGTGTTTGGATAGAGCAGGACCTGACCGGATAGCTTCAGAAAGGCCGTCGTCGCCGTCTGGGCGAGCGCGGCGGCAAGCGCGCCTCCGATACTGTCCCCGGAAACAAAAACGGGTTCTGCCACCGTCACCCAGGGTCTGGCGGCGGACTGGTCCTGAAGCCAACGAAGGGCGGCGAGCCCGTCGTCCAGCTGGGCCGGAAAAGGCGCGTCCGGCGCCAGGCGATAGTCCGGCGCGACAACAACGCGCTCCGTCGCTGCAGCGAGGCCGCGCAGGGCTGCGTCGTGTCCGTCGAGGGTTCCTGCGATCCCGCCTCCACCACGCATGTGCAGCAGGACGCCCGGCCTTCGTCTCGTCGGTTCGAAGAGACGCAGGAGCAGGCCGTCCGGAAGCGCAATGTGGCGCACGTGTATGGTTTCGTCCGGCG
The DNA here is from genome assembly GCF_044336875.1 of Brevundimonas sp. GTDB lineage: Bacteria > Pseudomonadota > Alphaproteobacteria > Caulobacterales > Caulobacteraceae > Brevundimonas. The sequence goes on along the minus strand of NZ_JBIIOP010000001.1, from coordinate 477,458 downwards.
GCTCCGATAGGCCGGCCAAGGCGGCTGTCTGGGCGCGAAAATCTGCGAGCCAGATGCGGTCCGACGAAGGCTCGGCGGCGGTCGGCTTGAGGGCGGCAAGGCGATCGAGGACCGCGCGGGCTTGGGCTGGGACGGGTGGGGCCATGAATGTCCAAGACGCCCTGAAGCGATCCGTTCCGGGGAACCCTCAGAGCGGACACGGCTTGATTGAGCACCTCCAAACGGAAAGGCCTTCCATGAACCTGGACATCTCAGATCGGATTGCGCTCGTGACAGGCGCAGACAGCGGCATCGGCAAAGAGACGGCGCGTCGACTGCTTGAGGCTGGGGTCCGGGTGGCGATCAGCGACAAGGCCGGCGGCGAGCTTGATCGTACGGTCGCCGAGCTGTCGGCGTTGGGGGAGGTGGTGGGCGTTGAAGCGGATGTGACGGATGGCGTTTCTGTAACGGCCCTGTTCTCGGCTGTGCGCGACCAAGTGGGCGACCCGGATATTCTCGTCAACTGCGCGGGGGTCACCGGAGCCACCGGCGACTTCCTCGAGGTCGACGACAAAGGCTGGCTCGAGACGCTCGACATCAATCTGATGGGCGCGGTGCGCACGGCGCGAGCGGCGATCCCCGCGATGCGCGCCAAGGGTTGGGGCCGCGTAGTCCTGATCGGCTCAGAGGACGGGGTGCAGCCCTATGTCGACGAGCTTGCCTATTGTGCGTCGAAGGCCGGGATCATCAACCTCGCCAAGGGACTTTCCAAGGCGTACGGCCCGGACAATATCCTGGTGAACACGGTTTCACCGGCCTTCATCGCCACGCCGATGACGGACAAGATGATGGCCAAGCGGGCCGAAGAGCGGGGTGTTGACGTCGAGCGGGCCATCGAGAGCTTTCTCGAAGAGGAGCGACCGGGCATGGCGTTGAAACGCCGTGGACGCGCTGAAGAAGTGGCGGACATGATTGTCTTCCTCTGTTCTGAACGCGCGAGCTTCATCAACGGCGCGAATATGCGCGTCGACAGTGGATCGGTGATGACGATTTAGCGGACGCCCAGATACAGCCATTTCAAGCAGGCAGGGGCGAGGCGCCGCACGCGAGCTTCATAAACTCGATGCCGTGTCGGGCGAGGGAACGGTTTGAAGTCCAGCAGTTTGTCTTAGAGTAACCCCAGGAGACCGCGATGACCGATCCTTCGAAGACGCCCAAGGCCGACGAGGTCCTGTTCGATCCGAAACCCCAACCCGACGAGCATCCCGAACAGCGCGCCATTCTCAATGCCGCTGCGCAGACCGGCGCCGAAGCGGGCCCTACGCCGGGCGGTCCGGCCGAGGGCGAGGACAGTCTGCAGGATCATGCGCGCCGGGAACACGAGGACGAGGACCGCCAGGAGCGGCTCCTCGACGAGGGGGTTGAGGAGACCTTTCCCGCCAGCGATCCAGTATCGGTCAAGCGGGTCGATTGACGGCTCGACACACATCGTCGGCCAGGAACCGGTGCGCGCAAGGGTGTTCGCATAGCGACCCTCAAGGAGACGACAGATGCCATGTTCGATGGCGCGATTGGCTTCGACCTCGTCAATCTCGAAGGTCGGGCAAGCGTGCCGCCTCACACAGTCGACCATGAAAACACAACCCGGCGAGGCTCGCTTCGTCGCCAAGCTCCTATGCGAGGCGTCGGGTAAGCCCTGTGCGGCACTCGCTTGGCAACGTCCGTACGTTCACGGCGTTGTTCCCCTGATTGGTTAGAGGAGATCGCCATGAAAGAACCGCAAGACGATAATCCCGCTCCGCCCCAGGAGGTGCGCGATCGGATCTGGGAACTCGCAGAGAAGATTGACATCTGCATGTTCACCACGTGGGACGGCGACGAGCAGCACAGCCGGCCGCTGTCGGCACGGGTCCGCAAGGACGAGCACAGCCTGTATTTCCTGGTCGACGAGGCGGGCGAAAAGAACGGCCAGGTCGATCAGTTTCCCAAGGTGTCCTGCGCATGGGCGGACAACGGGAACTACAAATATGTCCTGATCAGCGGCACGGCGTCGCTGAGCAACGACCGCATCAAGATTTCGGAACTCTGGACCAAGTCGGACGAAGCTTGGTGGGAAGACGCGAACGATCCGACGATCCGTCTGCTGACGGTCACGCCTGAGCGTGGCGAGTTGTGGGACAGCCCCGGCAAGGCGGTCGCCCTGGTCAAGATGGCCAAGGCGTTGCTGACCGGCGGCGCGCCCGAGATGGGCGATAACGCCAAGGTCGGTCTCTAGGGGGCTACGCCCTTCCAATCAGCGACGTATGCAGCCCCGTCTTAGCGGGGGGTTGTTTCGCGTTACCGCACGAGAATCCGGCGTAATAGGCCAGGCCGTAAAGGAGGGGCAGGCCGGCGAGGACAAAGGTCAGCAGTCGCCAGCGCTCCATCATCACGCTCTGTTCCCCCATTTCCATGGTCATCAGGAGAGGGATGCTGACGACAAGGGCGGCCCGCGAAGGCGCGGCCCAGATCTCGCCCGTAGGCGCGCTCGCGGCGAAGACGGGAATGGGCGAAAGCGCTCATCGGCACGCCAACGCTCGGTCTGGCGGTTTGGCTCCGCAGCCCGCTCCGACGCCGTGCGACGGGATCTCCTCGGGTCCGACGCAAAAGGGGGGAACGGCTCCCAACAGGTCGAGTTGTCTAGGGACACCCCCGAGCAAGAGGAGACGTCATGGCCGACCGCCTGACCCTGCAAGATCCCCGCGAACAATATCCGAAGCCGCCATTTCCCAAGCAGCCGCAACCAGTTCCTGGCCTGGCGGCGAAGATGGATCCCGAGCCGGATCACGGCGAGACCAGCTACACGGGGTCCGGCAAGCTGACGGGGCGCAAGGCTCTGATCACCGGGGCAGACTCCGGCATCGGCCGGGCCGCCGCCATCGCCTATGCCCGCGAAGGCGCCGATGTGGCCCTCTCCTATCTGCCGTCAGAGGAAAAGGACGCTGCCGAGGTCATCGCCCTAATCGAGGCCGAGGGGCGCAAGGCCGTGGCCCTGCCGGGCGATGTGACCGATGAAGCCTGGTCGCGCGAACTGGTCGAGAAGGCCGTCGCTGAACTGGGCGGTCTGGACATCCTGGTCGTCAACGCCGGACGCCAGCAGTATCGCGACACGATCGCCGAGGTCTCCAGCGAGGATTTTGACAAGACGCTGAAGACCAATCTCTACGCCCTGCACTGGATCGCCCAGGCGGCGGTTCCGCACCTGCCGGCCGGCGCCTCGGTGATCACCACGGCCTCGATCCAGGCCTATGATCCGTCCGCCATCCTGCTGGACTACGCCACCACCAAGGCGGGCATCGTGGCCTATACCAAGGCCCTGTCCAAACAGCTGATCGAGAAGGGCGTTCGCGCCAATGTCGTGGTGCCGGGTCCGTTCTGGACCGTGCTGCAGTCGTCCGGCGGACAGCCCGACGACAAGGTGACCAAGTTCGGCGAGCAGAGCGCCTTCGGGCGCCCCGGCCAGCCGGTCGAGATCGCGCCGGTCTATGTTCTTCTGGCCTCTCAGGAGGGCAGCTACATCACCGGCGAAGTCTTCGGCGTCACCGGCGGCGCGGGCGTCGCCTGAACGATGAAGGGGTCGGTCGTTCGACCGGCCCCTGATCTCATGCCTCGGCGAGCGCGGCGATACAGTGGACGATGGCCAGATGGGTCAGGCCCTGAGGCAGATTGCCGAGCCACTCGCCGGTATCGGGGTCGATCATCTCCGGATAGACGCCTTCGCGGTCCAGAGAGGTGATCAGGGCGCGGAAATCGGCCTCGGCCCGGGCGCGCTGACCCAGGTGGACGCGGGCCTCGACCATCCAGAAGCTGCAGGCCAGGAAACATCCTTCTTCATCGCGCGTGATCGTCAGTCGATAGTGATAGGGACCGGCGCCCAGGGCCTTGTCGATGGCGTCCAAGGTCGCGCGCTGACGCGCGGGCGGTCCGTAGCCGAACCGAACGCCCAGGGCGAGCGAGGCGTCGATTTCGGTAGAGCCGGGCCAGGCGACGTAGGTCTGAAGCGCGTCCGACCAGCATTCCGCCTCGACCCAGTCGGCGACACGCTGCGCCTCGCGCGCCCACCGGTCCCGACAGGTAGTCGGGATATGGCCGGCGTCCGCCAGTCGCACCGCGCGGTCCAGCGCCTGCCAGCAACTGATCTTGGACATGGTGTAGTGGCGGGTCTCGGGCAGTTCCCAGATGCCGGCGTCGGGCCTGCGCCAGCCGTCGGCGCAGTCGTCGGCGAGGCGTGAGAGAACGTCCGCCGTCCGGTCGTCCAGAATATTGCCCTTGTCGACGAACCGCCAGGCGACCTCGAACAGGTCGCCATAGACCCCGTGCTGATGCTGGGCTGCGGCGTCATTGCCGACACGGACCGGGCGCGAGCCGCGATAACCGGGCACGTCGATCTCGCGGACCGGCTCGACCACATCGCCGTCCAGGGTGAACAGAACCCGGCAACCGTGTTCGGCGACACGGCCGACCAGCCAGGTAAAGGCGGCCTTTGCCTCCGCCTGGGCGCCGATGGCGAGGAAGGCCTTGATCGTATAGCCGGCGTCTCGAACCCAGGCGTAGCGGTAGTCCCAGTTCTTGTCGCCGCCGATCCGCTCGGGGAGGGAGGTGGTCGGGGCGGCGACGATCGCGCCCGACGGCGAATACAGCAGGATCTTGAGCGCCAGGGCGCTGCGGATGAGCGTCTCTGGGTGTGGCCCGGCCCAGGCCACCCGGTCGCTCCAGGTGCGCCATTCCGCGTCCGAGACGTCGATCCGGTTGTCGATCTCCGCGATGGCCGGGCAGACGAGGGGTTCGTCGGCGCCGGCGATGATTGCGAGCACCTCGCGCTCGCCTGCGCAGACGACCACGCGACCGGCGACCCTGCGATCATCCTTCGTCTCGATCGTCACGCCGTCGCTCAGCCGGATCAGACCGAGCACGGGGCCGGCGTGAAAAACCGTGGCGTTGGCGTTGTCGGCCAGAAAGGGGCTGATCGTCCCGGCGCGGTCGCCAAACATGATCTCGACGCGAAACTCGACCCGTCCTTCGAGGCCTTCGAGCCGGCGCGCCAGCTCCTCCCACGGCAGCCGCCCGGCCGGACCGCTGTTCAGGGATTCCGTCAGGCGGGCGCGGCCTGACACGGTGGTGAAGACCGTTTCGTGGACGTTCGATCCGGGCCGGTAGGCGCATTCGACGGTGAAGGGTTCGACCGGCGTGATCGAGAACCGCCCCCCGTCCTGGGGACTGAGCAACCGGTCGAACAAGGGGGGCGAGTCCATATTGGGCACGCACCACCAGTCGAGGGAGCCGTCGGCCCCGGAGAGGGCGACCGCGCGGCCGTCGCCGAGGGCGGTATAGGCGTCGAGGGGAAGGAAACCGTCGCGTCGGGTCGTATCAGGCATTCAGGCTCTCGAATGAGCCCGGAATACGCGCTCGTCATCGTCTGTGAGCTGGGCCAACGCGCCGTGATCGATTGGGTTCTGAACGGAACGCCCGGCGGGACCTGGCATTGTTGAGGCGCTCAAGCCACGGATACGGACCCATCCCATGACCGTAGGACGACATCTCTGGGCCATCGCCGAGGGCTATATTCCCGGCGCGAGCACCGGGCCTGAACCGGCCATGCTCCTCCACGAGACCGCCTGCCTTCTCAGTCCCGGCGATATCCCGGCTCGTGTCGAGATCACCGTCTATTTCACCGACCGAGAGCCGGCAGGCCTCTATGTGGTCGAGGTCGGCGCCCGCCGGACCCGTCATGTCCGTTTCAATGATCTGACGGATTCGGAGCCGGTGCCGCGCCACACCGACTACGCCAGTTTGATCCGCTCCGACCAGCCCATCGTCGTCCAGCACCGTCGACTGGATTCCCGCCAGGCCGAGAACGCCCTGATGACCACGGTCGCCTACAGCCAATGACGGGTGCGGGAGGCGATCATGCTGAACCTCTTGAATGCGACGTCGCCGTCATCGGGGCGGGCACGGCCGGTCTGGCCGCCGAAGGTTATGGACGCGCGGTCCTGACCCATCTGGATGGCGTGGCGATCCGCCAGCAACTGAGGCTGCGGATTGCGGCCCGCTGCGCCGCGGCCTGAGCCAGGCGTCTGACTGCATCCATCAGGATGCGGATCAGAGCGAGAGAGGAAGGCGCAATGTGAAGCGACTGCCCAGATTGGGGCCGTCGCTGTGCACGGCGATAGTGCCGTGGTGCAACTCGACCAACTGACGCACCAAGGCCAAGCCGATGCCGAGGCCTTCGGCGGACCGGGAGTCGGGGCCCGGCAGCTGGGTGTAGAGGTCGAAGATGCTGGCCTGTGACTCCAGGGGGATGCCCACTCCATTGTCGCTGACCACGATCTCGGCGACGTCCGGTGAGAGGTGGACGCTCAATCCGATCTCACCGCCGGGAGGCGTATATTTGGCGGCGTTCGTCAGCAGATTGCTGACCACCTGAGACAGACGCGTAAAGTCTGCAGACACCCAGGCCGGGGTCTGGGGCAGGTCCAGGGTCAGGCTGTGCTGCGCCGCCTCGATCCTCGGTCTGCTGGTGTCCAGGGCGGAGTCCAGAATGGCGCCGAGCGAGACCCGCTCAAGACGAAGGGCGATCTTGCCCTGATCGATGCGCGAGACGTCGAGCAGATCCTCGATCAGGCGCGACAGGTGCAGGACCTGGGTGGCCATGCGCTCGCGGATAAGGCCGGCGCGATCGGCGTCGGCCTCGCGGTCGAGAAGCTGAAGGCCTGCACGAAACGCCATGATCGGATTGCGCAACTCGTGGCCGAGAACGGCGAGAAACTCGTTCTTGCGTCTATCCGACGCCATCAGGGTCGCGGCGTAGGCTTCCAGAGCGTCGCGCTGGGCCTGGATCTGCAGCCGCTGCCGATAGAGATCGACGAAGACCTCGGTCTTGCCGCGCAGGACATCGGCCTCGATCGGCTTCTGGATGAAGTCCACGGCTCCGGCCTCGTAGCCGCGGAAGCGGCGTTGGCGGTCTGCGCTTCCCGCAGTGACGAAGACGATGGGCACATGACGGGTGCGCGAACTGCCGCGCATGAACTCGGCGAGCTGAAACCCGTCCATGCCCGGCATCTGCACGTCCAGCAGGGCCAGGGCGACGTCATGCTCCAGAAGCAGTTCGAGGGCCTCGTCGCCCGAGCGCGCCTTGAGGAAGGTCAGCCCCTCCGCTCGCAGAAGGGCTTCAAGCGCCAGAAGGTTCTCGTCCAGATCGTCAACCAGGAGAATGGGGGTAGGGGTGTCGTTCGGGATCAACGGGCCCGCTCCTGAAGATGTTGGGCGATCCCGACGAGGTCCAGGACGGCGGCTTGGGGGCAGGCGGCTAGAGCGGCCTCGGGCATGGTCCGGGCGTAGGCCGACACCGGAGCCTCGACGAGGGCCTCGCCGCCGGCGCGGACTATGGCGGCCAGTCCGGCGGCGCCGTCCTCGTTGGCCCCGGTGAGGATGATGCCGGTGAGGCTTGGAGCGCCAGCGTCGGCGGCGCTGTCGAACAGCACGTCGATGGCGGGGCGGGCGTAGTTGACCAGTTCGTCGGACGACAGGGCGAGATGCCCGTCCTGTTCGACGAGAAGATGGTAATCCGAGGGGGCGAAATAGACGACGCCGGGGCGGATCGCCTCCTTGTCCTCAGCTTCCTTGACCGGCAGGGCGCACCGGGCGGCCAGAAGAGGGACGAGGGAATTGCTTCGGTCCGGCGGCACATGGACGGTGATGAGGACGGCGAAACGCTCCGTCGGGGGCAGGGGCTCCAGGAGGGTCAGCAAGGCCTGAACGGCGCCGGCCGATGCGCCGATCACCACGAGCGGTGGGAGGGCGTCGGTCATGCGGTCCGCTTGCGATAGATCTTGTCCTGCCTGACGTATTCGTCGAAGGCGGAGACGTGGGTGGAAAAGCGTAGGCTCTCCTTGGCGCCGAGGCCGAGGAAGCCGCCGCGCGGCAAGGCGTCGGCGAAGAGGCCGATCGCGCGGTCCTGTAGGTCGCGGTCGAAATAGATCATCACATTGCGGCACGAGACCAACTGCATCTCGGCGAAGACGGCGTCCGTCACCAGACTGTGGTCGGAGAAGACGATCCGGCTGCGCAGCGATTGATCGAAGACGGCGCGGCCGTAGTCGGCTCTGTAATAGTCGGACAGGGAGGATCGGCCGCCGGAGCGCTGATGGTTCTCGGTGAATTGGCGGATCCGGTCGAGCGGATAGACGCCCGCCTCGGCGGCCCTGAGCGCGTCAGGATTGATGTCGGTGGCGTAGAAGAGGGTGCGGTCGTAGAGGCCTTCCTCCTTGAACAGGATGGCCATCGAATAGACCTCCTCGCCGTGGCTGCAGCCGGCGATCCACACCTTCAGCGACGGCCAGGTCCGCAGGTGAGGCAGGACGGTTTCGCGCAGGGCTCGAAAATAGCTCGGGTCCCGAAACATCTCGCTGACCTGAACCGTCAGATAGCCGAGTAGGCGTGGCAGCATCTCGGGATCATGCAGGACAGCGGCCTGCAGGGCGGACAGGTTTGAATAGCCCAGCTGATCGCGCGCCTGGATGAGGCGACGCTTGATCGACGCCCGCGCGTAGTGGCGGAAGTCGTAGTGGTAATGCTGGAACAAGGCCTCCAGCAGAAGCTGGATTTCCAGATCCTCGACGCTGTCCGGCATTAACGCGGCATCCAGACCCGTACGAGCGACAGGAGCTTGTCGACGTCTATGGGCTTGGCCATGTAGTCGTTAGCGCCGGCCTCGAGACAGCGTTCCTGATCATCCGGCATGGCCTTCGCCGTCAGCATGACGATCGGCAGCTTGGCCCATCGGTCCTCCTTGCGGATGGTCGAGACGGCCGTCAGCCCATCCATCACCGGCATCATCACATCCATCAAAACGAGATCGATCGCGCGGGCAGGATCCTGGGCGGAGGCGGCCAGGGCGTCGATCGCCTCCTGCCCGTTGCGGGCGATTTCGACGAGGGCGCCGCGCGGCTCGAGCACATGGGTCAGGGAGTAGACGTTGCGCACGTCGTCCTCGACGATGAGGATGCGCCGGCCTTCGAGCGCGGCGTCGCGGTTGCGGGCCTTGCGGATCAGCTTCTGCTGCTCCGGGGGCAGGTCCGACACCACCTGGTGCAGGAAGAGGGAGACTTCGTCGAGCAGCCGCTCGGGCGACTTGGCGCCCTTGATGATGATCGAGCTGGAGTGGCGGCGAAGCTGCTGTTCCTGATCCGGGGTCAGGTCCTTGCCGGTATAGACGATGACCGGCGGGAAACTGTGGGCCCCGTCGCGGCTGAGTGTGTCGAGGAGGGCGAAGCCGGAGGCGTCGGGCAGGGCGAGATCCAGGACCATGCAGTCGTAGGTCTCCGCTTTCAGAGCCTCGAGACAGTCGGCGGCGGTGCCGACGCCCGTGATCTCGACCTGGGGCGAGGCGAGCAGGGCCTCGACGGCTTCGCGCTGAACCAGATCGTCCTCGACCACCAGGACCCGCCGCAGGGTCCGGTCCAGAGCCGCTTCCAGCCCGTGCAGGACCTCAGCCAGCTCCTCGCGCTTGACCGGCTTCATGGTGTAGCCGAGCGCGCCGAGGGCGAGCGCCGTCTGGGCATGATCTTCGCCCGAGACGATATGGATGGGAATGTGGCGGGTTGCGTCGTCGTGTTTGAGCCGATCGAGCACGGCGAGGCCGGATTGATCGGGAAGACCGACGTCGAGGACGATGGCGCTCGGCCGATGTCGGGCCGCCAGATCGAGCGCCTCTTCGGCGGTGGTCGCCACCAGGCTCTGGAACCCCATCTCGCGCGAAAGATCGCGGATGATGCCGGCGAAGCGATCATCATCCTCGATGACGAGCAGCACGCGCCTCGCCTCCGCCAGCCGGTCGCGATCGTCCTCAACGGCGCGCAGGCGCGTCGAGGGCGCGGCCGGCGCGGGAACGGCGTTCGGACGAGCCTGCGTGTGGGCGGGGGCCGCGACAGCCGCCGGCCGCGCCGCGACATCGGCCGGATCGAAGACCAAAGGCAGGGTCAGGGTGAAGGTGCTGCCCTTGCCCGGCTGGCTATCGAGGCCGAGGCCGCCGGCGAGCAGTCGGGTCAGCTCGCGCGAGATCGACAGGCCCAGTCCGGTCCCGCCATAGCGTCGGCTGATCGCCCCGTCGGCCTGCTGGAAGGCTTCGAAAATGGCGGACTGATGCTCGGGAGAAATGCCGATCCCGGTGTCCTTGACGGCGAAGGCGAGACCGCCGCCGTCCGGACGGATCGTCAGGCGCACTTCGCCGCTTTCCGTGAACTTGATGGCGTTCGAGAGCAGGTTTTTGAGGATCTGTTCGAGGCGTTGGCGGTCGGTCTCGAGCAGCTCCGGCGTCTCCGCATCGATCTCCACGGCGAAGGCGAGGCCGCGATCAGCCGCGACAGGCTCGAAGGTCCGGCGCAGATCGGCCGCGAGGCGCGCCACCACCACGTCTTCGGCCCGCACCTGGACATGGCCGGCCTCGATCTTGGACAGGTCGAGGATGTCGTTGATCAGGTTCAGCAGGTCCTCGCCCGAGGAATGGATGGTCCGGGCGTAATGAACCTGCTCCTCGCTGAGCCGGTCGTCCGCATCATCGCCGAGCAGCTTCGACAGGATCAGCATCGAGTTCAGCGGCGTGCGCAGTTCGTGAGACATGTTGGCCAGGAAGTCGGACTTGTACTGGCTGGCCTGTTCCAGATCCTGGGCCTTGCGCTCGAGAGCGGCGCCGGCCCGCTCGAGGTCGTCGCGATGTGTCTCCAGCATCTGAGCCTGTTCTTCAAGCTGGCTGTTTGTCTGTTCCAGCTCGACCTGCTGCTGCTCCAGCCGGACCTGGGATTCCCTGAGCGCCCGGCTCTGCTCCTCCAGCTCTTCGTTGGAGACCCGCAATTCCTCGCTCTGCACCTGCAGTTCTTCGGCCTGGCGCTGGGTCTCCTCCAGGGCGTCCTGCAACTGGACCCGGTAGCGGGCCGACCGCAGCGCAACGCCGATTCCGGCGGAAGCCTCGTCGATCAGGACGAGCAGGTCGGGGGTGGGCGGATGGAGGAAGCCGAGTTCGATCACCCCGTTTACGTCCGCATCGGCGCGGGCTGGGGCGATGAGCAGGTGGCGTGGACGTCCCCGGACCAGCGCCGAGCCAATGGTCAGATAATCCTCGGGCACGTCGGTGAGCACCTGCGCCCGGCCTTCGGCCGCCACCTGACCGAGGAGGCCTTCCTTGAGACGGAAGCTCGCCGGCGTAGGGGCGTCGTCCGGAACGCCCAAGGTCGCGGCGCGCCGGAACCGTCCAGCCTCGCCCTTGTATAGGACCCCGGCCTGAGCGCCCACATAGGTCGCCAGGAAGCCCAGGACGCTGTCCGCCAGTTCCTCCACCGTCTTGTCGCCGCTCATGGCGTCGGCGAGGCCGACCTGGCCCGCCTGCAGCCATTCCTGGCGGGCGCGGGCGCGGGCGCTGCGTTGGATCAGCAGGAAGACCGCGACAGTGAGGACGGCGCCGAGCAGGGCGGTGAGGACGCCTCCGACCGTGGCTGTCCGGTAGGCCGCGTCCATTTCGACGAGACGGGCTTCACGCTGGCGAACCCCTTCGGCGCGAATGGCTGCGGCCTGGGCGCGGATATTGTCCATGGCCAGCTTGCCGCGGTCGGTCTCGACGACGGCGATGGCGGCTTCGCGGCCGCGGTCGCGCCGAAGCGCGATCGTCTCCTCGAGCTCGCTCATCTTCTCGGCCGCATGGCGTCGGAGGCGGAGCATGGCGGCCTGCTGCACCGGGTCGCCCTCGACCAGGGCGGCGAGCTCGTCGAGCCGGGCGTCAAGAGTGTCGCGCGCGGCGGCGTAGGGTTCGAGATAGGCGTCGGCGCCGGTCAGCAGATAGCCGCGTTGGCCGGTCTCGGCGTCACGCGCGGCGGCGGTCACGGCGTCGGACGCGACGAGCAGCGTATGGGTCTGGCGCACCCGGGCGCTGTTCTCCTTCAGCGCCTGGATATTGGCGAAGGCGACGACGCCGCTGACCAGGAAGAAGAGCAGCACGGCCGCCAGGCCGACGGCGGCCCATGCCTCCACCCGGGAACGCGGAGCGGGGGAGCGGGCTTGGGACGAAGTCATGCGTGTGCTCGGGCGACCAGAGGAGGTCGTCTTGCCTAGCGACTACGGGATATTACGCAAGGGCGAGGGCGGACGAGGCCGGCTAAGTCGCGAAGTTTCTGCGACTTCGTGTGTCAATCCAAGGCTGAGCGCGCCGCTAAGCCGTGAAGCCGATACCTATCCGAACGGCGGCGACGGCTAGAGCGAAGACGCCGGCGCCGGCCATAACCTTGACGATGAACCGCATGTGGGAGGTGCGCCGGCGAATGGGCTTGGGCGAGCCCCAGAGAGGGCTTCCGGAATCGTGTCTCATCGGCATGGTCAGGCTAGAGCACAGGCTGCGGCCTCCCGTCAAAACTCAGGGGCAAGAAGGCGAAGCGCTCCTCTCGGGCCGCTCGTCAGGGAGAGGCGCGACGGGGCTGCGGTTACGGATCGTTTTTCCGGTCCACCGTGAACAGCAAGATGTCCGATGCGGTGACCGAGATCCGGTCGAAGGCCGGATGCTTGGCGCGCAAGCTTTCGACCAAGGGCAGGACCTCGTTCGCGTGGATGGCGCGAGCGACCTCCAAGGGTTTGGTCTCTCCGTCACGAAGGACAGAGATCTCATAGGACGGCATCATCAAACTCTTGGGTGCTCTTGCGCAGAGCCTCAACCGCGTGTGATCAGCGATGTTCCCCACGAATGTCCGATAGTGGACATATGTGGCGCGGCCGGCACGCAAGATGCGAACCTGAGCCACACCGTCACCATCTCCAGTCTCGGCGCCGGTATTCCGAATCATCCCGCCGGAGTCAGGGTTTCTGCGTCGAGACCACGCAGATAATTATGCGCACGGGTGGCGGCGAGAGCGCCGTGTCCGAAGGCGACGCTGATCTGATCGAGTCCCTCGACGACATCGCCAGCGACGAAGATCCCGGGGCGTGGCCCCCCGAGGGGTGCGCCCGCCTCGACCTTGCCGGCGACCCCGTCGGGCACGCCCAGCGACAGCGGCAAGACGCTCCGCGGTTTGGACCCAAGTGCGGGATACAGAACATCGAACGTCAGACGCCGACCGTCCTGTAGTCCGACGACTACATCCACTGCGCCGGGCGCAATCTCCCGCGCCGGGGAAGGCTCGATCAGGATCCCCGCTGCATCCAACTGTTCTATAACTCCGGGTCCGAACGCTGGCGTTTCGAGCGCGAGCAGGGTCACAGCGTCGGAATAGCGGCGCACGAACAGGGCTTCGGCCGCCCCATGATCGTCGCCGCCCAGCACGGCGATGGCGCGGCCGACAGCCTCACGGCCGTCGCAGATCGGACAATAGCGAAGCACCCCGTTTCGCAACGCCTCGTCTTCGACCGTTCTGGACAGGCCCGGCCCGACATCCTCGACGCCGGTGGCGAAGATCAACGCCCGTGCGCTCCACTCGTCGCCTTGGGCATCACTGAGTACGAAACCGCCCTCTGTCAATCGAGCGGTCGCGATATGGCGATCCAGGATCTCGGCTCCGGCCTGGCGCGCCTGCACGGCTAGGCGCCCGATCAGTTCCTCGCCGGAGATTCCCTCCGGGAAACCTGGGGTGTTGTGCGAGCGGGGAATGCGGAGCGCCCGGCTGGTCCCATCATGAAGCACCAGGCACTGGCGACGGTAACGCGCCAGATACAGGGCCGCCGTGAGGCCGGCGGGGCCGGCGCCGACCACGATCACTTCCGCGGTGGGATCAGACATGAGGTCTCCGTCGATGAGGCGGCCGAACTAGGGACGGGATCAGCGAAGCGGGAGATACTCGCACGCGAAGGGCGCGTCCTGAGCTTCGATGATCGGCGTCAGGTGGATATGCAGGGCCTGGAGCTTTGCGGCCTCAGCCAGACTGAAGGCCTGCTCGGCCTCGTAGATCTCGTCTCTATGGGGCGCGATCCAATCCTTGGCCCGCCGGATCGCGCGGGTCTTGGCTCGCGTCAGGCTGTCGGCGACGACGAAGACGTTGCGGTGCTTCTCGGCGAAGTCCACGCCGTCGTAGCCGCCGAGATTGACGTAGAAGAGCTTCTCTTCGCCGCCAAAGGGCTCGGGGCGAAGCGTCACCGCATAGCCGTCGGCGTGGCTGATCTCGGACCAGCAGTCGACGTGCAGACTGCCGGGGCGTCCCCACCACTGGCGCTTCAGCTCCGCATAGGTGTCCTGCAGGCTCGGGGCGGCGATGAAGCGCATGTCGTGCACCTCGATATTGGCGCCAGGGTGCTCGCCGCCAATGTAGATCGCGAACAGCTTCATGGTCAGGCCGCCTCCGCCGTCGGTCGTGTCCCTGCCGGGTGATCGACCGCCCTGCCGACCGCCTGCGCCAGGGCGGCGCCGACGATCGCGCCGCGGTCATGCGAACTGGTGATGCCCTGGACGAAGGGGTGGCGCCCCATCAGGAAGGGCAGGCTCAGGCAGAACAGCCGGTCGGCGGGGACATGGTCCGCGACGGGATGGAATTCGTCATCGAGGGCTACGCCGCGCACCGCCGTGGACGCGTCCCCGGGCGCGGCGTCGGTGATGACGCCCTGCGCCAGAAGAGACGGGAATGGGAAGGCGCTCGCGGACAGGGGCTTCTGGCCCGTGGCCTCGATGAAGACGGGGAAATGACGGCGCACGCCTTCGCGTACGACGGCGCCGCCGCAGCCTTCGGCGGGCTGGGTGTCGAGCCGGTAGTCGTCGCCCAGGGCCAGGACCTGCAGCTTGCCGGCGCGGTGGAGCGCCAGCAGACGGGCGATCGAGGCGTGCGGCACGGCGCCGTAGTCGTCGACGAACACCGGCTTGAGATGGCGCTCGAACCGGTCGAACTGCGCGGCGTCCAGATGCGGCGCGATCGCGCCGATGACCTCGTGCATCCTGAGGATGGCGTATCGCCACGGCACGGTGATCTCGGCGGCGTGATTGCGGCGCGCCTCCTCGAGATTGGCCTGGGCCCAGTCGAAAGGATCGGCGGCGGCCCGGTCGGCGAAATAGGTCTCGCCGAAGGACTCCACCGTAGCCTCGGCCAGAGAGACGGCGCGGGCATAGGCTGGGTCCGCCAGGATCAGCTCTCCTCGAAACAGGTCGAAGGCGGCGTCGAGCAGAGCGTCGCCGCCCGACTCGACGAGGCCCGCGACGGCCTCGCTCGTGCAGATCGACAGCGGCGTGTACGGCAGGGGAAAGTAGAAGTCGGCCTCGGGAAGGAGCCCCTTGCGCGACATCATGGTCAGGTCGAACGCCTCGGTCCCGGGGTGAGGGACATAGGTCAGGTCGCCATCCTCGCCTGCGACGAAGTCGCCGTGGCGGATGGCCAGGGCGACGGCGGCGTCGATGGCGGTCAGGGACGAGCCCCGGATCCCGACCGGGGTCGGGGGCAGGGCGGACAGGTTGGAGGCGGGCCAGGGCGTCAGAAAATAGCCGGGCCGAACTTCCGGCTCGGACGGCCACTGATGGCCGGTCGCCAGCACGACATGGTCGAAGGTCTCGTCGGTGACGAAACCGAGGTGCGGGGCGATCGTCAGACGAACCCCGGCGTCGAGATTGACGGCGTCGATCACGCGGCAGGCCGTGCGCACCTCGAGGTCGACGCCGGCCGTTCGCGCCTCGGCGACGAGGACGTCGAACTGTTCGGCGAAATACCGCCCCAGGGTGACGCGGGGCAGAAAGGCCCGGTCGTTCACCTCTTCGGGCGCGACGCCCAGAGCCGCCCGCTCGGACGGAGATTTACGCTCCAGCCAATCCGCCAGGGTCTCGTTCAGCGGCGGTATCTCGAAGCTGGCGATGTTGGCCAGCATGGCGGGGTCGTTCCAGCCCGGCCGATAGGGCGTGCCGAGGCCGGCGGTGCGCTGTTGTTCGAAGATGGTGACGGCGACCTCGCGCCGGCCTTCGGCGAGAAAGGCCGCCAGGGTGTAGAGGGTCGTCGGTCCGGCTCCGACGAAGGCGATGGATGGCGTCATTCAGCCTGAATGCCCAAGGGCTTGAATGGCGCCATCGCCGTCTGATCTTTCTTACCGGAGGGGCTTGTCTCCGCCGTCACGGCAGCGCTGGTCATTCCGGCGACGCGCCTATCTCTCCGGCATGAAACTGTTCACGATCGGCTATGAAGGCGCGCCCCAGGCCGAGGTCATCGCGCAGCTCCAGGCGGCGGGCGTGCGTCGTCTGATTGATGTCCGCGCCGTCGCCGCCTCGCGCCGTGCGGGCTTCTCCAAGACCATCTTGGCGTCGTCCCTCGCCGAGGCCGGGATAGACTATGTTCACCTCCGGGCCCTTGGCACGCCGAAAGCCGGGCGAGACGCCGCGCGCAAGGGTCGGCTCGAGGACATGCGCGCGATCTTCGCCGAGCATCTCGACGGCCCCGAGGCGATCTCGGCATTTGAGCGCCTGCGCGCGCTCGTGAAATCGGCGCCGAGCGCGCTTCTGTGTTTCGAGGCCGATCCCGGCGGATGTCACCGGGCCGTTCTGGCTGAACGTCTGGCGGCGGAGACGGGCGCCGAGATCGTCAATCTGGCGCCCTGTTCGGCCGCCGGGGATCAGGCGAGCAGGCGCACCTTGGGTTCACGGTCCCACTGACGGGTGCGGGCCGGCTCGACGAAACCCGCCGCGCCCTTCTTTAGGGCCACGACGCCGTCGTCCGTCTCGACGCCGGCCTTGTCCAGCAGGGGCTGGGCTTCGGCGGTGTGTCCGATCGCCTTGAGATGGCCGAAGGCGTCCTTGACGAAGTCCACCACCGCGCTCTCCTTGAGCAGCAGGGCGCAGCCGTCTTCGGACAGGACGATGGCGATTGCGTCGAACAATACCGAAGGGCTTCCCGCCAGCTGGCCGTCGGCGGCGAGGACGGAGCCGTCGGCCAGGGTCGCGCCGCCGATCTTCGGGGCCACGACGAAGACCGAACCCCCGTCCGCCTCGACCGCTTTGCGCACGCCGGCGACGAGGGCGCCGTCCGACCCGTCGGCGACGAGCACGCCGACCTTCCGACCCTGCAGCGTCTCGGGATATTTGCCGACGATGCGCAGGGCCGGCGAAGGCGCGAGATCGATCGGCTTGACGGCCGGCCTTGAGGCCTTGGGCAGAGGCAGATTCAGACCTTCGGCGACGCGCTTGGCCAGGCTGTCGTCGACATTGCGCAGGTTGGAGAGGATCCGGTCGCGGACGTGCGGCAGCGAGACCTTGGACAGTTCGAAGACGATGGCGCTGGCCAGGTGGGCCTGCTCGATCTCGGTCTGCGACCGGTAGAAGAGCCGCGCCTGACTGTAGTGGTCGGCGAAGGTCTCGGCGCGTAGCCGGACCTTCTCGCCGTCCTGCGGCACGGGCGCCGAGCGGAATCCGCCCTTGGGATCCTCGCGTGGGCCGCCGTCCTCGCCCGCCTCGGCCAGGCTGTTGGGTTCGTAGTTGGCGCGCCCCTTGAAGACCTGGGTCTGCATATGGCCGTCACGCTGGAAGTTCTGGAAGGGGCAGCCCTTGGCCTGGTTGATCGGAATCTGGTGGAAGTTCACCGTGCCCAGCCGCGACAGCTGGGTGTCCTGGTAGGAGAACAGCCGGCCCTGCAGGAGGGGATCCTCGGAGAAGTCGATGCCGGGGACGATGTTGGTCGGCAGGAAGGCCGCCTGTTCGGTCTCGGCGAAGAAATTGTCCGGGTTACGATCCAGCACCATCCGGCCGATGACGCGGATCGGATAGTCTTCCTCGGGCACGAGCTTGGTGGCGTCGAGGATGTCGAAGGGCAGGGCGTCGGCCTCGGCCTGGGTGAAGAGCTGCACACCGAACTCCCACTCGGGGAAATCGCCCTGGGCGATGGCTTCGTACAGGTCGCGGCGATGATAGTCGGGATCGGCGCCGGCGATCTTGACCGCCTCGTCCCAGCAGGTCGACTGGGTTCCCAGCTTCGGCCGCCAGTGGAACTTGACCAGGGTGGCCTCGCCTTTCGCGTTCAGCAAGCGGAAGGTGTTGACCCCGAACCCCTCCATCATGCGCAGCGACCGGGGAATGGCCCGATCCGACATGGCCCACATGATCATGTGGGTGGATTCCGGCATCAGGCCGATGAAGTCCCAGAAGGTGTCGTGGGCGCTGGCGGCCTGCGGATAGCCCTTGTCCGCCTCCATCTTCACCGCATGGATCAGGTCCGGGAATTTGATCGCGTCCTGGATGAAGAAGACCGGGATATTGTTGCCGACGAGGTCCCAGTTGCCCTCGACAGTGTAGAATTTGACGGCGAAGCCTCGGACGTCGCGGGGCGTATCGACCGATCCCGCGCCGCCGGCGACCGTCGAGAAACGGGTGAAGAGTTCGGTCTTCTTGCCGACCTCGGTCAGGATCTTGGCGGTGGTGAACTCGGCCAGGCTGTCGGTCAGTTCGAAGAAGCCGTGCGCCGCGGACCCTCGCGCATGGACGATCCGTTCCGGGATCCGCTCATGGTCGAAATGCTGGATCTTCTCGCGGAGAATGAAGTCCTCCAGCAGGGTCGAGCCACGCGGTCCCGCCTTGAGGGAGTTCTGATTGTCGCTGATCGGCGCGCCGTGGTTGGTGGTCGCCCGCGCCTCGGCAGACGAGGCGGTCTGGTGCAGTTCGGCGGTGTCGCCGCGCTCGGTCTCGGCGGACGGTGCGGGAGTCTTGGCCATGTGTGTGATCCTGCCTGCGCCTCGCGCCGGGTGGATCCCCGCGCCTCGGCGCATCGGCAACGCGGTGGCCCTGATAATGTTCTGCGCGAAACCGGGCTTAAGCTATGGATCGGCTCTCACCGACATCAGCAGAATGCTATCATCCGTCGGCAATGCGGGGCTGCTGCCATATGTCCTTAGCACCGTGTTAGGGTCGGGTAGGTGGAAGACGAGGCAGAACCGGACCTTAGCGTTAAGCCGAGAAATCGGTCCTGACGGCCCCGCATTACTCGGTTCGTCTCTGATGCGACCGCCAACTGCGAGGGATGTCCTTATATCTCATGGGTAATTGTATGGTTACAGCGCACCAGAAGTCGTCGCCGGTGCGTCGTGTCGGCGCAGAGCGCGATTGAGCGCTTTTGCGCCAATTCCAGCCGCGTGAATGGCTTTGGCACGACCGAGCCCTGGTCCGCTTCGAACAGGGCGTCGGCGTCGGCGTAGCCCGTCACAAAGATGATCGGCACGCTGATGCGAATCTTGCGCAGTTCGCGCGCCACCTCGTTTCCGTCCGGAAAGTGCCCGGATGCCAGGGACGCAAACCGACCCGTTGCGGACCTAGCTTGCAGAGCTAAAGTGGCGGCATGGTTGAAGCAGTTTTGGAGATTTGTCCCGATTGCGGTGTGGCATTGCCGGCGCATCCCGGCGAGGCACACCCTTATTTCGGTGCGTCCGCATCATGCTGGGCCATGTACGGCCACGTTCTCGCTCGCGAATACGCCAGCCCTGCGCTGATGAAAGTCCACCGGCTCACGGTCGATGCCTACGCCGCCCAACATCCCGGCAAGCCCGAACGGCGAACGATTCAGTCGGTCTGGGTGCATCTGGCAGGTCTTTATCTAACCCTCGAACGCGATCTTTCCCACGACTTCGCGCGTAGCGTCATCGGAAAGTTGACGCGCTCCTCGGCTCTTCTGGATTGGCTTGAGCCCCCGGACCATCTTGGCGCCATCACGGTCGCACATGTCTATCAGGCCAGCGACGCCGAAAAGCATAGCGCCGCGATACGGGGCTGGGCGGAAACCGTTTGGGCCGCCTGGCGCCAGCATCACGAGGCGATCATTTTGATCGCAGATCGTGCTGCGTCGGAGCTTTGAAATCCAGCAACTCGGCTCCGGTGTGGTTTCGACCGCAAACCCGTCGGTCCGCTTCCCACCGCCAAGCGACAGTCGGCTTCCGACCCTTAGCTGAAGTTGCCGGTGCCC
This sequence comes from Brevundimonas sp., assembly GCF_044336875.1. GTDB lineage: Bacteria > Pseudomonadota > Alphaproteobacteria > Caulobacterales > Caulobacteraceae > Brevundimonas. The sequence continues at coordinate 457,566 of NZ_JBIIOP010000001.1, read as the reverse complement.
GCTCTCACGTCGTTTGGCGAAGCAAGGTGCGCGGATGAAATCGACTTCATGACACAAGCTTAAGCTTAGATTCTTTGTCGGTCGTGCGACATGGGTGGCGGGGCGGCGCTAAGGTCGCCCCTTCGGAAAGCGCCTCATGAAGTTCCTCGCCCTCGCCGCCCTCGCCGTTTTGTCGCCCGCTGCAGCCAGCGTACAGACCCCGGTTCACGAGGTCTCCATCCCCTCAGGATCCGAGACGCTCTCGGCGCGCGTGCTCGACGGCGTCGGCGATGGCTCCCGGCCTGTGATCGTCCTCTTCACCGGTTTCCCGGCCGGACCAAACATCCCCCGCGTCGCCAGTGAGCTTCAGGCCAGCGGCTACACCGTGGTCGTGCCGCAGTACCGGGGAACGGGCGCCTCGGCCGGCGCGATCAGCGTCGATGGGTCGCGAACGGACGGAGCGACGGTTGTCTCCTGGCTGAAGGCCGGATCCCTGCCTAACGCGGACCCGGCGAAGATCGGCGTGCTCGGCGTGAGCTACGGGGGGTGGGTCGCCTTACAGACTGCCGCCGCCAATCAGACCGTCCGGTGCGTTGCCGCACTCGTGCCGGCAGACATGGGCGTCATCGCCGCACGCTGGTCGACAGATGCGGAGTACCGGTCCGCGTGGAAGGCGGATCTTGAAAGCTTCGCTTCGGACCCGACCCTAGCCCGATTTGGTCCGTCTGGTGTTGAGGGCTTCATGTCGAGCGCGGTCGGCTCGGCAGGCGACAATCTATTGGCGACACGGGCTGGCGACCTGGCCACCCGCCCGGTCTTCATAGCTGGCGGTCGCCAGGATCCCGCTGCCCCGTTCCAAGACCACTATGTTCCGATCGTGAACGCCCTGCGTTCGGCAGGAGCGCCGTTCGTGGCTTTGGAATTTGAAGGCGGTCATAACCCGTCCGACGCGCAGGCGGCCGCTCGAAGCTTCATCGAACGAAAGTGCTTCCCGGACTGACGCATCTTCTCGCTGGGCCAGAAGCACGGCATTTGCACCGCCGACTTTTGGCCCTTAGCTGGTTCGCTCCGCTAACCAGCAATGTCCACCACCCACCCCTAGCTGAACTTCAGCGCGTCCGCTGATCGGTCGAACCGGCCAACGTCCGGTGTCGGCGCAGGTGCATATTTCGCCAAACGACCCAATGTGGACTCTGATCAGCTTGCCACTGCGGGTCGTCCGTTTTGCCTTATGATCTTCGCGAACGCCCATCGACTCACGTCTGCAGGAGGGTCGGAGTAGCATGTCGTTTGACGAAAATAGTTGGATCGTGCGGGCGCCGGGTGATTTGGAGCGGTTTGAAGCGTCCCTCAACGGGGCTGCCTACGGTCCACACCGGCACGACACATACGCCATCGCCATAACCGTCGCGGGGGTGCAAAGCTTCTCCTACCGCGGATCACGGCGCCTTTCGCTGCCAGGTCAGATCGTCGTTCTCCATCCGGATGAGCTTCATGACGGCCACGCCGGGGACGGGCGACACTTCCGGTACCGGAGCGCCAGCGTCGCACCATCCGCGCTTCAGGAGGCTCTCGGCGGGCGCGCCCTTCCGTTCCTTGCCGAGGGCGTATCTGACGACGCGCGGCTGCACGCGGCCGCCACGGCCCTTATTGGTGATCTCAACCAAGAGCTCTGTGGCCTGGAGTATGATCAGGCCATGCTCGACCTCGCGGAGGCACTGTCAGAGCTTGGGAGTGATCAGACGTATCACCGGCGCGCGGATCTCCAAGCGGTGTCGCTGGCGCGCGCGTTCATAGACGCCCACCCGGACAGCAATGTCCGACTTGATGATCTCGAACGCGTCAGCGGGCAGGATCGTTGGCAGCTCTCGCGCGGATTCCGGGCGCTGCTGGGCGTCAGTCCATATCGCTATCTGATCTTCCGCCGCCTCGACACAGCGCGAGCCATGATGAACGGCAGGACCCCGCTTGCAGAAATCGCCGCTGCCAGCGGATTCTCTGACCAGAGCCACCTGACGCGACATTTTCGGAGCGCCTACGGCCTGACGCCGGCGCAATGGCAACGGCTCAATCGTCCTAGACCTGTCAGAGGCGCGCCCAACAGCGGCGACCCCGAAACCGCCGCCCTGCGTCAGTGGGAGTGAACGCACACGATCGTTCTATAACTGGACCGCGACCCGCTTCAGTCTGCGGGTATGAACCTCAGAACCATTTACAGCACATCACCGGCGCGCGGCTGGCTTCCATGGGCGCTTCTCGCTCCCGTCATCTGCATCGCCCTCGCGATCGCCACCGAGATTCCGTCCACTCTTTTTCTTGAGCGGTTCGGCTTTGTGGATGCACAAGGCGAGTTCGTCGGCGCCCAGGGCCTCACGGCGATGCTGGTTGTATCTTTCATCACCTGGCTGCTCGCCGTTGCCGCATGGATAGCCGTCGTCGAGCGGCGGAATGCCGGCACAATCGGTCTTACGAGAGACGGTGCGGCGCAAGGATTCTATGGCGGCCTGATTGGTGGTGTCGTCATGCCGTCGGCAATGATAGCCTGTATCTGGTTGGCGGGCGCCTACGAACCTGGCGCACTGTTTCCGGCCGCTCAGTCCTCTGGCGCAATCATCGCAATGGCTGGCCTCTTCGTAGGCTTCCTCGTTCAAGCCAGCATCGAAGAAATCATTTTTCGTGGATGGCTCACCTCAGTCCTCACACGCCGCACGAACCTCGTCGTTGCCGTCCTGTTATCGTCACTTACCTTTACGCTGCTCCATTTCTCCCGGGGTCAGCCCTGGCTCGTCACCGGCAATATTCTACTTTTCGCTCTCTTCGCGAGCGCGTGGTCAATCTCGTCTAACAACATCTGGGGTGTGATGGGGTGGCACGTGGGATGGAACTGGATAATAGCCACCGGCTTCGACGTGCCGGTCACCGGCCTCGACGCGGGCGTGCCCGCGCTCATCGTCTCGCTGGCCCCGGCCGGAACGGACTTTCTCACCGGTGGCGCGGACGGCCCGGAGGGAAGCATCTTCTGCACGCTGTTCTTGGTCTGCGGCATCATCTTCTTTATGTGGCGCATCGCACGACAAGGCAGAGACGTCGGACCGGATCACAACAAACCTGCGGGCGCGTAGATTTGACGATGCGGCCGAGCGCATTCCCGACACTCGCTCCCGCCCCATGATCCTCGATTAGAATATGCCTCGCCTTCAGGGGTTCGGCGCTCTCCAGCACTGCCCTTGCCCGTGACGGTGCTGACAACTCGCTATTAGGTCAGCCACGTTCAGGAGGCGATCAAACTGGGCGCGAAAGACCTGTTCGCGAGGCCCTCAAAGACAATCAGCGGTTAATGAGGGTAGAGCGGCTGCTTGGCTCGACGGCGCGACCAGCGGCCCAAATCGCTTTCATCTAGCGCCAGAGTTCCGTGGAAACGCTGGGCGTCAACAAGTCCAGCGTCCGCTTTCCACCCCTTAGAGACCATGCGGAAGTTCGGTTTTAAGACGCGAAGTCGGCCGGCGGAATCGCGCCGTAGGGTGTCATTGCGGGCTCTAGCGTAGGTGCGCCGCCGTGGATGATCCTGAGAACTATTCAGCTATCATCAGTTGGGCCGCGTAGGGGAGAAAGGCGTCATTCTCGGGCACAAGGCCATCTCACATTCAAGCGGCGGGCTGCCCCCATGTGGCGAATGAATCGGACGGCCCAAAGGCTGTTATGGCAGACGGCGAACTCTATCCGTCAAGACCATCAGGGTCCGGCTCGCCGTGGTCTTGAACCAGAAGGGAAGCACCGCATGGATCAGACAGGCCAGCCCCGCTAAAACCATGGGGCCGCCAACTGAGGCTGCGACCTTGAAATGCGCCCCATAGGTCTCTCCTTGCTCTGCAGGATGACGTCGAAAGAGCGAGAGCGGGCCCCGCATCACAGCTCATCCACGACCAGGGCGTCGGCCTGGGCCTCGGCGCGAAGCCAGGCGACGAAAGCTTGGGCCTCGGCGCGAAGCACGCCGCGTCGCGTGACCAGCCGATAGGCCATGTCCGTCGCCAAATAGCCGTCGGCGAAAGGCGCTACGAGACGACCGGACGCCAAGTCCTCGGCGACGAAGGCGCGGGGCGCCAGGGCCAGGCCCCGACCGCGCGCGGCGTCCTCGATGGCGAAGGCGGTCTGATCGAACCGGGGCCCGGCCGCAGCATCGATCCGGTCCAGCCGCCGCGACTTCAGCCAGGCCGCCCAGTCCGGCCGCGGCTCTTCCAGCGTGCTCCGCCCGACGTGGATCAACGTATGGTTCGCCAGATCGGCGGGACTGCGCAGGGTCTCCAACAGGGCCGGGCTACAGACCGGTATCACCCCGGCCTCGATCAGGATCTCGCTGCGCACGCCCGGATAGTCGCCGGGTCCATAGCGCACGGCGACGTCCGCGCGACCGCCGGCGATGTCGGCCAGCTTCATGTCCGCAGAGATCCAGACCTCGATCTCGGGATGTTTGGCCGAGAACCGGGTCATGCGCGGCACCAGCCAGCGCACGGCGAAGGATGGCGGAACGCTGACCGACAGCGACTGCCGCTGCGCCGGCCCATAGACGATGTCCGCCGCCCGCTTCAGATGTTCGAAGGCGTCGCGCAGCACCGGCAGCAGCCGCTCGCCCAGATCGGTCAGGGCCAGACCGCCGGTCTCGCGCCGCACCAGGGGCGCGCCCGCGTGATCCTCAAGCAGACGCACCTGCTGGCTGACGGCGCCTGGCGTGACCCCCAACTCCTGGGCGGCCAGCGACACGCTGGACAGGCGGGCCACGGCCTCGAAGGCTTTCAACGCGTTCAACGGCGGCAGACGCCGGGGGTCGGACGCCGGTGTCATGCCGCGCTCCAGGATGCTGGGGCGGCGTCGGTCTGGAGGAAAAAAGGGGATTCGGTCGCCATGGGCGAACCTGTAGAAAAACTACGAAATGATGAGAAGCAGATTAGGCCACTCGGCACTCACAAAACCTCGAGTGAAGAATATCTATCAATCAAGGATGCCAGAATGCAAAAAGGCCGCGTCCGGGGATAATGGACGCGGCCTAGTTGCGAGAATGAGCGGTTGCGAGGCGCCCATACCCCTTCCTAGCGCCCAACGGCCAGACCTTCACCGCAGAAGGATTGCCGCGCGTCTCAGGATTTCTGTTCAGAGCAGAGCCCGTCGCGCGCGCCCCAATCGTTCGGAGGCTTCGTCCAGCACGGCGTCGCTTTTGGCGAAACACAGGCGCGCCACAGTCCGGGTCACGGGGTCATGCTCAAAGGCGGACAGGGGGATGGCCGCGACGCCGAACGCCTCGACGATCCGGCGGCAGAAGCTCGTGTCGTCGAGTTCCAGGCCCGACGCCGCCAGGTCCAGACACAGGAAATAGGTCCCTTCGCCCGGCGTGACGACATAGCCTTCGGCCGTCAGGGCCGCCGCCAACCGGTCGCGCGAACGGCCCAGATCGGACCGCATCTGGTCGAACCAGTCGACCGGCCAGGCCAGCCCGGCCGCCACGGCGGTCTGCAGATTGGGCGGGGTGGAGAAGGTCAGGAACTGGTGCGCCTTGGCCAGGGGCGCGATCAGATCCGGCGAACCGCAGGCGAAGCCGACCTTCCATCCGGTCAGACCGAACATCTTCCCGGCCGAGCCGATCTTGACGACCCGGTCCGCCATGCCGGGCGCCGCCAGCAGCGTCCGATGCATACGACCGTCGAAGACGACATGTTCCCACACCTCGTCCCTGACGACGATCAGGTCATGGCGGATGCAGATGCGGGCCAGGGCCGCGATCTCCTCGGCGTCGAAGACCCGCGCGGCCGGGTTCAGCGGGTTGTTGACCAGCACCATCCGCGTCCGGGGGCCTACCGCCGCCTCCAGCGCGGCCTCGGTCAGTCGCCACGCCGACGCCTGCAGCGTTACGGCCCGCACCACCCCGCCCGCGCGTTCGATCAACGGGCGATAGGCGTCATAGGCGGGTTCAAAGATGACGACCTCGTCGCCGGGCCGGACGTGGGCCAGCAGAGCTGCCGCGATGGCCTCGGTGGCGCCCGAGGTCACCACAACCCCGTCGAACGACAGGTCCACGCCCTGCAGGCGGCTATAGTGTTCGACTACCGCCTCGCGCAGGACCGGATCGCCGCGCGAAGGCGGATACTGGTTCGACCCGTTCAGCACCGCCTCGGCCGCCAACCGCCGCAAGACCTCTGGGCCGGGCGCGTCGGGAAACCCCTGCCCCAGATTGATCGCCCCGTGCCGGCGGGCGAGCCCCGACATGGTTTCGAAGACGGTGACCGGCATGTCGGCGAAGACGGGATGGGCGCTCATCCCCACACCCAATCCGCTTGGAACCCGGCTGGCAAGTGCGGCCGGACGAGGCGAGGCGGCGCTTTAGGTTTCCTGCCCTTCGCCTCAGCCGATCTCGATTGCGAGGCGACCGCAGCACGCGCCTGATGCAGGGGTGAACAGATCACTGGAGCCCCTCATGTCCGCCAAGCCCTTCGGCCCGTCCCCTCGCGCCAGCGGCCCCGTGTCGTTCGACCGGGTGCGCGTCGCCGTGGCCTGTGCGCCGCACGGCGGCTGGACGATCCATATGCCCAGGCGCGTCGAGACGACGGCTCGCCCGGACCGTTAGCCGGTCCGGGCGGCGCCCCCTCACCGTCGTTCTGCGGGGGTCAGATAGTTGGACAGGAACAGGGCGTTGATCAGCAGCCGCTCGGTCCCCAGCCAGTATTTGCGGTGGGCCGGATCGTCGGCGAACAGCACGACATTGCCCCGCCCCGTCCGCACCGTCTGGGCCCAGACCGATCCGGCCGCCGCCTTGCGCAGATCCTCGGCCAGATAGCCGTTCACGCGCGGCCGGTCCTCAATGCGGACGACATTGGCGAACGGGTCCTCGACCGGTCTCAGAACGACGCCCGTCTCCTTGTTCACCACCAGCGACCGGCCCGTCAGGCCGAAGGCGAGCGGATGGGTCACGTCCACATCGGCCGACAGGGCGTTGCCCGAGGTCCGCTGCTCCGACAGATAGTCGCGCCGGTCCGCAAAGTCCCGACGCCCGGCCGACGTTGTCTCGGCCTCGCCGTCCGCTTCGGGTTTGGCCCCGGACTTCACCAGCCCCTTGTCGATGGCCCAGGCCGAGGCCGTGCCGTAGGTCACCAGCGAACCGCCGCCCTCGACCCAGGATTTCAGCGCGGCGATGCGCCGGTCGCTCCAGTCGTCATAGGACCCGCCGGCCAGAACGATGCTGGTGTAGCCGTCCAGCGAGACCCCGCCGATCTGCGACGGATCCAGTCGCGTCGCCGGCCAGGCCAGGCGTTCGCTGAGCGCGAACCAGGTCGAGCCGATCTCGGTGGCGTTGACGCCCTGGCCCATGATCAAGGCGATCTTGGGCACCCGGATGCGGCGCACGCTGTCGCTGCCCAGATCGACGCCCGACGCGCTCTGACCGGTGGCCAGACCCCAGGCATCGACTCCGGCCTGACGCGCCGCCGTGTCGACCAGAGTTCGGAGGGTCGCGGCGTCCTTGTCCTGTCCCGCCGCAGTCACCACCAGACTGCCGCGTTCGAACGTCGTCTCGCCCTCGGCCGTCCGTGCGGTGAAGGGCTGGAAGGCGGCGCGCACCGCAACCCCCTCCTTCAGCAGGGCCGACAGGACGGCGGGCGCATTCAGATCGCGCCAGTCGATGGCGTAGGCATAGACCGTTTCCGCCCCCTTCACGCCGCCGAGGTGACGCGGAACCGAGGCGATCTGCTCGCCCAGGGCCGGCGTCCGGCGCGCCCGTCCGACCGCCAGACCATAGGCGTCGGCGATGCCGTAGGAGGTGCTGCCATAGACGCTGCCCTTCACCTCGGGCGTCGGTTCGAAGATCGAATGGATCAGGCGGAACTGCGGCTGGGCCGAGGGCACGACATAGGCGCTGTCCGGCTGGAAGGTGCGGCCATCGATGGTCACCGCCGAGCCCAGGCGATGGACGCGGATCCGGTGCCGCTGCAGCAGTTCGAGCGTCTGGGCGGTCAGGCCCGGATTGGCGGGATCGCCGAAGACGAAGGCCGCGTGTTCGTGCCTGCGCCCCTGCTCCACCGCCGATCTGAAGAAGTCGCGTTGCAGGTTGCGCAGATAGTCGCGCTGCTCGACCGCCCCGCGAATGGTGGCCAGACCGACGGCGGTCTGGTTGCGGATGGTGAAGCGGAACTCAAGAGGCCCGTTGTCGGTGTCCTGCACCAGCCCGCGCGAACTGGCCTGTTCGACCGTGACCCCGACCCCGCCGTGGAAGTCGGGATAGGTCGAGCCGTACACCGGCGAGAAGTTGTCGAAATTCTCCTTGGTGTAATAGAGCGACCCCAGCCCATCCAGCGCCTGGGCGTGATAGCGGGCCAGCACCACATTGGCCTCATACGAGGCGCGGGGCAGAAGCGGGCTTTCCATGCTCGCCGGCGAGGGCTCGAAATAATAGGTGCTGCCGGCGCCCATCTCGTGGAAGTCGATCTGAATGTTCGGCCGCCACTGGTGGAACACCTCCAGCTTGGCCGCCGTCTCGCGCTGGGTGATCGCCAGCCAGTCGCGATTCAGGTCTGTGAAATAGTGGTTGGTCCGGCCGGCCGGGAAGGGCTCGACGTGCTCCTTGTCGGCAGGGTCGCTGACCGGCGGATTGCTGGCCCAGGCGTTGTGCCAGTTGGCGGCGCGGTCTCGACCATCGGGATTCTGCACCGGGTCGATCAGGATGACGGCTTTGTCGAGCCAGTCCCGCGTCTCCGCCCCCTGTCCCGCCACCAGATAATAGGCGGTCAGCAGGGCCGCCTCGCCGCTGGAGGTCTCGTTGCCGTGGACGCCGTAGTAGAGGCCGACCACCACGGGCGCGCCCGGCTCGTCCGCCGCCGACGGATCGGACGCGCGGGCGTGCGCCGCCTTCAGCGCCTCGATCCGCCCCTGATTTGCTTCCGAGGTGACGATGACCTCGAGCAGGGGTCGATCCTCGTAGGACCGGCCGATCTCACGCACCGTGATCCGGTCCGACAGCCGGTCCAGTTCGCGCAGATATTCCACCACCCGGTCGTGCCGCGTGTAACGCGAGCCGATCGGATAGCCGAGAAACTGTTCCGGGCTTGGGATGGCGGGGTTCAGATCTCCGGCGGCGATCTGAGGGAAATAATAGGCGGTCTGGGCATGCGCCGGCGCCGGGGTGGCGGACAGGACGACGCCGACCAGGGCCACGGCGGCGACGCCGCCCATCAGGGCTTTCAACATGAGAGCTTATCCAGGGAACAGGGAAAGACGATCAGAACCGGTAGTCGAAGCCGATGCGGAACTGGCGTCCGCGCAGGTCGTACTGGCTGAAGTCGTAGGGCGCGCGAATGCCGGGGAAGGAGCCGTCATAGGGCGGCTGTTCGTCGGCGATGTTCTCGACCTTGACGTAGACCTTGGCGTTCTCCAGCCCGGACCAGCCGAGATAGAGGTCGACCTGGTTGTAGGCGTCGACGCTGGACTGGCCGGCGACGGCCGTCGTCAGGTCATAGCCGCTGGTGTAGTACCAGGTCAGGTCCGCCTCCAGATCGCCCTTCGACCAACCCGCGCGGGTCGTGGCCTTGTCCGCCGGCAGACTGCCGCTCCGGTTCGTGCCTGCATAGTCGATCAGCGGCCCGCCGACCGTGACCGGACGGCGATAATCGATGACATGGGTGTAGGCGGTCTGCAGGGCGAAGTCCCCCCAGCGGTCGGTCTTCCAGCGCTGGCTCAGTTCCACGTCCACGCCCGAGGTCTTCAGTTCGCTCAGGTTCTGATAGCGGTTGTAGACGGCGACCAGCTTGCCGCGTTCGTCGCGGATCACGTCGGCGGGATTGTTGGCCTGGACGATGGTCGTGGTGTTGTTGGTCCCGACCAGATTGTCGAGTTCGACCCTATACCAGTCGATGCTTAGGATCGTGCTGCGCAGCGGCGTGAAGACCAGACCGAAATTGTAGGACTTGGTGTTTTCCGGCTCCAGATCGGTGTTGCCGACGGTGAAGAAGGTCGGGCTCTGGCGCGAACCGGGGATGTCGGGATCATAGGGGTCGACGACCGAACCGTACGAGATATTGGTCGAGGCCGAGTTCTCCGACAGCGACGGCGCGCGGAAGCCGCGCGAGGCCGAGGCGCGCACCAGCACCGCCTCGTGAGGCCGCCACCGCACCCCGACCTTGGGCGAGAAGGCCTCGCCGAAGTCGCTGTAATAGTCGCCGCGTCCGGCGATCTGGACGTCCAGGTTCGACAGGATGGGAATATTGGCCTCGGCGTAGATCGCCCCGACGTCGCGCTTGCCGTCCACCGCCGCGATGGCCGGCCTCACCTGCAGACCGGCGTCGATCTCGGCCGGATTGCGGGATTCAAGCGCCTCGTGCCGGTACTCGATCCCCGCCGCATAGCCGATGGGGCCGGCCGGCAGTTCGACCAACTCGCCCGAGATCTTGAAGTCCGCCCCATACAGCGACGAATCCGCCGGACGCAGGGTGCTCAGCCGGATGCCGTCCAGCACCGCCTGCGGGGTGGCGCCCGGCTCCCACAGGTTCAGCGTCCCGTCCGCCAAGGCGTCGGCCAGGGTCCAGCGGTTGGCGAAGCCGGCGGCGACCCGCTCACGCTCGCGGCTGGCGCTGGCGAAGACGGCGACTTCCCAGTCGAACCGCTCGCCGGTCCCGCGCAAGCCGCTCAGGGCGCGATAGGCCTGGGAGGTGTTGGTCTTCAGCGACTGTCCCAGATCGAAGAAGGTGTATTCGATCGGTACGGCCGTCCCGTAGGGATTATAGGGATTGTTCGCCGGCAGCAGGTTCGACACCGGCTCGGCCAGACCCGTCTGGGCGTTCAGGGCGAACCGCCCGCCCTCCAGGGTGAAATAGGGGCTGGAGCCGAAGATCGAGGCCCCCTCGATATGGCTGTAGAGCAGTTCCCCGAAGGCCTCGATCCCCGGCGCGACACGGGCCGTCGCATGGACGTAGGCCTGATAGCGGTCGGTCGACGGGATCAGGGTCGTATAGGGCGCCAGATTGATGGCGCAGGTGTCCCCCGCCAGACCGTCGATCGGCGCGCTGGCGGTCAGCACCATGCCCTGCGGGCAGTTGCCCTGGGCGTCGACGAAGGGAACCGAGGCGCCGTTGATCAGGAACCGCGCGCCCTTGGCGCTCCAGCCGTTCCAGCGACCGCCCGGCCCTGAGTAAATGCCCGACCTGGTCAGATCCCGCTCGTCCTGATCCAGACGTTCGCGCGTATAGGCTTCCAGACTGACCAGCACATTGAAGCCGTCGTCTTCCAGGCTGCCGTAACCGCCGACGATCTTGCCCTGCCGGGTGTCCAGCCCGCCTGCATCCGAGGTGCCGTAGCTGCCGCCGACTTCCAGACCTTCAAAGTCCTGGCGCGTGATGATGTTGACCACGCCCGCCACCGCATCCGACCCATAGACCGCCGAGGCACCGTCTTTCAGCACCTCCAGCCTCTGGGTGGCGACCATCGGCAGGGCGTTCAGATTGACGAAAGTGTCCGACAGACCGCCCGAGGGGAAGCCGTAGTTGGCCACGCGCCGGCCGTTCAGCAGCACCAGGGTGTTCTTCTGCGACAGGCCGCGCAGACCGATGCCCGCCGAACCCGAGGCCCAGCCGCTGTTGCTGGTCTCGTTCGAGGAGTTGCCGGTGTTGGCCGAGATCGAGCGCAGCAGGTCCGCGACCGTGACCTTGCCGGAGTTTTCCAACTCTTCCTTGGCGATCACCTGGACCGGATTGAAGCCCTCGGCGGCGGCGCGGCGGATGTTCGAGCCGGTGACGACCACATCCGCGACCGTTGAGCTCTCGACGGATGCCGGCACGTCTTCAGGAGACGTGCGTGACTGGGCCTGAGCCAGGGCGGGCAAGGTCAGGAGAGCGACGCCGGAGAGAAGCGCCGTGGTGTATTTCGACATGGATGTGCTGCGTTGCGAGGCTGTGGGAGGACGGCGACCTAAGCCGCATTCTCGCCACAAGCCTCGTCAGTTCGACTCCGCCGAAGTGAGAAAATCTAAACGAGCTGGTGAGGCGACACGGTGGAGTGCCGTCGCAGATGCGAACGGTCGCTCCCTGCAAGCTCAGAGCTTAGCGACAAGCAGACATTCCGGATTGCCGCTCTGAGTCAGATATGCGCATTCGGTGGTTGACCGAGGCCCTGCCCGAACTCGGATATCGCCGATGACCGAGTTAAGTCGATCCGGCCGATAAGATCGCACGTTGGCGCACCTCAGCGAGTTCGAGCGTAGGTGCGCCGCCGTGGACGATCCTGAGAACTATTCCGCACTTGTCGCCTGGGCAGCTTGAACGTCCGGAATGTGCCCCGAGGCCAGAGTCGCAAACCGACCCATTGCAGACATGAGCCTCGCGGGCGAGATGTTGCGTATGGACCGTTACCTAGAACCCGGCACGCCCGTTCGACTGACCAATCACGCCGACGGAAGTTGGGAAGATGGCGTCGTCGTACACTGTTGGCTGAGCGAGGAGATGGCCGTCCATGATTGCTACGTCGCGTTCTTCGGTCAGGCGATCCCGGAAGGACAGCCAGCGGTGAAGCCTTACATCCTCCGATACGCCTCCACTTCACTGGCCCTGCTCTAGAGAAGTCAACTATTCACACTTGAGCTACCGTCCGCTCCCGACCCGTTGCGGAAGTTCCCCGCCGCAGATCGTTCTGTTACACCGGAAGCGCCAACGTGACGGAATAGGTAGACGTATCGCTACAGCGGTCCCTTGGGTGCAGGTTCAAATCCTGTCGTTGGCAACTTCCGCTTCCCACTCCAAACCTACTTTCGGAGCGTCTGCTGACGGCGCGTGTCCGCGAAGGTCCGGCATCGGTGCGGAAGCTCATTTCGCAAATCGACCCGTTGCGGACGTTCAGCCCGCGTTGGGTAGTTCAGCGATGAACTGGTCGGAGAAGGTGTCTCCGTCCGAATGAGGCTCATACCAAATGTCGGTCCTGCCATCGAAGAACCGAGAAACTTCGTAGTGGTCTTCGAAGACCTCGATCTGGAGGTTCTTCGCTTCCTCGGCATCCCACTCCACAAGGAAGGTAGGCCAATAGCCCGGCAAGATGGACGGAGCAGGTCGATTGGACTTCTGAATGTGGGCCAGCAGATCGTCGAGATTACGGACGACCGAAGCCGCATACTCGTCCGGACGAGCAGCCACCACTTCAGCAACAGCCCGCTGCACTTCAGCCCAGTCCTCGATGTCCGTGCTCATGACGACATCTTCGCGCGGCCACGTCAGGCACGCAATGTCCGCTTCCCACCCTCAACTGAACTTCAGAATGGCCGCTGTTTGGCCTGTCGGCGAGCGTCCGGTTTAGCGCGGTGACCAATATCGCGAACCGACCCTATGTGGACCTTGGATTCGGCAATGCGCTCGCGATAGGCTGATCCGCTATGAAAAATATCCAAGTCATCGATGACGCGATTAACGCCAGCTACTCGATCTTCGCGGCCACAGATGAAGAGTTTGCGGCGATTTTTCCTCGCAAGGGCCAGGATATCGAGTTCTCGGAGGATTTCTTCCGTAGAGCAAAAGCGGAAGCGGCAACCGCCATCATGAATCGTATCTGGGAAAGGCGGGTCGACAAAAAGGAGGTCGTGGGCATCCACGGAACTCTCTTTTACGGTCTTCCCGAGAAGAAGAAATTTTACGAACGGAAGCGCGAGCCGGTCATAGACTGGCGCTTCGTCCCCTAGCTGACCCGCAGAGAGTCCACTGTAGGGGCAAGCCAACGAATGCCTAGCATCGATGCCGAAGCCAACTTCACAAACCGACCCGTGCCGGACATTACTGCGTCGCCGTCCCCGTGTAGTGGTCAGTGACGCTAGCTAAAGGTCAGCTATGCCGAAGTATCGAATCGAATGGGACTTTGGAGGCAGGAGAATCCAACTGGGCACACTCGTTTTCAATGACGACGACGCGGCCATTTCGGAAATCACTGGGCTGTGCGAACGTCACGGTTTGGGCGCGGTGATCACACGGCCTGACCGGAAACTCACGGTCGCAAGCATTGCCCGACCAAACGTCTCCTAGCCACCCCTCCCGGACTTCCGGAACGTCCGCTCCCGGGCGTGGAACTGGCAACTAAAACGAATGTCAGCGCGCGACTTCGTAGCGACGGCGGCGGTGCGCCCGGAGCGATTCGAACGCCGTTGAACCGCGTCGCGACGTCTACAATTTACCATTCCAAATTGCGGCCAACTGTACCGGCCTCTCATGGTCATCGCGGGGCCAGAATAAGCCAGCGTCAAACGGCGCAAAATCGAGCGCAATATCCCGCAGAAACGATGATTACGAAGTGGCTCAAATGGAAAGAACCGTGAACCTGCGTGTGCAGATTTTGCACACGGCAGGCGTTAAGTTATTGAAAGATTGATGCGATCTTCCCAGTCCATCATCGGGGCGATGGCGAGTTTGCGCGCCTGATTTATAGACATTTTTCCAGAGGTTCAGGCGGGTGACTGACGGTGTGCGTCGGGGGTTTTACCCGGTTTTCCGACGATTTTCGCCCCTGTGAGAATTCTTTCTGCACCCGCCTTTCACCCGGATCATGGCCTGAACCCCCAAGCAGGAATCAGGTCGACGGCGCGTCCCGGTGCGGCGCGGGAGCGGCGGACGCCCTATGCTAGAAGGTGAACTGCGAGCGTCCGAGCACCGTCACGCCGTCGTCGGCGCCCGAAAAGGCGCCGCTTCGGTTGTCGATGCGCCAGAAGGTCGTGTCGAGCATGAACCGTAGCTGGTTTGACCAGTACCAGTTGAGGCCGAGCGTCACGGCTGATGCTTCGCCGCCCTGGTCGAAGTCTGTGAAATCATAGGCGTCGTATCGGCCCGCGATTTCCCAGGCGCCGGCGCCGCCGTCCAGCACCGGATGTTCGATCTTCGGGCGGGCCAAGGTTCCGGTCCGGGCGGCATAGCCCGGCCGTTCGCCGGTCAGGAACAGGCCGGCGGCGACGGACCAGGCGTTCTGGTCGATATCGCCGGTCGCGCTGGAGATGCCGGACACCGTGCGCTCGCCGGCTTCGGCATAGACCCAGCCGTGTTCGCCGAACAGGCCGGCCTCCAGGCCCAGGCCGACGCCATGGGAGGGAGCGGCGAGGGCGCCCGTCGTGACACGCACCTGGTCGTTGAAATGTCCCGCGACATAGAGGCTGCGCGAGATGGAGGCCGTGTCCTCGGGGAAGGTCTCGTGGAAGGCCCAGCCGCCCAGATGGACGGTCGCGGCGTCGGATCGCAGCGGGTTCCAGTGTGCGCGCGTCATCCAGGTCAGGATGTCGTCGTTGTCGCCGACGCCGGACAGATCCTCGCCGGTCAGCGACAGGCTGGCGTGCCAGCCCGGGCCCGCGAGCCGACCGGTGACGCCCAGACCGAACGAGCCGCGTTGCGGGGCGATCGCCGCCCCCACGGCGTTGCGCTCCACGAACGGCAGGGAGACGAGGCCGGTCGAGCCGTCCATCCCTCGGTCGTTCAGGCGCTGGCCCAGGGTCAGGCTGGCGTCGAGCCCGCGCAGTCTGCGGCTCAGTTCGATGTTGGCCGAACGTACGCCGACCGTATTGTCCGAGAAATCGGCCTCGACGACATAGGTCAGCTGATCGCCCGCCTGGCCCTCGAACCCCAGGCGGGCCGCCCGCATTTCCGTGCCGGCGATATTGCGGTCGTCATGACGCGAGCCCCAGGTGGAGGAGGCGTCGGTCAGGATGCGGCCGCGCGGCTTGAACCGAAGGTCGCCGAAGCCGAACACCGGCGCGCCGCCGCTCCAGTCCAGAGCCGACACAGCGGTCTGCTCGACGGGCTGGGCGGGACCGGACGCCGGGCGCGGCGCGGCAGCAGGGGGGGCGACCGCGGCGTGCCCAGGGTCAACCTCCGTCGATGCGCGTGCGCCCAGGGCGCCCTCGACCACCGCCAGCCTGGCTTCGAGACGCCGGATGGTCTCGGCCTGGGCCTGAACCAGGGCGACGAGCTCGGGATCGGATTCGGCGATGGCCGGCGTCGGCATCAGCGCCGTCAGGGCCAGGCCAGTCGTGAGAGGAATGAGACGGGACATGGGCGTAATGCGAGGGGCGAGGCGGGGCGACGGTTCGTCCCGCACGACCGTCAGCCCGCCTTCTTCCTGGCCATGCGGCCCATGATCACGATGGTGATCGAACCGCACAGGGTGAGCACCGCCAGCGGGGTCAGCGCCAGGGCGAAGCTGGGGGTCTGGTCGCGGATGACCCCGACCATGGAGTTGGCGACGCCGGTGCCCAGGTGCGCAATCGTATTGACGGCGGCCACCCCCGCCGCCGCCATTCTCGGCGGCAGGGTCTCGGTGGAGAAGGCCCAGAACGGTCCCTTGATGGCGTAGTTGCCGATCAGGACCAGGCTGAGCAGGACCAGGGTGACGCTCAGCGAACTGGTCAGATTGGTCGCGAACAGCGACATTGAGGTCAGGAGCAGCGGCAGGGCCACCGACCAGATCCGCTCGCCGGAGCGGTCGGCGAAGCGACCCCACAGGACCATGAAGACCGAGGCGATGCCGAACGGGATCATGTTGAACATCCCGGTTTCCCAGGTCGTCAGGCCGAACGACTGCAGGATCTGCGGCTGCCAGATGGACAGGGCGTTCGAGGTCGCCGAACTGCCGGCGTAGATCAGGGCCAGGGCCCAGACGCGGCCGTGGATCAGGGTCTTCCACACCGAGCCGTGCTTTGCGGAACCGGCCTCGGCCTTTTCGTTCTGCAGGGTTTCGGTCAGCCACTGCTGTTGCTCGGCCGTCAGCCATCCGGCGTCGGTCGGCTTGTTCTTCAGCACGGTGAGGGCCACGAAACCGAGGGCGATGGCCGGCACGGATTCCATGATGAACAGCCATTGCCAGCCGCGCAGGTTCAGCAGGCCGTCCATCGAGAGCAGCAGGGCCGCCAGGGGCGAGCCGAAGAAGTTGGACAGGGGAATGGCGACCATGAAGGTCGCCACGATCCGGGCGCGGTAGGTCTTGGGGAACCACTGGGACAGATAGAGGATGGCGCCGGGGAAGAAGCCCGCCTCGGCCGCGCCCAGCAGGAAACGCAGGATGTAGAAGCCATAGGGGCCGGTGATGAAGGCCATGCCCATCCCGACCATGCCCCAGGTGATCATGATCCGGGCGATCCAGATGCGCGGGCCGACCTTCTCCTGCGCCAGATTGCTGGGCACTTCGAACAGGATGTAGGCGATGAAGAACAGACTGCCGCCCAGGCCGAAGGCGGTGGCGGACAGGCCGATGTCGGCGTTCATCGTCAGGGCGGCGAAGCCGATGTTCGACCGGTCGATATAGGCGACGAAATAACAGAGGACCAGGAAGGGCACGAGGCGCCAACTGACCTTGCGCATGGTCTCCTTCTCGATGGCGGAGACAGGGGCGCGAACCTTGCCGGGACTTGAACTGGGCATCTGGACTTCCTTCGGGAACAGGGCGAGGGGCCGCAGGGGCCCGTCTCGTCAGATCGTCAGTGGGCGTGTTTGAGGAGTGAGGGGGCTGCGGCGACCGGTCGGTCGTAGAAGCCGAACAGAGCGACCGGCGTGTCGACGAGGATCTGCCGGCGCATGTCCGGGGACGGCGCCCAGCGCGACAGGGCGGCGAAAGCCGCAGCGTACGAGGCTGCGGCTTCGAACTGGGTGTGGGGCCAGTCGCTGCCCCAGACCAGGCGCGACGGGCCGAAGGCGTCGAGCAACCGCGCAGCCGCCTGGGCGGCGAGCGTGGCGCCGATGCGGTATTCGCCCGAGAGCTTGACCCAGATCCGCCCCGTCTCGGCTTGCGCCAGCAGATACCGGAAGCCGGGGTCGTCCACGCCGATATCCGGATCGGGACGACCGAGATGGTCCAGGACGATCTTCACGCCGGCGCCGGCCAGTTGCGGCAGCAGGCCCGGAAGGCGCTGCGCCTCGCACTGTATCTCCACCTGCCAGTCCAGGTTCGCCAGCGCGGCCAGGTGAGAGCGCCAGGCGGGACTGGCCAGGTCGGGGTCGGGGCGACCGATCAGGTTGAGGCGCACGCCCACGACGCCGAGGCCGGCCATGGCGTCGAGTCGTTCCTGGCCGATGGTTTCGGGCACGACCACGACGCCCCGGAACCGGTCGGGATGGGCGACGAGAGTGTCCAGCAGATACCGGTTGTCGGCGCCCAGGAAACTGGGTTGCACGATAACGCCGCGGCTTAGGCCCCGGGCTTCGAGCAGGTCCAGGAAGGCGCGGGGCGTGGCGTCGTAATCGACCGTGTAGCGGCTGCCAGGCGCGGTGGGCAGGTCGCGGGTGAAGACATGCGCATGGGCGTCGACGCCGCCCGTGATCGCCGGAGTTTGCGCCGGAGTCTGTGTCTGAGCCTGTGCCTGAGCCTGGGCGACGACAGCGGGCGCCGCGGCCGCCCCCATCATCAGGCCCAGAGAGGTGCGCCGCGACATCATGGCGCGACCATCTCAAGACTGCGGGTCTCGGGCAGACGCTGCGCCACCAGGGCGGCGCCGCCGTAACAGATCAGGGCCGTCATGCCGATCAACACCCCGAGCGGCGCCAAGCCCATGGCCCAACCGATCAGGCCCGGCAGGGCGGCGGATCCGATCCGGCCGGCGTTATAGGCGAAACCGACGCCCAGCCCGCGAACAGGTGCAGGGAAGAGTTCGGCGAACCAGCAGCCGAGAATCGCCGGCACGCCCCCGGCGGCGAAGCCGAGCGGCACGGCTGCGGCGACGGCCGTGACGGGCGTGAGCGGCAGCAGGGTCGTCGTGAAGGCCGTCGTGGCGGAAAGGGCGGCGAACAGCGACAGGATCGTGCGTCGGCCAAAGCGGTCCGAGGCGACGCCGGCCGCGATACAGCCCAGGCCGAAGGCGGCCGTCATGGTCAGCAGGATGAGGGTGGATTGCCCGACGGAGAAGCCGCGTTCCGTCCGCAGCAGCGTCGGCACCCAGGTGAAGAGGCTGTGAAACCCGCCGTGCGCCGCCAGGCCGAGCAGGGCGGACGGCAGGACGCGGCGCTTCATTGCGGCCCAGTCCTGGGGCGCTAGCCGGGAGGGCCGAGCCTTCCGGGGCTGCTCCTGCCGCGGCTGGAGGCGAAGCCAGAGCACCAGGCCGACGGGGGCGACCCCGGCCGCGAACATGATCCGCCAGGCGACGGCGGGGTCGAACAGGCTCGACGCGACATAGGCGGTCAGGACGGCGGCGCCCCAGCCGATCGCCCAGGCGCTCTGCATCAGGCCGAGATAGCGGCCGCGACGACCGGCCGAGGCGCGCTCGGCGATCAGGACGGCGCCGACCGACCATTCCGCCCCGAACGCCAGGCCCTGGATGGCCTTGAGAACGACGAACTGCCAGGGAGCGACGGCGACCGCGAAGCCCAGGGTCGCCAGGGCGGTGACCATGATCGCGCCCTGCAGGACGCTCAGGCGGCCGATGCGGTCCGACAGGGCTCCGCCCGCCGACCCGCCGATCGCGGCGGCGACCAGGCCGCCGGTGACGGCCAGACCGGCCATCGCCGGCGTCAGACTTTGCGTGGCGAGGATGAGGGGCAGGGCGAGCGCGAACAACTGGAAGTCGAAGGCTTCGCCGGCCCACCCTCCATAGCTCGAAATGAAATTGGCCTTAAACGACCCAAGCACATCCAGACCCTATTAGTTTTATAGTTATGTATATGAGTTGGCAGGGCTGGCGTTACCTGTCAACTTGGACGCGTCACGTCACGTCGATTTCATAAGCAAACCCGTCCGCCGATCCATGAGATATCCGCCATTCCAATGGGTTACCCGCGTGATCGAACGCCAGTCTCTCGATGCGGATCACGATGGCGCCGGGGGTGACGGACAGGGCCTGAGCGACGACGGCGTTGGCGCTGGCGACGGACAACCGCTCCTTGGCGCGGGCCACGACCCGTCCGAACAGCCGTTCGTAGGCGGGATAGAGAAGCGGCAGCAGCTCCGAGATTTCGATATCGACGATCGCGCCGAACGCCTTGGCCGACAGCCATATTTCTTCATGCAGAAGCACGCGGTCGCCGCTTTCGCGTGTTCGCACCATCCGGATCGCACCCTCTCCCGAGCGCAGCGACAGATGGGCCTTCACGTCGTCGGTCGGCTCGACCCGTTCGCGCGACAGGATGCGGCTGGTCGGGGTCAGCGGCTGCCCATTCTCCGTCGACAGGCGAAAGAAGCGAAACAGCGAGTTGGCGAAATCCGCACGGCGCACGAACATGCCCCGGCCCTGGACCCGTTCGATCAGGCCTTCGTCCCCCAGCAGATCCGTGGCGCGACGTATCGTGCCCACTGCAACGCCATAGGTCTCGGCCAACTGACTTTCGGACGCGATACAGTCGCCGGCGCCCCACTCCCCGTCCGCGATTCGCGCGGCGATGCTGTCGCGGATTTGGTGGTAGAGCGGCAGGCGTCGGTCGGCGGCGGGGTTCTTCATTCCGCCATATAAGCACCAATCGCGCCGCTCGCACCGCCCTTGCGGCTCGCCCACAGCCGGGTGTCCGCCGTTTCCGAAGGAACGGGCTGCGCCGCGCGGTCTTGATCCCTTGAACCTACCGACGTGCAGCCGAGAGACCGCAAGATGACCCACCCCGACGCCCTTCGCACCGCCCTCGCGCCATTCGGCGCCCTGCGCGTCACTATCAACTACGGCAATCCGATCCTGGCGCATCGAGACGCCGAGACGGGAGAACTGAGCGGCGTCTCGGTCGATCTGGCTCGGGCTCTGGCGGAACGGCTCGATCTGCCGTTGACGCTCGTGCCGTTCGAATCCGCGGGCAAGGCGGTCGCCGCCCTGAACGCCAGCGAGGCGGATGTGGGATTCTTCGCGCGCGATCCGGCGCGCGCCGAGGAAATCGCCTTCACTGCCCCCTATGTGTTGATCGAGGGCAGCTATCTGGTGAAGGCGGACTCGCCCATTCGCGCCAACGAAGAGGTCGACAGGACGGGCGTTCGGGTCACCGTCGGCAAGGGCAGCGCCTATGACCTGTTCCTGACCCGCGCCCTGAAGCATGCCGCCATCGAGCGCGCGCCGACCTCGCCGGCGGTGGTCCAGGTTTTTCTGGACACCCAGGCCGATGTCGCAGCGGGCGTGCGTCGGCAACTGGAACAACTGATCGCGCATCGCGATGACCTGCGTCTGCTGGACGGACGTTTCATGGTGATCGAGCAGGCCATGGGGGTCAGGCGCGCCTTCGGCGACGCTGCGGCCCAGGCGCTTGCGGTCTTTGTCGAGGACGCCAAACGCGACGGCTGGATCGCCGACGCCCTCGCGCGGCACGGGGTGTCAGGTGCGACAGTGGCGCCGCCCGCCGACCCGGCCGCCTGAGGCCCGACCGAGCCGGCGGACAGGCGAGGCGTCACGCCTCTCGGCGAAGAACGGAGGCCGGATCGCTTGCAGGGAAGCTTTCGTCCAAGGCTTCGTCGAGCAGAGCGTCCAACGTCTCCTCCTCCGACAGGTCTTCACCGGGGTCGGCCGGGGGTGCTGGATCCATCATGATGTCCTCCTTCAAGCGCTGACCAAGTGATCTGGAGACTCATCGCCACCCCCAGCCGGCGGCGGCCTGGTCTGGTCCCAGGCGATGCAGGCCTGAGCGACCGCCTCCCAGCCGGGCTCGGCGATCAGCAGGTGGGAGCGGCCCGGAAAGTCGAGATAGTCGGTCGGGGCCGGAGATCGTCGCTGAATGCGCCAGGCGGATCGCGACAGATAGGGGGTGACCAGCCGGTCCTGGTCCGCGCCGGTGATCAGCAGGGGCTGGCGGCGACGGCGGGCGTCGATCCGCGTGCCGCGCCAGAAGGCCGCCTGATGGATGATCCGACCCGAAGTGGGCACGACGTAGCGCGCCCAGGTCTCGTCCCGCAGCGCCACCGGCGCGGCGTTGGCGTATCGGTCGGCCCACAGGCGCGGCGTCAGGGCGTAGGGGCGACGCCCGCCGTCGGGACGCAGAATGGCGGGCGCGGCGGCGCGCAAGGTGCGCCAGCCTGGAACCAGGCCGGCGATCGGGGCGGGATTGATCGCCACGCCCGCCCGTCCCAGCCCGCGATCCAGCAGCAGTTGAACGAACAGACCGCCGAAGGAGTGACCGACCAGCAGGGGCGGCCGATCCAGCGCGCGAATATGGTCAGCCATGGCGTCGACGACGGCTTCTATCGTCAGGAGCCCCAGTTCAGGCGGCGGATCCTGGCGTAACGCCTCGACCTCCCGGCCGGCCAGCACCGGCCATTCCGGCGTATGGACTTCGTATCCGGCCGCGCGCCAGGGCTGGACGAAGGGGCTCCAGGAGGCGGCCGTCACCCACAGACCGTGGACGAAGACCGCCGGGCCGCGTGACGGATGGACCATGGCCGCCCTCCGTTCCCGGCCCGTTCAGCGCGACGCGAAGCCGGCGGGCCGGGCGTTGGCGACGGCCCAGTCGGTCGCGTAGTCGGCGACCGCCTCCCAGCCTGCATCGATACAGGTCCAATGGGAGCGTCCTTCGAAGATCTTCAGATCGGTGCGGGACGGGGCGCGCTTCTGCTTGCGATGAATGGCGCGCGTCATCGACGCGTCGGCGATCAGGTCCAGCTCGCCGCCGATCAGCAACAGGGGCGCCCGATCGGGATTGCTCCATTTGATCGGAGCGACCGCGCCCGTGATCCCGTCCCAATACATGCGTCCCGCCGTCGGCACGATATAGTGGTCATACAGTTCGCCGACGCGATCCCTGGGCGCCGTCTGGGCGAAACGGGTCTCGAAATAGCGGCGCGACATGGTCTTGATCTTCTTCCAGCTGAACAGGTCGGAAAAGATCGGCAGGGCCGAGACGATGGCGTGCGGCCCCAGAGGAACGCCAGGCGTCGGCGCCGGATCGATGGCGACCCCGACCGCGCCCAGGCCCCGGTCCAGCAGGTGCTGGACGAAGACGCCGCCCAGCGAATGTCCGATCAGGATCGGCGGTTCGGGCAGCGCGCGGATGAGGCCGTCCAGATAGTCGACGACCGCCCTCTGGCCGCTCCTGGCCAGGCGCGGATCCGGGCTGTGGCGCAGCTCCGCCGGTGACTGGTCGTCATAGGGCCAGTCGGGCGTGAGGACCTCGAACCCTTTGGCTTCGTAGCGGGCCTTGAAGCCTTCCCAACTGTGCGAGTTCAGCCAGGCGCCATGGATGAGGACGATGGTGCGGGACATGGGAGCGACCTCGTTCGGACGGCGTCGGCGACGCCCACGATGGACCGACCATGAGGGCCAAGCCGGGCCTCGCGCCATTCTCCATGAGGCTGGACCGTTCCACTCTTGGTATGAGCGGCCTCAACCGGACAGGGCCGTCTCTATGCAGCGCACCAGGTCCGCTTCCTGGAAAGGCTTGTGAAGCACGCAGACCGCGCCGCTGGCCCAGGCCCGCTCGTGCAGGGCCGCCTCTGTCCGCGCCGTGACCATGATCACCGGCGTAGAGACGCCCGACAGCTCCAGACGCCGCTTCAGCTCTATGCCGCTCAAACCCGACATCTGGATGTCTGTGATGATGCAGTCCGAAGCCTGGGGCGCTCCGTGCGAGAGGAAGGCTTCGGCCGACTCATAGGCCTTCACCCGATAGCCGAGGGCGTCGAGCAGGCCGATGAGGGCGACCCTGAGGGGGGCGTCGTCCTCGACAACATGAATGACGGGCTGGGACACGCACGACCTCCGTTCGGAGGTTGGCACGGGGGCGTGACGACAGCCATTCCTCCAAAAGGATGAAAGGCCTCTCTTCTATCGCGCGGCGAACACCTGTCTGTAGCGGCCTGGGCTGACGCCCGTCGCCCGGGTGAAGGCGCGGGTGAAATTGGCCTGATTGGAAAAACCGCAGGCCAGCGCCACCTGGGCCAGGCTGCTCCCGTCCCAGGCCAGCATCCGGCGCGACAGATCCAGGCGGCGGCGGCTGAGATAGGCGTGGGGCGACAGGCCGATGGTCAGGCTGAAGGCGCGCGAGAAGTGAAACAGGCTGACGCAGGCGACCTCGGCCAGGTCGAGGACCGAAATGTCCCGATCCAGATTGTCGTTGATGAAGGACAGGACCCGATCCAGCCGACGCCGGTCCAGCAGGCCTGGCGCGCCGGCGCCCACGTCCTCCCGAGGCGTCTCCGCATGATCGGCCGCAAGGGTGGCGATCAGATCGACGGCCAGCAGATCCATCTTCAGGCCGGCGGCGGAGGTCTCTTCCCGGAGCTCATGCTTCATCCGCTCCAGCAGTTCGCCGACCCTGGGGTTCTGGACCTGGGCCTGATAGCGCAGGTCCTGGGCGCGGAAATCGAGGCTGGCCAGCTCGCCTTCGAGGAAGCTGTGCGGCGCGATATAGACGTGCAGCACCTCCGGCATGTCGGCCGACAGGCGGGTCGCCTCCTCGCGTATGCCGGCCGGGCACAGCCAGATGGTGCCCGGTCGGGCGGCGACCTCCTGCCTGACGCCGCCGGACGATCGGGTGGACATGGCCTCGGGGGCGCCGCGGATGATCTGGGTGATCTCGGCGTTGTGCGGCGTGAAGGCGCTGATCTCGCCCGGTCCGTGCCTGCGGATCTCGGCGGCCAGCAACGACCAGGGCCGATTGGCGGAGGTCGCCAACAGGTCGGCGTCGCGGAACTTCTCCAGACCGTGCCCGTCCACACCCCACCTCCCAAACCCAGGTTACGCGAGGCTTTCCCCAGTGACAAATTCCGCAGCGCAACAGGTCAGCAAATCAGGAAAAGACCGAATGCCCGTCAGGGTATAGGGTGTTGCAAGCATCTTTCCTGCGGACGCCGGTCGCCCATGACGCCCCTGATCCACATCGTCGACGACGACAGCCAGCTGCGCGAAGCGCTGCGCGGGCTGTTCCGCTCGATGGACTACGAGACCATGGAGCACGCCTCGATCGGAACCTTCCTGAAGGCGGAAAAGCCCGACCGGCCCGGCTGCGTTCTGGTCGATGTCAGACTGCCCGACGGCAACGGACTGGATCTGCATTCACGCATGGCCGGCCACGGAATCCGCCAGCCGGTCATCATCATGACGGGCTATGGCGACATCCCCATGAGCGTGCGGGCGATGAAGGCGGGCGCCGTCGATTTTCTGACCAAGCCGGTCAATGACCAGCAATTGTTCGATGCGGTCGTCGCCGCCGTCGCCCGCGACCGGCGCCGCCTCGCCGAGACCGAGGATCTGGCGGCGCTCGGCCGCCGCTTCGCCAGCCTGTCGCCACGCGAGCGTCAGGTGATGGCGCTGGTGACCGCCGGTCGTCTCAACAAGCAGGTGGCCGCCGAACTCTCGCTGAGCGAGGCCACCATCAAGACCCACCGCAAATCCGCCATGACCAAGATGAAGGCGCGCACTTTGGCGGACTGGGTGCTGATCGCGGATCGGCTGCATCGGCTGTCGGACGCCAGTCTGGTCGCGTGAGCGACCTCAGTCCTCGATCGCGGGCAGGCTGATACGGAAGGTCGCGCCCGGCCCGTCGTTATCGTCCAGCCAGATCCGCCCCTCCCAGGACTCGACGCAACTGCGGCAGATGGCCAGCCCCATGCCCATGCCGCCCTTGCCGGTCGAGAAGAAGGGATCGAACAGCCTGCCGCGATCCTCGACGGCGACGCCGGGGCCGCAATCGCTGACCGAGATATGGAGCATGGCCTCGTCCCTCCAGATCTTCACGCTCAGATCCCTCGGCGCGGGCCGGCCCGCCATCGCCTGAACCCCGTTGATCAGCAGATTGACCAGGACCTGCTGCATCTGGACCGGATCGGCCAGCACGCGCGTCAGTCCGGGCGAGGCGTCCAGATGGACCGAGACGTCGTGACGCCTCAGCTCGCCGTCGATCAGGGTCGTGGCGATCCGCGCCGTCTCCGCCAGGTCGACCGGTTGCAGGCTGGGGGTGGCGCCGCTGAGAAAGTCCCGCGTTCGGGCGACGATCTCGTGGGTGCGGGTCGCATCGGCCACCGCGCGCTCGATGGCCCGCTCCGCCTCGTCGAGGTTCGGCGCCGGGCGTCTCAGCCAGCGCAAACTGGCCTGGGCGTTGGCCAGGATGGAGGCCAGGGGCGTGTTGACCTCATGGGCGATGGAGGCGCTGAGGGCGCCCAGGGTCGAGATCCGCAGCGCCCGCGCGGCGTCGGTCTCGGCCGAGATCAGTCGGGCCTGCAACGCCTTGTAGTCGGTGATGTCCAGGGCCGTGACCAGTATGTCCCGAAACCCCGCGCGATCCGTCGGCAGGGCCGCCGTGAACAGACAGTCCAGATGCGTGCCGTCCGGGCGGACGATATGGGTCTCGGAGCGATAGAAGGCGTCGCCCCGCCCGAAGGCGATCAGCCATTGCGCAAAGGTCTGGTCGCTGTCCGGCAGGATGCGATCCAGCGAGCCGACGAAGTCCGCCTTGGATCGACCGCCCATCATCTCGACCGTGAAGCTGTTGACGTCCTTGACCTGAACCTGTCTGCGCAGCGCCCTGGCCGCTTCCGGACGAGCGGCGAAATAGGCCTCGATATCGTGAACCCCGTCGCGTTTCAGCGCCAGTATGGCCTGGCCGACCGCCGACCAGTCCTCGCGCCAGAGCGAGATCCCGGACCGTTCGAACAGGGCGTCGCGCCAGGCGGCCTCGCCTCTGTCGCGGGCATGGGCGCGCCACCTTCCCACAAGAAGCGTCACGGACAGACCCGCCAAGGCCAGCCATAGCCAGACGGTCGGGTCGTCATGCAGGATCGCGGCGATCAATCCGGCCGCGACGGTCGCCATGGCGGCGACCCCGATCACCTGACCGCCGCCCAGTCGAGGCCAAAGCGAGACGGCGCGTACTTCTTCGTGCGCCCAGCCGGGCAGGGCTGACGCCGCCACGCGCTTCACGCTGGCCGGCGCGGGCCAGCGTGAAAAGACGCTCTTCTCAAATCCGGAAGGGTTCAGGTCCGTCCCGTCATCCATCCGACGCCCCCCGCCTAGAGTCGGCTCCCTCTTCGCCGCCTGATCATCAGACTACGCCCTGGACGGGATGGCGATACTACGAAAGGAGGAGCCGGGCGCCCGCAATTGCCTGACCTGCGCGGGATTGCCTTGTGCCGGGCGCGCGGCCATTGATCCGGTGTGAAGCAAGAGACGATCACAGAGCGGAACCGGCGCGAAATCATCGCGGTCGCAACGGCGCATTTCGCCGACAAGGGGTTCGCGGGCGCGCGCGTCGACGAGATCGCCGCCGAGACGGCGACGTCGAAGCGGATGATCTACTACAATTTCGGCAGCAAGGACGGGCTCTACCGCGCCGTCCTGACCGAGGCCTATCGCGGAATCCGTTCGGCCGAGCTGGACGCGGGGCTCGGAAACCTGCCGCCGCTCGCGGCGCTGCAAAGGCTGACGGCCCTGACCTTCGACTATCATTTCCAGCATCCGGAACTGGTCCGGCTGGTGATGGACGAGAACATGCGCCACGGACCGCACGTCGGTTCGGTGGTCGAAGCATACAATGAAATGGTCCTGCCCAAGACCCAGGCCCTGATCGATCGCGGCGTCGCCGACGGCAGTTTCCGGCCCGGCCTGAAGGCGGTCGATCTGCACATGACCATCAGCGCTTTGGCCTTCTATTTCGTGGCCAACCGCTACACCTTCGGCGCCCTGTTCGGGGCTGACGTGCGCAGCGCGGCGGCGGCGGCGCGGCGCGAGGAGGTGGTCGAAATCGTCACCCGCTATTGCCGCGTGGACCCGCCGCCGCTCTGAGCCGCAGGCCTCAGAACTGCGCCTTCAGCTGGGCGCCCAGGGCCAGGGCGTTGCGGGTCGAGCGGAAGCCGAAGGCGCCGGGATCGACGATATACTGCAGGTCGGGCCGGAGGCTGAGCCAGGGGCGGATCCGGGCGCCGTAGCTGAGTTCTATCGCCGTCTCGCCCGCCGGAAGGGAGGCGTAGCCGCCTGGCAGGGCGCCGGTCTCGACCTGGGCGGCGCGCAGCCGGGGATTGACCTCGGCATGGGTGACGCCGAGCGCGACGGTGTCTGCGCCGCGACCGGGCAGGGGGGCCGTCATCACGACTCCGGCGGCGTACCATCGGGTGATCTGGGCGGCCTGCGGCGGGTTGGCCGTGAACTGGCCGAAGACCGACAGGCCCCGGCCGCCGGCGTCGCGCAGGATCATCTGGTCCGCGAGCAGATAGACGCCGCGTCGGCCGCGCAGCGCGCCCCCGCCGTCCAGCCGCGCGGCGCGCGAGGTGTCGTAGTAGACGCCGAGCTTGTAGTGGCCGGGAAGGCTCGGGCTGTCCGCGGTCAGGCCGGGATCATATTCGATCTCGAACGGCAGGACGACGCCGGCGGTGCGCCCCGCGAAGGGTTTGAAGGCATTGCCTTCCAGCCCCAGGCTGGTGTTCACCTGATAGACGCCGGTGCGCAGCGCCAGGTCCGGACGGGGACGATAGCGGACCGCCGCGCCCCAGCGGGCGTTGGGATAGTTGTACCACCCGCTGTCGCCCGACAGGGACAGGGGGTGGGCGCAGAAGGCCGCGTTGACGAAATTGCAGCCCAGCGCCATCCCGCCCAGGTCATTGCCCATGGCGAAATAGCCGAGCCGAAGATTGAGCCGTCCCTCGGCCAGGTTCTGCTCATAGCTGAGCTCGCTCAGTCGGGTGTACTGGCCGCCATAGGCTTCCTGAATCGGCAACCGGTTGCCGACATAGTCGGACGACAGGCCGGCGCCGCGTCGATCGTTCAGCGTCAGGTGCAGGGCGGCGCCGGTCCAGCCGGCGATCGTCTGCATGTCGAAATCCGCTCCGGCGCGTATCTGCTGCGTATAGGCGGAGCCGCGTTTCAGGCCGCCGCTGACGGCCGAAAAGGTCTCCGAGACATAGTCGGCGCGTAGGGTCACCCCGGAATCCCCGAGCCGGGCGCGCAGCCCGTCCTGGTCTCCGCTCAGGGTGTCGGCCGCCTGCGGCGGCCGGGCGGGGCGGGCCTCGTCCGCGCGTGCCTGGGCGGCGGCGATCAAGGCGGCCGCCGACAGGGCGCAGCCCGCCCAGCGCAGCGATTTCCGGGTGAATTGGGTCATGAATTCCTCGCGACCCCGCCGAACAGGGGCGGAGGGAGCAGTCGGGCAGGGAAGGCGCGGGGCGGGCCGTGGGCCTCGCCCCGCGAGACGACGTCGGGTCAGGGCAGGGCGTAGGCCATCACATAGTCGCCGCGGTCGGGCGACTGGCGCGCGCCGCCGGCGGTGATCACCACATATTGCTTGCCTGTCCGCGGCGACCTGTAGCTCATCGGTCCGCCTTGGCTGCCGACGGGCAGACGCGCCTTCCAGACTTCCTTGCCGGTCGCGGCGTTGAAGGCGCGCAGATAGAAGTCCTGGGTGCCGGCGATGAAGACCAGGCCGCCCTGGGTCGTCAGCGTGCCGCCCAGCGTCGGCATGCCGATCGGAATGGGCAGGCCCATGCGAATGCCCAGCGGTCCGGTGTCCTGGACCGTGCCGACCGGGACCTGCCACTTGATCTGGCGGGTCGTCATGTCGATCGCCGTCAGGGAGCCGTAGGGCGGCGCCTGGCACGGAATCCCCAGGGCCGACAGGAACCGGTTCTTGTTCACGGCGTAGGGGGTGCCCTTCATCGGCACGCTGCCCATGCCGGTGTTGATCGCCTCGCCGCCGCTGCTGGCGACGGCCTGAGCCTCGTGGGTCTGGGGGATCATCTGCTGCCAGAGACCGAGCCGCATGTCGTTGGCGTAGATGGTCTTGGTCGTCGGATCGATCGACAGGCCGCCCCAGTTCATGCCGCCCAGGGAGCCGGGGAAGCTCAGCGACATGTCCGTGCCCGGCGCTGTGTACAGACCTTCGTAGCGCATGCCCTTGAAGGCGATGCGGCACAACAGCTGGTCGAAGGGGGTGGCGCCCCACATGTCGGCCTCGGTCAGGGTCGCATTGCCGATCTGCGGCATGCCCACCGATCGGGGCTGGGTCAGGGAATAGGGCTCGCCCGGAATGTTCGACGGCTTGACGGCGACATTGTCGACCTGGGTCAGGGGGCGGCCGGTGGCGCGGTCCAGGACATAGAACTGACCGGCCTTGGTGCCGAAGACGAGGGCCGGAACGGTGCGTCCGCCGGCGACCGGGAAGTCGATGAGGCTGGGCTGCATCGGCACGTCGAAGTCCCACAGGTCATTGTGGACAGTCTGGTAATGCCATTTCTCGCGCCCGGTCGTCGCGTCGAGCGCCAGCATCGAGGCGCCGTACCTGTGGTCGAGCGCGGTCCGCGTCACGCCATAGATGTCGACCGAGGCGCTGCCGACCGGCATGAAGACGGTGTTGGACGCCGGGTCATAGGACATGGCGGCCCAGACATTGGGCGTCGACCGCGCATAGGTCTGGCTCGCCGGCGGTGCGCCGGTGATCGCCGGATTGCCCGGATCAAAGGCCCAGCGCAGCGCGCCGGTGACGACGTCGAAGCCGCGCACGACCCCGCCCGGCATGTCGACCTGGACATTGTCGGCGACACGGCCGCCCACCACCACGGTGGTGCCCGCAAGGGTCGGCGCCGAGGTCAGCTGGTACTGTGGATCCGGCGCGTCGCCGAGCCCGGCCTTCAGGTCGACCCGTCCGTTGACGCCGAATCCGGCGCAGAACCGGCCTGTGTCGGCGTCTAGGGCGATCAGTTCGGCGTTGATCGTGTTCATCAGGATGCGGCGTTCGCACGGCGCGCCCTTAGGAAGCACGGCGGGAAGAACGGGCGTCGCCGCCGGCAGGCGAGGCTGTTGCAGCGGTGCGCGGGCGTCGAAATAGGCCAGGCCGCGGCACCGCATCCACACCGAGGCCTTGGCGTTGACGAGGGTCTTCCACTTCTCGCGCCCGGTGTCGGCGTCCAGGGCGATGACATTGTTGTGCGGCGTGCAGACATAGACGGTGTCGCCGATCTGCAGCGGCGTGGTCTGGTCTTCGGCCCCGTTGCCGTCGCTCTCGGCGATGTCGCCGGTGCGATAGGTCCAGGCGAGCTTCAGCTTTTTCACATTGTCGCGGGTGATCTGGTCCAGGGCGACGAAACGGCTGCCGCCGCTGGTGTTGCCGTAGGCTTCCCAGTTCGTCTGCTCCTGGGCGGGATCAACCGGGGTCAGCGCGGCTTCCTCGCCGGCGAAGGCGACCGGGGCATGGGGGACGAACATGCCGGCCACGCCGCCCGCCGAGGCCAGGGCCAGCACCGCCGCGACGACCAGCGAAGGCTTCCAGGCAGGGGCAAGGCCGCGCGCGCGGCGCAGCAGCGGATAGGACAGGGCGACCACGGTCGCGCCGACGCCCATGGCCAGCAGTCGGGACACCAGCGGCCAGAAGACGAGGCCGGCTTCCAGCAGCGCCCAGACAATCGTCACCGCGAAGGTCGCGCCGAAAACCAGGGCGCCCGCCGGGCGACGGCGGGCGATGAGCAGACCGGATGCGACAAGCGCGAGACCGGCGAGGATGAAATAGAGACTGCCGCCCAGGCTGGCGAGCTTGGCGCCGCCGATCGTGAAGAAGAGGCCGGCGGCCAGGATCACGACCCCGAGCAGGATCAGCCAGCCCTTCGACAGGGGCCCAATATCGTCGTTCGTGCGCGGCATGCGGCGCTTCTTCCTGTCTTCTGATGCGCGGGAGCTTGCCGGATGCGTGGGGCGGCAGGACGTGACCTGCAGCGCGAAGACCGGACGGCGGCTGCGCCGTGGTAAGGTGTGAACCAGTTAGTACACAGGACCGCGTTCGACAAGGGCGGGTGTGAACATCGTGTTTCAGGCGCACACGCGTGCGGCGTCGACCGGCCAGGCGCGGCACCGACGCCGCCCTCGCCGGTCGAAGTTCTGACGCCGAAGCGGTCGACGCGAGCCGTCGCCTATCGAGAGAGGGCCAGGCTGTTGTTGTCGCGGTGCGCGTCGGGCAGCCGTCGGTCCGGATCGATCTCGGCGGAGACGACCGGGCCGTGGTCCGTGAAGGCGAAGCGATGGGTCGCGTTCTGCAGCCAGGTCTCGACAGGCACGCGTCGATCCTGGCGGCTTCCGTCGGCGAAGGTCACGCGCAGTATGGCGGGCAGGACCAGCCGGTCGCGATTTTCCACCACCACTTCGGCGCCCCTGGCCGGGTCGCCGTCGATCGGAGTGACCGCTGTGACCGCCAGATCATGGCGCCAGTTGTTCAGGTACCAACCGCGCCAGAACCAGGAGAGGTCCTCGCCGCCCGCGCTCTCCATCGCCCTGAAGAAGTCGCTCGGCTTGGGGTGTCTGTAGGCCCAGTCGCGGATGAATTTCCGGAAGGCCGGGTCGAACCTGTCCGGGCCGAGAATATCCTCGCGCAGCAGGGTCAGGCCGAAGGCGGATTTGAAATAGGTCACCGGGTGGCGATAGGTCTCGCGGATGGCGTCGGCGCGGGTCAGGATGGCGGGCGCCGAGCGGTCGTCCAGAAGGGCGGCGATCTGTTCGGCGGGCGTGCCCTGGCCCGGCGCATATTCGCCGTCGCGCTTGGGCCCATAGACGCCGTTCTCGAAGGCGTCGGACTCATAGACGTCTATGAAGGTGTTGAAGCCTTCGTCCATCCAGGCGTCGCGGCGCTCGTCGAAACCGACGATCATCGGGAACCAGGAATGGCCGATCTCGTGGGCGGTGATCCAGAACAGGGTCTTGCCCTTGTCCTCGACCCCGTCGAACACGATGCCCGGATATTCCATGCCCGCCGCCGGACCGGCGACGTTGATCGCATTGGGCCAGGGGTAGGGATACCAGGCGGAAAAGGTCTCGACCGCGTGTTTCAGATATTCGGTCGATCGGCTCCAGGCGTCCTGGCCCACGCTTTCGACCGGATAGACGGACTGGGCCAGGGCCGTCCCGCCGTCCGGCAGGTCGATGCGGGCGGCGTCCCAGACGAAGGCGCGCGAGGCGCTGAAGGCCACGTCGCGGGTGTGGTCCATATGGAAACGCCAGGTCCGCGTCTCGCCGTCACGGGGGTGCGCCGACACCACCTCGTCGGGGGTGCGGATCATCACGGTGCGGTCGCTGGCGCGCGCCTCGGCCAGCCGGCGACGCTGGTCGGAATCCAGAACCTGGGCCGCGTTGGTCAGCTCGCCCGAGCCCGCCACGATCATGTCGGCGGGCACGGTCACGGCGTAGTCGAAGTCGCCGTACTCGAGATAGAATTCGTTGGCGAGGTAGGGGAGGGTGTCCCAGCCGCGCAGGTCGTCATAGACCGCCATGCGGGGGTACCATTGGGCGATGCTGTAGATGTCGCCGTTGTCGCTGGGCATCCAGCCGGTGCGGCCCCCGAAGTCGTCCGACGGCACGACATAGGCGTAGGCGATCCGAACCTGGACCTTTCCTCCCTTGGGCGCGAGCGGCGTCGGCAGGGTGATGCGCATGCGGGTGTCGTCGATCAGCGGCGCGACCGAGACCCAGTCCCGGCCCTGCCGCACCTCGACCCGCGCGACCCGGTAGCCGTCCGTGGCGCCGCGTCGGGTTCGACTGGAAAAGGCGGCGGCGCGCGCGTCGGTCCGATAGAGGTTCTGATCCAACTGGAGCCAGAGAATGTCCAGAACGTCCGGGCTGTTGTTGACATAGGCGATCGTCGCCTCGCCGGTCAGGGTCCTGGCCACGGGGTCGAGCGTCGCCGCGATCGAATAGTCGGCCCGGTTCTGCCAGTAGGCGGGCCCCGGCGTTCCCGCGCCCGAACGGACGGCGGTCGCGGGTTCGGGCAGGGTCAGGGGGGCGAAGGTCTCGAGCGGATCAAAGGTCGAGCCGGGCGCCGCCTGGGATGTCGCCCCGGGGGGCGTGGGCGGTGTCGTGGGGGGCGTCTGCCCGGCGACCGGGCTCGCCCCCACGAGCAAAGACATCGAAACCCAGGTCCAGAACATCCGCATCCGGCGACTCCATGGAAGATGTGACCTTCTGACGCATCGGCCAGGTCTTGGCCACCGTCGTCCGGTCTTCAGGCGCCGGGTGCGCCGTGGCCCGCGCCGGCCTTCATCGCCAGGGATATGAAGGCCGAGACCGCCGGGGAACGGTCGTCGCGACGGCTGGCCAGCGCCAGAGGGGCGAAGGGCGCCGGGGCCAGCAGATCCAGATAGACGACGCCCGTGCTCAGGGCGTCGCGCATAGAGGCGGGGGTGAGGGCCACGCCGAATTCGGCCGAGACCAGGGCCAGGACCGAGGCGATCTGCGGCGCCGACTGGCCCTGGATCGGCTCGAACCCGGCCGCGCGGCAGGCGTCCACCGTCAGGTCGAACAGGCTGGGGCCCAGGACGCGGGGCGTCAGGATGAAGGCGTCCTCGGCCAGATCCGCCAGGTGAATGGGCTTGCGTTCGCCCCCGGGGCCGATCTGCGCCAGCGGATGGCTGGCCGGGACGGCCGCCACCATGGGTTCGCGCGCCATGGTGCGGAACCTCAGGCCCTCCTCGCTGACCGCGCCGGGACGAAGGAAGGCCACGTCCATCGTGCCCGCCCGCAGCGCGGCCACCAGGCCGTTGGAGTTGGTCTCCTCCAGCGTCAGGTCCACGCCCGGCGCCGCCCGGCGGTAGTCCCGGATGATGTGCGGCACCAGGGCGTTGAACGCCCCCGAACCGGTGAAGCCGATGCGCAACGAGCCGATCTCGCCGCGCGCCGTCCTCCGCGCCGCCTCCGCCGCGCCCCGGGCCTGGTCGGGCATGTCGCGCACGCCCTCCAGAAAGGCCTCGCCTGCCGCCGTCAGCTCCGCCCCGCGCGGGATGCGGTGAAACAGGGCCGTGCCGACCTCGGCCTCCAGATCCTTGATCTGCTGGCTGAGGGGCGGCTGGCCGATGCCCAGGCGCGCGGCGGCCCGGGTGAAATTGCCCTCCTCGGCGACGGCCAAGAAGTATCGGATATGACGTAGCTCCATATCCATCTCCAAAACATATCGATAACGCCAGTATGCTGTATTGGACTTTCGGGCCGTCGAGAAGGAGATTTCAGTCCTCGAACGGATTGAAAATCATGCCCTCCCCGGCGCTCCAGACTGCTTCAGACGCCCTTCCTCCGCGCTATGTCCACCGGCCCGCGCCGGATGTGGCGCGGTTGTCGCCCCTGGTGCTCCTGCCGGGGCTGCTGTGTGACCAGTCGCTGTGGCGGCCGCAGATCGACGCCCTGGCGGATCGGGTGGCGCCCATGGTCGCGGACCTGACCCTGGACGACAATGTCGCCGACATGGCGCGCCGGGTCCTGGCGGCCGCCCCGCCCCGCTTCGACCTCGCGGCCCTGTCCATGGGGGGCTATGTGGCGCTGGAGATCATGCGTCAGGCGCCGGATCGGGTGCGCCGTCTGGCCCTGATCGACACCAGCGCGCGGCCCGACACCGCAGCGCGGGCGGACCGTCGTCGCGCCGGCATCGCCTCGCTGCAGCACGGGACCTTCCGGGGGGTGACCCAGCCGCTGATGGCGGAACTGGTCCACGCCTCCAAGACCGAAGGCCCGGTCGCGGACTCGCTGAAGGCCATGGCGGCGCGCGTCGGCGGCCCCGCCTTCGTGCGCCAGCAGACGGCCATACTGACCCGGCCGGACGGCCGGCCCTTCCTGTCCGAAATCCATGTCCCGACCCTGATCGCCGTCGGGGACGAGGACCGGATCACGCCGCCCGAGGTCGCGCGCGAGATGCGCGACGCCATTCCCGGCGCCCGGCTGCACGTCTTCGACCGCTGTGGTCACCTGCCGGCGCTGGAACAGCCCGAGGAGACCAGCCTGGTTCTGCGTCGGTGGCTGGCCGATGCCTGAGGCCCGCGCTGCTGACCTTCGCCCGTTGCGCGGCCGCCCGCGCGGCTTCAACCGCGAGACGGTGCTGGCCCAGGCCGCCGATCTGTTCGCGCGGGACGGCTATGAAGGCATATCGGTCGCGGACCTGGCGGCGGAACTGGGCCTGAACCATCCCAGCCTGTATGCGGCCTTCGGTCCCAAGTCGGCCCTGTACCGGGAGGCCCTGGACTGGGCCGAGAAGCGGTGGGCCGACCAGGCGCGTCAGGCCCTGTCCGCCCCCTTCCTGATGCAGGCGATGTCGGATCTGCTGGATCAGCAGGTCGCCGTCTTCGCCGACAGGCGGCATCAGGGCTGCATGCTCACCAGCGCGCTCCAGACCCATGCGCGCGACCATGCGCTGGAGGCGAAACACGCCCGACGCCTGCGCGCGGCCATGATCGGGGTGGTGCGCGAGCGGTTGGACCGGGCGACGCGGGACGGCGAACTGGACCGGTCGCGCGACGGCGCGCTGCTGGCGACCTTCATCGTCGGCCAGATCCACGGCCTGTCGACGCTGGCGCGGGACGGCGCGACGCCCGAGATGCTGCGCGCCGTCGCCGGAATCGCCCTTCAGGGCTTCGGCCAGGCCGCCAGAATCGAGGCGCGGCCGATGCTGAGCCAGGTCCAGAACGTGCGGCCCGAC
Source organism: Brevundimonas sp. (assembly GCF_044336875.1). Classification (GTDB taxonomy): domain Bacteria; phylum Pseudomonadota; class Alphaproteobacteria; order Caulobacterales; family Caulobacteraceae; genus Brevundimonas. The sequence goes on along the minus strand of NZ_JBIIOP010000001.1, from coordinate 421,306 downwards.
ATTCTGGCGGCCTGACGTCGATCCGGCCCGTCGCCGGCTCAAACTTCGCGAAACCGACACCGATCTGTTGCGCGGCCCGCCTAGAGGGGCCGCTTTCGGCGGGGGTGGCATGGACGGGAAGGACAAGGGACGGGCTGCGTTCGACCTTCACTGGCGCGCCCTGGCGCAGAAGGTCTCCAGGGCGACCTATCGCGGCGACGCCGAAGATCTGCTCCATTCCGCCTTCGTCCGTCTAAGGAGTGCACGGACGGCCCAGCCGGTCACGAACACCGACGGCTTCCTGATGCGTACGGCCATCAATCTGGGGATCGATCGCCACAGGGAGGAAAGGCGCAAGGCGCTGGACGCCGAGCCTATCGACTGGGATGCGATCCGCGACACCGCTCCCCTGCAGGACGAGGTGCTGGCGGCGCGGCAGAAGCTGGCCCTGATCGACGCGGTGCTGTCGGGCCTGGGCGGGCGGACGCGCACCATCTTCCTGATGCATCGGCTGGACGGAATCAAACACAGGGATATCGCCGCGCGCCTCGGCATCAGCCAGGGGACGGTCGAGAAACATATCGCGCGCGCCGTGCTGGCGCTGGCGCGTGCGGTGGACCCGTCATGAGGCAGGATCGCGCACTGCGCGAGGCGTCCGCCTGGGTCGCCCGAATGCAGAACCATGAGCGGAGCGACGCCGACGAAGCAGGGTTCCAGGCCTGGCTGAAGGCGGACCCCGGCAATCGCGAAGCCTTCGATCATGTCACCCATGTCTGGGATCTGGCCGGGGGCGCCACCGGTCGACGGACGGCGCTCAGCCCGTCGCGACGTCGCCTGATCGCGGGTCTCGGCGGGGCTGCGGCGGCCGGCGTCGGCGTCGTCGGCTGGAGTGTCGCGGCGGCGCAGACCGTGCGCACCTCCGTCGGCGAGCAGCGGCGAATGACGACGCCCGACGGCACGCGGGTCGTTGTGGATACGGACAGCATCCTGGTCGTGGACAGGCGTCCCGGCCGGGATCGACGCGCCACCCTCAAGCGGGGGCGGGCAGCGTTCAACATCCTGGATGATGACGGGCGGATGTTCGTCGTCGCGACCGGCGGCTGGAAGCTGGCGACCCTGGCGGGGGACTTCGATGTCTGCGCCGAGGACGTGGGCGCCGCCGTCGTCGTCAGTCGCGGCAGCCTGATCGCCGAGCGTGACGGGGCGACGCGAATCCGGGTGGAGCAGGGCTGCCGTCTCGACCTTTCCGCCGCGTCCGTCGCGCCCAGGACGGTGGACGTGGAGACGGCGCGCGCCTGGCGGAGCGGACAGATCGTACTGGAGAACACGCCCCTGGCGGACGCCGTGACCGCGCTCAACCGCTATGCGCGCAAGCCCATCGTGGTGGGGCCCGCGCTCGCCGACTTCCGCGTCAGCGGGGTCTATCGGACCGGCGCCCCGCTGGACTTCGCCGAATCCGTCGCGGTGCTGGCGGACGCCGAGGTGAAAGTGTTCAGCGATCGGATCGAAGTCTCGGCGAAAGACCGCGCGTCATAAAAACTTGAGAAAAAACGGCGGAGGAAAATCCACTCCCCAATCGTCACCTGATCGGCGTCAAGGACGGCGCAAATCATACTGATTACCGGGGGTTCTATGTTCTACAACCATTCGCGACGTCTTCGCGATGTTCTGGCGTCCAGCGCCGCCTTCGCCGCCATCGCCTGCTCCGGACTGGCCCAGGCCCAGGAATCCGGCCGCGCCCGGGTCGAGGTCCAGGCCCAGTCGCTTTCCAGCGCCCTGCGCGAGATCGCGCGTCAGACCCATCGCGACATCCTGTTCTCTGCCGAGGCCGTCAACAATCGCCGCAACGTCGCGGTCAGCGGCCAGATGACGGCGCGCGAGGCGGTGGAGCGGGCCATCGCCGGCCAGGGCCTCGAACTGGTCGAGCAGGCCAACGGCGATCTGGTGGTGCGGGCGCGTTCGGCGGAGTCCTTTCGATCGCAGGCCGCCCCGGACCAGGCCGTCTCGGCCCTAGACGACATTGTCGTCACCGCGCCGATCCGCGACAGCGTGGCGCGCGCCCTGCTGGTTCAGCGCAATTCCGACAATGTCGTCAGCGTCATCGCCGCCGACACGATCGGCCGCTTTCCCGACCAGACCGCCGCAGCGGCGCTTGCGCGTCTTCCGGGCGTCGGCGTCCAGCGCGATCAGGGGCAGGAACGCTATATCCAGGTGCGCGGCGCCCCGACCCGCTGGACCACGACGGCCTTCAACGGCGTCAACGTCCTGGGGGGCGACGACCGCATCTTCCGCTTCGACTCCGTGCCTTCGACGCTGATCGAGGAGGTGGTGCTGAACAAGACCCTGACGCCGTCGATGTCGGCGGAATCCCTGGCGGGACAGGTGGACATCCATACGGTCCAGCCGCTGCGCCGCCAGGGCCTGCACGGCGCCCTGGAGGGCGGTCTGGGTCAACTCGACATGGGCGACGGCGACCAGGTTCTGTACGGCGGGCGCGTGGGGTGGTCGAACGACCGGCTTGGCTTCGTCGTCTCGGGTTCGCACTACGAGTTCCAGCAGGAGGCCGACAATGCCGAGCCCCGTTATGACGCCACCGGCGTGTCCCAACTGCGGGTGGCCAAATATATCACCCTGCGCGAGACCAGCGCCCTGTCCGGCACGGTGGCCTTCCGCCCGGCAGAAGGCCACACCCTGTCGCTGACCAGCCTCTACACCGAGTTCAACGACCACGAGCAACGCAACCAGTACACCTTCTATCCGAGCGGCGGGACGGGCACGCGCGACTTCCAGACGGGCGAACTGGCTTCTGTCGAGGTGCGCGGCCTGTTCAACGACGGCGGCGCCCTGAACTCGACCTTCTACAATGTGCTGCACGGCGATCATCAGATCGGCGCCTGGAACGCGACCTGGGATCTGGCCTACACCAGGAGCGAGGTCACCAGCGGCAGCCCGTTGATCGAGCAGCGCCAGAGCCCCGGCCTGCGCTCGTCGATGACCTATGTGATGGGCGAGGGAGGCATTCCCTTCGTCACCCTGTACGACACCGACCGCACCGGCGCGACGCCGACCCTGGGCGCGCGCAGGACCAACCTGGATCAACTGGCCTTCGACCAGGAAACCATCACCTGGTCGGGGTCCGAGCGGACGACCACAGACTATGCGCTGAAGGCGGACGTGCGGCGGGACTGGTCGGGTTTCGGCGGCTTCTCGACCTTCGCCGCCGGGCTGCAGTTCAATGACCGCGAATATGTCGATGTCGGTTCATACGCCAACGTCACCCCTTCGGGCGCGGTCGGCGCAACCATTTCGGCGCGATCGCTCGCGGCGGCGTTGGGCGTGGAATGGACGCCGCTGGATCTGGTCCTGAACCGCGCCGTCGACGAAAGGTTCGATCGGGGCTTCACCTTCAACTATGTCGACAATCACGCGATGCGGGCCCAGGCCGAGGCCCTGCTCGACGCGGCGCGTGCGGCCAATGCGGCGGGCGCCGACTACGCCGTGCCGGCGTTGATCCCGTCGCAGACCTTCTCGGTCAAGGAACGGCTGACGGCGGCCTATATCCAGAACACCTGGCGTCGCGGGCCGCACACCATTCTGGCCGGTCTTCGCGCCGAGAACGTCGAGGTGGAGTCCAGCGGTTTCGCCACGGTGAACGGGACGACGACCCCCCTGTCCCTGTCCAGCGACGACCTGAAACTGTTCCCCAGCCTGCACTGGAACATGGATGCGACGGACGAATTGAAGATCCGCGCCGCCTTCGTGACGGGCTCCGCCCGCCCGAATTTCAGCCAGCAGAGCGCGAACACGACGATCAGCGACCTGAACCAGACCGTCTCGGGCGGCAATCCGTCGCTGAAGTCTGAATCGGCCATGGGCTTCGACGGTTCGGTGGAGTGGTATTTCGCGCCTTCGGCCCTGTTGTCGGCGGGGGTCTTCTATCGCGACGTGAAGGATGTGCTGTTCTCCTCGACCCGCGTGGTCGGCGACGACCGGTACGATCTCGCCGGGATCGACCGGTCGGGCTACGACTATTCGACGACGGTCAACGGCGACGACGGCGAGCTCTACGGGCTGGAGCTGACCTATCTCCAACCCTTCACCTTCCTGCCGGGGCCCCTGTCGGGGCTGGGCGTGGAGGCCAGCCTGACCCTGCTCGACGGCGAGTTCACCACGCCGGGCGTCGACGGGGCAGCCGGCCGGGTCGTCGGTTTTCCGGGCACGTCCGACCGGTTGAGCAGCCTGTCGGTCTTCTTCGAGAAATACGGCCTGTCGGCTCGCGTCAGCTACCAGCACCGCACCGGCTGGCTGGACGAGGTCGGCGCGACCCCGGCCAGCGACATGTACTGGGACGACAGCGAACGGGTCGATCTGTCGCTGCGCTATCAGGCGACCCAGACCGTCACCCTGTTCGTCGACGCCAACAATCTGAGCGACCAACGCGGCCGCCGCTACCAGGGCAGCAGCGACCGGACCTATGAACTCGAAGGTTTCGGCCGTCGCTTCATGGCCGGGCTGCGGGCCACCTTCTGATACGAAGAATGGGAGAGCGCCCGGCGCTCTCCCATTCATAACTTCATGATTTTATTTTGATTTTGGTCAGACGTCGACGGCGGCGTCCAGGGCGTTTTCCTGGATGAACTCGCGGCGCGGTTCGACCACGTCGCCCATCAGCTTGGCGAACAGGTCGTTGGCGTCTTCCTCGTGCTCGACCGAGACCTGCAGCAGGGTGCGGGCGTTGACGTCCAGGGTCGTCTCCCACAGCTGCTCGGGGTTCATCTCGCCCAGACCCTTGTAGCGCTGGATCGACAGCCCCTTCTTGCCGGCGTCCAGCACCGCGTTCAGCAGGTCCAGCGGGCCGCGGATGGTGGTGGACTTGTCCTTGCGGCGATAGGTGGCGGGGGCGGCGAAGACGCCGTCGAAGGCGCCGGCGCGTTCGGCCAGACGGCGGGCGTCCAGCGAGCGGATCAGGGTTTCTTCCAGCACAATGGTCTCGACCACGGCGCGGCGCGTGCGGCTGAAGACCACGGCGCCCTGTTCGCCCGGCGCGCCGGTCCATTCGCCGTCGCCTTCTTCGGCGTACAGGTTCAGGCGCGCGGCGGCCGCGGCCGAGGCGGCGGCCATGTCGGCGTTGTCGACGAACAGGCCGGCCAGGGCCGACTGTTCGATGGCGAAGGCCGGGGCGCGCTGGCTCAGCCGGTCGACGCCGGCGTTGAAGGCCTTGGCCTCGCGCACCAGGGACTGCAGGTCCAGGCCCAGGCGGCGCTCGCCCGTCGACAGGTCCAGCTCGGCCTCGGATGAGCCCTCCTCGATCAGATAGGCGTCCATCTCGGACTGGTCCTTGAGGTAGCGGCTCTGCTTGCCCTTGGCGACCTTATAGAGGGGCGGCTGGGCGATATAGACGTGGCCGCGCGTGATCAGCTCCGGCATCTGACGATAGAAGAAGGTCAGCAGCAGGGTGCGGATGTGGGCGCCGTCGACGTCGGCGTCCGCCATCAGAATGATCTTGTGATAGCGCAACTTGTCGGCGTTGAAATCATCGCGGCCGATGCCGGTGCCCAGGGCCAGGATCAGGGTGCCGATCAGTTCGGACGACAGCATCCGGTCGAAACGGGCGCGCTCGACGTTCAGGATCTTGCCGCGCAGGGGCAGGACGGCCTGGTTCTCGCGGTTGCGCGCCTGTTTGGCCGAGCCGCCAGCGGAATCGCCCTCGACGATGAACAGTTCGGACTTGGCGGGATCCCGTTCCTGGCAGTCGGCCAGCTTGCCGGGCAGGCTCGAGATTTCCAGCGCCGACTTGCGGCGGGTCAGGTCGCGGGCCTTGCGCGCGGCTTCACGGGCGGAGGCGGCCTCGATGATCTTGGCCACGATCTGCTTGGCCTCGACCGGGTGTTCCTCGAACCATTCGGCCAGGCCTTCGGAGCACAGGGCCTCGACGGCGGGGCGTACCTCGGACGAGACCAGCTTGTCCTTGGTCTGGCTGGAGAATTTCGGGTCCGGCACCTTGACCGACAGGACGCAGGTCAGGCCCTCGCGGGCGTCTTCGCCGGTGACGGAGACCTTCTCCTTCTTGCCGGCGCCCGAGCTCTCGATATAGCCGCCCATGACGCGCGTCAGGCTGGCGCGGAAGGCCGAGAGGTGGGTGCCCCCGTCCCGCTGCGGGATGTTGTTGGTGAAGCACAGCATGGTCTCGTGGTAGGAGTCGTTCCACCACAGGGCCAGATCCAGCTCGATCCCTTCCTTCTTGCCGCGAATGACGATGACGTCCTTCAGGATCGGGGTCTTGGACTTGTCGAGGTGGCGCACGAAGGCTTCGACCCCGCCCTCGTAGTGCAGGATCATCTCGATCGGCTCGGCGCCGCGCTGGTCGGCCAGCTTGATGACCACGCCCGAGTTCAGGAAGGCCAGTTCGCGCAGCCGGTGTTCCAGCGTCTTCAGGTCGAAGTCGATGTGGCTGAAGGTGGTGACCGACGGGAAGAAGGTGACCTCGGTGCCGCTCAGCGGCTTGCCGGTGTCCTCGCGGATCGGGGCCTCCCCGGTGACTTCCAGCGACTTGACCGTGTCGCCGCGCTCGAACCGCATCTCGTGCGACTTGCCGTTGCGATAGATCTTCAGCTGCAGCCAGTCGGACAGGGCGTTGACGACGGACACGCCCACGCCGTGCAGACCGCCCGAGACCTTGTAGGAGTTCTGGTCGAACTTACCGCCGGCGTGCAGCTGGGTCATGATGACCTCGGCCGCCGATACGCCTTCCTCGGCGTGGATGTCGGTGGGAATGCCGCGTCCGTTGTCGGTCACGGTGACCGAACCGTCGGTGTTCAGGATGACCTGGACCAGATCGGCGTGGCCGGCCAGGGCCTCGTCGATGGCGTTATCGACGACTTCGTAGACCATGTGGTGCAGGCCGGAACCGTCGTCCGTATCGCCGATATACATGCCGGGGCGTTTGCGCACGGCGTCCAGGCCTTTGAGAACCTTGATGGAATCGGCGCCGTATTCGGGCTGGTCGGCAATCGGATCGGTCATGAAATCGTCGGCTCGAAGTCCCGGGTGGGACGGGGGACGCGAACGGCCCTCGGAGGACGTTCGAATCGGCGCGGGAAGCCCCGCGCCGAAGCCGACAACATATAGGAATTCCGGACGGAAAATCCAGTTTTCCGCATTGGCGGAGCGGCCCGAAGGGACCGCTCCGCGCGGGGGCTTTTAGAGGCCGAACTTCTTGGTGAACCGCACGCCGAATTTGCGCGGCGGCAGGACGTTGGTGAAGAAGTTGCGAGCGTAGACCGGATCGCCGTTCTCGTCGGCCAGCACCTGGTTCGCCAGCGGGGTCGAGCGGGCGCCTGTCTCCGCATATTCGTCCCAGACGTTGTCGACATAGGCGGTGACGGCCCAGTCGGCCCCCGGCTGGCTCAGCCGGACCGAGGCGTTGTGGATCTGATAGGCGGGCAGGGTGACCCCGCCGCCGCGTCCGCCCGTTCTGGTCAGCACGTCGCCGGAGAAGGTCATGCCGTAAGAGAAGTCCAGGTCGAGCCCGTTCGACATCGGCCAATTGTATTCGCCGTAAAGGCTGGCCTGATACTCGGGCGAGCCGGGCAGACGGTCGCCCGCCTGGCCATCGACATAGGCGGTGCCGAAGCCGGGGGGCTCGATCGTGGTGATCAGTCGCTCCGCCAGATCGGTCAGTTCGGCCTGGGCGTAGGAGTAGCTGCCGCGCAGGCTGAAGGCTTCGGTGACCTGGGCGTTGAAGCTGACTTCGAAGCCCTTGGACTCGGCGCCCTTGCCGTTCTTGGTGATCGGCGACAGGCCGACCAGAGTGGCGCTGGAAACCTGCGGATCCTTCCAGTCGATGTAGAACAGGGCGCCGTTCAGGGTCAGGCGATCATCCCAGAGTTGGCTCTTGACCCCGATCTCGTAGTTGCGGGTCTTTTCGGACGTGAAGGCCATTTCGTCCGACTGGGCGCAAACCGACTGTTGGTCGTTCGGATCGGTCGAGCAGAGAAGCAGATTGTTGTTGCCCCCGGCCCGGAAGCCGTCGCTGATCGTGCCGTAAAGCAAGACGTCCGGCGTCAGCTCGTAGGAGGTGTTCAGCTTGTAGAGCCAGCCGTCCTCGCTGTCGCTGCTGGACTCGTAGTCCATGACGATGGAGGTCGGATCCCTGCCGCCGAAGACGGTTTCCGCCAGCGGGAAGTCGGTCGCACTGCTTGTGTCCAGCTCGTAGGTGTAGCGACGTACGCCGCCGGTGATCTGCCAGCCCGGCAGGATTTGGTAAGTCAGCTCGCCGAACAGGGCGGTTTCGGTGATCTGGCCGTAGCTGACCGAATAATATTCCAGATTGTCCGGACGCGAGCCGCCCAGATATTCGGCATAGCCCGGCGTATATTCGGCCGAGGAGTTCCAGTAGTCCTCCTTGCTGTAATAGCCGCCGACGATCCAGCTCAGAGCGCTGCTGCCCGGCTTGGAGGTCAGGCGCAGTTCCTGGGTGAAGGTGTCGTTATCCTCCAGTTCTTGCGTATAGGCGGTGAAGGCCGGGAAGGCTTCGTAGCTGTAGCCCAGGCTGATCAGCAGATCGGTCTGGTCGCGCTTCCCGTCCTCCTTGAAGGTCTGATAGCCGGTGGCGCTGGTCAGGTCGGCCCAGCCCAGGTCGATCTTGGCTTCCAGGGCCCAGAGGTCGCTGGTGCGTTCGTTCGGCTCCTCGACGCGCTGGATGGCTTCATATTCGCCGACCGGGACGGGGAAGCTGTCGACGCGACGACCCGACACCTGGCGACCGCCGACGTCGGACTTCTGATAATTGTAGGACAGGGTGGCGTCGAACCATTCAGCCGGCTGCCAGCGCAGGGCGACGCGGCCGGACAGAACGTCTTCGGTGTTGACGTCTTCCTTGCCGTACATGTTGGCGGCGATGGCTTCGGGGCTGGAGAAGTCATTGGCGAGCGACCCGCCAATCTCGCGCACCAGATAGGGCTGGTCGATGAAGCCCTTGTCGTTCAACTGGTCCAGGTTGGCGCGCAAGGCCAGGGTGTCGCTGATCGGCAGGTTGGCGGTGAAGCCGAAATCGGTCGAGACGCCCGAGCCTTCCGAATAGCCGTAGGCGTCGCCGCGGACGTCGACGAAGGCGTCGCTGAAGCTGGGTGCGTTGGGGATGTAGCGGACGGCGCCGCCCAGGGTGCCGGCGCCGTACAGGGTGCCTTGCGGGCCGAGCAGGAATTCGACGCGCTCGACGTCGTTCAGCTTCAGGTCGATGGCGATCGGCACTTCGCCCAGATAGGTGGCGACCGTGCCGCCAGCGCCCTGACCGACAGACTCGCCCAGCGGGTCGATGTTCAGGCCGCGCACCACGATGCGGTTGGCGTTGCGCGGACCCTGATCGACCACATACAGGCCCGGCACATAGCGCGAGATCTGGGCCAGATCGGTCACGCCCAGTTGTTCGATCTGCAGGCTGCCGATGGCGGAAATATTGATCGGCGCCGTCTGCACCGTCGAGGCGCCGCGCAGGGTTCCGGTGACGATGATGTCGTCAACGGTGGTCGGCGCAGACTCTTGCGCCGTCGCCGCTCCCGCCGTCAGCGTGAGAGCGCTGACCGAGGCCAGAAGCCCCCATTTCATCCGGTTCGATACACTCATGCGGAATCCCCTCTCGCATTGACTAAGCGGCGATGCTGCGATGCGGTAAAACGAGGCGTCAAGCGAGTGCGGCGCCACCTCGGTCGATCTGTGGTCTGGATGACGTATTTCCGAATGTTTTACCGGCGACTGTGCGATTAATGAAACGGATGGCTGATCTGGCGATTGAAAACGTGACCCTGCGGCGAGCGGCGACCCTTATCGCCGGGGGGGAGCACCGCGGCGCTCACGCCCTGTGTCTCGCCGCACTGCAAAAGGGCGAGGCGCCAGCCCAGGCCCTGTTCCTGCTGGCCCTGATCGCGGCGGAGCATCGCAATCCGTCCAAGGTGCTGGAGCTGACGGACAAGGCGCTGCAGATCGAATCCGGCCATCTCGGCGCTCGCGCCCAACGCGCCCGGGCTCTATTGGCCTTGCATCGGCAGGCCGAGGCGCGGGCCGAGGCGGAAGCCGCCGCCGCCCTCGATCCACGCGACGGCCATGTGCTGGACACCCTGGGCGTGGTGCTGAGCCGGACCGGCGCCTATCAGGCGGCGGCGGCCCTGTTCCGTCGGGCGACGGCGCGGCGTCCCGACCATGCGGACTGGCAGTATAACCTGGGCTCGGCCCTGCAGTTCACCGGCGACCTTGCGGGGGCGCGCACGGCCTATGAGGCGGCGCTGAAGGCCCGACCCGATCATCACCGCGCCCTGTCCTCGCTGGTCTCTCTGTCGCGCCAGACCGAGGCGGACAATCAGGTCGCGGCGCTGGAGGCGTTGTTCGACGACGCCGATCCCGATCCCGATCCCGATCCGGCCCGCCAGCAGCATCTGGGTCACGCCCTGGCCAAGTCGTTCGAGGACATGGGCGATCATCCGACGGCTCTGTCCTGGCTGGAACGAGCCAAGGCCGGGCGTCGTCGTGCGGCGCCCTATGCGATCGACCGCGACAAGGCCCTGTTCGAGGCGGCCGCCGCGACGGCCAAACCGGCGACCGGCGGATACGACGACCCGGCGCCGATCTTTATCGTCGGCCTTCCTCGCACCGGCACCACCCTGCTGGACCGGGTGTTGTCCAGCCATCCGGTCATCGTCTCGGCCGGGGAACTGGGCGACTTCTCCCTGTTGGTGAAGCGGATGACGGGCACGCCGTCGTCGCTGGTGCTGGACGTGGAGACTTTCGCCGCTGCGGACCGTCTGGATTTCGCGGCGCTCGGCCGGACCTATGTCGAACGCGCCCGCGCGGCGGTTGAGGACGGAGCCGGAGCCACGGCGGCGCGGGTCATCGACAAGATGCCGCTGAACGTTCTCAATGTCGGCCTGATCCATCGCGCCTTGCCCAATGCGCGGATCCTGTGCCTGCGCCGCCATCCGGTGGACAGCGCCCTGTCCAACTATCGCCAGCTGTTTGCGACCGACTTTCCCTATTACGACTACGCCTTCGATCTGGCCGACGCGGGCCGCTACTATGCCCTGTTCGACCGGCTGGTCGCCCATTGGCGCGCAATCCTGCCGCCGGACCGGTTCGCCGAGGTGGCCTATGAGGACATGGTGGCCGATCTGGAAGGGCAGACGCGGCGGGTGTTGGACCTTGTCGGTCTGCCGTTCGATCCGGCCTGTCTGGCCTTCCACGAGAACACTTCGGCGGTCTCGACCGCCAGTTCGGTCCAGGTGCGTTCGCCGCTCTATTCGACCTCGGTCGGGCGATGGAAACGCTACGGCGACGGGCTCCAACCCCTTCTCGACGCCCTGCGCGCCGAGGGGATCGACATTCCCGACTAGGCGTCGCTCTCCAGCGCTCCGCCGGCGACGCGGACGAACTGGGCGCGGCCTTCCAGACCGGAGAACAGGTCGCGCTCGGTGCCGGTCATGAAGGCCTGCAGGTTGAGGGCGACGATCTCGTCGAACAGGGCGGCGCGGCGGCCTTCGTCCAGGTGAGCCGGGGCCTCGTCCAGCAGCAGGACGGGCTGGGCCGCGCCTTCGGACAGGCGGGTGATCTGGGCCAGGATCAGGTTCAGCACCAGGGCCTTCTGTTCGCCGGACGACCCCTCTGCGGCGGGGCGCATCTTCTCGCGATGAATGGCGGTCAGGTCGGTGCGGTGCGGCCCGAACAGCGAGCGCCCGGCGGCGCCGTCGCGGGGGCGGGCGCGGGCCAGGCCCTGGCGGATGAAGGCGGCGATCTCGTCCTCCTCCGATCCTGCTTCGGCCATCCGTTCGGCCTCGCCGTCCAGACCCAGGTCGGCCTGGGGGAAGGGGCGGTCGTTGCGGGCGTCGATGGCGGCCTGAAGCGCGTGCAGGGCGGCGACGCGGGCGACGGCGGCGCGGGCCCCGGCCTCGCCCAGCCGCATCTCCAGGGCGTCGAGCCAGACCGGATCGGCCTCGCGTCCGTCGGCCGCATCGTTCAGCAGCCGCAGCCGTTCGCGCAGGGCCTTGTCATAGGCCGAGACGCTGGCGGCGTGGTCAGGATCGGCGGCGAAGACCAGGCGGTCGAAGAATTTCAGCCGCTCGGCCCGGGCATCGGAGAACAGACGGTCCTGTTCCGGCGTGGCCCAGACGGGGCGCAGATAGTCCAGCAGCCGGCCGGGCTGGGCCGTCTCGCCGTCGATGCGGACGATACGGCGGGCGGCGCCGGCGGTCTGGACCCCCGTGCCCAGCCGGGTCTCGTCGTCCAGTTCGACCATGACGGCCCAGGCGCGCCCGGTCGCTTCCCCCGGTTCACGCCGGCCCATCTCGGCGGCGGTCGCCCCGCGCAGCCCCTTGCCGGGGGTCAGCAGACTGACGGCTTCCAGCAGATTGGTCTTGCCCGCCCCGTTCGGCCCATGCAGCACCACGGGGCCGGAGGTCATCTCCAGCCGCGCGCCCGCATAGGAGCGAAAGTCGGTGAGGGCGAGGGAGGTGATCAAGAGGTGCTAGTGAAAAGTGCTAGTGAGCGCAGCGCCAAGGCTCACCAGCACTAGCACTCTTCACCCTGAAGGTGATCAGACGCGCAGCGGCATCAGCACATATTGCACGCCCGGATCGCCCGGATCGAGCACAAGCGTCGGAGAGGCCGGGTCGGCGAAGCGGAAGGCGGCGTTCTCGCCGGTGATTTGGCCGGCGACGTCCAGCAGATAGCGGGCGTTGAAGCCGATCTCGAACGGCTCGTCGGAATAGCCGATCTCGACCTCTTCCTCGGCCTGGCCGGCTTCCATGTTGCGGACGGTCAGTTTCACCCGGTCGTTGTCGAAGGCCAGTTTCACCGAACGGCTCTTCTCGGCCGAGATGGTGGCCACCCGGTCGACGGCCTTGGCGAACAGGGCGTTGTCGATGTCGGCCTGTTTGTCGTTGCCCTTGGGGATGACGCGCAGATAGTCGGGGAAGGCGCCGTCGATGACCTTCGAGGTCAGCGAGGCCTCGCCCATCTGGAAGCGGATCTTCTGGGCCGAGACCGTGACCTCGACCGCGCCGCCGGCGTCGTCCAGCAGGCGGCGGACCTGATCCACCGTCTTGCGCGGCACGATCACGCCGGGACCGCCGGCCGCGCCTTCGGGCGCCGGGGTCTCGGCCAGGGCCAGGCGGTGGCCGTCGGTGGCCACGGCGCGCAGCAAGGGCACGCCGGCCTCGGCGACCGTGTGCAGATACAGGCCGTTCAGATAGTAGCGGGTTTCCTCGGTCGAGACCGCGAACCGGGTCTTGTCGATCAGGCGCGCCAGGTCTTCCTTGGGCATGACATAGGAGGCGCCGGCGCTGTCGGTCGACATGACCGGGAAGTCGCCCGCCGGCAGGACCGGCAGGTTGAAGCGCGACCGGCCGGCCGAGACCACCAGGCGGGGATCGTCGCCCGAATAGAGCAGCGAGACCTCGGCGCCTTCCGGCAGCTTGCGGACGATCTCGTACAGGGTGTGGGCGGGGGCGGTGATCTGGCCCTCGACGTTCACCGTCGCCTCGGCCTCGTCCACCATCTCCATGTCGAGATCAGTGGCCGCGAAGGCCAGACGGTCGCGGCCCGCGCTGAGCAGGACGTTGGACAGGATCGGGATGGTGTTGCGACGTTCGACGACGCTCTGCACGTGGCCTAGGGCCTTCAGGAGCGCGGATCGTTCGATGGTCAGTTGCATGTCGTCTCGCCCGGGTGTGACGACTCGACCTGAGCGTCACGATTGAGGGCCTTCGACACTAGCGGATTGGGCGCGGGCTGCAAGGAAGGCGGCGAAAGCCGTTCACAGTTTTCTCCCTCCCCGGAACGGGGAGGGTGGCTGAGCGCAGCGAGGTCGGGTGGGGAGGGCAAGGCAAAGCACCCACGAACCGGCCTCGCATCACACAAATGCGGCCCTGCCCGGCCGCCCCCACCCCGTCGCTGGCGCGACGACCCTCCCCGGAACGGGGAGGGAGAGGCTGGTGTGATCTCAGCCCCGCAGCTTGCGGGTCAGGGCCTCGACGTCGCGGGCGATCTGGTCGTCCTGAGCCATCAGTTCCTCGATCTTGCGCACGCCGTGCAGGACCGTGGTGTGGTCGCGACCGCCGAAGCGACGGCCGATGTCGGGATAGGAGCGCGTCGTGTGCTGCTTGCACAGATACATGGCGATCTGGCGCGGACGGGCGACCGAACGGGTGCGGCGCTCCGACAGCAGGTCGGCCTGTTTCAGGGTGAAGTGGTCGGCGACCGTCTTCTGGATTTCGTCCACGGTGATGCGGCGCTCCGGCCCGCCGCGCAGGGCGACGCCCAGCAGAGCCGAGGCCTCGTCGACCGAAACGGCCGACAGACGCGATCCGGCGGCGGCGGCCAGGGTGTTCACGGCGCCCTCCAGCTCGCGCATCGAGCCGGGGGTGCGGTCGACCAGCTGGGCCAGGACTTCCGGGGCGGCTTCGCCCTGGACGACGCCGAGGGCCGACAGGGCCTTCAGGCGGTTGTTGGCCACGGCGATCTTCAGTTCGCGGTCGCCCGCCTCGACCGGGCAGGTCAGGCCGGCGGCCAGGTGGCTGCGCAAGCGGGGCTCGACCTCGGTCAGGGCCATCGGCGCGCGGTCGGCCGAGAAGACGATCCGTTTGCCGTCCTCGATCAGGGCGGTCAGGGTCGACAGCAGTTCTTCCTGGGTCGAGGCCTTGCCGCCGACGAACTGGACATCGTCCAGCAGCAGCATGTCGGCCGAACGCAGGCTCTCCTTGAAGGCGGCGGTCGAGCGGTCCTGCATCGCCTTGACGAAGGTCGACAGGAAGCGTTCGGCGGTCAGATAGACGACCTTGGCCTCGGGCCGCAGGCGCTGGGCCTCCCAGGCGATGGCGTTCAGCAGGTGGGTCTTGCCGTAGCCGTAGGGGCCGCAGAAGAAGACCGGGTTGAAATGGCCGTCGGCCCAGCTGGCCACCTGTTTGGCGATGGCGAGGGCGAAGGCGTTGCCCTGGCCTTCCACGAAGCTGTCGAAGGTCAGGCGGTCCTGCAGGCCGGCGGCGCGCACGGCGCGGGCGCCGTCGGCGATCGGGGCGATGGTCGGGGTGGCGAGGGCGGCGAGGCGCGGCACGGCGTCCACGACATTGCTCGAGCCGGAGCCCGACATCACGGCCGAGGCCGGCGGGGCGGAACCCACTTCGGCGCGGCAGCGGACGTCCAGACGGCGGTTCAGGCCGTCCAGGCCCAGCCACAGCTCGTTCATCCGGCGCAGGGCGTTCTTGCGGACCCAGTCGCGGGCGTAGGCGGTGGGGGTGACCAGGATCAGCTGGCCGGCCGAGTCCACGCGGACTGCGGAAGGGGCGATGTAGGACGAGAAGGGACCGTCGCCGATTTCAGCGCGCAGCCGCACCGAGGCCTCGTTCCAGATGCGGTCCGGATCCGTCATGTTCGATCCGTTAATGCCGCCCGCCATCGCCGTCGCACCCCCAACCATCGTTCAGCCACCCGCTTCAAAAAACCATTCCGACCTTCCGCACTCCAGGGCGATGGTTCAGGGACGACTTCTCCTGCGCCGAAAAGCGATGCTTTCCGGACGGGGCCGAGCTCCTGGACAGACATCTCCCGCCAACGCGAAACTGATGTTCCGCGCCGTCTTCATCCGTGTTGGGATGGAAGTGCGTTAGAGGCCAAAACTTACGCCCCGGGCCGGTCGGGTCAACGCTGATTCGTTGGTCGATTCGCAGTTAAATTGTTTGACTCCGTCAAACGCTAATCCTGCTTGGGAAATTCGCCGTTTCGCCTGCCTGGAGTCCGTATTCGTGCGTAAAGAGAGTTAACGGCCGAACGCGAAACGGCGAAGGAGCTTGCGCGCCTTCGCCGTTGAAATATCAGTAAAATCCCGTAACGGAACAGCTACAGCCGCTCCGTATGCGGGGAATCCCTGAGGGATTTAGGCGGCCGACAGCTTCTTCAGCTGGGCGGCCAGACGCGACACCTTGCGCGAGCCGGTGTTCTTGTGAACGACGCCCTTGGAGACGGCGCGCATCAGCTCGGATTGGGCTTCCACGAAAGCGGTCTTGGCGACGGCGGCATCGCCGCCGGCCAGGGCTTCCTGGAACTTGCGCAGATAGGTGCGGACGCGCGAGCGGCGCGCCTTGTTCACTTCGGTCCGCGCTTCGATCTTGCGGATCGCCTTGCGGGCGCCGGGGTTGTTGGCCATGTCAAACCTTCGAACGGAAAACGCCGCGGAGCACACGTCCACGGCGCGAAAATCTCAAGAGGGCGGGCGTATAGCGGAAAGGCCCGGGGTGGTCAACGCGGAGTCTGACGAAGGCCCTCATAGGGGTTGGCGCCGACGCCGTTGATAAAGCTTATGCAACCAAAGTCATGCCAGGGTCCGATGGAATCGGAAGCCGCATGTCCAGATTAACAGTTCCCGTTGTCTTCGCCCTCGTCCTGACGGCGGTGTTCGCCCAGGGC
Organism: Brevundimonas sp.; assembly: GCF_044336875.1. Lineage (GTDB taxonomy): Bacteria > Pseudomonadota > Alphaproteobacteria > Caulobacterales > Caulobacteraceae > Brevundimonas. Next base: position 404,884 of record NZ_JBIIOP010000001.1, on the reverse strand, counting down.
GCGTCGGCGCAGCCGCCGGGCGTGGTGCGCTCTCCGCTCGAACTGGCGAAGGCCGTCGAGCGTCGGGCGGGCGCCACCGACTTCATGGCCCTGGAGACCTTCGGCCGAGACGCGATGCGTCGCAACGACCGCGAAGGTCTGCAGCGTCTCTATCATGTCGCCTGGATCTTCCTGAACCAGGGCGAGTTCGACAAGGCCAAGGCCTGGAACGACCGTCTGGCCGAGGCGGCGCGGCATCAGGGCGATTCCCGCTATATCCAGATCGCCCGCCTGAACGCCCTGACGCTGCGCTACGACCAGGGCGAGACGTCCGCGGCAGACGAAATGCGTCGGATCGCGACGACGGAGGCCGACTGGTTCGCGCGGGCCCACGCCACCCGCATATGGGCCCTGGCGCTGATGGATCAGGACAGGATCGGCGAGGGGCTGAAGCTGTTGGCCGACGCCGACGCCTTCATCCCCGAGAACCAGCCCTATGCGAACATCGCTCGCGCCGGTCTGTGGGAAATGACCGGCATCGGCCTGATGAAGCTGAACGACATCGACGGCGCGACCGCCGCCTTCGGGCGCTTCGAGATCGACTTCGCCAACCCGGTCTATCCGCGACCGGATTTCGACGCCATCTACAACCTGTCGCGACTGTCGACCCAGTTGGGCGACGCGGACCAGGCCCAACATCTCTACATGGCGCACCATCGCCTGACGCAGCGCGCCGGCCTGCCCAGTCTTGCGGTCTATGACGCCAGGCTGTGCGCCATGACGGCCCGGGGGCGTCATGCGCCGCGCGACGTGCTGCAATGCCTCGAACCCTATGGCGAGGATCTTGGCGAGGCGTCCTTTCTGGCCGCGCAACTGTTGCCGGCGCGCGCGATCGCCCGCGCGCAGACGGGGCAGCTGGCCGCCGCGAGGCGCGATCTGAACCAGATCCGCGCCCTGGCCGCCGCAGATCGTTTCCGCGAGGAGGGGCGATCAGAGATCGCCCACGTCGAAGCCGAGATCCTGTTCGCCGAAGGCCGTCCGCAGGAAGCCTATCTGAAGCTTCGCGAGCATGCCCAGGATGACAAGGTCGCCGACGCCCAGCGCTTCAGCGCCGGCATCCGGCAGGTCACCGGCGACATGCAGCAGCAATTGGCCGAACGTCGCGCCCAGCTGGAGACGGCGCGCGCCAATACGGATCTGCAGGGCGATGTCATCGCCACGCAGAAATGGACGGTGGGCATATCGGTCGTCTTCGTCCTGTCGGCCGTGGCGGCTCTGCTGTGGCTGTGGAGCCAGGCCAAAGATCTGCGCGTCGCCCGTCGTCGCGCCGAAGAGGCCAATCGGTCCAAGTCCGAATTCCTGGCCAATATGAGCCACGAGATCCGCACGCCCCTGAACGGGGTCGTGGCCATGGCCGACGCCCTGTCGCGCGCCCGGCTGGAACCCCGCGAACGCGAGATGGCCGAAGTCATCCGTTCTTCCGGCGTGACGCTGGAACGGTTGCTGTCCGACATCCTGGACTCCGCCAAGATCGAGGCGGGCGAGATCGCGCTGGAGCGTTCGACCTTCGATCTGGGCGACACGGTGCGCGGCGCGGCCGCCCTCTATCGGCCGCGCGCCGACGAAAAGGGCGTGATGCTGAGCGTGGTGATCGAGCCGACCGCCGAAGGGTCGGTCGAGGGCGATGTGGTGCGCGTGCGTCAGGTCCTGTCGAACCTGATTTCCAACGCCCTGAAGTTCACGGCGGATGGGGCGGTCTCGATCGCCGTGGCCGCGGCGGGCGAGGACCGGGTGCGGTTCACGGTGTCCGACACCGGCTGCGGCTTCGACGACGCGCAGAAGTCACGCCTCTTCGCGCGCTTCCAGCAGGCGGACGGCTCCATTACCCGCCGCTTCGGCGGCACGGGGCTGGGGCTGGCCATTTCCCAGGATCTGGTGGCCCTGATGGGCGGCGTGCTGGATTGCGAGGGCCGGCCGGGCGAGGGCGCGACCTTCTGGTTCGAAATCGCCCTGCCTCGCGCGGTCGAGATCGCGGCGGCCAATGTCGACGAGCCGGACGAGGCGAAGGAGATGATCTTCCCCGCCCGGATCCTGCTGGCGGACGACCATCCTGCGAACCGCAAGGTCATCGAGATCATGCTGGCCGGTCTCTCCGCCGAACTCGTCGCGGTCGAGGACGGGCTTCAGGCCCTGGCCGCCTTCCGGGAAGGCGCGTTCGACCTGGTGCTGATGGACATGCAGATGCCGGTGATGGACGGGTTGACCGCCACGGCCGCGATCCGCGCCCTGGAGGCGGAAGAGCAGCGGGTGCGCACGCCGCTCATCATGCTGACCGCCAACGCCCTGCCGGAGCATGTCGAGGCGGGCCGGGCCGCAGGGGCGGACGGCCATCTGTGCAAGCCGATCACCCTGACCAGCCTGTTCGACGGCGTCGCCGCCGCCCTGGAAACGGCCGAACGGATGAGGCGTCCCGTCGCCGCCTGACGGTCAGTCCCGGAAGTCGGCGGGCTTCAGCCCGTGGCGCTGCAGCTTGTCGTACAGGGTCTTGCGGGGGATGCGCATCTCCTCCAGCACCGCGACGATATCGCCGCGATAGGTCTGCAACGCCCCGCGCAGCAGTTCGCCCTCGAACCGGTGCAGCCGGTCCGGTAGGCTGAGATCGTCCTGGGCGGCCGTCCTGTCGTCGTCGAGGCCCAGCACGACCCTTTCGGCGAAATGGGCCAGTTCGCGGATATTGCCGGGCCAGTCGGCCTCCAGCAGGGATCGCCGCACGCCGTCGTCGATGGCCGGCGGTTCGATGCCGTGGCGATCGGCGGCGCGACGCAGGAAGTGGGCGAACAACAGGGGAATGTCCTCGCGCCGTTCCCGCAGCGGCGGCACGCGCAGCCGCACCACGTTCAGGCGGTAAAAGAGGTCCTCTCGGAAGGCGCCGCGCCGGGCCGCCTCGCCCAGGTCGACCTTCGCCGAGGCGAGGATGCGCAGGTCCAGAACGCGGGGTTCGTTGGCCCCGATGGGGTGAATTTCACGCTCTTCCAGCACGCGCAGCATCTTCACCTGCACGGCCAGGGGCATGCTCTCGACCTCGTCGAGGAACAGCGAGCCCTTGTCGGCGCGTTCGACGTGGCCGACGCGGCGTCGCAGGGCCCCGGCGAAGGCGCCCAGTTCGTGGCCGAACAACTCGCTCTCGATCAGGCCGTCGGGCAGGGCGCCGCAGTTGACGGCGACGAAGGGCGCAAGCCGGCGACGGCCGCCGTTGTGCAGGGCGCGCGCCACCGCCTCCTTGCCTACCCCGGTCTCGCCCTCGATCAGCACATCCATGCGGGCGTCGGCGATCTGGGCGATGGTGGCGCGTAGCGCCGTGATGGCGCGCGACGAACCGGCCAGGGGCAGCTCCTGTCCGCCCTCGGCGGCCATGGCGACCAGTCGGCGGTTTTCCAGCACCAGGCCGCGCTTCTCCAGCGCGCGGTTCAGGCTGTCCTGCAGTCGTTCGAACGGGAAGGGCTTGGCCACGAAATCATAGGCGCCGTCGTGCATGGCGGCGACCGCGTCGCCGATGTCGCCGTGGCCCGTGATCATGATGACCGGCAGGGCCGTGTCCAGCGCCTGCAGTCGTGACAGCAACTGGCGACCGTCCATGCCCGGCATCCGCAGATCGGTGACGACCACGCCGGCGAAGTCGGCGTCGACGGCCTTCAGCGCCGGCTCGGCCGCCGCGAAGGCGCGAACCTCGAACCCCTCCAGCATCAGGCGTTCGACCAGGGCCTGGCGGAAGTCGGCGTCGTCCTCGACCAGGACCACGGTCAGCGGGGCGGCGAACTGCATCAGACGGCTCTCAGGGTGGCGACGAAGGTGGCGCCCTGGGCGCTGGGGACCAGATCGAGCTCGCCGCCAAAACTGGCGATGATGTCGCGGCAGATCACCAGCCCCAGGCCCAGGCCGTTGGCGCGCGTGGTGACGAAGGGCGTGAACAGCTGGCGGACCACCTCGGGCGGCAGGCCCGGCCCGTTGTCGGAGAAGATCAGGCGCACCTGATCACCGTCGCGCTCCACCGCCAGGATCAGCAGGGAACCGTCGCGATCCTCCATGGCCTCGGCCGCGTTCTTGATCAGATTGACGATCACCTGTTCCAGGCGAAACCGGTCGGCGCGCACTGTGACCTCGGCGTCGCCGCGCCGTTCCAGCGCGACGCGGCGTTCATCCAGTCGTCCGCGCGTCAGCAGCAGGGCGCCGTGGATGGCGTCCTCCAGCCGAACCCCGTCGATGGCGGGCGTGGCCTTGCGCGAGAAGATCCGCAGATCCTGGGTGATGGCGCCGATGCGCTGGGTCAGGTCGGAAATCCGGTCCAGGGCGGTGCGGGCCTTGTCGGGCTGGTTGCGCGCCAGCAGCACACCGACGGTCTCGGCCTGGGTCTGGATGGCGGCGACCGGCTGGTTGATCTCGTGCGCCACACTGGCGACGATCTGGCCCAGGGCCGCCAGCTTGCTGGCCTGCATCAGTTCGTCGCGCATCAGTTCGCGCGCCGCCTCGGCGCGTCGGCGTTCCTCGATCTGACGGTTCAGGGCGGCGTTGGCGGTGCTCAGTTCGCGGGTGCGTTCGGCGATGCGCCGCTCCAGTTCCTGCCGGTCCTGCTCCTTGACCTGGGCGTTGGCGCGGGCCTGCTGACGACGGCGCAACAGGACGGCGCCCACGCCGGCCAGCAGGGTGACGATCAGGGCCGCCAGGGCCCGCGCGCCTGCGACTGCGGCGTCCACCGCCCCGCGTCCCGGCGACAGCAGGTGCAGGGTCCAGCCCGGAGTCGAGGCGTCGACCTGGGCGTGCATCCAGGTCTGCTCGATTCCATCCACCTTGGCGCGGACCAGACGGGGGCGGTCGCCGTCGGGCGTCGGGAAGGGCAGGGGCTTCAGATCCGCCGGGGTCAGGGTATGGTCCGTCAATGTCAGGCGGCGGCGCTGTTCGGTCATCTTCGCCGTGGTGCTGAACCGCCATTGGGGAACGCTGGTGACCAGGACGACGCCGCCGGGGTCGACGACATAGGCGGGCTCGCCGGACGCGCGCCAGTCAGCCTCCAGGGCGCCGAACTCGACCTTCACCACAACGACGCCCAGGGGGTCGCCGGCGGCGTCGTCCACCCGTCGGGACAGATACAGGCCGGGGCGGCCGCTGACCGTGCCCAAGGCGAAGAATTCGCCGCCGCCGTTTTTCATCGCGTTCAGGAAATAGGGGCGGAAGGCGTAGCTGGTGCCGACGAAACTGGTCGGTTGGTTCCAGTTGCTGGCCGCCAAGGTCAGGCCGCGCGCGTCCAGCACATAGATGACGGCCGCCCGCGTCTGGGCGACCAGTCGTTCCAGCTTGCGATCGACCCGATCGGCGTCGGTTCGGGTCGGGGCGGACAACAGGGCTCCGACGTCCGGGTCGCTGGCCAGGATGAAGGGCGCCGAGCGTTGCTTCTCCAGTTCCGCGCGCAGCACCGCTGCATGAAGGGCGGCCGACGCCGAGGCCTTGCGTTCCAGTTCCTGCGTGGCGTCCTGACGAACCGCCTCGCCCGCCAGACCGGCCACGATCAGGATGGCTGCGAGCCATCCCGCCAGCAAGAATATCCAGGAGGTGCTGAATATCGACGCTTCTTCGAGAATCTTGACGTGCGGCCGGGGCTTCATGTCGCCCTTTGTGCGGTATTTCGCACAAACATGCCATGGCGATGTGCGGACAATCACATCATGGCCGGATCACGACCGAGCGATTGTCGATCAATTTCCTTATGTATCAATATCTTGATTGCAATCTCGAATGAGTTTTGAGCTGCGGCTTGCGTGAGGGACATTAGCTTCGGAGCTTCGACACAGATCGAGGCCCTCGAGGAGACCGCGGGATGTTCCCGCTGTAACAGGAGCCTTCCGTGATCGCGCTTCCTTCAGCCCCCGATGGGGGCGCCGCAGAACCGGCCGTTCGCCGGCCCTTCTACCGGCATCTGTATTTTCAGGTCCTGACCGCCATCGTGGCCGGCGCCGTGATCGGCCATTTCTGGCCGACCTTCGGCGAGAGCCTCAAGCCGCTGGGCGACGCCTTCATCAAGCTGGTGAAGATGGTCATCGCCCCGGTCATCTTCCTGACCATCGTCACCGGCATCGCCGGCATGAGCGACATCGGCCGGGTCGGCCGGGTCGCCGCCAAGGCCTTCGCCTACTTCCTGACCTTCTCGACCCTGGCCCTGATCGTCGGTCTGGTCATCGCCAATATCGTCCAGCCCGGGCGGGGCCTGAACATCGACCCGGCCTCGCTGGATGTCGGCGCGGTCGCCAAATATTCGGAACAGGCGCACGAGACGACCATCGTCGGCTTCCTGACCGCCATCATTCCCGACACGGTGGTCTCGGCCTTCGCGGACGGCAACATCCTGCAGGTCCTGTTCGTCTCGGTCCTGTTCGGCCTCGCCCTCGCTTCGGTCGGCCCGGTCGGCAAGCCGGTCCTGACCTTCCTGGAATCGATCAGCCACGCCTTCTTCAAGCTGGTCGCCATCCTGATGAAGGCCGCGCCCATCGGCGCCTTCGGCGCCTTCGCCTTCACCATCGGCAAGTACGGCATCGGCTCCATCGCCAATCTGGCCGCCCTGGTCGCCACCTTCTACATCACGGCCATCGTCTTCGTGGTGGGCATCCTGGGTCTGGTCGCCTGGGCCAACGGCTTCAACATCCTGAAGCTGATCCGCTACCTGAAGGAAGAACTGCTGCTGGTCCTGGGCACCTCCTCGTCGGAAGCCGCCCTGCCGTCGCTGCTGAACAAGATGGAACGCGCCGGCGCGTCCAAGTCGGTCGTCGGCCTGGTCGTTCCCACCGGCTATTCGTTCAATCTGGACGGCACCAACATCTATATGACCATGGCGGCCCTGTTCATCGCCCAGGCCATGAACATCAACCTGACGCTGGAACAGCAGATCCTGCTGCTGGCGGTGGCCATGCTGTCGTCCAAGGGCGCGGCCGGCATCACCGGCGCCGGCTTCATCACCCTGGCGGCGACCCTGTCGGTGGTGCCCACCGTGCCGGTCGCCGGCATGGCCCTGATCCTCGGCGTCGACCGCTTCATGAGCGAGTGCCGCGCGCTGACCAACTTCATCGGCAATGCGGTGGCGACCATCGTCGTCGCCCGCTGGGAAGGCGAACTGGACCGTGACGCGCTGAGCAAGGCGCTGAACGGCGCACCTCAGCCGATCGCGGCCCTGCCGGACCCGGCGGCCGGGCCCGGTGACAAGGACCTTGTCACCGCCGACTGATTTCCTCCCCGGAAAACAGGCGTCGTTCCGAAAGGGGCGGCGCCTGTACTGCATCTGGCCCCCGGTCACGCCGGGTGAGGCCTGCGAAGATTACGCAGTTCTGCGTACGCCCGTTTGGGGCTTCCTTAACAGTCACGCTTTACAGGTGTTTCTCATGATCCTCCCCCGCTCCCTCGCGGCGGGTGTCGGCCTCGCCGCGCTCGCCACTTCCGCCTTCGCCCAGTCATCGACGCCGTCCGCGGAAGAAATCGCCACCCTGCGCGCCCAAGTGCAGGCCCTGTCAGCCCGCCTCGAACAACTCGAGGCCCAATCGCATGCTCCCGTCGCGACGGCGGCCGCCGGAACCCCGGCCCCGGTCGCCGCGCCGGCGCCGCGCCCGACGGCGATCGCCGCCGCGCCTGCGCCCTCGACCGTGGACTGGTCCACCGGCCTGCCCGAACTGCGCAGCCCGGACGGCGCCTTCACCTTCAAGCCGCGCATGCGGGTGACGACCGACCTGTCGACCACCTTCGGTTCGGACTTCGACAATCGCAACCTGACCGGCACCGAACTGCGCGGCATCCGCATCGGCGGCCAAGGCAAAATTCCCGGCGGCTTCAGCTACTGGGTCGAGGCCGACTTCGCCGACAACGCCACCAATGTGAACAACGCCTTCCTGTCCTATTCGACCAAGCTGGCCGGTCGTGACCTGGAGGTCTCCGTCGGTCAGCGCCTGAACGACCGCGGCGTCGAAGGCGGCACCGCCGAAGACCAGGTTCCCTTCCTCGAGCGCAGCCTCATGGTCTCGACCGTCGGCCCGGAACGCGGCGCCTATGGCGTCGGCGTCAGCTCGAAACTGACGGGCAGCGTCTGGCACGCCTCGCTGTCGGTCACCGGCGACGCCATCAGCGACGGCACGAACAACGACTCCGTGACCCTCATGGGCCGCACCCACTGGTCGCCGCTGAAGACCGAGGACGGCTTCCTGCACCTCGGCGGCTGGGCCTTCGTCGAAGACCTGACGCCCTCGGCGACCATCTCTTCGCGCAGCCTGATCGTGTCGTCGCGCTACAACGACAATCTGCGCCTGTCGGGCGGTGCCTACGCCAATCCCAAGGGCAGCAAGGGCCTGGGTCTGGAACTGGGCGGCGTGCGTGGTCCGGGCTGGCTGATGGCCGAGGGCGGCAAGCGCGTCGTCGAGACGGCCGCGCGCGATTTCGATCAGGACGCCTACGCCATCTCGGCCGGCTTCTTCATCACCGGCGAAACCCCGCCTCTTTCGTCCCGCACCGGCACCTGGGCGCGTCCCAAGGTGCTGAACCCGCTGGGAACCGACGGCTATGGCGCGGTCGAGATCGTCGGCCGCTACGACAACGCGGACTACAGCGACAATCCCACGGGCGGCGAGGGCGACACCTGGCTGCTGGGCGTCAACTGGTATCCGACGAACAACACCCGCGTCTCCGCCCACTGGACGGCCTGGTCGGTCGAAAACCGCACCGGCGCCTTCATTGGCGACGACAGCGGCAACACGGCCACCATTCGCGTCCAGGCCGGCTTCTGAAACTGACTTCCCGCCCGGAACGGTCCGCCGTTCCGGGTTTCCTTCTCAAATGACTCCCCGCATTTCAGAGATGACCGCATGAACCCCAAGAACATCCCGATGCAGCGGAAGTTGGCCATCGCCTTCGCCCTGCTGCTGACCGTCGCCGCCGCCATGATCGGCGCGGTCTTCTTCCAGCTGTCCGCGATGAAGACGGCCGCAGAGCTGAACGCCGAAAGCAAGGGGATCATCGACGAAACCCATCTCGCCGAAAAAGGCATGCTGCGCGTGAACTCGCAGATGCGCGGCGTCCTGCTGTCGGGCGATTCCGACTACATGGTCACCTATCGCGAGGGCATCAAGCAGTTCCAGGACGCGATGGCGACCCTGAACGCCGCTCCGCTGACCGAAGACGAGAAGGCCCAGTTGAACAAGGCCGCCGCCGACGCCGAGATCTGGCGTTCGACGGTGGGCACGCCGATGACCGAGGCCGCCCTTGATGCGACCCGGGCGCAGGGGGCGCGCGACTATGTCGTGCAGAACTCCGACAAGGTTCGTGTCACCCATATCACCAAGTCGATCACCAACGTCCGCAACATCGAGACGGAACGGATGGCCCAACGCGACGCCCAGCAGGCGTCGGCGATCATGTCCTCCTTCATCGCCCTGGCCGTCGGGGGGCTGATCCTGGTCTCCGCCGCCGTCTTCCTGGGCGTGCAACTGTCGATCCTGATGGTGGCCCCGGTCCGGCGCATGACCGACGTCATGTCGATCATGGCCAACGGCAAGCTGGACGTGACCATTCCCGACACGGACCGCAAGGACGAAGTCGGCGCCATGGCCCAGGCCATGCAGATCTTCCGCGACAACGGCCTGCGCGCCAAGGCGCTGGAAGCGGAAACCGAATCCATGCGCGACCAGTCCGAGGTCGAGCGCCGCCGCACCGAGGCCCTGAAGGCCCAGGAAGCGGCTGAGAACGCCGTCGTCATCGAAAGCCTGGGCAAGGGTCTGTCGGCCCTGGCCGAAGGTGATCTGGTCTATCGCATCAACGCGGCCTTCCCGGAACGCAGCGAGATCCTGAAGACCGACTTCAACCGTTCGATCTCGCGTCTGGAAGAAACCGTCACCGGCGTGCTGGGCTCGGTCGCCGGCATCGACTCCGGCGCCGGCGAGATCAGCCAGGCCTCGGACGACCTGTCGCGTCGCACCGAACAACAGGCCGCCAGCCTGGAAGAGACCGCCGCCGCCCTGGACCAGATCACTGTCACGGTCCGCAAGACCGCCGACGGCGCCAGCCAGGCCGCCAATGTCACCAGCGGCGCCCGCCAGAGCGCCGAAGCCTCGGGCGCGGTCGTCATGAACGCCGTCGAGGCCATGCAGAAGATCGAGGACGGCTCGCGTCAGATCGGCCAGATCGTCGGCGTGATCGACGAGATCGCCTTCCAGACCAACCTGCTGGCCCTGAACGCCGGCGTGGAAGCGGCGCGCGCCGGTGAATCGGGTCGCGGTTTCGCGGTCGTCGCCTCGGAAGTGCGGGCCCTGGCCCAGCGCTCGGCCGATGCGGCCAAGGAGATCAAGGCCCTGATCAACAGCTCGGGCGCCGAGGTGGAGAACGGCGTGCGTCTGGTCAGCGAGGCCGGTTCTGCCCTGAAGACCATCGCGTCCCAGGTCAACGACATCAACGCCTTGGTGGTCGAGATCGCCGCCTCCGCCAAGGAACAGGCGACCGGTCTGCACGAGATCAACGTCGCCGTGAACCAGATGGACCAGGTCACCCAGCAGAACGCCGCGATGGTGGAACAGGCCACGGCCGCCAGCACCTCGTTGCGTCAGGAGACGGCGGACCTGTCGTCCCAGGTCGCCTTCTTCCAGGTGTCGAACGGCGCCCGGCGTTCCGGCCCCGTGGCGGTCGCGCCTGCAGCCCGTCCTGCGGCGCCGCGTCCCGCCCCGCGTGCCGAACAGCGGGTGGTCAAGGTCGCCAACGGTCGTGACATTCCGATCTCGTCCAGTTCGGATGGCTGGGAAGAGTTCTGATCTCAGGTTAAAGGAAGCGGGTCGGGAAACCGGCCCGCTTTCGTAATTGCGCTGCGCTAGAGTCGTGGCTCAAACTCTGTTCAACGCGCCAAATAATGTTTTCCGTCGCAACTGTTTCGCCTGTGTTGGATACGCGCAACGCTTTCTAAAACGTCACGAATTGCGCCGCTTTCCGGCCATGATTGTCGCGTCCCAAGGGGCTTAATTTCTTCCTCCCGGAACGCCGTTTCATGACCCCGACCGCGCTTATGCTGCTCGCGCTGGCCCCGACCGCCACCGTCGAAATTCAACAGACGTCGCAGGACGAGACGACCGTCGTCCTGCCCGATGTCGAGGTGACTGCGGCCAAACGCGGCGTCGCCCTGGGCGGGCAGGAGCCGATCGTCTCCTACGACGCCGCCCAGATCCAGGCCTTCGGCGCGACCAACATCGGCGAACTGGTCACCCTGCTGGAGGCCCAGACCCGCAGCGCGCGCGGCGGCTCGCCGGTTTTCCTGGTCAACGGCCGGCGCATCTCGGGCTTCCGCGAGATCCGCGGCATCCCGCCCGAGGCCATCGAACGGTTCGACGTTCTGCCGGAAGAGACGGCCCTGTCCTACGGCTACAGCGCCAACCAGCGCGTCGTGAACATCGTGCTGAAGGCGAACTTCCGCTCCCTGACCACATCGCTCAACGTCAGCCGTCCCGAGCAGGGCGGCCGCACCACGACGGAGAGCGAGAACAACATCCTGAAGATCGCCGGCGCCGACCGCTGGTCGTTCGACATCGAGGGCACGACCAGCAACGCTCTGTTCGAGAGCGAACGCAACATCGACCGCAGCGACACGGGCGTCCTGTTCGACCGGATCGGCAATGTCGCCGGACTGAACGGCGGCGCGCTCGATCCGAGCCTGGCGGCCACGGTGGCCGGCGTGCCGGCGACGGCGGCGAACGGCGCGCCCAGCCTGGCCGACTTCGCCTCCACGGCGGGCGTGGCGCGCAACGGCGATCTGAACGCCTATCGCACCCTGCTGCCGCGTTCGGCGGACGCCTCCCTTTCGGGAACCTACAAGCACGACCTGAACGACAAGGTCGGCATGACCCTGAGCGGCAGTCTGGAGGACGCCTCCAGCCGCAGCTATCTGGGCCTGCCGGGCGTGACCCTGACCCTGCCGAGCGACAGTCCCTGGTCGCCGTTCGGCAACGACGTGCTGCTGTATCGCTATGTCGACCGCCCCGACGCCCTGACGCGCCAGACCAATACCCGCACCGCTGAATTGGGCACGGTGTTCGACGGCTATATCGGCGACTGGCGCTGGACCGCGACGGGCGAATACAGCCGCGTCGAGACGGACACCGCCACGGGCAGAGGCGTGGACGCGACCGCGCTTCAGGCCGCAATCACCGCAGGCGATCCGACCCTGAACCCCTTCGGCGACCTGGGCGGCGCGATCTCCCTGGCGTCGCGGGACACCGCGCGATCCATCGCCCAGACCGCCGAGGCCGAGATGGTGCTGAACGGCACGGCCTGGGAACTGCCCGCCGGCGACGCGACCACCACCTTCAAGGTCGGGGCGCGCCACCAGTCGCTCGATTCCGAAAGCGTCCGCTCCGGCGACTTCAGCGAACGGTCGCAGTCACGCGACCTGGGCAGTCTGCAGGCCAATGTCGACCTGCCGATCTCCAACCGCGACCGGGGCGTCCTGCCCGGGATCGGCGACCTGTCGGCCAATATGAACCTGGCCTATCAGGAATTGTCCGACTTCGGCGGGGTGTCCAGCCTGGGCGCCGGCCTGAACTGGTCGCCGATCGAGCGTCTGTCCCTGTCCGCCAACTATTCCAGCGAAGGCAAGGCGCCGACGATCCAGCAACTGAACGACCCGACGGTGAGCACGCCCAATACGCCGGTCTATGATTTCCGGAACAACGAGACGGTCGAGATCGTCCAGATCACCGGCGGCGATCCGAACCTGAAGGCCGAGGATCGGCGTATCCTCAAGCTGGGCGTCAACTGGCAGCCTTTCTCGGAAAAGGATCTGCGCCTGAACCTGGCCTATACCCGGACGCGGGCCGAGAACGAGATCTCCAGCTTCCCGACCATCACACCGGATCTGGAGGCGGCCCTGCCCGAGCGGTTCACGCGCGATCCGATCGACGGCACGCTGCAGTCCATCGACGCCCGCCCGCTGAACTTCTCCAGCCGCGAACAGCAGGACGTCCAGTGGGGCTTCAACCTCTCGCGCGCCTTCGGCAAGCCGAACCCTGCGGCGGCCCAGGGCGCACGCGGACCTGGCGGTCCCGGCGGCGGTCCCCGGATGATGATGGGCGGACCCGGCGGACCCGGCGGCCCGGGCGGCGGCCCCCGCGGCGGTCGCGGCGGGGCGGGGATGCAGCCCGGTCAGGGCATGTTCAACCTCTCCGTGACCCACACCTGGCGGGTTCAGGACGAGGTGGTGATCCGCGACGGCCTGGCGCCGCTGGACCTGTTGGGCGGCGACTCCATCTCGGGCTCGGGCGGCCAGTCGCGCCATGAGGTCCAGGTGCAGACCGGCGTGTTCAAGAACGGCTTCGGCAGTTTCATCAACGCCAACTGGAAGTCGGGCACGACCGTCAATGGCGACGCCACCGATCTGAACTTCTCGGATCGGATGACGGTGAACCTGTTCGCCTTCGCCGACCTGACCCAGCGCACGTCCTGGGTCGAGCGTTTCCCGATCCTGAAGGGGGCGCGCATCGGCGTCGGGGTTCAGAACATCTTCGACGACCGCGTCTCGGTGACCAGCAGCGACGGCGTGACCCCGGTCAATTATCAGCGCGACTATCTGGATCCGCAGGGCCGGGTGTTCCGGATCAACCTGCGCAAGATCCTCTACTGATCGACGGCGGGCGGCGCTTCGGCGTCGCCCGTGTCGTCAGGGCCAGACGACGGCCAGGGCGACCAGGGCGACGACGGCGGCCAGGGCCAGCGGGAAGAACAGACGGTCCGACATCCGGTCAGGGTAACGGCCGGTTCCCCCGGCGACAAGGCGGGCGCCTGTGTGCGACGCAGCATCCCGTCAGTTGGGACATCTTGACCGCTTCATGACGGCGGCTTACCCGGACTGACTGTTTGCCGAAGGACCGACCGAATGCCGCGCCTGATCCTGCTCCGCCACGGCCAGAGCCAGTGGAACCTCGAGAACCGCTTCACCGGCTGGGTCGACGTCGATCTGACGGCGGAGGGCGAGGCCCAGGCCCGTCGCGGCGGCGAGCTGATCGCCGAGGCCGGCTTCACGCCCGCCGTCATGTTCACCTCGGTCCTGACCCGCGCCAAGCGCACCGGCGCCCTGGCCCTGCAGTCGGCGGGCCTGAAGGACGTGCCGGTGATCGAGGACTGGCGCCTGAACGAGCGCCACTACGGCGGCCTGACCGGGCTCAACAAGGCCGAGACGGCCGAAAAGCACGGCGAGGATCAGGTCAAGGTCTGGCGCCGCAGCTATGACGTCCCGCCGCCGCCCCTGGCGCCGGGCGGCGAGTTCGATTTCAACGCCGACCCTCGCTACGCCGGCAAGTCGATCCCGGACACCGAGAGCCTGAAGACCACGCTCGATCGGGTCGAACCCTACTGGGACGCCGAGATCGCCCCGCGCCTGAAGGCCGGCGAGGACGTGCTGATCGCCGCCCACGGCAACTCCTTGCGCGCCATCGTCAAGCTTCTGTTCGCCGTGCCGGACGATAAGATCGTCGGCGTGGAGATCCCCACCGGCAATCCGCTGGAGATCGATCTGGACGCCGATCTGAAACCGACCGCCGCCCGCTATCTCGACGCCAGCCGCGCCGAAGAGCTGCCGGCGATCGCATGAGCTGGACCGACGCCGACCGGGCCTTCATGGCCCAGGCCATAGAGCTGGCGACCGGTCGCATGGGCGAGACCTGGCCCAACCCGGCCGTGGGCTGCGTCATCGTCAAGGACGGCCGGGTGATCGCCCAGGCCGCCACCGCGCCGGGCGGCCGACCCCATGCCGAGGAACAGGCCGTGCCCGCCGCCGGGGCCGAGGTCGCCGGCGCGACCGTCTATGTGACGCTGGAGCCGTGCGGGGCCCGGTCGTCGGGTCGCCAGTCCTGCGCCCATTTCCTGACCGAGGCGGGCGTGGAACGGGTCGTGGTCGCCTGCCTGGACCCATCGCCCTTTGCGGCGGGACGGGGCACGGAGCGGCTGCGCGCCAAGGGGCTGACGGTCGAGACCGGTCTGATGTGCGAGGAGGGCGCCGCCCTGTGCGAGGGCTTCCTGCATCGCCTGGAAACAGGCCGCCCGATGGTGCGGGTCAGCAAGGACGGCGCGGGGTTCGACGGCCGTTTCGCCGCCTCCGCCAAATCCGATCTGGTGACCGAACTGAAGCGCCTGGGCGAGGCCGGCTACACCCGCCTGTGGACCTCCCCGGGCGAGCTGGCGGACGCCCTTCGCGAGCAAGGACTGCTGACCGAGTGACAACCGACTGTTGCGCAAGGGTTTCTTAAGTCGCCCGGGCGCATGTTGGTTCAATGGGCCAGGCTGCTGAACCTATTGTACGCAAGCGCCTGACACAGGCGGAACTGGACGTCGTCTGCGCCCGGCACGATCGGCTGTTCCAGGCCCGTCCCGGCGGCGCCCGCGCGGTCTTCGCCTGGATGGACCTGTCGGGGCTGAGCCTGAAGGGGCGAAATCTCGCCGACGCCGACTTCGCGGCCGCCTGTCTCGAAGGTTGCGACCTGACCGGCGCCAAGCTCGACAACGCCAATTTCTTCGGCGCGGACATGCAGGACGCGACCCTGGCCGACGCCAGCCTGCGGCGTGCCGACCTGCGCGGGGCCTGTCTTCGGGGCGCCGACCTGTCCGGAGCGGACCTGTTCGAGGCGGACCTGCGCGAAGGCACCATCGCCGCCGCCGACGCCAAGCTGGGCTTCAAGGTCATAGAGCCCCGCCAGCGGGAAGAGACCGAGGCGGTCGGGGCCAATCTGTCCGGCGCCAATCTTCAGCGTTCGCGCATGTCCGGCGTCATCGCCATCAAGGCCGACTTCTCCGGCGCGGTGATGAAGGACTGCAAGATGGTCCGCGCCAATCTCAAACAGGCTGACTTCCGCGGCGCCGACCTGGCGGGGGCGGACCTGTCGGGCGCGGACCTGTCGGGGGCCGACATGCGCGACGCCATCCTGGTGGGCTGCAAGATGACCATGTGGCGCGCCGACGGCGCCAATATGGAAGGGGCGCTGACGGACAAGAGCACGGTCGGGGAATCCGTCGACCGGATGCCGGCGGCCGAAATGCTGCGCGAACACGCCAGGTGGTGCGAGACGGGCGGCGGCGAGGGGCAGCCGTCGGTGTTCGACGGGGTCGACCTGCGTCCGCTGAAATCCATCACGGGCCTGAACCTGACGGCCCTGTCGGCCAAGGGCGCGGTCTTCTACGGCCTGGACATGGAGGGGGTGCAGCTTCAGGGCGCGCACCTCGAGAACGCCGACCTGCGCTCGGCCAAGCTCTATCGGGCGGACCTGCGGGGGGCGCGTCTGAAGAACGCCAGACTGAATGGGGCGGATATGCGCGGCGCGCAGCTGGGTCCGCTGCTGATCGCCGCAGACCGACTTCTACCCGCGGATTTGAGTGGGGCGGTGTTGCGGGGCGCGGACCTGTCCGGCGCGGACCTGCGCCGCGCCGTCATGGTCGGCGCCGATCTTGGGCGTGCGACCCTGCACGGCGCCCAGACCCGTCAGATCGACCTCACCGATGCGAACCTGACGGGCGTTCACGGCCTGGTCGTCGACGACCAGGCCGCTTGATCCCGGCCTAGGCCAGCGCCTTGAGCTGATCGACCAGGTCGGTCTTCTCCCAGCTGAAACCGCCCTCGGCGTCCGGCTCGCGGCCGAAGTGGCCATAGGCCGTGGTGCGGGCGTAGATCGGCTTGTTCAGTTGCAGGTGCTGACGGATGGCGCGGGGGGTGGCGCCGCCGATCAGGTCCAGGATCTTGTCTTCCAGAACCGCTTCCGAGATCGTGCCCGTGCCGTGCAGGTCGACGTGGATCGACTGGGGCTTGGCCACGCCGATGGCGTAGGAGATCTGGATGGTGCAGCGGTCGGCCAGGCCGGCGGCGACCACGTTCTTGGCCAGGTAGCGGCAGGCGTAGGCGGCCGAACGGTCCACCTTGGTCGGATCCTTGCCCGAGAAGGCGCCGCCGCCGTGCGGGGCTGCGCCGCCGTAGGTGTCGACGATGATCTTGCGCCCGGTCAGGCCGGCGTCGCCGTCCGGGCCGCCGATCTCGAAGATGCCGGTCGGGTTGATGTGCCAGACGGTCTCCTCGTCGGTGAAGCCTTCCGGCAGGACTTCCAGGATGTAGGGCTTCACGATCTCGGCGACCTGGGCCGAGCTCAGCCCCTTGGCGTGCTGGGTCGACAGGACGATCGAGGTGGCGCGGACCGGCTTGCCGTCCAGGTATTCAATCGTGACCTGGCTCTTGGCGTCGGGCTCCAGCTGCGAGCCGCCGGCGTGGCGGACTTCGGCCAGACGTTTCAGGATGTTGTGGCTGTATTGCAGGGTCGCCGGCATCAGTTCCGGCGTCTCGTTCGAGGCGTAGCCGAACATGATGCCCTGGTCGCCCGCGCCCTCGTCCTTCTCATTGGTCGAGTCGACGCCGACGGCGATGTCGGCCGACTGGGCGTGCAGATAGCAGGCGTATTCGGCCGTTTCCCAGTGGAAGCCGTCCTGTTCGTAACCGATGTCCTTGACCGCGGCGCGGACCAGCGGCTCCAGGCTGTCGATGATCGACTGGGTGAAGGCCTCGTTCTCTTCCTTGGTGTTGCCCGGCTGAGTGGCGCGGACCTCGCCGGCGAGCACGATGCGCTGGGTGGTCACCAGGGTCTCGCAGGCGACCCGCGCCTCGGGATCCTTCGACAGGAAGGCGTCGACGACAGTGTCCGAGATGCGGTCGGCGACCTTGTCGGGGTGGCCCTCGGAGACGCTTTCCGAGGTGAAGAAGAAGGAGGAACGAGCGGCCAAGAGAGGCTCCTGTCAGTGTCAGGCCGTCAGACATATAAAGATATGCTTATATGTTCAAGCGATCTCGGGCGCTTTGGCGACGAGTGGGGAAGACTCCGTATGTGGTCGTGTCGTTAAATTCGGCTATGACGACGGGGGGAGTGCGTGAATGTCTGAAAGCCTGTCGCCACGAGAGATCGAATGCGTGCGCCTTGCCGGATTGGGTCTGGAGGACAAGGAGATCGCCGCTCGCCTCGGCATTTCCCCCCGCACCGTCGGCAATCACCTGCATCGCGCCTATGCCAAGCTGGGCGTTTCCGACCGCAAACTGGCTGCGCGCCGGCTGAGTAGCGACTACTCAGGGCAGACGATACTCATTTCCGAACCGGCCCGGGCC
Source organism: Brevundimonas sp. (assembly GCF_044336875.1). Lineage (GTDB taxonomy): Bacteria > Pseudomonadota > Alphaproteobacteria > Caulobacterales > Caulobacteraceae > Brevundimonas. Next base: position 386,721 of record NZ_JBIIOP010000001.1, on the reverse strand, counting down.
GGGCTTGTTGATCCCACGTCGGCCGGACAGTCGGACGACGACGGTTCTCTCGCTTCGACGTCCTGGTACCTGCCGGCTCCGCCTCGCGGCGTCGGCGCCAGACTGACGGTCATAGCTGCGGGGGCCGTTGTCGCCCTGCTGCTCGCCATCGGGATCGTGACGGCGGGGATGGTGCTTCCCTCCCTGTTCGACCGGATCGCTCCCGCTTGGTCCCGCTGACGCGAAGCGTCATTCTTGGAGGACAACAGATGAGAAACATGCACGTCGGGGTTAAGGTGGCGCGTCAGGTCAGGACCGCCGAACACGCGATCGATCAGGCCATGATCGAGGTCTGCAGGCTGATCCAGGCCTCGCTCGAGGGACGGGTCGAGGCGCGACTGGCGGCCGAGGTCGGTCAGTCGGCGCTGGAGAATATCGTCGTCGGTCTCAATCAACTCGCTGCGGTCCGCGCCGCGGTCGCCGCCGGTCATGCCGGTCTCTCGGTCGTGGCCGACGAGCACCAGATCGGCTGGCGCATGGATGGTATGGGCGAAGACAAGTCCAGGCCTCCGGTCCTGGCGTCGGCCGACATGCTGAAGCTGGCGGCCTGACCGGTCGGAACGGAATGCCTTCACCTCTCTGGATTTTCGGCACCGTCCTGACCTTTACGGCGCTGGGACTGTTGATCTGGAAGGGCGGAAGGCCCGAGCGCCAGGCGGGAGCTGCGTTCCTTTTCACGCAACTGGCTTCAGGTTGGGTCGATCATCTGGTCATCGGTCAGTTCCGATGGGCGGTGGCCCTGATCTCCGTCAGCCTTCTGGCCCTGCTTGTCCGGCTCAGCCTTCGTTACGATCGCTGGTGGCTCCTGTTCGCCGCCGGCGCCCAGATGCTCGCGTTGGGCACCCATGTCTCTTCCCTGGTGGGGCCTGACGCCCTGACCTGGTCGATCGTGACCACGCGGATGGTGGTCTGGGTCGAGATCATGGCCCTGGCCATCCTCGGCGTCTGGGAGGCGACGGCTGCGCCCTATGCACGATCAGAAATCAAACCGCGCGCAGAGCCGCGCACCCTATAGATTGACAAGGATATTCACCGTGAACGCTCAAGCCCTCACGAATTTCATGCCGCTGTTCCGGTCGTGGTTCGAGACCGCGACCATGGCGGCCAAGGTCGGCGCCTCGGGTCTGACCGCCTGCGGCGACAACCTGTTGGCCGAACTGGATCTCGGGCCGATGGTCGACGCCGAGACGCAGTTGCTGAACCATGCCCCGGCCAGCGCGACCGAGGCGGCGTGCCTGCTGGAGATCGTGCGGCAGAACATCGCCGACTCCGGTCGATCGGACAGTCTCGATGTCCGCGCGCTGGAGGCGGTGCAGACGTGGCTGGCCGATCTGACGGTCGGCGGCGGTGCGGGCCAGGCGGTCGACAGACTGCTGCAGGCGCGCGCCTGATCTCAGCCGCGCAGGCCCTTGGCCACCGTCAGCAGGGCGTCGCGCTTTTCGGCGTCGCGGATGCTGCGGAAGGCGGAGAGCAGTTCGGCCACGCCCGGCGCGGCCAGAACCAGTTCGTCGCCTTCTGCGGTCTCCAGCTCGCCCAGCAGGGCGGCGCCGGTGGACTTCAGCACGGCGGCGATCTGCAGCAGACGAGCGGCCGAGACGCGGTTCACGCCGCGCTCGTACTTCTGAATCTGCTGGAAAGTCACGCCAGCGCCGGCGGCCAGTTGGGCCTGGGTTATGCGGAGCTCTTCGCGGCGGGTGCGGATACGAGCGCCGATCGCGATATCAACGGGGTCTACTGCGTCGTTCATCTTGGCCTTCGGGGGAGACGAGAATGGCGTCGTCAGGCCTGAAATCCGTCAAGCCGTCAAGCCAAAGCGCTACTTTAGCGGAATGCTACGTATCCGGAATATCCTTAACTTCAACTGTCGGGCGAAGTGTGGAGGGCGTTATTTCATATTCGACATCGTCGTTTCAGAAAATGGCGCGGGTTCGAATGTGGGGTTTGAGGTTAGCTTATGAGAACGACCCGCATGATCACGAATGCCGCCGCCCGGTTGGTGGACGATTATCCTGCAAGGTGATCGCTGATAATACTTATACTTTCGCTCGATAAACGATGATTGACAGATGTGGGTCGGTTGCGGCCGGCGCACATCGGCGTCCAGCCAAGATGGTTGGACGTGTACCGATCGAATTTACTAGGAAAAGTGGTGCCGCTTAGGTGACTCGAACACCTGACCCCATCATTACGAATGATGTGCTCTACCGGCTGAGCTAAAGCGGCCCGGTCGCGATGGGCGAAGCCGCCCGCGCGAGAGGGGCTCTTTATACGGCCGTATCGCGCTTGCCAAGCGTCGCTTTCAAGGTCGTGAGCAATATCGTTTCGTCGGGCGTCGGCGACACGGCCGGCGTCAGGCCCTGGGCGATCAGGGGGGCGGCGGCGGCGGGCGAGATGCAGACGATGGCAGCCGACGACAGCAGGGCCGCGTCCAGGGCGGCCAGCGCCTGGCCGGCGCGCGGGGAGTGGATCAGGACGGCGTCGAAGACGGGCGGCGCGACGGTCGGGGCCGGGGTGGTGCGATAAACGGCCAGGGCCTGAACGACGACGTCGCGGGCGCCGGCCCGGGCCAGGGCGGCGGCGAAGTCGTCGGCGGGGGCTTCAGCCTGCGGCGCCAGCAGGGCGGCGTCGGTGAGCTCGGCGGCGATCAGCCGGGCGAGGTCGTTCAGGTCGCCGGCGGCGGAGCGGACGGCGGCGAAGCCGGCCTGGCGCGCCGCCTGGGCCGTGGCGTCGCCGACTGCGAAGACCGGACGGTCTCGGCGCGACGTCAGGCCGGCGAAGGCGGCGACGCCGTTGGCGCTGGTGAAGGCCAGGGCGGCGAACCGGTCCAGGTCGGGCAGGGGCTGAGGCAGCGGCTTCACGACCAGCAGGGGCAGGACCACGGGCTCGAACCCCAGATCGCGCAGCCGGTCGGCGGTGCGGGAGGCGCCCGGCTCGGCGCGGGTAACCCAGACGCGGGTCTCTGTGGATTTGGGGCGGGACGGGCTCATCCGTCCAGGGTCGCTGGGTCGACCTCCTGGTCGCCGGCCGAGGCGTGGACCTCTGCGCCCAGCCGTCGACCCAGGGCGCGAGCATCGGTCTCGGTCAGCTGGGACAGTTCGCCGACACGGCGCCAGCGGGCCGAGCCGTCGGGGCTCAGCATTTCGGTGGTCAGGCGCAGGCTTCCGTTCTCGACAAGGGCGTAGGCGCCGACGGCCGTGCGGCACGAGCCTTCCAGCGCCGTCATGGCCCCACGCTCGGCGGCGACGCAGACGGCGGTCTCGGCATGGTTCAGGGCGGCGGCCCAGGGCGCGTCCAGATCGGCGGCGCGGGTCTGCAGGGCCAGGGCGCCCTGACCCGGCGCGGGCAGGAAATCGTCCAGCGACAGTTTCTCGCGGATATGTTCGGTCACCCCCAGCCGGGTCATGCCCGAGACGGCCAGCAGAATGGCGTCGAACTCGCCGTCGGCGGCGCGGCGCAGCCGGGTGTCGATGTTTCCGCGCAGCATCTCGATCTTCAGATCGGGCCGCAGGGCCAGGGCCTGGGCCTGACGCCGCAGGCTGGCGGTGCCCAGGCGGGCGCCGAAGGGCAGGGCGTCGAAACTGTCGAAGTCGCGGCTGATGAAGGCGTCGCGGGCGTCCTCGCGCTCCGGGATGGCGGCGATGCACAGGCCTTCGGGCTGTTCGGCCGGGACGTCCTTCATCGAATGGATCGCCACGTCGATCCGGCCGTCCAGCAAGGCCTCCTCGATCTCCTTGGTGAACAGGGCCTTGCCGCCGATCTCCAGCAGGCGGCGGTCCTGAACCCGATCGCCGGTGGTGACGATCTCGACCAGGGGGACGGCGCTCTCGATCTCGGCCTCGGGCACGCCCAGGGCGCGGCCGATGGCGCGCTGCATCATGCCCGACTGGGCCAGGGCCAGCTTCGAACGCCGGGTGCCGATGCGGAGAGGAAGGGTCATGAACATTGCGTACCGGGCGCCGGGTCGCTACCTCGACCCGGATGGAGATTTCCGCCGACTATAGCAGCGGCCCGGCAGCGGCAACTGGACCGTCTGTCCGACCCCTGATTGTCCTGGGCCTCGAAACCAGTTGCGACGAGACCGCCGCCTCGGTGGTGCGCCTGTATCCTTCCGATCTGACCGGCGGCCGGGCCGAGGTCCTGTCCTCGGTGGTCCACAGCCAGATCGACGACCATGCGGCCTATGGCGGCGTGGTGCCCGAGATCGCCGCCCGCAGCCATGTCGAAATGATCGCCGAGGTCACCCGCCGCGCCATGGCGGAGGCCGAGATGGGCTACGACGGTCTGGACGGGATCGCCGCCACCGCCGGGCCGGGCCTTGTCGGCGGGGTCATGGTGGGCCTCAGCTTCGGCAAGGCGGCGGCCCTGGCGCGCGGCCTGCCGCTGGTGGCGGTCAATCATCTGGAGGGGCACGCGGTCTCGGCCCGTCTGGGGGCGGAGGTGACCTATCCCTTCCTGCTGCTGCTGGTCTCGGGCGGGCATTGCCAGATACTTGAGGTGCGCGGCATAGGCGACATGAGTCGGATCGGCGCCACCATCGACGACGCGGCCGGCGAGGCCTTCGACAAGATCGCCAAGGCCCTGGGCCTGGGCTATCCCGGCGGTCCGGCGATGGAAAAGCTGGCGGTCAGCGGCGATCCCACCCGCTACGAACTGCCGCGCGCCTTGCTGGGCCGCAAGGACTGCGACTTCTCCTTCTCGGGCCTGAAGACCGCCGCCTTCCGCATCGCCCAGACCTGCGAGACCGAACAGGACAAGGCCGACCTCGCCGCCGCCGTCCAGGCCGCCATCGCCCGCCAGCTGTCGGAGCGGTCGGAGCGGGCGATGAGGGATTACGCCGAGACCCGCGACCATAGGCTTTTCGTCGTCGCGGGCGGCGTCGCGGCCAACAGGACCATCCGCGCCACGCTGCAGGCGACGGCGGCCAAGCATGGCTTCGACTTCCTGGCCCCGCCGATGGCCTATTGCACCGACAACGCCGCCATGATCGCCCTGGCGGGGGCCGAGCGCCTGGCCCTGGGCCTGACCAGCGATATCGACGTCGTCGCCCGGCCGCGATGGCCGCTGGACGAAGCGCGCGCCCTGGCCGATCCTTCGCACAGGCCGGGCCGTAAAGGCGCCAAGGCATGACTAACAAAGCCTCGGGAGGGCGCATGGAATTCCGCACGGCAGGGGTTATCGGCGCGGGCGCCTGGGGCACGGCCCTGGCCCAGGTCTGCGTCCGGGCCGGTCTGGACACGACGCTTCAGGCGCGCGAGCCGAAACTGGTCGAGACCCTGCGCGCGACCCGCGCCAACGACTTCTATCTGCCGGGCGTGCCCCTGGCGCCCGAGCTGAAATTCACCTCGGACCTGGCGGATCTGGGCGCCTGCGACCTGATCCTGGCCGTACCCCCGGCCCAGCATATGCGCGCCACCCTGACGGCCTTCGCTCCCCATCACCGGGCGGGCGTGCCGGTGGTGCTGTGCTCCAAGGGGGTCGAGCGCGGCACGATGAAGCTGATGACCGACGTCCTGGCCGAGACCTTGCCGGACGCCCCGGCCGCCGTCCTGTCCGGCCCCAGTTTCGCGGGCGAGGTCGCGCGCGGCCTGCCCACCGCCGTCACCCTGGCCTGTGCCGACGAGACCCTGGGCGAGGCCCTGCTGAACACCCTGTCGGCGCCGGGCTTCCGCCCCTATCTGGCGACGGATCTGGTGGGCGCCGAGGCGGGCGGGGCGCTGAAGAACGTCCTGGCCATCGCCTGCGGCATCTCCGAGGGGCGCCAGTTGGGCCGCAGCGCCCACGCCGCCCTGATCACCCGGGGCTTCGCCGAAATGACCCGGCTGGCCGTGGCCATGGGCGGTCAGGCCGAGACGGTGGCGGGCCTGTGCGGCCTGGGCGACCTGGTCCTGACCTGCTCCAGCCCCCAGTCGCGCAACATGAGCCTGGGCCTCGCGCTCGGCCAGGGCCAGACGGTCGAACAGGCTCTGGCCGGCAAACGGTCGGTGGCCGAGGGCTACGAGAGCGCGCCCGCCGTGCGTGAACTGGCCGCCCGCCTGGGCGTGGAGATCCCGATTTCCGAGGGCGTCGCCGCCCTGCTGGCGGGCGAGATCACCGTCGACGGCCTGATCGACGGCCTGCTGTCGCGCCCGCTGAAGGCCGAGCGTGTCTGAAGACGCCGCCGCGCCGACCGAGCGCAAACGGGTCTGGAAGACGCCGCCGAACGTCGCCCTGTGCGCCGAGACCGACATCGCCGACCCCGGCTCGCGCGGTTTCGTGCTGCAGATCGGCGAGGCCTTCTTCCACGGCTTCGTGGTGCGGAAGGACGGCGAGGTCGCCGGCTGGATCGACCGCTGCCCCCATGCGGGCTTTCCCATCGCCATGGAGATCGACCGCTATCTGACGCCGGACGGGTCGCTGATCCTGTGCGGCTGGCACGGGGCGGTGTTCGAGCCCCTGACCGGGGAATGCAAGGGCGGCCCCTGCGCCGGCGGACGCCTGACGCCCTGGCCGGTCGCGGCCAGCGGCGGGATCATTAGGACGGCTTAAGCGTCGCTCGTCTCCTCCCCGCTTCGCGGGGAGGTGGCGCGGCGCTTCTTCAGCGCCGTGACGGAGGGGTTCTTCATCCGCGAAGAACGAAAGCCGGTGGGACTTCAAGAGCCCCTCCACCGCTTCGCGGTCCCCCTCCCCGCGAAGCGGGGAGGAGACGGCAGGGCTCAATCCAGCGGTTGCGGCCGGGTCACGACCGGGGCGTTCGGATCGGTCTCGGCCGGGCGGGCGGCGGTCGGCGCGGGCGTCGGCGCCGGCGGCACGATCACCAAGGGCGCGGTCTGGACGGCGGGCGCGGCCGGCTGCGGCGTCGTAGCCGCCGGAGCCTGGGCCGTGGGACGCGTCGCGGGCTGAGATGAGGGCTGGGACGCAGCAGGCGTTTGCGCCCGGGGCGGCGTCGCGGCTTCGCGCGCAGGCGTGGCGGCGGCGGGAGTGGTCGTCTCGGCGGGCGCGGTTTCAGCCGGGGCAGGTTCCGCCTCGGCGGCAACGGGCGCGGCCGGGGTCTCGACGGGCGTCGCCGGGACGGTGGCGGGCGTCAGGGTCTGTTCGACCGGAACGGCGGGCGCCGGCGTCGGAGCCGGGCGCAGGGCGAACCACAGGCCGCCGCCGATGACCAGGGCGGCCAGAATCCCGCCGCCGACATAGAGCGGCAGGCGCGAAGGGCGTTTCGCAGAGGCGCGGGCGTAGACCGGCGCGACCGGCTCGGCCGCAGGCGTCTCCACCACGGCGGGCGCGATCACGGCGGTCGGGGTTTCGGCGACGGGGATCGGCAGAGCCGGTTCGGGCGCGACCGGCGTCTCGACCACAGGCGTCGCTGCAGGTTCCGGCGCGTCGGGCAGGGGGCGGACGGTCAGATCGGCGGCGGGCGTCGGCTGCGGCGCAGCCTGGGGAGTCGGCAGCGGACCGGGGGCGGGGCGCGCCTGCGGGATCAGCGACCCGCCCAGGATGCTGCCGCCCGGACGCGGCGCGGGCGTCGCGCGACGGGGTTGAAGACTGCCCTCCAGCGGGTTCGGGCGCGGCGCCTGTCCCTGAGCCGAAACCTGTCCCTGAGCCTGCCCCTGCGGCGCCTTGCGCGGCGGATTGGGGATACGGTCCAGCGGATTGCGCGCCAACGGCACAGGCCCGACGTGGAAGGTGGTTGCGGGCATCCGGCCCCAGGTCACCTGTTTCCGGGCGAAGGGTTCGGCTTGCGCGCCTTGGGATGCGGCCGGTTCGGCGGTCTTCTTGTCGTCGGACATGATACTCTAATCGCTGGCGATCTGGCCGGTTTCGTGACGACTCAGTTCTTGAGCCGGTAGCCCGTCTTGAACATCCACATGACCACGGCCAGACAGACGACGAAGAAGCCGGCCGTGGCGGCCACGCTGACGCCGATGGGCACGTCGCCCTGGCCGTAGAAGGTCCAGCGGAAGCCCGAGATCAGATAGACCACCGGATTGAAGTGGGCCACCGTGCGCCAGACGTCGGGCAGCATGTTGATCGAATAGAAGGAGCCGCCCAGGAAGGTCAGGGGCGTCACCACCAGCATGGGGATGAAGTTCAGCTGTTCGAAACTGCCGGCCCAGATGCCGATGATGAAGCCGAACAGGCTGAAGGTCACCGAGATCAGGATCAGCATGGCCAGCATGGCGACCGGATGCAGCACCTGCAGCGGTACGAACAGGGTCGAGGTGGCCAGGATGATCAGGCCCAGCACCGCAGACTTGGTCGCCGCCGCCCCGACATAGGCGATCACCACCTCCAGCGACGACACGGGCGCCGACAGGATCTCGTAGATGGTCCCCGTGAATTTCGGGAAATAGATGCCGAAGGAGGCGTTGAAGATCGACTGGGTGAACAGGCTCAGCATGATCAGGCCCGGCACGATGAAGGCGCCATAGGCCACGCCGTCGACCGCCTGCATCCGGCTGCCGATCGCGCCGCCGAAGACGATGAAATACAGGGCCGTGGTGATCACCGGGGTGACGATGCTCTGCCACACGGTGCGCAGGGCGCGCGCCATCTCGAACTTGTAGATGGCCCAGACGCCATATCCGTTGAAGCTCATCAGACGGTCTCCCCATCACGGTGGACCAGGCTGACGAAGATGTCTTCCAGCGAGCTCTGGCGGGTGTTCAGGTCCTTGAAGGCGATGTCCAGCCGTTCCAGACGGCGGATCAGCGAAGGCACGCCCGTGTCCTCGGCGTTGGCGTCGAAACTGTATTCCAGCTCGCCCCCTTCGGCTTTCAGCGTCAGATCCCAATCGGACAGGTCGGCCGGCAGGGCGACCAGCGGCTCGATCAGGTTCAGGGTCAGGGTCTTCTTGCCCAGCTTCTTCATCAGGGCGGTCTTTTCCTCGACCAGGATCAGTTCGCCCTTCAGGATCACCCCCACCCGGTCGGCCATCTCCTCGGCCTCCTCGATATAGTGGGTGGTCAGGATGATGGTGACGCCGCGTTCGCGCAGCTTGCGGACCATGGCCCACATGTCGCGGCGCAGCTCCACGTCGACGCCCGCCGTCGGCTCGTCCAGGAACAGGATGTCCGGCTCGTGGCTCAGGGCCTTGGCGATCATCACCCGGCGCTTCATCCCGCCCGACAGGGTCATGATCTTGGCGTCGCGCTTGTCCCACAGCGACAGGTCTTTCAGGATCTGTTCGATCAGGGCCGGGTTTGGCGCCTTGCCGAACAGGCCCCGGCTGAAGCTGACCGTGGCCAGCACCGTCTCGAAGGCGTCGGTGGTCAGCTCCTGCGGCACCAGGCCGATCTTGGTCCGGGCCGGGCGGAAGTCCTTGCGGATGTCGTGCCCGTCCGCGATCACCGCCCCGGTCGTGGCGGTGACGATGCCGCAGACGATGGAGATCAGGGTGGTCTTGCCCGCTCCGTTCGGCCCCAGAAGGGCGAAGATCTCGCCCTTCTCGATGGTCAGGTCGACGCGTTTCAGCGCCTGGTGCCCCGACTTGTAGGTCTTGGTTAGACCTTCGATCTCGATAACCGGCATCGGCGCTCCCTCATCCCGGAGGCGGATGCGCCCGGCGTCGTCGTGGCGGGAATATGGCGCGCCTGGCGCGGGGCTCAAGGGGGAAGTCGTTGTTAACCCGAATGATGCACGGTGGCGCTTTCGTCACGCCGCTGACGGGAGTGTTTTGTGTCCTCGCTGTCTGCCGCCCATCGCGCCGCCCTGGAGGCCATTGTCCAGGCCAGCCCCGACGCGGCCCTGGCGCAACTGGGTGCGGCCGTGACGGCGTTTCGCGGCGACAAGGCGGCGGAACTGGCGACCCTGGTGACGCAAGAGGCGCGGGATCGCGCCCGCCGCGACACCGCCTTCGGCCCCCTGTTGCCCCTGTTCCGGCCCCGCGTCGACGGCGCCCCGGCTCTGACCTTTCCGCCCGCCGTCCTGGCCCGCGTCTGGCGTGAGGCCAGAAAGGGCGAGGAGGCCTTCCTGGGATTGCTGGACGGAGCGGTCACGACCGACGGCGAATGGACCCTGGCCGCGGACCGGCTTTGCGCGCGGGCGGCGGCGGTCCTGCGCGATCGCCCGCGTGACGTCTGGCCCGACCATGTGAAGCCCGAGGAGGGGGCGCCGCCCGTCGCCCCTGCGGAACTGGCCGGCTGTTTCGACCTGATCCCCCTGGCGCGGACCGCCGTGCCGCGACTGCCCGTCTGGCTTGAGCGGCCGGACGACAATCAGCTGGCGGGCTTGCGGCTGCTGATTCAGGACTGCCTGGAGCTGTCGCCCGACGGCGGACGGCGAATGGTCGATATCCTGTTCGCCCATGTGGCCGACGCTGACCGGATGCTGCGCGTGGTGACCCGCACCAGCCGCCTGGCCGACACCGAGGTGATCCTGAGTCATTCCGAGATGGGGATCTTCGTCGAACGGCTTCTGGCCTCGGTGCAGACGCGGGTGCAGCGGATCGCGGCGGCGCGGCCGAGCCAGAACGAGGCCGCCATGACCGGCGTCGTGGAGGATGTGACCTGGTGCGCCGGGGTGCTGGCCGAGATGGACATGAGCCTGCAGGTGCGGCCGGATTCCCCGTGGGGCCGATCGGCGCGGATGGCGCGGGTTCAGGTCGCGGGCCAGATGTCGGGTCTGATGAAATCCACCTCGGTCGCGGTCCACGCCGCCCTGCCGATGAAGCGCCAGGTCATCGCCGGGCGCATGACCCGCCTGTCGCCCTGGCTCGAGGCGCCCGGCCAGGGCGAACCGATCGAGGCCGCCGCCGCCCTGCTGGCGGCGGTCGCGGCCCTGCGTGGCGCGGCGACCGTGTTCGGCTGCGAGGCGGATCGGATGGCGCTGAAGACCGAACTGACCGACTATCTCTCGACCTGGGCCAACGAGGCGCTGGACAGTGTCGCGGACGGCGACGTGGCCGATCCGGATCCGGTGCTGCGGCTGGTCGGGGTGGCGGCGCGCTTCCTGACCCTGATCGAGGCGCTGGAGGCGGCGCGGGCGGTGCGACGACGCGCCGCCTCCGCCGAGACGGCGCGGGCGACCAATTCCGGCGCCTGGGGGGCCTCGCCCGTCGACGCCTGATGCGTTAGACGCGACGGATGATCGCCTTCTGGATAATGACCGGCCTCGCGGCGGCCTTGGCCGCCCTGCTGGTGCTGGCCGGGGCGCGCAGGGGCGCCGACCCGGGTGCGGACGTCGCCGATGCGGATGTCGGCGCACACGAACTGGACGAACTGGACCGGCTGAAGGCGCGCGGCTTGATGGATGAGGCCGCCCATGCCGCCGCACGGGCCGAGGCCGGGCGACGACTGCTGTCGGGCCGGGCGACGGCGGCCGCGCCGGTCATCGGACGACGCGACCGGATCTGGGTGCTGGGCGCGATCGCGGCGACGGTGGCGGCCGCGCTGGGCCTCTACGCCCTGACCGGATCTCCGGGTCTGCCGGACCAGGCCTATGAGCGGCGGGTCGACGACTGGGCCGCCAATCTGGACCTGCTGGAACCGGCGCAATTGGCGGCCGTGACCGCGCGGGTGGTTCGCGAGAGGCCCGGCGACCGCCAGGCCCTGGCCATGCTGGGCGCAGCGCGGTTCGCGGCCGAGGATCCGCTGGGCGCCGCCTCCGCCTTCCGCAAGCTGATCGAACAGGACCCCGCCGACGCCCAGGCCTGGGCGCGGCTGGGCGAGAGCCTGGTGCGGGCCAACGACGGCCAGATCGGCGCCGACGCCGAGGCCGCCTTCCGCGAGGCGGTGAAACATGATCCCGCGCAGCTGGGCGCCCGCTTTTTCCTGGGCGAGGCGGCCTTGCGGCGCGGCGACGCGGCGACGACGCGAACCATGTGGACGCCGCTGATCGCCGCGCTCGACCCGACGGATCCGCGTCGGCTTGATCTTGAACGCCGCCTGCCGGGGGCGGAATGACACGTTGGCGCGCGGCTCCGGCCTCTGTAGACGGAAAGAAAACACCGTCGGGGAGCGGGATGTTCAGGCCATGAGCTGGCTGCCGAAATCACCGAAGGCGCGGCGTCGCCTGTGGGTCGTCGCGGCCGTGGCTCCGATCCTGGCCCTGGCGGTCGGCCTGTCGCTATGGGCCATGCAGGACAGCGTGACCTTCTTCTATTCCCCGTCCGAAGCCACGGCCGACAAGGCGCCGGAAGGCCGCAACATCCGTCTGGGCGGTCTGGTCGAGACCGGCAGCGTGCAGAAGGGCGGAGACGGCACGGTGGTCTTTCTGGTGACGGACAATCTCGCCACGACCCGGGTCGCCTATCACGGCGACCTGCCCGACCTGTTCCGCGAAGGGCAGGGGATAGTGGCGCAGGGGGCGTTCGGCCCCGACCGCACCTTCCACGCCAGCCAGGTCCTGGCCAAGCACGACGAGAACTATATGCCGCGCGAGGTCGCCGACCGGATCAAGGCCAAGGGCGAGTGGCGGCCTGAGGCGGGCGAAACGCGCTCAACTAGGCCGCAGGCCGGTAGCGCAACGGAAAGCCTGTGATCGCTGAACTCGGCGCCTTCGCTCTTTCCCTCGCCCTGGCCCTGTCGATCCTGCAGACGGGCCTGTCGGCGGCGGGACGCTGGCGGCGCAGCCCGGTGCTGGCCGGCGCGGCGCAAGGGGCGGCCCTCGGCGCGGCGGTCGCCGTGGCCCTGGCCTTCGCCGCCCTGATCCACGCCTTTGTCGTCTCGGACTTCTCGGTCGCCAACGTCGCGGCCAACAGCCACACCGACAAGCCGATGCTCTACAAGGTCGCCGGCGCCTGGGGCAGCCACGAGGGCTCGCTGCTGCTGTGGTGCCTGGTCCTGACCGTCTTCGGCGGAGCCCTGGCCCGCGCGCGCGGCCTGCCGTTCGGGCTGAAGGCCTCGGCTGTGGCGACGCAGGGGGCGCTGGGCTCGCTGTTCCTGGCCTTCGCCGTCTTCACCTCCAGCCCCTTCACGCGGCTGGACCCGGCCCCCTTCCAGGGCGCGTCGCTGAACCCCCTGCTGCAGGACCCGGCGCTCGCGGTCCATCCGCCCCTGCTCTACGCCGGCTATGTCGGCTTCTCGGTCTGTTTCTCCCTGGCCGTCGCCGCCCTGATCGAGGGCCGGGCCCAGACCGGCTTCTGGCCCGCCTGGGGCCGCTGGGTCCGGCCCTGGGCCCTGGCCAGTTGGGCCTTCCTGACGGTGGGCATCGCCCTGGGTTCCTTCTGGGCCTATTACGAGCTGGGCTGGGGCGGCTGGTGGTTCTGGGATCCGGTCGAGAACGCCAGCTTCATGCCGTGGCTGGCCGGCGCCGCCCTGCTGCACAGCGCCGTGGTCACCGAGCGACGCGGCGCCCTGGCCGGCTGGACCGTCTTCCTGGCCCTGCTGGCCTTCAGCTTCTCGATGCTGGGCGCCTTCCTGGTCCGCTCCGGCGTCCTGACCAGCGTCCACGCCTTCGCCGTCGATCCCCAGCGCGGCCTGATGCTGCTGGCCATCCTCGGGATCACGGCCGGCGCCGCCTTCGCCCTGTTCGCCTGGCGCGCCCCCCAGCTGAAGGGTGGCGGCCTGTTCGCCCCCGTCAGCCGCGAGGGGGCTCTGGTGCTGAACAACCTGTTCCTGACGGCGGCGGCCGCCACCGTCCTGCTGGGCACCCTCTATCCGCTGATCCTCGAGGCCGCCTCCGGCGCGACCATCTCGGTCGGCCCGCCCTATTTCGCCGCCACCTTCGTGCCCCTGATGAGCGTGGCCTTCGTCATCCTGCCTGCCGGACCGCTGCTGGCCTGGAAACGCGGCGATCTGACCGGCGCCATGCAGCGTCTCGCCGTCGCGGCGGGCCTGGGCATTCTCGCGGCCCTGGCCGCCTACGCCCTGTTCGAACCGCGAAAGGCCCTCGCCGCCGCCGGTCTGGGCCTCGGCGCCTGGCTGATCCTGGGCTCTCTGGCCGAGGTCGCCGAGCGCGTCCGTCTGTTCCGCGCCCCGCCGCCCGAGACCCTGCGTCGTCTCAAGGGCCTGCCTCTGGGCGCCTGGGGCATGAGCCTGGCCCACCTGGGTCTGGGCGTCTTCATCCTGGGGGCGGTGGTCGAGACCGGCTTCAAGGCCGAGGCCGCCCGCGCCCTGACCCTCGGCCAGACCCTGTCCGCCGGTCCCTGGACCGCCACCCTGGATCAGGTCCGGGTGGTCGAAGGCCCCAACTATCTGGCCGAACAGGGCCGGCTGACGGTTCGTCGCGCCGACGATCGGGGCCGGGCGAGCACGGTCACGGCCGAGCGCCGCTTCTTCCCTGCCGGGGGGCAGACCACGACCGAGGTCGGACTGGATTTCCGGGGTCTGGACGACGTCTATGTGGTGATCGGCGAACGCGCCGGAACGCCCGCCGAACCGGCCTGGGCGGTGCGTCTCTACTGGAACCCCTGGGCGCGGCTGATCTTCCTCGGCCCGGCGATCATGGCCCTGGGCGGCCTGCTGTCTCTGATGGACCGCCGCCTGCGTCTCGGCGTCGGCGCGCGGCGAAGGAAGCCGGCATGAGACGGCTCGCCACCCTGATCGCCGCCCCCCTGCTGGCCGTCCTGCTGACGGCGGCCGAACCCGCCGCCGCGCCCGATCGCCCCCTGTCCGATCCGGCCCAGGAGGCCCGCGCCCAGGCCCTGTTCGAGGACGTCCGCTGCGTCGTCTGTCAGCACGAGGCCATCGCCGACAGTCCGGCGGGCGTGGCCGGCGACATGCGTCGCCTGATCCGCGAGCAGATCGCCTCGGGCGCGACCGACCAGGCCGTGCGCGACGACCTGGTGCGCCGTTTCGGCGACTATGTCCTGTTCACCCCGCCGGTGCGTTCCGGCACCTGGCTGCTGTGGTTCGGCCCCTTCGCCCTGGTCGGGCTGGCGGGGGCGGCCCTGATCCTGCGCGCACGCCGCCGCCCGGTGGAGGTCGCGCCCCTTTCCCCCGACGAGGAACATCAGCTGGCGGAAGTTCTCCGAAATGAGAAGCTTCGCCGCTATCCTGACGCAACCTCGCCTCACGACGGGCGCTAGTCAGGACCAACCATCGAGGGCCGGAATTGGCGAAACGCCGGTTCGGCCTATATCAAACGCGAAGACGGGGCGTGTGCCGCCCCGACAGAGGATCGCAAGGACCACGATGCTGAAGCGCAAAGAGTTCATTCTGGGGGCCGCGGCCGGCCTGACCCTGGCGGCCGCCGCGACCGCCGGCGGCGTCATCACCTGGCCGGGCGCCCACGCCGAGCCTCAGGCCGTCAACCGGATCACGCCGGTCCCGGCCAACGGCGACAGCTTCACGCCCCCGCCCGGCGCGCCCAACAGCTTCGCGACCATCTTCGACCAGGTGTCGCCGGCCGTCGTCCAGATCGACGTGACGGTCAAGGTCGACCAGCCCCAGGGCGCCCTCACCATTCCGGGCCTGCCCTTCCAGTTCGTGCCGCCGAACGGTCGCGGCGGTCAGGGCGAGGACGCCGAACCCCAGACGACCCAGGGCGCCGGTTCGGGCTTCTTCATCTCCCAGGACGGCTTCATCGTCACCAACAACCACGTCGTCGCCGACGCCACCGAGATCAAGGTCAAGATGTCGGACGGGCGCGAACTGCCGGCCCGTCTCATCGGCCGTGACGCGGGCACCGACCTGGCGGTGATCAAGGTCGAGGGCAACGACTTCAAATACGTCAGCTTCGAAGAGACGGCCGAGCCGCGCGTCGGCGACTGGGTCATCGCCATCGGCAACCCCTTCGGCCTGGGCGGCACCGCCACGGCGGGCATCGTCTCGGCCAAGGCGCGCGACATCGATCCGTCGGGCTACAACGACTACATCCAGATCGACGCCGCCATCAACCGGGGCAACTCGGGCGGTCCGACCTTCGACATCCACGGCCGGGTCATCGGCGTGAACTCGGCCATCTATTCGCCCACCGGCGGTTCTGTCGGCATCGGCTTCGCCATCCCGGCTGAAACCGCCAAGTCGATCACCGAACGCCTGATGCGCGGCCAGTCGATCGAGCGGGGCTATGTCGGCCTGGGTCTGCGCACCTTGACCGAGGACGGCTGGGAAGCCCTGGGCCAGCCCAAGGACTTCAAGGGCGCCCTGATCGAATCCGTCACCGAGGGCGGCCCCGCCGCCCGCGCCGGCGTCCGCGTCGGCGACCTGCTGGTCGGCGTCAACGGCCAGGCCACGGCCAACAGCCAGGAGGCCACCCGCCGCGTGGGCTCCGCCAAGCCGGGCGACACCATCCGTCTGGAGGTCATCCGCGACGGTCGTCGTCAGACGCTGAACGTCCGTTCCGGCACCCGTCCCTCGGAAGAGGAGCTGAACGCCAGCGAAGACGGCGGTTCCACCTCGCCCGGCCAGGCCCAGCCGAGCCAGAGCGAAACCATCGAGGGGCTGGGCGTCACCGCCATCACCCCCGCCGCCCGCTCGCGCTTCAGCATACCCGACAGCGTGAACGGCGTGGTCATCACCAATGTCGCCCAGGGCTCGCAGGCGGCGCGTATCGGCTTCCAGCCGGGCTTCGTCATCACTCGCGCTAATGACCGCAACATCGCTTCTGCGGCGGATCTGCGCGCGGCGGTGGCGGCCGCCAAACAGGCCGGTCGTCCCAGCATTCTGCTGTTCGTCCGCACGCCGCAAGGCACCAGCCCGGTGCCGCTGCGCTTCGCCGCCGAAGAATGATCTTCATTCTGACCAAGGCTTAACTCGTCAATCGCCGCCGATGCGCTACCATCGGCGGCGATTTTGATTCCGGGAGGGGTTTCATGCGGATTCTGGTGGTCGAGGATGACGCCGAGGCGGCGACCGCCATGGTGCGGGGCCTGTCCGAAGCCGGACACGAGGTGACCCATGCCGTGGACGGCGCCTTTGGTCTCCTGGAGGCGCAGAAGGGCGGCTACGACGTCTATGTGGTCGACCGGATGATGCCGCGCCTCGACGGCGTCGGCATGGTCGAGACGGTCCGCAAGGGCGGCGACCAGACCCCGGTCCTTTTCCTGTCGGCCCTTGGCGAGGTCGAGGACCGCGTCACCGGCCTGAAGGCCGGCGCCGACGACTATCTGGTCAAGCCCTACGCCTTCGCCGAACTGATCGCCCGCGTCGAGGCCCTGGCCCGCCGTCGCGAGACCGGCGGCGTCCAGACCGTGCTCAAGGTCGGGGATCTGGAGATGAATCTGATCGGCCGCACCGTCCATCGCGGCGCGACCGAGATCGATCTGCAGCCGCGCGAGTTCCAGCTGCTGGAGTTCCTGATGCGCCACGCCGGCCAGTCGGTGACGCGCACCATGCTGCTGGAGAAGGTCTGGGAATATCATTTCGACCCCCAGACCAATGTCATCGACGTTCACATCAGCCGCCTGCGCTCCAAGATCGACAAGGGCTTCGACAAGGCCATGCTCCAGACTGTACGCGGGGCGGGGTATCGGCTGGAGGCGTGAGCGGCGAGGGGTGAAAAGTGCTAGTGCTGGTGAACGGGAGGTGAGTTGCAGCGCGCCACGCGTTCGGACCGGCTCACCCGCACTAGCACTAGCACCCCTCACTGAACCTACACCGCCGCCCGCCAGCCTCTAATCCCATGCGCCTTCCCTCCCTCCTTCGCCGCACGCCCTTCCGGCTGACGCTGCTGTTTCTGGCGCTGTTCGTGGCGGCGGCGGGGGCGATCCTGGCCTATGTCTATTTCGCTTCGGCGTCCGAGGCCCAGGCGCGGGCCCAGGCGGATGTGGAGACCGAACTGTCGGCCCTGACCGCCATTCACCGCACGCGCGGCGTCGACGCCCTGAACCAGGCGCTGGTCGAACGCACCATCCGGGGCGGACCCTACCTCTATCTGCTGACCGGACCGGACGGAAAGATCGTCACCGGCAATCTGTCGGTCATGCCCTTCGACCTGAAGGAAGCGCCGCTGCCCGGTCGCGGCGAGTGGAGCACCTTCCGCCTGACCGACACCGACCCGGACGGGCGGGTGCAGAACCGCCGCTCGATCGGGGTCATCATGCCCCTGACCGGCGGCGACACCCTGTTCGTCGGCGAGGACATCGGCGGGATCGAGGAATATCTGTCGCGCCTGACCCAGGCCCTGTGGGGCGCCATGGGTCTGGTCATGCTGCTGGGCCTGGCGGGCGGCCTCTACATCAGCCGGCGGGTGGAACAGTCGATGGCTGGGCTGAACCGGGTCGTCGCCGCCGTGCAGGAGGGCGACCTGAAGGTCCGTGCGCCGGTTCGCCATTCCGGCGACGAACTGGACGAACTGGGCCAGGGGCTGAACACCATGCTGGACCGGCTGGAGGCCTCGATGGCCTCGATCCGTCACGCCGGGGACGCCATCGCCCACGATCTGCGCTCGCCCCTGACCCGGATGCGGGCCAAGCTGGAGGTGGCCCTGATCGACGCCGAGGCGGGCAAGATCGACGGGGTCGACGCCCTGGGCATCGCCCTGGACGAGGCCGACCACCTGCTGAAGACCTTCAACACCGTCCTGGCCATCGCCCGGCTCCAGGCGGGCGGAGCGCCGGACCCCAGGCTGATGGACGCCGCCGACCTGGCCGCCGACATGGCCGAACTGTACGAACCGGCGGCCGAGGACAAGGACATCGACTTCTCGGCGGAGGTCGAGAAGGGACTGATGATCGAGGGCAACCAGCCCTTCCTGGCCCAGGCCCTGGCCAATCTGATCGACAACGCCATCAAATACACCCCGGCCGGCGGGGCGGTGAAGCTGCGCGCGCGCAGGCGATCATCGGGCGAGATCGAATATTCGGTCACCGACACCGGCCCCGGCGTGCCGGAGGAGGACCGCGAACGGGTGGTCCAGCGTTTCGTCCGCCTGGACAACAGCCGCACCGAGCCCGGCTCCGGCCTGGGCCTGTCCCTGGTCACCGCCGTCGCCGAGGCCCACGGCGGCCGCGTGGTGCTGGACGAGGGGCCGGGCGCCTATGGCGATTTCGGGCCGGGTCTGCGGGTGGCCCTGGTGCTGCCGCCGGCGGTCCAGACCTAGAGATTTCCGCTCATCCCCGCGAAAGCGGGGATCCAGTTCTTTGGGCGTTCAGGCTTGTGAGCGCATCTCGGATCGTGGTCCAACGCTGTGCCGAGCGACAGCACGGGGGCCCCGCTTTCGCGGGGATGAGCGGAAGATTTGATGTCCGAGACCAAAAACTCAGTTCCGTTGGCGCATAGCCTCGCCCCCGCCGGCCCGGTCGCCAATCCCGCCGCCGCCGACCGCCTGCACGAGACCCTGATGGAGGCCGCCGCTGCCGATGGCTGGACCGACACCCTGGCCGCCGCCTGGCCCGCCCTGGCCCCGGTCGCCGGCGCCTCCCCCTATCTGACTGGCCTGATGCGCCGCCGTCCCGCCCATCTGCGCCGTCTGCTGGAACAGGACCCCGCCGCCGGCCTGGCGCGCATCCTCAAGGACACCGACGCCCTCGACGGCGAACCCGACGACGTCCGCGCGCCACTTCGCGTGCTGAAGGCCGACCTGCACCTGCTGACCGCCCTGGCCGACCTGGGCGGGGTCTGGAACCTGGACCAGGTGACCGCCGCCCTGTCGAAATTCGCCGACGCCTCGTGCCGCGCCGCCCTGCGCGCCGTCGCCGCCGAACAGCGGGCGCGCGGCCGGCTGATTTCGCCCCCCGGCGATCCGCGCGGTCCCGTTCCCGGCCTGTTCGGCCTGGCCATGGGCAAGCACGGCGCGAACGAGCTGAACTATTCCTCAGACATCGACATCTCCCTCTTCTTCGAGCCGCGTCTGATGGGGCTGGCCCTGCGCGAGGGGGAGGAGATGCAGGACTTCGCCAATCGCGTCGGCAAGGGGATCGCCACCCTGCTGACCGAGCGCACGGCCGACGGCTATGTCTTCCGTGTCGATCTGCGGTTACGGCCGGATCCGTCCTCGACCCCGCCGGTGGTCGCCGCGCCGATGGCCCTGGCCTATTACGAGAGCGTCGGCCAGAACTGGGAAAGGGCGGCCTTCATCAAGGCCCGGCCGGTGCTGGGCGACCTGCGCGCCGCCGGCCGGTTCGTGAAGGCCCTGCGCCCCTTCATCTGGCGCCGCAGCCTGGACTACGCCGCCGTCCTCGACATCCAGGCCATCAAGCGCCAGATCCACGTCCACAAGACCGGCGAGGGCCTGCACGCCGCCGGCGCCAATCTGAAACTGGGCCGGGGCGGCATCCGCGAGATCGAATTCTACGCCCAGACCCAGCAGTTGATCCTGGGCGGGCGTGATCCGGATCTGAGGAAACAGCGCACTCTCGAGGCCCTGTACGCCCTGGCCGGCGCCGGTCACATCCCCCAGGCCGTCGCCGACGAACTGTCGGCCGCCTATGTCGAACTGCGCGGCCTGGAACACCGGGTTCAGATGCTCGACGACGAGCAGACCCACCGCCTGCCCGAGGACGCCGAACGCCGCGCCGCCGTCGCCGCCCTGGTCGGGCAGGGCGACCTGCCCGCCTTCGACGCGGGCGTCGAGGCCCTGCTGGTTCGGGTCAACGCCCGCTACGGCGAACTGTTCGAGGGCGGGGAGGAGCTGGATTCCAGCTACGGCAGCCTGGTCTTCACCGGGGTCGAGAACGACCCGGAGACGCTGGAGACCCTGGGCCGGATGGGCTTCACCCAGGCGGCCTCGGTGGCCGACACCATCCGTTCCTGGCACCACGGCCGCATCCCGGCGACCCGGACCGAGCGGGGGCGCGAACTGTTCACCCGCCTGGCGCCCCAACTGCTGGAGGCCCTGGCCCGGTCCGGCGCCCCGGACGAGGCCTTCCGCCGCTTCGCCGTCTTCTTCTCGGGCCTGGCCGCGGGCGTCCAGGTCCAGGCCCTGTTCCTGAACCAGCCGAAACTGTTCGAGATGGTCGTCGGCGTCATGGCCTTCGCCCCGCGTTTGGCCCGCACCCTCGGCCGCCAGCCGGCCGCCCTGGACGGCATTCTGGACGCGCGCTTCCTGGAGGCGCTGTCCGAAGAGACGGGCCTGACCGAACAGATCCTGCGCGAGGCCGGCGAGACCGAGGATTTCGAGGGGGCCATGAACGCCGTGCGCCGCCTGCACCGCGAACAGATGTTCCGCATCGGCATCCACGCCCTGACCGGCCGCGCCGGGCCCGAGGCCGCCGGCCGCGCCTACGCCGCCCTGGCCGACGCCGCCATGCGCACCCTGTCCCCGGCCGCCCTGACCGAGACCGAGCGTCTGGGCGGCGCCTTCCCCGGCGCGGTCGCCGTGGTGGCCCTGGGCAAGGCGGGGTCGCGCGAGATGACGGCCGGGTCGGACCTGGACCTGATGACCCTGTACGCCGCGCCGCCCGAGGCCGTTTCCGAGATCAAGGGCTGGACCGCGGACGTCTTCTTCGCCCGCTTCACCCAGCGGCTGATCGCGGCCCTGTCGGCCCATACGGCCGAGGGCGGCCTGTACGAGGTGGACATGCGGCTGCGGCCCACCGGCTCCAAGGGGCCGGTCTCGGTGCGGCTGTCGGCCTTCGACGACTATTACGCTCGCGAGGCCGAGACCTGGGAGTTCATGGTCCTGACCCGCGCCCGCGTCGTCTGGGCCAGCGACGCCCGGTTCGGCGCACAGGTCTCGGCGGCCATCGAGGCGGCCCTGCGTCGGCCCCGGCCCGGCGTCGACATCGCCGCCGACGTCCGCAAGATGCGCGCCCTGATGGACCGCGAACGCCGGCCCCACGGCTTCTGGGATCTGAAACTGTCGCCCGGCGGCCAGGTCGACGCCGAGTTCGCGGCCCAGTTCCGCCAGCTCCAGGCCGCCGCCATCGGCGAACCCCTGACCCTGTCGACGCTGGAGGCCCTGCACGACGACCCGGTCCTGGCCGAGGCCTGGCGGGTGCAGCAGCGGCTGGCCCATCTGCTGGCCGCCGCCTTCGAGGGCCGTGTCGATCCCGAGGCCGAGCCCTCGGTCTTCCAACTGCGCCTGGCCGAGGCGGCGGGGGCGCCCGACTTCGAAACCCTGAAGACCGAGCTGACCGACCTGCGCCTGCGCGCCCGCAAGGCCTTCGAACGGGCGGTTCCAGCGGGGCGCGACGGAGAACCGTCCTAGCCGCGTTCAATCTCCTGACAGGGCAATGTCAAAGGGCCGCGAACAACGGCCCGTGGAGATTATCGAGATGAAGAAGACCTTCCTGACCGGCCTGAGCGCCGTCGCACTGGCCGCCGCTTTCGGTGCGGGAGCCGGCGCCGCCACGGCGCAGACCGCTCCGGCCCCGGCTGCGCCTGCGCCGCATCACCAGCGCGGCGATGCGAACCGCCAGATCACTCGCGCCGAATTCGTCGATGGGCGCGTCGCCCGCCTGACCGCGCTCGACGCGAACCGCGACGGCACGGTCAGCGTCGAGGAACGCCAGGCCGCCTTTGAGGTCAAACGCGCCGAACGCGCCAATGAACGTTTCGCCAAGCTGGACGCCAACGGCGACGGCTCCATCACCCGCGCCGAATATGACGTCGCGCGCTCGGCCCGCCCCGAACGCGCCGGTCGTCACGAGGGACGCGGCGGTCCCCGCCACGCCATGCGTGGTCACGGCCGTCACGGCGGCATGGGCGAGGGGCGCGGCCCCGGTCGCGACGGCCCGGTGGTGATTTCCGAGGTCGCCGCCAAACTGGGCGAACGCTTCGACAAGATGGACGCGAACCGCGACGGCGTGATCTCGGCCGACGAGCGTCGCGCCGCCATGACCGCCCAGCGCGCCGAGCGTCAGGCCCAACGTGCGGAACGCCGCGCGCAACGTCAGGCGCAACAACCGGCTTCCCCGGCTTCGGCTTCGGAGTAAGAACGGTGTCGGGGTCGGCCGTCATGGACGAATCGGTCCCTTTCGTCAGCAGCGGAAGAGGCGGGTTTGGTCGCGATCGTCGACCCCGACGAGGATCTGGTGCGCCGTGTGGGTCAGGGCGACCCCGCGGCGTCGCAGGCGCTCGTCGCGCGCAAGCTGCCGCGCATCCTGGCCCTGGCCCAGCGGATGCTGGGCGACCCGGCCGAGGCCGAGGACGTGGCCCAGGAGGCGATGCTCAAGGCCTGGCGACAGGCGCCCAAATGGGTTTCCGGCAAGGCCCGGTTCGACACCTGGCTGCACCGGGTGGCGCTGAACCTCTGCTACGATCGGCTGCGGCGACGGCGCGAGATCCCCACGGACACGCCGCCGGATCGCCCGGACGAGGGGCCTGCGCCGGACCGGGGCCTGATGGCCGCCGAGACCGGGCTGCGGGTCGATGCGGCGCTGAAACGCCTGCCGGATCGCCAGCGCGAAGCCATCGTCCTGTGTCATTATCAGGAGCTGTCCAATATCGAGGCGGCCGCCCTGATGGAGGTCAGCGTCGAGGCGCTGGAAAGTTTGTTGTCGCGCGGTCGCCGCGCATTGCGTCAGGCCCTGGCCGATATTGCGCCTGGGGCTGCTGAAGGAGACGGACGATGAAGGCGGAACGGTTGCACCAACTGGCGGACGCCTATGGCGCCGACCTGCGTCGGTGGCCCGCGTCCGAGCGCGCCTTCGCCGAAAGCCTGATCGCGGCCGATCCCTCGCTGCGGATGGTGATGGACGAGGCCGCGGCGCTCGACGCCCTGCTGGGCGCCGCGCCTGCGCCGGTCCCGTCCGCCGATCTGGCCGCCCGCATCCTGGCCGCCGCGCCCAAGCCCAAAGCGCGCCGCTTCCATCTGGATCGCCTGGCCTGGTTCCTGGGCGCGGGCTGGGCGGCGGCGGCCTGCGCCGGCGTGGTCGCGGGCGTCGGCCTGACCGGCCATATCACCGCCGATGCGCGGGCGGACGCGGTGCTCTACCAGTCCTCCCTGACCGGTGTGGACGACACGGAGGTGCTGGGATGAGCGCGAAGACCCTGAAGATCGCCCTGGCCGTGTCGGTGGCCGTGAACCTGTTCGCGGTCGCGGGCGGGGTCGCCTATGTCGTCAGCCACGACCGGATCGAGCGCAAGATCGAAGATCAGAAACGAGGCGGCCGTGACGGCCCCCTGGGCGAGGTGCTGGCCGGGCTGGCGCCCGAAACCCGTGAAAAGGTCCGTACGGCCCTGCGTGAGGCCGCCCTGGCGTCCCGTCCGGACTTCGAGGCGGCGCGGGCGGCGCGGCGCGAGGCCATCGCCGTCGCGGGGCAGTCCAGTCTTGACGCAGCGCGCGTCCGCACCCTGCTGGATCAGTCGCGCGCCGCCGAACTGCGCGGTCGTGCGCGCCTGGAGGACAGCGCCGTCGCCGTGCTCGGCACGCTCAGTCCCCAGGATCGCAAGGCCCTGACGCCGATCCTCCAGCGCAAGGGCGACGCCCGGCGCGCGGTCGTCCGGCATGATCGCAACGAGGACGGTCGGCGGGGCGAAAGCCCGCCCCGCTGACGGTTCGAGCCGGAATCAGCCCTTCTTCGACGCCCGGAAGGCGGCCACGGCGTCCACCGTCGCGCGCACCTTGGCCTCGATGGCGGCCCAGTCGCCGGCCTTGACGGCCTCGTCGGTCACCAGTTTCGACCCCATGCCCGCCGCCACGATGCCGGCGCCGAACCATTTGGCGATGGAGGCCTCGTCCGGGTCGACCCCGCCGGTCGGCATGATCTTGACCCAGGGCATCGGCCCCTTGACCGCCTTGACGAAGTCCGGGCCGCCGACCGACGAGCCGGGGAACAGTTTGACGATGTCGCAACCCAGTTCGTGCGCCTCGCCGATGTCGGTCACCGACCCGCAGCCGGGGAAATAGGCGACCATGCGCCGGTTGCAGACCTTGGCCACATCGGGGATCAGGCAGGGGCTGACCACGAAGCGCGCGCCCCGGTTCAGATAAAGCGACGCCGTGCCGCTATCGACCACCGAGCCGATGCCCAGCACCACGTCCGGGTCGGTCCTGATCAGTTCGCGATTGACCTCGCCGAACAGGTCGCAGGCGAAGTCGCCGCGATTGGTGAACTCCACCACCGGCGCCCCGCCGCGCGCGCAGGCGCGGATGACGTTCAGGCTGACCTCGGGATCGGGATGATAGAAGACCGGGCACACCCCCTGGGTTTCCAGCGCCTGAAGCACGCTGACGCGATCATGGGCCATGTCTGTCTCCTGTCCCGCCGCGCGGGTCCCGTTCCGTCGTTGGTTCCTGCTTATCCCAGCCCGCGCGCAATGCGAAAGCGCCGCGCGCTGGCTTTCGGGCGTGGGAGGTGGAACTTATTGTTTCACCGGTGTCAGGCGGGGAGGGACGGTCCGGACTTAGGAGGGCGAACACGCCGTTCGCGTCATCTCGTAGGCCGCAAACCTGTTCTCCGCGCCCGCCGAGTCCTTCGCGACGATGGTCCAGGTCAGCCTCGCCGTCGTCAGCGCCCAGCGATTGACGAACCGGGCGTCCGGATAGGCGTAGCTGACCTCGAACCCGTCCTCGCGCGGCGCCCCGGCGCCGACGGCGGTATAGTCGCCGCCGAAACTGTCGGCCCAGAAGGCGGAGATGGTCTCAGAGCCGCCGTTGCTCGGCGTCCTGCCGCCGAAGATCAGATGGGCGGCGTATCGATCCGCCGGGTCGGCCGTCGCCTCGCTCTCGGTCTCGATCAGGAACAGGGCGTTTTCGGCGACGGGTCGGGCGGTCAGTTCGATCGTCACCGGCTTGCCCAGCACCGCTCCGGTCCCGGTCCAGCAGCCCGCCAGGGCCGTGACGGCGGACGGCACGGCGGCCGCGCCCGGCTCCTGCACGGCCGAGACGGCGGTCAGGCCGGCGACGACCACGGCGACAAGGACGGACATCGGACTTCACCCCACAGACGCCGGACAAGCGTCGCCATAAGCCTATGGCGCAACTCCGGATCCTCTTCCAGCCGTCAGGCGGCGGCCTTGCGGAAATGTCCGGCCCGCCAGGCCAGGACCATCACCGCCACGCCGACGGCGGTGCAGACGACCAGGGCGGGCAGGGAGGCCTCGGGGCCGAAGGCGCCGCCGGTCAGCCATTCGGCAAAGCCCGGACGCGCCGTGCTGCTGGCGAGGGCCGGGCCGAAGTCGCCGCCCGACACCGCCGCCCCGAACAGATAGCCCTGGGTGAAATTCCAGGCCGCATGGACCCCGATCGACACCCAGATCCGCCCGGTCAGGGCATAGAAGGCCCCCAGCATGATCCCGGCCTCCAGGGCGATGCAGATCGCCGCGAACACGGTGGCGTTGGGATTGGCGATATGGCCGAAACCGAACAGGGCGGCCGAGACGGCGAAGGCGATCCACGGTCCGAAGGCGCGCCACACCAGACGCAGCAGTATGGCGCGGATCATGATCTCCTCGACCACGCCAGACTGGACGGCGCGCCCGGCGGCGGTCCAGACCGGGGCGGCGCCCAGGCTCCGGATCTCGTAGAGGCCGAACCCGGCCATGATCCCCATCACGGCCGCGAACATGGCCGTCCCGATCAGCAGGCCGACCGCCAGTTCCGGCGTCAGGGGCTTCAGCGCGATCTCGGACGGCCAGCGCCCTTCGGCCAGCCACACCGCCAGGGCGTAGATCGCCAGGGCCGCCAGCGCGCCGCCCAGACTGGCCGCGAACTGCGCCGGACCGACAGCCGGCAGCCAATGCCCCAGAACCTCCGCCGTCGGCAGGGCGGCGAAGGCGACCAGGAAGAACAGGGCCACGGCCCAGCCCAGGGCGCGCAGCCAGCGCAGCGGCCCCGGATGCAGGAAGCGCTGCCCGCCCAGTTCAAGGGGGCGGATCCCCTGACCGGCCGTCAGGAAGCGCGCCGCAGCGGCGGCGAGGGACGAGTTGGTGCTCATGGAAGGTTCCGGGAAGGAGGTGTTCAGGATGGGTCGGAAAGGTCGCGGCTCGCCTCGGCGATCCGGGCGCCGAAGGAGCGACGGCGCAGGGCCGCGATGGCCTCGTGCAGCACCTCGGTCAGAGGCGCCGAAAGCTCGGCGTCCAGTTCGGCGGCGGCGGCGTTGGTCGCCGCCTGCTGGCGCTGCAGAGCGGGGATCATGGCCTCGGTCACGGGCGTCAGCACCACGATCCGCTCGCGCGCGTCGGCGCCGGGCGTCAGGGCGACCAGGCCTTCGCGGTTCATCTGCGACACGGTCTGGCTGGCGGCCGAATGACTGACCCCGACCTCGCGGGCGATCCGCTTGATCGAGGTCGGCCCCAGCTTGGTCAGGGCGCGCAGCACCGGCGTATAGCGCGGCCGCCAGGCCAGGCCCGCTGCCGCATAGGCGGCCTCCACCTCGCCGTCCAGCAGGTCGATCAGGCTGCGCATCAGCGTGCCGAGGGTGGGGGAAGGCGTGGTCATGAGGAGTATGTATAAGCGCTGTTATATCTCGTCAACCGCCGTTGCTGCGACCGATCGTGACGCAGGCGTCTGCTAGATCCTGAACGACTGAACGGGCGAGGAGAGGAGGCGAAAGTGCACGGAGTACACCAAGTACACCCTGTTTTTTCGACGCAGGCCTCGAAACCCGCTAGGAAGCCGCCGAACCACAGGAGCCCCCGCCATGATGACCGCCATCTTCGTCTTCATCAAAACCGAGCTGGGCTACGCCAACGACGTGGCGGCGGACATCGTCGACAATGTCGAGAACGTCTCCGAGGTCTATTCCACCTCGGGCCAGCACGATCTGCTGGCCAAGTTCAATCTGCCGCGCGACGCCGACATCGGCGCCTTCGTGACGAAACATGTGCAGACGCGGCCGCACGTCCGCGACACCTTCACCGTCATCACCTTCTCGCCCTTCCTGCCGACGAAGGCTTAGGCGCCGGCCTTTCGCTTGGCCTTGTCCTTGCGGTCCTCGGCCTCGTCGTCGCCGCCGACCTTCTCTTCGACGGTGGCCGAGAAGCGCTGATAGGCGCCCAGGCCCACCAGGACCAGGACCGAGGCGATCAGCAGGGCGGTGGGATAGATCAGCAGGGCCACGTCCTCGCGCGCCGTCTTGAACACCACCACCAGGGCCTCCAGGAACAGGGCGATGACGATGGTGGACAGGAATTTGGTCAGGCTGCGTCGGGCCTCGGCGGCGCTGCGCTTCTCGTTGCCGCGCCGCACCTCGTCCTCGAAGATGTATTTGGCCACGTCGAAGACGGCGATGGCGACGATGACATAGCCCAGCACGTCCAGCACGGCGTCGGCGCCCGACTGGTCCGGGGCGCGCATGGCCTCCAGCGCGTCCTTCACCCCGAACCCGATCAGGGCCACGGCCGCCAGCAGAAGCAGCAGGCTGGCGCCGGCGAAGACGGCGCGTGTCAGATAGGTCATGCAAAGCCCCTCGTTAGGGCCGTTCAACGCATGAACGGCCAAGCTGTTGCCTTCCCTTACGTGACCGTAGCCAAGCGAAACGGGTCTGCTAACGTGCCGGGGAGAAGACGCCTCAAGGCGCTCCACCAAGGGCAGGATACGGCATGACGGACCTCGACACCTTCCGCGCGGAAACCCGCGCCTGGCTGGAAGACAACTGCCCGCCCGAGGTGCGCGGGCCGATGGCTTCGGAAGCCGACATGATCTGGGGCGGGCGCGATGCGGTCTTCGCCACGCCGGGTCACAGACTGTGGCTGGAGCGGATGGGGGCGCGCGGCTGGACCGCGCCGGAATGGCCGACCGAATACGGCGGCGGCGGGCTGAGCCGCGAACAGGCCAAGGTGCTGGCCTCGGAACTGCGCCGCATCAAGGCCCAGCCGGCCCTGGCCAGTTTCGGCGTCTGGATGCTGGGCCCGGCGCTTCTGGCCTTCGGCAGCGAGGAACAGAAGAAGCGCTTCCTGCCCCAGATCGTGCGCGGCGAGATCCGCTGGTGCCAGGGCTATTCCGAACCCGGCGCCGGCTCCGATCTGGCCGCCATCCAGACCCGGGCCGAGGATCGGGGCGACCACTGGATCGTCAACGGCCAGAAGATCTGGACCTCCTACGCCGACAAGGCCGACTGGATCTTCTGCCTGGTCCGCACCGATCCCGAGGCGCCGAAACATCTGGGCATCAGCTTCGTCCTGTTCGACATGAGAACGCCCGGCGTCACCACCCGCCCCATCACCCTGATCAGCGGCAAGTCGCCCTTCTGCGAGACCTTCTTCGACGACGTCCGGGTCGAGAAGGAAAACCTGGTCGGAACCCTGAACCGGGGCTGGGACGTGGCCAAACACCTGCTGGCCCACGAACGGACCATGATCGGCGCCATGGGCGAGGTGGGCGCCGGTCGGCCTCTGGGACAGGTGGCGGTCGACGCCCTGGGCGCGGCCGAGGACGGGCGGCTGGACGAGCCTATGCTGCGCGCCCGCATCGCCGAACTGGAGATAGACGCCGCCGCCTTCCGTCTGGCCATGGAGCGGGTCGGGGATCAGGTGAAGGCGAAACAGGCCCATCCGGCCATAGCCTCCATGCTGAAATATTACGGCTCGGAGCTGAACAAGCGCCGCCACGAACTGCTGATGGCGGCGGGCGGGGCGGAGGCGCTGGAATGGGAGAGCGAGCGGTCGCACGGCGGCGCGGCCGCCCGCGACTGGCTGCGGACCAAGGCCAATTCCATCGAGGGCGGGACCAGCGAGGTCCAGCTGAACATCATCGCCAAACACCTGCTTCAGCTGCCGGGAGCCTGAGCCCATGCCCCTGATCCTGACCGAAGAACAGACGATGCTGCAGGCGGCCGCCGACGGTTTCCTGACCGAGAACGCCCCCATCGCCCACCTGCGCAAATTGCGTGACGACGCCGACCCCGACGGCGTCTCGCGCGACCTGTGGCGGGCCTTCGGCGAGATGGGTTTCGCCGGCGTCCTGATCCCCGAGGCCCACGGCGGGCTGGGTCTGGGCGCGGTGGAGGCCGGGGTGATCGCCGAAAGCCTGGGCCGCACCCTGACCCCGTCGCCCTTCATGGGTTCGGCCGTCCTGTCGGCGCGGATCCTGACCGACGCCGGCTCCGAGGCCCAGCAGGCCTGGTTGCCTCGGATCGCGGCGGGCGAGGCCATTCTGGCCCTGGCGGCGGACGAGGGCGCCAAACACGCGCCGGCCCGGATCGCCGCGACCGCCGAACGGTCCGGCAACGGCTTCCGTCTGAACGGCGCCAAGGGTTTCGTGCTGGACGGCCACATCGCCGACGCCCTGATCGTCGTCGCGAAAGCCGAGGAGGGGACCACCCTCTTCCTGGTCGATCCGCAGACGCCGGGGGTCGAGATCGAACGCACCCTGATGGTCGACGCCCACAACGCCGCCCGCGTCGTCCTGACCGATGTGGCGGTCGACGCCGATGCGGTGATCGGCGCGGTCGGCGGCGGCGAGGTCGTGCTGGAGGCCGCCCTGACCCTGGGCCGGGCCTGC
Organism: Brevundimonas sp.; assembly: GCF_044336875.1. Lineage (GTDB taxonomy): Bacteria > Pseudomonadota > Alphaproteobacteria > Caulobacterales > Caulobacteraceae > Brevundimonas. The sequence goes on along the minus strand of NZ_JBIIOP010000001.1, from coordinate 356,559 downwards.
GCCGCCTCGACCCTGACCGGGGCCGGGGATCAGGCGTTCAAGGTCACGCTGGAGTATCTGCGGACCCGCAAACAGTTCGGCAAGCTGATCGGCGAGTTTCAGGCCCTGCAGCACCGGGCGGCCCATCTGTTCACCGAGCTGGAACTGGCGAGGGCGGCGACCCTGGGCGCGCTTCAGGCCATAGACGCGGGGCGCGAGGACGCCGGGCTGGCGGCCTCGGTGGCCAAGGCCAAGGCCGGGCGCGTGGCCGAACTGGCGGTGCAGGAGGCGGTGCAGATGCACGGCGGCGTCGGCATGACCGACGAGTTCGACGTGGGCCTGTTCATGAAGCGGGTCCGGGTGCTGAACGAACTGCTGGGCGACGCGGGCTTCCATGCGGAGCGGGTGGCGAGGAGCGGGGGGTATTGAGGACCACTTCCTTCTCCCGTTGGGAGAAGGTGGCCCGAAGGGCCGGATGAGGGTTCCGCCGATGGGCTAACTCGCACGCCCGAACCCTCACCCTTTCGCGCAAGACCGATCGCTGACGCTCTCGGGCGCTCAAGCCCTCTCCCAGCGGGAGAGGGGGGAGATGACGTTTCGGTTCGGACCGCCTACACCTCCCGCCAAGGGAGAACGCACATGACGACGCGAACCAACGCGCCCGCCTACCTCACCGGCTTCGGCAATCATTTCGCCACCGAGGCCGCGCCCGGCGCCCTGCCTCAGGGGCAGAATTCGCCGCAGAAGACGCCGATGGGCCTCTATGCCGAACAGCTGTCGGGCACGGCCTTCACCGCCCCGCGCGCCGAGAACCGCCGCAGCTGGCTGTACCGGCTGCGCCCCTCGGCCCAGCACGGCCCCTATGTGGCCTTCGACCAGGGCCGGGTCCGCTCGGGCCCGTTCGACGAGACCCCGCCCAACCCCAACCGGATGCGCTGGGATCCCCTGCCGATCCCCGAGACCCCGACCGACTGGGTCGAGGGCCTGGTCACCTACGGCGGAAACGGCGAGCCCGACGCCGGTGCAGGGGCGGGCATCCACCTCTATGTCGCCAACCGGTCGATGACCGACCGGGTCTTCTACGACGCCGACGGCGAGCTGCTGATCGTGCCGCAGCAGGGGGCGCACCGGTTCGTCACCGAGATGGGCGTCATCGAGGCCGAGCCCGGCCATGTCGTCCTGATCCCGCGCGGCGTCCGTTTCCGCGTCGAGATCGAAGGCCCGGTCCGGGGCTATGTCTGCGAGAACTACGGCAGCCCCTTCCGCCTGCCCGATCTCGGCCCCATCGGCGCCAACGGCCTGGCCAATCCGCGCGACTTCGAGACCCCCGTCGCCGCCTATGAGGACGCCGACCGCCCGACCCAGTGCGTGCAGAAATACGGCGGCCGCCTGTGGGTCACCACCTTCGATCACAGCCCGCTGGACGTGGTCGCCTGGCACGGCAATCTGGCGCCCTGCCGCTACGACACGGCGCGGTTCAACACGATCAACACCGTCAGCTACGACCACCCGGATCCGTCGATCTTCACCGTCCTGACCAGCCCGTCCGAGACGCCGGGCACGGCCAATATCGACTTCGTCATCTTCCCGCCGCGCTGGATGGTGGCCGAACACACCTTCCGCCCGCCCTGGTTCCACCGCAACGTCATGAGCGAATTCATGGGGCTGGTGACCGGCGCCTATGACGCCAAGGTCGGCGGCTTCGCCCCCGGCGGCGCCAGCCTGCACAACCGGATGAGCGGACACGGCCCCGACCAGGCCAGCTACGAGGGCGCGATCAAGGCGGAACTGAAGCCGCACAAGATCGATAACACCCTGGCCTTCATGTTCGAGACCCGGGCTCCGATCCGCGTCACGAAATGGGCGTCAGAATCACCGCAGATGCAGCTCGACTACGACGACGTCTGGTCGGGCTTCACCAAAGGACAGGTATCATGATCCGCATCACCCTTCTCGCCGCCGCTGCATTGCTCGCCGCCGCCTGCACGCCCCAGACGACGACCGGCGCCGGATCGGACGCCCCGATGCAGAGCGCCGAGGCCTCGGCCTGCGCCACGCGCGGCGGCACGCTGAAACAGGTCGGCCGGATGCAGTCCTGGCAGTGTGTGATCAGCTACGCCGACGCCGGCAAACGCTGCACCGACGGTGATCAGTGTCAGGGCGACTGCCGCGTCGAGGGCAATACCGGCATCGCCCCGGGCGCCGCCACGGCCGGCGTCTGCCAGCCCACCAGCGACCGCTTCGGGTGCAACACGACGGTCGAGGACGGCAAGGCCGGCGCGACCCTCTGCATCGACTGACACCGTCCATCTTACGTCCGTCATCCTCGCCCTTGTGGCGAGGATCCAGACTCCCGGTGTTTGAGGGCGGTGCACGCTGCGGACGCACCGGGCGTATGGATCCTAGGGACAAGCCCTAGGATGACGGGGAGAGAGAAGAGGGGGCTTTATCAGTCCCCGTGCTTGCCGATGCTGGAAAACTCCGGCGGGGCGGCCTTGTGTATGAACTGTTCGGCCACCAGCCAGGCCTTGAACGGCCGCAGACAGCCCAGGCACATCCCCGCCAGCACCGGCATGGTCACGACGAAATGGACCCAGATCGGCGGCTTGACGGTGAATTCGAACACCATCAGCAGGATCATCCCCACCACCCCGACCGCCGACATGACGAAGAAGGCCGGGCCGTCCGCCGGGTCGGCGAAGGCGTAGCTCAGCCCGCACTTCGGACAGGCCTCGCGCAGGGTCAGATAGCCCCTGAACAACGGCCCCTCGCCGCAGCGGGGGCAACGGCAGGCCAGGCCGGTCTTCAGCGTGCTCAGGCGAGGATAGTCGGTCATGTCGACAAGATGGGGGTTCGCGGGCCGCTTGTCGCGTGGGCGAACCGTCCTATGCGAAGGCGCACAGTGAACACCGGTTAACCGCGATGAAAGAGCTTGTGGGGCAAGGCTCGCGGGATATGTCCGGCGTCCCGCACTCGAAGCGCATCCTGAAGTCGACCGTGGCCGCCGCCGCGGCCGGCGCGGTCGTGTTCGCGCCGCTCGCGCCCCTGGCCCAGGAGGCCGGCCGCTCGCGCGATCCGCTGTCGATCAGCGTCGGGGTCTCCAGCGCTTTCACCCGCGTCGAATTCGGCGGCATCATCGGCGTCCGCAGCCAGGTCCGGCGCGAGGCCGACAAGGTCATCGTCCGCATGGGCGTCTCGGCCGCGCCCGACGTCTCGCGCCTGCGCGTCGATCCGCCCGAGGGGGTCAAGGCCGTCGAGACGCGCATGGCGCGCGGCGGCGCCACCGACCTGATCATCACCCTGGCCGAGGGCGCCGACGCCCGCTCCGGCGTCGCCGACAGCGCGGTCTGGCTGAACCTCTATGCGCCGGGCAAGGCGCCGGAGCCGACGCAGGAAGACCGGGCGGCGGCCACCAATTCCGTCGTGCCGGTCCGCGCCGTCTCGACGCCCGAAAAGACCGTCCTGACCTTCCAGTGGGGCGCGCCGGTCGGCGCCGCCGTCTTCCGCCGGGGCGAGGCGGTCTGGGTCGTGTTCGACACCGCCGCCAAGATGGACCTGACCGGGGCCAAGGCGCTGGGCCCCGCCAAGGACGCTCGCTGGGGCGCCGGCCCCGACTATACCGCCGTCCGCATCGCCGCCCCGGACGGTCTGCCCGTCGCCGCCCTGGGCCAGGGCGGGACCTGGACCGTGACCATCGGCGGTCCGCCCGCCGGCGCTACGGGCGTCGAGGTCGACCGCTCCGACGACGGTTCGGCCACCCTGGTCGCGCGCATGGCCGGGGCGACCAAGACCGTCTGGCTGACCGACCCCCTGGTCGGCGACCGGTTCGCCGCCGTCACGGCCCTGGCGCCCGGCAAGGGTTTCTCGGGCACGCGCAGCACGGTCGATCTGACCCTGATCCCCACGGCCCAGGGCCTGGCGGTCGAGACCCCGACCGACGACCTCAAGATCGACGCCGCCGGCGACCTGGTCACCCTCAGCCGCCCGGACGGCCTGACCCTGTCGCCCCCGTCCGCGACCCTGGACGCCGGCGACCACGAAAACGACGCGCCCAAACGCGCCGCCCATCCCGGTTTGATCCTGGAGGACTGGGCCACCCTCGGCGAGGCGGGCTTTTCCGATCGCTACCGTCGTCTGCAGGACGCGGCGGGGCTGGAGACCATCGCCGCCGCCGACAATCCCCGTGCGCCCATCGAGGCGCGGCTGGCCCTGGCCCGTTTCCTGGTCGGTTCGGGCCTGAATTACGAGGCGATCGGCGTGCTGAACGCCCTGGTCGCCAAGGCCCCCAACATGCAGGGCGAGCCCGAGGTGCGCGGCCTGCGCGGCGCCGCCCGCGTCGGCGTCGGCCGGCTGGAGGAGGCCCAGGCCGATTTCGCCGGTTCGGCCCTGTCCAACGATCCGGCCTCCAAGGTCTGGCAGGGCTATATCGCCGCCGAACAGGGCGACTGGGAGGGGGCGCGCCGCGCCTTCGCCGCCGGCGCCTCGGTCATCGACGACTTCCCCAAGGAATGGCGCGCCCGCTTCGGCGCCGCCCACGCCATGGCCGCCATCGAACTGAACGACCTGCCCGCCGCCCGCCAGCTGCTGGATTATGTCTTCAGCCAGAACGCCTCGGCCGTCGACCAGTTGACCGCCCGTCTGGTCCAGGCGCGGATGTTCGATCTGACCGGCGACAAGGAGCGGGCGCTGAAGGTCTACAAGGCCGTGGCCCGCGCCCCGCTGGACGGCATCGCCACCCCCGCCAAACTGGGCGCCATAAGCCTGGAGCTGGACAAGGGCGTCCTGACGCCGGACCAGGCGGCGGGCCAGCTTGAGCTGCTGAAATGGCGCTGGCGCGGGGACGCCACCGAACTGGCCGTGATCCGCAAACTGTCGAGCCTGTATCTGCAACAGGGCCGCTACCGCGAGGCGCTGGACGCCCTGCGCAGCGCCGGCAAGCGGATGGCCGGCGTGCCCGGCGCGGCCGAGATTCAGGCCGATCAGTCCAACGCCTTCCGCGCCCTGTTCCTGGAGGGCGCCGCCGACGGTCTGCAGCCGGTCCAGGCCCTGGCCCTCTTCTACGACTTCCGCGAACTGACCCCCATCGGCGCCGACGGCGACGAGATGGTGCGCCGCCTGTCGCGCCGCCTGATCGACGTCGACCTGCTGGACCAGGCCGCCGAACTGCTGAAACACCAGGTGGACGAGCGTCTGGACGGGGTGGCCAAGGCCCAGGTCGCCACCAATCTGGCCACCGTCTATCTGATGGACCGTCAGCCCGAGAAGGCGCTGCAGGCCATCTGGGGCTCGCGCACCACGCTTCTGCCCAACGCGATGAACAGCGAGCGTCGGGCGCTGGAGGCCCGCGCCCTGATGGACCTGGGCCGCTACGACCATGCGCTGGAGGTGCTGGATCGCGATGCGTCCGCCCCGGCGCGCGAGGTCCGGGCCGACATCTTCTGGAAACAGCAGAAATGGGCTGAGGCCGCCCCGATCTACGAGGCCCGTCTGGGCGACCGCTACAAGACGACCGGCGCGCCTCTGACGCCGTCCGAGGAAAGCTGGCTGATCCGCGCCGGCGTCGGCTATTCGCTGGCCGGCAATCGCGCGGGCCTGGACCGTCTGCACGGCCAGTATTCGCCCTTCATCGCCAAGGCCCGATCGGCCAACGCCATTCGCGTGGCCCTGGACGACAGCCTGTCGGGCGTGGCGGGCGTGGGCGACTACGCCAATCTGTCGGCCAACGCCGACACCTTCGTCGGCTGGGTCAACGCCGCGAAACAGGACTTCAGAAACGAAACGGGCGGAAGCCGCCCTGCGACTCCCGCCCGTTAGATCAGCTTGTGATCCTCCCCGCAGGCGGGGGAGGATCTTAAGGCTTAGCCGTTGACGGCGTCCTTCAGCGGCTTCGAGACGCGGAAGCGGACGGCCTTCGAGGCGGCGATCTTGATGGTCGCGCCCGTGGCGGGGTTGCGGCCTTCGCGCTCGGCGCGGGCGGCGGTGTCGAAGACGCCCAGGTTCGAGATGCGCACGTCGCCGCCGGCCTTCAGGCTGGCGTGGATGTTTTCGACGATGGCGGTCAGGACCTTGCCGGCGTCGGCCTGCGAAACACCAGCGTCCTTGGCGACGGCGGCGATCAGTTCGGCTTGAGTGGTCATAAGAAGCGTTTCCAGTGTTAGTCGCCCGATTCAGGGCGAGGACTGGGGGATCAACACGGATTTCGATCCGTATTGCAAGCGCCGAAAGGCCGCAAAGCCTTACAGGGCGGGGGATTATCCGGTTCCGGACGCCCTCTGGAAGCTCTCGACCAGGCTCCCGGCGACCAGTCTCCAGCCGTCCACCAGCACGAAGAAGATCAGCTTGAACGGGAGGGAAACCACCACCGGCGGCAGCATCATCATACCCATGGACATCAGCACGCTGGCGACCACCAGATCGATCACAAGGAACGGAACGAAAAGGAGAAATCCGATTTCGAACGCCTTCTTCAATTCGCTGATCATGAAGGCCGGCGTGACCACGCGCAGGGGCAGGTCCTGCAGGTTGGTCGGGGCCTCCACACGGCTCAACCGGGTGAACAGCGCCAGGTCCCCGCGGTCCACCTGGGCCAGCATGAAGGTTTTCACAGGTTCCGACGCCGCATCGAAGGCCTGGGGCAGTTCCATCTGCTGATCCAGCAGCGGACGGACCCCCGAATCATAGGCGTCCTGCCAGGTCGGGGCCATGACGATGGCGCTCAGAAACAGGGCCAGGGACACCAGGACGGCGTTCGGCGGCGACTGCTGCATCCCCAATGCGGTGCGCAGCAGTGACAGGACCACGACGATCCGCACGAAGCTGGTGGTCATGATGACGATCGACGGCGCCAGCGACAGGACGGTCATCAGGCCGACCAGCTGCACTACCCGCTGGGTCAGGCCCGCGCCGCTGCCCAGGTCGATATTGATCGCCGATCCGCCCTGAGCGGCGTCCTGGGCGAAGGCCGCCAGGGGCCAGGCCAGGCAGACCAGGGTGGTGAACAGCGACAGCAGGGCGGCGCGTTTCAGCTCCACGCCCGTAGGAACGGAGAAGATCTTCTCCCTCGACCTAGCGGGCCGTTTCACTTGAAGATCCCCGGCTGACGCGGCTCGATCAGTTCGCGGCCCTCGCCCAGCAGGATCAACCGCTCCTCCTCGTCGATCCGCACCAGGACCAGACGGCGGGCGGGATCCAGCACCAGGGTTTCGACCACCTGCATCCGCCGCTCGCCGCGCTGGGCGTTCAGCTTGGCCAGCAGCTGCGGCGCATAGCGGCGCGCGGCATAGGCCGCCAGGCCGATCAGGCCCAGGGTGAAGGCCAGGCCGAAGACGGCACGGGCGAGATCGAGGAAATTCATAAGCTTAAGACCCCGCGCGGGCGACGCACTAAGGGCAAGTCTTAACCACCACGGTTAACGACCGGTTTAGATAACGGCCTGTTAACCATGCACCCTGCATTTTCTGCCCATCGCGCGCATCCGCGTCGCACGGGAGACCGCCATGGGCGTCGCCGACATTCCGCTGATGGGGCAGATCAAGGGCCGGCTGGGCTGGCTGGACGAGCGTCAGCGCGTCATCGCCGAGAACGTCGCCAACGCCGACACGCCCGGCTTCGTCGGGCGCGATCTGAAACAGCCCACCGATTTCGCCGCCGCCATGCGCGCGGGCGGGGTGCTGCAGATGGTCCGCACCAACCCCGCCCATATCGCCCCGCCCGGCAGTCCTGTGCGGTTCGACCCGACCAAGGCGCCCGATTCCGAGACCACGCTGGACGGCAACTCCGTCGTGGTCGAGGAGCAGATGCTGAAGATGGCCGAGAGCCGCATGGCCTATGACGCCGCCATCGGCTTCTACCAGAAATCCATGTCCATGATCCGCATGGCCGCGCGCAAGCCCGGCGCGGGTTGAGAGAGGACTGACCCATGCCCGATCCCATCCCCCCGTCGAACAGCGCCATGGCCGTCGCCGCCTCGGCCCTCAAGGCCCAGCAGTCGCGGATGCGCGTCATCGCCGAGAACATCGCCAACGCCCAGTCGACGGCGCGCACGCCGGGCGGCGAACCCTATCGCCGGCAGATCCCCGTCTTCCAGGCGCGCGAGGTCGACGGCGCGACCGGGGTGACCCTGGCCGAGGTCCGGCCCGACGACAGCGACTTCAAGATGGACTACGACCCGTCTCACCCCGCGGCCAACGCCCAGGGCTATGTGATGCGGCCGAACGTCGACACCCTGGTCGAGGCCATGGACATGCGCGAGGCGCAGCGCGCCTACGAAGCCAATCTGAACGTCATCGAGACGGCGCGGTCGATGGACAGCCGCACCCTCGACATCATCAAGCGCTGAGGACTAGGCCATGAACCCGATGATGGCCGCCCGCGCCTATGCCGCCGTCCAGGGCGGCGCCATGCCCACGGCGGCCCAACCGCCGGCCTCCGGCGACAACGGCTTCGCCGATCTGGTCAAGTCGGCCATGACCGACATGACCCAACAGTCGCGCGCCGCCGAGACCCAGATGACCCAGTCGGTCCAGGGCCAGGGCAATCTGATCGACGTGGTCACGGCGCTCAGCTCGGCCGAGGCGTCTTTGGAGACCGTGATCTCCGTCCGCGACCAGGTGATTTCCGCCTACAAGGAAATCATGGCCATGCCGATCTGACGGCGGGTCCAGGAACCTTATCGCCGATCCCTTCGCTGCCTCCTCGACGCAGAGGAGAACCGCCATGTTGGGCGACCACGATTCATCCGCCATCGTCGCCGTGCGCGACATCGACCGGGCCCGCGCCTTCTATCGCGATGTCCTGGGCCTGACGCTGGAGGACGAAGGGGAGGGGCGGGCCCTGACCTTTCGCACCGGCGCGACACGGCTGATCGTCTATCCGTCCGACCATGCCGGGACCAACCAGGCCAACGCCGTGGTCTTCACCATGAAGGGGGATCTGGCGGAGACCGTTCAAACCCTGAAAACCAGGGGCGTCGCCTTCGAACACTACGACCTGCCGGGCCTGACCCTGAACGGCGACATGCATGAGGCCGGTCCGGTCAAGCTGGTCTGGTTCAAGGATCCAGACGGCAATCTGATCCACCTGCTGGAGGGGATGTAGGCCGGCTCAGAGCGAGCGGCGACTCAGGCTGACCTGACCGGCGGCGGACGCCGTCTGCATCAGCTGACGATCCTCGCCCTCCAGCCGAAGGGCGGTCAGAACGCCGGTCGCATAGGCGCCGGTGTCCAGGCCGATGCGACGGTCGTCCGCATGGACCGCCTCTGTCGGCGTGTGGCCGTGGATGACGACGCGATCGAACGGATCGGGGTGGTTCAGGAAGGCCTGACGCACCCACATCAGTTGTTGGGGATCCTGCGCGTCCAGCGCCACGCCCGGCTTGGCGCCGGCATGAGCGAAGAAATAGTCGCCCAGCGAGAAACTGTATTCCTGGGCGGCCAGGAAGGCGCGCTGGTGATCGTCGACCGCCGCGTTGAACGCCTGGCAGGCCGCCGCCCAGCCGGCGGCGTCGGTCTTGTCGAACGGCGGATTGACGCCGTACGACTGCAGCGCCTCGCGACCGCCGTAGTCGCACCAGCCCGGACCCAGTTCCGGATCGGTCAGGAAGGCTTCCATCCGGTCTTCGTGATTGCCGCGCAGGAAGTGAAGCTCGAACATGCCGCGCGTGCGCAGGCCCGCCAGCAGGTCGATGACCCCCTTCGAATCCGGTCCCCGGTCGATGTAGTCGCCCAGGAAGATCAGCACCTTGCGGCGCGCAGTCGAGGCCTGAAGATCCGCGATCATGGCGTCGGCCAGCGGCGCCAGAAGATCGATCCGTCCGTGGATGTCGCCGACCGCCCACGCCACCGTATCTTCGGGCGTCGAGGCCCTGCGGCGCATGCGGGCCACGGGACGGCGGGTGAACAATTTGGCGAACATCCGTTCTAGATCAGGGGTCGGACGGTCATTGGCAAGCGAATAGGCTCAGAAGAAGCGTTCGCCGATACGAATGGTGTCGCCGGGCGCGACCTGGGTGGCCGTGGTCAGGGGATAGGCCTGCTCGCTGTCGCCGTCCGCGCGCTTGATATAGACCTGACGCGTATTGGCCCGATAGGTGAAGCCCTCGGCGGTCGCGACGGCGTTCAGGACGCTCAGATTGTTGGTGTAGGGATATTCGCCCGGCTTCTTGACCTCGCCCAGGATGTAGAAGGGCCGGTAGTTCAGGACCTCGGCGGAGACGCGCGGCTCGTTGATATAACCCTTCTGCAGGGCTGCGGCGATCTCGGCCTGGAACTCGGTGATGGTCAGGCCCGACGCCTGGACCTCGCCGATCAGGGGCATGGAGATGCGGCCGCTGCCGCCGACGATGAACTCGCCGGTCAGGGCTTCCTCGCCGAACACATTGACACGCACCTTGTCAGCCGTGCCGAGGCGATACTCGGGCACGGTTCGGACGACCGTGGGGTCGATCTCCGGCCCCGTCAGGCCTGCCGCAGCCAGGGGGCTGGTCCCGCAGGCGGCGACGCCGAACATCAAGGTCAGGCCCAGCAGGCCCGCGCGCAACCAATTCAGCATGATCATTTCCCTCGCTCTCGTTACAGCATAGCCCAAGGCGAACAGTGTTTCCAAGGCGATGCGTTTCGCAACGCAGCAAAGATCGCGCCAGTGGCGAAAATGCGTTTAACGGCGTCGAAACCATTCTTCTACAGCCCCTCTAAACCCTACTTCTAAGGCTCATATTGAGGCGGCGTCGGCATGTTGGTCCCATGGAACAGGGGTCGCCCATGTCGATTGCTCGCTCGAACCGCCGGCTTCGCGTCGTCGGGGTCGCCGTCTTCGCCGCCGTCGCCGCCTTCTCGGGCGCGGCCTTCGCCGGTCCCCAGGCCTCCGGTCCCGCCCGCATGCCGATCGGCGCGGCCGCCGCGCCGCCCACCGGCTTCCTCGACTTCTGCGAGCGGTCGCCGCGCGATTGCGTGGCGCCGAACGAGCGGGTCAATATCGCCGAGATCCGCGCCCGTGCGAACTCGCTCTACTGGGCAGGGCTCTTCGGGCGTTCGGAGCGGACGGTCGTCAGCCGACCCGCCGCGACCGCTCCGTCCGGAAGCTTCGACTGGAGCCGCGTCTTCCCGCAGCGCGCGGCGGTCGCAGCTCGCCCCGTCGCCGATCCCATGCGCGACGGCGCCGCCGTCGCCATGGAGGATGTGGCCACGCCCGCCGTCGAAATCGCCGCCGGGTCCAGCATCGACGCCCCTTCCGCCGAGGATTTCGGTCGCGACGTCTCCGCCCGCGTGCGTGACATCGGCCGCTCCTGGGCGCGTCCCCTGGTCCGCCCCGTCGCCAAGGCGCCGCCGCCGGTGATCGCCATGTCGGACAGCGACTGGAAGACGCTGGCCGACGTCAACCGGCAGGTCAATCGCGAGATCCGCAGCGGTTCGGACGCCCGCGTCTACGGCATGGTCGACTATTGGGCCGTGCCCGACGGCGCGCGGGCGCGCGGCGACTGCGAGGACTTCGTCCTGGCCAAGCGTCGCGCCCTCGTCCGGGCCGGCTATCCGGTCGGCGCCCTGTCGATCGCCGTGGTCGAGACCCGCTGGGGCGAGGTTCACGCCGTCCTTCTGGTCGCCACCGACCAGGGCGACTTTGTTCTCGACAACCTGACCAGCCGCGTCTCGCGCTGGGATCAGGTCAGCTATCGCTGGCGTGAACGCCAGGCCCCGGGCAAGACGTTCGAATGGGTGCGCATGGCGGGCTAGGCCCGTTTGCGGGAGATTTCCGGCTCCCGCCCTGATACAGCGACGGCACGCCCTGGGTCGTAATGGCACAGGGCGACGTAGCGTCCCCCGATTTCACCTTCCAGGCGGCGGCGCCATCGCGGCGCCGCACTTGCTGTGTCGGTTCGGCCCTGGCCGTTCCGCGCGGCCGAACCCTGCCGGAGCCAGAATGACCATCGACCGCGACACGCCGCCCACTCCGACTCCCTTCGCGGGGCCGGACGCGCTGCGTGGTCCGCAGGGTCGTCCGCGCCGGCCGTTCGGGCGGGTTCACATGATCGGGTCGGCGGCGGTCCTGCTGCTGGCGCTCGGCTTCATCGGCGGATTGCTGCTGTTCAGTCCCCAGGACGGAAACGCGCGGCAGGCGCCCGAGGCTGTGCGGCCGACGGGCCTGCCCAACTCGGCCCCGGCGGCGATGCAGCAGATGCTGGACACCACCCTGTCGCCGGACGAGGTCCGCCCGATCACGCCGGACGAGGCGCGCGCCGTCAATGCGGCCCTGCCGTTCTCGGGCCTGCCCATCCTGGCGGCCAAGCCCTTCATCATGCCGGCCGACAGGCTGGAGGACTACGCCCGCGCGGCCGACTGCCTGACCGCCGCCGTCTATTACGAAGCGGGCAACGAGACCCCTGCGGGCCAGGCGGCCGTCGCTCAGGTGGTGGTCAATCGGATGCGCCACCCGGCCTACCCGAAGACCATCTGCGGCGTCGTCTTCCAGGGCTCGGAACGCAAGACCGGCTGCCAGTTCAGCTTTACCTGCGACGGCGCCATGGGACGCAAACCCTCGGTCGAAGGCTGGGCCCGCGCCCGCCTGGCCGCCACGGCCGCCCTGAACGGCTATGTCGCCACAGGCGTCGGCATGGCGACCCACTACCACACCGACTGGGTCGCGCCCTACTGGGCCGAGCGGCTGGTCAAGATGCGCCAGATCGGCACGCACATCTTCTATCGCTGGGGCGGCGGCTGGGGCCTGCCGCCCGCCTTCACCGGCCGTCACGCCGATGTCGAGCCCGTGGTCGACAAGATGGCCCTGGTGGCGACGCCGCTGGAGCCGCTGGATATGGAGGATCCCTTGCTGCTCCCGCCGCCGCCGGTGCTGGTGTCGGTCGCGCCGCTGTCCGCGCCCGTCACCGCGCCCGCAGGCCCGCCGGCGGTTCAGGTTCCGCCCGCTCCGCGTCCAGCATCGACGCCGGCCCCGATCGTCGCGCCAGCAGCCCCGCCGCCGACGCGCGCCGCCATCAACAATCCTCTGACGACCGATCCCGAGGAAGCGCCCCAGCGTCGCCGATCCCGGATCGCGGCCCCCTCCTAGCCGGGGCTGCGGGCCAGAAGCGTCGCGGCCAGATCACGGGCCTGACCGCGCAGGTCGGGCACGGCGGTCATTTCCCAGAAGGCGCCGCGCGTCAGCGGGCCTATGGCGTGAAGCCCTGTCGTCGGCGCGCCCGCAGCGCCGATCAGCGTCCCGGTCTGGTCCACCTCCAGGCCCAGACCCAGCGGGTCGGGGCGTCCGTGGCCCTGGCTCAGCAGGTCGCGGATCACCGGCTCGGCGCTGTGCTGGATCGAGCCCAGCGGGCCGGTGCAGTTGATCACCAGGTCGAACCGGTCGCGGATGGGGCGGCGTCGGTGGCGGGGCCGCCAGGCGACCGCCACCACTCCGTCGTCCAGCACGGCGTCGGTCAGCTTGCCCGCCAGCACCGTCAGATCGCCCGAGGCCAGCATCGAGCCGACCTCGCGCGCCGTGCCGGGTGACAATCTATGCCGGTGCACGTCCCACAGCGGCCGGAGATGGCGCAGGAAGCGTTTCCTCTGGTCGGGCGTCCAGTCGCGCCAGATCGGTCGGGCAGAGCGCCTCAGCCGGTCGAACACGGCGCGCCAGTCGTGGGTCAGGCTGGCGCGCCGCACCTGGGCGACCAGATCCGCCGGCCCGCCAGAGAATTCGCCCTCGAACGGCGTCGGCGGCACGGTTGCGTGGCCGCGCGGCAGCAGGCCGTGGCGCGACAGGGCGGTGAAGCGCCGGCCCGGTTTCTGAAGCGTCAGGGCCGCGTCCACCATGGTCAGGCCCGAGCCGATCAGCAGGATGCTGCGCGCCTCGCTCGCCGCGGTCGGGTCGATCCGCCACGGGTTCTCGACATAGGCGGCCGACGCGCGCACTGCAGCGTCGATCCCGGGCGGGGAGGCGGGCTCCAGATTGCCCAGGGCCAGGACCACCGCGTCGGCGCTCACCACCGTCTCGCCGGCCCTGACGCGCCAGCCGTCATTGACGCGCGTCAGGGATTTCGCCTCGCCCGCGACCAGGGTCAATCGTTCCGGCGCCCCGTCCAGGGCCTCGTCCAGCAGATGGCGCAGATACTCGCCGTACATGCCCCGGGTGATGAAGCCGTCCTGCGCCCGCCACGACGGCTGTTCCGCCAGCCAGTCGGCCAGATGCCCCGGCTGGTCCGGGAAGGCGCTCATATTGTCCAGTCGGACGTTCAGCAGATGGCCGGGATTGCCGGTGTCATAGGCCACGCCCGGGCCGAAGGCGTCGCGCCTTTCGATCAGGGTCACGCAGGTCCGCGCACATTGCCGCAGCAACTGGATCGCGGTCAGCAGGCCGCTGAAACCGGCGCCGATGATCACGACATGCGGTCCGTGCTGCAGCGGCATCGACGCTCCCGTTTCGGCCCAGTTCCGTTGACCCTAACGCGGGGCGCGGCGGAACGGTCCGATCATGGCGATAAATATCTATCTGCCAAGTAGGAAATGGATGTCAGGTGCCGCGCGGGAAGTTCTTCGCCGGCGGCGCGCCGAAATCCTCGGTGCGTTTCGGCTGTTTGCCGACCATGCGACGACGCGCGGCCCGCAGGTCGCTGACGGCCAGGGGGACCAGGGTCCAGGGCTCGACGCAATAGCGGCGGAACAGGCGGCGCGGATCCTGCACCAGGCGATAGGCCCATTCGACGCCGGCGCGGCCCATCCAGCGCGGCGCCGGCCTCTGGGTGCCCGCCTCGTAGTCGAAGGCGGCGCCGACCGAAAAGATGACGCAGTCGGGCAGGTCGTCGAAGACGGCCAGGGTCCACAGCTCCTGACGCGGCATGCCCATGCCCACGAAGAGGATGTGCGGCTGGAAAGCCTGAATCTCGGCGACGATCTCGGCGTTGTCGGCCGACCCCTTGCGGGCGTCGAAGAAGCCATGGCGCACGCGGATGTCGGCGCCGGGATAGCGTTCGCCCAGACGGCGCGCGGCCTCGTCGCCGACGCCGGGCTCGCCGCCGACCGACATGACGCGCCAGTTCTTGCGATCCGCCACGCTCCAGAAATGGTCGCGCCAGTCCAGATAGGTGCAGCGGTGGAAGCCCCGGCTGTGCAGGCCCAGGGCCCGCGAGAACCAGATCATCGGCGTCGAATCGACCTCGATCATCTCGGCCTTCTCGTAGAAGGGCAGCATCTCGGGATGCTTCTGGATCAGATAGAGGCTGTGCAGATTGTGGTTGGCGACCAGGCTCTTGCGGCCCTCGGCCACGGCGTCCTGGACGTGGTGCAGCACTTCCTCGGGCTTAACCAGATCGACCAGCTGGCCGAACATGTGCACGCGCTCACGCCGGCGCCGGCGCTTGCGGAAAGCCGCGCGAGGCGCTGTGCGACGCTCATGCATCGGGGTTGTGAAGGACGAATCCGCCATCCCCCGGAGATAGGGCCGCAGCCCTCAAGGGGCGGTAAGCGAAGAGGCTTAACGGGCGTCAAGAAGTTCCGGTCGGACCCGGTCGACGGCCAGCCGCGCCGCCGACGCCAGTCCCACCCCGACACAGTCCGCCAGCAGGTCGAACGGGTTGGCCGAGCGCCCGCTGAAGCCCTGGATCACCTCCACCCCCGCGCCCAGGGCGATGGCCAGGAGGGCGGTGCGCAGCACGCCCAGGCCGGGCGCGATCAGGGTCAGGCTGCAGGTGATGATGAAGAAGCCGATGGCATGGGCCGGCTTGTCGCTCAGCCCGACGCCCTCCTCGGCCCCCTGGAAGGGGCCGAGCATGGCGACGAACAGGATCAGCAGCGCCAGCACGGCGCCGCCGCGAAGGACGGTCAAGATCATGGCGCACCGATCAAGGGGAGGAGAAGGCGCGGAAAATTCTCCCTTAACCTAGCCCGGACCGGGCTGAATGGCCACCCGGCGGGGCTCGCCGCCACGCTTGGGAAATAAAACCGACGTCCGACGAAAAAAGTCTGTTGACCGGACCCGGAGCCTCCCTTAGAGGTCCGCGCCTTCCCGATGGAAACGCCGCAAGGCGCTGCCGACGGGGCCCAGATGGCGGAATTGGTAGACGCGCTGGCTTCAGGTGCCAGTGGCTTAACGGCCGTGGAGGTTCGAGTCCTCTTCTGGGCACCATATTATAAGCGGCGTCGTGTTTTCGGACACGACGCCGTTTGCTTTTGCGGCCTATCGCATCGCGCGCGGCGCTCTGCTGCTTGAGGCCGCTTTTGACCTTGGCCCTGCGCGTGTAAGAACCTGCCCATGACCGTTTACCTGCACGAGGGCGACCTGCCCGACGACCTGGACCTGGGACCGGACGTCGCCATCGATTCCGAGACCATGGGCCTGCGCTTCCGCCGCGACCCCCTGTGCGTGGTCCAGCTGTCGTCCGGCGATGGAAACGCCCATGTCGTGCGGCTGAACCGCCCGGCCTACGACTGCCCCAATCTGAAGCGTCTGCTGACCGATCCGGCGGTGACCAAGATCTTCCACTTCGGCCGGTTCGACATCGGCATGTTCCTGCTGCACCTGGGGGTCGAGACCCGCCCGGTCTATTGCACCAAGATCGCCTCGAAACTGGCCCGCACCTACACCGACCGCCACGGCCTGAAGGACGTGGTGCGCGAGACGGTCGGGGTCGATCTGTCCAAGGCCCAGCAGTCGTCGGACTGGGGGGCGGATCAACTGACCCAGGCCCAGCTGGACTACGCCGCCTCCGACGTCCTGTATCTGCACGCCGCGCGGGCCAAGCTGGACATGATGCTGGCGCGCGAGGGCCGAACCGAACTGGCGGCCGCGTGTTTCGACTTCCTGCCGAACCGTTCGGCGCTCGATCTCGCCGGCTGGGACGAGACCGACATCTTCGCCCACAGCTGAGGCGCGCTTGACCGAACCCGGCGAACAGTCCCGCATAGAGGCCGACGAGGCCCGGGTCGCCCTGGCCGGCGAGCGCTGGCGCGCGCGCTCGCGCCGGGTGAAACTGTATCGTCGCATCCTGCCGATCATCATCCTGGTGCTGGCGGGCGGGGCCCTGACCTGGACCGTGTTCCGCACCGTCATGTCGGGCGTCGAGCGAAAGGCCAGCCAGAATCAGGAAGTCCGGCTCGACAAGCCCCTGTTCCACGGCCAGGACGCCCAGGGGCGGGCCTTCACCGTCGGCGCACAGGGCGCGATCCGCGATCCCGCCACCGGTCATTTCCGTCTGGTCGGCCCGGCGCTGAAACTGAACCTGGGCGGCCGCAAGGTCACCGAAATGACCGCCGACGGCGGCACATATAATGAGCAGGCCCGCACCGTGACCATCGGTCCGAACGTGCGGATTTCCGACGGCGGCTCCGGTTTCGTCCTGACCACGCCCGAGGCGGTGGTCGACACCAACACCGGAATCGTCACCGGTTCAAAGGGCGTTCAGGGAGCCGGCCCTATTGGAACCATCAACGCTTCGTCCTATGCGATCTATGATCAGGGCCAGCGGGTGGTTTTCAACGGCTCTGGCGACACCAAGATAAGCGGGACCATCACACCCGCGGGATCAGGCGAATGACGGCGATGACATCGAAACTCCTGGGCGCAAGGACTTTGGGCGCCTTGGCCGCGCTGACGGTCGTGGCTCTGCCGGCCGTAGGCGATGCGCAGAGCGCGCGCAGCAGCTCGAACCAGCCCATCGCCTTCGGGGCCGATTCCGGCGAACAGGCTGCCGACCGCATCAGCCTGCGCGGCCGGGCCGAGGTCACCCAGGGGCAGAACCGCCTGCGCGCCGACGCCATCACCCTGTACCGCAACGCCGCCGGCGATCCGGAACGGGTCGAGGCCACGGGCACGGTCTATTTCGTCACCCCGACCCAGTCGATGCGCGGCGACCGCGCCGTCTACAGCCTGTCGAACGGCGAACTGGTGGTGACCGGCAACGTCATCCTGAACCAGGGCCAGAACGTCCTGACCGGCGGCCGCCTGTCCTACAACGTCAACACCGACGCGGCGACCATGTCCGGCGCCCCGCGCGGCGGCGCGGCCGGCAGCCGGGTCCAGGGCGTCTTCTATCCCAACGGGACCAACTGAGGCCGTTCGGCCCCGGGATCTGAGCATTTGGCGCGCAAGGAACTCTCCGCCCTGAACCTGGACGACCGGCCGGCGACGACGCCGGAACCGGCTGTCTCGCCGTCCGAAAAGGGGCTGCGGGTGCGCAATATCGCCCGCGCCTTCGGTCAGCGCCAGGTCGTGCGCGACGTCTCCCTGACGGTCCAGCGCGGCGAGGTGGCGGGCCTGCTCGGTCCCAACGGCGCCGGCAAGACCACCTGTTTCTACATGATCACCGGCCTGATCCCGCCGGACGCCGGTTCGATCTGGCTGGACGGCGAGGACATCACCGCCCAGCCCATGTATCAGCGCAGCCGGATGGGCCTGGGCTATCTGGCCCAGGAGGCCTCGATCTTCCGCGGCATGACGGTCGAGCAGAACATCAAGGCGGTGGTCGAGCTCAACTATCCGCGCGACCAGATCCAGGCCGAGACCGAACGCCTGCTGAACGAACTGCATATCGACCACCTGCGCCACGCCCCCGCTACCGGCCTGTCCGGCGGCGAGCGTCGTCGCGTCGAGATCGCCCGCGCCCTGGCCGGCCGCCCCTCCTTCATCCTGCTGGACGAACCCTTCGCCGGCATCGATCCCCTGGCCATCGCCGACATCCGTTCGGTCATCCGCTACCTGGCCAGCCAGGGCATCGGCGTCCTGATCACGGACCACAATGTCCGCGAGACCCTGGACATCACCGATCGTGTCTCGATCATCTCGGGCGGGGCAGTCCTGTTCGAGGGCACCGCCGACGAGGCGGTGAACGACGCCGAGGTCCGCCGGGTGTATCTGGGCGAGAATTACGTCTGAGTCCCCTTTCCCTCTCCCGCTTGCGGGGGAGGTGGCCCGGCGTTCGCGAAGCGAACCAGGGTCGGAGGGGGAAGTCTTCTTTCTGAAGGAAGGAAGCTGAACTCCGCCCATCGTCAGGCGTGTCGCTGCGCGCCACGACCTGACACTTCCCCCGCAAGCGGGAGAAGGCCTGCGCCTGTTTGTCGGGCGTTAACCGTTTGGGCGACATTCTGCACAGCAAGTTCCGGGCCAGTTTCGCGCCCCGGCAGGAAACCGCACGTGATCGGGCAGAGGTTAGAGGTCAGGCAGGGGCAGGGGCTGGTCATCACGCCCCAGCTGCAGCAGGCGATCAAGCTGCTGCAACTGTCCAACCTCGAGCTGGAGGATTTCGTCGAGGCCGAGCTGGAACGCAATCCGCTGCTGCAGCGCGACGAACCCGAAAGCGACGGCCCCGATGCGCCTGAAAAGGCCGCCGAGACCGCCTCTGACGGGGAAATGAGCTTCGGCGACGGCGTGGGCCAGGATTCGGTCGCCTCGATGGACGCCGGCTCCGACGACGTCTATGGCGACGCCGCCCCGGGCGAACGCACCAGCGACCGGATGACCGACGAGGCCCAGCCGGGCCTGTCCGACTGGTCCAGCGCCGGCAAGGGCGGCTCGGTGTTCGAGGGCGACGGCGAACGGCCCGACACCCATGAACCCACCCTGTGGGAACATCTGCAGGCCCAGGCCTCGTCCGCAGGCTTCTCGCCCGCCGACCACGGCATCGCCCTGACCCTGATCGACGCCACAGACGAGGGCGGCTATCTGCGCGGCGAAATGGCCGAGTTCGCGGATCGCCTCGGCGTGCCGCTGGAGCGGATCGAGGCCGTCGTCGCCGTCTGCCACGGCTTCGAGCCGACCGGGATCATGGCCCGCTCCGTGCCCGAATGCCTGAAGCTGCAGCTGATCGAGCGCAACCGGTTCGATCCCGCCATGGGCGCCCTGCTGGATCACCTGGACCTGCTGGCCCGTCGCGATCTGGCCGGGCTGAAAAAGATCTGCGGCGTCGACGGCGAGGATCTGGCCGAAATGATCGCGGAGCTGAAGGCCCTGACCCCGCGTCCGGGCGCCGGGTTCGGCGGCGAGCCGGCCCAGACCGTGGTGCCCGATGTCCATGTCCGCGCCGACCCGGCCGGCGGATGGCGGGTCGAGCTGAACGCCGACACCCTGCCGCGCCTGCTGGTCGACAAGCGGTACCACGGCCTGGTCCAGGCCGGCGCCCGGTCCGACACCGAGAAGACCTTCGTCGCCGACTGCGCCGCCCAGGCCAACTGGCTGGTCAAGTCGCTGGATCAGAGGGCCAAGACCATCCTGAAGGTCGCCTCGGAGATCGTGCGCCAGCAGGACGCCTTTCTGGCCTTCGGCGTCGAATTCCTGCGGCCGCTGAATCTGAAGACGGTCGCCGACGCCATCGGCATGCACGAATCCACGGTCAGCCGCGTCACCTCGAACAAATATGTCTCGACCCCGCGCGGCGTCTTCGAGCTGAAATTCTTCTTCACCGCGGCCATCCAGTCGGTCGACGGCGCCTCGACCCATTCGGCTGAGGCGGTCCGCCATCGGATAAAAACCATGATCGATGGAGAAGGCGTCGACGGCGACGTTTTGTCCGACGACCGGATCGTCGAAATCCTGAAGGAAACCGGCATAGACATCGCCCGCCGGACCGTGGCCAAGTATCGGGAAGCCTTGAGAATTCCGTCCTCGGTCGAACGTCGCCGGATGCTGAAGTCGGCCTGACAGGCTTGACCACAAATCGGTGATCCCGATTGACACCAAATCCGGTCAGGCGCGTTCTATCCGCATGCAAGTCCAAGTCAGCGGCAAGCAAGTGGATGTCGGCGAAGCGTTAGGCTCGCGCATCTCCCAGGAACTCGAAGACGGAGTTGGAAAATACTTCGCGCGTGGCGGTGAGGACGCCGAAGTCGTGGTGTCCAAGGACGGCCACAACTTCAAGGTGGACTGTTGGGTCCGCCTCGCCTCGGGCCAGACCCTGGTGACGACCGGCTTCGGCGGCGACGCCCATTCGGCCTTCACCGAGTCGCTGGATCGGCTCGAGACGCGGGTCCGTCGCTACAAGCGTCGTCTCAAGGATCACCACATCGGCCCCAAGGGCCTGTCGCCTGAAAAGACCGAAGACGCCGCCCGCGAAGTCGCGCGCAGCATCGTGCTGCGCGATCCCGACAGTGTCGAGGATGACGTCTTCGGGAATGCGAACGAGAATGACGGCCCGCCGCCGGTGGGCATGGTCATCGCCGAGACCGAGCACGAGATCCGCACCATTACGGTCGGTCGCGCGGTCTTGGAACTGGACATGACGGGCTATCCTGTCGTGCTGTTCCGCAACGCGGCGCATGGCGGCCTGTCGGTCGTCTATCGTCGTCCGGACGGCAATGTCGGCTGGATCGATCCTGAGCGAACCAAAAAGACCAATGGTCATTAAGATTAACTGCTTAGTTTGACTTTGTTGCGGGAGCCTCTATTGGGGCGCCCGCAACCGCCAGTCGCTTGTCTAAAAGTCGGGGCTATCATGGATATCGCAGATTTGCTCGCGCCGAACGGCGTGGTGCTGCGCGGCGGTGCGTCGTCCAAGCGCCAGGCTCTGCATGCCGTGGCCGAAGCCGCGGCCCAGGCCCTGGGTGTCGACGAGGGGCGCATCTTCGAAGCTCTGCTGGAACGCGAGGCCCTCGGTTCGACCGGCCTGGGCTCGGGCGTCGCCGTGCCCCACGCGCGCCTGAAGGAGGTCGATCGGGTCACGGCCGTCTTCGTGCGTCTGGATTCGCCGGTGGCCTATGAGTCGGTGGACGACCGTCCCGTCGATCTGATGCTGGCCCTCTTCGCCCCGCCGAAGGACGGCGCCGAACATCTGCGAGCCCTGGCGGCGGTGTCGCGCGCCCTGCGCTCGCCGGAACTGCGCGAACAACTGCGCCAGGCCCGCACGGTCGACGCGATCAAGGCCCTGTTCGTCAAGGACGACGCGCCCGCCACGGCGGCGTAAGCATCCACCCAACAACACCCGTCACCCTCGGGCTTGTCCCGAGGGCCCACGCGGATGGCGTTTGGGGTGTTCGGCGCTGGAGCTCCGGCGTGCGTCCAGTCGTCCTTCCGAGATGCGGAGAGGTGGGCCCTCGGGACAAGCCCGAGGGTGACGGCGTGCGGGTGCGTGTGGGGTTCAGTGAACCGACACCGGCTCCAGCTCGTGGGCCACGGCGGCGGCGAAGGCGGTGTCGCGGTCCAGCATCACGGCCAGACGTTCGCCGTCGGCGCTGTGCACCGCATACAGGGACTGGTCGGGGTCGAAGGCCATGTCCTTCATCTCGACCGCCTCCTCGAGCAGGTCGGACGCCTTCACCTCGCGCACATAGACGAGGTCCGGAGCGCCCAGGCCCGCGAAATCTTCCTTGGTCATAGTCATCGGCGTCATTAGGACCGCCTCCTTCATTTTGACAACGCCCGGATCGCCGGGCGGTTCGAACAGCCGCTGTTTCAGCCGGCCGTGATGGGAATGCGCCGGACCGCGCGTTCGGCCTCGGGACGGATCAGGTCGACATGCAGCAGGCCGTGCTCCAGCCGGGCGCCTTCGACTTCCAGCCCGTCCGCCAGGACGAAGTTGCGCACGAAACCGCGCGCCGCGATGCCTCTGTGCAGGAAGGCCTGTTCCCCCTTGCCGGCCTCGTCGCGCTTGCCGGCGATGGTCAGTTGGCGGCCTTCCAGGGTGATGGCCAACTCGTCGGGAGCGAAGCCCGCCACGGCCAGACTGATGCGCACCCCGGCCTCGCCGATCTGTTCGACATTATAAGGGGGGTAGCTCTCGGCCGCGGCCTTGGCGGCGCGGTCGATCAGGGCGCGGGTGTGGTCGAAGCCCAGCAGGAAGGGGCTGTCGAACAGGATGGTGCGCGTCGTCGTCATCTGGGTCCTCGCGAAAAGCGACCGACCGGCGCGCCCCCCGCAATCGGCAGGGCCTCCGGTCACAGATGTAGATGGGGGGCGGCGGGGGCGGGATCAACCGCCCCTGCCTGTGGGCTCAGTGGATGGCTTCGCCGTGCTGGGTATAGTCCAGCCCCTCGACCTCTTCGTCCTTGGTGACGCGCAGGCCGGTGGTGAATTTGCAGATCATCAGGACGACGAAGGTGCCGACCGCGCTCCAGGCGATGGCGCCGCCCAGGCCGATGGCCTGTTTCCACACGGTCGCGCCTTCCGAGAGGGCGTTGACGCTGGTGGTGGCGAAGACGCCGGTCAGCAGGGCGCCGACGATGCCGCCGATCCCGTGCACGCCGAAGGCGTCCAGGGTGTCGTCGTATTTCAGCGCGTGCTTCAGCCAGACGGCGCCGGCGTAGCAGGCCGGGCCGGCGATCAGGCCGATGAAGAAGGCGCCCTTGGGGTCGACGAAGCCGGCGGCGGGGGTGATGGCGACCAGACCGCCGACGATGCCCGACAGCAGGCCCAGCAGGGTCGGGCGCTTGCGGTCGAACCATTCCACGACCATCCAGCCTATCGCGGCGGCGGCCGCCGCGAGGATGGTGTTGAAGGCGGCGGTGGCGGCCAGGGCGTCGGCGGCGCCGGCCGAACCGGCGTTGAAGCCCAGCCAGCCGACCAGCAGCAGGCCGGTGCCGATGGCGCTATAGGCCAGGTTGGCCGGGGCCATGTTGTCGCGACCGAAGCCGTGCCTCGGCCCCAGCACCAGGGCGCAGACCAGACCGGCGACGCCCGCATTGACGTGGACCACGGCCCCGCCGGCGAAGTCGAGCACGCCCAGGCCGCCCAGATAGCCGCCGCCCCAGACCTGATGGCAGATCGGCGCATAGACGATCAGGTGCCACAGGGCGAAGAACAGGATGCTGGCCGAGAATTTCATCCGCTCGGCGAAGGCCCCGGCGATCAGGGCCGGGGTGATGATGGCGAAGGTCATCTGGAAGCTGACGAACAGAAGCTCCGGCAGGCCGGGCAGCAGGCTGTGCGCCGTCTCCATCGTCACCCCGTTCAGGAAGGCCGCCTGCAGCCCGCCGATGAAGCCGTTGGTCGCAGGAGAACCGCCGCCGAACGACAGGGAATAGCCGACCAGGAACCACAGGACCGAGACCACGGCGAAGGCGGCGGCGGACTGGGCGATGACGCTGATGATGTTCTTCTTGCGCACCATGCCGGCGTAGAACAGGGCCAGACCCGGCAGGGTCATCAGCAGCACCAGGGCCGTGGACGTCAGGATCCAGGCTGTGGCGGCGTTGTCGATGTCCAGCGGAACCTGATGGGCCAGCAGGGCAGGCGAAGCCAAGGCCGGCGAGGCCATGCCCACGGCGAGGAGGCACGCCGCCCCCGCGGCGAGTGTGGCGGCGAGGACGACGGGTCTGGTCATAGGCGATGGGTCTCGGGGAGGAGAGAGTGAACAGCTAGGCCGAAGTCTTAAGCCGTTCCGCCTTCCTGACAATGTCCGTGAGCGGCACGATACGAACGAAACGGTCCAGCGTGTTGTCCCAGTCGCCCAGCAGACGACGGGCCAGCGGCGATCCGGTCGCGGCGAAATGCGCCTCGATCAGGGTCTTCACCCGTTCGGCCGCCGCCTCGTCCATGTCCGACACCCCGGCCAGGTCTCCGTTCAGGGCGCGTTCGGCGAAGCCCGGCTGATCCAGCACGAACAGCTCGCCGCCGCTCATGCCCGCCGCCAGATTCCAGCCGACCGAGCCCAGCACGACCACCCGGCCGCCGGTCATATATTCGCAGCCGTGGGCGCCCAGTCCCTCGACCACCGCCTCGGCGCCCGAGTTGCGGACGGCGAACCGCTCGCCTGCCGCCCCGGCCACGAACAGCCGACCCGAGGTCGCGCCGTACATGGTGGTGTTGCCGCAGATCAGCTGGTCCTCGCGCCATTCCGGGGTGCGGATCGAGATTTCGGCGCCCGACAGGCCCTTGCCGACATAGTCGTTGGCCTCGCCGGTCAGGTGCAGTTCCAGACCCTTGGCGGCGAAGGCGCCGAAGCTCTGGCCGGCGATGCCTTCCAGGCGCAGCTTCAGACGCCCGGCCGGACCCTGGGCTCCGAAACGCCGCACGATGGCGGACGAGACGGCGGCGCCGACGGTGCGCTGGGTGTTGTTCAGCGGATAGGACAGTTCCAGCGTCTGGCCGCGATCCAGGAAGCGGACCGCGTCCTTCAGCACCCGGGCGTCCAGGCTTTCGGCGATGGGCTTGCGGGCCGTCTTGTCGGCCCATTTGCCGGCCGCGCCCTCGTCCACCTGAACCAGAAGGGGGTTCAGGTCCAGGTCGTCCAGATGCGAGCCGCCGCGACGCACCTGACGCAGCAGGTCGGTGCGGCCGATGATCTCGTCCATGGTCCGGGCGCCGATCGAGGCCAAGATCTCGCGCGTCTCCTCGGCGATGAAGGTGAACAGATTGACCACCTTGTCCGGGGTGCCGGTGAACTTCTCGCGCAGACGGTCGTCTTGGGAACAGACGCCGACCGGGCAGGTGTTCGAATGGCACTGGCGCACCATCAGACAGCCCATGGCGATCAGGGCGGCGGTGCCGACGCCGTATTCCTCGGCGCCCAGCATGGCGGCGATGACCACGTCACGGCCGGTGCGGACCCCGCCGTCGGTGCGCAGCGTCACCGAGCCGCGCAGATTGTTCAGCGTCAGCACCTGATGGGCCTCGGCGAGACCGATCTCCCACGGCAGGCCGGCGTGCTTGATCGAGGTCTGGGGCGAGGCGCCGGTGCCGCCGTTATGGCCGGCGATCAGGATGGCGTCGGCATTGGCCTTGGCCACCCCCGAGGCGATGGCGCCGATGCCCGAGGCGGACACCAGTTTCACCGTCACCCGCGCGTCGGGGTTGATGGCCTTCAGGTCGTAGATGAGCTGGGCCAGGTCCTCGATCGAATAGATGTCGTGGTGCGGCGGCGGCGAGATCAGGGTGGTGCCGGGCACGGCGTGGCGCATCCGGGCGATGAACTCGGTCACCTTGAAGCCGGGCAGTTGCCCGCCCTCGCCGGGCTTGGCGCCCTGGGCCACCTTGATCTCGATCTCGCGGCACTGGTTCAGATATTCGGCGGTGACGCCGAACCGGCCCGAGGCCACCTGTTTGACCGCCGAGTTGGCGTCGTCGCCGTTCGGACGCGGGTGGTAGCGTTCCGGATCCTCGCCGCCCTCGCCGGACACCGACCGGGCGCCGATGCGGTTCATGGCGATGTTCAGGGTCTCGTGCGCCTCGGGGCCAAGCGCGCCCAGCGACATGGCTTGGGTCAGGAAGCGGCGGCGGATGTCCGACACGCTCTCGACCTGATCGATGGGGATGGCCACGCCTTCGCGGAAGTCCAGCAGGTCGCGCAGGGACAGGTCGGCCTGGGCGCGGACCACCTCGGAGAACTGCTTGAACCGGCGATAGTCGCCGCGATTGCAGGCGTCCTGCAGCAGATGGATGGTCCTGGCCTCGTGGGCGTGGGCCTCGCCCCCCGAGCGGATCTTGAAGAAGCCGCCGATGGCCGGGGAGGGCACAGCCTCGCCCCAGGCGACGCGGTGGCGCTTCATCGCCGCCTGTTCCAGACCGGCCAGGCCGATGCCGGAAATCCGCGAGGGTGCGCCGGGGAAGAATTCGGCGGTCAGGGCGCGGGACAGGCCCAGCACCTCGAACTCGCAGCCGCCGCGATAGGCCGAGATGACGCTGATCCCCTTTCGGGCCAGGGTCTTCAGCAGGCCCGCCTCGATGCCGGCCTTGTAGTTCAGGCAGGCGTCGCGCAGCGTCAGGCCCGGATACAGGCCCCGGTCCAGGCGCTCCTGGAACAGGTCCTGGGCCAGCCAGGCGTTGACGGTGGTGGCGCCCACCCCGACCAGGACGGCGAAGCCGTGCGGATCCAGGGTCTCGGCGGTGCGGACCACGATGGAGCAGTAGGAGCGCAGGCCCGCCTTGGTCAGGCGGCCGTGGACCCCGGCCGTGGCCAGGATCATCGGCGCGGCCAGACGATCCGCCGCGCCCGCCTGGTCGGTCAGCACGATCAGGGCGGCGCCGTCGCGGGCGGCGGTCTCGGCCTCGTCCATGATCCGGTCGAGCGCGGCGCGCAGGCCGGCGCCGGGGCGCGCGTCGTCCGGCGGCGTGTCGTAGCTGCAGTCGATGACCACGGTCGAACCGGCGCCGACGGTCTCGACCATCCGCTCGTACATGCCGTTAGTCAGGACCGGGCTGTCCAGAACGAAGACGTCGGTCTGGGCCTCTTCCTCGGCCAGGATATTGCCCAGGTTCTTGAACCGGGTCTTCAGGCTCATGGCCCCGGCTTCGCGCAGGGGGTCGATGGGCGGGTTGGTGACCTGGCTGAAGTTCTGGCGGAAATAGTGCGACAGCGGGCGGGGCAGGGCCGACAGCACGGCCGGCGGGGCGTCGTCGCCCATCGAGCCGACCGCCTCCTTGCCGTCGCGCACCAGGGCGTCCAGCAGCAGGTCCAGATCCTCGCGGCTGTATCCGGCGGCGATCTGGCGACGGGTCAGGTCCTCGCCGGTGACGGCGCGCGGTTCCGGTCCGGGGCCGATGATCGGCTCCAGATCGACCATATTGTCCAGCCACTCGGTATAGGGGTGGGCGGCGGACAGGGCGTCGATGGCCTCGTGCTCGTCGTACAGACGGCCGTGCTTCATGTCGACGGCGATCAGCTTGCCGGGACCGATGTGCAGGCGGCGCTTCACCCGGCTCTCGGGGATCGGCACCAGACCGGCTTCGGAGCCCGCCATCAGCAGGCCGTCGACCGTCTCTACCGCGCGCAGGGGGCGCAGGCCGTTGCGGTCCTTGCCCGCCACGATCCAGCGGCCGTCGGCGGCGCAGATGGCGGCCGGGCCGTCCCACGGCTCCATGACGGCGTTGCAATAGGCGTAGAAGGCCCGGTGTTCGGTGGGCATGACCACGTCGTCCTTGGCCCAGGCCTCGGGGATCAGCAGGGCCTTGGCCATCGGCGCGGGGCGACCGGCGTGGACCAGAACCTCCATGACATTGTCCAGGGCGGCGGAGTCCGATCCGCCCGGCTGGACCACCGGCTTCACCTCGCGGTCGCGGTCGCCGAAGGCCTGTGCGGCCATGCGGATCTCGTGCGACTTCATCCAGTTCAGATTGCCCTTCAGCGTGTTGATCTCGCCGTTGTGGGCCATCATGCGGAAGGGCTGGGCCAGCTTCCATTCGGGGAAGGTGTTGGTCGAATAGCGCTGGTGGAAGACGGCGTAGGCCGAGACGAAGCGCGGATCCTCCAGGTCGGGATACAGGTCGCCCAGCAGTTCGGCCCGGACCATACCCTTGTAGGCGATGGAGCGCGCCGACAGGGTGCAGATATAGACGGCGGCCAGGTTCTCGGTCTTGACCGTCTTCTCGATGCGGCGGCGGCACAGATATAGTTCGCGTTCCAGCGCCTCGCCGCTCAGGGGCTCGCCGGCGTCGTCCAGCGGCGGGGCCAGCATGATCTGTTCGATCTCGGGCCGGGTCGCCCCGGCCTTGGTCCCGACGACCGACAGGTCGATGGGGGTCTGGCGCCAGCCGTAGATCCAGAAACCGGCGCGCAGGGCCTCGGTCTCGACGATGGCGCGGGCGCGGTCCTGGGCGCCCAGGTCGGTGCGCGGCAGGAAGACCTGGCCGACGCAGATCGGGCCGGGACGCAGGGACTGGCCGATCGAGGCCACCTGTTCGGCGAAGAAGCCTTGCGGCAGTTCGGCCATGATGCCGGCGCCGTCGCCTGACAGGCCGTCGGGATCGACCGCGCCCCGGTGGGCCACGGCCTTCAGGCTGCGGATGGCGTATTCGACCACGTCGCGGCGGGGCGTGCCGTCGATGGAGCAGACCAGGCCCACGCCGCAGGCGTCGCGTTCCGAGCTGCGGTCATAGGCGTTGCCGGCTTCCAGCCGGTCGCGGGTCTCGTTGTACTTGTTCAGCCAGGTCATGCCGCGACCTCCTCGGTGCGGGTCTTGAAGTAACGGTCGATCTCGGCGGCGGCGTCCTGGCCTTCCCGGACGGCCCAGACGACCAGCGAGGCGCCGCGCACCGCGTCGCCGGCGGCGAAGACGCCGGGCAGGCTGGTGGCGAAGCTGACGGACCCGACCTTGATGGTCCCGTCGTCGCGCAGACGCAGGTCAGGCTCGTGTGCGGCGAAGGGCTCGGGCGAGAAGCCCAGGGCCTCGATGACGATGTCGGCCGGAATGTCGAAGTCGGCGCCGGGCAAGGGCACGATGTCGCGGCGCTGGCCGGGAAGGCCTTCCGTCAGCTGCATCCGCGCGGCGCGGACGCCGGTGACGACATCGCCCTGCGACAGCAGGGCCTTGGGCGCGCCCAGCCATTCGAAGACGACGCCTTCCTCCTCGGCGTTGGCGACCTCGCGGGCCGAGCCGGGCATGTTCTCGCGGTCGCGGCGATAGAGGCAGGTCACGCTGGCGGCGCCCTGGCGGATGGCGGTGCGGACGCAGTCCATGGCGGTGTCGCCGCCGCCGATCACGACCACCCGCTTGCCGCGCGCCTCGTGCCAGCCGTCCTGTTCCGCATCGCCCAGGTCGCGGCGGTTCTGATGGGTCAGATACGACAGGGCCTCGATGGTCGAGTCCGGACCCCGGCCCGGCGCCGACAGGATGCGCGGCTGATAGACGCCCATGGCCAGCAGCACGACGTCGTGGCGGTCGCGCAGTTCGGTCAGGGTCACGTCCTTGCCGATCTCGCAGCCCAGCACGAACTGGACGCCGCCTTCGGCCAGACGATCCACGCGCCGCTGGACGACGTGCTTCTCCAGCTTGAAGCCAGGGATGCCGTAGATCAGCAGGCCGCCGGCCCGGTCGTGCCGGTCATAGACGGTGACCTGATAACCTTCGGAGCGCAGCCGGTCGGCGGCGGCCAGGCCGGCCGGGCCGGCGCCGACGATGCCGATGGTCTCGCCGCGTTCGGCGGCCGGACGGATCGGTTCGACCCAGCCCTTTTCCCAGGCCTGATCGCCCAACCAGGCCTCGACCGAGCCGATGGTCACGGCGTCCCAGCCGGACTGGTTCAGGGTGCAGGCTCCCTCGCACAGACGGTCCTGCGGGCAGATGCGGCCGCAGATCTCGGGCATGGTCGAGGTCTGGGACGACACGCGCCAGGCTTCGCGCGCCTCGTTCTCGGCCGAGAGGCGCAGCCAGTCGGGAATATTGTTCTGAAGCGGGCAGGCGTTCTGGCAGAAGGGCACGCCGCAGTCGGTGCAGCGCGAGGCCTGTTTCTCGGCCGTCTCGGTGGACGGGGGAATCGTGATCTCGCCGTAACCGCGCGTGCGCAGTTCGGCTGTGGCCTTCGAGAGGCGGCGCGGTTCGACGACGAAAGTCCCGCCTTGCTTCAGGGTCTTATGCATAGGCCGCATATGCCGCAAACGGCCGGGCTTGCGCAATTACCGTTTGCGTGAACCGTCATTACGATGATTAAAATGCAAAAATAAACCCACACTGTGACCATTGATATAAAATTCGTGCGCGAGATTTGCCATTTCACACATCAAAGTTTAGTTCCCCAGTGCGACAATTAGGAACCGACGCTGTTTCGGAGCGTTGCTGTTCCCTCACAGCAGCCAAAGGGGGCTTTCATGCCACGATGGACATCACCAACCGGTCTGGGAGGGTGGCTGACGCTCCTCCTGGGCGCCCTGCTCGCCATAATCGGTCTCGTCCTGACCATCGGCGGCGTACAGCTCGCGACCCTCGGGGGCTCCTGGTATTATCTGGTCGCAGGCCTGGGATTGATCGCTTCGGGCTTCTTCCTCGTCTTCCGCGACATCAAGGGCGCCTGGATCTACGGCGCGGTCTTTATCTTCACCCTGCTCTGGTCGCTGTGGGAAAAGGGCCTGAACGGCTGGGCCCTGGTGCCGCGCCTGGTCGGCCCGCTGGTGCTGATGTTCCTGGTCCTCGCGACCCTGCCGGTGCTGAAGACGCGCGGCGGCGGCAAGCTGGCCGGCGGCGGCGCCCTGGGTCTGGCGGTCCTGACCGTCGTCTTCGGCCTGGTGGTCGCCCAGGCCAACAAGGCCCAGGTGCTCAACCCGGTTCCGGGCGTGCGCGGCGCCTATAACGACCCCGCCTTCCTGAAGACCGGCGCAGACTGGCCCGCCTGGGGCGGCACCGACAGCGCCCAGCACTATTCGCCCCTGACCCAGATCAACAAGGACAATGTCGGAAAGCTGGAACGGGCCTGGACCTTCCGCACCGGCGACCTGCCCGGCGAACGCTGGGGTGCGGAAACCACCCCGCTGAAGGTCGGCAACACCGTCTATCTCTGCTCCTCGCGCAACAAGCTGTTCGCGGTGGACGCCGCCA
The DNA here is from genome assembly GCF_044336875.1 of Brevundimonas sp. Lineage (GTDB taxonomy): Bacteria > Pseudomonadota > Alphaproteobacteria > Caulobacterales > Caulobacteraceae > Brevundimonas. The sequence continues at coordinate 325,435 of NZ_JBIIOP010000001.1, read as the reverse complement.
CCGGCCAGCAGAAATGGACCTATGATCCCAAGGTCGCCGACGACCAGATCCCCTATACTGCGGCCTGCCGCGGTGTGACCTATCACGCCCGCGCCAACGCCAATCCGGCCGAGCCCTGCGCGACCAAGATCATCGAGGGCACGCTGGACGGCCGTATCGTCGCCGTCGACGCCCAGACGGGCCGTCCGTGCCCGGCCTTCGGCCAGAACGGCGCCGTCAGCATCAAGGAAGGCATGGGCGACCCGTACCCCGGCATGGTGTCGATCACCTCGGCTCCGGTCATCGTGCGCGGCGTCATCGTTACCGGCCACCAGGTGCTGGACGGCCAGAAACGCTGGAACGCCTCGGGCGTGATCCAGGGCTTCGACGTCGAGACCGGCGCGCTTCGGTTCGCCTGGGACATGATGCGTCCCGACCGCAACGGCCTGCCCCCGGCAGGCGAGACCTACACCCCCGGCACGCCGAACATGTGGACGACGGCCTCGGGCGACGAGAACCTGGGCCTGGTCTATCTGCCCATGGGCAACTCGGCCGCCGACTACTGGTCCAGCTCGCGCCGTCCGCTGGAGAAGCAGTATTCGACCTCGATCGTCGCCCTGGACGTGACCACCGGCAAGCCGCGCTGGCACTATCAGACCGTCCATAACGACGTCTGGGACTTCGACCACGGCTCGCAGGCGACCCTGATCGACTATCCGACCGCGGCGGGCGTGGTGCCGGCCCTGCTGGTGCCGACCAAGCAAGGCGACATGTATGTCTTCAACCGCGCCACCGGCCAGCTGCTGCACGGTGTGGAAGAGCGCAAGGTTCCGACCACGGGCGGCGCCGAACAGGGCCAGCGGTCGCCGACCCAGCCGTTCTCGCTGTTCGCCAGCCTGCGCAAGCCGAACCTGGTCGAGGCCGACATGTGGGGCATGTCCCCGATCGACCAGATGATGTGCCGCATCAACTTCAAGAAGGCGAACTACCAAGGCTATTACACCCCGCCCTCGACCAATTATTACATCAACTATCCGGGCTATAACGGCGGTTCGGACTGGGGCGGCGTCTCGGTCGATCCGGCCCGTGGCGTGATCGTCGCCAACTACAACGACATGCCCAACTACAACCGCTTGGTGCCCCGCGCCGAGGCGGACGCCAAGGGCTGGTTCCCGCGCGACGACCCCCGCTACATCGCCCAGCAGAAGGAAGCGGCCGAACGTGGCGGCAGCCTGTCCAAGGGCGAAGGCGCCGGCGACCCGCAGATCGGCGTGCCCTACGCCATCGACGTCAACGCCGGCTGGCGCGTGAAGTGGACGGGCCTGCTCTGCAAGGAGCCCCCGTACGGCGGCATCACCGCCATCGACATGCGCACCGGCCGCACCCTGTGGGACCGTCCGTTCGGCACGGCCCGCAAGAACGGCCCGTGGGGCATCGCCTCGCACCTGCCGCTGGAAATCGGCACGCCGAACAACGGCGGTTCGGTGGTCACGGCGGGCGGTCTGATCTTCATCGCTGCGGCGACCGACGATCTGATCCGCGCCATCGACATCGAGACGGGCAAGACCGTCTGGTCGGACGTGCTGCCGGCCGGCGGCCAGGCCAATCCGATGATCTACGAGCAGAACGGCCGTCAGTATCTCGTCATCATGGCGGGCGGCCACCACTTCATGGAGACGCCGGAAGGCGACTATGTGATCGCTTACGCTCTGCCGTCGTAAGGCGACAGCGCACTGAACTCTCCCTCCCCCTCGGGGGAGGGTGGTCGCGCCAGCGACCGGGTGGGGGCGGCTCGGAAACGAGCCGCCTCTTCGCGTTTGGGAGGTGTATCGCCTGGCCGCCCCCACCCGACCTCGCCTGCGGCTCGGCCACCCTCCCCGAACGGGGAGGGAGAGGGGCGTGCGACTTCAGGGCCGGGTCTGCCCCTGACCCCGCACCACATATTTGTAGGTCGTCAACTGTTCCGCCCCGACCGGGCCGCGCGCGTGCAGGCGGGCGGTCGATATGCCGATCTCGCCGCCGAAGCCGAACTCGCCGCCGTCGGCGAACTGGGTCGAGGCGTTGATCAGGACGATGGCGCTGTCGACCTTGGAGGCGAACTTTTCGGCGGCCTCGGCGTCGGTGGTGACGACGGCCTCGGTGTGGCCCGAGCCGTAGCGGGCGATGTGGTCGGTCGCGGCGTCCAGGTCCTCGACGATCCGCACCGCCAGGATCGGGGCTAGATATTCGGTGGTCCAGTCGGCCTCGGTCGCGGGCTTCATCTGCGGGACCAGGGCGCGGGCCGCGTCGTCGCCGCGCAGTTCGCAGCCGGCGGCGATCAGGTCGGCGGCGACGGCGGGCAGAAGGCGCTCGGCCCCGGCCCGGTCCACCAGCAGGGTCTCGGTCGCGCCGCACACCGAGACGCGGCGCATCTTGGCGTTCAGGACGATGGCGCGGGCGGCGTCCAGGTCGGCGGCTTCGTGCAGATAGGTGTGGTTCAGGCCTTCCAGATGGCTCAGCACCGCCGTCTTGGCCTCGGCCTGGACGCGGGCGACCAGGCTCTTGCCGCCGCGCGGGATGATGACGTCGATGGCGCCGTCCAGACCGGACAGCATCAGGCCCACGGCCGCCCGGTCGGGCGTGTCCACCAGTTGCACCGCGTCGGCGGGCAGGCCGGCTTCGGCCAGGGCCTCGGCGATCAGGGCGGCGATGGCCAGGGACGACTGCAGACAGTCCGAACCGCAGCGCAGGATGGCCGCATTGCCCGAGCGAATGCACAGGGCGGCGGCGTCGGCGGTGACATTGGGCCGGCTCTCGTAGATGACGCCCAGCACGCCGATGGGGGTGCGGACGCGGGCGATGTCCAGGCCGTTGGCCGGGGTCCAGCGTTCGGTCTCGACGCCCAGCGGATCGGGCACGGCGGCGATGATGGCCACCGCCTCGGCCATGCCGGAGACGCGGGCGTGCGTCAGGGACAGGCGGTCGATCAGGGCCTCGGTCATGCCGCCGGCGCGGCCGGCTTCGACGTCGCGGGCGTTGGCGGCCAGGATGTCGGCCTCGGCGGCCTTCAGTTTCTCGGCCAGCCGTTCCAGGGCGCGGGTGCGGGCGGCGGCCGGCGCTTCACGTAAGGCTGCGGCGGCGGCGCGGGCGCGGCGGCCCAGGTCGGTCATTCGGGTCGAAAGCTCGGTCATCGGTCGTCCAGCACCATGTCGTCGCGGTGGATCAGCACAGAGGCGCCGCGATAGCCCAGGATCGTCTCGATCTCGTCGCTGCGGCGGCCCCGGATGCGGGCGGCCTCGTCGGCCGGATAGGCGGCGAGACCCACGCCCACGGCCCGGCCCTCGGGATCGATCAGGCGCACGCAGTCGCCCTTCTCGAAGCCGCCGACCACGGCGGTGACGCCGGCGGGCAGCAGGCTCTTGCCCGCCTTCAGCGCCGTCACGGCGCCGGCGTCCAGCCTCAGCTCCCCGGCGGGCGACAGGCTGCCCGCGATCCACTGCTTGTAGGCGGCCATAGGCCCGTCGGGCGCGGCGATCAGGGTGGCGCGGGCGCCGTCGCGAATGGCCGACAAAGGCGACACGGTCTGGCCCGAGGCAATGATGGTGGCGCAGCCGGCCGAACGGGCGATCTGGGCCGCCGCCAGCTTGGTCGCCATGCCGCCGGTGCCGACGCCGGCCTCGGCGTTGGCGCCCCCGCCCATGGCCAGGATCTCGGGCGTCAGGCTTTCAATCAGCGGCAGGTGGGCGGCGGTCGGATCGCGGCGCGGATCGGCGGTGTAGAGGCCGTCCACGTCGGACAGCAGGACCAGCAGGTCGGCCCGCGCCAGCTGCGCCGTGCGCGCCGCCAGCCGGTCGTTGTCGCCGTAGCGGATCTCCTCGGTCGCCACCGTGTCGTTCTCGTTGACGATGGGGATGACGCCGTGAGCCAGCAGGGCCTCGACCGTGGCCCGGCCGTTCAGCCAGCGACGGCGGCGTTCGGTGTCGTCGCGGGTCAACAGGACCTGGCCGGCGATCAGGCCGTGCGGCTCCAGCGCCTCGGACCAGGCGGCCATGAGCAGGGACTGGCCGACCGAGGCCGCCGCCTGCTTGTCCTCCAGTCTCGCGCCCAGTCCGGGCAGACGACCGCGCCCCAGGGCGATGGAGCCGGACGAGACGACGATCACCTCGCGCCCGCCCGCCTTCAGCGCCGCCAGATCGCTGGCCATGGCCGCCAGCCAGTCGCGCGTCGGCCGCCGGGTTTCGGCGTCGATCAGCAGCGACGACCCGATCTTGACCACGACGCGACGCGCCGCCTCCAGGGCGGAGGCGGCGTCGAGGCGCGGGGCAGGGGAGGCGGCTTGGGACATGACGGTTTCTCTAACCCGCGCATTCCCGCTTGTCTCTTGCTGTATAGGTCGCCAGAGCAGGGGAATGATGGAATCCCTTTCCCCCATCGCCGCCGGCGCTCTGGGCAGTCTGGCGGCGGGTATGATGACGGCGGTCGGCGCCCTGCCGATGCTGTTCCTGAAACGGCCGGGCCAGCAGACCCAGAGCGTGCTGCTGGGTTTCGCCGCCGGGGTCATGCTGGCGGCCTCCTTCTTCTCCCTGATCATTCCCGGCGTGGACGTGCTGCAGGCGGGCGGGGCGTCCCAGGCGCGGGCGGCCGGAACCATGGCGGCGGCGGTGTTGATCGGGGCCACGGTGATCGGCCTGATGAACCGGTTCGCGCCGGTGGACATGCTGGCCATCGGCCCGGCCCAGTCGCGGCATCTGGCGCGGCGCATCTGGCTGTTCATCATCGCCATCACCCTGCACAACTTCCCCGAGGGGGCGGCGGTCGGCGTCAGTTTCGGCGGCGGCGACATGCAACAGGGCCTAGCCACCGCCCTGGGCATCGGCATTCAGAACATGCCCGAGGGCTTGGCCGTCTTCGCCGCCATGGCCTCGCTGGGCTACGGCCGCTGGGCCGCCTTCCTGGGGGCGCTGGCCTCGGGTCTGGTCGAGCCGGTCGGCGGTCTAATCGGGGCCAGCGTGGTCGGTCTGTTGCCCGGCGCCCTGCCGTGGGGCCTGGGCCTGGCGGCCGGCGCCATGATCTATGTCGTCACCGCCGAGATCATCCCCGAGACCCGCGAACAGTCCAAGGGCGACGGCTCGATGATCGGCCTGATGATAGGCCTGGTGGGTATGATGTTTCTCGACATCGCGCTCGGTTAAGGCGACGGACGCCCGTGCGGCCCTTCGTCAGTTACATCATTTACATCGCCCCCAGGGGTTGAACCGGGCGGGTGCGGAGGGTTAGGCCTCTCGCTTGCCTCGACCCTGAGACCTCCCGGAGCGCCATGACTCAGACGCGACCCCTCAAGACCGCGGCTTCTCGTAGAAATGTATTGTCTGGCCTGGGGCTTCTCGCCCTGATGGGCGCCGGAGTCTTCCCCATGCCTGCTAACGCCGAGATTTCCCGCACCGTTCAACGTCACCGCCAGCGGATCGAAGACCTGATCGCGGCCATGACCGTCGAGGAGAAGGCGGGTCAGCTGAACCTGCTGGCCGATCCCTTCCGCTGGATGCCGACGGCTGTGAACCCGCTGGACGGCACGGGCGATCCCGCCCGCGTCACGGCCATGATCCGCGAGGGCAAGGTCGGCTCCCTGTTCAACGGCATCGGCGCCGAGACCGGCCGCCGCATCCAGCAGGTGGCGATGGAAGAGACCCGGCTGAAAATCCCGCTGCTGTTCGCAGCCGACGTGATCCACGGCCTGTCGACCATCTTCCCCGTGCCTCTGGCCGAGGCGGCGGCCTTCGACACCGACCTGGCGCGCCGCACCGCCCGCGCCTCGGCGATCGAGACGGCGGCCTCGGCCGTGCACCAGACCTATGCGCCCATGGTGGACGTGGCCCGCGACCAGCGCTGGGGCCGCAATGTCGAGGGCGCCGGCGAGGACGTGCTGCTGAACAATCTGCTGGCCGCCGCCCGCGTGCGCGGCTTCCAGGGTGAAAAGGGTCTGGACGCCGAGGACGCGGTCCTGGCCACCGCCAAACACATGGCCGCCTATTCCGCCGCCGCCGGCGGGGTCGAGTACAACACCACCGACATGAGCGAGCAGACCTTGCGGGGCGTCTTCCTGCCGCCGTTCAAGTCGGCCGTGGACGCCGGCGCCCTGTCGATCATGAGCGCCTTCAACGATGTCAACGGCGTGCCGGCCTCGGGCAGCCGCAAGCTGCTGACCGACATCCTGCGCGGCGAATGGGGCTTCGAAGGCTTCGTCGTCTCGGACTACACTTCCGAACAGGAACTGGTCGCCCACGGCTTCGCCGAGGACGGCCGCGACGCCGCCCGCCTGGCCTTCAACGCCGGGGTCGACGTGTCGATGGTCTCGGGCCTGTATCTGGAACACCTGCCCGGCCTGGTCGCCAGCGGCGAGGTGTCGATGGCGCGTCTGGACGAGGCCGTGCGCCGCGTCCTGACCACCAAGGCGGCCCTGGGCCTGTTCGACAATCCCTACCGCGGCACCGACGTGGCGCGCGAGAAGGCCGTGGTCGGGTCGCGCGAACACGTCGAGCTGTCGCGCGAGGCGGGCCGCAAGTCGGTGGTCCTGCTGAAGAACGACAACGGGCTTCTGCCGCTGAACAAGAGCCAGAAGATCGCCCTGGTCGGCCCGTTCGCCGACGACGTGGACAATGTCTGGGGGCCGTGGACCATCTGGGGCGCGCCCGAGCGTCGGGTCTCGCTGGAGGCCGGTTTCCGCGCCGCCATGAGCGATCCGCAGAACCTGACCATCGCGCGCGGCTCCGACGTGGAGACGTCTCTGGACGGCGGTATCGCCGAGGCGATCCGCGCCGCCGAGAGCGCCGACGTCATCGTCCTGGCCATCGGCGAAAGCCTGAAGATGTCGGGCGAGGCCCAGTCGCGCACCGAGATCGTCGTGCCCGCGCCGCAGATGGCCCTGGTCGACGCCATGGCCGCCCTGGGCAAGCCGATGGTCGTGCTGCTGCGCAACGGCCGCGCCCTGGCGCTGGAGGGGAACGTCAAGAACGCCCAGGCCATCGTCGTGACCTGGTTCCTGGGCGAGCAGATGGGCGCCGCCGTCGCTGACGTGATCTTCGGCGACCACGGCCCGTCGGCGCGCCTGCCGGTCAGCTTCCCGCACAAGTCGGGCCAGCAACCCTATTCCTACGATCGCAAGACGACCGGCCGTCCGGCCAATCCCGATCTGGCGACCGAGGAATACAAGTCCCGCTATCGCGAGACGCCCAATACGGCCCTGTATCCGTTCGGCTATGGCCTGACCTATGGATCGATCACCTACGGGCCGATCGAGATGGAGACCGATCGGCTTCAGTGGGCCGGGACTCTGGATGTCGCCGTGACCGTCACCAATACGGGGGCGCGCACCGCCGAGGAGCTGGTTCAGCTCTATATCCACGACCGGGTCGCCAGCCTGACCCAGCCGGGACGGCTGCTGAAGGACTTCAAGAAGGTGACGTTGAAGCCGGGGCAGAGCGAGAAGGTCGGTTTCACCCTGAACGCCCGCCAGTTGGGCTTCATCGGGGCGGACGAGACCTATCGGATCGAGCCGGGCCTGTTCGACATCTGGCTGGCGCCCCACGCCCAGGGCGGCGTGACCTCCACATTCCAGCTGGTCGGACCCGCTTCGGTGTCGGACGGGCGTTGACGATCGGTTGACGGGGCGGGCGGCAGGGCCTAACGACCCCGCCGTTTGCGTCCCGCCCCGGTTTGGGCAGGATTCGGTTTTAGGAGCGCGCCCATGATGACCAAGATTCTTCCGGGCGCGACAGGCGTCCTCGCGCTCGCCGACGGCACCATCCTGCAGGGGATCGGCGTCGGCGCCGCCGGATCGGCCCTGGGCGAGGTGGTCTTCAACACCGCCATGACCGGCTATCAGGAAATCCTGACCGACCCGTCCTACATGAGCCAGATCCTGGCCTTCACCTTCCCGCACGTCGGCAACACCGGCACGAACGTGGAAGACATCGAACAGATCGGCGGCGGTTCGGACACCTCGGCGCGCGGCGCCATCTTCCGCGACGTGCCGACCGATCCGGCCAGCTATCGGTCGGACGCCAGCTTCGACGCCTGGATGAAACGTCGCGGCGTGGTCGGTCTGGCGGGCGTCGACACCCGCGCCCTGACCAAGATCATCCGCGACAAGGGCGCGCCCCATGCGGTCATCGCCCATGATCCGAACGGCGAGTTCGACCTGGACGCCCTGGTCGCCCAGGCCCAGGCCTGGACCGGTCTGGTCGGTCTGGACCTGGCCAAGCCCGCCTCGACGCTTCAGGCGTTCGAATGGGACGAGGGCCTGTGGGCCTGGCCGGAAGGTCACCCCAAGACCCAGGGTCGCAAGGATGTGGTCGTCATCGACTATGGGGTGAAGCGCAACATCCTGCGCGCCCTGGCCTCGACCGGCGCCAAGATCACCGTGGTCCCTGCGACGACGACGGCCGAAGAGGTCCTGGCCCGCAATCCTGACGGCGTGGTCCTGTCCAACGGTCCGGGCGATCCGGCCGCGACCGGCGCCTATGCCGTGCCCGAGATCCAGAAGCTGGTGGCCAGCGGCAAGCCCCTGATGGGCATCTGCCTGGGGCACCAGATGCTGGCCCTGGCCCTGGGCGCCAGGACGGTGAAGATGGAACAGGGCCACCACGGCGCCAACCATCCGGTCAAGGACCTGACCACGGGCAAGGTCGAGATCGTCTCGATGAATCACGGCTTCACCGTCGACCGCGACAGCCTGCCGGAAGCGGTGACCGAGACCCACGTCAGTCTGTTCGACGGCACCAACTGCGGCATCGCCGTCAAGGACAAGCCGATCTTCAGCGTCCAGCACCACCCCGAAGCTTCGCCCGGACCGACCGACAGCCTGTATCTGTTCGACCGGTTCGCCGATCTGATGGGCGCGCGCTGACGCCATGAAGCAGGGGGCGGCGCGGTCGGACTATCTGGACTGGCTGGCCGAGGCGCTTCCCGCCGCCGGGCGGTTCCAGCCCTTGCCCGACGGGGATGCGGTGGTCGGCTACGCCACCGGCTACGACGCCGCCGACATCGCGCCCTTCGTCCTGTCGCTGCGGGCCGTGTTTGACGGGCCTGTGGCCCTGGTCGTCGACGCCGAGCCCGAACTGCGCGCCTTCCTGGCCGCGCATCAGGTGACCGCCGTGGACGCACCCGCGTGGCGCGGCTGGGCGCCTCATCCGGTGATGCAGAGGTTCGTCGCCTTCGCCGGCCTGCTGGGCGACCGGCCGGGCGCGGCCCTGGCCTGCGATGTGCGCGACGTCATCTTCCAGGCCCCGCCCTTCGCGCCTGCGCCCCAGGGGCTGGAAGCCTTCGTCGAGGCCGAGGCGCCGCTGGGCGACCACGCCTTCAACATGAAATATCTGCGCGCCCTGTTCGGCGAGGGGATTGCGGCGGATCTGGCGGACAAGACCTGCCTGTGCGTCGGCACCATCCTGGGCCCGCGCGCCGAGATTTCGCGCCTGTCGCGGTTGATCCTGTCCCTGGCCGCCACGCCCCGGTCCGAGATCGGCGGAGCCTTCGGCGCGGATCAGGCGGGGTTCAACATGGCGATCCATCAAGGACTGGTCGCGGCGACGATCCGGCCCAACTACGGTCGAGTGGCGACGCTGGGCCTGACGCCGGGCGAGACCTTGCGGTTCGAGGATGGGCGGGTGATCAATCCCGACGCCAGCTTCAGCCCCATCGTCCATCAGCACGACCGCCATCCGCATCTGGACGCGGCTGTCCACGCGCTGTGGGGCGGCGGGCTGGAGCATCGTGAGCGAGTGCGACCGAAATCGACTGGGCAACGGTTGCGCAAATGGAAGGCGTCGCTGCGGCGGCGCATGCCGGAACTGCGCTAGGCCCCGTTTCTAGGGCAGGCTGAGGAAGCTCTTGTCCTCACGCAGGGCGCTGGCCTTGCGGACGGCGATGGGGGCCGCATGGAGCCAGTAGTCGGCGTCGTCGAGCCGATGCTCGCGGCGGCGTTCCAGCCCCCGCATTCGTCTGAGGGCGGCGTTTTCGAGAAGGCGCGCGTGGAGGGCGCGAGGCGACAGTTCGACGATGGCGGGAGAGCCGGGGACGGCGACGGCGTCGGGGCCTTGGGGCTCCACCGCCGGACGGGCGATGGCGATGAACATGGATTCACTCGGGGGCAGGAGGGAAGGCGCTTCTGCACCGGGCTAACGACGGGTTAACCACAGCGCCTGTGGATAGTTCCCGACTGCGTCCGAAAAAAGTCCGTGAATCGAGAGGCTTACCTGCCGCGATCTGGTCAATATGGTTACGATTTGGTTAATCCGGGGGCGGAGCATTCGCTCGACGGCCGTTCCGATTGTCCCAGCCGGCGGGCCGGCCGACGCGAAGCGCCAGTGGCAGTCCCTAGGGGAGTCGAACCCCTCTTTTCAGGTTGAAAACCTGACGTCCTAACCGATAGACGAAGGGACCGGCTGGGGCGGCGCATTTGCCCCGGTTCGGCCCCTTCTGCAAGCGAAAATTACGCGGCCTCGGCCTTTTCCGGCGCCAGGGCGTCCAGGGCCGGGAACAGGTCGGCGATCAGGTCCTCGACATGCTCCAGTCCGACCGACAGGCGGACCAGGCCGTCGCCGATGCCGGCGGTGGCGCGCTGCTCCGGGGTCATGGCGGCGTGGGTCATGGTGGCCGGGTGGGCGATCAGGCTTTCGACCCCGCCCAGGGACTCGGCCAGGGTGAAGATCTCCAGGCCCTCGACCAGGTCGCGCACGGCGGCCGTGCCGCCTTCCAGCTCGAAGCTGAGCATGGCGCCGGGGCCGGCCTGCTGGCGGGCGACCAGGGCGTGGTTCGGGTGGGACTTCAGGCCGGGGTAGTGGACGACCTTGACCGCCGGGTGGGCGTCCAGTTGCTCGGCGATGCGGGCGGCGGTGGCCTGCTGGCGCTCGATGCGGGCGAACAGGGTGCGCACGCCGCGCAGGGTCAGATAGGCGTCGAACGGCGAGCCGGTCACGCCGGTGCAGTTGGCCCACCAGGCCAGGGTCTGGTGATCCTCGGCGTCGGCCGAGACCACGGCGCCCCCGACCACGTCGGAATGGCCGTTGATGAATTTGGTGGTCGAATGGACGACGAAGTCGGCGCCCAGCTTGATCGGGTTCTGCAGGGCGGGCGACAGGAAGGTGTTGTCGCAGACCACCTTGGCCCCGGCGGCGTGGGCGCGGGTGCAGATGTCGGCGACGTCGACCAGACGCAGCAGCGGGTTGGACGGGGTCTCGACCAGGACCAGTTTGGGCTTCAGCGCCAGGGCCTCCTCGAAGGCGACGGGATCGCCCTGGTCGACCAGCAGCAGCTTGAAGTGCCCCTTCTTCGCGCGGGCGGTCAGAAGGCGGCAGGTGCCGCCGTAACAGTCGTGCGGGGCGATCAGCAGATCGCCGGGCTCCAGCAGGGCCAGGGGCAGGTCAACCGCGGCCATGCCGGTGGCGGTGATGACGGCGCCGGCGCCGCCTTCCAGCTCGGTCAGGGTCTCGGCCAGAACGTCGCGGGTCGGATTGCCCGAGCGGCTGTAGTCGTACTTCCGCTTCTGGTCGAAGCCGGCGAAGGAATAGTTGGACGACAGATACAGGGGCGGCATGACCGCGCCGTGGGCCGTGTCCGAGTCCACGCCCGTGCGGGCGGCGATGGTGTGTGGATCAGCGGGGCGGCGGGTCATGCTTTGATATCCTTGAAGGCGGAGCGGAGGATGTCGCCGACGAAGGCGTCCTCCTTCAGAAAGGCGTCGTGGCCGTAGAGGGAGGGGGCTTCGACGAAGCGCCACAGGGTCGGCAGGCGCGCGGCCAGTTCGCGCATGTCGTCGATCGGCACCAGCCGGTCGGAGGTGAAGCCGATCAGGGTGACCGGGGTCTTGATCGCCTCGGGCGTCACGCTGTGGCGGTCGAGCGAATCCGACATCGACAGCCAGCGGGCCGGGGTGGTGTGGGTGCGGTAGGCCTGGCCCCGCGCCGTCAGATAGTCGCAGACCGGATAGGCGCCGCCGGCGGCCTGGGGGGCGGCGCCGTCGAAGCGGTCGTTGAACTCTTCCGCCGTGCGATAGGTGGTCATGGCCAGTTCGCGGGCCAGGGCGACGCCCTCTTCCGGACGGCCGGCGGCGACGGCGAACTGCAGGATGCGGCGCTGTATGCCGCGCCAGGCGGTGGCCTGGGGGTGGGCGCGGTGGGCGGCCGAGACGACGATCAGCTGTTCGGCCCGGTCGGGGAATAGCTCGGCGAAGGCCAGGCCGACCATGCCGCCGTAGGAGCAGCCGACGAAGGCGGCGATCCGCTCGACCTTCAGGTGGTTCAGCACCAGGGCCAGCAGCCGGGCCTGGTCATGGGTGGTGATGGTGACGGCCGTGTCCTGGAACTCGGCGCCCGGGGCGAAGTCGATGGCCAGGACCTGAAGGCGCGACAGGTCGATGGGGCCGCGCACCGACACGGCGCCCGACCACCAGCCCAGGCCGTTGGTCTCGGTGCGGTGGACGAAACGGCCGGCCGAGATGCCGCCGGCGACGACGACGACCGGCGCGCCGGCGCGGCCGTGGATGCGGCCCACGATATTGGGCTGGTTCAGCTTTTCGCCCGAGGCCAGGCGGAAGTCGGCGGGCAGGGGGACGATGACGTCACGGGCGCCGCCCCGCTCACGCGCAACGGGGGCGTCGATCGGCTGGGGCCGACAGAAGGGCTCTTCAAGCAGGGATGTTTCAGCCAGGGTCATCAATCGTCGTCCGCATCATTCTCGCCTCAGCAAGGCTCGATGCGGTGACAGATCGTGGAGCGTCGCCTCGTCGATGCTCCACTCATCTCTCGCGACCCCGAAGGACCCCGCAGGAGTTGGCACCGTTTCAGGCGGTAAGACCTGATGGTTGCCCCAGCGTCAAAGGGCCTAATCCCTCGGCTGGTCTTGATGAGTGCTTTTAGAACTGACGATTTGACGCTCTTCAGTCAAGTGAAAAATTCCGCCCCTAGGCCCGCCTCGTGTGGTCGGTAGCGGGTGGAAAACTGATCCTCGCGGCGCTGTCGTGAAAAAATCATGCGACCGGGCTTGACGGCGGCGGGGAAGCTGGATCACCCTAGGCTCAGATTTCAATCGGACCCGCCCTGTGCATCAGCGCTCGCTCATCGCCGAAGTTTCGACCGTCGCCGGCCTCGCCGCGACGCGTTTCGGCATGATTATCGGCGGCTCGATTATCGGCGGCGTCACCGGCACCACCACCACCATGCCCTCATGGGCGGGACGAGTTTAGCGCGCCGAACACCGGCAACCGCAGAACCCGAACCCCGCCCGGTCCGCCTGGCGGGGTTTTTCTATTTCACCCCACCCCATCCCGAATATCCGAGAACCCCCAATGTCCGCCTCCCTCGCCGTCGTAGAGAAATCCGAGAACCCCGACCCCAGTAAACAGCCAGCCCCCGAGGTGGTGGTGCTGAAGTTCGGCTCGTCCATCCTGCGCAGCCCGGCGGAGGCGCCGCTGGTGGCCTCGGCCGTCTATGGTCATGTGCGGGCGGGGCGGAAGGTGGTGGCTGTGGTCTCGGCCTTCGGCGGGGCGACCGACCGGATGCTGGGCGAGGCGCGGGCCCTGGGCCTGGCCCATTCCAACGACCTGCTGCCCGGCTATGTGGCCCTAGGCGAGGAAAAGTCGGCCGCCCTGACAGCCATCGCCTGCGACCGGATCGGCCTGGACGCCTGCGCCCTGTCGGTGCGGGAGCTGGGCATCGTCGCCGAGGGCGAGCCGGAGCATTCGCGGCCCTGCGGCCTGCGTCCCGATCACCTGAAACAGGCGCTGGACCGGCACGAGGTGGTGGTGGTTCCAGGCTTCGGCGCCGTGCGGCCGGACGGCAAGGTGGCCCTGCTGGGCCGGGGCGGGTCGGACCTGACGGCGGTCTTCCTGGCGGCCGAGCTGGGGCTGAAGAAGGTGCGGCTGGTGAAGGATGTGGACGGCCTGTACGACCATGATCCGAACGACAATACGGCCCCGGCCCTGCGTTACCGCCGCGCCTCCTGGGACGTGGCGCGCAAGCTGGGCGGCGCCCTGGTGCAGCATGACGCCATCGACCTGGGCGAGAGCCGGGGCGTGGAGATCGAGGTGGCGGCCCTGGACCGGGCCGACGGCACGGTCATCGGCGAGAAGTCGGCGCCCCCCGGACCGGCCCCGGCCCTGCCGCCGCTGAAGGTGGCGGTCGCGGGCTGCGGCGTGGTCGGCGGCGGGGTGCTGGGGAAACTGCTTCAGGATCCGCGCTATGACGTGGTCGGAGTGCTGGTGCGCAATCCGGCCAAGGTCCGCGACGTGGCCTGCCCGCAGGAATTGTTCACCGCCGACCCCGCCGATCTGTGGGCGAAGAAGCCCGACATCGTGCTGGAGGCCCTGTCGGAGGGCGAGGCCGGTCATGCGGTGATCCGCGCCGCCCTGGAGGCCGGCTGCGATGTGGCCAGCGCCAACAAACAGGCGGTCAGCCGCGATCCCGGCGGCCTGCAGGATCTGGCCAGGGCCCATGGACGCCGCGTCTTCTGGTCGGCCTCGGTCGGCGGCGGCGCACCCATGGTCGAGACGGTCCGCGCGGCCCGCGCCGCCGGCGAGGTGGTCGGGTTCGAGGCGGTGCTGAACGGGACGGTCAACTTCATGCTGGAGCGCCTGGGCGACGGCGCCGCCTTCGGCGAGGCCCTGGCCGACGCCCGGGCGGCCGGCTTCGCCGAGGAGGATCCGTCGTCGGATCTGGAGGGCCTGGACGCGGCGGCCAAGGTGCGGCTGCTGGCCTTCGAGGCGTTCGGCGTCTCGCCGGCCGTCGAAGACGTGCCGCGCGACCACCTGACCCAAGCCACCTCGGCCGAGGGAGGGGTGCGCCAGATCGGCGCCGCCCATCTGAAGGACGGGGTGATCACGCCCTCGGTGTCGCTGAACGCCGAGCATGGCGATCCGCTGTTCTCCAACCTGCGCGGCGAGGGCAATGCGCTGAAGGTTTACGGCGCCGACGGCCGGGTCTGGCGCTGCCGGGGCCGGGGCGCAGGCCGCTGGGCCACGACCGAGAGCATCATGGCCGATCTGGCCGAGATCGTGCGCGCCCGCCGCGCCGACGCGGGCCTGAACTAGGCCATGGCCGTCTTCACCCCCGTTTCCGTCGAGGAGGCGAAGGGCTTTCTCGCGGGCTACGATCTGGGCGAGATCGCCGAACTGACGGCCATCGCCGAGGGGGTGGAGAACACCAACTATCGGCTGGACACGGTGCGCAAGGGCCGGTCGCATCGGTTCGTCCTGACCCTGTTCGAGGCGCGGACGGACGAGGCGTCCCTGCCGTTCTGCCTGGGGCTGACGGCCCATCTGGCTGCGCGGGGCTTTCCGTGTCCGACGCCGATCGAGAACCGAGCGGGTCAGTGGCTGGGGCGGCTGAACGGCCGGGCGGCGGCGGTGATCGAATGGAAGACCGGCGCCTGGCTGAGGGCGCCGTCCGAGGCTGATCAGGCGGCGGCCGGGGCGGTGCTGGCCCGGCTGCATCTGGCGGCGGCCGACTTCGGCGTGCTGCGCGACAATCCGGTCGGACCGGCGATGTGGCGACGGCTGGCGGACCGGTGCGCGGCCGGGGCGTCCGGCGAGGACCGGGTGCTGCTGGACCAGGTCGAGGCGGCCCTGGCGCGGCTGGGGGATCCGTTCGGCTCCGATAGTTTCGGGGGCGACCTGCCGGGCGGGGCCATCCATGCCGATTATTTCCCGGACAATATCCTGTTCGAGAACGGGGCGGTTTCGGCGGTGATCGACTTCTATTTCGGCTGCACCGGGGCCTTCGCCTATGACCTGGCCATCGCGCTGTCGGCCTGGGGGTTCGACGCCGAGGGGCGGGCGAACCTCGCGGCCCTGGAGGCCTTCCAGCGCGGCTACGAGTCGGTGCGGCCGTTGAGCGAGGCCGAACGGGCGGCCCTGCCGCGCCTGGGCGAGGCGGCGGCGTTGCGGTTCACGGTGACGCGGCTGCATGACCGGATCTTCCATGATCCGTCCAAGCTGGTGACGCCGAAGGATCCGGCGGTGTTCCTGCGCCGGATGGACCACTGGCGGGCGGTGGAGCCGGTCTGAGGCGGGGAAGAAAAAACGGGGTGCAGTTCGTGCAGTCCGTGCCCTTTCCAGGGGTTAAGGGGCTGATAGTGCGTGGGTATGTCCTTCGGGGCTGAGTGCAGTCCGGCTGCTCCACAGTCTGGCTGTCGGGACGAAAACAGAGTCCGAATAGTCCGAAATGTCCGAAATCGGCGCTCTGGGGAGGCGCCCGTTTCTCCAGTCCGTCATCCTAGGCCTTGTGCCTAGGATACATAAGCTCGGTTTTTCCGCAGAGTGCGCCGTCGCCAGACACCGGGAGTCTGGATCCTAGGCACAAGGCCTAGGATGACGAGAGTGGTGTTGGAAAACAGAGTCCGAAACGTCCGAATAGTCCGAAATCGACGCCGGGAAATCGCACTTGCACAGGCGAAGACAGTGCAATGTGCAAATAGTGCAATCGCCGCCGTGGCGGGGTTCACGTTTTCAAAGACCGCGCGGGGATTATGGCGCGGTTCTGGAGGGTGACAGGTCGATTGCCGGTTCCGACAGCCAGGCGGCTGAAAATGCTGGGTTTCGCTTTCAGAATTGGGAGCGGAAGAAACGCCTCTCCGCCGTTTCAAGCGGATAGTCGGAAGTTCAGCTGGGGGTGGTTAGCTGACCTCGCAAACCGGCGCCATCTGGTCTATGTTTTGCGAAACGGAACTAGGCGTTGCGATATGAAAGTGGCTTTGATTGGCGTGGCGGCCTTTCTTCTCGCCATCATCGTCGCCGTATCGCTTGCAGGCGGCCCGAAGTTTGCTCCCTTCGGCGCCGCTTGGTTTAATCTAGCCCTCGGGGCGATGGTGGTCAGCGTGTTCTCAATGATCGCGGTCGCCGTAGTTGATGCAGCAGCTCGCTCTCACCGCAGGTCTCAGCCGAAAAGTTCTGACGAGCGGTAATCCATACGACAGGTAATCCAGACGACAGGTAATCCAGACGACAGGTAATGCGGCGTGCCTGCCAATGTCCGCAACGGGTCGATTTGCGACATCGCCGCCTGGGCCAGCGTCCGACATCAAACACCCCGCGCCCACACGCCGCTGGAACTGAACGGCGGTCCGGGGTTTGATGGTTTATGCGGCCAAGGTCGCGCTCCCCGAGAACGAGATTTCATCATGACCGACGAACAGATCAACGGCGCCGCCACCCAGCTGGAAGGCAAGGCGCAGAAGGGTTTCGGCAAGCTGGTCGGCGACCAGAAGCTGCAGGTCGAGGGCGCCTATAACGAGGCCAAGGGCAAGTCGCTGGAGCAGTTCGGCAAGGCGATGGACGCCATCGACCGCCTGGTCGAGAAGGCCCCCGAGGAATACCGGCCCAAGGCGCGCGAAGTCGCGGCTGCGGCGCGCAAGAAACCGCTGGTGACGACCCTGTCGGTGGCGGGCGTGGGTCTGCTGCTGGCCGGACTGGTCACGCGCGGCGGGCGTCGGCGGTAGGCCGAAGTCGCACCGAGTTCTCCCTCCCCGTTCGGGGAGGGTGGCCGAGCGAAGCGAGGTCGGGTGGGGGCGGCCGAACGAAACCCCACAAATCTGTCCTGTCTCTGGCAGTGCGGCCGTGCCGGCCGCCCCCACCCCGTCGCTGCGTGACGACCCTCCCCGGGACGGGGAGGGAGATGTGCTTGTGTGCGCTATTTGGCCGTGATCGCCGCCAGGCAGGCGTCCATCGTCGCGTCGACCACCGTCATCCGTTCCGCCTGATCGCCGAGGGCGGCGATGACCGGGGCGGGCTCGGGCTCGAAGCCCAGCACGGCCGAGACGAAGGCGCCGAACTTGGACGGGTGGGCGGTCGACAGGGCGACGACCGGGCCCTTGGAGCGGTCGACGCGGCGGGCGGCGGCGAGGGCCACCGCTGTGTGCGGGCAGACGACGCGGCCCCAGGCCTGATGGGCGTGGGCGATCTCGGCGCGGGTCTCGTCCTCGTCGATGGAGACGGCGGAGACTTCCGCGCGCAGGGCCGCCAGCAGCTCGGGCGAGAAGGCCACGGCGCCGTCGCGGGCGAAGGTCTCGAACACCGCGCGGGTCGCCTCGGCGTCGCGGCCGGTCGCCTCGAACACCAGACGCTCGAAGTTGGACGGGGCCTGGACGTCCATCGAGACGCTGCCGCTCTCGACCGCCGCGCGGCGCGCATAGAGGCCGTCGTTGATCGCTCGGGCCAGGGCGTCGTTCTGGTTGACGGCGGCGACGAAGCCGTTGGACGGCAGGCCCATTTTCGTGGCGGCGATGCCGGCGAAGGCGTCGCCGAAATTGCCGGTCGGGACGACGAAGGTCGCGGCCTCGCCCAGTTGGGCGGTGGCCGAGACATAATAGGGGATCTGGCCCGCCAGACGCGCCCAGTTGATCGAATTGACCGAGGACAGGCGGCCGGTCGCGCGCAGGGTCTCGTCGGCGAGCAGGCCCTTCACCAGGCGCTGGCAGTCATCGAAATCACCGCGCACGGCCAGGTTCAGGACGTTGTCGGCCTGGACCGTGGTCATCTGTTTGCGCTGCACCGGCGAGACCCGGTCCAGAGGGTGGAGGACGACCAGATCGACGGCCTTGGCGCCGGCGAAGGCGCGGACGGCGGCGGCGCCGGTGTCGCCCGAGGTGGCGGTCAGGATGGTCAGGCGCTCGCCGGAGGCGGCTAAAGCCTCGTCGGTCAGGGCCGCGACCAGCTGCATGGCCAGGTCCTTGAAGGCGGCGGTGGGGCCGTGGAACAGCTCCAGCACGAACAGGCCGGGCTCCAGCTCGACCAGGGGCGTCACCGCCGGATGGGCGAAGCCGGCGGTCAGTCGGTCCAGCGCGCGGTCGAGGGCGCCGGCCGGCAGGGCGTCGCCGATGAAGGGGGAAATGGCGGCCAGCGCGATCGCCTTGTAGTCGGATTTTCCGGTCCAGGCCTCGGGCGACAGGGTCGGCCAGGCGGTCGGCATATAGAGGCCGCCGTCGGGCGCGATGCCGCGCAGCAGGGCGTCGGAGAAGTCGGTCTCGGGGGACTGGCCCCGGGTGGAGACATAGCGGGCGCTGGAAGTCGTCATAATGGTCTGGTCGTAACCAGACGGGGCTGGCGCGTCATCCGGTTTGTGGACGAAAATGGCGGCGCGGCGACGATTTTCGACGGCCGGGGCGGCGAAGGCGCGGGCGAGGGCGCGTCGCCCGCAACAAACTTGCCGTTCAGTCGGACAGGCTGCGCGACGGATCCAGGCCGTCGAGCTCCAGCATGGTCCTTTGCCAGGCGGCGTCGACCAGGGTCACATAGGGCGGTTTCGACGCATATTCGGCGTTCGGGATCCGCACGCCGGCGCCGGGACGCTGTGACCAATTGGCGCTGGCGCAGGCTGGGGCGACGGTCCATGTCAGGGACATGAGATTTGGGGCATGAGACGACGCGATCTTCTGATCCGGCTGGGTCTGGTCGCCGGCGGCGTGGCCGGGGCCTGGTGGCTGCGCGACCATGTGCTGTGGAAGGCGCCGGGCGTGGGCTTTCCGGCCGACGGATCCTCGGGCTGGCTGGCCTATGCCGAGCCGCGCGCCGTCACCCCGACGGTCGAGGTCATGGTCAATGGAACCCCGGTGCGGGCCCTGGTCGATTCCGGGGCCCAGTATTCGGTGATCGACCGGTCGCTGGTCGAGCGGCTGGGCCTGACCCATGTCTTCAACATTCCGATGGTGGCCTATGGCGTCGGCGGCGAGGCCCAGGTCGGGCGCGGGGTGACGCTGGACGTCACCGTCGGCCGGATGCGGCTGGACGCGCTGAGGGCGGCGATCCTGAGCCTGGGGCCGCTGGCGAGCGAACAGGGGCTGGGCGCGCCGTTGATCCTCGGTCAGGACGTGCTGCGCGAACTGGTGCTGGAGCTGGATACGGGCGGGCGGCGGATGCGGTTCGTCAGGCGCGAGGGCTGGACGCCGGAGCCGGATCTGGCGCCGATCGCAGTGATGCGGGCGGGCAAGGCGCTGCAGGCGGCGATCACGGTCGAGGGGGCGACGGTGGACGCGGTGGTCGACACCGGCGCCTCGGCCCTGCTGGCGGTCACGCGCGAGACGGCCCAGGCCGCCGGCCTGCTGGACGGGCGCGAGCGGACGCCGGGCCAGAGCATCGTCCTGGGCGGAGTGGTGGGGGCTGAAACGACGACTGTCCGTACTCTGACGATCGGCGACGAGCTGTACCGCCAGGCGACGGTGGCCATCTATGGCGACGTGCCCGTGCCCGGCTTTCCCCGGGCCCTGATCGGCATGGGGGCGTTCGAGGACCGGCGGGTGGTGCTGGACCTGGGCGGGCCGCGCCTGTTCGTGACGCGGCCGATGGAGATCACGGTCGAGCGGTGAGGGGTTCGGCCGGCTCGGGATCCTGGGACGCCTGGGCGTAGCGCCGGGCCAGAACGGCGCAGACGAACAACTGAACCTGATGGAACAGCATCAGCGGCAGGACGATCAGGCTGACGCTGTGGGCGGCGAACAGGATGGTGGCCATGGGCACGCCGCTGGCCATGCTCTTCTTGGAGCCGCAGAAGACGATGGCGATCTCGTCCGCGCGGGAGAAGCCCAGGCGGCGGCTGGCGACGGTGGTCACGGCGATGGCGGCGGCCAGGATGACGCCGTTCAGGATCAGGACCGCGGCCAGATCGCCGGCCGAGACCCGGCTCCAGACGCCCGAGACCACGCCCGCGCTGAAGGCCGCATAGACGACCAGCAGGATCGAGCCGCGATCGACCATCGAGGTCAGGCGGCCGTGACGCGTCAGCCAGGCCCCGATCAGCGGGCGGGCCAGCTGACCCGCCAGGAAGGGCGCCAGAATCTGTAGCGCGATCCCCTCGATGGAGGAGAGGGAGACGCCGGCGCCGTCGCCGACGGGCAGCAGCAGCATGACCAGCAGCGGGGTGATCACCACGCCGAGCAGATTGGAGATCGAGGCGGCGCACAGGGCCGCCGGCACATTGCCGCGGGCGATGGCGGTGAAGGCGATCGACGACTGGACCGTCGACGGCAGCAGGCAGAGATAGAGCAGGCCAAGGGCCAGATCGGGCGCCAGCCAGCCGCGCGTGGCCCAGAAGACGGCGAGGCCCAGGATCGGGAAAAGCAGGAAGGTGCTGGCCAGGACCATGCCCTGCAGCCGCCAGTGGGACAGGCCCGCCCAGATGGCCTGGGGCGACAGCCGCGCGCCGTAGAGGAAGAACAGCAGGGCCACGGCCGCCGTGGCGACGCCCTCGGCGATCCCGGCGGCCGCGCCGCGCGCGGGCAGCACCGCCGCCAGGACGACCGTGGCCAGAAGCATCAGCAGATAGGGGTCGATCAGGCGGCGTAACGTGTTCATGCGGGAACTCCTCGACGGGGGATAAAGACCCGGCGGGCCGCTTCATCAAGCCTGAAGGCCGGCCCAACGCTGATTGTCGGCGTGGCGCGAACCCTCTAGGTCGGCGCCATGATCGAGTTCGCGCCGGAAATCCTCGCCCTGTTGTTCGCTGCGGCCGTGGCGGCGGGGTTCGTCGACGCCATCGCCGGGGGCGGCGGCCTGATCACCGTGCCGGTGCTGCTGGCGGTCGGGATCAATCCGGTGGCGGCCATAGCCACGAACAAGATCCAGGGCAGTTTCGGCACCGCCTCGGCGACCTGGACCTTCTGGCGCAAGGGGCGGATCGACTTCGCCCTGCTGAAATGGCCGCTGATCGCCACGGTGGTCGGCGCCGCCCTGGGGGCGGTCGTGGTCAGTTTCGTCGATGCGACCTGGCTGATGGTGCTGTTGCCCCTGCTGCTGGCGGGGATCGCGGTCTATTTCCTGGTCGGGCCCAAGGCCAGCGACGAGGATGTCCATGCACGGCTGACGCCCTTCGCCTTCGGGGCGGTGGCGGGCGGGATCGGCTTCTACGACGGCTTCTTCGGTCCCGGCGCGGGCTCCTTCTTCGCCCTGGCCCTGGTGACCCTGATGGGGATGGGGCTGACCCGGGCCACGGCCCATACCAAGGCGCTGAACTTCTCCAGCAATCTGGTGTCCGTCCTGGTCTTCGCCGTCGGCGGCCATGTGCTGTGGGCGGTCGGGCTGATCATGGCGGTGGGGCAGGTGCTGGGCGGCTGGCTGGGGTCGCACGCCGCCATGCGGTTCGGGCCGAAGCTGATACGGCCGCTGCTGGTCGTGATCTGCATCGGCATGGTGATCAAGCTGCTGTCCGACCCGGCCAATCCGTTGCGGGCCTGGATCGAGGGCCTGGTCTAGCCGAGCGGTTTGACCACCATCACCGGCCGCACGCCGCCGGGCCACAACTGGATGCGATAGCGGTCGTCGCCGTCCAGGCCGTCCTCGGACAGGGTGTCGAGGCCGGCGCAGGAGACCCGGGCGCCATAGTCGCCGGCCGGGACGGGGATCCGTTCCGCCTCGGCCGGTTCCTCGGTGCAGCCGAAGACGATCAGGGCGCCGCTGTGCAGGCTGAGCCCGCAGTCCAGCATGCCGTCCCAGTCGTCCGGGTCGGGCGACGGTTCGCGGTCAAGGACCTGCAGTTCGACGGGCACGAGCATGTTGCGCGCCGTGCCGACGCCCAGCAGATCCGGCCCGGTCGCCAGCATCCGGTCCACCGTTTCGGGAACCCAGAGGCTGGCCGTGTCGGTCGTATAGGCGGCGTCGCAGACGTAGAACTGGAAATAGTCCGCGAAGACGTCGAACCGGCGCGTCAGGCTCATCCGTTCAGGGCCGTGGCGACGACCTCGCGGGCCTCGGCCTGAACCTGGGCCAGGTGATCCGGGCCGAGGAAGGATTCCGCATAGATCTTGTAGACGTCCTCGGTGCCGGACGGGCGGGCGGCGAACCAGGCGTCGGCGGTGACCACCTTCAGCCCGCCGATGGCTTCGCCATTGCCGGGCGCCTTGGTCAGGATGTCGGTGATGGGCTGGCCCGCCAGGCTGGTCGCGGTCACGTCCGAGGGGCTGAGGGCCGCCAGACGGGCCTTCTGCGTCCGGTCGGCCGGGGCGTCGATCCGGGCGTAGGACGGGGCGGCGTATTGCTCGGTCAGGCCGGCGTAGAACTGGCTGGCGCTCTGGCCGGTGCGGGCCTGGATCTCGGCGGCCAGCAGACACAGGATCAGGCCGTCCTTGTCGGTGGACCAGACCGTGCCGTCGTGGCGCAGGAAGGAGGCCCCGGCCGATTCCTCGCCGCCGAAACCGACCGTGCCGTCCAGCAGGCCGGGCACGAAATGTTTGAAGCCGACCGGCACCTCGAGCAGGCGACGGCCCAGGCCGGCGACGACCCGGTCGATCATCGAGGACGAGACCAGGGTCTTGCCCACCGCCACCTCCGCGCCCCAGCCGGGCCGGTTGGCGAACAGATAGGCGATGCTGACGGCGAGGAAATGGTTGGGGTTCATCAGCCCGCCGTCGGGGGTGACGATGCCGTGGCGGTCGGCGTCGGCGTCATTGCCGAAGGCCACGTCATAGGCCGAGCCGCCCTGCATCATCTTGATCAGGCCCGCCATGGCCGAGGGGGAGGAGCAGTCCATGCGGATCTTGCCGTCGGCGTCCAGCGGCATGAAGGCCCAGCGCGGATCGACGGCGTCGTTGACCACGGTCAGGTTCAGCCGGTGCCGGTCGGCGATCTCGCCCCAGTAGCCGACGGCGGCGCCGCCCAGGGGATCGGCGCCGATGCGGACCCCGGCGTCGCGGATGGCGTCCAGGTCCAGAACGCTGGGCAGGTCGTCGACATAGGCGGACAGGAAGTCGAACCGGCCGGCCTTCGACAGGGCCTCGGCGAAGGGCAGGCGGCGCACCTGGGTCAGGCCGCCCTCGATCAACTGGTTGGCGCGGGCGGCGATGGCGCTGGTCGCATCTCCCCCGGCCGGGCCGCCCGAGGGGGGATTGTATTTGATGCCGCCGTCGCGGGGCGGATTGTGCGACGGGGTGATCAGGACGCCGTCGGCCTGGCGCGTGTTCGAGCGGTTGTGGGTCAGGATGGCGTGGGACACGGCCGGGGTCGGGGTGAAGCCGTCGCGGCTGTCGATCAGCACCTCGACGCCGTTGGCGACCAGAACCTCCAGCGTGGTGCGGAAGGCGGGCTCGGACAGGCCGTGGGTGTCGCGGCCGACGAACAGGGGGCCGGTGATCCCTTGCGCCGCGCGATATTCGGCGACCGACTGGGCGATGGCCAGGATGTGCGGTTCGTTGAAGGCGTTGTCGAGGCTGGAGCCGCGATGGCCCGAGGTGCCGAAGGCGACCCGCTGGGCCGGGTCGCTCATGTCCGGTCGGCCGCCTTCATAGGCGCCAAGCAGGGCGTCGAGATCGATCAGGTCTTCGGGGAGGGCCTGCTGGCCGGCGCGAGGATGCATTCGGACTCTATCCGTCTGAAGTTATTGTTCGATCACGGATGCCGGCGTTATGAGGAGGCGCGCGGCGTCTGTCATCATGACTGACATTTGCGACGTGGGATTGAAAGCCCGTACGGCTCAGGTTCCGCTGAAGGTGTCGCAGGAGGCCGGGTCGCCGGACTGGTAGCCGCGCTGCAGCCATTCGACCCGCTGGGCCGAAGAGCCGTGGGTGAAGCTTTCGGGCGAGACCCGGCCGCCGCCGCGCCGTTGCAGCGTATCGTCGCCGATGGCCTGGGCGGTCTTCATGCCTTCCTCGATGTCGCCGGGCTCCAGCGCCACCTGCCCGTTGGAGGCGGCCGAGGCGTTGGCGGCCCAGACGCCGGCGTAGCAGTCGGCCTGAAGCTCAAGCGCCACCGAATACTGATTGGCCTCGGCCTGGCCTTGCGCGCGCTGCTGGGCCTGGCGCACCTGGTCCGAGGTTCCGGTCAGGGTCTGGACGTGGTGGCCGAATTCGTGGGCGATGACATAGGCGCGGGCGAAGTCGGCTCCGGAGGCCCCGAGCTGGGTCTCCATCTCCTGCCAGAAGCCGAGGTCCAGATAGACGGTCTTGTCGGTCGGGCAGTAGAAAGGCCCCATGGCCGACTGGCCCAGGCCGCAGCCGGTCGGGGTGCCCTGTTCGTAGATGACGACGCGGGGCGGCTGGTAGCCGTTCAGCTTCTGGGTCCAGACGTCGTTGATATTGGCGCCGATGACATCGACGAACTTGCCGGCCTGATCCTGGGGCGTGCCGGTCTGGCCTTCCTGCTGCGCGGCGCCGACGCCGCCGAACTGGCTGGCCAACTGTGTCGTGGTCGCGGGATCTATGCCGAAGACCAGATAGCCGATGATGGCCAGAACCCCGACGCCGATGCCGCCGCCCGCAATGGCGCCGCCGCCCATCCCGCGCCGGTCCTCGACACCGCCGCCTGTCCGTCCGCCCTGCCAGCGCATGTCCGTTCCCTCCGCCTGATCGGAATAAGCTAGGCCGGAACGCAGGCGCGAGGGAAGGGATGCGTCAGTTCGGACGATCCAGCCAGTTGTCGATCTGGTTCACGTCCTGGCGAGTCTGTTCGCGGCGTGCGTCGGCCTGGGCCTGGGCGGCGCGGTTCTGCACAGGATCGACGAAGGGGCGGGCGGGGACGGAGGGCGAGCTCGTGTCGCGCGCCGACTGGAGCTCCAGCAGGCGTTGGCGGGTCTCGGCCTGCTGCTGGCGGGCCTGGGCGGCGTTGGTCTGGGTCTGAAGCCGCAGCCGCTCGTTCTCGTAGCGATGCTGGTCGGCGATGGCGGCCGGCGACCCGCCCGGATAGGCGGACCAGGGCCGGCCATAGGGCGCAGCCTGGCCTGGGCTTTGGGCCGTCGCGGCCGAGGCGATGGCGGCGATCAGGGCGGACAGGATCAGGGCGGACTTCATGCGGGCCTCCGGGCGTGGTCCCGAATACAACCGTCGAGACGGCGGAAGGATGCGGGGCGCGGCCTCAGGGCATGGCCCAGACCGAAGATCGCTTGATCTCCTGATCCTCCAGCTCGCGCGTGGTGGGCACCCGGTATTCGGCCAGGAAGTCCAGGCCCGAGCGTGGGAAATAGGTGCGGCCCGGGTCGCCGATCAGCACGCGGCATCCGTTGGTGCGGGCCTGGGCCAGCCAGGCCAGGACCGCCTCGGTCATCGGCCGTTCGTAGCAGATGTCGCCGGCGCAGATGACCTCGACCGCCGGCGGCGGAGCCTCCAGCAGATTGCGGTCGGTGAAGTCCAGAACCACCCCGTTCGAGGCGGCGTTGGCGGCGACCGCGGCGGCGCAGAAGGGATCGATGTCGGCGCACAGGACCGAGGCGGCGCCGGCCTTCATCGCCGCGACCCCGACCAGTCCGGACCCGGCGGCGAAGTCCAGCACCCGCTTGCCCGCCACTTCGTGCGGATGGTCCAGCAGATAGCGGCTCAGCGCCTGC
Source organism: Brevundimonas sp. (assembly GCF_044336875.1). GTDB lineage: Bacteria > Pseudomonadota > Alphaproteobacteria > Caulobacterales > Caulobacteraceae > Brevundimonas. The sequence goes on along the minus strand of NZ_JBIIOP010000001.1, from coordinate 299,192 downwards.
CCTCCGGCCCAGGCGAAGGCCCAGAAGGGCGGCGGCAGGCCCAGTTGGCCCAGTTCCTCCTCCGTCAGCCGCCACAGGGGGGTGATCTCGTCCGCCAGCCACAGGGCGATCTCCGGCGCATGGGGCACGGTCTGGAGCCGCGTATTGGCGCGGATGAAGGCGGCGGGATCGGGAATGGTCATGCGCGGTCAAGACTAGGCGCGGCGCGCGTGGTCCGATAGTCGGCTCGCGCCTTCGCGGCCCCGGTGCAGAAGCGAAAGAGATTATGCGCGTATGTCGTATAGGTGGAGTTGGCCCAATCCAAGGTTACTTCACAGTCCTATGTATTTCCGCAGCAACGTCGGAGATCTTGCTGATTAGGTAGTCTTACCTAATCAAAAAGGACAATTGAGTCTTTTTGGAATGCAGGGTCGCAGGGTCTTGTTCATAATTCGGCGGCACGATTAATCACCATCATGAGGGCCGCGATGTTTAATCGGAAGACCAAGGACACTTCGCGTCAGGACGTCGCGAGCTTCGTGTTCGACAATTCGCCGGACGGCTATTACGTCATCGAGGACGGCGTCATCGTCGACTGCAATCCGGCGATGGAATCCCTGATGGGCTGTTCGCGCGACGAACTGCTGGGGGTGTCGCCCACCAAGCTGTCGCCCGAGTTTCAGCCCTGCGGCGGCCGGTCCGCCGATCTGGTCGGCGCCCGCATCGGCGAAGCCTTCGAGAAGGGCTTCATCCGTTTCGAATGGCTGCACCAACGGCTGGACGGCATGCCCCTGCCGGTCTTCGCCACCGTGATGCCGGCCAAGGTCGGCGCCCGCGACCTGCTGATCGTCTTCTGGCAGGATTTCCGCGAGACCGTGGCCCTGCGCGAGGCGCAGGCCAAGGCCCACGCCGCCGAACAGGCGGCTGCAGCGGCCCAGGCCGAGGTGGTCGACCGTCTTGCCGAGGGCTTGCGCGGTCTGGCCCAGGGCGACCTGCGGGCCCACGTCGACACCGTCTTCCCCCAAGGCTACGAGGCCCTGCGCAACGATTTCAACTCGGCCGCCTCGGCCCTGGAGAGCGCCGTCGCCTCCATCTCGGACGGGGTCAAGACCATCACCAGCGGCGCCGGTGAAATCTCGGCCGCCGCCCACGACATGTCGCGTCGGATCGAACAGCAGGCCGCCAGCCTGGAAGAGACCGCCGCCGCCCTGGACCAGATCACCGTCACCGTCCAGAAGACCGCCGACACCGCGCGGGGCGCTACCTCGGCCACCGAATCCGCACGCAACGCCGCCGAGACCGGCGGCGCCGTGGTGCGCCAGGCCACCACCGCCATGTCCGGGATCGAGACCTCGTCCAACGAGATCGGCCAGATCATCGGAGTCATCGACGAGATCGCCTTCCAGACCAATCTTCTGGCCCTGAACGCGGGCGTCGAGGCGGCGCGCGCCGGCGAGGCCGGTCGCGGCTTCGCCGTGGTGGCCTCCGAGGTGCGGGCCCTGGCCCAGCGCTCGGCCGATGCGGCCAAGGAGATCAAGGCCCTGATCACCAAGTCCAGCCAGGAGGTGTCCCAGGGCGTGGCCCTGGTCGGCGAGACCGGCTCGGCCCTGGAGCGGATCATCCAGGAGGTCGCCACCGTCAACGGCATGATCGCCGACATCGCCGCCTCGTCGCGCGAACAGGCCACGGCCCTGGGCGAGGTCAATGCGGCGGTCAACCACATGGACCAGGCGACCCAGCAGAACGCCGCGATGATCGAACAGTCGACCGCCGCCAGCCAGTCCCTGGCCCGAGAGGCCGCCGACATCGCCGAACAGACCCGTCAGTTCACCCTTCTGGACGCCAAGGCGGGCCGGACAGACTGGCGCGCCGCCGCCTGACCGGCCGCGAGGCGTTCGGCGCCTTCGGGCGCGACGTCTCGACAGGGGCCGGCCGCTCAATCGACCCCGGCGGAATCCGGTTCGCGGGTCGCGGTTCTCAGCACCGCCAGATAGCCGGGCGCCACCTCCATCCGGGCTGCGGCGGCCTTGTCGCCCAGGGCCCGGTGCAGCCGGGGCAGGCGGTGGCAGGGGACGTGCATGAACAGGTGGTGTTCGGCGTGGAAATTGACCCAGTAGGGGGCGATGAAGGCCCGCTCCCACCCGCGGGCGCGGGTGGTGCGGGCGGCGCGGAAGGCGTCGGTCGCGGAGCCCTCGACGCAGGCGTGTTCGGCGATGTTGCGCAGTCGCGTCACCAGCGGGAACCAGGTCGCCATCGGCAGCAGCCACAGGACGAAGAAGGCCCACCCGACGCCGGCGGCGACGAAGGCGGCCAGCAGGCCCGCGTTGAACAGCAGGAAGGGCAGGACCGACCGGCCGGTGACCACGGCCTCGTATTCATTCTGTGTGGCGCTATCGCCCTTCGGGCTGCTTGAGCGCGGCGCCGCGCCGTCGCCTTGAAGGCGGCTTGAGCGCCTTTGGGCCAGGGGCAGCAAGATCCGCTGTTTGAAGAAGGTCTGGCCGGTCAGGTCGCGGATCATCTTGCGGCGCAGGGAGGCGGGGCTGACGGGGAAGGGCGCCGACAGCATCAGGTCCGGATCCTCCGGCTGCTGGGCGAACCGGTGGTGGGTCAGGTGATAGGGGCGATAGGTTCTCAGGTCCGCCCCGACCGGGACGGCGCACAGCCAGTGGCCGAGAAAGTCGTTCAGTTTCAGGTTCTTCGACAGGCCGCCGTGGGCCGCCTCGTGCATCAGAATGGCCAGGCCCAGCTGGCGCGCGCCGACGACCATCACGCACAGGGGGATCAGCCAGGGGATCAGGACGCCGACGACCACGGCTGCGGCGATGACGCCCCAGCAGTGCAGGACCAGCAGCGGCCCGATCCAGGGCGAACGCGTCTGGAAGGGCGCCCATTCCTCGGGCGTGAACAGGGCCGACGGTGCGAGGCGAGGCGCGGCGGGCATGGGGTCAGTCTAACGCGGAAGGCGGGTCTCGAAAAGCAACGCGAATATGTGCGGGCTGCCTTACAAAAAGTAAGGTTGACATTACATATCGGCGATGTCAGGTTGGCCTTACACAAGGGAGGTCGATCATGTTAGCTGCCTGGAACAAGGGGACGCCGGAGCATCGGCGATATTTTATTCGGATCATGGCCTTCACCCTGCCCTATGCGGCGATCTGCGTGGCCATGATGACGACCGACGCCTTCGACGAGCTGATGGGCAAGCCGGCGGCCTGGGTGCTGGCGGCGGTGGTGTCGGCGCCGGTCATCGGCCAGATCTGGGCCATCCTGTCGCTGATGCGCGAGAGCGACGAGTTCGTGCGCGGGGTAATGGCCAAACAGTTCATCGTCGCGGCAGGCCTGACCCTGGCGGTCGCCACCTTCTGGGGTTTCGGCGAGAGTTTTGCGGGCGCGCCCCATATCCAGACCTGGCTGGTCCTGCCGCTGTTCTGGGGGATGCTGGGGCTGGTGTCGCCCTTCATCAGGACCAGCCGATGAAGAACCGGCTGAAACTGCTGCGCGTCGAGCGCGGCTGGACCCAGGAACAGCTGGGCCAGGCGCTGGGCGTGTCGCGACAGGCGGTGATCGCCCTGGAGACCGAACGGCACGATCCGTCGCTGGACCTGGCCTATCGCATCGCCGCCGTCTTCGACCGACCGGTCGAGGACATCTTCGAGAACCCGCACGCCGCCTGACCGAAAAGTCAGAATAACCTTACATTGGAGACTGATATGTTCACTCACCTTTGCCGGGGCGTGCGCGCCCCCGTGCGCTTCGCCGTCATCGTCGGCGTCCTGACCGCCTGCTGGGTCGCCACAGATCAGGCCCGGGCCGAAAGCCCGGCCCTCGTCGCGGCTCACGCCGCAGCGCCCTTCGTGTCGGACCGTCTGTCGGTCGAGGTGGTCGGGGCCGGTCCCGACGTGATCCTGATCCCCGGCCTGGGGTCGTCCCGCGAGGTGTGGCGGGCGACGGCGGATCGGTTGAAGGCGACGCACCGGGTGCATCTGGTGCAGTTGGCCGGGTTCGCGGGCGAAGCCTGGACACACGGCGACGGCGCCTTCGTGGATCCCGAGGTCGAGGAACTGGCCCGCTATGTCCGCGAAGCCGGTCTGGAGGCGCCGGCGGTGATCGGCCATTCGCTAGGCGGCCTGAGCGGTCTCTTGCTGGCGCAGCGGCGCCCGGAACTGGTCGGGCGGCTGATGTCGGTGGACTCCCTGCCGTTCTACAGCGCCATGTTCGGGCCTCAGGCCACGGTCGAGACGGCGCGGCCCTTCGCCGATCAGGCGGCGGCGATGATCCTGGGGGCCGACGAGGCGACGTTCGGCGCCCAGCAGGCGGCGACGGCGCGGGCCCTGTCGAAGACGCCCAGCGAGCAGGCGCGGATCCTGGCTTGGTCGATGGCCAGCGACCGCCGGGCTTTGGCGGCGGCGATGCGAGACGTGATCGTCACCGACGCCCGGCCCGGTCTGGCGGCGATGACGACGCCGACGATCGCCCTCTACGCCGCCGATGCGGACGGCGGGGCGCCGGCGGCCCTGGCCGAGGCGACCTGGACGCGGGAATGGGCGGGTCTGCCGGGTGTGAAACTGATCCGGGTGGACGGCAGCCGGCATTTCATCATGGCCGACCAGCCGGAACGGTTCGCGGAACTGGTGGATCAGTTCCTGGCGGACTGACCTGATCCTCCCCCGCAGGGGGAGGATCAGGTCTTCGGCGTCACGTCCCCGGCCTTGACCGGCGCGCCGGCGAATTCGTCGGCGTAGGCCGGGTTCAGCAGGGGGCGGAACACCGACTGGGGCAGGGCGATCTGGTAGGGGCCGTCCGAATAGGGGCCGATCTGATAGGCGCCGATCAGGAAGGTGATCCCGCCCGCCTTGCCCGGCGTCGTGCCCGGCGTCAGGACGAAGGGGGTCGAGACGGCCTTGGGGCAGGACCACATCTTGCCGCCCAGGGTCGCGGTCTCGGATCCCGGCGAGCGGGCCTGTTTGGCGGCGTTGGCCGCGTCGCACAGGGCCTTGTCCAGCGAGGCCAGGTCCGAGCCGGGGCGGAACAGGTCGGCGAAGCCCAGTTGTTTCTTCAACGCCTTGTCCCACAGCACGGCCGAAAACAGTGTGTTGGGGTGGGCGCCGCCGGAGAATTCGGAATCGGTGCGCGACAGGCTGAACAGCTTGCCCGTCTCGGCGCCCGGGTCGAAGGCGATGGTCTTTTCGTAAGGGTTGGAGCCGCCGCCCGCCTCGGACAGGTCGGCCTGGGCGCCTTCGGAGAACTGGCGCAGGTCGCGCACGGCGGCGGCGTAGAGGGGGGCGTGCAGGTCGGGTTTGGACTTGATCGCGTCCGGCAGGGTCAGTTTGACCGTGGCGTACCGGGTCTTGGAGTCGAAGCTCATCGGCGCACCGGCCGCGGCGTTGGTGACGGCGGCGGGGGCGGCCGGGGCCGGGGCGGCGGGCGCGGCGGCCTTGTCCTCCTTGCGCTGGCAGGCGGCCAAGGACGCGGAAAGCGTGGCGGCGACGGCGGCGGTCAGCAGCAGGATACGGGCGGTGCGGGGCATGGGAGATTCCTTCACAGGCCGAGGGATCCGAGGGCGATGGCGGCGAGCAGGATGAAGCCCGCCTCGCGGTTCGACTTGAACAGTTTCAGGGCCAGGGCGCCGTCCTCGCGCTGGAGACGGACGACCTGGAAGGCCAGATGGGCGGCGTAGGCGGCGAGGCCGACCCAGAACAACGGGCCGAGGCCGGCGACGATCCCGGTCAGGGCGGCGAAGACCACAGCCATGACGTAGAAGGTGGCGACTCCGGGCCGGACGGCCGAGGCCAGGCGGCGGGCGGACGACTTCACCCCGACCATGGCGTCGTCCTCGATGTCCTGCAGGGCGTAGATGGTGTCATAGCCCAGGGTCCAGAAGACGCCGCCCAGCCAGAGGAGCAGGGCGGGCAGGAAGGCGGGCCAACCGAAGACGGCCGAGGCCGCCGCGAATCCCATCAGGGCGCCCCAGTTGAAGGTCATGCCCAGCCAGGCCTGGGGCCACCAGGTGATCCGCTTCATGAAGGGATAGGCGGCGACCAGGGCCAGGGAGCCGACGCCCAGGCCAATGGCGACCGGGCCGAGGGTCAAGAGGATCAGCAGGCTGATCAGGCTGCAGCCGACGACGAAGGCCCAGGCCTGTTTGACGCTGATCTTGCCGGAGGGGATCGGGCGCAGGGCGGTGCGGGCGACCTGGGCGTCGAAGTCGCGGTCGACGATGTCGTTGAAGGCGCAGCCGGCGGCCCGCATCAGACAGGCGCCGATCCCGAAGCCGACGACCAGCCACAGGTCGTAGAGGCCGGGCGTGGCGCGGTACTGGCTCAGGGCCAGGGCGATCCCCTGCCAGCCGGGCAGCAGCAGCAGCCAGATGCCGATGGGGCGGTCGAACCGGCCCAGTTTCAGCCAGGGCTTCAGCCCCTCCGGCGCATGGCGGTCCACCCAGTTGGCGCCGGCGTCGGGAAGGGGGGCGGAGGTCATGGGCATGGCTTAGCGGGAATGGGCGACGGGGTGAAGGCGTGAGGCGATGTTCCCGGACCTTCTCCCGCTTGCGGGGGAAGTGTCAGGTCGTGGCGCGTAGCGACACGCCTGACGATGGGGGGAGTTCATCTGCCTTCAGCAAGAAGACTTCCCCCTCCGACCCTGGTTCGCTGCGCGAACGCCGGGCCGCCTCCCCCGCAACCGGGAGAGGGTCTGTGACGGCGCAGAAAAAAGCCCCCCTCCCGTCGCCGGGAGAGGGGCCTTTCCGAAGCTCGCGGTCCTCAGTCCTGATAGACGTCGCCCGAGCCCGAGACTTCGCTGGTCAGTTTGGCCGGGTGGGTGGCCAGGCCGACGTCGCCGGAGCCGGAGATGCGGACCAGGGCGTCGCCGGTGGGGGCGACGACGGCGTCGCCCGAGCCGGAGATGTCGACCGTGGCGTCGCGGGCGGCCAGGGTGCGCAGGTCGGCGTCGCCGGAGCCGTTGATATCGACGTCCAAGGCTTGGGTGCGGCCGGTGGCGAAGACGTCGGCCGAGCCCGAGACGGTCAGGGACAGGGACGGCTGATCATAGGCGCCGATGTTCAGATCGCCCGAGCCGTTGGCGACGAAGCGGCGCACGTTCGGGGCGGTGACCACCACCTTCAGTTCGTCGCGCTCGGAGCGGGCGGAGAAGTTGCCGTGGCTCCAGCCGAAGACGACCCGTTCGTCGCCGTCGCCCATCGACAGCCGGCCGTCGGTCAGTCGAACCCGGTCGGCCAGGGCCTTGGGTCCGGTGATGACGACCGTATTGGCGCCGCCCTGAACATAGTCGACGTGGATGCTGGAATCGACGGTCAGGGTTTCGCCGCCGGCCCAGGCCAGGGTGCGGGTGGTGAAGGGGCCGAGGTCGTCGGTCCCGTCCCCCTTGATCCGTTCGAAGCGGACGCTCTCGTCGTTGTCGCCCTTGATGGTCCAGGCCCAGCCCTCGCGCTGCAGGTCGTGGCCGCCCAGGGCCACGGCGCCGCCGAGGGCCGCGATGCACAGCACCAGGGCGGCGCCGGCGATGATGAATAGTGTGCGGATCATGCCGAGACTCCCGAGGCTTGAGTGGGTTCCAGGGCCGGCTTCAGCAGCCGGTAGTGCAGGCGGGCGAACCAGACGGTGGCGTTGACCAGCCAGATGGTGACGATGCTGAGCAGGGCGCCGATGAAGATCGATCCGGCCATCAGGCCCAGACCCATCAGGATCGCCGCCAGCGGACCGCCGGGGAAGCCGGCGAAGGGACCGGCGACCATGATCGCGCCGCCCGCGAAGAACAGGGCGATGGCGGCGATGAAGAAGCCGAAGATGGTCCCGACCACGCCCATGGCGATGGGCAGCAGGATCAGGATGTCGACGGCCCCCAGGCCCAGGACGGCGAAGACGGCGGCGGCGGCGGAGGAGGGGTTCTTCTCCTGATGCCAGCGCTGGATGCCGGCCTCGGCCTTCAGCTCGCGGGCCAGGCGGTCGGGGTCGCCCAGGGCGGCGGCCACCTCGGCCTCGGTGCGGCCTGCGGCGAGGCCGTCGGCGAAATGGGTCTCGTAGTCGGCGATGATGTCGTTCGCCGCGGCGGTCGGCAGGCCGACCAGACCGTTCTTGAGACGGGCGATGAAGTCCGCGCGCGTCATTGTTCCGCTCCCTCCGGTTGAGCCTGGGGCTCTTGTGTCTCTTGCGCGTCGTTCGCCACTATGGCGTCGACGGCTTTGGTGAAGGCCGACCATTCGGCGGTCTGGGCGGCGAGGGCCGCACGACCGGCGTCGGTCAGCCGATAGTATTTGCGCGACGGGCCGGACGAGGACTCGACCAGATAGGTCTCGACCTGTCCGTCCGACTGCATCCGTCGCATCAGGGGGTAGATGGTTCCTTCCCCCATATCGATCGCGTCCGACAGGCGGCTGGCGATCTCGTAGGCGTAGCTGTCCGCCCGGTTCAGAAGCGCCAGGACACACAGTCCCAGAACCCCTTTCTTCAGCTGTATCTCGATGGTCTCAGGCACCTCGATCTCTCCTCTGATGGAGGTTGAGTACCGCAAGGTATCTTGTGACGCAAGGTACCTGTCTAAACATGACAAAGGTTTAATCCGACGGCGTTCGGTCTGGAATTGAGGCGAGGTCGTGGCGGTGTGCCCGCGGATCGCTTGGCAAGCGAAGGGCGATCCGATAGGGACTCGAAGGAGTGCCGGGTGGGATAACATGCCCGCGCGAAGACTTGCGAACCAATCGCAAGTCTCTGCTGCAAAAAGACATTTATGGGGACTTCGTATGGGAATGGGGACGCGAGCCCTGGGAAGGGCGAAGACGGCGGCGACATCGACGGCACTGGCTGCCGGATGCGCCCTGTTCTTCGCCGCGCCGACCTGGGCGCAGGATCTGATGGGCCAGCCGACGCCGGGGGGGATCGACCTCCAGCCCGCCGCCGCGCCGCTGAAGCATGACGCCATCTGGTTCCACAATATCGTGCTGATGCCGATCATCGTGGCCATCACCCTGCTGGTCCTGGGTCTGCTGGCCTGGATCGTGTTCCGCTACAACAGGAAGTCCAATCCGACGCCTGCGCGCTGGAGCCACAACACCACGGTCGAGATCATCTGGACGGTCCTGCCGGTGCTGATCCTGGTGGGAATCTCGCTGTTCTCCTTCCGCCTGCTGTTCGCCTATCACGACATGCCGACGCCGGACGTGACGGTGAAGGTCACGGGCAACCAGTGGAACTGGGCCTATGAATATCCGGACCAGGGCGTGCCGGAATATATCTCCAACATGGTGCAGGAAGACGAGCTGGCCGAGCGCGGCCTGCCGCACTCCCTCTACCGCCTCGCCGCGACCGAGCCGATGGTGGTGCCGGTCGGCAAGACGGTGCAGCTGGTCATCACCGCCTCGGACGTGATCCACGCCGTGGCCCTGCCGGCCTTCGGCCTGAAGACCGACGCCGTGCCCGGCCGGATCAACACCACCTGGTTCAAGGCCGAACGCACCGGGATCTTCTACGGCCAGTGCTCGGAACTGTGCGGCGTCGACCACGCCTTCATGCCGATCGAGATCCATGTGGTGACCCAGGCCGAGTTCGAACGCTGGGTCGTGTCCAAGGGCGGGTCGATGACGCCCAAGGCGCCCGAGGCGGCGGCCGCCGCTGCCCCGGCCGCCGCGCCCGCCGCCGAGGCGGCGACGCCTGCAACTGATCCGACCGCAGCCCAAAGCCCGGCCCAGACGCCGGCCGCCGCGACCGCTCAACCCGCTCCCGCCGCGGCTCCCGCCGCGCCGGCCGCCCAGTAAGAGGCGAGCAGATCCATGGCTGACGCTACTGTTTCGACCCGTGACGCCGATCACGCGCACGACCATTCTCACCACGACGAGCACAAGCTGGGCTTCTTCACCCGCTGGTTCCTGTCGACCAACCACAAGGACATCGGCACCCTGTATCTGATGTTCGCCATCATGGCGGGCATCGTCGGGGGCGCCCTGTCGGGCCTGATCCGCTGGGAACTGGCCGAGCCGGGCATCCAGATCTTCAAGGAGGGCTCGTCGATCCAGCTGCTGGGTCTCGTGGAGCAGTCCAAGCACGGCTACAACGCCGTGGTCACGGCCCACGCCCTGATCATGATCTTCTTCATGGTCATGCCCGCCATGATCGGCGGCTTCGGCAACTGGTTCGTGCCGATCATGATCGGGGCGCCGGACATGGCCTTCCCGCGCATGAACAACATCTCCTTCTGGCTGCTGGTGGCGGCCTGGGTGCTGCTGGTGCTGTCGATGTTCGTCGACGGCGGGCCGGGCAAGGGCTTCGGCGGCGGCTGGACCGCCTATCCGCCCCTGTCGACCATGGGGCACACAGGCCCGGCCTTCGACCTGGCCATCTTCGCCCTCCACGTGGCGGGCGCCAGCTCGATCCTGGGGGCGATCAACTTCATCACCACGATCCTGAACATGCGCGCGCCGGGCATGACCCTGCACCGGATGCCGCTGTTCGCCTGGTCGGTGCTGATCACCGCCTTCCTGCTGCTGCTGTCGCTGCCGGTCCTGGCGGGGGCGATCACCATGTTGCTGACCGACCGCAACTTCAACACCCACTTCTTCGATCCGGCGGGCGGCGGCGACCCGATCATGTACCAGCACCTGTTCTGGTTCTTCGGCCACCCGGAAGTCTACATCCTGATCCTGCCGGGCTTCGGCATCATCAGCCACATCGTCTCGACCTTCTCGAAGAAGCCGGTGTTCGGCTATCTGGCCATGGCCTACGCCATGGTGGCCATCGGCTTCGTCGGCTTCGTCGTCTGGGCGCACCACATGTACACGGTCGGCATGAGCGTGAACCTGCGCGCCTATTTCATCGCTGCGACCATGATCATCGCCGTGCCGACGGGGGTGAAGATCTTCAGCTGGATCGCCACCATGTGGGGCGGGTCGATCAGCTTCAAGACGCCCATGCTGTGGGCCATCGGCTTCATCTTCCTGTTCACCGTCGGCGGGGTGACGGGCGTGGTCCTGTCCAACGCCGGCATCGATTACAGCCTGCACGACACCTATTACGTCGTGGCCCACTTCCACTACGTCCTGTCGCTGGGCGCCGTCTTCGCCATCTTCGCCGGCTTCTACTACTGGTTCGAGAAGATGTTCGGGGTGAAGTACAACGAGTTCCTCGGCGCGACCCATTTCTGGATCATGTTCGTCGGGGTGAACCTGGTCTTCTTCCCGCAGCACTTCCTGGGCCTGCAGGGTATGCCGCGCCGTTATATCGACTATCCGGACGCCTTCTGGCTGTGGAACCACGTCTCCTCCGTGGGGTATGCGATCACGGCCTTCGGGGTGCTGGTCTTCCTGGTCATGCTGGCCGAGGCGGCGATCCGTCGTCGTCCGGGCGTGGCCAATCCGTGGGGCGAGGGCGCCACGACCCTGGAGTGGACCCTGTCCTCTCCGCCCCCGGCGCACCAGTTCAACGAACTGCCGGTGGTCAAGGAAGAAGACCACTGACCGCTTGAGGCTGGCGACTAAGCAGAAGAAGATAGGGATATGGACAATCCCTATCTCTCTTTGCCGGATTATCAATTCTGGCGTCGGTCGATCTCAAGTCTGACGCCGGAGGAGATCGATCCCGTCGTTCATTCGTCGCTGCGGATCAATCGGCAGGACAAGGTCGCCACGGTCGGCAGTTGTTTCGCTCAGCACATTTCCTCGACGCTCGTGCGCGAGGGGTTCAATTATCTCGTGACCGAGCGGACGCCTTTGACGTCCGGGGCCGTCGACGAAGGCTATGGCGTATTTCCAGCCCGCTTCGCCAACATCTACACGGTTCGGCAATTCCTGCAGCTGTTTGAACGTGCGTATGGCCTGTTCTCGCCGGCTGACGTCGCGTGGGAAAGGTCTGATGGAGCCTTTGTCGATCCGTTCAGGCCCAGAATACAGGAAGCAGGGTTCTCGTCTCCAGAGGCTTTGATCGACGATCGTCGAGCGCACCTCGCCAGTGTCCGTCAGATGTTCGAGCAGTGCGATATTCTAGTCTTCACACTGGGTCTTACGGAGTCCTGGGTTTGCAAGACGGACGGCGCTGTCGTGCCTCTGGCGCCGGGAGTCGTTGCGCCAGGGCATGATGGACACGAGTACGAATTCCACAACTGCACCGTGATGGAGATGTTGGCGGATTTTGATCGGGCGGTGTCGTTCATTCGTGATGTCAATCCCGGCGTTAAAATCATAATTACGGTTTCTCCGGTGCCTTTGATTGCGACTTATGAGGACAGGCATGTTTTGGTTTCGACGACTTACAGTAAATCTGCCCTTAGGGTGGTGGCCGAGTCTGTAACAAACTCTTTCGATAATGTTTTCTATTTCCCGTCGTATGAAGTAATAACGGGATCGTATTCTGGAGCGCGGTATTTCGAATCCGACTTGCGAGAGGTGAAGTTGGAGGGCGTTTCACGCGTGATGGGGTTGTTCAAAAAGCATTATCTGTCTAGCGTCGACGATCGCTCCACTGCCGAAGATTTGGTCACTCGCAGAGTGCGATTGCCTGAATCGCCCGAGCACGGGCATGGTGAGGGGCGTGCGCTTCGATCTGCGGGCGAATTCGACGCATTGCGATCAATCATCTGCGACGAAGAAGCAATAGATCAGTCATAGCTGCGGTTAGGTGTACTAAAGTGAGAATTGCACTTGTTGGTCTTTGCCAAGTTGTCGGCATGGGGGATGCGTTAAAGTCTCTCTTTCCGGAAGCCGTTATCAAGCATCGCCATATAAAGCGCAATTCTGAGATGCAGCAGGCTATAGCCGATAGCCTGCCTTCATATGACCTGGTGATAACTCAGTTCCAGGATCATCATGACATGCCTCTGTTCACGGAGGGGCGTCTTCTCGAGGCGGGCGTGCCGCGCGTGGAAGTGGTTCCGCCCTTCATATTCCGCGGGTTCCATCCCGACTCATGTCTCATATCGGGCGTTCCTCAAACGCCCATTGAAGCCTTTCATTCCAAGATATTGAGTGCGGCCTTTTCATTAGGTCTGCCTCTTGATCGAGCAATCATGCTCTTCAACAAGCTTGTCTATAAGCGTTTGGGATATTTCGAGGAGTTCTCTTCCAGTCGATCCAGTTTGATGGCCTCTTACGAGCCTTACGGCTACGATGTCATTGTCGAGCGAGATTGGGATTTATGGTTGAAAGGCGGAGCGTTTATGCATACGCCGCTCCATCCTAACGTCCGTGTTCTGTCTTCTCTTGCAACGTTTGCTGTCGAGCGTTCAGGAATCGCTCCATATGAAATAACGCCGCCATCCGACGTGGTTGATGTATTTGACCAACAGCATGCGTGGCCATTCTATACGGAACTTGCTGAAGAGATTGGTATGTCTGGCGATTATACTTTTAGAAATTATGCCAGAAATGTAGCTGAGGATGGAGATAGATTTATCCAGTTGGTGGAATTTTCCAAAAAATCGTACGAAATTTTCGAAAGATCCAGTCGATCTGCAATCGACAACGACCCCGGCGTAATCGAGGGGCGTGATGTGCTGCGTGACATCATTGTAAACTAGGATATATTTTCAGCTGTTATGGGCGGGATATGAATCGGCGTCTTCGATTGCGTGGAATCGTGGCGACGGAAGTGCATTCGTCCTGATTGTTTCGTTTCAAGCGTCATGGCCTGAATTGGATCTCGTCCATCGGAAGGGGCGGCCTTCTGGTTTCGGGTGTGCTATGCGGCCCGCACCGATGACCCAAGACGTCCAGACACAACACTCGATCTCGACCGCCCAGCCGGAAGACTTCTTCCAGCTGCTCAAGCCCCGCGTCATGTCCGTGGTGGTCTTCACCGCTGCGACCGGACTGGTGATGGCGCCCGGGTCGATGAACCCGCTGGCGGCCGCCATCGCCATCCTGTGCATCGCCGTGGGGGCCGGGGCGGCGGGGGCGCTGAACATGGCGCTGGAAGGCGAGACCGACGCCCTGATGCGGCGCACGCGCGGTCGCCCGGTGGCGGCGGGGCGCGTTCGGAAAAATGATGCGATGGCGTTCGGCGTCATCCTGAGCCTGTTCTCGGTCATGCTGCTGGGCATGAACACCAACTGGTTCGCGGCCGGTCTGCTGGCCCTGACCATCGTCTATTACGCCGGCTTCTATACCCTGCTGCTGAAGCGGCGGACGCCCCAGAACATCGTCATCGGCGGGGCGGCGGGCGCCTTTCCGCCGGTGATCGGCTGGGCGGCGGCGACCGGTCATGCGCCGTGGCAGGCCTGGCTTCTGTTCCTGATCATCTTCCTGTGGACCCCGCCGCATAGCTGGGCCCTGGCCCTGTATTCGGCCGGCGACTACGCCAAGGCGGGGATCCCGATGATGCCGGTGGCGCGTGGGGCCAAGTCCACGCGGCTGCAGATCCTGGTCTATTCCGTCTTCTTCGTCGCCTCGGCCGTCGCGCCGGCCCTGCTGGGCATGGGCGGGCTGATCTATGCTGCGGTGTCGGTCGCGGGCGGCCTGGGCTTCATGGGCCTGGCCTGGCGTCTGTTCCGCTCGCGCGCGGGCGACGAGCCGGACAAGGCCGACACGGTGGGACGCGAGGCCGCATTGTACGAGGTCAAGGTCCAGGCCAAACCGGCCCGTGACCTGTTCGCCTTCTCGATCCTGTATCTGGTCGCCCTGTTCTCGGCCCTGCTGGTCGAGGCCGTGTCGGGCCTGGGAGTGTAACGAGCCATGCGTCTGAGCCCCGAGGAACTGCGCGCCCGCAAGCGGCGCAACGTCTGGATCGCCCTGGCTCTGGTCGCCTTCATCATCCTGGTCTTCGCCACGACCGTCCTGCGCCTGCAGCAGAACCAGGCCAATGAGCGCGCCCTGCTGGAAGGGTCTGCTGCGGCGGCGTCGCGATGAACAATCCCGGCCGCAAGAACCTGATCGCCATCATCTGCGTCCTGGGCGTGATGGGGATGACGGGCGCGGCCTTTGCGGCGGTGCCGCTGTACCGGATGTTCTGTCAGGTGACCGGCTTCGACGGCACGGTGCGCAAGGCGGACAAGGCGCCGGACACGGTGCTGGACCAGACGGTGCTGGTGCGGTTCGACACCAATGTGCGCGGCGTGCCGATGAAGTTCCGCTCGGAACAGGCGACCCAGAGGGTGCGGATCGGCGAGACGGGGCTGGCCTATTTCGATGTGACCAACACCTCGGACAAGCCGATCCAGGTGCGGGCCGGATACAATGTCGTGCCGGAATACACCGGACCCTATTTCCAGAAGCTGCAGTGTTTCTGTTTTGAGGATCAGACGCTGCAGGCGGGCGAGACGCGTCAGTTCCCGGTCCAGTATTTCATCGCTCCCGAACTGGCCACCGACCGCGAGGCCAAGGGGGCGCGCGAGATCACCCTCAGCTACACCTTCTATCCCTCGGTCGACGCCCCGACCCGTCCGAACGCCTGATGGGCAAACCGGGTGTCGACTTCCCCGGCGTCGGCTGCGGACTGGTGATCCAGCGCGCCGACGGGCGGGTGCTGCTGTGCAAGCGGCTGAAGGCGCCCGAGGCGGGCCATTGGAACATCGTCGGCGGCAAGGTCGATCACGGCGAACTGTCCGCCGAAGCCGCGCGTCGCGAGGCCGAGGAGGAGAGCGGGCTGAAGATCGGCGCCGTCGACTTCCTGTGCCTGAGCGAGGAGATCATTCCCGCCGACGCCCAGCACTGGGTCTCGCTGATCTATGTGACGCGGGACTTCACTGGCGAGCCCTGGCTGACCGAGCCTGACAAGCTGTCGGAGATCGGCTGGTTCGATCCGGCGGACCCGCCGCAGCCGCTGTCGGCGTTCTCGGTGAAGGCGTTCGCGGCCCTGGCGTCGCGCGGCTGAGGCTCTGCCCCGCAGGTGACGGCCCGTCTCGTAGCCAGGGTTCGGTTCGGCGCCCCCGGGGGTGTCGGAGCCGGCGAGGTTCGGAACGGACCGCCTGATCGGAGGAGGATGTCCGACCGATCGAGCGCGTCAGTCGCATATCCGCCGCTCGAGAAAAGCGGTCTCGCCCGAGGCGGGAAAAATCCCTGAAATTACAGTCTGGGCGTCAGGCGATTGCGACCTTGGCGGGAGTGGCGACGGTCGCTGCGACCGGTTCCGGCGGGAGGACCGACAGGGCCTGGAGCGCTTCGTAGGACATTCGTTTGCCTTCCATCCTCTGGGCGATCTCGGCCAGCAGATTGGCGGCGAAGGCCTCCGCCATCAGCGGGTCGGCGACGTCGATCCGGACGCTGGTGGTCACTTCGGCGCCGGCGCCGGCGAAACTGAAGACGAAGACGTGGCCCGTCTCCGTGGCGTCGGTCATCGTGGAAATCAGATCCATGGATACTATCCGGTAACGCCGCCCCGGAGGCGGAAACTGTCGAGGTCGCCGGTCGTTCCCGGACGACCGCCGTTATTCTGCGATGGCGTCAACGACCGCGCCGCCCCCAGCCGCTGCGCATATAGTCGTTGAGGATTTCCAGAAGCATCAGCGAGACGTTCCGTCGGATCCAGGCCATCGCACGCTCCCCCCGTCCTGTGGCGATCGGGTCCGGTATCATGGACGGGGACGCGTCGCCGTCCCAATCTTGGGACGATTTCGCGGGCGGCGCGTCCCTGCGGCCTCAGGCCCCGGCGATCCCGTCCAGTGTCGCCAGGGCGGCGTCGGACAGCATCAGTTCACCGGCGGCGAGGTTCTCGCGCAGATGGCCCACGGACGAGGTGCCGGGGATCAGCAGGATATTGGGCGACCGGCGCAGCAGCCAGGCCAGGGCGACCTGCATCGGCGTGGCGTCCAGTCCGGCGGCGACCTCCGACAGGGCGGTCGACTGCAGCGGGCTGAATCCGCCCAGGGGGAAGAAGGGCACATAGGCGATCCCGTCGGCGGCCAGGGCGTCGATCAGGGCGTCGTCGTCGCGATGGGCCAGGTTGTACTGGTTCTGGACGCAGACGATGGGGCAGATGGCGCGGCCCTCGGCGACCTGGGCGGCGGTGACGTTGCTGAGGCCCACGTGTCGGACCAGGCCCTGGCGCTGCAGGTCCGCCAGCGGCTCCAGCAGGGCGGCGATGGAGCCCTCGGCCGGGCCGTGGGTGTCGAACATGACGCGCAGATTGACGACGTCGATCGTGTCGCGGCCCAGGTTGCGCAGATTGTCGTGCACGGCCGCGACCAGTTCGTCAGGCGAGAAGGCCGGCAGCCAGGCGCCGTCCGGACCGCGCCGGGCGCCGATCTTGGTCACCAGGGTCAGGTCGTCGGGATAGGGGGACAGGGCCTCGCGGATCAGCCGGTTGGTGACGTGGGGGCCGTAGAAGTCGCTGGTGTCGATGTGGTCGACGCCCAGGGCCACGGCCTCGCGCAGGACGGCGAGGGCGGCCTCATGGTCTTTCGGCGGCCCGAAGACGCCGGGGCCGGCCAGCTGCATGGCGCCATAGCCGAGGCGGTTCACCGTACGGTCGCCGAGGCGGAAGGTGTTGGACATGATCGCTCGCCGTTGAAGGAACGACGCCGATCTAGGGGCTGGGCCGCTGAACGATAATCGGGCAAGGTTCGGACGGGCTGTGCGGAAAGGCGAACAATGAAGCCGGATCTCAGCGATCTGAACGCCTTCGTCGCCGTGGCGCGTGCGGGCGGGTTCCGCGAGGCGGCGCGGCTGGGCGGCGCCGGGGCCGGGGGCGGCGCCTCCAGCCTGAGCGAGGCGGTGCGGCGGCTGGAGGAACGGCTGGGCGTGCGGCTGCTGCACCGGACGACCCGCAGCGTGGCCCCGACCGAGGCGGGCCAGAGGCTGATGGAGCGGCTGGCGCCGGCCCTGGGCGAGGTGGAGGCGGCGCTGGAAGGGATCGGCGATCTGCGCGACCGGCCGGCGGGGACGCTGCGGCTGAACGTGCCGGCCAGCGCGGCGCGGCTGGTCCTGCCGCAGATCGTGCCGGGGTTTCTGGCGGCCTATCCCGATATCCGGCTGGACCTGACCGTCGAGGAAAGCCTGGTCGACGTGCTGGCGGCCGGGTGCGACGCGGGGATCCGCTACGAGGAGCGGCTGGAGCAGGACATGATCGCCGTGCCCATCGGACCGCGCCAACAGAGGTTCGCCTGCGCCGCTGCGCCCGCCTATTGGGACCGGCGCGGACGACCCGAACATCCGCGCGATCTGCTGGCCCACGACTGTCTGCGCGGACGGTTTCCCAGCGGCGCGGTCCCGCCGTGGGAGTTCGAACGCGACGGCGAGGTGGTGATGGTCGATCCGACAGGGCCGATGGTGTTCGGCGTCAACGGCGCGGCGGATCTGGCGGTCGATACGGCGGTGGCGGGCGTGGGCGTGATCTTCCTGTTCGAGGACTGGATCCGACCGCATCTGGACAGCGGGGCGCTGGAGCCGGTGCTGACGGACTGGCATCAGCCGTTTTCAGGACCGTTCCTCTATTATTCGGGGCGGCGGCTGACCCCGCCGCCGCTGCGGGCGTTCGTGGATTATGTGCGATCCCGCAACGCGCGGATTTGAGGGCCGTTCGCGATCAAGGCGGAAAGGCGGCGGCCACTGGCGTCCTGCGCGGACGGCGGTTATAGCTGGAGCAAATAAGGCGAGTTCATCGCCAGCCCCAATATAGAGATGAAACGCATGGCCGACGCGCACGCCGCTCCGCACCACGACTATCACCTCGTACCGCCCAGCCCGTGGCCGCTGGTGTCGTCGATCGCCGCGACCATCATGTTCATCGGCGCGGTGGTGTGGATGAAGGGGCTGGCGCCCGCCGACGCCGGTCCGGTCGCCGCCAACTTCCTGGCCGAAGGCAAGCCGGGCCTGTTCTTCGCCGGCCTGGCCGGGGTGCTGGTGTCGATGTTCGGCTGGTGGTCGGACGTGATCAAGGAATCCAAGGCGGGCGATCATACGCCGGTCGTGTCCCTGGGCCTGCGCTACGGCATGATCCTGTTCATCGCGTCCGAGGTGATGTTCTTCGTCGCCTTCTTCTGGATGTTCTTCGACATGGCCCTGTTCCATGAATCGCGGGCCCTGACGCCCGAGGTCGGAACCTGGGCCGATACGGCCAAGGCCTGGTCGACCTGGCCGCCCAAGGGGATCGAGGTGCTGAGCCCGTGGCAGCTGCCGCTGCTGAACACCGTGACCCTGCTGCTGAGCGGCTGCACCGTCACCTGGGCCCACCACGCCATCCAGACCGGCGACCGCAAGGGGGCCAAGATCGCCCTGGCCATCACCGTGGCCCTGGGCGTGCTGTTCACCTGCGTCCAGGCCTATGAATATCACCACATCCTGCACGAACACCTGTTCTTCAACGAGGAGGCGGTCAACTCGGGCCTGTATGGGTCGATCTTCTTCATGGCGACGGGCTTCCACGGCTTCCACGTCCTGATCGGCACCATCTTCCTGACGGTCTGCCTGGTCCGTCTGCTGGCCGGCGACTTCACGCCGGAGAAGCATTTCGGCTTCGAGGCTGCGGCCTGGTACTGGCATTTCGTCGACGTGGTCTGGCTGTTCCTGTTCGCCTTCGTCTACGTCGTCTTCGGTTGATCCAAGACGAGTCTGACACGGTCGAGGCGGCGGGGGGCGAGGGATCGTCTCCCGCCGTCGCCGTTTCCGACCATCCGGCGCAATGGGGGCTGAAGGGGCGATGCCCGCGCTGTGGGCAGGGGCGCCTGTTCGACGGCTTCCTGAAGGTGCGACCGGGGTGCGAGGCCTGCGGCCTCGACTTCTCGACCATCCAGACGGGGGACGGACCGGCGAGCTTCATCATGCAGATCGCCGGTTTCGTGGTCGGGTTCTCGGCCCTGATCGTCGAGATCAAATTCCACCCGCCCATGTGGCTGCACCTGATCGTCTGGCTGCCGCTGGCGGCGGTGTTGTCGCTGGCCCTGATGCGGCCGGGGAGGGGACTGATGATCGGACTACAGTACAGGAACCAGAGATGAGGCGTTTCCCCTGGATCCTGACCCTGCTGACGGCGGCGGCCCTGGTGCTGCTGGTCGGGCTGGGCGTGTGGCAGGTCGAGCGGCTGAAGTGGAAGGAAGGCCTGATCGCGGCGGCCGATGCGGCCGCGGCTGAACCGCCCGTTCCGCTGGACCAGCTACGGGGTGAAGGCGACCTGGAGTTCCGCAAGGCGTTGATCGTCTGTCCCGGCCTGGCCACCGCCGCCTATGTCGAACTGCAGTCGATCCATGACGGCGAGGCCGGGGTGAGGCTGATCTCGGCCTGCCGGCCGGTGGATGCGGATTTCAGCCTGCTGATCGACCGGGGCTTCATCGCCGACGGGGTGACGGCGCGGCCGCGCGTGGTCGAGTCGACCCTGCCGCTGGTGCTGGTCGGCGAGTTCCGCAGCTTCGACCCGCCAGGCTCGATGAGCCCGCCGCCGATGAACGGCCGCTTCTATGCGCGCGACACGGCGGCCATGGCCAAGGCCCTGAAGGTGACGGGGACGGTGCGGCCCGAGGCGGTGTTCGCGATCACCGCGATCAATCCGGAACTGCCGCAACTGAGGGCGTCCGCGCCGCCGGCGGCCTTTTCCAACAATCATTTCGGATACGCCCTGACGTGGTTCGGGCTGGCGATTGCGCTGGCGGGCTTCTATGTGGCCCTGCTGCGACGACGCCTGAAGAAAGACACCCCCTGACCGCATCCCTGCACATCCTGTCCAACGGCGTCCGCGTCATCTGCGACCCCATGCCCGGGCTGAAGACCCTGGCCGTCGTCGTCACCGTCAAGGGCGGGGCGCGGTGGGAGCCGGAGGACCGCTCCGGCTGGTCGCACCTGCTGGAGCATCTGGTGTTCAAGGGCGCGGGCGACATGGCCGCGCGCGAGATCGTCGAACGGGTCGAGGCCGAGGGCGGCACGATCAACGCCGCCACCGGCTATGAGCGGACCAGTTTCGAGGTGCGCGGGCTGGAAGGCACCCTGGCGCTGAACATGCAGGTGCTGTCCGACCTGGTGTTCCGCCCCACGCTGGATCCCGCAGAGATCGAGCGCGAGAAGGATGTCGTGGCCCAGGAGATCGCCGAGGCCTTCGACACGCCCGACGATCATGTGTTCGAGATGGTCCAGACCCGCGCCTTCGCCGGACAGCCGCTGGGCCGGCCGATCCTGGGCTCGATCGACAGTCTGAAACCGGCCGACAAGGCCAGCGTCGAGGCCTGGCGCGCGCGGCTCTATTCGCCCGACCGGATGGTGGTGGCGGCCTCGGGCGCGGTGGACGAGACGGAACTGCTGGCCCTGGCCGAGCGGTGGTTCGGCGACGCCGTGGCGACCCCGGTCGAGGAGCCGGCGCCGGCCCTCTTCGTCGGCGGTCACGCCAAGCTGACGCGCAAGATCGAACAGGCCAATCTGGTGTTCCAACTGCCGGCCCTGTCGGCGACCGATCCGGCCCTGTCGGCCATGCGGCTGTTCGGCGAGATCCTGGGCGGGGGCATGGCCTCGCGTCTGTTCCAGAGCGCGCGCGAGGAGCGGGGCCTGGCCTACGCCATCGACGCCTATCAGGAACCCTACGCCGACACGGGGGTGCTGGGCATCTACGCCGGCGCGGCCGCGGATCGGGCCAGGGAACTGGCCGAGGTGTCCGCCGCCGAGGTGCGTGGTCTGGCCGAGAGCGGACCGACGGCGGCCGAGCTGTCGCGGGCCAAGGCGGTGATGAAGGCCGGTCTGTGGATGTCGGACGAGAACCCCATGAGCCGGGCGGGGCGCAACGCGGCCCAGACCCTGATCTTCGGCGCGCCCCTGTCCAGCCTGTCGATGACCGAGACGCTGGAAGCCCAGACCATCGCCGACGTGCGGGCGGTCGGCGAACGGGTGCTGGCGTCCGGTCAGTCGGCCAGCGCCGTGCTGGGGCCGAAGTCGGCGGCGCCGGCGGGCGAGGCCTTCGCGACGGCCCTGTTCGGGGGATAGGGGGAACCGCACTCGACGCGGATCGGTTATGCTGGAGCTTGCGCCGTCCCGGCCAGCCATCCAGCCACCGGAGAAGCCCCATGTCCGTCCGCGTCGCCCTGATCGTCGGCAGCCTGCGCGAGGGCTCCTATTCGCGCGCCATCGGTCTGGAGCTCAAGGCCCTGGCCGCGCCCGGCCTGGATCTGGACCTGATCGAGATCGGCGACCTGCCGCTCTATAATCCCGACCTGGAGACCGACGACGCGCCCCAGGCCTGGACCCGGTTCCGGGCCGAGGTGGCCGCCACCCAAGCGGTGCTGTTCGTGACGCCGGAATACAATCGCTCGATCCCAGGCGCGCTGAAGAACGCCCTGGACGTCGGCTCGCGCCCCTATGGCCACAGCATCTGGCAGGCCAAGCCCGCCGCCATCGTCAGTGTGTCGCCGGGCGCCATCGGGGCCTTCGGCGCCAATCATCATCTGCGCCAGCCCCTGGTCTTCCTGAACATGCCGACGATGCAGCAGCCCGAAGCCTATGTGGGCAATGTCGCAACCCTGCTGGACGACAGCGGCAAGCTGACCAGTGACGGGACGCGGGACTTCCTGAAGAGCTTCACCGATGCTTTCGCCGCCTGGATCGAGAAGACGAAGGGCTGAAGCCGCGATGTTCCAACGCCCTATCGCCCAACGCGTGAACCAGGGAGGACGTCCGTGACCCCCGAGACAAACAGGCAGACGGCGCGGGACTTCTACGACCTGATGTTCAACCAGTGTCGGCCCAGGGAGGCGATCGACCGCTATGTCGGGGATCGCTACATCCAGCACAATCCGGTCGTGCCGGACGGCAAGGACGGCTTCATCGCCTATTTCGAACGGATGGCCGAGGACTATCCCGGCAAGCGGGTCCATATCGTCCGCACGCTGGCCGAAGGCGATCTGGTGGTGTTGCACACCCGTCAGGAATGGCCGGGCGACAGCGACTGGGCCGGAATGGACATCTTCCGCTTCGAGGGCGGCAAGATCGTCGAGCATTGGGACGTGTTGCAGCGGGTGCCCGCAGAGGCGGCGAACGGCAACACGATGTTCTAGGTCAAGCCGCAATTGAAAACGGCGGCTCCGCGAGGAGCCGCCGTCGGCATTTCAGCTGGAAGCTGAAATCAGCCTTGGGTCTGGAGCTGGCCAGCCGATTCCTTGCCCGAACGCTTGTCGCGTTCCAGCTCGTAGGAAACCTTCTGGTTTTCGTCCAGGCCGCGCAGGCCGGCGGCTTCAACGGCCGAGATGTGGACGAAGACGTCCTTGCCGCCGTCGTCGGGTTGGATGAAGCCGTAACCCTTGGTCGGGTTGAACCATTTAACAGTGCCGGTAGCCATGATGAGACCTCCGCTAGAAGTTGACCGAGGGAACGTCCCTGCGGCCTGTCGGGTCTGAATGGAGCGGCCTGGACTCGGTGCGTTCGCAAAGAGGGTGGCGTTACGCAGAGAGATCGACAGAGCCTATGTGCTCAGGTCTTTGTGACAAATGCAAGCGCGGCCGCTGAGGGCCAATATTTGGGACGGGGGAACGGTCCAGCTTGGCAGGCGTTTCATGACGACCAGGAAAGGCTCCAACATGAACCGTACCCATGTCGTGGAGCGCGCGTACCAGCTCGCTCGCACCCCCGATTGTCTGAACACCGGCGACGTCGTCAAGGCCTTGTCCGCAGAGGGTTATTCGGGCGCCGAGATGTCCCATTTCCAGGGCACGTCGATCCGCGCCGACTTGAACCGCATCTGCAAGGAAGCCCCAAGCGAGGCCGCCTAGACCGTTAGACCAGGTTGTCCAGCGTCGGCGCCTCGGCTGCGCTGCCGGGGAAGACGCGGGCGTCCAGGGCGGCGCGGTCCACGCCCATATGGTCCCGCAACACCCCCTTGAACACCGATCGCACGTCCAGGGTCGGCGCCAGGTCGCGGCCCTCGAACAGGCGATTGTCGGCCAGGGTCGGCCAGTCGCCGATCAGGCCGCCCGGCTTGACCGCCCCGCCCGCGAGCAGCAGCGACGAGCCCGTGCCGTGGTCCGTGCCCTGGGTTCCGTTGGCGCGGGCGGTGCGGCCAAACTCGGTCGCGACCATGACGACCGTGTGCGACCAGTCGTCGGCCAGGCCATTCCTCAGACCTGAAACCAGCTGGTCCAGGCCCGTCAGACGGGTCTGAAGCTGGGCCTTCTGGCCGGCGTGGGTGTCCCAGCCGTCCAGCGAGACCGCGACGACATCGGCGCCGTCGGCCCCTGTCATCAGCCGCGCGACGGCGCGGCCCAGGCCTTGGGCGTCGTTGCGGCGCAGGGTCTCGCCCCCTCCGCCCCCTCCGCCCATGCCGACCAGTTCCTCGGTGGCCAGGCCGCGCGCCAGGTTTCGGCCCAGCAGGGGATCGTCGACATAGAGATCCTGCAGCAGGGAGGCGATCCGGTCCTCGCCACGCACCGCGCCCCCCGGCGCCCAGCTGGAGACGGGGGCGTCGCCGCGCAGGATCAGCGGCGTCTGCGCCCCGATCGACAGCCCCTTCAAGGCCGTTCCGCCCGCCGCGACCATGGCCCGGTTCAGCCAGCCGTCGTCCTGTTGGCGCAGGGCTTCGCCGCCGTTCTCGAGCACGTCCTGGGCGTCGAAATGCGAGCGAATCCGCACAGGCAAGGCCACGGCGGCGGCGAACCGCATCCGCCCCTGTCCATGCAGGGCGTGCAGGCCCGCGAGGGCGGGGTGCAGGCCGAAGCCCTCGCCCAGGTCCAGCACGCCGTCGGCCTCGCCCGGCGCGGGCAGGGCCAGGCCGCCGCGCAGGGCGACATAGTCGGGATCGGCGTGGGGCGCGGTGACGGACAGGCCGTCCATGGCCCCTCGGGCGATGATCACGACCAGCTTGTTCCGGGACGCGTTCGACTGGGCGACGACGCGCCCGGCGAAGCTCAGGCCCAGTCCGGCGGCGGAGGCGCCCAGAAGGGCGCGGCGGTTGAGGGCGACATGGGTCATCGGCGTTGAAACTCCGGCGACATGAGAAGAAGGGTCAGGGCCTCGGGCCGGCTTTCGGCCCGGGCGACGGCGAGGCGGGTGCGGTCTGTCATTCGGTCGCCCAGGGCCGAGGCCGCTGCAGCGTTCACATCGGCGATCCGGGCGGTCTCGGCGACGGTCCTGGCCCAGTTGAGGCGTTTGACCAGGGCGTCGGGGCCGGCCCAGTCGGCCGCCGTGTCGGGCCAGCCCTCGGGCGAGGGGGGCGCGAACGGCGGCTGGCCCATGGCGACCAGAGCCTGGCGCAGAGGCTGGATGGTTTGGGGCGGGGCGCCCAGCGCGCGGTGGGTGGAGACGACGAAGTCGTACGGGGTCTTGAACTTGGCCGGCTGGGCCGACCAGGTCTCGGGCGCCTCGATCAGGGCGCGGGCCACCTGGGCCAGATCGCCGTCGGACCGGGTCCAGGCCTGTTCCAGCCGGGCGACCAGAGGTTCGGGCGGCGTGTCCGAGGTGAAATGGGCGGCGATCCGGCGCGACAGGCGTTTCGCCGTGGCGGGATGGCGGGCCAGGTCGCGCAATATGGTCTCGCCCTGGATCTCGCCCGTCTCCGCATAGGTCCGGCCCATGACGGTGCGGGCGCCGGGTTCGTGGATATCGGCGCGGAAGACGAAGCCGTTGACGCCGGGCTGAACCTGGCGCGCCGCCTGTCGAGCGCGGCGGGCGGGGTTCGGCGTCGGCCGATCCTGGGCCCGGGGGACGGACCAGCCCGTCAGGGCGCGCGCCAGTTCGGTGACGTCGGCCTGGGTGTAGCCGGCGTCGGCGCCGACGGTGTGCAGTTCCAGCATCTCGCGCGCCAGGTTCTCGTTCAGGCCGCCGTTGCGGCGCGCGCCCGCCATACTGTCGGGACCGGCCGAGCGGGTCTGATCCAGATAGAAGAGCATGGCCGGATGCTGTTCTGCGGCGACCGCCAGATCCTCGAACCGGCCGAAGACGTGGGGGCGGATCGCCTCGCGCTCGTATTGTTCGATAAAGGCGCCGCTGTCGAACTTGACCGAGGAGACGGTGATGGCGTTGGCCCAGAACAGGGCCCAGCGCTCGGCGAACCCCTGGTCGGTCGCAGCCCCCAGCCGGACGCGCGCCAGAAAGGCCTGGGCCGTGTCCTGGGCGAGGTCGCGACGGGCGGAGCGGCGCATGGCCGCAGGCTCGGCGTCGCCGGGGGCGGGCCTGGCGGGATCAGACGCCTGGGCGGCGGCCGGCGCGATGTCCCGCCGGGCCTGGCGGCTCTGGCGCCGCCCGGCCTGGTAGTCGAGAAATTCGGTCATGCGCCGGTCGGAGGGAACCAGGTCGTCGGCGGGCTGGGGCGCGCCCTCGGGCCGGATCTGGTCCAGGGGCCAGCCGCGCGGGTCGGGGGCGACGCGGTCTATCTCTCCGGGGCGGGCGCCGAGACCCAGTCGGGTCAAGGCTATGGCGGCGTCGGTCGGGGATGAGGCCATGGGCGGTCTCCTTGTCCGTCGTTCCTCATTGTAACGCGCCGGACGCAAAACTCCGTCGCGCATCAGATTCGCGTGCATCCGTCGCCAAGCGGTTGTCCACGCGCTAGATTGGGGTTCGATGGCCCTGCTGGACTGGATGAGCGATGTGGCCGGACCCATGGTCCGGGGCGACGGCGTGCTGCTGCGGCCGCCGCGCGCGTCCGATTACGCCGCCTGGTCGGCCCTGCGCGACAATTCCCGCGACTATCTGCAGCCGTGGGAGCCGGCCTGGCCCGAGGACGACCTGTCCAAGCCCGCCTTCCGCCGTCGGTTGTCGATCTATGCGCGCGAGATGGAGCTGGGCAACGCCTGGCCCTTCTTCGTCTTCATCGACCACGGCAAGACCCTGGTCGGGGCCGTGACCCTGTCGAACGTTCGGCGCGGCGTCGCCGAGACCGGCACCCTGGGCTACTGGATCGGCCAGCCCTATGCCGGCCAGGGCCATGCGACGGCGGCGATGCGGGCGGTGGTCGGCTACGCCTTCGATAAGCTGAAACTGCACCGGCTTGAGGCGGCCTGCCTGCCGACCAACCACGGATCGCGGCGGGTGCTGGAAAAATCGGGCTTCCGCAACGAGGGAAGGGCCCGCGCTTATTTGAAAATTAACGGCGAGTGGGCAGATCATCTTCTGTTCGGCCTCGTCGAGGACGAGCATCGCGGCGACCGAGCGCCGACTTGAGGGGGCGACAGCCGTGAACGCGCGATCCCGATCGCTGGCCTGGGACGCCACGACCGCCATCGAGGCGCTCGCGGCCGCCGACACGGCCCTGTGGATCTGGACCCCCGGCGAAGACCATCTGAGATTCACCGGCGCGACGCGGGCCCTGGGCCTAGGGCCGCTGGCGCCCGAGTGCACCGCCGCCGGCTTCGTCGCCTCGGCCCTGCCGCAGGACCGGTCGCTGGCCGAGAAGATGCTGAAGCCGCAGGAGGAGGGGACCGAGGTCGCCGTCCGCCTGAGGATGCGCGGATCCGAGACCTGTCTGTGGCGCGGGGTCTGGCTGGAGGACGGACTGCGGGCCGCCGGGGTGGTGGCGCTGGAGACCAAGTTCGCGGCCTCGGATCGGGATGCGCTGACCGGCCTGCTGGACCGCCGCGCCTTCATCGCCCGGATCGGCGAGGTTCTGACCCAGACCGGCGACTACGAGATCGTGGTCGGGGACGTCGATCGGCTGCGCCGACTGAACGAGGCCCTGGGCCACGAGCGGACCGACCTGGTCCTGTCGGCCCTGGGCTCGCGCCTGGCCGCGGCCTTCTCCAAGGACGCCTCGCCGGCCCGGATCGGCGAGGACGAGTTCGCCGTCATTGTGCCCAAGACCGCCAGCCACACCAGCTATCGCCTGCGGGAGGCGCTGGAACAGCCGCTGCGGGTCGCGGGCTTCGACATCTATCCGACCGTCTCCATCGGCGCGGTGGTGGTGGAGGGCGGGCCGGATGCGCCCGACGCCTCCGAACTGCTGCGTCGGGTCGAACTGGCGGTGGAATCGGCCAAGGGCGCCGGACGCGGCGGATCGGCCGCCTATGGCCGGGCGCTGGAGAGCGACAGCCTGAGCCGACTGGCGCTGGAGGCGGATCTGAGGAACGCCTTCGTGCGCGGCGAGATCGTGCCCTTCTTCCAGCCGATCGTGAATCTGAACACCGGGGCCGTCGCCGGCTTCGAGGCCCTGGCGCGCTGGCGTCACCCGCGCCGCGGCCTGGTGCCGCCGGACGAATTCCTGGGCCTGACCGCCGACCTGGGCATGATGAACGACCTGGGTCTGCTGATGATGACGCAGTCGGCGCGGCAGCTGGCCGAATGGATCCAGCGCCATCCCCAGGCGGGCAAGATGTTCTGCAGCGTCAACCTGTCGGTCGGCGAGATCGAACGGCCGCACCTGTGCGAGGACGTGGCCCGGATCATCAAGGAAACCGGCCTGCCCAGGGGCGCGCTGAAGCTGGAGGTCACCGAGGGCGACATCATGCGCGACACGGCGCACGCCGCCGAGGTGCTGCAGTCGCTGAAGGACGTGGGGGCGTCCCTGGCGCTGGACGATTTCGGCACCGGCTTCTCGTCCCTGTCCTATCTGGCGCGCCTGCCGTTCGATACGCTGAAGATCGACCGCTATTTCGTCCTGACGATGAACAAGGACGAGGGCTCGGCCAAGATCGTCAAGTCGGTGGTCAACCTGGGCCGCGACCTGTCGCTGGAGGTCGTCGCCGAGGGGGTCGAGAACGCCGAACTGGCGGGCCTGCTGCTGCAGGCCCAGTGCCACTACGGCCAGGGCTTCGGCTATGCGCCCGCCCTGCCCGCGCAGGAGGCGGAAGTCTATCTGGCCGAAAGCCTGGCCGACGGGACGGCGCCGCTGAAGCAGCGGTCGGCCTGACGGGTCAGCGCAGCACCGGCTCCGCATCCGCCAGCACGACGTCGTGCATCAGGTTCAGATAGGCCTCGTAATAGGGTTTGTGCGAGGCGCCGACGATGGTCAGCATCCGCGTGCCGGGGTGTTGGCCCAGGACGTCGCGCATATTGGCGACCATCCGCAGGTTCCGCGTCTCCCAATAGCCGACATAGGACCGACCGAAGCCCTGGGTCGACGGCTCGACCAGGGCGGCGCCGAAGTCGGACTGATAGGTCCGCAGGGCCTGATACGGCGCGTTGTAGGCGCGGTACAGGTTCAGCACGCCGTCCGGTTCGCCCAGCCGAGATTCCAGCCGTTCGGACTCGGCGCGGCGGGCGGCGGTCGCGGGATTGTCCCAGGCGCCCATGATGGCGTCGCGGCGGGCCTTCAGTTCGACGGGATCCTGAGGGTCGGCGGCATCGGCGGAATGGTCGTCGACGCTCCAGAGGCGCTCCAGTCCGAGACGAGCGGCGAGAGGCGCGGCGATCTGGTCGGTTTCATTGCGTCGCGCCTTGATGCGGTCGAGACGCGCGGCCAGGTCGTCGGTTAGGCCGTCGCCGGAGCGGCGTTCCTCGGTCGGCAGGCGCAACCACTGGACCAGGGCGGAACCCTGCTCGCCGGCCGCCAGGAAGACCGCCGCCAGACGCCGGCGTTGCCCCGCCGCCGGGGCGGCCGGCCAGTCGGCCAGCATCCGTTCGGCCTCGGCGTTCGCCGCCGGGACGTCCAGCCCCAGGGCTTCGCCGGCCGCCGTTGGATCGGAGCAGTAGGTGTCGATCGTGTCGGCGTAGCGCTGGGGGTAGCGGCGCAGGCTGTCGCACTGAAGCCCGGACAGATCCTCGGTGGCGATCGCGGTGGGCCGCCAGGCCTCCAGCCTATCCATCAGAGGCGCCAGAAGTGCGAAATCGAAGGTGGCGGGCAGGCCCGACAGGTGGGCCGTGCCCAACACCAGCACCGTATTGGGCTCGCCCGGCGGCGGACCCTTCAACTGGTCGGGGTGGAAGTCCGGACGATAGTCCTGCGCCCCGGCCAGGCTTGCAGTCGCCGCCGCCGCCAGGACGACGAAGGACGACAGGATACGGTGACGCGAACGCTTCATCTCGGCATGGCCTTGAACTGAGACCGCCAGCCCCGGCGGCGACGGGACCATGGCGCGGAATATGGCCGAGCGCCCGTTAAGCTTTGGACATCTAGCTGTGGTCCGGACTGAAGGATGCGACCTTAACACATGGACTGTATCATGTTAAAAAAATCTACAAAAACGAACACGTGGAGGCGACATGTTAAGTGCGACCTATGTGATTCCCACCCTGCCGCCACGGCCTGATCTGGAAACCGTCGCGGTTCTTCGGGGGGCCGCGAAAGCGCATCGGCATCTGGCGGAGCTCAAGGGGCGTGCGCGCAGCATTCCGAACCAGGCCATCCTGATCAACGCTCTGGTGCTGCAGGAGGCCAAGGCCAGTTCGGAGGTCGAGAATATCGTCACCACTCAGGACGAGTTGTTTCGTGCAAGCCTGTTTTGGGAAGAGGCGGATTCGCCGGCGGCGAAAGAGGTCGCGAATTACGGAGACGCCCTGAAGCGTGGTTTCGATCGGTTGCAGGCAGGCCAGGGCCTGCTGACCAACAACATCCTGATCGAGATGTTTCAGGTCCTGAAGCGCAGCCAGGAACGGTTTCGCTCTACGCCCGGCACGGCATTGAAGAACCAGGCGACCGGCGCGGTGGTCTATGTACCGCCGCAGTCCGAGGCCGAGATCGTCCGGCACATGAAGGATCTGGAGGTCTTCATCAACGACGATGCGGCCAGTGATCTCGATCCGTTAGTGAAGATGGCCCTGATCCATCATCAGTTCGAAAGCATCCACCCGTTCTCGGATGGAAATGGCCGGATCGGGCGAATCCTGAACGTCCTATATCTGACGCGGGCGGGACTGCTGGACATCCCGGTTCTCTACCTCAGTCGCTATGTCACGGCGAACAAGGGTGAATACTATCGCCTGCTGCAGGACGTCCGCGACAACGGCAGGTGGGAGCCCTGGCTGCTGTATATGCTCAGCGCCGTGTCGGAGACGGCGCGCCAGACGCTGCACCTGATCGACGGTATGAGCGCCCTGATGGCGGACTATAAGGCGCGGCTGCGCGCGCACGAGACGATCCGCTATTCGCAGGATCTGTTGAACAACCTGTTTCGCCATCCCTACACTCGGATCGAGTTCTTGCAGAATGATCTCGAGGTGACACGGCAGACGGCGGCGAAATACCTCGATCAGCTTGCGGCGGCGGGCTTTGTCGAGAAGCATCAGTCCGGGCGGAACAACTATTACGTCAACACGCCCCTGATTGCCCTGCTGATGAAGGTGTCGGATGAAGGATAAGGCTTTCACCGGCGAAAGACGGACATGACCGACGCCAGACTGGAAATCGCCGCCGGCTTCGCCACCGCCATCGGGCCCAAGGCGGGCAATCAGGATTTCGGCGGAATCCATCTGGGCACGCCGGCCGAGCAGCGCGAGCACGGGGTGGTGGCGGTGATCGCCGACGGGGTGTCGGGCTCCAAGGCCGGGCGGATGGCGGCCGAGCTGACGACGCGCAGCTTTATCGACGGCTATCTGGACCAGAACCCGCTGAACGGCATCGCGCCCAACGGGATCAAGGCGTTGCGGGGCTTCAATCGCTGGCTCCATGCACGGGGCAAGATCGATCCCGCCATGGAGGCGGCGGCGACCACCTTCACCGCCCTGATCCTGCGCGGGCGGGAGGCGGTGGCCCTGCATGTCGGGGACAGTCGGGCGTATCATTTCAGGGACGGGGTGCTGACCCGCCTGACCGAGGATCATACGCGGGCGCAGCAGGGGCTCAGCCATGTGCTGTATCGGGCCGTGGGGATCGAGGCGGACGTCAAGCTGGACGTGCGTCATGTGGGACTGGCGCCGCACGACCGGCTGTTGCTGACCACGGACGGGGTGCACGGGGTGCTGCCGGACGAGGCCCTGGCGCGGCTGCTGGGGCGGCGCGGCTCGCCGGACGCCGACGCCAAGGCCATACTGGCCGAGGTGGCCGAGATCGGGGCGCGCGACAACAACACCGCCCTGGTCATCGACGTGGTCGCCATCGGCGCGCCGGACTGGGAGGCGATCACCGCCGAGGCCGAGGGGCTGGCGATCCTGCCGCCGCCCAATGTGGGCGAGACGGTCGATGGGTTCGCGCTGGAGCGGGTGGTGGCGGACGGGCGCTACACCCGGCTGTTCCTTGGGCGGTCCGGCGACGAGCGGGCGGTGCTGAAGTTTCCCAAACCCGCCGTGGTGTCCGAGCGCGGCGCGCGCACCGCCTTCCTGCGCGAGGCCTTCATCGGTCGGCGGATCGACAGCCCCTATGTGGGGCGGGTGCTGAGCCTGGACGCCGGCCGGCAGAGCCGGCTCTACATCGCCCAGCCCTTCTATCAGGGCCAGACCCTGCACGCGCGTCTGGCCGAGGAGGGCCCGTTCGAGATCGCCGAGGGGATCGGGGTGGCGCTGAAACTGGCGAAGGGCGTGGCGGCCCTGCACCGGGCCGGGGTGACCCACCGCGACATCAAGCCGGACAATGTGATCCTGGAGACGAACGGCGGGCTGAAACTGGTCGATCTGGGCGTCGCCCGCCTGCGTCGCGCCGAGGAGTTCGCCGAGGCCGAGGCGCCCGGCACCCCCGGATACAAGGCGCCCGAGATGTATGACGGCGAGAGCGGGAATGCAGCGACGGACCAGTTCGCCCTGGGCGTGACCCTGTACCGGATGTTCACCCGCACCTATCCCTGGGGCGAGGTCGATCCGAACGACGCGCCCCGGTTCGACCGCACGCCCGCCCCGCCGACGCGGCACCGGCCGGACATGCCCGCCTGGCTGGAGGCGGCCATCATGCGCGCCGTCGCGGTCGATCCGGACGAACGGTTCGAGGACGTCGAGGAACTGATCCACGTGCTGGAGACCGGCAGCGCCGTCGCCGCCCCGGCGCCGCGCCCCCTGTCCCTGATCGAGCGTGATCCGGTGCGGTTCTGGCAGGGGCTTTGCCTGGTTCTGGTGGTGCTGCTGATGATATCCCTGGCGACGCGATAGGGGCTAATACGCCGTGCACAGCCGAATGGATGCTGCGGCATATGGCGACAGGTCGTGCGTGGAACATACCGAAGTTCAATGCTTTTCGGTGCCGCGGGGACAGTCGTGCCCGTTCTCTCTTTCAGGCACGAAGGCCTTACGCACATGATCAAGACCCTGACCACCACCAGCGTTCTGGCGCTGGCGCTCGTTTCCACGCCCGCCCTGGCCCAGTCCGTGGCTCCCGACTGGTCCGGCCCCTACATCGGCATCTTCGGCGGCTACAACCAGTCGAACGAGGACGAGGACGAGATCCTGCGCTTCGACCGCAATCTCGACGGAAACTACGGCGACACGGTTACGACTGCAGCCGGCGCCGACGCCTTCAGCCCCGGCTTCTGCGGCGGCGCGGCGACCAGCACCGGACCGGCGACGGGTTGCCGTGACGACAACGACGGCGTCGAGGCGGGCGTGCGCGGCGGCTATGACTGGCAGTTCGGCAATATCGTCGTCGGCGCCCTGGCCGAATACAGCGTCAACACCGTTCAGGACACGGTGACCGGCTTCAGCACGACCCCGGCCTTCTACAGCTTCACCCGCGAGCTGGAGAGCACGGCCGCCGTTCGCGCCAAGCTGGGCTACGCCATGGGTCCGGCCCTGATCTACGGCACGGGCGGCTACGCCTACGGCAAGTTCGACAACACCTTCCGCACCTCGAACACCGCCAACCGCTTCACCGAGACCACCGAATCCGATGACGGCGACGGCTGGCAGGCCGGCGGCGGCGTGGAATACGCCCTGGGTCGCGGCCTGACGGTCAGCGGCGAGTATCTCTATACTTCGCTGAGCGTCGACAGCCCCGTGATCCGCGTCGACAGCACCGGCACGACCCCGGCGACCAACCCCTTCATCCTGGCGCCGAACACGACCGGTACCGACATGACGCGCGGCAACGGCAAGTTCGGCACGCACATGGTGCGCATCGGCATGAACTACCGCTTCTAAGAAGCGCGGGTTCCATAAACGACGACGGCCGGGGTTCGCACCCCGGCCGTCATCAATTCGACCGCTGGCCGGAGGCGCCGGACCGTCAGGCGGCTTCGGCCATCGGCGGCAGGACGTTGTCGAGTTCCAGCAGGCTGATCATGTCGCCATCGACGGCGAAGATGCCGGCGATGACGCCCGCGCCGGCGTCGGCGCCCATGTCCGGCGTCTGCTGGCGCGAAGAGTCGTCCAGCTGGACGATGTCCGAGACGGCCTCGACCAGAAGGCCGACGGTGCGGGTTCCGCACTTGACCACCATGATGGCGTGACGGGCTGAGGGTTCCTTGGTCGGCAGGCCGAGGCGCGCCGCCAGGTCGATGATCGGCAGGACCGTGCCTCGCAGGTTCACGACCCCCTTCATATAGTCCGGCGCACGCGGCAGGGGCGTGGTCGGGGTCCAGCCCCGGATCTCCAGCACCGAGGTGATGTCGATGCAGAAGGCCTGTTCGCCGACGCGAAAGCCGACCAGTTCACGTTGACCGCCCGTGCCGCCCAGTGTGGTGCCTGCCATCAAAACGCCTCCCAATCCGATGTGGCGCCGGCATATCCGCCGCCGCCTGCCGCCACCTTGCGGGGGCGAGGGTTCGTATCCGCCGCGAAGGCCTCGATGCGCGCCTGGACCTGATGGACCGGCGTCGGCGCGCGCTGGGCTCCCGGGGCGGAGACCTGGAAACGACCCACGAGCTGGGACAGGTCGGCGGCCTCGCGACTGAGGCTCAGACTGGCGGCGGTGGACTGTTCGACCATCGCTGCGTTCTGTTGCGTAACCTGGTCCATGTCGTTGACCGCCGTATTGACCTCGGCCAGGCCGATGGCCTGTTCCTGGGTCGAGGCCCTAATCTCGCCCATCAGGCTGGTGATTTCGTTAATCCGCGCGGCGATTCCTGTCAGAGCCTCGCCCGATTGACGCACCAGGACCACGCCGTCCTTGACCTGTGCGCCGCTGGCTGAAATCAAGGTCTTGATTTCCTTTGCGGATTCGGCCGAACGCTGGGCCAGGGCCCGCACTTCCGAAGCGACGACGGCGAAGCCGCGACCGGCCTCTCCGGCCCGCGCCGCCTCGACGCCGGCGTTCAGGGCCAGAAGATTGGTCTGGAAGGCGATCTCGTCGATCACCCCGATGATCTGGCCGATCTGGTCGGACGAACGTTCGATCTCGCCCATGGCCTCGACCGCCCGCTGCACGACCGCGCCGCCGGTCTCGGCCTGGCCGCGGGTCTGGCCCACGACGGCGTCGGCGGCCTGGGCGTTCTCCGCCGTCCTGCGGACGGTGGCGGTGATCTGGTCCAGGGCGGCCGCGGTCTCCTCCAGGCTGGCGGCCTGGCGTTCGGTGCGGCGCGACAGGTCTTCCGCCGCGCTGCTGATCTCATCGGCGCCCGACTGCATCGATCCCGCATTGCCGCCGATCACGCCCACCGCCTGGTCCAGGGCCGCGATGGCGCGGTTGAAGTTGTCGCGCAGCTGGGCGTATTCGCCGGGGAAGGTCTCGGCGATCCGGTAGGACAGGTCGCCCGCCGCCATCGCGGCCAGGGCGCGTCCCGTGCCCTCGACCACGGCGTTCTGAACCTGGGCGGCCTCGCGATCGGCCTCGGCGCGGCGCTCGCGCTCGATCTCGGCGGCGGTCACGTCGGTGGCGAACTTGACCACCTTGTAGGGTTTTCCCGCGGCGTCGAAGATCGGATTGTACGACGCCTCGATCACCGCGCGCTTGCCGCCCTTGCCGTAGCGGGTGAAGGTGTCGGCGACGAATTCGCCGGCGTTCAGACGTCGCCAGAACTCAACGTAGGCGGGCGAATTCGCCTCGCCCGGATCCATGAAGATGCGGTGGTGTCGGCCCTTTATCTCGTCGAGATTGTAGCCGACGACCGAAAGAAAATTCGCGTTGGCGTCGCGAATGACGCCGTCCAGGTCGAACTCGATCACGGCCTGAGATCTCTGGACTGCGGCAAGCATGCTGCGCAGGTCCTGGGCTTCGCTGGTCTCTTTGACGGACCGCTTGAAAATAGGCATGGACGTCTCCCCCGAGTGATGACGCCTCGATGTAAAGCGATGTGGTTTATTCCACATATCGATATGGTTGCATGTGCAACTTTGGATTTAACTTATGATCCTGGCCGAAATTCAACCAGCAGGATACATGCGCTTGCGCCGCTCCAGTATGAACATTAGTTGAGCGCGCTTACTTCTTGATCGGCGACTCGCGTCGCCGCCGACACGGTGAGTGTGGTCTCCGAACATGCCCGATTTCACTGTCAAAGGTCTTGATGAAATCTTCCGGCATAAAGACGAATTGAGTAAAATTGACGAGGAGCGATCCGCCGTCCAGATCTTGATCAAGCAGAGGATCGCCCTGGTCTCGCGCCAGTGGACCGCGCGCGCCGCGCGGCTGTTCAAGACCTCCGGCTATACGAACGCTCAGCGCGCGCCGCTCTATCTGTTGCGCGACGCGCCGACCGGGATGACGCAGACCGAACTGGCCACGGGCCTCTCCCTGTCGGAGCCGACGCTGTCGCGCCGGATCGCGCGCCTGCTGGAGGACGGTCTGGTGTCGAAGCATCGGCTGCTCGGCGACGGGCGCGCCAACCTGATCAAGCTGGAGCCCAGCGGCCTTCAGGCCCTGCACAGCTCGGAAGCCACCGCATCGCGTGATCGGAACCTGCTGTTTCAGGGACTGTCGGACGAGGATCTGGGCGTCACCCTGAGGGTGCTGAACGTGCTGGCGTCGCGGATTTCCGGGCCGGTCGATATCGGCGGCGAGCCCGAGGGCGAACTGGCGTCCGTCTGAGCCTTAGGCGCGGCCGCCCTGGCTGGACAGTCGGGCCGCATCGACGCCCATGCGGGCCAGGGCGCGGGTCCATTTGGACTCGTGATCGGCGTCGAAGATCAGGTCCAGATCCGCGTCGGCGGTCAGCCAGACATTGTCGGCCAATTCGTCTTCGAGCTGACCCTCGCCCCAGCCGGCGTAGCCCAGCAGCAAGGCGGATCGGCGCGGGCCGTCGACGGCGTCGGTCATGGCGGCCAAGGCTTCGCGCGTGCCGGTCATGGCCAGGCCGTCGCCGAAGGGCAGGGTGTCGTCGCCCACGCTCCAGTCGTCGGTGTGCAGCACGAAGCCGCGCTCCCGCTCGACCGGACCGCCCATCAGGACGGCGCGGCCGATCGATTGTTCGGGGGCGGGAGCGTCCAGCTTGTCGAGTACGGTCTTCAGGTCGACGCCCTTGGCCGGGCTGTCGAGACGCAGTCCCATGGCGTGGTCCGGGCCATGGGCGCAGATCAGGATCACGGCATGTTCGAACCGGGGGTCGCCGATGCCGGGCATGGCGACCAGCAGACGGCCCGTCAGGGAGGAGGCGTCGGTCATGATAGGCATATCATCGGGTGGGAAACGGGTGGACGCAAGCGGCGTTGATGCTTGCGGTGTCGCAGCAGGCCTCTATGTGTCGCGGGCGCTGTTTCAATTCCAACCCATCCCGCGCGGAGAGACCTCATGACCATTCAAATCGGCGATCGCATCCCCAACGCGACCTTCGCCCAGGCGACGGCCGAAGGCCCCAAGCCTGTCTCGACCGCCGACGTCTTCGGCGGCAAGACCGTGGCCCTGTTCGCCGTGCCCGGCGCCTTCACCCCCACCTGCTCGGCGCGCCACCTGCCGGGCTTCAAGGACAATCTGGACGCCATCAAGGGCAAGGGCGTCGACGTGGTCGCCTGCATCTCGGTCAACGACGCCTTCGTCATGAAGGCCTGGGCCGAGAGCCAGGGCATCGAGGACGAGTCCATCGTCATGCTGGCCGACGGCAACGGCGACCTGACCCGCGAACTGGGTCTGGTGCTGGACGGTTCGGGTTTCGGCCTGGGCGAGCGTTCGCAGCGCTATTCCATGCTGGTCAAGGACGGGACCGTCACCCAGCTGAACATCGAACAGGGCGGCGAGTTCAAGGTGTCCTCGGCCGAGCATCTGCTGGCGCAGCTCTGAAGTGGATCAATCCCGCCGTCTGAGCGTGGATTGATCGTGACGACCGACGTCTTCAGCCCCGAAAAGCGCAGCGCCGTGATGCGTCGCGTGAAGGGGTGGGACACGTCGCCGGAACTGGCCGTGCGCGGGATATTGCGCGCGGCCGGGATCGGCTATCGGCTGGGCGGCCTGGGCCTGCCCGGCAGGCCTGATGTGACGATGAAGGGACGCAGGATCGCCCTCTTCGTCCACGGCTGTTTCTGGCACGGGCACGATTGCGCGCGCGGATCGCGCAAGCCCAAGGCCAACGCCGAATACTGGACCGCCAAGATCGACCGCAATCGCGCCAGAGACGCGCGGGCCGTGGCGGCGCTGGACGCCGGGGGCTGGCGCGTGCTGACCGTGTGGGAGTGCGACCTCAAATCGCCGGACTTCGCCGCGCGGCTGGTCGCCGCCGTCCGGGGTCAGGCGGCCTCGGTCTCGGAGGCCTGGGCCGTCTCGTCCAGCACGTGCTGCAGCGCGCCCAGCAAGGCCGGGGGCGTCAGGGGTTTGGAGACGAAATAGGCCATGCCGGCCGCCTGACAGGCGGCGACATCCTCGGGCGCGGTGTCGGCGGTGACGGCGACGACCGGGGTGCGGGCGTTGGGGCCGCCGCCGGCGCGCAGGCGACGGGTGGTCTCGCGGCCGTCCAGTTCCGGCATGCGAACATCCATGAAGATCACGTCGAAGACGGTCTCCGCGCACCGTTCCAGGGCGATCATGCCGTCGGCGGCGGTGACGATGTCGCAGCCCAGCGGCTGCAGGATCAGCTGGACCGCCCGGCGGTTGATGTCGTGGTCGTCGACGACCAGCAGGCGCAGGGGCCGGCCTTCGTCCTCGTCACCGTCGCCGTGGCTGTCGGCGGGTGCGGGATCGGCGTCGTTTCCGGCGATCGGCGGGGCGTCGATCTGGGGCGTGGGCGCCGAAGCGGGTCTGGCCGCCGCCTCGGCCTTGCGCGACGCCAGGGCGCGGGCGATGTCGACGCGGCTGTCATCGGTCGGCGCGGCCGTGACGACGACCTCTTCGCCGCGCGGCAGGAACAGGGAGACGGTGAACCGGGCGCCCTGTCCGGGC
Source organism: Brevundimonas sp. (assembly GCF_044336875.1). Lineage (GTDB taxonomy): Bacteria > Pseudomonadota > Alphaproteobacteria > Caulobacterales > Caulobacteraceae > Brevundimonas. Next base: position 260,355 of record NZ_JBIIOP010000001.1, on the reverse strand, counting down.
GTGCTGCGCGCCGTCAGCCGGCCGCCCATCAGTTCGATCAGGTCGCGGCTGATGGCCAGGCCCAGGCCCGATCCGCCGTGCCGGGCGCTGACGCCGTCGGCGGTCTGGTCGAACGGGGTGAACAGGCGCGTCAGCTGGTCGGCCGTCATGCCGGGGCCGGTGTCGGCGACCTCGAACAGGATCGAATAGCCGCAGGGTTCCTCGACCCAGGCGTCCAGACGCAGGGTGACCTCGCCCTGGGGCGTGAACTTCACGGCGTTGGACATCAGGTTGTTCAGCACCTGACGGATGCGCATGGGGTCGCCGCGAACGCTGCGGGGCATGCGGGCGGCACCTTCCAGGCGCAGTTTCAATCCCTTGGCCTCGACCGGTCCGCGCCACAGGCGCAGGGTCTGGGCCAGCATGACGCGCAGGTCGAAATCGACCGCCTCGACCGTCATCCGGCCCGCGCCGATCTTGGAATGGTCCAGCAGGTCGTCCAGCAGGGCCTTCATCATCAGACCGGCGTCGGTGATCAGATGGGCGTTCGTCCGCGAGTGGGAGTCCAGCGCCTGCAGCTCGGCGGCGCCGGTCAGGATGGCGCCTATGGGGGTGCGCAGGTCATGGCCGACGGCGGCCAGGAAGGCGGTGTGGGCGGCCAGGTCCTGCTCGGCCTTGAGCCGCAGCCGGTCGGCCTCGGCGTGGGCGCGCAACTGGTTCTCGGTCGCCTCGCTCATCTTCTGCCAGCTGATCACCGTGTAGATGGCGTAGAGGACCACGGCCGCCGAGGCCGTCATCACCAGCGGCGAGGGCGCGCCGAACGAGGCGGCGAAGAAGGGCACCGCCAGCAGATAGAGCATCGGCGGCGTCAGGGTCGAGACCAGGATCGCCTTCGACCGCGGCGAGTTGATCATCGCGAACAGCATCAGGGCCGGCAGCATCAGGGCCGCGCAGACGCCGCCCAGCGGGCCGCCGATCAGCCACATCGGGATCGACAGGCCGCCGAACAGCGAGGCGCTGGTGAACAGGGTCAGGCAGCCGATGGCCTTGCGCCAGCGCGGCATCTCGCCCGCATCGCCGCGCGTGACCGGGGCGAAGGCCACCAGTTCCAGGAATTGCATCAGCCCATAGGCCACGGCCCAGCCCAGGCAGACCTGCCACCCCATCATCGGGGTTACGACCAGGGCCACGGCGGCGCCCAGACCGACGCGCTGCAGCAGGGTGCCGCGACGGTGGCGCACAGCCACGGTCCAGCCGCTTGCAGCAGTATCGACGGTCGCCTTCGGCATAGAGTTCCCCGACTTTGCGAACCGTGTTCGTTCGCTTCGGGTCAGTATGGGGGAAGTGAGGCTAACGCTCTGTCAACGCGGGGCGCCGATCGCCTCGAAAATCGTGGAAAAGCCGTCGGAGCGGAGACGCGCGGCCAGATCCCGCTTGATACGACCCACCAGGCCGGGGCCTTCATAGATTAGGGCGGAATAGATCTGGACGGCCGACGCCCCCAGGCGGATGCGGGCATAGGCCTCGGCGCCGCTGTCGATTCCGCCGACCGCGATCAGGGGCAGCCGCCCGCCGGCCGCCTCGGCGGCGGCGCGCAGCGCCTTCTCCGCAAAGGGCCGGACAGGCGCGCCGGACAGGCCGCCGGTCTCGCGCGCGTCGGGCGAACGCAGGGTCTCCGGCCGCTCCAGCGTGGTGTTGGACACGATCAGCCCGTCGATCCGGTGCGCCAGCGAGGCCTCCACGATCATGCCGATCTCGTCGGCGATCAGGTCGGGCGCGATCTTCAGGAAGACGGGCACGCGGGCCGCGCCCGCCGCCGGGCGAGCGGCGTCGATCCGGCCCAGCAGGTCGTCGAGCTGTTCGCGGCCCTGCAGCGCGCGCAGGCCCGGCGTGTTGGGCGAGGAGATGTTGACCGTGAAGTAGGAGGCGCGGCCGACCAGCCGCTCAAGCCCCGCGACATAGTCGGCGGCCTTGTCCTCGGTGTCCTTGTTGGCGCCCAGGTTGGCGCCGACCACAACGCCCGCCGGGCGGCGGTCCAGCCGGGCGGCGAAGGACTCCAGCCCGGCGTTGTTGAACCCCATCCGGTTGATGATGGCCCGGTCCTCGCTCAGGCGGAACAGGCGCGGCTGGGGATTGCCCGCCTGGGCGCGGGGGGTGACCGAGCCGCATTCGACGAAGCCGAAGCCCAGGCGCGACAGGCCGCGCAGGGCCTGGCCGTTTTTGTCCAGCCCGGCGGCCAGACCGACCGGATTGGGCAGGCTGAGGCCCGCCACCGTCGTATGCAGGATGGGATCGTCGGCCGGGGGCGCGGGCAGGGGGGCGAAGGCCAGGCCCTTGATCGCCAGCTGGTGGGCGGTCTCGGGATCAAGACGGCGCAGGGCGGCGGCGGCCAGATTCGACAGGCTCATGCCGCGTCCTCGAACACCATGGCGCCGTCCTCGGCGACCGAGAAGGCGCGCGTCGCCGCGACGGCCGCGACCGGCAGGGGGGCGTAGAGGTGGGGGAACAGGTCGCCGCCGCGTGACGGCTCCCACACCAGATCCTCGCCGAACCGGGCCAGATCTACGGTCAGCAGCATCAGATCGATCCGGCCGGCGTAGTGGCGGCGGGCGGTCTCGACCAGCTGCTCGCCGGTCGACATATGGATATAGCCGTCGGCGACGTCGACAGCGGAGCCTTCGTAGCGGCCCTCGGCCACGGCGGCGCGCCACTCGTCGGCGCCGACGATCTTGTAGGCTGTTCCGGTCATGCGGCGCCCAGGGTGCGCGGGGTCAGGAAACCCTCATAGGTGCAGCGGCCGGCCACATCGACGGTGAACAGGGCGGCGGCCCCGGTCGGGAAGCCGGCGGCGAGGCGATCCAGAATGGCGGGCGAGGCGGCGCTTTCGGACAGATACTCGGCCGCCAGCACATGGACGCCGGGATTGTGGGCCAGGACCATGAGGCAGCCGGCCTCGTCCTCGCTGGCCTCGACGAAGCGGCGCAGGGTGTCGGAGGCGGCGTTGTAGAGAAGCTTTTCGGTGCGCACGTCCACGTCGCCGAAGGCGTCGTGCATCTGGTCCCAGGTCTGGCGGGTGCGGACGGCGGACGAGACCAGGGCCAGGTCGGGCTTCAGCCCGCGCTCGGCCAGGGCCCGGCCCATCAGCAGGGCTTCGTTGCGTCCTGCGGCGGACAGGGGGCGGGCTTCGTCGCCGCCGGACGGGGCAGAGGCCTCCGCCTGGGCGTGCCGCATGAGGATCAGTCGATGCATGGGGCTTCGCCATAAGGCCGTTCGCGCCCGGCGAACAGATGGGACGGGCTCAACTCCCCGTCAGCAGTCGGATCGCGGGGGGCGTATCAGCGAGGACGGGGCGTTCGCAGCGAGATATTGGCGGCGGGCTGGGGCGTCAGGACGGGCTTGGCCGGCGCCCGTTGGGCGTGGCCGCTGGGGCGGATGCGGGCATAGGCCTGGCGCGAGGCTTCCAGCAGGATCACGCCCGCCGTTCCCGGAGCGATACGACGCCCGACCTGTTCGAATCCATCGGCCAGAGGCAGCAGCGGCGTCCACGGCGGGACGTACAGGGTCTGGGACCAGGCGGCCGGCTCCAGCCCGACCTCGCGCACCAGCCGTTCCAGCTGGCCCCGGGTGAAGGGGCGGCCGTGCCCGAAGGGGGTGTTCTCGGCCCGCGCCCAAAGACCGCCGCGCGCCGCCGCCGCCAGGATGATCCGGCCGGTCGGCGCCAGGGCCCGCACCGCCTCCAGCAGCAGGGCGGCGGGATCGTCCGCCTCCTCCAGCGCATGAACCAGCAGGATTCGGTCGAAGGAACCGGCGGCGAAGGGCAGGCGGCGGTCGTCGACCAGAAGCGTGCGGTTGCGCCCGACCACGGGCCATTGTTCGACCCCCTGACCGCCCGGCATGGCGGCGACCACGCGGCGGGCGCCGACGAAGGCGTCCAGCCAGGGGGTGGCGTAGCCGAGGCCCAGCACGTCGCAGTCGGGCGCCTCGCCCCAGGCGTCGTCCAGCCGTCGCGCCAGCAGGCGACGCACCAGCGCCCCGGTCGGCTCGCCGTAGAAGGTTCGGAGATCGTCGATGCTGCGCCGCATGGGTTCAACATAGGCCGGGCCGGGCCGCCCTGCTAGAAGGTCGTCATGACCCTGGATGTTCACCTGTTCCCGTGCCGCAGCGACAACTACGGCTTCCTGATCCGCGATGCGGCGACCGGCGTCGTCGCCACGATCGACACGCCCGACGCGGCGCGCATTCTGGAAGAGCTGGAGGCGCTGGGCTGGGGGCGGCTGGACCTGATCCTCAACACCCACTGGCACCCGGACCATACCGAGGGCAACGAACGGCTGAAGGCCGAGACCGGCTGCGAGATCGTGGGGCCGGAAGAGGTGCGACGCGTCGCGCCGCTGGACCGCGTCGTCGGCGACGGCGACGTGGTGATGGTGGGCGAGACCCGGTTCGAGGTGACGGCGACCCCTGGCCATACGCTGGGCCATGTGGTGTTTCGCTCGATCGCGGACGATCTGGCCTTCGTCGGCGACACCCTGTTCGCCCTGGGGTGCGGGCGGCTGTTCGAGGGGACGCCGGAACAGATGTTCGCCAGCCTGCGCATCCTGGCCGCCTGGCCCGAGGCGACCGTGATCTGGTGCGCCCACGAATATACGGCGTCGAACGCGCGCTTCACCCTGAGCCTGGACGACCGGCCCGAGACGAAGGCTCACGCCGAGGCGATCTTCGCGGCGCGGGAACGGGGCGAGCCGACCGTGCCCACGACGATCGGGACCGAGCTGAGGTTCAATCCGTTCCTGAGGGCGGTCGACGTCGCCGAGTTCGCCGCGCGTCGGGCGGCCAAGGACGGCTTCAGCGGCTGAGGACGTCGTCCGCCACCACGCGGACGATGCGCGCGGAAGAAGGCCGGCCCGCCAGTCCGGCCCGGGGATCGATGACGATCCGCAGCGTGCCCTGGCTCAGGGTCACGGCCGGGCGACCCTGGTCGGACACGACGACGCGCCGCACCCGATCGACCTCGCCGCGCAGATTGGACGAGCGCGCCATGCGGACGATGGCGTCGCTGGCGGCCGAGACGGCGTCGGCGGCCAGCTGCTCGGAGCCGGGCTGGATGTCGACGTCGATGACGATCAGCCGGCCGAGGGCCTGGCTGGCGCGGTAGCTCTGGCGCATGAAATAGTCGACCAGCTGGGCGCCGTTCAGGGTGGCGCGGGCCAGGCCCTGGGCGTCGCCGGCGCGGGACACCGGCGAGCCCTGAGGCGCGCTGGTCGTGTACAGGGTCATGCCGCCGTCGGGCGTGACGCGCAGGATCTGGTCGCCGTTGTCGTTGCGATAGATGATGTCGCCGCGCGGCGCCGGGGTGGGACGCAGCACCCAGACCTCGGTCGAGCGTTCGAACCGCATCAGCGGACGCGAGCCGGAGGTGTCCAGCACGAAGGCCTGACCCGTCCCCGACACATAGCGGGCGGTCGGCGGCCCCGAGCGACGGCTCTGGGCGTGGCAGTCGGCGGGCAGCAGGACGGGCGCGAGCACGGACAGGCCCACGGCCGCGACGGCTGCGAACGCCATCGCGGTCACGCGAGGCGATTTTTTCGCCCAGACCGTTTCCGTCAACTTCATGAGACTGTGGATGAAACCGGCGCGCGGCGGATTTTAGGCGAAGCTGCGATCACCCGACCAGGTACTGACCGCCGTTCAGCGAGAGTGTGCAGCCTGTGACATATCCGGCACGCTCGCCGACCAGCCAGGACACCATGTCGGCGATCTCCTCGCCCTTGCCCAGACGGCCCACGGGGATCTGGGCGACGATGGATTCCAGCACCTTGGGATCCATCGCCCCGACCATTTCGGTGTCGATATAGCCGGGGGCGATACAGTTCACGGTCACGCCCTTGCGGGCGTTTTCCAGGGCCAGGGCCTTGGTGAAGCCGATCATCCCGGCCTTGGCGGCGGAATAGTTGGTCTGGCCCACCTGCCCCTTCTGGCCGTTGATCGACGAGATGTTGACGATTCGGCCGTGGCCCCGGTCGCGCATCCCGTTGATGACCTGGCGCGTGGTGTTGAAGACGCTGTCCATATTGACCCGGATCACATCGGACCACTGGTCGTGGCTCATCTTGTGGAAGAAGCCGTCGCGGGTGATGCCGGCGTTGTTGACCAGGATGTCGACCGGACCCAGCTCGGCCTCGACCTCCTTCACCGCGCGGGCGCAGTCGTCGAAGCTGCCGACATTGCCCTTCACCACCATGCAGTTCAGGGCCCTGGCCGTGGCCAGGGCGGCTTCGTCATTGCCGGAATAGCCGGCGGCGACGCGGATCCCGTCCTCGCTCAACCGCTGGACGATGGCCCGGCCGATGCCCCGGGTGCCGCCGGTCACGAATGCCACGCGCGCCATGATGTTTCCCTGTCCCGTGATGCCCGTCTGTGCGGACCGTCGTTCAAAGGTTTAGCGGGGCGTCTGTCACAGGCAAGCCCGATTTCCGTTGCGGAAACCGGGCTTGATGTCGCGTCCTCCCGACGAAGGGAGATCAGGCGGCCAGCTTCTCGATGTCGATGACGAAGCGATAGCGGACGTCGGACTTCAGCATCCGCTCATAGGCCTCGTTGATCTGCTCCGGGGCGATCAGTTCGATGTCGCAGGCGATGCCGTGCTCGGCGCAGAAGTTCAGCATCTCCTGGGTCTCGGCGATGCCGCCGATCAGCGAGCCGGCGATGCGGCGGCGACGCCACAGCAGGGGCAGGGCGAAGACCGGCAGGCCCTCGGTCGTCAGGCCCAGCATGACCATGGTGCCGTCGCGGGCCAGCAGCTGGGTGTGGGATGCGATCTCGTGGGTGGCGGAGACGGTGTTGATGATCAGGTCGAACTTCTCCGCCGCCGCCTTCATCGCGTCCTTGTCCGAGCTGATCAGGAAATGTTTGGCGCCCATCCGCTCGGCGTCGGCCTTCTTGCGGTCCGAGGTGGACAGGACGGTGACCTCGGCGCCCATGGCCGCCGCCTGTTTGACCGCCATGTGGCCCAGGCCGCCCAGGCCGATGACCGCGACCTTGGAGCCGGGGCCGACGCCCCAGGTCTTCAGCGGCGAATAGGTGGTGATGCCGGCGCACAGCAGGGGGGCGGCGGCGTCCAGCGGCAGGCTGTCGGGGATGGACAGGACGAAATGCTGGTCCACCGTGATGTGGTCGGAATAGCCGCCCTGGGTGATGACTTCGGCCGTGCCGCCCTTCTTGTCCTTGCCGCCGTAGGTGCCGGTGAAGCCGGGCACGCAATACTGTTCCAGACCTTCCTGACAGGACGAACATTCGCGGCAGCTGTCGACCATGCAGCCGACGCCGACGCGGTCGCCTTCCTTGAAGCGGGTGACGTTCGCGCCGACCGCCTTCACGACGCCGGCGATCTCGTGGCCGGGCACCAGCGGATAATGGGCCGGGCCGGTCTCGCTGCGGGCCATGTGCAGGTCGGAGTGGCAGATGCCGCTGAACTTGATGTCGATCAGCACGTCGTCCGGACCGGGATCGCGGCGCTCGAAGCTGTAGGGGGTCAACGGCTTGTCGGCGGCGGTCGCGGCGAAGGCGCGTGTGGCGATCGGCATGGGCAGTCCTTTTAGGCTTTGCTTTGGGCGCGCTTCAGATGTGACCTGCGGCGGTCGGCCGCAAGGCGGCGATCTCTATTTCAGTGTGGCGATCAGCGCCTGGGCCGCCGCCGGGTTCCGCACCTTCGCGCCCGAGATGAAATAGGCGAAGACGTCGCCGCGCCTCGCCCAGGTCTTGGCCTGGTCGGCGACGGCGGACAGTTCTGCGGCGGTCATGCCGGTCGGTTCGTCCTCGCGGCTGGACATCAGCCGGGCGTAGGCGAAGTCGGCAGTGGCCTCGTCGATCTGGGGCCAGGTCGGCTCCTCGTCATCGACCGCATAGACGATGGCCGCGCCATATTTTCGGGCCAGGTCGTAGAACTGTTCGGTGGCGAAGGTCGGGTTTCGCACCTCCAGGGCGTGACGCAGGCGGACGCCGTTCTTCTCCTTCGGCAGCAGTTTCAGGAAGCCCTCGAAATCCTCGGGGTCGAACTTCTTGGTCCCCATGAACTGCCAGTTGATCGGGCCCAGCTTGTCGCCCAGTTCGGTCAGACCCTGGGACAGGAATTTGTCGAAGCTTTCGCCGCCTTCGGACAGGATCTTGCGGTTGGTGCAGTAGCGGCTGGCCTTGACCGCGAAGACGAAGCCCTCGGGCGTCTCGTCGCGCCACTTGCGCCAGGAGTCCGGCTTGAAGGTCGAATAATAGGTGCCGTTGATCTCGACCGAAGGTAACTCATTGGAAATAAAGGACAATTCGTCTTTTTGACGCAATCCGGATGGATAGAATGTGCCGCGCCAGGGCTCGAAAGTCCAGCCGCCAACACCAACTCTAATTACACCTGCCATGGCAGTCCTCCTGTCGGGTGTTGATCGCAGAGAAAGCCCGACCTTGCCACCCGATAGCGGACGTGACGAATGACCGAGAGGGGTGGGAAGCGGTCATTTCGCGCCTAGGAAAAGTAGCCAGACATGAGCAGGGAGAGCACAGGTCTGCCTCCGATCTCGACACGTCGATAATTAACGAACGCGGTGCATTCCACCAATGCTTTGAACTGCTCGGGACAACGAACAGCGAAGTCCGAGGTATCGTCAATTTGGAGGGTCAATAGCTCGCCTGGGCGTACCGTTCTGGCCAGCATCTGCTCTTCTGGCTCGTCCGCATATGTCATGCAGTCGATCCACGCATCCATGTTTGCGCCATAGTAAGCGGGAAAGCCAAGAGCCTCCGCGAAGACCTTATGGAAGGAAGGCCAATCTGAAATCAGGTTGGTTGGGATCGGAACGATAGTGGTGTTCATGAGCGCACCATACGCGTGAAGCAGCGAATGTTCGCAATGGGTCGCAGGCGGAAATTGACTCTCGGCTGCAAAGTGGACTTCGAGTGATTGGTCCGGGCGAGTTTCAGAAAGTGTAGAACCTTATAAGGGAATTTCGATCGAGGTCAGTTTCGAGGCGGCGTATTCCAGCTCGCGCTTCTGGACCAGGCCTTCGGGATAGAAGGTCCCGCGCCAGGGCTCGAAGGTCCAGCCGCCGATGCCGATATGTATGGAGTGGGTCATGGGGCTTCTCCGGTGTCGGCGTCGTCCGCCGACGTAGCGTTTTGCCAGTCCTCAAGACCGTGTCGGATCCGGCGGACGAACACGTCCGTTTCATCGTCGATACGGTAGAGCAGGGCGTGGCTCTTGTAGAACAGGACGTAAGTGTCCGAGCCAAGCTCCGGCCGTGCAAGACCGATGCGCGGAAACTCGGTCAGCAGATCGAGCTCCGCCAGCAGGCCGTCGATATAGGCGTCCGCCTGTCGCACGCCGAACAGTTCGACGCCCTGAAGATAGACGTGCTGCAGGTCCGCTCGGGCCTTGCGGCTCAGGCGGAGCATCAGGAGGCGCGCTTCAGTTGCGCCCGCAGTTCCTCGATGACTTCGCGGGGGGACTGGTCGGACACGCCGCTGGCGTCGGCCTCCTCGATCAGTCTGCGCCAGTGGGCGATCTTTTCGGCCTTCACCTGTTCCTGCCGGATCAGGTCGCGAACGACATCCGAGGCGTTGGCGTAGCGGCCGGATTTCGCCTGTTCCTCGACCCAGGCCTTCATCTGGTCGGGCAGGGAGATATTCATCGTGGCCATGGTCGGTCTCCTTCCCCTTGAAGGTGGCGTTTTGGCAAACCTTGTCAATCCTTGTCAGAATTCAGACGCACGGGGGCGAAAAACAGAGTCCGAACCGTCCGAAATGTCCGAAATCCGCGCCCGCGGGGCTGGTCCCTAGCCGCCAAGTGCGTCAGTCGCGGACGCAGCAGTTCCTGCTCTGGTCTAGATGTGGCGGCTGAGGCAGGGTTCAAGCCCCCGTCCCGGAGCCTGCCATGATCGCCGTCGCCTTGATTCTCGCCGCCCTGCCGTCGACGCCCGCCGGGATCGAACCCCTGAAGGCGGAAGCGGGTCGGGCCTGCACCCTGGACGGCGCGCGCTGCATCGGGGTGACCGGCGAGGGCGACACGGCGCAGCCGATGCTGCGCGCCGCCGCCGACCTGCCCGCCGCCGCGTCGGAGGAGACCTATTCCAGCGAGACCTATGCGCCGTGGCCGGGCCTGATCCGGACGCCGGACGGTCCGTTGGCCGGGATAGAGGTGCAGGTGCGGAGCATGTATTCGGGCGGCGGCGGCAGCGCCTCGACCCTGCGGCTCTACCGTCTCGACGCTGCCGGGGACGCCCAGGGCGATCCCGTGCTGACCGTGCCGCTGAAGGGCGCGCTGATGATCCGCGCCTGTTTCAGCGAGGCGGACATGAAACAGCGCGCCGGCGCCTGTCACGACGAATACGAATTCGCCGGGGAACTGACGGCCGAGCGCGCGGCGAGCGGATGGCCCGTCCTGCATTACGTCACGACGGCCACGGCCTTCCCGCGCGGGGTGTCACGGTCCGAGGACAGTCTGGAGCAGTCGCCGCTGACCGAGGCCGATCTGGTCGTGACGCGCGATCCGAAATGCAGCTTCGAGCGCCGCTTCGTCTTCGATCCTGCTTCTGCGCTCTATAGGCCGGACGCGCCCCTGCCGGACTGTTCCGACTATACCGCGCCGTGAGGCGCGGCGCCCCGTCTCAGGCCGCCGGACAGGGGTAGCGGGCGTCGAAGATGCGGCCCAGCACCACACCAAAGTCCTCGGCCTGTTCCGCTTCGGACATTGCGCCGATCCGGGCGACGATGTCTTCGGGCGACAGGTCGGCCTGTTCCGGCGGGCAGGCGCGGGGCGCGCCGGCCGCTGCGGATTCCCGGACCTTGGCGCGATAGGCCACGGCGGCTGCCATCATCGTGTCGATCAGCAGGGACGTCTCTTGCGAGGCCATGATCTCGGACGCCGGGCGGGCCATCAGTGTGGTCCAGCGCCGTCGTATCTCCCCCGCCGTCATCGGTCCGACCGGGGCGGTCGGAGGGGCGTTGAAGATCGGCTGCAGCAGGATCTTGCCTGCAGTCCGGTCGAAGACCACCGTAAACGGCAGGAACATCGTGCTGCCCAATCTGCCGTCCACTCCGGCTTTACCCGGAAGTCGCGTGACTTCAGACACCGGGCCAATCAGGTCCAATTGTCCCAAAGTCGTGGGAACGTCCTGGGCGCGCCGAACGGTATGCAGGCCTCCGAAGGCGCCCATGGACTGGCCTTCCACGGTTTCGACGTCGGGAAGGATGCGGGCGAAGACGTCCGTGTAGAGGCTGGCGCCGCCGCTGTCGCCGAGATCCAGTGCGAGTCTGACCGGCTGACCCGCGATCTCTGCCTCTATGATGTCATCCGCACTCAGAGGAATAGTGGTGGCGCCCTCAATGTTGGCGACACCGCTGGGGGCGAAGGCGATTGTCCCGGCCGCGCGGTCGATCGCAATGGCAAGGGCGAAGAATTCCGATCCCAGGATGACATCAACCGGATGATCGAAGTGGGCGGATATGGGCTTCAGATCGACCACCAGCATCGCTGTCGTCGTATCGATCTGGCCGGGGATGCGGAAGGGGATCTGTTGGGCCAGGACCTGGGGCCGCTGTTGCCCGTCCACCGCAATCAGGGACTGGTTCAGCGGAACAGTCTGGAAACCGAGCCGGCGGGCCAGGGTCTCGTCGATGAGGCTGGAGCCCGCGCCGTTGTCGAGCAGGACACGGACCGGAGTGTCGCCGATCCTGGCGTTGAAGAACAGCAGGTTGTGGTCGAGTTCATAAGGGACGGGCGTATGGTCCTTTGCGAAATCGATCACGATCGGAATCGATAAGCCGAGCGGGTCGGGCGTCTGGGCGACGGTGGAGAGGGGAAGCGAGAGGGTCAGAGCCCCGCAGAAGGCCGCGAGTGAAAGCGAGCGGGAGCGGAAAACCATCGTCTGTCCTTCATGCGGCGCGAAACCAGTGCGGGATATGAGATAGACTTTTGCTTGCACGAACCTGACATGAATGTCCGTGCGAGTTGAAATACATTCTTGCCCAGGTTTCAGGCTGCGACCACCGCCTGTATCCCCGCCAGCAGGCTGGCGGCCGTGATCGGCTTGGGCACGTGCAGGTCGGCGCCGGCGTCCAGGGCCTGGTCACGGTGTTCGGCCATGGCGTTGGCGCTGAGCATGACGATGGGGGTGTGGGCGTTGGCGGCGCGGGCGGCCTCCAGACGGCGGATTTCGCGCGTCGCCGTCAGGCCGTCCATGACCGGCATCTGCATATCCATCAGCACCAGGTCGAAGCTCTCGGCCTCGAAGGCGGCGACGGCCTGGGCGCCGTCCTCGACGATGGTCAGGTCGATGCCGGGACCGTCGAGGATCAGCTGGACCACGCGCTGGTTGGTGGGGTGGTCCTCGGCCAGCAGCACGCGCAGAGCCTTTTGAGGTCGCGGGGCGGCGGCCGGGGCGACCCTTTCGCGGGCGTCGTAGTCGGCCAGAGAGATCGAACGGGTCAGGGGCAGGCGCACGCTGAACCGGCTGCCGACGCCGGGCGTCGAGGCGGCGGAGATCCGCCCGCCCATCATCTCGGCCAGGGACCGGCAGATCGACAGGCCCAGGCCCGTGCCGCCGAAGCGGCGGGTGATGGTGGCGTCGGCCTGGCTGAACCGGTCGAACAACTGGGCGGCCTGGTCGGGGTCGAAGCCGACGCCGGTGTCGACCACCTCCATGGCCAGCTCGATCTCGCCCTCGGGATCCCGGTCCAGGAACAGGCGGACGGTGACGGAGCCCTCGGCGGTGAATTTGACGGCGTTGGACAGAAGATTGGTCAGGATCTGGCGGATGCGGGTGCTGTCGCCGACGAACAGGCCGCGCGCCTCGGGAGCGCGGTCGATGTGGAAGGCCAGTCCCTTGTCCTCGGCGCGCAGTCGCATCACGTCCAGCGGGGCGGCCAAGGCCTCGTCCAAGTCGAAGGCGCGGGTCTCCAGCGACAGCAGTCCGGCCTCGATCTTGGAGACGTCCAGAATGTCGGACACCAGCCGTTCCAGGGTCACGCCGGAACTGGCGATCAGGGCCACCATCTCGGCCTGGACCGGATCCAGACTGGTCCGCGACAGGGCGTCGACGACGCCGATGACCCCGTTCAGGGGCGTGCGGATCTCGTGGCTCATATTGGCCAGAAAGTCGGACTTGGCGCGGCTGGCGGCCTCGGCGGCGGCCTTGGCCTCGATCAGGGCCTTTTCGGCGGCGACCTTCTCGGTCACGTCGCGGGCCACGCCGAAGATGCGGTCGCCGAACCTCTGGGCGCGCCATTCGACGGTGACGTAGTGGCCGTCCTTGTGGCGATAGCGATTGACCTGACCCAGGACCGGGTCGCCCGGCTTGCGGTGGGTGACCTCGTCGATGCTGAAATGGGTGGCGGCTAAATCGTCAGGATGGACGAGGGACGGCAGCATCATGCCGACCATCTCTTCCGGTTGATAACCCAGGATGGTGCACCAGGAGGCGCTGGCCTTGATGACCGGCCCGGCCAGTTCCCGCACCACCATCAGGTCCAGCGACACGTCGAACAGGATATCCATGTCCACGCCGGACGCCGCGTCGAACGGAGACGGGGCGGCGAGCGGCAGGCTGGTCATGAGGCGAATCCGTTGAACAGCCCCAAGCTAACGCTTGCCTGGTTAAGGACGCCTTCCCGGATACTTGCCGTCAGTACGCAAAGTCGGCGTAGATCCGCTTCACGTCGCCCTGCCAGGCGCCGTGATACAGGTCCAGCAGGCGCTCGGCCGGGGTGATCCCGCTGTCGGCGATGTCTTCCAGTTCCGACAGATAGCCGCGCTCGTCGACCATGCCGCCCGAGAACATGGCGCGGTTCTTCAGGCCCTGTTTGGCGATATTGACCAGGTCGACGGCGATGTCGCGCACGCTGCGGCCCGCGACCTCGGCCTTCAGGCCCAGGCGGGTGACGTCGCGGCGCAGGCGCTCGTGGTCGGCGATGTCCCAGTCCTTGACCAGATCCCAGGCGGCGGCCAGCGACGGGGCGTCGTACAGGACCCCGGCCCACAGGGCGGGCAGGGCGCAGATCCGGCTCCACGGGCCGCCGTCGGCGCCGCGCATCTCCAGATAGGATTTCAGCCGCACCTCGGGGAAGAGGGTGGTCAGATGGTCGTTCCAGTCCTTGAGGGTCGGATATTCGCGGGGCAGGGCGGGCAGTTTGCCGGCCTGGAAGTCGCGGAAGGACTGGCCCGAGGCGTCGACGTATTTGCCGTCGCGCTTGGCGAAATACATCGGGGTGTCGAGGGCGTAGTCGGCGTAGCGTTCGAAGCCGAAACCGTCCTCGAAGACGAAGCCCAGCATTCCGGTGCGGTCGGCGTCGGTGTCGGTCCAGACATTGGCGCGGGCCGACAGGAAGCCGTTGGGGCGGCCCTCGGTGAAGGGCGAACAGGCGAACAGGGCGGTGGCGATCGGCTGCAGCGCCAGCGAGGTGCGGAACTTGGCCACCATGTCGGCTTCCGAGTCGAAGTCGAGATTGGCCTGGATGGTGCAGGTGCGCAGCATCATGTCCAGGCCCAGCGACCCGACCTTGGGCATATAGGCGCGCATGATGTCGTAGCGGCCCTTGGGCATGACCGGCACGTCTTCGCGGGTCCACAGCGGGTCGAAACCGGCGCCGAGGAAGCCGACGCCGATCTGGTCGGCGACCTGTTTGACCTCCATCAGATGCTGGCCGGTCTCGGAACAGATGTCGTGGATGGTCTTCAGCGGGGCGCCGGACAGTTCGAACTGGCCGCCGGGCTCCAGGCTGACCGAGGCGATGAAGCCCTCGTCGTTGCGACGCTCCAGTCCGATCAGGACGCCGTTCTCCTCGACCGGGGCCCAGCCGAACCGCTGCAGGCCCTCCAGCATGGCCTTGATGCCGCCGGGGCCTTCATAGGCGGGACGGGCCAGGGTGGTCTTGTCGAAGCCGAACTTCTCGTGCTCGGCGCCGATGCGCCACTGGTCCCTGGGCTTGATCCCTCTGGACATGGCCTCGATGAGGACGTCCCGGCTCAGCGGCGCGTTGTCGGTCATGCGTCAGATCCTCTCCGGCGCGTTTCCGAGCGACCGTGTGTCGCGGCTAGATGGGCGAGGATGGGGCCGGGCTCAAGGGGGCAAAACAAATCCGCTCATCCCCGCGAAAGCAGGGACCCGGTTCTTTCGCATTTCCGGTGCTTTGGATCGCCGTTGATCTCTGGTCTTCAGACGGCTTTCGCCCAAAACACCGGGTCCCCGCTTTCGCGGGGATGAGCGGAGAAATTCTATCTTTCCCAATCCCCGACCGCCGCCTGCCAAAGCGTCATGGCGGCGATGGCGGCGGTGTCGGCGCGCAGGATGCGCGGGCCCAGCGAGACGGCGGTGGTGAAGGGCAGGGACCGCAGTCGTTCGCCTTCTTCCGGCGAGAAACCGCCCTCGGGGCCGATCAAAATCGACCATTTTTGGTCTTGGGGCCCCTCGCCCGCGTCACGCAGGGCGGAGACGGCGGGCGCGCCCCCGGTCTCGTCGCAGAACATCAGCCGGCGTCCGGCCTCCCAGCCGTCCAGCAGGGCGTCCAGCTTGATCGGATCATCGACGGCGGGCACGTCCATCCGGCCGGTCTGTTCGGCGGCCTCCTCGGCGATGGCGTCCAGTCGGTCCAGCCGGATGCGGTCGGCGTTGGTGCGCTTGGTCAGGACCAGCCGCACCCGGCGTGCGCCCAGTTCGGCGGCCTTTTCGACGATGGTCTCGACGCGGGCCTTCTTCACCGCGGCGACAATCAGTTCCAGGTCGGGGGCTGTGGTCTGGGGCCGCACCTGCTCCTCGGCGCGCAGGATGACGCCCTTCTTCAGGATTTCGGCGACCGAGGCGCGCCACTCGCCGTCGCGGCCGTTGAAGACCAGCAGGTCGTCGCCGAGCTTCAGCCGCATGACCTGGGTCAGATAGCGCGACTGGTCCAGCGTCGGGGCGACGGGGGCGGCGGGGGCGAGGGGGGATGTGACGTGCAGGCGGATCATTGTCTCTAAATGACCTGAACCCCAGCCCTTGTCATCCCGACCGAAACGACAGCCTGGTGCTTGTCATCCCGGCCGCAGCGCAGCGGAGAGCCGGGACGGGACGCAGCCCCAATCTAACCCAGCCCGGTCGGCGCAGCCGAACCGGGCTGAGCCCTGGCCCGCACCTCGCCGTAAAGGTCGAGCCAACGCGGGTTGTCCTTTTCAACCAGGGCGAACTTCCATTCGCGCAACCACCGCTTGATCCGTTTCTCACGCAGGATCGCCTGATCGATGTATTGATGGGTCTCGAACCAGACGAGCTGGTCGATGCCGCGTTCCGCCGTGTAGCCGGGGATCAGCCCGGACTTATGCTCCGCGACGCGGCGCACGATGTCGTTGGTCACGCCGACGTATAGATAGCCGCAGGGGCCGCTGGCGAGCAGATAGACATAGAATTGTCTGGGCATCGTCCGGTCTCCCGGCTCAACCCTTGCGGGTTGTCCGGGAGTGGTCAAGTGGCGTCCCTTCCCCGTCCCCGATCTCCGCTTCGCTTCGTCGGGGATGACAAGGGCCTAGAGGGTTCTGGCGATCAGCAGCTTCATGATCTCGTTCGTCCCGCCGTAGATCCGCTGCACCCGCGCATCCTTGTAGAGCTGGGCGATGGCGTATTCGTTCATATAGCCGTAGCCGCCGTGAAGTTGCAGCATCTCGTCTATCGTCTCGCCCTGGATGTCGGTGACCCAGTATTTGGCCATCGAGGCCGTGGCGGCGTCCAGCTTGCCCTGCAGGTGCAGGCCGATGCAGTGGTCGACGAAGACCTTGGCGACGGTCAGTTTGGTCTTCACCTCGGCCAGTTTGAACTGGGTGTTCTGGAAATCGATCACCCGTTTGCCGAACGCCTTGCGTTCCTTGACATAGGCCAGGGTGGTCTCCAGCCCGCGCTCGGCGGCGGCGACGCCCTGGACCGCGATGTTCAGCCGTTCCTGCGGCAGTTGCTGCATCAGCTGGACGAAGCCCTGGCCCTCGGCGCCGCCGATGATGTTGTCGCCGGGGACCTTCACGTCATTGAAGAAGAGTTCGGAGGTGTCGTTCCCCTCCATGCCGATCTTGTGCAGGTTCCGGCCGCGCTCGAAGCCTTCCACGTTTTCTCCGGGCGCCCCGTCGGTCTCGACCACGATCAGGGAGGTGCCCTTGGCGCCCTCGGCCGGGTCGGTCTTGGCGACCACGATAATAAAATTGGCCAGCTGGCCGTTGGTGATGAAGGTCTTGGAGCCGTTGACGACATAGCCGTTGCCCGACTTGACCGCCGTGGTCTTGACCCCCTGCAGGTCCGAGCCGGCGCCCGGTTCGGTCATGGCGATGGCGCCGACCAGTTCGCCCGAGGCCAGGCGCGGCAGCCAGCGCGCCTTCTGCTCCTCGGTGCCGTAGTGCCAGATGTAGGGGGCGACGATGGCGTTGTGCAGCGAGATGCCGAAATGGTCCGCGCCCTTCCAGCCCAGCTGGCGCATCAGCACCACCTCGTGCCGATAGTCGCCGCCCATGCCGCCGTCTTCCTCGGGCATGGACAGGCCCAGCAGGCCGTCGACGCCGGCCTGGCTCCACAGGGCGCGGGGGACGCTGGAGTCGGCGATCCATTGCTGGACCTTTTCCGGCGGGGCGTGCTCGTCGATCCATTTGCCGACGCTGTCGGAGAAGAGGCTGATCTCCTCTTCGCGCATGAAATCGGGGTCGGGGCTGTTGAGCACGTTCATGAGCGTTTCCTGGCTCTCCCTCCCCGGAACGGGGAGGGTGGCCGCGGAGCGGCCGGGTGGGGGCGGCCGGCTGGACGGGCTCGGTCTTTGTGTCGCCGAGCCCTCCCCACCCGGTCGCCGCTTCGCGACGACCACCCTCCCCCGCAGGGGGAGGGAGAGGCGTCAGTGCGCCGTAATCAGAAGGCCTCGGCCGGCATGGCCATCAACACGTCGGCGCCGGTCTTCAGCTTCTTCAGATGGGCCTCGGCGTCGGGCAGGATGCGCTCGACGAAGTAGCGGCCGGTCTGCAGCTTGGTGGCGTAATAGGGGTCGGTCGAACCGGCCTCGACCTGAGCCTGGGCGACCTTGGCCATCTGGGCCCACATATAGGCCAGGGCGGTCAGGCCGAAGATGTTCAGATAGTCGGTCGAGGCGGCGCCGGCGTTGTCCGGGTTGGCCATGCCGTTCTGCATCAGCCACATGGTGCCGTCCTGCAGCTTCTTCTTGGCGTCGGCCAGGCCGTCCACGAAGGGCTTGATAGCCTCGTTGGCGCCATTGTCGGCGACGAAGGCGTCGATGTCCGAGAACCAGCTCATGATGGCGCGGCCGCCGTTGGCCGGCAGCTTGCGGCCGACCAGGTCCAGGGCCTGGATGCCGTTGGTGCCCTCGTAGATCATGGTGATGCGCGCATCGCGCAGATACTGCGAGGCCATGAAGTGTTCGGTATAGCCCGAACCGCCGTGGACCTGCATGCCCAGCGAGGCGACATGGAAGCCCTTGTCGGTCAGATAGGCTTTCAGCACCGGGGTCAGCAGGCCCATGTAGTCCTTGGCCTTTGTGGCGACGGCCTCGTCTTCCGACTTCTCGAGGTCGGCCTGCAGCGCGGTCCACAGGATGAAGGCCTGGCCGCCTTCGACGAAGGCCTTGGACTCCAGCAGCATCCGGCGCACGTCGGGGTGGACCATGATGGAGTCGGCGGGGCCATCCGGGTTTTTCGGTCCGGTCAGGCTGCGGCCCTGCAGGCGGTCGCGGGCGAACTCGACGGCGGCCTGATAGGCGGCGGTGCCGATGGCCAGGCCCTGCAGGCCGGTGCCCAGGCGGGCCTCGTTCATCACCACGAACATATTGTTCATGCCGCGGCCTTCCTGGCCGATCAGCCAGCCCTTGGCGCCGTCGTACTGCATCACGGCGGTGGCGTTGCCGTGGATGCCCATCTTGTGCTCGAGGCCGGCGCATTCCAGCGTGTTGCGCTCGCCCAGCGAGCCGTCCTCGTTGACCAGGAACTTTGGCACGACGAACAGGCTCAGGCCCTTGATGCCCGGAACCGCGCCTTCGACGCGGGCCAGGACGGTGTGGATGATGTTGTCGGCGAAGTCGTGCTCGCCGGCCGAGATCCAGATCTTCTGGCCGGTGATCGAATAGGAGCCGTCGCCGTTCGGCACGGCCTTGGTGCGGACCATGCCCAGGTCCGTGCCGCACTGGGGCTCGGTCAGGTTCATCGTGCCCGACCATTCGCCGGTCGCCATCTTCGGCAGATATTTCTGCTTCAGCTCGTCCGAGGCGTTGGCGTGGATGCCGGCATAGGCGCCGGCCGTCAGGCCCGGATACATGGAGAAGGCGGCCGAGGCGCCGGCGGTCATCTGGCCGAAGGCCGAGGCCACGACGCTGGGCATGCCCTGACCGCCGTATTCCGGATCGGCGGCCAGCGCCATCCAGCCGGCTTCGGACATGGCCTTGTAGGCTTCCTTCCAGCCCTTGGGACCGGTCACCACGCCGCCCTCGGCCCAGTGACAGCCTTCCTTGTCGCCCGGATTGTTGATCGGGGCGATGACCTCGTCGGCGAACTTCGCGCCTTCTTCCAGGATCTGGCCGATCAGGTCCGACGAGACGTCCTGGAAGCCCGGCTGGTTGGTGTAGCGGTCGATTTCCAGCACTTCATTCAGGATGAAGGTGAAGTCACGGACGGGCGACTTATAGGCCATGAATCAGGCTCTCGCTTTGAAAGGGTGTTGGTGGTCGTGGTTGAGGCGCGACTTGAGCAGGCGCTCATAGTCTTCCGCCCCAGGCAGAAGGTCGGGGCGGTGTTCGCCCAGTTTGGACTCCATCCAGGCGCAGGCGTCTTCCGCCGTCTGGATGGCGCCCTCGATGTCTTCCAGCTGCTGTTTCAGCGCCTCGATCTGGGCGCGGTGACGGCGCAGGGCCACGGCCATCTGATGGACGTTGTGGTCCTTGCGGTCGTACAGATCCAGCATCTCCTGGATCTCCTGCAGGGTGAAGCCGATGCGGCGGCCCCTCAGGATCAGTTTCAGCCGGGCGCGGTCGCGGGCGTCATAGACGCGCGTCTGTCCCTTGCGGGCCGGGGTCAGCAGACCCTTGTCCTCGTAGAAACGCAGCGCCCGCGCCGTGGCGTCGAACTCGCGGCACAGCTGGCGGATGGAGTAGGTGCGGTGGTCGTCGGCGGTGGCCATGCCGACTCCATAACTTGACGTGTGCGTAAAGGGAAGAGTTTACGTGCGCGTAAGGGTAAGCTTTTCGTCGCAGGTCTTCAGGCAAGAAAAAGCCCGGAGCCTTGGGGGAGGCTCCGGGCGCGACACGCCGGGGTGAGGGGGGAGAGGCCCCGGCGATCGATCTCTTTCGGGTCAGGCCTTGCGGCGGCCCAGCAGCACCGGGACGGTGAAGGCCAGCAGCACAAGATTGACCACGGCCAGACCGATGTCCTGGCTCAGGCCGTGAATGATCAGCATGGTGGTCTCCAGCACGATCAGGCCCGAGGCGGCGGTCAGCAGGAGCGGGCGACCGACGCGCCAGGAAATCAGCGGCGCCAGCATGCCCAGGGCCAGGACCAGTTCGACCACGCCCAGGCCGCGCACCATGTTCTCGGGCGCGACGGCGGGCCAACCCATCAGGGTGATGAGATTGGTCATCGGCTCGGTCAGCTTGGCGTAGCCGGCGGCGATGAAGAACATCGCGATCCAGCCCTGCAGCGTCCACAGGCTGATGTTCTTGTAAGCGGCGCGGCTGCGCGCCTGGGCGACGGGGAGAGTGGTGGTGGTCATCGGGGAGGGGCCTAATTCGTAACAGCCGCGATATCGGATTGCTCGGCTCCGTTCGCAAGGGGGGATATAGCGCGGCTTTTCGTATTTGTCATCAGGCGATGACATCAGCGGATGACATCAGTTGATGACTTAATGTTTCAAGGGCGGCGCGAGTGGCCCGATTCGCGCCGCCGATGCAACGTGTGCGGAGGACTTCAGTCGTGGCCGTCGTCCGGCTGCGGCCCCGGCGCCTGGACGATCAGGTCGCCGGGCTGGCAATCCAGTTCGCGGCACAGGGCGTCCAGGGTCGAGAAGCGGACGGCGCGGGCCTTGCCGGTCTTGAGGATCGACAGATTGGCCAGGGTCACGCCGACCCGGTCGGACAGTTCGGTCAGGGACATGCGGCGCTCGAGCAGCAGTCGGTCCAGCTGGATCATGATCATGGCGCGCCTCAGACCGTGGTCAGCTGTTCGTCGCGCATGGCCGAGCCCTGGCGGAAGACCTCGGCCAGGATGAAGACCACCAGGATCCCCAGCCAGGAGCCCAGGCTGAACTCGTAGTCGGTCGGCGACTGGCCGATGGACTGGGGCGCGACTACGGCCAGCATCATGGCGGTCAGCTGGATGCCCAGCAGGCCCAGGCCCACGGCCTGCAGCCGTTTGACGTTGGCGAATTCGAAGGCGTCGCCCCGATTGACGGACAGCAGGATGGCTCTCAGCCGGTTGATGACCCACCAGGTCAGGGCGCAGGCCAGGAAGGCGCCCAGCAGGGTCAGACGCCCCGTTATTTCAAACGTGGATTCCGGATCGGCCGACGCGCCGCGCAGCCCGTCGATCAGTCCTGCGCCGAAGCTGGGGAAAACCAGGCTGGCGATCAGCGCAAGGCCCGAGGCCAGGGCGCCGAGCATCACGAAGACATTGATGAAGCCCAGGAACCAGCGCAGGGCGCTGGCGATGGAATATTTGCCGACCAGTTTCATTGGATAGCCCTCCGTGGCGCCGCCCTCCGCAGCGCCTTCGTGACTATCGATATGGATTTATCGATAAACGAGCAAGAACATTATCGATAAACGAGATGAAGCTTTCGTAAGGTTCGGCTCAGCCGGTGAAGCCCCAGGCGAGCCTCGCCGCCTCCAGCCGCTCCAGCTTGGCGTGGAAGGGCGCCCAGTCGTCGTCGGCGTCGATGGCGGCCCAGATCGCCTCGACCTCGTCGATCAGCATCTCCTCCGGTTCGCGGGCGGCGAACATCGGATGCTCCAGCCGTTCGATCCGGTCGGGCGCGTGCTCCATCAGGGCGAAGCGGAACACGTCGAAGGCCTCGCCCTGGTACAGTCTGGCGCGCGGTCCCGACAGGGCGCGGGCCGAGGAGGCGAAACCGCCGAACCAGTCGAAGAAGACGGGCTCCCAGCGCAGGTCCGCCCCAGCCTCGCGCATCAGGCCCAGGGTGGCGTCGACCAGCCTCTGGTCCGCCGCCTCGCCCAGGCTGTGAACCCCCAGCCGCATCAGGAAGGCGGCGCGCAGTTCGCGGATATAGGCGGGGCCGAACCCGTTCAAGGCGTCGGCCAGACTCTTGGCGTCCGAGACCAGGGCCAGGCAACTGGCCAGCTGGGTCAGGTTCCAGAACACCGCCTCGGGCTGGCGGGCGAAGGCGTAGAGGCCGCCGTGGTCGAAATAGGCGGCGGTGAACTGCGGGTCATAGTGGGGCAGGAAGCGCCAGGGGCCATAGTCGAAGCTCTCGCCCGTGACGTTCAGATTGTCGGTGTTCAGCACCCCGTGGACGAAGCCGGCGGCGATCCAGCGGGCGGTCAGTTTCGCCGAGGCCTCGACGATGGCGGTCATCAGGCCGGGGACGTCGCCGGTCGCGACGGACGGGTGATAGAGTGTGCGGACGTGTTCGATCAGGGTCTCGATCTGGTCCGTTCGCTTGAAATAGGCGGCGCGCTGGAAGGTCCCGAACCGGACGTGGGAGTGCTGCAGCCGCACCAGGACGGCGGAGCGGGTGGGCGAGGGTTCGTCGCCCCGCTCCAGCGCCTCGCCGGTCTCGATCAGGGAGAAGGCGCGGCTGGTCGGGACGCCCAGGGTCTCCAGCATCGTCGCCGCCAGAACCTCGCGCATCCCGCCCTTCAGCGTCAGCCGCCCGTCGCCGTTGCGCGACCACGGCGTCTGGCCTGAACCTTTCGTGCCGAGATCCAGAAGGCGGCCGGAGGCGTCCCGCATCTGGGCCGCCAGGAAGCCGCGCCCGTCGCCCAGGTCGGGATTGTACTGGCGGAACTGGTGCCCGTGATAGCGCATGGCGACCGGACCCGGCTGGCCGGGCAGGGGCTGGAACCGGCCGAAATGGGCGATCCATTCGGCGTCGCTCAGCCCCTCCAGCCCCACCTGGCCGGCGGCGCGGTCGTTGCGGTAGCGCAGGATGGTCTCTGGAAAATCGGCCGCCGCAACGGCGTCGGCATAGTCCGGACCCAGGTCGAAGAAGCGTGGTTCGGGGCGGTAGGCGGAGGAGGGCGGCATGGGGCTCAGGTGCGCCGCCCGCGCCGCTTTCGCAAGCCGCAGGGCCGGTTTCGGTTGAACCTTTGGCATAGGACCGTATTATCGAACCCAGAGATCAGGTCGCTTCGATCTTATGGATCAGGCGGCCAGGCTGGCGTCCCTTGCCTTGCGAGGCGGCGAATCCGGTCCGACGCCCGTCGATAACCTGGCGTCACGACAGCAATCCTTGTTTCCAAGTGGAGAGCCGCCGTGGCGCGCAAACTTACGCTCGACTTCCTCAAGACCGAGGCCGCTTCCGGTTCGGCCCTGGCCCTGGCGGCGATCGCCGCCGTCCTGGTCGCCAACTCGCCCTGGTCGGCCGACTATTTCGCCTGGCTGAAGAGCCACCACATCCTGCAGATCGGCCCGATCCGGCTGGACGAGACCATCTCGGACTGGATCAAGGAAGGCCTGATGGCGATCTTCTTCCTCGTGGTGGGGATGGAGATCAAATACGAGATCGTGCGTGGCGAGCTGTCGGATCCGAAGAAGCTGGCGACACCCGTTCTGGCGGCGCTGGGCGGCATGGCCGGGCCGGCGGCGGTCTATCTGCTGTTGTCGGGACTGATCGGGGCGCCGCACCAGGGCTGGCCCATTCCTCTGGCCACAGACATCGCCTTCGCCCTGGCCGTCTTCGGCTTCGTCGGCAAGGGACTGCCGTCGTCGCTGCGGGTCTTCCTGCTGACCCTGGCCATCGTCGACGACCTGGGCGCCATCGCCCTGATCGCCGTCCTGTTCAGTCAGGGCGTGGATTGGCTTCCCCTGGCCTGGGTCGCGGGTCTGCTGGTGGTCGGCGGTCTGGTCGCGCACCGGATCCGCATCCCGACCCCCTTCTGGGTCATCGGCTTCGCGGCGGTCTGGTATCTGACGGTCGAGGCGGGGCTCAGCACCTCCCTGACCGCCGTGGCCTTCGCCATGATCGTGCCGATCAAGGCCCGCAACGAAGACCGCCAGAGCCCGCTGAAGGAGGCGATCCACGACCTGCATCCGTGGAACGCCTTCCTGGTCCTGCCCCTGTTCGCCTTCGCCAAGGCCGGGGTCTCCTTCGCCGGCCTGACGCTGGACCAGGCCTTCGCCCCCCTGGTGATCGCCATCGCCCTGGGTCTGTTCTTCGGCAAACAGGTGGGGGTCTTCGGGGCCGCCTGGCTGGCCTCGGCGCTCAAGATCGGCGCCCGGCCGACCGACGCCTCCTGGCTGCAGGTCTATGGGGTGGCCCTGCTGTGCGGGGTCGGCTTCACCATGAGCCTGTTCATCGGCGTCCTGGCCTTCCCGGGCGCGGTGGATTCGCCCGAACAGGTCGAGGTCAAGCTGGGCGTCATCGGCGGGTCGATCCTGTCGGCGGTGGCGGCGGCGATCGTCCTGGGCATGGCCGGACGCAGCAAGCCGGCCGTCGTCGAGGGGGAATAGTCCCTCACGCCGCGCTGCAGCATGGGGAAAACTGTGCGAATACTGACCTAGGGTCAGGATTTTCTGTCTCTTCCTTGTCACACGAGGGTCGAACTGCGGCGAAAAATCGTCGCGGGTAACAACGGTTGCTTGTCGCCCGGCCCGAAGCGGGCTTAGCCTCTCCGGTATTGAGCGCGTCTCCACGTAGAGGCGGGCCGAATGGGAACAAGGAAACGCCGCGGTCGCCCCGCGCGACCGGGCCTCAGAGCCGGGAGGACGCTTCGTGCGCCAAACTAACCGCTATCTCAGGACAACCGTGTCCGCCGCCGTCGTCGGCGCGGCCGTCTTCGGCTTCGCCGGAATGGCCGCCGCCCAGGAGGCGCCGAGCACGGTGGATGACATCATCGTCACCGCCCAGCTGCGCGAGCAGAGCCTGCAGGACGTGCCCGTCGTGGTCACGTCGCTGTCGCAGGAAGTGCTGCAGGACGCCGGCGTCCGCGACATCAAGGATCTGCAGATCCTGACCCCCGGCATGACGGTCACCTCGACCCAGTCGGAAGCCTCGACCACCGCCCGTATTCGCGGCGTCGGCACGGTCGGCGACAACCCGGGTCTGGAATCCTCGGTCGGCGTGGTCATTGACGGCGTCTTCCGCTCGCGCAACGGCGTCGGCTTCGGCGACCTGGGCGAGCTCAGCCGCATCGAGGTGCTGAAGGGGCCGCAGGGCACCCTGTTCGGCAAGAACACCTCGGCCGGCGTCATCAACATCATCACCGCCCTGCCGTCCTTCACCCCGGGGATCGACGTCGAGGCGACCGCCGGCAACTATGGCGCCTGGGGCGTGTCGGGGTCGGTCACCGGCCCGATCAGCGACCAGATCGCCGGCCGTCTGTATGTCGCCGCCCGCCAGCGCGACGGCTTCTATAATGTGGACACCGGCGACGGTCCGCGCGCCAATACCGAAGACGCCAACCAGAATTTCTGGACCGCGCGCGGCCAGCTGCTGATCCAGCCGTCGGACAGCGCCTCGATCCGCATCATCGCCGACTATTCGAAGCGCGACGAATACTGCTGCACCGGCGTCGTCACCCGGTCCAGCCCGACCGCCGCCATCATCAACGCCCTGACGGCGCCCAACGGACCCGGCACGGCGGCGCAAGGGGCCGGCGACGGCCGCGTGCCCTTCTCGCGCCAGGCCTACGCCAACCGCGACACCGACCAGGTGATGGAGGACATGGGTCTGTCGGCCGAGGCCAATATCGACATCCAGTCCTGGAACGCGGTCCTGACCAGCGTCACCTCGTATCGCGACTGGTCGACGGTCAACGGCCATGACATCGACTATACGGGCGCAGACATCCTGTATCGTCCGCCGAACGGCGAATACGGCTACGACCTGACCAACCTGACCCAGGAGCTTCGCCTGGCCGGAACCAGCGACAAGTTCGACTGGCTGGTCGGCGGTTACGCCTCGCTGGAGAATATCGGCCGGGACGACACCTTCTATCTGGGCGCCGACTACAACCCCTTCCTGTCGCTGCTGCTGACCTCCAGCCTGGCGGCCCAGACGGGCGGCGCCATCGCCCCCAGCCCGGCGCGACTGGGCTGTTTCTCGGGCAACTACGCCCTGCTTCCGGCGGCGGCCCGCGCCCAGTATCTGATCGGCTGCGTCGCCGGCAGTCCCCTGGCGCCGCCCCTGCCGGGCGCGCCGTTGAACATCGTCGGTCAGGGCGTGGTCGACCACTACAGCCAGAGGTCCGAAACCCTGGCCCTGTTCACCAACAACACCTGGCGGGTGACGGACCAGTTCGAACTGACCCTGGGTCTGCGCTACACGCTCGACAAGAAGCGGCTGCTGGGCCTGCAGGACAACGTCAACGGCAATGGCGCCTCGTGCGCCGCCGTCCTGGGCAACCAGGCGGTGATCGTCGGCGCCTTCACCGCCGCCCTGGGCAGCCCCGCCGCCGGCGCGGCCGCCGCGAGCGCGGTCATCGGCCCGCAATGCCTGCCCTGGAACAACGTCCTCTACGACAACCGCCGCATCAGCGAGGAGCATGACGACGGCGTCCTGTCCGGCACGGTCAAGGCGACCTATCGTCTGAACGACAGCGCCATGCTCTACGGCTCCTATGCGCGCGGCTACAAGGGCTTCGGCTACAACATGGATCGGGTGCAGACGGGGGTGACCCCGGACGCCTCGCTCTATTTCCCGGCCGAGACCGTCGACAGCTACGAGCTGGGTCTGAAGACCACCCTGCTGGACCGCAAGCTGCTGCTGAACGCCACCTACTTCAATCAGAAGTTCGAGGACTTCCAGCTCAACACCTTCCTGGGCACGGCCTTCGTGGTCGAATCCATTCCCGAGCTGAAGACCCAGGGCGTCGACGCCGACATGATGTGGTTCACGCCGCTGGACGGCCTGACCCTGACCGCCGGCGTCACCTATACGGACGCGGAATACGGCGCGTTCACCGCCGCCGACCTGACCAGCCCCGGCCGTTTCCCGCAGCTGTCGCTGCTGCCCGGCGCCCGTCCGTCGTTCGCGCCGGAATGGTCCCTGGCCGGCTCGGTCAACTTCGACCGGTCCCTGGGGGGCGGCCTGCGCGGCGGCTTCTCGCTCTCGGCCAAATACATGACCGAGTACAACACCGGCTCGGACCTGATCCCGTTCAAGATGCAGGACGGGTTCGCCGTGGTGAACGGTCGCGTCACCGTCGGATCCGAGGACGAACGCTGGGCCCTGGACGTCTGGGCCCAGAACCTGACGGACGAGGAATATGTCCAGGTGGCCTACAACTCGCCGCTCCAGGGTACGGCCTTCCAGACGGCGGCCCAGCCTAACGGCACCTTCTACGACCAGTCTCGCGACACCCAGGGCATCAGCGCCTTCCTCGGCGCGCCGCGCACCTACGGCGTGACGCTGCGGGTGAAATACTGATCGTCCAACCGCCCGGAGCCCCCGGCTGACAGGGCGGAACGACGAAGGCCCGACCGGGAGACCGGCCGGGCCTTTTTCTTTTTCGTTAGAAGTCCCGCCCATTGGGCGGTGAGATGAATTTCGTCCTTCTACGGAAATTTTTGTCATCCTCAACCTTAGCGCCGACGGTGAGTGGGTGAGGATTTCCCAATTCTAAAATATTACAAAATATTTTTGTTATACGAAACGCGTCATATCTGTGTCTTCATTGTGACATGTGACCATTGATTACATTGCTTGAATGTAATGTGGCCTAGCCACGATCCGGCACGCGGATAACCTTCCCTATCCGCGTGCATTGGGGGCGCGGGTCAGTGTGGCCGTCGTCGAGGGGCGATCGCCGCTATTTGAAGGATGGGGATATTGAAAGTTCGTACCATTCGAGAGCGCTTGTTGACCGGAACCATGGTGGGCGGCGTTGCGCTGGCGGCTCTGGCCGCCATGCCAGTCGTTCTGGCTCCGACGACAGCGCTCGCGCAGTCGCAGACAGGGGGGCTGCGTATCGCAGTCACCGGCTCGGCCGGCCAACCGATCGCGGGGGCGACGGTTGTCGTGAGTTCGCCGAGCAGTCTGGTGAGCCGTACTGCCGTGACCGACGCTGACGGCCGCGTCCGAGTCAGCGGCCTCGATCCGGCGACCAACTACACGGTGTCGATCGACGCGCCCGAGTACAGCAACTTCAGCGCTGGCAATGTGGCTATCGTCAGCGGCCGCGACTTGTCGGTGGGTTACAGCCTTGCCGATCGTAGCGGCGCGACGGATTTGGGCGATATCGTCGTCACTGGCACGTCGCTGGCCGCGATCGACACAACTTCTGCAACGGTCTCGACGACGCTGACGCTTGAGACCATGGAAGCTCTTCCCACCGGCCGCAGCTATCAGAGCTATCTGCAGCTGGTTCCCGGCACCAAGCCTGGCAACAACCCGTCGTCGCGTTCAGGTGTGAACTATTCCGACATCGGCGGCGCCGTCGGCAGTTCGACCGACAACCTGTATTATCTGGACGGCGTCGATGTGACAGACCCAGTGTCGGGTACGTTCGGCGCCAACTTCAACTCGGAAATCATCCAGGAGCAGCAGGTTCTGGTGGGCGCGATCCCAGCGGAATATGCGGGCGGCTCCGGCCTGATCTCGCGGGTCGTCACGAAGTCGGGCTCCAACGAGTGGCATGGATCGGCGAACTACTATTTCCAGAACGACTCCCTCGTTCAGGAAGATTACCACAATAACTCGGGCGGCTTCTCGACCTATGATGCGGCGGTCACTCTAGGCGGCCCGATTCTGAAGGACCGCCTGTGGGTCTTCGGCTCGTATCAGAAGCGTAACCGCGAAGACGAAGTGCTCGATCCCAATACCGGTGAGGCCCGCCGTAACGTCGAGCAGGATTCCGAATACTCGTTCGGCAAGGTGACGTGGCAGGTCAACGACGAGAACCGTCTGTCGGCCACCTTCTTCAACGACCCCTATGAAACGACCGGCTCGTCGTCGGCCACCGTGTTGAACAATCGCGACACGCGGCGCGTCCAGGGCGGGAATAACTACAAGATCGACTATACTGGCGTGTTCGACGATCTGACGGTCAACGCCTACTGGTTCCGCCACGAAGGCGAAATTTCGGACTATGCCGCCGACACCTCAGTCACCGAGAACGTGATCTACGCATCAGCTGCGGCTTCGACCCTGGCGCAGCGCTCGCTCGGCGGCTTCGGTGGCGACACGATCCGGAATCGCGACCGGGACGAGTACGGCATCAACGCTGAATACTTCCTGAACACTGGATTTGGTACGCACACGTTCAAGGCGGGCTATGTCTTCACTGAAAACTCGACAATGATCGACAGCTCGGTGCCCAACCCGGATCGGTACACTTCTCTGGCCGCTCAGTACTCGGGCACCAACTTTGCTACGGTTGTCAGCGGCGGTCCAGGCTGGACCGCGCGTCCGATCGTGGCTGGTGACATGACCCGGCTGATCGACGGTATAACGAGCAACGCCACGGCGCTTGCCGCAGTGGACACCGATGGTGATGGCGAGGTGACTACCGCCGAGGTCAACGCACTGACCTTCACCAACACCGCCGACAGCCCCTATGGCAATGTCGCGCTGTATCGGATGAACCGCGTTGCGACCGGCGCGTATGAGGTGAAGAGCGAGGGGCAGAGTGTCTATCTGCAAGACACCTGGACGTTGAACCAACTGACCGTGAATGCGGGTGTTCGCGCCGAGAAGTGGACGCACTTCGACTCCAATGGGGAAGAGGTCGCCAACTTTGATTGGGAAATCGCGCCACGTCTTTCCGTCGTCTATGACCTCTTCGGTGATGGGCGTAGCAAGGTGTTCGGCTATGCGGGGCGCTATTACGATCCGATCCGCAACAACATGACGGATTTTGCAGGCGGCCTGACCGGGCCTGTCGACGAAGAGCAGATCAACGTCGCCGGCGAATGGGTAACCTTCCGTACGCGTGGCGGAGCGTCGACGCCGGACGCCCTGTTCTCTCCCACCACGAAGACGCCGTACACCGACGAATTCCTCATCGGTTATTCGACCACCTTCAGGTCGGACATCGGCTTCACGGCCACGGTCACCCGCCGCCAGACGCGCGATATCATGGAAGATTTCGATCTTGCGCTCTACTCGGATCCGACCTGCACGGCTGAGGATTGCGGCGCTTATGGCTACGCCTTCCCTGGCTCCGCTTACTATCTGCCGTATTCCTACTTTGGCTACGACAGTGCCCCGAACTCGAACTATGTGATCGGCACCCTGCCGGGCGGCGAACGGAACTACACCGGTCTGGAACTGACCCTGACCAAGTACAAGACTGATAACTGGTTCGGTCAGATTTCCTATACCTACAACGATGCCGATGGGAACACGAACTCGGATTCGAACGCGGATTATCAGGGCGACCTTATCTTCCTCGATCCTCGGGCTCCGAATGCCTCCGGTAATCAGCCGGGCAATATTGAACACCAGTTCAAGGCTTACGGAGGCTATGAGTTCGACTGGGGTCTGGTGCTGGCGGGTGTGTTCAACTGGAACTCGGGCTATCTCTACACTCCTGCACAGCCCGTGGGCGGTCGCTACTTTGCTCCGACCTTCGATGACCCGGCATTGAACGCTTGCGGTGATCCCGCCGATCCTTCGCCGGGCTACTACAATGGAGGCGTGTGCGACACCTGGTATCTGCCGGGCTATATCGGCTCCGAGACCGCGCCGTCCTATTGGACGTTCGACATCAAGGCCACCTATACGGTCGATATGCCGTTCGGAAAAACGGAACTGTTCCTCGACATCTTCAACCTCTTCAACAAACAGTCGGCCACGGGCGTCGAATCGCGTCTCGCAGGCAGCGGCGTCTACGACTATCAGGAAGCCAACTCCTGGGTCTCGCCGCGTCGCGCCAACCTCGGGGTCCGCTACTCCTTCTAAGAGGACCAGGTCTCGAGTGATCGAGTGGAATGCCGGTGCGGAAGCGCCGGCATTCTGCATTCAGGTTTGGGTTTATCCAGGGCTGTGCGCTGCGGATTTACGGCGTGACTTTTCTGATCGCCCAACCGCTCAGGCTCCGGCTAAAAGACGGGACGACGAAGGCCCGACCGGCAAACCGGTCGGGCCTTCTTATTCGACCCGATAGCGGATCGATTGCGACTGCGGCCTTCCTCCAGTCCATCATCCTGGGCCAAGGGCGAGGACGACGGGCTGGAGGAAGGCCTATTCCACCAGCGGGTTCTGCCTCGGTTTGGCCAGTTCGCGCTGGCCGGCGGTGGAGCGGTGCAGGATGCGACGGCCCCAGCCGGCGATGTCGTCGACGATGGTGAAGATGGCCGGGATGTAGAGCAGGGACAGGAAGGTCGAGGAGATCAGCCCCCCCAGCACCGCGATGGCCATGGGCGAACGGAACTGGACGTCGGCGCCCACGCCCATGGCGATCGGCACCATGCCGGCCCCCATGGCGAAGGTGGTCATCAGGATGGGGCGGGCGCGCTTGTGCGCCGCATCCATGATGGCGTCGAAGCGGGGCATGCCCTCCTTCTCGGCGATGATGACGTAATCGACCAGCAGGATGGAGTTCTTGGCCGCGATCCCCATCAGCATCAGCACCCCGATCAGGGCCGACATGGAGAAGTTGGCGCCGCCGATGGCCAGGGCGATGAAGGCGCCGCCGATGGCCAGGGGCAGGGCCGCCATGATGGTGATCGGATAGGCGAAGCTTTTGAACAGCAAGGTCAGCACCGCATACATCAGCAGGATGCCCGAGGCGAAGGCGATGCCGAAGCCCATCAGCATTTCCTGGATGAACTCGGCGTCGCCGGCCGGCACCTGGCGCACGCCGGCCGGCAGGTTCTGCACCGAGGGCAGGCGATTGACCGCCGCCCCGGCCGCGCCGGTGGTGATGCCGTCCAGTTCGGCGCTGATCGAGGCGATCCGCGACCGGTCCTGGCGGGTGACGGTGGCCGGACCGGCGCCGAAGCTGATGTCGGCGACGGCGCCCAGCGGCACCGAGGCGCCGCCGTTGGCCGGCACGCGCAGATTCTCCAGCACGGTCAGATCCTCGCGCGCCTCTTCCGTCAGTTGCAGGCGGATCGGGATCTGGCGGTCGCCCAGATTGTATTTGGGCAGATTCTGATCGACGTCGCCGATGGTGGCGACCCGCACCGCCTGCGAGATGGCGCCGGCGGACACGCCCGCCAGGGCCGCCTCGTCGGGGCGGGGCGTGACCAGGATCTCCGGACGGGCGATGGCGGCCGAGTTGACCACATTGGCCAGGCCGGGCACGCCGCGCATCTCCTCCTCGACCTTGCGGGCCGCGGCGTCCAGGGCCGCCGGATTGTCGCTCAGGATCGAGAAGGTGTAGCTGGTGCCGTCGCCGGGCCCGCCGCCCTGCTGGGCGATGCCGGCGCGGATCCGGGCACCGGGGATCTGTTTCAACTCGTCGACCATGACGCGCGAGAAGGCCTGCTGGCTCAGGTCGCGGTCGCCCTTGGGCACCATGTCGGCATAGACATTGGCCTGGGTCACTTCCTGGCCGCCGATGGCGGCGTAGACGGAGACGACCTCCGGCCGGGCTTCCAGCTTGCGGGTGACGGCCTGAACCACGGCGTCGGTCTGGCGCAGGGTCGAGCCCGGCGGCAGTTCGACCTGGAAGGCGGCGCGGGCCACATCGCCCGGCGACATGAATTCGAACGACATCTTGGCCACGATCGAGGTGCCGATCGATCCGACCAGGAACAGGATGCCGATGACGAACACCTTCCATCGGTTGCCCAGCGACCAGCGCAGGGCCTTCAGATAGCCGCCCATCCAGAAGGGATCGCGGTCTTCGTGGTGAGTGTGTTTCAGGATGAAGGCGGCCATCAGCGGCGTCAGGGTCCGCGCCACCAGCAGCGAGAAGGCCACGGAGACGCAGGCCGCCAGGGCGAAGGCCTTGAAGAACTGGCCGATGATGCCCGGCATGAAGCCGACGGGGGCGAAGACGGCGATGATGGTGGCGGTGGTGGCCACGACGGCCAGGCCGATCTCGTCCGCCGCCTCCAGCGAGGCGTCATAGGGCGGTTTGCCGTCGCGCATGTGGCGGACGATGTTCTCGATCTCGACGATGGCGTCGTCGACCAGGATGCCGATGGTCAGCGACAGGGCCAGCAGGGTCACCACGTTCAGCGACTGGTCCAGCGGACCCAGGATGGCGAAGGTCGGGATCAGCGACATCGGCATGGCCGTCGCCGCGATCAGGGTGGCACGCCAGTCGCGCAGGAAGATGAAGACGATGATGACGGCCAGGACGGCGCCCAGCAGCAGGGCCTCCAGCGAGGCCAGATAGGATTCCTCGATCTGTTCGACGCTGGCGGTCACCTGCTGGATGGTCAGTTCGGGATGGGCCTCGTCGATCTTGGCGACTTCCTCGCGGACCTTCTCGGCGACCTTGACCTCGGAGGCGGTGCGCGAGCGCAGGAAGTTGAAGGTCACGGCCTCCTGGCCGTTGTAGCGGGCCAGGCGGCGCGGTTCGCTCCACTTGTCCTCGACCGTGCCCAGATTATCCAGGCGCACCGTCTTGCCGTCACCCAGCGGCACCAGGGTCTCGCGCAACTGCTGCACCGAGGTGGCGGCGCCCAGGGTGCGGACGGCCCGCTCCGAGCCGGCGATGGTGACGCGGCCGCCCGGCAGGTTGTTGTTGACGTTGTTCAGGGCCTGGCTGACCTCGGCCGCCGTGACGCCGTAGGCGGCCAGACGCTGGGGATCCAGCTCGACCCGCATCTCGCGATCCACGCCGCCCGAGCGGTTGACCTCGCCCACCCCGCCCAGGGCCAGCAGGGCGCGGCTCATCTCGTTGTCGATGAACCAGCTGATCTGTTCCGGCGTCATGGTCGGCGAGCGGACCACATAGGTGATCAGGGCGTCGCCGGTGATGTCGATACGCTGGACCGCCGGCTCCTGCATGTCCTGGGGCAGGGAGGCGCGCAGGCCGGTCATGGCGTTGCGCACGTCGTTGGTGGCCCGGTCGGTGTCTGTGCCCAGTTCGAACTCGATCATCGTCGTCGAGACGCCGTCGGTGACGGTTGAGGTGACGTGGCGCACGCCCGACAGGCCGGCGAGGGAGTCCTCGATCAGCCGGGTGACCTGCACCTCCATTTCCGCAGGCGCGGAGCCGGGACGGGCGGCGGTGACATTGACCAGGGGGAAGTCGATGTCGGGGTTGGAGTTGATCCGCATCCCCGAGAAGCCGACCACGCCGCCGAGGGTCAGCAGCAGGAACAGCAGGATGATCGGAATCGGGTTCTTGATCGCCCAGGAGGACATCTGGTTCATGACCGGGTCCTACTTGGAGGCGGGCTGGGAGGCGGGCTGGGAAGCGGGCTGGGCCGCGGGCGCGGCGCGCCCCGGCGCCTGGGGCACATTGACGCGGTCGCCCTCGTTCAGGAAGCCGGCGCCGTCGACGATGACCCGGGCGCCGACATTGACGCCGGTCACGGCCGTCTGGGCGTCGCTGCGCGACAGGACGGTAATCGGCTGGAAGTGAACCGTGCCGTCGCCGTTCAGGGTGAAGACCCCCGGCTTGTTGTTCCGGTACAGGACCGCGCCGGTCGGCACCGTCGTCGCCGGCTGGTCGCCGACGGCGATGTCGGCGCGGGCGAACATCCCCGGCTTCAGCGAACCGCCGGGCGCCAGGGCGACGCGGGCCAGGCCCAGCCGGGTGCCGGCATCGACCTGGGGCGTGACGATGCGGACCGTGCCGCTGGTCGAACCGCCCTCGCTGGAGCTGACGGTCGCCGACTGACCGGCGCGGATCAGGCCCAGTTCGGTCTCGGGCACCTGGGCGTCCAGCTCCAGCCGGCCGTCGCGGACCATGCGGAACAGTTCGGTCCCGGCCGAGATGATCTGGCCCTTGGTCACGCTGCGGCTGGAGATCAGGCCGGCGACGGGCGCGCGGATGGTGGCCTGGGACAGCTGGGTCTGGGTCTGGGCCAGGGTGGCGCGGGCGGCGGCCAGATTGGCGCCGGAGGCCCGCTGGTTGGCCAGGGCCGTGTCCAGGGAGGCCTGGCTGAGGAAGCCGCGCTCCTTCAACTGCTGGGCGCGGTCCAGGGCGGCGTCGTCGCGCGCCACATTGGCCTCGGCCAGTTGCACCTGGGCCTGCTGCTGGCGCAGCTGGGCGCGCAGCAGGACGTCGTTCATCTGCACCAGGGGCTGGCCCTGGCGGACATAGGAACCCTCGTCGACATAGACGGCGACGGCGGTCAGGCCCCCGGTCTCGGCCGCGACCGGCACCTCTTCCCAGGCGGAGACGGTGCCCGAGGCGGTCACGGTGCGGTTCAGGCTGGTCTGGCTGACCGTGGCGGCGGTGACGGTCTGGCGCGAGCCGCCGGCGGCCTTCTCCTCGGTCTTCTCGTCGCCGTGCCCGCCGCAGCCGGCCAGGATCAGTGTGGACAGCGCCACGGCGCCCATGACAGCGGCACGGGGCCCCAAAGCGGATCGGGTCGTCTTGAACACGCGGCGTTTCCTCGGTTGCAGGCGAAGCGTCTTGCCGGCTGCGTCGCCGGTCGTTCGGGGGCTCGTTCCATACCGCGTCCGCGAGCCGCTCTCAAACCCAGATACATATTGTTGCAAAGGCTTAATCTGGCGCTGTAGCAGGTGCAGATAACGACGCGCGCTGGCCCCGGCGCCGCGCGCGTGATAGGGGCGCGCGGATGACGACTCCTCCTATCTCGAACATCCGGAACTTCAGCGTGGTCGCGCACATCGACCACGGCAAGTCCACCCTGTCCGACCGCCTGATCCAGTTCACCGGCGGCCTGACCGCTCGCGAAATGAGCGAGCAGGTTTTGGATAATATGGATATCGAGAAGGAACGGGGCATCACCATCAAGGCCCAGACCGTCCGCCTGAACTACAGGGCCAAGGACGGCCAGGACTATGTGCTGAACCTGATGGACACGCCCGGCCACGTCGACTTCGCCTATGAGGTCAGCCGCAGCCTGGCCGCCTGCGAGGGCTCGCTGCTGGTGGTGGACGCTTCGCAGGGGGTCGAGGCCCAGACCCTGGCCAATGTCTATCAGGCCATCGACAACAATCACGAGATCGTCCCCGTCCTGAACAAGGTGGACCTGCCGGCGGCCGAGCCCGACCGCGTCCGCGCCCAGATCGAGGACGTCATCGGCATCGACGCGTCGGAGGCCGTCCTGGCCAGCGCCAAGTCCGGCATAGGCATCGAGGACGTCCTCGAAGCCATCGTCACCAAGCTTCCGGCGCCGAAGGGCGACGTGAACGCCCCGCTGAAGGCCATGCTGGTCGACGCCTGGTACGACCCCTATCTGGGCGTCGTCGTCCTGGTCCGCGTCTTCGACGGGGTGCTGAAGGCCGGGATGCGGGTCAAGATGATGCGCAACGGCTCGACCCACCTGATCGACCGGGTCGGCGTCTTCCTGCCCAAGAACACCCCGGTCGACCAACTGGGCCCGGGCGAGGTCGGCTTCATCACCGCCCAGATCAAGGAAGTGGCCCACGCCGCCGTCGGCGACACCATCACCGACGAGAAGAAGCCGACCGCCGAACCGCTGAAGGGGTTCAAGGAAGTCCAGTCGGTGGTCTTCTGCGGCCTGTTCCCGGTCGACGCCGCCGATTTCGAGGATCTGCGCGCCGCCATCGGCAAGCTGCGCCTGAACGACGCCAGCTTCACCTACGAGATGGAATCCAGCGCCGCCCTGGGCTTCGGCTTCCGCTGCGGCTTCCTGGGCCTGCTGCACCTGGAGATCATCCAGGAGCGTCTGAGCCGCGAGTTCAATCTCGACCTGATCGCGACGGCCCCCTCGGTCGTCTACAAGATCCAGCAGCGCGACGGGACCGAGATCGACCTGCACAACCCGGCCGACCTGCCCGACGTGATGCAGATCGAGACCATTTCCGAGCCGTGGATCAAGGCCACCATCCTGACGCCCGACGACTATCTCGGCAGCGTGATCAAGCTGTGCCAGGACCGCCGGGGGTCGCAGATCGAACTGTCCTACGTCGGCGCCCGTGCGCTGGTGGTCTATGAGCTGCCGCTGAACGAGGTCGTCTTCGACTTCTACGACCGGCTGAAGTCGATCTCGAAGGGCTACGCCTCGTTCGACTACGAGATCACCGGCTACAAGGTCGGCGATCTGGTCAAGATGAACATCCTGGTCAACGCCGAGCCGGTCGACGCCCTGTCGATGCTGGTCCACCGCGCCCGCGCCGAGACGCGCGGCCGGGGCATGGTCGAGAAGATGAAGGAACTGATCCCGCCCCACCTGTTCGTCATCCCGATCCAGGCGGCCATCGGCGGCAAGATCATCGCGCGCGAGACGGTGCGGGCGCTGCGCAAGGACGTGACGTCGAAATGCTACGGCGGCGACGCGACCCGGAAGAAGAAGCTGCTGGAGAAGCAGAAGGCCGGCAAGAAGAAGATGCGTCAGTTCGGCAAGGTCGAGATCCCGCAGGAAGCCTTCATCGCCGCGCTCAAGATGGACGAGGACTGATCGCGCATTGATCCTCTCCCTCCCCCTGCGGGGGAGGGTGGCTGAGGCGTAGCCGAAGCCGGGTGGGGACGGCCAGGCAAGGCCCCACCGCTCTCGTCTCGAAAGAACCGTGGGGTTTCGCCCTGCCGCCCCCACCCGGTCTCGCCTCCGGCTCGACCACCCTCTCCGGAGCGGGGAGGGAGAGGCATTGCCTCATCCCTCACACCTCCACCCCCTCCGGCGCCCCCAGCGCCTCGCGCAATTCCTTCGGATGCAGCCGGGCCATCTCCTGATCCATCCAGCCCAGCGGCATCAGGCTCCCGTCCTCGCGCCAGAAGCTCTCGGCCCAGGGATAGCCCGCCTCCACGGCCCGCGCCCGATCCCGCGCCGCCGCCTCTTCGCCCAGATGCTCGGCCCGCCAGTGGTACAGCCACGGAATATGCCAGTGGGGCGCCCGCATCAGCCGCTCGTCCTTCATGGCCTCGACCAGACATTCGGCCAGATCCCGCGCATCGCCCAGCCGCTCCTCGAACTCGATCTTTCGCCGGGCCGCATAACGCACCCAGCCCTCGACCGGCTCGGGCTCCGGATCCTGCTCGTAGGCCTGCAGCCGCCGCCACCCCTCGGCCGCCCGTCGCCGCCACAGGTTCGACAGCCCGACCTGATACCGCAGGGCCAGCGACGCCCCGGTCTCGCCCCGCTCCCATTCGCGGCGGATGTCGTACCAGGTCTCCTCCGACCGGATCTTCCACGTCGATGTCTTGGTCATGCCGACAGGGTGGGGCGGGGGGACGTCAGGATCGGACGCAACCACCTCTTCCTTCTCCCCTTGCGGGAGAAGGGAAAGGCGAACCGGGATGAAGGCCTAAGGCCTGACCCGTGCCGCCATGGCCACCGAGATGGAGGCCTGTCGCACCCAGTTAAACTGCGTCCTCGACCCGGAGGCGTCGACCATGACCTTGGATAGCCTGACATGGTACGGCGCGTTAACCTCGCTAAATCGAACGGTGCTATGCACTTTTCTCAGTGAAGCTATAACAACTGATATTGTCTGCAGAATCGGGAGGGCTTGATGGCCAAGCTAACTGTGAATGTCTCTGATGGGTCAATCGAGATCGAAGGGGATGAGGCATTTATTTTGACCGCCTTAGGCGAGGTCCGGGGCGCGCTCAAAGATCTACAACCGTCGAACGGATTTAAATCGAAGTCGCCTGATTCCGAAATCGGTCCTTTGAATTCGTCCGAGGTTGTCTCAGAAAAAATCCCACCATTAAAATCAAAACAATCTCAAATCAAAAATTCTTCCAGTTCGAAGAAGTCTCAGCCTTCGCTCAATACCAACTTGGACTTGAGTAAACTTCCTGAGTTCATCAAGAAATACAAACCAAAAAATAATACCGAAAAAATTCTCGTTTTCTGCTCGTTCTTGCGGGATATTCTTAAGGTTTCGCCGTGTGCAGATTCAGACATATATTCATGTTTTCATAGCATGAAATCAGAAATGAAGATACCTGAGGCGTTTGCGAAGAATATGAATGATGCAAAGAAGGAGGGTTATATTGAGTACACGAAACTTTCAGAGGTTATTATCCCAACTATGGGGGAGAACCATCTAGTTTATATGGCCAAAAAGGTATCTGACGCGTGAGTAATTTAGATAAATCCCATTTGGCGATTTTTTATGCGTCTATACCGGACAGATTGGCTCTTTCTAAGGGTAGATTGGCCGATTATTTTGCATACTATTTGCAGATCGAGGTTGGTCGTGAAAGTGTAACAACGGCTGAGTTGAAGCAGTGTTTTAAGCTCTGTGATCTCATAGTTCCGACGTGGGTCGCTACTCACTTGGCCAATGCGTCTAAAGGAAAAGGTCCGAAGTACGTAAAGGCTTCCAAAGGTTATAGGTTGCACGCTCATGAGCGTGAGCAGATATCAAAAAGTTTGGGGGTTTCGGCTATTGTAACTCAAACAAGCGAGCCTTTAAGGGATGCGTGTAGTAAGCTTAATGAGGGTATTCAGAAAGAATTCTTGCAGGAGGCTATAGACTGTTATGGAATTGGATGTAACAGGGCTGCAATTGTGATATTCTGGTCATTTTTGCTCGACCACCTTTATGGATTGGTTTTATCAAATCATCTTGTATCTTTTAATGATACGCTTTCGAAAAATACCGATAAAAGAGTGAAGGTGACGGAAATATCCAAGAGGGATGATTTCGGAGAAATACCAGAAGGTAAGTTCATCGAATTTATGAAATCCTCAGGAATTATATCAAATGACGTGAGGAAAATTCTCGACCAAAAACTTGGAATAAGAAATTCTGCTGCTCACCCGTCGACGGTTTCCTTCAAGCAAAGCAAAGCTAACGAGTTTTTCGAAGATCTCTTAGAAAACGTCTACAAAAAATACCCGAATTAGGTGCAGTGTGCGGTGGGGCGTCTGGCTCTCACCGCCCCTTCCTGAACGCCTCCGCCTTCTCCGCCGCCGCTTCCGCGCGCCACTTCTTCGGCGCGGACTTGTCGACCGTTTCGCCGGCCGCCGTCAGGGCCTCGTTGGCGAACTCCAGGTCCAGCAGCTTCATCCGCTTGATCTCGTCGCGCAGGCGGCCGGCCTCCTCGAACTCGAGATTGGAGGCGGCTTCGCGCATCCGGCCTTCCAGATCCTTCAGCGCGGCCTGGAAGTTGGAGCCGACGAAGGGTTTGGCCTCCTCGGCCACGCCCGGACGGGTGACCCGGTCCATCTCGCGGGACTCGTAGGGGCTGTCGAGGATCTCCTTGATGTCGCGCTTGACGCTCTCGGGCGTGATGCCGTGTTCGGCGTTGTAGGCCTGCTGGCGTTCGCGGCGGCGGTCGGTCTCGGCGATGGCCCGCTCCATGCTGCCGGTCATCCGGTCGGCGTAGAGGATGACCCGGCCGTCGACGTTGCGCGCGGCGCGGCCGATGGTCTGGATCAACGAGGTCTCCGAGCGCAGGAAGCCCTCCTTGTCCGCATCGAGGATGGCGACCAGGCCGCACTCGGGAATGTCCAGGCCCTCGCGCAGCAGGTTGATGCCGATCAAACAGTCGAACGAGCCCAGGCGCAGGTCGCGCAGGATCTCGATCCGTTCCAGGGTGTCGACGTCGGAGTGCATGTAGCGGACGCGGATGCCCTGCTCGTGCATATATTCGGTCAGGTCCTCGGCCATCTTCTTGGTCAGTGTGGTGACCAGGCTGCGGTAGCCGGTGCGGGTCGTGGTCTTGACCTCGTCGATGACGTCGTCGACCTGGTTGCGGGTGGTTCCGCTGACCGGGCGGATCTCGACCGGCGGGTCGATCAGGCCGGTGGGGCGGATGACCTGTTCGACGAAGACGCCGCCCGACCGCTCCATCTCCCACGGGCCGGGGGTGGCGCTGACGTGGACTGTCTGGGGGCGCATGGCGTCCCATTCCTCGAACTTCAGCGGGCGGTTGTCGATGCAGGAGGGCAGGCGGAAGCCGTATTCGGCCAGGGTCGACTTGCGGCGGTAGTCGCCCCGGAACATGCCGTTGATCTGGCCGATGGTGACGTGGCTCTCGTCCACGAACAGCAGGGCGTTGTCGGGGATATATTCGAAGAAGGTCGGCGGCGGCTCGCCGGGCGCGCGGCCGGTCAGCCAGCGGCTGTAGTTCTCGATGCCGGCGCAGGAGCCGGTGGCCTCCATCATCTCCAGGTCGAAACGGGTGCGTTGTTCAAGGCGCTGGGCTTCGAGGAGTTTGCCGTTCTCGACCATCCAGTCGAGCGTCTCCTTCAATTCGGCCTTGATGCCGGCGGCGGCCTGGTTCAGCGTCGGGCGCGGGGTGACATAGTGGCTGGCCGCATAGACGGTGATCTCGGTCAGGTCGGCGGTCTTCTTGCCGGTCAGGGGATCGAACTCCTGGATCGCCTCCAGCTCGTCGCCGAACAGGCTGATGCGCCAGGCGCGGTCCTCCAGGTGGACCGGGAAGATCTCGATCACGTCGCCGCGCTTCCTGAACATGCCGCGGTCGAAGTTCATGTCGTTGCGCTTGTACTGGAGCGCGATCAGGTCGGCGCGCAGCTTGGCCTCGTCGATCTGGTCCCCGACCTTCAGGCTGAAGGTCATGGCCGTATAGGTCTCGACCGAGCCGATGCCGTAGATGCAGGAGACCGAGGCCACGACGATGACGTCCTGACGCTCCAGGATCGCGCGGGTGGCCGAGTGGCGCATCCGGTCGATCTGCTCGTTTATGGAGCTGTCCTTTTCGATGTAAGTGTCTGTTCTTGGGACATAAGCTTCGGGTTGGTAGTAGTCGTAGTAGCTGACGAAATACTCGACCGCATTGTCCGGGAAGAAGGCCTTGAACTCGGAATAGAGCTGGGCGGCCAGGGTCTTGTTCGGGGCCAGGATCAGGGCCGGGCGCTGGGTCTGTTCGATCACCTTGGCCATGGTGAAGGTCTTGCCCGAGCCGGTGACGCCCAGCAGGACCTGGTCGCGATCGCCCTCCTCGGCCTGGGCGACCAGTTCGGCGATGGCGGCGGGCTGGTCGCCGGCGGGGGTGTATTTCGTCTCCAGCCGGAAACGGCCGCCCTTGCGCTTGCCCTCGTGCGAGGGGCGGTGCGGCGTCCAGTCGGCCGGGGCGGCGACCGGCTCCTCCGGCGTCAGACGCGGGCCGGAGACCGGGGCGAACATCGGCATCTTGCCGTTATCGCGCTTGAAGGCGGCGGCGGCCTCTCGCACGCCCTGGTCGGGAACGTGGACGGGTTTGGCGATCTTGGGCGCGGCGGGCTTCGAGGTCGAAGAACGGTTCATGAACAGAACTTAGTGTGCGGGATCGGTTATCGCCAATAGCGTCCGCCTTCAAAGGTGGTTGCGTATCAAAGCTTCGTCCAAAAATGGCGGGAAAACGGCGTGATGTGGAAGGATATTGCTACATCCCGCCGCAGTATGTGTGGTTTCTGCACGCAATTTCTCCTTGTTGCGAACTTTTATGCGACTTTTTGGTTGCGATCCGTGTTCGCTGCGCCTAGCCATGTCACATATCCGATGCATTGCGTATATCGGAGATATATATCGCCGATATGGCGGTATGTGTTGAGTATTGTTCAAATACTACTTGTGAAGAGGCGTATGCGTAATCGTAAGAACTACCTCATGAATTCAACCGTGGCGGGCGGAATTTTCGCTGCGTCTCTGGCGATGTTCGCTCCTGCCGTCGCTTCGGCGCAGGACGCCGCTGTGTCCCAGGCCGAAGACACGACCAATGTTGAAGAGATCGTCGTCATCGGTTCGCGCATTCGCCGCGACAACTACAATGCGCCGTCGCCCACCCAAGTGGTGACCCGCGAGGAGGCGACCCTGCAGGGCTTCGCCTCGACCACCGAGGCGCTGCAGAGCACAGCCGTCACCGGCGGCACGTCGCAGATCAACAACTCCTACGGCGGCTATGTCACCGACGGCGGCCCCGGCGCCAACACCATCGGTCTGCGCGGCATGTCGCCGAGCCGCACCCTGGTGCTGCTGAACGGCCGTCGCGTTTCGCCCGCCGGTTCGCGCGGCTCGGTCGGCGCGGCCGACCTGAACGTGCTGCCGACGGCCATCATCGACCGTGTCGAAGTGCTGCGCGACGGCGCCTCGTCGGTCTATGGTTCGGACGCCGTCGCCGGCGTGGTGAACATCCAGACCCGCCAGAATTTCGAAGGCCTGACCATTGAGGCCCAGCGCAACGAGCCGCTGGAGGCCAATGGCGCCGGCGGGTCGACCCGCCTGTCGGTGACGGGCGGCGTCCGCGGCGACCGTTGGCGCGCCGCCGGTTCGGTCGAACGCTACGAGCGGGATGAACTGACCCTGCGCGACCGCGAGTTCACGCGCTGCCAGACCGACGGCTTCCGCAATGGCCAGGACTATATCGACCCGCTGACCGGCCAGTCGAAATGCTATCCCATCACCACGACCGGCTCGAACGGCGTGACGATCAACACGATCGGCACCAACACCATGGCGGGCGTCGCCGCCGCGGGCACGACCGCGACCAGCTTCAACCGCTGGCGCCCGAACTCGGCCGTCACCACCGGCCTGGTCGGTTTCGAGGGCGTGGGCGGTTCGGGGTCGGACGTGAACGTTCGTGACACCTTCGAAGACCGGATGCTGAACGAGTCTCTGATCTCGCCCGTCGACATCACGACCCTGTACGGCGAAGTGGGCTACGACCTGCACGCCCTGGGCAACGCCGAAGTGTACGGCGAAGCCCTGTTCAACCAGCGCAAGTCGTCGCAGACCGGCTATCGCCAGCTGGCGCTCGACTACGCCCAAGGCAGCCCGCTGATCCCCGCCAACCTGCAGGACAGCGTGGCCTTCGGCGACCAGGGCCTGAACAGGGGCCAAGACGTCGGCGTTCGCGCCTTCATCGGCTTCGGCAACGACCATTCCG
The DNA here is from genome assembly GCF_044336875.1 of Brevundimonas sp. GTDB lineage: Bacteria > Pseudomonadota > Alphaproteobacteria > Caulobacterales > Caulobacteraceae > Brevundimonas. Next base: position 216,378 of record NZ_JBIIOP010000001.1, on the reverse strand, counting down.
ACCAGGAAGTCGACTTCGGTCGCTATGTCGCCGGCATCAAGGGCGACTTCTTCATCCCGGAATGGCGCTATGACGCCTACGCCAGCTATTCGCGTTCCAAGTCGACCTACACCAGCGAACAGTTCCTGACTGATCGTCTGATCGAGACGCTGGATGTGGTGGAAACGGCGCCGGGGCAGTTCCAGTGCGCGTTGCTCGCGTCGAACCCGGGCTGCGTCGCCGCTCCGGTGCTGAACAGCCAGACCATCGGCGGCGTCCTGCCGCAAAACTGGGTCGACTATGTCTTCCGTCCGGTGACCGGCACGACCGAGTTCACCGAGAAGGTGGTCAGCATCGGCATCGACGGTCCGCTGTTCAGCCTGCCGGCCGGCCGCGTCATGGGCTTCTTCGGCGCCGAATGGCGTGAGTCCGAGATCGACGACACTCCGGGCATCGATAGCCAACTGGGCAACACCTACAACTTCTCCAGCTCGGCCATCACGCGCGGGTCGGACTCGGTGAAGGAAGTCTTCGGCGAAATCGAAGCCCCGATCCTGGCTGACCTGCCGGGCGTGCGCGAACTGACCCTGAACGGTTCGTTCCGCTACACCGACTATGACTCCTACGGCGACGACACGACCTACAAGATCGGCCTGGTCTATCGTCCGATCGACTGGGTCACGGTTCGCGGCACCTACGGCACCTCCTATCGCGCCCCGGCGCTGTTCGAGCAGTTCGTCGGCGCCACCACCGGCTTCCTGTCGAACGCCAACGACCGCTGCAACGAGTACGGCGCGGACGGCGTGAACCCGAACCGGGTCGCCAACTGCACCGCTGAAGGCCTGCCGGGCGACTTCCAGTCGACCACCAGCGTCCAGGTCATCACTGCAGGCGGCGCCGACGCCGGTCTGTCGGCCGAAACCTCGACCAACATGACCGTCGGCCTGGTGCTCCAGCCGCCGCTGCCGTCAGGCTGGGGTGATCTGGCCTTCGCCGTCGACTACTATGAGATCGAAGTCGAGAACGGCGTGTCCCGCACCGGCGCAGGCGAAATCCTGACCCGCTGCTATGACTCCAATCCGGAAGACTTCGCTGCGGACACCGGCTTCTGCCGTCTGGTCTCGCGCGATCCGGCCGACAACAGCCTCACGGTCCAGGACAGCTACGTCAACCTGGCCACGGACAATGTGAAGGGCCTGGATTACACCGTGCGCTATCGCAAGGACGTCGGCCCGGGCACGGCGCTGTTCAACCTGGCGGTCACCCAGTACACGGAAATCTCGTCGAAGCTGTTCGCCGAAGACCCGCTGGAAGACTATACCGGCATGGTCAACAATCCCGAGTTCACCGGGACGGCCGACGTGTCCTACGCCTGGGACAAGTGGCGCGTGCGCTACGGCGTCGAGTGGATCCAGGGTACGGACAGCTACGACTACTATGGCGAGGATCCGGCGACGTCGGACTATGACCTGGAAGTCGGCGACTACTGGCTGCACAACGCCTCGGTCCAATATGCCGCCAACGGCTGGACGGCGACCGCCGGCGTCCGCAACCTGTTCAACGAAGACCCGCCGACCATCTCGTCGGGCGTCTACAACCGGGTCGGCAACGCCCCGCTGTATTCGGGTTACGACTATCTGGGCCGCACGGCCTTCATCAATCTGACCAAGTCCTTCTAAGGACAGGCGTCGGAACGACGAACAGAGGGCGGCGGACTTCGGTCCGCCGCCTTTTTTCATGCCCGTGAGGCCGTGATGCATCAGGGTTGTCTGTCTCTCCCGCATCGCGCTAGGTCTTGAGCTTGGCTGGACCTGGGGCGGCGATGACGATTCTGCAGCGTATCCTTTTCTGTGTGGCGATCTTGGCGGTCGGCGCGTCACGGGCAGGGGCGGCCGACACGGCCGAGGTCCGGCTGCGGTCCGACACGGCCGAGGTCCGGCTGCGGTCCGACACGGACGGGGTGCATGTCCGCTACAGTCTGGCGACGCCGACCGACCGGCTGACGTTCGAGGACGCCCATATCATCCGCACCCTGTGGACGGTGGAGACGCCGGGTCTGAGGCTGGATGGCGACACTGTTGTCTCCGACCAGCCGTTCTCGACGGTCGAGATCGCCATTGCGCCGGACGCCGAGGAGATCGACCGGGTCTATATGGGGCTGGTGCGGGTCGGCGACGGCTGGATCGTGCATGGCCCCGCCCTGGCGATCCAAGGGGTCGAGACGGTGCTGACGGTCGACCTGGCGCCGGACCAGGCGGCCCTGCCTGAAAGCGGCGGCATCGCCGGCGCCGTCTATGTCGGGCCCACGAAGGCGATCATCGCCGAGAACGATGCCCTGGTCGTGACGGGCGCGACCGTCGGCGAGCCACTGTCTGCCCCGATGCGCGAGGCCTTTGTCACCGCACGCCAATTCTACGGGACGCGGCTGGGCCTGAGCCTGCCCTTCACCCCGGCCCTGGTCATTACCGTCGACAGCCCGGGGCCGTCGCAGTTTCGTGGCGACGTCAGCGAGACCGGCCTGATCTCGACGCGCTTCCACGGCGACTGGAGCGGGCCGCAGGAGGAGACGGCCCCCTATGTGAAGAGTTTCGTCTGGCATGAGAGCTTCCATCTGTGGAACGGCCACGGCGTCGCGCTGGACGACGGGAGTACGGCGCCCTGGCTGCATGAGGGCGGGGCCGAATACGCCGCCGTCATGGGGGCGGTCAGCACCGGCGACATGAGCGAGGCGGCGGCGCGTGCGTCGCTGACGCAACGGCTGAACGGCTGCCGGTCCGTTCTGGAGGCGAGGGCGTTGAACGGGCGCGGTCCTCGCAGCGGCAGCGGGGTCTATGACTGTGGCGTCCTGATCCAGTGGCTGACCGATCTGATGCTGCGCGAGGCCGGCGACCAGACGGTCATGGACCTGTGGCGCGAGATGCTGACCGAGGGGCGTCGCACCGGGAGCTATGGCGTCGCCGAGTTTCGCGCCTGGCCGCAGGCGGACGCCGCCGTCGCCCTGGTCCTGGAAGGCCCCGGGGAAGCGCGCTGGGGTGCGATCGAGGCGCGGCTCGCGGCGCTGGGCGTCGGACTGGAGGATCGCCCGAGCGACGACGACTATCGTCGGGCGGTGCTGTGGCACTTGAATGGGCAGAACTGCAGCGGCGGGGGCACCGGCTATTACACCAATCCCGAAGGGATCAAGCTGGACACCGGCGACCGGTGCGGCGTGCTGTCCGGTGATCCCGAGATCGCCGCCGTCGAAGGGTTCGATCCGATAGCCGAGGTCAAGCCGATGTTCGACGCCGTCACGGCCCGGTGCGCGACGGGCGGTCCGGTCCGCTACAACGTGCGGGGCGGCGCCGTGATCGAGGCAAAATGCGCTGCGCCGCTGGACGCCCCCAAGACCTATTTCGTCGCGGCTGCCCCGGCGATCGCCCTGCGGCCCTGAAGATCTGACGCCGCCTCGCTGGCGACGATAACCGCGGTCGCTTGACTCGTTCGCACAGTATGTCGCATACACTGTGTGTCACACACTATGTGACGCACGGAGGCGGCGCGTGAGCCAGGACGAGGAACAGTTGTTCGAAAGCCTGCGGCTGGAGCTGCGGCGGGGGTCGTTGATCCTGGCCGTGCTGGCGAGCCTGAGGCGCGAACAATACGGCTATTCGCTGCGGGTGGCCCTGGGCGAGGCCGGCGTGGAGATGGAGGAGAGCACCCTCTATCCGCTGCTGCGCCGGCTGGAGAGCCAGGGGCTGCTCGACAGCGAATGGCGCGAGGAGGACCGGCGCAAGAAGCGGTTCTACCGGCTGTCGGGCCGGGGCGAGGTCCTGCTGGCGCGGCTGGCGGACGAATGGCGCGGCCTGTCCGCCTCGCTGGAGAAGATGCTGTGAACATCGGGAAAGAGGGAGAGGCCGGGATGGACCTGGTGGAGCGTTATCTGAAGGCCGTGGCGGCGCAGCTGCCCAAGGAGAGCCGCGAGGACATCGTCGCCGAGCTGCGCGACGAGATCATGGGGCGGATCGAGGCGCTGGAGGACCGGCTGGGCCGGGCGCCGAGCGACGACGAGGTCGAGGCGGTGCTGCGCGAGGTCGGGCATCCGCTGACGGTGGCGGCGCGCTATCGCTCGGGGCCGCAGGCGCTGATCGGGCCGGAACTGTATCCGTGGTGGATGTTCGCGGTGAAGGTGGCTCTCGCGGTCATGGTCTGTGTCACCCTGCTGGGGCTGGGCGCGCGGGTGCTGGCGGGCGACGTCTATCTGGGCCAGGCCATAGGCCAGGGTTTCGCCAGCCTGTTCAGCGGGGCGATCTCGGTGATCGGGGTGGTGACTGTGGCGGGCTTCATCCTGGAGCGGCAGGAGAAGAAGCCGGACTTCATCGCCAAATGGCGGGTCAAGGATCTTGGCCTGTTCGAGCTGGGCGGAGACATCGACGCCGAGAAATGGGGCGAGCGGCTGGCGCGGGGCGGATCGACAACGCAGCAGGGGGCGGCGCCGGAGAAGTCGGGCGCAGCGGTGAAGAAGAGCGCCGAGATGTCGCCGGCGGCCAAGGCGGTGGCCAGCGCCATCGGCTGGGGCGTGCTGCTGATGTGGTGGACGGGCCTGCTGCCGATCGCCTCGATCCGGCCCGAGGAGCTGGCGGGGGTGGTGGACGGGGTCGACTACGGCCGGATCCTGAGCCAGATCGTCGCCGCCGCCTACTGGCCCGTGACCCTGTTCGCCGCCGCCAAGCTGGTGTTCGATCTGATGCGGGCGGCCTCTGGCGGGAATGTGCGGCTGACAGGCCTGGGCGACGTGGTGTTCGGGGCGGCGGCGGCCTGGGGCCTGGCGTGGCTGTGGTTCTGGTCGCCGCTGACGCCGGTGGTCTGGGTCGGGACGGTGACCGAGTTCGCGGTGCGGGTGCAGGCCCTGTTCCAACGCACCTCGGACCATGTCGGCGGGCTGGAGACGATCCTGATGATGATCGTGGTCTGGGCCTTCGCCGCCGAAATCTGGCGCATCATCCGGGGGGCGGCGCGGCTGACGGTCGGGCGCTGAGGCGGCGGGTCCGGGCCGTTCGATCGCGAGGCAGGCGCTGGGCGGCGGGTCGGACCGGGCGGCATCGGCGGGCTTGCCCTGCCGGTCCCGCCGCCTCGACAGGCGTCGAAACGGTTGAACCTTAGCCGCTTTGCGTCGTTGCCCTGTCCGGACCCCAAGCGGGTCGAGACGGGGCTGGATCGAGCAAGTGACTTTACAACAGGGTTTGGCGTTCGGCCTGGTCGGGCTGACGGTGGCCGCCTTTATCTGGGGGCGGTTCCGATACGATCTGGTCGCGGTGGCGGCTCTGGTGGCGGGACTGGCCATAGGGGTGATCCCGGCCGAGGACGCCTTTGCCGGCTTTTCCAATGATGTGACGGTGATCATCGCCGCGGCCCTGGTGGTGTCGGCGGCCTTCGCCAAGTCCGGCATCGTCGAGATGGCGCTGAAGCGGATCATGCCGCACCTCAAGACCGAACGCAGCCAGGTTCCGGTGCTGACGACGGCGGTGACCCTGCTGTCGATGGTGACAAAGAATGTCGGCGCCCTGGCCATCATGATGCCGGTCGCGCTGCAGGTCAGCCGACGGACGGGGACCAAACAGTCGCGCCTGCTGATGCCCATGGCCTTCGGCGCCATGGCCGGCGGCATGGTGACCCTGGTGGGGACCGCGCCCAACATCCTGGTCGCGGAGGTGCGCCAGGACATGATCGGCGAGCCGTTCCGGATGTTCGACTATGCGCCGGTGGGGCTGATCCTGACGGGGGTGGCCCTGGCCTTCCTGGCCTTCGGCTACCGGCTGCTGCCCAAGGACCGGACGGGGACGCTGGGCCTGTCGGCCGCCCTGTCGGCCAACGCCTATCTGACCGAGGCTCGCGTGCCCGACGACTGGACCCTGGAGCCGCAGCCGATCACGGCCCTGGTCGCGATGGCCACGGACGAAATCCAGGTCATGGCCCTGATCCGCGAGGGCAAGCGCAGGGCCCGACCGCGCGGCAACACCATCGTCCGGCCCGGCGACACCCTGTTGATCAAGGGCGACCAGGAGGCGCTGGAGGCCTTCATCGACGCCGCCAGGCTGCGGCTGGTGCGGGGCGACCGGCCGGTGCTGCTGGAGGAGGCAAAGGACGAGGTCCATCTGGTCGAGGCGGTGATCGGGGCGGACTCGCCCCTGACCGGACAGACGGTGCGATCGCTGGACCTGTACGGCCAGCATGGGCTGAACCTGCTGGGGGTGTCGCGCAGCGGTTATGAACTGACCCAGCATCTGCGGACGGCCAAGATGCAGGCCGGCGACGTGCTGCTGTTGCAGGGTTCGGAATCCGGCCTGCCGGGGCGGCTGGCGGAACTGGGCCTGCTGCCGCTGGCGGAGCGGGAGATGCGGCTGGGCGGCAAGCGAAGGAAATTCCTGCCCGCCGTGGTGCTGGCTGCAGCCATGGTGATGGTCGGCTTCGGCCTGATTCCGGTGGCCATCGCCTTCTTCGGGGCGGCGGTGGTGATCGTGGCCCTGGGGGGCTTGAAGATGCGCGAGGCCTATGCGGCGCTGGACGGGCCGCTGCTGGTGCTGATCGCGGCCCTGATCCCGGTGTCGGACGCCATCCAGCAGACCGGCGGAGCGGACCTGATAGCCGGGGGGCTGAAGTCGGTGTTCCAGGGAATCCCGCCCGTGGTGGCGGTGGCGGGGATGATGTTCGCCGCCATGGCCGTGACGCCCTTCCTGAACAATGCGGCGACAGTTCTGGTGGTGGCGCCGATCGCGGCGACCCTGGCCCAGCAGCTGGGCTATCGGCCCGATCCCTTCCTGATGGCGGTGGCGGTGGGGGCCGCGTGCGACTTCCTGACCCCCATAGGCCACCAGTGCAATACGCTGGTCATGGGGCCGGGCGGGTACAAGTTCTCGGACTATCCCAAGCTGGGCGCGCCGCTGAGCCTTCTGGTGCTGATCGTCGGGCCCCCCGCGATCCTGCTGTTCTGGCCGATGTAGGACCGGCCGCTCCGTCAGGACCGGCCCCGGTCGAGCGGGGCCGGTCTCATGGTCGTCAGGTCGTGTGGTCGGCCGGCGTGGGCGGAGCGCAGCGCAGCTGTCCGTCCTGGTTGCGGATCGGGGCGCCCTGGCAACTGCGGACGCTGAGGGTGGTGGCGACGGACTGGCCGTTCTGGGCGATGCAGCGGGCGCGCAGCCGGTCGCCGTTAAGCGAGATGTTGCGGCAAGTCTCGCGGTAGCTGCCGACGGGCAGGCCGGCGCCCGGGCCGAGCGGCTGGTTCCGGACATGTTCGTGAGCAGCCGCACTGGTGGCGATCAGGGTCGCGGCGGCGCAGGCGATGGACGAAAAGAGGTGACGGGGCGGACGAACCAAAGGCGTAACTCCCTGTTTTTTATATGTACGCCGTCGAGGGCGCACACCGAGGTTATGCCTGTCTGGCCGGGCGTCAAATCCCCCTTCCGTGAGTGTGGAAATGGTGCGGTGCGGGAGCCGTCTTCACGGCTCCCGCGATCAGGGGTTCACCAGCGCGGCGAGACGTGGGCCGGACCCTTGAACACCGCATTGGCGAACAGGGGCTTCAGGCCTTCCAGATAGCCGCGCACGGTCGGGTCCTGGGTGAAGGCGATCAACTGGCCCGCGCCCAGGGTCTCGATCATGACGACCGGCTTGTAGCCGAGCTGGGCCTGGTTCTCGGCCCAGAGCTGACCCGAGGCCAGCAGGGTGTCGGAACCTTCGAAGCGGACGGCGTTGCTGCCTTCGCCGCGCTTCAGCGGGGCGTAGATGTCGGCGCCGCGCACCAAGACATTCAGTTCGGACGGCAGGCCGGCGCCGATCCAGTGGTCGGGGTCGACATGGGCGCGGGCCAGGACGCCGGCGACCGAGTCCGGGCCGTGCCCGCTCTCGGCCAGCAGGGCGGCGTAGTCGGTCTGGTTCTCGATGCGCAGGGCGGACTTCTTCTCGGCCTCGTCCTGTTCGGCGGCGTCCTGGCGGCGCGAGGCCAGCATATGGCTGTCGGCGTCGGTCAGCAGGCGGGTGGCGGTTCCCAGGCTGATCAGGGTGCCGCCGCGCGAGACCCAGTCGTGCAGGGCCTTGACCCCGTCTTCGCCGAGGACGGACTTGTAGCTGCGGCCCTCGGGCAGGATCAGGACCTGGTATTGCGACAGGTCGGCCTCGCCGAAGCTGCCGGCGCGGATGGCGGTCACCGGATAGCCGAGGTCCTGTTCCAGGGTCCAGCGGGTCGCGCCGGCGGCGTCGGGGGCGGCGGGGCTGTCCCAGGCCAGGGCGATGCGCGGGGCGCGCAGCCGCACCACGTCGCCCGATCCGAAGCTGGCGCCGCTATCGACCCAGGATTCGTCCGTGCCGACCACTTCCGCGCCGGTGTCGGCGGCGAGACGGTTCAGGGTCGCGACCAGATCGGCGGGGGCGCCGGCTTTCGGAAGGATCAGGGTTCCGGCGGGCCAGTCGCGGCCGTTCTGGGCGAAGGGCTTGTCGGCCGAGCTGATGGTCAGGCCGGCCTGGAGGGCGGCGGCGAGGAAGCGGGGCTGGGCCGAGCCGGGCGCGACCAGGAAGCCGTAGCGGGCCTCGGCGTTCCGGACGGCCGAGGGCGTGACCAGTTCGGGACCGCGTGCGTCGACGGCGACGCCCGGCGCGCTGTTGCAGCGGGCGGCGTCGACGCCGAACATCAGGGGCAGGGACCAGGCGGTGACGTCATAGATCTCGTCGCCCAGACCGCGCGAACGACGGCGCTCCTGTTCGGCCAGGAAGGCGGGCGGAATGGGCACGTCGCGGGTCAGCAGCACCTCGGCCATGCGGCGCTGGGGCTGGCTGAGGTTCACCAAATAGTCGCCGGCCCGGTACTGGCCGCCGCAGGCGCCGAAGGCCTGGCGCGCGACGCCGACCTCGATGCCCGAACGGACCAGCAGGCCCGCCAGACGGTCGGCGGCGGCGGGATCCTTGGCGCGCGGCAGGACATAGGCGCCGCGTCCCGACATGCCGTCGCGGTGATAGGCGTAGAAGTCGTTCAACAGCCGGTCGTGATTGCGCGAGGCCGTCTCGATGGTGGCCAGGGTGGCGGTCAGGTGGGCGCGGACGGTGTCGGCGTAGGTGAAGACCTCGCCCGAGCTGCGGCGGGCGGCGAGGCCCCGCGCCGAACCGGCTTCGTAGGTCATGGACACGGCGCCCAGATAGCCGGGCCAGCCGTCGCCATAGCCGGGATAGAAGGCGTCATAGACCTTCCGGTTGAAGTAGGGCAGGCCCGCCGCATCGAACCGGGCGCCGGTGTTGCGGCCGAACAGGGCGCGGTTCTCCAGGGTGCGGGGCCAGATCCACGGGTTCAGCGGCTCGGCCTCGGGCGGGAAGAAGAAGGTCTCGTCCGATCCCATCTCGTGGCTGTCGACGACGACCTGGGGGCGCCAGTCGCGGACCTGGGCGGAATGGCCCTGGGTCTCGGGCTGGGTCTGGATGAACCAGTCGCGGTTCAGGTCGAACAGATAATGGTTGTAGCGGCCGCTGGGCCAGGGCTCGTCCCGCTCGGCCGAGGCCGGGTCGGGATTGACGACGGAGCCGCGACCCGAGGCGAAGCTGTTGAGGAAACGCTCGCGGCCGTCGGGGTTCTGGGTCGGGACGAAGACGACGACGGTGTTGGCCAGCCAGGCCTGGGCGGTCGGGTCGGTCAGCAGGCGGCGCGCCGCCTCCATAGAGGCGTCGGCGGGGCTGATCTCATTGCCGTGGACCGAATAGGCCATCCAGACGATGACCGGCTGGTCGGCGATGATGTTGGACGCCTGCTGGGTCGAGGTGGCGCGCGGATCGGCCAGCGCGCGCGCATTGGCCTTGATCTGGTTCAGCCGGGCGATGTTGGCGGGCGAGCCGACGGCGGCCCAGAACAGGGGGCGGCCCTCCCAGGTCCTGGCGTAGTCGCCGAGGACGACCTGGGTCGGGGCGGCGGTCTTCAGGGCCTCGAAATAGCGACGCACGTCGGCGGCGCGGCTGATCTCCTGACCGCTGTCGTAGCCGAGGGTCTGGCGGACGGTCGGGATTTCGGCGCCTGTCTGGCGGGCGAAGGCGGGCTGGGCCGCGAGCAGGGCGGCGGCGCAGGCGCCGGCCAGGGTGAGGGCGAGCGGACGCACGGAACGACGAAGCATGGACATGAACGGATAAACCCCTGGGAGGCGGACACCTTAGCCGCAGGATCGGAAAAGGAAACGGTGCGTGCACGCGCATTGATGTCCGAAAACCGCGAGACATCGCGAGGCCGAGGCCCCATCTTGCGGCCCATGGAACAGAGGCTGGATCAAGAGGTCTGCTGGCGCGCCCTCGGGGCGCGGGATGCGCGGTTCGACGGGCGGTTCTTTACGGCCGTGACCTCGACGGGGATCTATTGCCGGCCGGTGTGTCCGGCGCGGACGCCGAAGCGGGAGAATGTGATCTTCCATCCGACGGCGGCCTCGGCCGAGGCCGCCGGGTTCCGCGCCTGTCTGCGCTGTCGGCCGGAGACCGCGCCGGAGATGGGGGCGTGGCGGGGGACGTCCAACACCGTCAGCCGGGCCTTGGCCCTGATCGAGGCCGGGGCGCTGGACGAGGGGGATGCGGACGGCCTGGCGGCGCGGCTGGGGGTGGGCGAGCGGCATCTGCGCCGTCTGTTCCGCCAGCATCTGGGGGCGGCGCCGGTCAGCGTGGCCCAGACGCGGCGGGTGCTGCTGGCCAAGCAGCTGATCCACGAGACCGGTCTGTCGATGGCCGAGGTGGCCCTGGCGTCCGGCTTCGGCAGCGTGCGGCGGTTCAACGAGACCTTCCAGGCCCTGTACGGGCGGGCGCCGTCGGACCTGAGGCGGAGCAAGGCCAGGGGCGAGGCCAGGGACGAGGGTGGAGGCGAACGGACCGAGGCGGTGCGGATCGGCCTGGCCTATCGCCCGCCCTATGACTGGGACGCGATGATGCGGGCTCTGGCGACGCGGGGCGCGCCGGACGAGGCGGTCGACGGGGGCGTCTGGACGCGGACCTTGCGGACGGCCGTGGACGGGACCGAGGGTTCGGTGACGGTGCGCCAAGGCGCGGCGGGCAAGGCGGCGATCGAGGCGCGGATCGGCGAGCTGAAGGCCCTGCCCGGCGTGCTGGCGCGGGTGCGGCGGGTGTTCGACCTGGCGGCCGATCCCGAGGCGATCGCGCGCGACCTGTCGGCCGATGCGGTTCTGGCGGCGGCCCTGGAGGCGCGGCCGGGGCTGAGGCCGGCAGGCGACTGGATCGACGCCGGAGAAGAGGCGCCCAGCGACCGGCTGGAGACGGCGGATGCGGCCCTGGCGGCGCGCGCGGAGCGGTGGCGACCGTGGCGGGCCTATGGGGCGATATACTGGAACCAGACCGAAGGAGAGGCGCAATGAGCAAGTCGCTGAAGAACGGGGCCGCGATGGAACTGACCCTGGACCGCATTCCTTCGCCGGTGGGCGAGGTGCTGGTCGTGACCGACGCCGAGGGCGTGGTGCGGGCGCTGGACTTCCACGACTACGAGGCCCGGCTGCGCCTGCTGCTGCGCCGCCACTATGGCGAGGTGGTTCTGGTCGACGGACGGGCGCCAGAGACGGTGCGGGCGGCGGTGGCGGCCTATTTCGCCGGGGATATGGCGGCCTTCGACGGGATCGCGGTCGAGACCGCAGGCACAGACTTCCAGCGGGCGGTGTGGCGGGCCCTGCGCGCGATCCCGGCCGGCGAGACGCGCAGCTACGGCCAGCTGGCGGCGGCGATCGGTTCGCCCAAGGCGGTGCGGGCGGTGGGTCTGGCCAACGGCTCCAATCCGGTCGGGGTGATCGTGCCCTGCCACCGGGTGATCGGGGCGAACGGAACCCTGACCGGCTATGCGGGCGGGCTGGAGCGAAAACGCTGGCTGCTGGCCCACGAGGCCGGCGGGCGGCTGCTCTAGGTCTTGGGCGGCTCGGGCGCGAACGGCGCGATCACCTGGGGCGCGGTCGCCGGGGCGCCGGCCTTCAGTTGGGCGATGTATTCGAGTTCGCGCCTGGCGTTGGCGTCTTCGGGGTCGAGTTCCAGCGCGGCCTCGTAGGCGGCCTTGGCTTCGTCCAGTCGGCCCAGCTCGATCAGGCTGAAGCCGCGGCGGCGATGGAAGGGGCCGCGATGCAACGCCATCAGCAGATCGGAAGAGGCCAGGGCGTCGTCGGCCAGGGCCAGGGCCTCCTCCCAGCGCGCCAGCCCCTGCAGGGCGGCGGCCTTTTCGCTCAGCAGCATCCAGTTTTGCGGCTGGACCTTCAGGGTTCGGTCCAGATAGGCGACGGCTTCCTCGTAACGGCGGGCCTCGACCGCCTCGGAGGCGAGCATCATGGTGATGTCGCCATAAACATTGGGCAGGGCCGTCGCGCTGCCTGCCGGCTGCTCGCCCTTTTCGTGGGCGGCGGCGAAGGAGACCAGCATGATCAGGACGTCGCCGGGATCGCTGACTCTGACGATGCTCTGCCCGTCCCCGTTCGCCACCTGGCCATAGTCGGCCGGCATCCGGTCCAGGGCCTGACGCAGGGCGGGAAGATGCCGCGCGAGGGCCGCGTGTCCACGTCTTTGAAAATCGGTATTGGCGCGGACGAAGAGATCGTGGTCCCGCTTCTCCTGCTGCGACATTTCCGGCGCATCAGCCGCAGCGGCCGTCGCAAGGGCGTGAGCGGGGGTGGTCGTCATCGCGGCGATGGCGAGCGTCATGGCGGCGGCCAGAACCTTCAGCACGATCGTCTTCTCCCTCTCCCGGCCGCCAGCTTAATCACAACCTGAAGGCGATGGCGAGAGACCGTGCGAGGTGATCCGAGGTCAGCGCATGGTGAACCGCTCGGGCGGCAGGGCGGCGGGGGTGAAGCGGGCCTGGCGGACGGCGCCGTTGAAATAGTTCAGGCGGTTGATGCGGCAGCCGACCGAGGCGCGGCCGGGACCCTGTGGCTTGAAGGCGAGGGGGGCCTCGCCCTGCAGCACGCCGTCGACATAGGCGCGGTAGGTGGTTCCGTCGAAGGTCTGGGCCACATGATGCCACTGGCCGCAGGGGTGGAGGCGTTCGGGGAAGATCAGGGTGTGGTTGTAGCCGGGGCCGCGCGTGAAGGCGTCCAGGTACCAGCGGTCCTGAACCACGCGGATCTCGAACAGGAAACGAGTCTGGGACGGGGGCTGACCGGGGGGCGCTTCCTCGGCCAGATGAAACCAGCGTTGCTCGAAGGCGCCGCCGTCGGGGCGGAAGATCGCCTCGAAGGTGAAGGTCTCGGCGCCGGCTAAAGGGTGTTCGGCGATGAACAGGGCGTCGTCGACGCCGTCGAAACGGACGGCGCGGCCATAGGGGCTGTCGATCAGGGCGGGGGCGCCTTCGACCGTCGTCTGGACGCCGCCGATGTCGGTCAGCCGATCGAAGGTCCAGACGGTCTGGTGCGGCCTGGACGAGGCCGGGAAGGCGGCGCAGCCGGACAGGGTCAGGCCGAGGACACCGGTGGCGCCCCCGGTCAGGACGGCGCGGCGGTCGAGGGGCGGGCGCAGGGGCATGAGGGGCTCGCGAAAGGCTGGGCCGCGACACTAGGGCATCGGCGGACGGTGGCAACGGGTTGGCCGCGCGGTCGTTACCCCTGGCCTAGAACAGAGTGGAGCATCCAAGATGAAACTATCAAACGGCGCGCTGGTGGCGGTGGTCGACGGCGAGAAGCTGGCCCTGTTCAAGAACACCAACGGGACCGAGATCCGGCTGACGGCCCTGCAGTTGCCGGAGATCGAGGATCGGGTTTCGGGCTCGGCCGGGCGGCGCTCCAGCGAGGCCAATCCGGACAACGACACCCAGGCCGAGGACGGGTTCGCCATGGGCGTGGCCGAGGTGCTGAACAAATGGTCGGTCACCAACAAGATCGACGAACTGCTGGTCATCGCCGCGCCCAAGACCCTGGGGGAGCTGCGCAAGCACTGGCACAAGGATCTGCAGGGCAAGCTGGCGGGCGAGATCGCCAAGGACCTGACGGGACACAACAGCGACCAGATCGCGGCGGCGATCGAGAAGGCCTGACCCCCACGACCGGCGAGATTCGAGGGCGGCGACCGGAAACGGTCGCCGCTCTTTTGTCGTTCAGGCGCCGTCGAGGAACAGGCGGCAGGCGGGATTGTCGGTCTCGTCGACGTAGGGGTAGCCCAAGTCGGCCAGGGCGGCGGCGAACCGGTCCTGGTCCTGCGGCGGGACGCTGATCCCGGCCAGCACCCGGCCGACGTCGTCGCCGTGGTTGCGGTAGTGGAACAGGGTCAGGGCCCAGGCGGGCTGGAGGCTGTTGAGGAAGCGCAGGAAGGCGCCCGGCCGTTCCGGGAACTGGAAGCGCAGGATGCGTTCGTGCGGCAGGCCTACGGTGCGGCCGCCGACCATGTAGCGGACGTGCAGCTTGGCGGTCTCGTTGTCGCTCATGTCCTCGACGGCGTAGCCGCCCGAGCGGAGCGTCGAGATCAGATCGTCGCGCTCGTGCGGGCCGTTGCGCAGGGCCACGCCGACGAAGATCTGGGCGGCGCCGTCGCCGGACCAGCGGTAGTTGAACTCGGTCACCGACCGGCCGTCCAGGCTGTTCAGGAAGCGGCGGTAGTCGTCGCGGTCGTCCTTCATGGCCACGGCCAGCAGGGCCTCGGCGCCCTCGCCGATCTCGGCGCGTTCGGCGACGTGGCGCAGTCGGTCGAAGTTGAGGTTGGCGCCCGAATTGACGGCGATCAGGCTGCCTGCGCCCGGATGTGCGGCGGCCCAGGCCTTGAGCCCGGCTAAAGCCACGGCGCCCGAGGGTTCGGCGATGGCGCGGCTGTCGTCGAAGATGTCCTTGATGGCGGCGCAGATGGCGTCGGTGTCGACCAGGACGATCTCGTCCAGCAGATCCTTGCACAGGGCGAAGGTCAGGTCGCCCGCGCGGCGCACCGCGACCCCGTCGGCGAACAGGCCGACCTCGTTCAGGGTGACGACCTGGCCGGCGGCGATGGCCGACTTCATCGTGGGCGCATCGACGGGTTCGACGCCGATGACCCTGGTCTCCGGGCGCAGGAATTTGATTATGGCGGCGACGCCGGCGGCGAGGCCCCCGCCGCCGATGGGGACGAAGACGGCCTCGATCGGGTCGGCGTGCTGGCGGGCGATCTCCAGCCCGACCGTGCCCTGGCCGGCGATGACCTCGGGGTCGTCGAACGGGTGGATGAAGGCGGCGCCGGTCTGGGCCTCCAGGTCGCGGGCGTGGGCGTAGGCGGCGTCGAAACTGTCGCCGTGCAGCACGACCTCGCCGCCCAGGGCGCGGACGGCGGCGACCTTGATGCCCGGGGTGGTGGTCGGCATGACGATGGTCGCAGGCGTGTTGCGGCGCGCGGCGGCCAGGGCCACGCCCTGGGCGTGATTGCCGGCCGAGGCGCAGATGACGCCCTTCGACAGTTCGGCCTCGGACAGGCCGGCGATCTTGTTGTAGGCGCCGCGGATCTTGAACGAGAAGACCGGCTGCAGGTCCTCGCGCTTCAGCAGGACGGGCCGGGCGAGCCGGGCCGACAGACGACGCAGCGGATCGAGGGGCGTCTCCTCCGCCACGTCATAGACGCGGGCGGTGAGGATGCGGCGGATGGTGTCCTGCATGGTTGTGTCGGAAAGGCGCTGAAGTCGGAAAGGAAACGGGCTTTCGTCTAGGCGAAGTCGTGGTGTTGGGAAAGGTTTTTGCTGTCCTTCCCCCGCTTGCGGGGGAAGTGTCAGGTCGTCGAGCGTAGCGAGACGCCTGACGATGGGGGGAGTATCGCCTTCTTGAAAACGAGACTTCCCCCTCCGACCCTGGTTCGCTTCGCGAACGCCGGGCCACCTCCCCCGCAAGCGGGAGAGGGACTGTTCGAACGGTTTCCCCTTGCGCCGCCTCTCCATCGGCCTACATTGGTTCTGCTTATGCTAACTTTGAGCATAAGGGTGCGAGGAGACGGTCATGGCGGACGGCGCCTTTGGTCTGACGAAGGAATTGGAGCGGGAGACCGCCGGGGTGTGGGCGAAGGTCAAGGACCACGTCACGCCGCTGGAATGGCCCGAACAGGCGCGGCTGATCAGCGAGATCAATCGGCTGAAGCGCGAGCGCGACGCCGTGATCCTGGCCCACAACTATATGACGCCCGAGATCTTCCACGGGGTCGGCGACTATGTCGGCGACAGCCTGGGTCTGGCCAAGGAGGCCGCGCGGTCGGATGCGAAGGTGATCGTCCAGGCGGGCGTCCACTTCATGGCCGAGACCTCGAAGATCCTGAGCCCCGAGAAGACCGTGCTGATCCCGGACCTGAAGGCCGGATGCTCGCTGGCGTCCTCGATTACCGGGGCGGACGTGCGGCTGATCAAGCAGCGCTATCCGGGCCTGCCGGTCATCACCTATGTCAACACCACGGCCGAGGTGAAGGCCGAGACCGACATCTGCTGCACCAGCGCCAACGCCGTCCAGGTGGTGGAATGGGCGGCCAAGGAATGGGGCGTCGATCGCGTCATCCTGATCCCCGACGAATTCCTGGCGCGCAACGTCGCCGCCCAGACGACGGTCGGCATCATCGCCTGGAAGGGCCATTGCGAGGTGCACAAGCGGTTCACCGCCCAGGACATCGCCGACATGCGCGACGCCTGGCCCGACGCCGAGGTCCTGGCCCACCCCGAATGCCCGGAAGAGATCCTGGCAGCCTCGGACTTCGCCGGATCGACGGCGGCCATGACCGACTATGTCGAGCAGCGGAAGCCCAAGCGGGTGGTGCTGATCACCGAATGTTCGATGGCGTCCAACATCAAGGGCGACGTGCCCAGCGTCGAGTTCGTCGGCCCCTGCAACCTGTGCCCGCACATGAAGCGGATCACGCTGCAGAACATCCACGACTGCCTGCTGCACATGCAGTTCGAGGTGACGGTGCCGGAGGAGATGATCGAGCGGGGCCGGATGGCCGTGCAGCGGATGATCGACCTGCCGCCACCGGCGATCCCGGCGCGCTACGACATCGTCAAGGCGCGTCATCACGTCGATGTGGAGCTGATCTGAGCGTGACGCGGCGATCGGTCCCGGCGACGGGACGGTCGGTCGCGCCCATCTGGACGCCATGAGCAATACAGACACACCCGCCCGCACGCCCGGTCCATGGGACGCCAAGCCCGATGAGGCCGTCGTCTCCGAGGCGACCTCTCAGCCTGCCTTCGTCGAAGAGCCGGTCGAGAAGGACCAGAGCCTGGTCTGGGCCCTGCTGTCGACGGCCCTGATGGGCGGCTTCCTGTGGTTCATCACCCAGAGCGCCATTGCGGCGGGGGCGGTGCTGATCGGCCTGTTCGTGCACGAGGCGGGCCACGCCCTGGCGATGAACAAGCTCGGCATGGGGCCGGCGCGGATCTACATCATTCCGTTCCTGGGCGGTCTGGCCAAGGGGCGGCGCGAGCCCAAGAGCGAGTGGGATGGCGTGCTGGTGTCGCTGGCCGGGCCGGCGTTCGGCCTGCTGGCCATGATCCCCTTCGTCGGCGTCTGGATGGCGACAGGGCAGGGGGAGTGGCTGATGGGAGCCTTCTTCATCGCCATGCTCAATCTGGTGAACTTGGTTCCCGCCCCGCCGCTGGACGGGTCGCGGGCGCTGGGGCCGGTGTTGACGCGGGTGCATCCCCGGTTGGAGCAGATCGTCCTGCTGGTCATCGGCGTGGCCGTGGTTTGGTGGGGGCTGTCGACCGGGCGGTTCATCCTGGCGGCCTTTCTGGCCCTGTCGGTGTTCAGCCATTTGAAGCGCGGCGTCTGGCGCGCGGCCTGGGGCACGCTGAGCTGGCCCGAGGCGGGCAAGAGCCTGGCCCTTTATCTGCTGACCCTGGCCCTGTGTGCGGCGGCGGCTCTGGGCGCGCTTCTGCCCATGGTCGAAGGCGATCCGGCCGGGGCGATGCGCCTGGGCCTGAATTATCTCGGAGTGGGACGGTGAACCGAACGCGTCATGATGGGCCGCTGATCGTCGGCGCCGGCCTCGCCGGACTGTCTGCCGCGCTGGAGGCGGCGCGGGCCGGGGCCAAGGTTCTGGTGGTGACGCCCGAACCCCTGCTGAACGCCTGTTCGTCGGCCTGGGCGCAGGGGGGGATGGCGGCGGCCCTGACGGCCGTGGATTCCGCAGAACTGCACGCGCAGGACACCGAGGCGGCGGGCGCGGGTCTGGTCGAGGGCGCGGCGGCGCGGGCCCTGACCGGGGCTGGACGGGCGACGGTGGAATGGCTGGCGGCCCTGGGCGCGCCGTTCGACCGTGAGGCTGACGGCGGCTTCGTGGTCAGTCTGGAGGCGGCCCATTCGGTGCCGCGCGTGGCGCGGGTCGGCGGCGACGGGGCCGGGCGGGCCATCCTGTCGGCCGTGGTCGCGGCGGTGCGGGCCGAGAAACTGATCGAGGTCTGGGATGACGCGCGGCTGAAGGCCCTGACCCAGGACGCCGACGGCCGGGTGGTCGGTGCGGTCGTGGCGCGCGGGCCGACCGGCAAGCGGATCGAGATTTCGGCCACGGCGGTGGTGCTGGCCACCGGCGGAGCGGGCGGCCTGTTCGCCGCCACCACCACGCCCTCGGCCCTGAAGGGCGAAGGCCTGGCCCTGGCCGCGCGGGCCGGGGCGGAGATCCTGGATCCTGAGTTCGTGCAGTTCCACCCGACCGCCATCGACGTGGGGCTGGACCCGGCGCCCCTGGCGACCGAGGCCCTGCGCGGCGAGGGCGCGCGGCTGATCGACGGCGAGGGGCGGTTCCTGCTGGGCGAGGCGGACGACGCCGATCTGAAGCCGCGCGACGTGGTGGCGCGGGCGGTCCATGCGGCGCGGATGGATGGGCGGGGCGCCTATCTGGATGCGCGCGCGGCCATCGGCGAGGCCTTCCCGCACGAGTTTCCGGCCGTGTTCGCGGCCTGTATGCGCAGCGGCCTGGATCCGCGCGTCAGCCCCATTCCGGTGATGGCGGCCTGCCACTATCACATGGGCGGGATCGCCGCCGATGCGGATGGGCGCACCAGCCTGGCGGGTCTGTTCGCTGTGGGCGAATGCGCGGCGACCGGGGTGCATGGGGCGAACCGGCTGGCGTCCAACTCCCTGCTGGAGGCGGCGGCCTTCGGGCGGCGGGCCGGGACGGCGGCGGCGGCCGAGACGGGCGGGGGACGGCCCTTGCCGACGGTCCTGTCGCCCGATCTGCCGGACGAGGCTCTGGCGGAACTGCGTGCGGCCATGACGGCCCAGGCCGGGGTGGTGCGGACGGCCGAGGGGCTGTCGGGCCTGATCGCCCTGATCGACCGGCTGGAAGCGGCGCACGGGACGGCGGCGGCGTTGCTGGCGGCGCGGCTGATCGTCCAGGCGGCGCTGGACCGGCGCGAGAGCCGGGGCGGACATTACCGGGCCGACTGTCCCGAGACGGCCGGGGCGGCGGATCATACGCGGGTGCGTATGCCGCGGCCGGCGGCGCTGGAGGCGGCGGAATGAAATCCTCCCCCATAGGGGGAGGGGGACCGCGCGTAGCGTGGTGGAGGGGGGGGGCGGCGCGGGGGGCGGGGCGCCCCCCCCCCCCCCGACGCCCCTCCGGTATTGGACATCAGGCGACTGTGACGCGGCGGGCCCCCTCCACCGCTTCGCGGTCCCCCTCCCCCGATGGGGGAGGATTACTGGCTGGAGCCGCTCGTGACCCGCTCTCTTCCCGAACTGCTGATCGAGCCTGTCGTGCGCATGGCCCTGGCCGAGGATCTGGGCCGGGCCGGGGACGTCACGGCCATGGCCTGCATCCCCGAAGACGCGCGGATGAAGGCGGCCTTCGTCGCGCGCAAGCCCGGCGTGCTGGCCGGGATCGACTGCGTGCGGCTGGCGGTGCTGGCCATGGATCCGCAGGCCGAGGTCGAGGTGAAGCTGAACGACGGCGACGCCTTCGCGGCGGGCGCGACCCTGGCGGTGGTCGAGGCGAACGCCCGGGCCTTCCTGTCCGCCGAACGGACGGCCCTGAACCTGGTCGGGCGGCTGTCGGGCGTGGCCAGCCTGACGCGCACCTATGTCGAGGCGGTGGCGGGGACGAAGGCGCGGATCGCCGACACCCGCAAGACCACGCCGGGTCTGCGTGCGCTGGAGAAGCACGCCGTGGCCTGCGGCGGGGGGATGAACCATCGCTTCGGCCTGGATGACGCCATTCTGATCAAGGACAACCACGTCGCCGTCTGCGGCGGGGTGGGGGAGGCCGTGCGCCGGGCGCGGGCTTTCGCGCCCCATCTGATGAAGGTCGAGGTCGAGGTCGACGGGCTGGATCAGCTAAGCGAGGTGCTGGCTCTGATCAGCGAGGATGTGGCGCCGGATGTGATCATGCTGGACAATTTCAGCCTGACCGATCTGCGTCGCGCGGTGGCCTGGACTGCGGGGCGGATCACGCTGGAGGCCTCGGGCGGGGTCGATCTGACGACCGTGCGCGACATCGCCGAGACCGGGGTGGACGTGATCTCGGTCGGCGCTCTGACCCATTCGGCGCCGGTGCTGGACATCGGCCTGGACGCCCTCTGATCGGCGCGGGCAGCGGCGCCGTACGGAACGGGGATTCCGGGCGGGCGTTTCCTCCTCAACGAACAAGGAGGACGCCATGTCCAAGATGCCCAAGACCCCAGACGAGCAACGCAGTTTCGGCAATGCGAACCTGGACGGCGTCGTGGTGGACCGGCGCGACACAGCCACGGGTCTGCAGTCCGGTCAGCCGGGCGACGCGGACGCCAATCTGGCCGAACAGGGTCGGTTCGGAAACCTTCAGCAGAATCTGACGACCCAGCACAAGTCCGGGAACCGCTAGGGCGGTCAGACGGGGTTTGAGACGTCCGTGGCTTCGGCCTTGGCCGCTGCGGGCGCGGGGCGCGTGCTGCGGGCCGGGGTTTCGGACACGCGGGTCGCGGGTCGGGCGGCAGGCTGGGCCGAGGCGGCGGCGCGCGCGGCGGCGTCAGTCTGGGCGGCCGGACGCGACGTCACGGCTGCGGGCTGACGCTGGGCGGTCGACGCCTGACGCGGCTGCGGCGCGACCGGTTCCGGCATCGACAGGCCTTCCTGGGCCAAGACCAGCGAATAGGCCACGGCCTGACCGGCCTGACGCGCGGTCTCGACCGGGTTGAGGCCGGCCTGGATCAGACGGGGCTGCTGTTCGGCGCCGGTGGACGGGCGGGCGGCATAGGTGAAGGCTCCGCTGGAGCCCGAACGACCGCCGAAGCGATAGAAGAGATGGCTGCCGACCTGGTTCACGCGGACCAGCGAGTTGCGCCAGACGGGCGAGACCCCGGTGGTGTGGAAATGGGTGGCGTTGCCGACGGCCGAATAGACCGAGCCGGACAGGGCGCCAGAGGCGACGGTCCGGGCGCGGTTCCAGGCGGTCTGGTTCACCCGGCCGCGCATGACGCCGTTGCAGGTGAAGGAGAACTGGCAGCCGGTGCGGCGCGCGGCGCCCTGATAGACGACGCCGCAGATGGATTTGGGGAAGGCGGGGTGGCGGACGCGGTTCAGGACCACCTGGGCCACGGCCTGCATGCCGTCGCGGCCCTCGCCGCGGGCTTCGTAATAGACGACCTGGGTCAGGCAATCGAGATCGCGGCTGGCGTCCAGCGCGTGCTCCATGCGGAAGGGCTTGGCCCCCACCGGAGCGGTCAGATTGGTGTGACGCAGATTGGGGTCGCGGTTGTCGCCCAACTGGTCCAGGCGGGCGGCGAGCAATTCGGCCTGGCGGTCGCGCTGGGCCGAGCCGGCGCTGGTGTAGGGATCGTGTCGACGGGCGATCGAGAGCGCGCTGGCGTCCAGACCGCCGGCGGCGGCGGACAGGGCCTCTTCGGTGAAGCCGGCGGCGGTGGCGCCCTGGATCCGTTCGGCCTGGGCGCGCAGCGTCGTCGCGCGCGCCATGGTCCCGCCCAGATAGGCGCCGCCGATCGCCAGTCCCACCAGACCGCCGAACACGGCTGCAGCCGTCATGGGCTTGATCTTCGCCACACGATCGGCAGCCGAAACGGCGCGCGTCTGCGAGGAATGCGACAACGAGTTAGTCCTGTTCAGCAGGGCGAGAAACGCTGCCCCCGGGTAGTTCGCCTGCCGGGCGACTCTGCGGTCGCGTTCCAGCCTGCGTTTCGGCGCACGGCTCATTCGGCCCGGGCGTCGAGGACGGGCCTATATAACGGAGTTTGTGACCCCAATGTGGCCGATTCGCAAGTCGATGGTTAAGCTGTCGAAACGATTAGGTATTTTCACGCTGTCGCCTAGATTGTGTGACAATCCCGGCGGCAATGTGACAGTCAATGAGACGAATACTGTATTGGAATGCACGGGTTCTTCATTTGCAAATGTGACATCCGGCGGGGTCAGCTAAAAACGGCGCCGGCTTCTGTTCATCCCGAGGCCGCAGTTCGTATTCGCAACTTGTCGCGCGGGCGGGAACCTGAGCGTGACCGTAGCGTTGAAGCTTCACTTTTGGAGAGAAGCTCATGTCGCGAATCATCGTTATGGCGGCCGTCGCCGCCGGAACCCTGGCCCTGGCCGCCTGCGGAACCACCATCGAACAGAAGGCCGCCAGCGGCGCGGTCGCCGGCGCCGTGGTCGGCGGACCGGTCGGAGCGGCCGTCGGCGGCGCCGCCGGAACCGTTGTCGGACAGGCGCAGAAACCCAACTAGGCCCCAATGCGCCCCTGGCCTTCCCTTGTCCTGGACAGGGGCGCGACCTATCTGCATCACTGGACGCTCGCCGGACGCTATATCTGTGTCAGATCGCGCGTCGGCCCGATTTCGCTGCGGTGAACCTTGCTTTTGCCGCCCATTTCGGGTTTGTGCGCCCCGCTTCGGGTCGCGCGTCTTTCGCTTCCGCCCGACCCCCGATGGCCGCCCCTGGCCGTTCACAAGGAACCCTGACGCTTTCGCATGAAAGATCTGAAGACCGGATTTTCCGACCGCATTACCGCCCAGCAGGAGGCCAAGAAGGCCCTGCTCGCCAAATTCAAGCCGAAGGCCGCCGCCCCCGACCCCGAATTCGACCGCCTGGCTGAAAAGCGCGCCGCCGAGAAGGAAGCCCTGCGCCAGCAGCACGAGCTGGCCAAGGCCGAACAGCGCCGCGAGAAGGCTGAAAAGGACGCCGCCCGCATGGCGGCCGAGCTCGCCGCCCAGGAAGAGATCGACGCCGAGAAGCGCGCCGATCGCAAGGCGCGCAAGCAACTGACCAAGGAAGAGCAGAAGGCCAAGCGGGACGCCCGCTACGCCGCGCGCAAGGCGCGCCGGTAAGGCTTCGAGCCCCTTTCCTGAAGGATCGACGCGTCGCGGTTTCCGCGGCGCGTTTTTCTTTGCTCCAGTCCCGGCTTTGACCTGGCTGTCTATTCGGCGGGAAGGGCGGCGGCGCCGGCGATGACGCCGCGCAGCTGTTCGGTGGAATAGGGTTTGCGCAGGAAGGGCCACGGGGTGCCGGCCAGCACCTGATCCACGTCGTCGCCGACATAGCCCGAGGTCAGGGCGATGCGCATCTGCGGCCAGTCCCGCGCCGCCTGCCGCGCCAGGTCGACCCCGCTCATGCCGCCGGGCATGACCACGTCGGTCAGCATAACGTCGAAACGCGCGGCCTCCAGCGCCCTGAGCGCGTCGGGACCGTTCTCGGCCAGCTCCACCTCCAGGCCGAAGCTTTCCAGCAGATCCAGGGCGACGGCGGCGACGCTGGCGTCGTCCTCGACCAGCAGCATGCGGCTGCCCTTGGCGAAGGAGGCGTCGACGCCGGCGGGCGCCACGACCGGGACGACGATCTCCTGTCCGGCGAGGGGCGGCAGATAGAGGCGGATTTCGGTGCCCCGCCCGACGGTGGACGAAATGTGGACCCCGCCGCCGGACTGGCGGGCGAAGCCATAGACCTGGCTGAGGCCCAGCCCCGTACCCTTGCCCACCGACTTGGTGGTGAAGAAGGGTTCGAAGACGCGGTCGATGACCTCGGGCGACATGCCCGCGCCATTGTCGGTCACGGTGACGCAGACATAGTCGCCGGAGGACAGTTCGGCGACCTGACCTGGAGCGATCGAACAGTTCATGGTCTGCACCACGATGCGGGCGCCGTCGCGAATCTGGCCGCCCGTGACGTCGCCCAGGGCGTCGCGGGCGTTGACGATCAGGTTCAGGAGCGCGGCCTCGAACTGGGCCGGGTCGACGTTCACCCTGGCGCCGCCCCGCTTCAATCTGATCTTGAAGTCCACCGCCTCGCCGACGGCGCGGCGCAGCAGGGGTTCGCCTTCGCGGATCAGGCCGTTCAGGTCGATCGCCTCGGGGCGCAGGGCCTGGCGGCGCGAGAAGGCGAGCAACTGGTGGGTCAGGCTCTCGCCGCGACGCGCGGCGGACAGGGCGGCCTCGCCCAGCTTCTTGCGCTTGGCCGGATCGTCGGATCGCAGGATGATGTCCAGGGCCCCGATGACCACGGTCAGCAGGTTGTTGAAGTCGTGGGCCACGCCGCCGGTCAGACGGCCGACCGCCTCCATCCGCTGGGCGTGCATCAGATGGGCCTCGGCGGCGGCCTTTTCGGTCAGGGCGGCGCCGACGCGTTCCTCCAGCAGTTCGTTGATGCGCTTGAGGTCGTCCTCGGCCTTCTTGGCGTCGGTGACGTCCAGGCTGGCGCCGACATAACCCTGGAAGGCGCCCGAGGCGTCGAAACGGGGCACGCCCTCGGTGCGGATCCAGCGCAGACCCAGGGTGGGATGATTGACCCGGCTGAGCGCCTCGAACCGGTCGCGGGCCTGGAAGGCGCGGATGAAGGCGGCGTCGAAGACCGGCTCGTCGTCGGGGTGGATCAGGGTGCGCCAGGAATCGGCCAGTTGCCGCTGTGAACGAATACCGCAGAAGACGCGGTAGCGCTTGTTGGCGAAGATGATCGTCGGCGTGGCGTCAGTCATCCAGATCAGGGCCGGGGCGCTGTCGGCGACGGTGCGGAAACGGCTCTCGGACTCGACCAGTCGGTCCTGCGCCTCGCGCATGTCGGAGACGTCGAAGGCGACCCCGACGAAGCCGACGACTTCCGAACCGCTCAGGCGCGGTCGAGAGAAGGATTTCAGCCAGCGCCATTCGCCGTCGTGGCGACGATAGCGGGCCTCCAGCGAGAAGGGTTCGCCGGTGGCCTCGCCGGCCACGGATTCCTGCAGGATGCGAGCGTGGTCGTCCGGATGCAGGTTGGCCCGCCAGTCGGCGGCGCGGGCGGTCTCGTAGTCCGCGCCGAAGAAGTCGACATAGGCCTGGTTGACGAAGGACCGCTGGCGATCCTGGCGCGTGACCCAGATCAGCACGGGGGCGGTGTCGGCGACGGCGCGGAAACGCTGCTCGCTCTCGCGCTTGTCCGCTTCGGCCCTGGCGCGTTCGACCTCGGTCCAGGTGCGGGCGGCGATCTCCTCGACCAGCCGGGCCTCGGCCTGGGTCCAGTGGCGCGGCGCCGCGGCATGGACATAGAGGAAGGCGCGCAGCCGGCCGGCGCGGATCAGGGGCGCGCGGATCAGGGCGCGGGTCTGGAGGGCGGCGAAGGCGTCGGCGAAACCGGCGGTGCGCGGATCCTCGCGCACATCGTCGATGCGGATCGTGCGTCCTTCGGCCAGGTCGGTGATCAGGGCCTCGCCGAAGGCGTGAAGGCTGAACTGGCCCTGGGCGCTGACCACGCCCGCAGTCCAGTCGCGGCTCATGGAGACGACGCCGGCCTCCTGGTCGACCTCGCCATAGCCGACGCGATCGGCTTCCAGCAGGTCGCCGACCGAGGCCTCGACCTCGGCCATGATCTGATCCGGATCGGTCAGGTCGCGCAGGCGGTCGCTCAGGTCGAGGAGGAAGGCCTGACGACGCTCGGTGCGGGCCGCAGCCTCCAGGGCCTCGCGATGGTCGGTGGTGTCGAAGGCGATGCCGACATAGCCGAGGAAGGCGCCGGTCTCGTCGAAGCGCGGCTCGACCGCGATCCGCAGCCAGCGCCAGTCGCCGTCATGGCGCCGGAAGCGGGCCTCGAGCCCATAGGGCTGACGGGCGGGCCGGGCCTCGGCCTGGGCGGCGGCCAGCAGGGGCTGGTCGTCGGGATGGATGGTCTGTTTCCAGCCCTGGCCCGAAAGGCCGCCGGGCGCGAGGCCGTAGAAGTCGGTCAGGGCGACATTGGCGAATTCTATCCCGCCGTCGACGTCGGTCAGCCAGACGGGGGAGGGGGCGGTGTCGGCCAGCAGGCGGAACCGGGTCTCGCTGTCGCGCAGGGCGGCCTCCGCAGCCTTGGCTGCGGTGATGTCGACGACCACGCCGATGAAACCGTCTGGATCGCCCTTGCCGTCGGTCAGGGCGCGCAGACTGGTCAGGGCCCAGACCACCGCGCCGTCGGGGCGGATGTAGCGTTTCTCGATCTGCCCGCCGGGACCGCCGACCGCCGCAGCCTGGAGGACGGACAGGGTCGGGGCGACGTCGTCGGGATGGGTGACGTCCGCGGTGCGAATGCCCAGCAGGGCCTCGACCGGTCGGCCCAGAATCTCGGCGAAACGGGCGTTTGCGCTGGTGATCCGGCCGTCGATGTCGATGCGGGCGATCCCGGCCGAAGCCTGTTCGACCGTCGCCTTCAACTGCTGTTCGCTGTCGCGCAGGGCGGCGTCGGCGGCGCGAGCGTCGGTGACGTCGATATTGACGCCGATCATGCCCATGAACCGACCGTCCGGCGCCAGGCGGGGACGAGCCTCGGTGCGCAGGACGCGCCATTCGCCGTCGTGGCGACGATGGCGGCCCTCGACCACATAGGCGGTCCGTTCCTGGGCTGCCCGGGCTCCGACGGCCGTGATGCGGTCGCGGTCTTCGGGGTGAAGGATGGCCTCGGCGTCGAAGTCGCCCAGGTGCGACAACCGACCCCAGAACAGGCGCTGATCGCTGTTCAGATGGATGACGTGGTCGGTCTCGTCGGTCATCCAAAGCATGACCGGGGCCAGTTCGCTGACGACCTGAAGCCGGCCCTCGGTCTCGTCGATGCGGGCGTTGGACAGGGACAGGTCCGACACGACCGAATCCAGGCGCGCCAGGGTGCGGCGCAGGGAGGCGCCCAGCCAGGTGCAGAACAGGCCGACGATGACGAAATTGACCGTCGACACCAGGCCGAGGTTGCGCACCATGTTGGATCCGGGCGCCAGGCTGAAGGCGACCACGGCCCAGCCGCCCAGCAGGGAGGCCACGACCGCCGTCGCGCCCGACAGCCGCCCGCCCGCCAGAGCCGCCAGGATCACACCCGGCAGCAGGATCATGAAACCGGTGATCTCGCCATAGAAGCTGATGCTGGCCGTGCGCACCAGCAGGGCCGCACCCGCGCCGACGACGCCGATCAGGATGCGGCTCCAGATCGGGCGCGGCTTCAGGCGAGCGAGGGCGAGCAAGCCTCCGTCAGCATCCAGAAATCGCCTGAAGAACGCGCCTGCGTTCATGCCCTGTCCGGTCCCCGACGCGCCATTTTAAGGTGACGCTTCTGCATGCAACGCTCGGCCGTGCTTCGCGTTCCTGACTGCCATACTCGGTCGGGGTTTCTCCGCCGTAAAGCCATCATGGAGCGCAGCATGACCGCAACAATCGACACCGGACTTTCCGCCACCGCGCGCGGCGACGTCGCCGAACAGCTGACGCGCGTCCTGGCCGACGCCTATGCCGTCTATCTGAAGACCCACGGCTACCACTGGAACGTGCGGGGACCGGAGTTCTTCGCCCTGCACAATCTGCTGGAGAGCCAGTACCGCGACCAGTGGGAGGCCCTGGACGATATCGCCGAACGTATCCGGGCGCTGGGCGAGTTCGCGCCCCAGGGCTATGGCGCGTTCGCCAATCTGACCAGCATTCGCGACGGCGAGCCCGAGAAGGAGGCGCCGGAGATGCTGAAGGAGCTGATGCATGACCACGGGACCCTGATCTCGACCATGCGGGCGGCGCTGGATGTGGCGGACGGCGACGGCGACGACGTCACCGTGGACCTGCTGACGCAGAGGCTGGGCGCCCACGAGAAGTTCGCCTGGATGTTGCGTTCCACCCTGGGCGGACGATAACAGCGGTTTGCCGGCGCCCGAAAACGGCCCCGAAGTCCGGGCATGGTCCCGTCACGGCGGCGTTCCCGATGTTCGGGACGCCGCCTTCTGGATTTGAATGAGTCTGTTGCACTGGAAGACGATCTGGACGGCGCTGAAGCGCTCGGCGGCGGCCCTGCCCGCGGCCGGCGCCGTGCTGGGCGTCGCCATGGCGGCCGGGTCCAGCGTGCGTCCGGACGCCGACCGGACCGCCGAGGCCGTGGCGCGGGTGACCGGCGGCGACCTGAGCGCGGACGGCATGAACGCCATCAAGGGGCGTTTGACCGCGTCGCAGCTGGCCCTGGCGCAGCGGCATGATCCGAGCCTGCTGCAGACGGCCGCCTATGGGCTGGGCGAAGACAAGCCGCTCCTGACCACCGGCGCCCTGCGCCCGGCGCGGCCGTTCGTGTTCAAGGGCGACGCCGACGACCGGCGCCGCGCCCTTCGCTGTCTGACCCAGGCCGTCTATTTCGAGGCGGCGCTGGAGTCCGACGCCGGACAGGCCGGCGTGGCCCAGGTGGTGCTGAACCGCGTGCGCGACCCCAACTACGCCAACACCGTGTGCGGCGTGGTGTTCGAGGGCGCCGAGCGGACCACGGGCTGCCAGTTCAGCTTCACCTGCGACGGGTCGCTGGCCCAGGCGCCGGTCGGCTGGGCCTGGGAGCGGGCGCGCAAGGTCGCGGAAAAGGCGCTGAACGGCGAGGTGTCCCAGGCGGTCGGCACCGCCACCCATTATCACGCCGACTATGTCAGCGCCTGGTGGGCGCCGACCGTGGCCAAGGTCACGCAGATCGGCACGCACATCTTCTATCGCTGGAAGGGGATCTATGGCGAAACCGCCGCCTTCCGCACCGTCTACAAGGGCCATGAGCCGGTGATCGACGAGGCGCGGTTCTCGCGGCCGCGTCCAGGCGCCCAGCCCGGCCAGGCCACCGGGGGCGCCGATCCTGACGCGCCGGCGAAGGGTGCGCCTGCGGCCGACGGTCCGATCCGCACGGTCGAGGTGGATGGTCAGCAGCGCGTCGTCGGCGTGGTCAGCCTGGGCGGGCGTCGCCTGCCGACGCATGACGAGGTCGCCGCCATCAACGCCCGGCTGCAGGCCCTGGAACAACCGAAGCCTGCGCCGCCCGCAGTGGTGGTTGCGCCCGAGGGCGTCGCCTCGATGGCGGTGGAAGAAGTCGGCCGTCCCACCCACTGAAATACGGCATCCCACGCATTGCAACGCTCCACGGGGTCAGGGCATTGATGGTGCTGACCGGGCACGACCGGCGCGACGAGGACGCCTGCTTGACCCACCCCGATGCTGATTGTCCAAGGTGGGACGAGAGCGAACGTCTAAAGGCCCTGGGGGTCTATGCCGTCCTCGACACCGAAAGAGAGAAGGCGTTCGACGACATCGCCCGCCTGGCGGCGCGGCTGTTCGACGCCCCTATGGCGGCGGTCAGTCTGGTCGACGCCGACCGTCAGTGGTTCAAGGCCGAGGTGGGACTGGGCGTGCGCGAGACCCCGCGTCCGACCTCCTTCTGCGCCCACGCCATGTTGAGCGACGTCCTGATGGTGGTGCCCGACGCGACGCAGGATGCGCGGTTCGTCGACAATCCGCTCGTCACGGGCGCGCCGAGCATTCGCTTCTATGCCGGACAACCGCTGTTGACGCCGGACGGGGTGCCGTTGGGCGCCCTGTGCGTGCTGGACGACAAGCCGCGCCCCGAGGGTCTGACCGAACTCCAGATCCTGGCCCTTCAGACCCTGGCCGACCAGGTGATGACCCAGCTGGAACTGCGCCGCGCCCTGCGCGAGCGCCAGGAGAGCGAGGAAACGACCCGCCGGGCGCTGGAGGCGTCCAACTATGTCGGGGCCTGGGACTGGGACGTGTTGTCCGATCGCGTGGTGGCGGACGAACGGTTCGCCGAGATGTACAGCGTCGATCCCGCCCTGGCGCGCGCCGGGGCGCCGATCGCGACCTTTACGGCTTCGGTCGATCCCGAGGACCTGGAAAGGGTCGCGGCCGAGATCGAGGCGGCGACCAACGGCGACGGCGCCTTCCTGAGCGAATACCGGCTGAAGAATGCGGCGGGCCGGATACGCTGGGTCGTGGCCAGGGGGCAGGTCTATTTCAACCGTGACGGCGCGCCGATCCGCTTCCCCGGCATCGTCGTCGACATCACCGAACGCAAGCGGGTCGACGCCGACCTGGAGGCCATCGCCGCCAGGCTGAGCGAGAGCGAGGCCCAGTTTCGGGTCCTGGCCGACGCCATGCCGCAGATGGTGTGGTCCACCCGGCCGGACGGCTTTCACGACTATTACAATGCGCGCTGGTACGAGTTCACCGGGGTGCCGGTCGGTTCGACCGACGGCGAGGGCTGGAACGATATGTTCCATCCCGAGGATCAGGCGCGGGCCTGGGAGCGCTGGACCCGGTCGCTCAACACCGGCGAGCCCTATGACATCGAGTACCGGCTGAAACACCATTCGGGCGTCTACCGCTGGACGCTGGGCCGAGCCGTGGCGATCCGCAACGACGACGGCGAGATCACCCGCTGGTTCGGCACCTGCACCGATATCGACGACCTGAAGAAGCTGGAACAGGGCCGCGAACTGGTCAGCCAGGAGCTGAGCCACCGGATCAAGAACATCTTCGCGGTCATCACCGCCCTGGTGGCGCTTTCGGCGCGTCAGTATCCGGAGGCCAAGGCCTTCGCCGCCTCGCTGCGGACGCGGATCACGGCCCTGGCGCGCGCGCACGAGTTCGTGCGGCCCCATACCGAGACCTCGCAGCCGACCGTGGGGGCGACGACCCTGCACGCCTTCCTGACCGATCTGTTCCAGGCCTATGCCGACGAAGGCGGCGCGGCGCGGGTCGTGATCACCGGCGACGATGCGGTCTTCGACGACCAGGCGGCGACCTCGGTGGCCCTGCTGTTCCACGAACTGGCGACCAACGCCGCCAAATACGGCGCCCTGTCCGAAGGCAAGGGTGCGATCCGGCTGGTCACGCAGGCCGACGGCGACCGGTTCGTCCTGACCTGGACCGAGACCGGGGGGCCGGCCCTGACAGGGCCGCCGGCGCGGGTCGGCTTCGGATCTTCGCTGGCGACCCTGTCCGTCGAGGGGCAGTTGGGCGGACGGCTGCAGCGGGAATGGCTTCCCGAAGGCCTCAAGATCGTTGTGGATTTGCCGGCGACGGCGCTTTCTCGCCGCAGGGCGGCAGAAAAAATCACGTGATTAAGCTTCGCTTGAAACCCATTTGACTATTCTGCGTTCTGACCGCTCCCGGACATAAGCCCCGTACCCATGACTGCGCGTATCCTCATCATCGAAGACGAAGCTCTGGTCGCGATGGAGCTGCGATTCGTGCTGGAAGATCTGGGGCATGAGGTGGTCGGCGTAGCCGCCACCGCCAAGTCTGCGCGCGACATGGTGCGCGAGAACGACGTCGACCTGGCCCTGGTCGATATCCATCTGTCCGACGGACCGACCGGCATCAATCTGGGCCGCGAGCTGGGCCAGGACATGGGCGTGACCGTCCTGTTCATGACCGCCAACCCCGGCATGGTGCGCGAAGGCGTGGCCGGGACCATCGGCGTCCTGTCCAAGCCGACCGACGAGCAGGCTGTCCAGACCGCCGTTGATTACGCCCTGCGCCGCCGCCAGGGGCAGCCGGTCGAATACGCCCCGCCGGGTCTTCAACTTTTCGGCGCATAAACCGCTTCCGCAGCGGTTGCGGTCGCCCCGAGGCGGCATATGTCGAGGTCTCCCCGAAAAGGAGTTCCTCCCCATGACCACCCTGACGAAACGTCCGCTCGGCCGCAGCGGTCTCGAGATCGCGCCCCTGGTGTTCGGCGGCAATGTCTTCGGCTGGACCGCCGACGAGGCGACGTCCTTCGCCCTGCTGGACGGTTTCGTCGAGGCCGGGTTCGACGCCGTCGACACCGCCGACGCCTATTCCCGCTGGGTCGAGGGTCATTCGGGCGGCGAGAGCGAGCTCATCATCGGCAAATGGCTGAAGGCGCGGGGCAATCGCGACGCGGTCAAGATCCTGACCAAGGTCGGGTCCGACATGGGCCAGGGCCACAACGACCTGTCGCCCGGCTGGATCGAAAAGGCGGTCGAGGATTCGCTGCGTCGGCTGCAGACCGACTACATCGACCTGTATCAGACCCACTGGCCCGATCCGAAGACGCCGCAGGACGAGACGCTGCGGGCGCTCGACAGGCTGGTGAAGGCGGGCAAGGTGCGGGCCATCGGCACCTCGAACCATTCGGCCGAACAGGTGACCGAAGCCCTGGCCATCTCCGAGCGCGAGGGGCTGGCGGCCTATCAGTCGATCCAGCCGCACTACAACCTCTATAGCCGCAACACCTTCGAGGGCGGGCTGCAGGATCTGGCGGTCGAGAAGGGGCTGGGCGTCATCACCTATTTCAGCCTGGAGAGCGGCTTCCTGACGGGCAAGTACAAGACCATCGACCAGATCGCCGGGACCAAGCGCGAGGGGATGCTGAAGGACAAGTTCGACGAGCGCGGCGTGCGGATCCTGGCGGTGCTGGACGCCGTGGCCCAGCGGAACGAGGCGACCTCGGCCCAGGTCGCCCTGGCCTGGCTGCTGGCCCAGCCGGGCGTGACGGCGCCGATCGTCAGCGCGACGACGACGGAGCAGCTGGCCGATACGCTGGCGGCGGCGACGCTGGAGCTGTCGGCGGAGGATGTCGCGCAGTTGACGGAGGCGTCGGCTTAGTCAGTTTCGGGGGCCGCCCCCACCCGGTCTCGCTGACGCTCGACCACCCTCCCCTGAAGGGGAGGGAGAGGTGGTGCGCAGTTCTATTCTCCCTCCCCGTCTCGGGGAGGGTGGCCGCGAAGCGGCCGGGTGGGGGCGGCCGCCTCCAACTCGCGGACGATGAAGTCGATCACGTCGTGTGGATCATCGCGGATTCTGGAGGCCGGAATGCGGATGGTTCGGAGACCCAACTCAGCCATCGCCGCATCTCGACGCCTGTCCCAATCGGCGGTGTGCTCATGGCCTTCACCGTCCACCTCCACGATCAAGCCGCGCGACAGGCAGACGAAGTCGAGGAAATAGCCGCGCAACGGATGCTGGCGACGGAAGTGGAAGCCCTGTTTCCGCAGAAGTTTGAGCGACGCCCATAGCCGCGCCTCGGGCGGGTTCATGACCTTCCGCATTCCACGCGCTTTGGCGATGGTCGCCATGGGCCGCCCCCACCCGGCCTCGCTGACGCTCGACCACCCTCCCCTGAAGGGGAGGGAGAAGCAAGATGCGGCTTACCAGACCCCGATCTTCTCCGCCTCGGCGTGGCTGATCGGGTGGTGGGCCTTGGCGTGGTCTTCCTCGGCCAGGAAACGGCTGGCTTCCAGGGCGGCCATACAGCCCATGCCGGCGGCGGTGACGGCCTGGCGATAGACGTCGTCGGTCACGTCGCCGGCGGCCCAGACGCCCTCGATGGCGGTCGAGGCCGTGCCCGGCTTGACACGCAGATAGCCGCCGGAGTTGACCTCCAGCTGGCCCTTGAACAGCTCCGACGACGGGGCGTGGCCGATGGCGATGAAGACGCCGTCCGCCGGGATCTCCTTGATCGAGCCGTCCTGCACATTCTTCAGCCGGACGCCGGTGACGTTCTTCGCAACGCCGTCGACGACGCCGACGATCTCCTCGACCGCCACGTTCCAGATCACCTCGATCTTGGGATGGGCGAACAGCCGGTCCTGCAGGATCTTCTCGGCGCGGAACTCGTCCTTGCGGTGGATCACCGTGACCTTGGAGGCGAAATTGGTCAGGAACAGCGCCTCTTCGACGGCGGTGTTGCCGCCGCCGACCAAGACCACTTCCTTGCCGCGATAGAAGAAGCCGTCGCAGGTGGCGCAGGCCGAGACGCCGAAGCCCTGATAGGCGGCCTCAGAGTCCAGGCCCAGCCATTTGGCCTGGGCGCCGGTGGAGATGATGACGGTCTCGGCCAGGATCTCGTCGCCGCCGTCCAGCTTCAGCCTGAACGGGCGCTGCGACAGGTCGGCGGAGACGACGATGTCGTGGATGACTTCCGTGCCGACGTGCAGGGCCTGGGCCTGCATCTGCTCCATCAGCCAGGGGCCCTGGATGGTCTCGGCGAAGCCGGGATAGTTCTCGACGTCGGTGGTGATGGTCAGCTGGCCGCCGGGCTGGATGCCGGCGATGACGACGGGGTTCAGCGAGGCGCGGGCGGCGTAGATGGCGGCGGTCCAGCCGGCGGGGCCGGAACCGATGATGGCGACGCGAACGGTACGAGCTTGGGTCATGGCCCCTATTTAGGGGCTGATTCCCGTTTGCGCGATGCTAGTCTCGCCTGAAGAGAAGGGGAGGCGGGGATGAAGGACAAGAAGGCGGCCTATCTGCCGATCGGCATGGGCGCGGGGATTGCGATCGGCGTGGCCCTGGGGACGGCGATGGAGAACCTCGGGCTGGGGATCGCCCTGGGCGTGGCCATCGGCTCGGGTCTGGGCGTTGCGGGCATGGGAGTGGCCAACGCCAAGCCGAAGGATCCGAAGAAGGGCGACGACTCCGGAGACGCGGGGACGGTGGTCCCGCCGAACGACGGCGGTTCCCATCACGGCGGTCACGACGGCTCCTCCGATGGCGGATCGGACGGTGGCGGCGGCGGAGGCGACTGAGGCCCCGATTATTTTTAGTGCACTTTAGTGCACTTTTTTGCGATTCATTCCTAACAACCTCCAGACTATCGGGCGACCATAGGCCGGGCCTGCGTCAGGATTGGACGTGGTGGATGGCGAGGACGCTTGAAACCCTTCCTTTCGTCATCCCCGGTCTGCGACGCTACGCGGCTTGCCGGAGGATGACGAACCTGAAGGGCGATTAGCGCGTCCGCATCGCTTCCAGAACCGCCTGCGCCGCACGGTCGGTTTCGGCGAGGGGCGCATAGGTCCAGGCGTCCAGCGTCCCGTCGAACGGGCGGGTCGCGCCGCGTTCGGCCAGGTCGTCGTGCAGGCGGGCGAACTTGTCGCCGGACTTCAGCGGGACCATCGGCAGGACATGGACCGGCTTGCCGGTCGAAGCGGCCTCGGCCGCCATGTTGGCGCTGTCCTCGGTGACCAGAATCTGGTCGGCGAAATGCAGGAAGCCGAACAGCGGGTTTTCGCCGGCGCCGTCCCAGATCCAGCCGGGCAGGTGCGACAGGCGCGCCGTCATCGCCGCCTTGGCCGCCTGTGGCGTGCGGCGCGAATAGGTCAGCATCAGCGAGCCGCCCGAAGCGCGGACGGCGACGGCGATCTGGTCGGCCAGATCCGCGGCGTGGGCCTCGGTCAGGTCGAAGGCCTTCGACTTGCCGCCGATCAGGACGGCGACGCGCGGATGGGGCAGGGGGGCTATGCGCGCGGCGAAGGCCGGGGCGGCTTCGGCGATCCGCCCGGGCGTGATGCGGTGGGGCGAGCCGAGGATCTCGAAGACATTGTCGCCCGACAGGCCGTCATGGGCCGGGGCGACGATCAGGTCGTAGCGGTCATTGGCCCAGCGCGGATCCTGGGTCTGGACGACGAAGGTCCGGCCGCCGCTCCAGGCTTTGACGCGCGTCGAAAGCGGCAGGGTGGCGCGGCCGGTGGCGATCCACAGATCGGGCCACGGACCCGTGAGCGGCTCGGACGCCAGCATGGCCGGGGTCTTGAGCGCCGACGGCAGGCGGTCGAACAGCGGCCGCCAGCGGATGTGTCTGATCGTGATTTCAGCCGGGGTCAGGCGCTGGACGGCCTCGGCGAGGCCCAGCGCCTGATTCTCGATGCCGGCGCGGCCGTCGGACACGACCCAGACGGAGAGGGGCTCAGTCATCTATTTTCCCGCCCCGTTCCGGGGAGGGTGACCGAGCGAAGCGAGGTCGGGTGGGGAGGCCAGGCGACGCCCCGCCGAAACCAGGCTGTAATCAGCAAAGGCGGCCCAGCCGGGCCGCCCCCACCCCGTCGCTACGCGACGACCCTCCCCCGCAGGGGGAGGGAGATTGGCGTGGGCTGTGGCGCTTATTTCCACTCGACCTTGAGGATCTCGTAGGCCTTCACGCCGCCGGGGGTGTTGACCTCGACCACGTCGCCGACCTCCTTGGAGATCATGGCGCGGGCGATCGGCGAGGCGATGGAGATCTTGCCCTTCTTCACGTCGGCCTCGTGTTCGCCGACGATCTGATAGCGGGCCTCTTCCTCGGTGTCCTCGTCCACCACGGTGACGGTGGCGCCGAACTTGACCTGGTCGCCCGACAGTTTCGAAACGTCGATGACCTGGGCGCGGCTGATCTTGTCCTCGATCTCGGCGATCTGGCCTTCGATCCAGCCCTGACGCTCCTTGGCGGCGTGGTACTCGGCGTTTTCGGACAGGTCGCCGTGCTCGCGAGCCTCGGAGATGGCCGCGATCACGCTAGGCCTTTCGACCGACTTCAATTGCTTCAGTTGATCGTCGAGGACACGGTAGCCCTCGCCCGTCATCGGCACTTTTTCCATTGGTGTCGTGATTTTTCTGGTTCGCCCGGAGACTGGAAAGACGCGGAGTAGGCACACAAAAGGCCGCGGGGCGGGCGCGGCCGGGCATCAATACTAGGGTTTCTCGCTCAGGAATTCAAGGGCGAGGCCGGACGTATGGCCTACTGCGACGCGCGTATCAGGCGCGGGCGGGCGGCTCGGCCTTGGGATCTCGACGCATCACGCCCTTGATCAGACTATAGGCCAGCCAGCCGACGGCGGCGAGGCCGGTCAGCATGAAGAGGCCGGAAACGAGGGCCGCGCCGGCGGCCATGAAGGCCAGGACGAAGGCTACCGCCGCCGTCAGACCGGCCACGATCTGGATGGTTCGAAACTGCATGGCGGATTAACGTTCGCCAAGGCGCGGGGTTGCGCCCGGTCTCGTACACAGCCGATCACGCGTAGGTGTAGGGTCCGCCGCGTTCCAGGGCGCGCCGATAGGCCGGGCGGGCGTGGATCCGTTCCAGAAAGGCCTTGAGGCGCGGCTTGGTCTCGGCGTCGAAGGCGCGGTCGGCCCCGGCCTCGACCGGGAAGCTCATCATGATGTCGGCGGCGGTGAACTCGTCGCCGGCGAACCATTCGGACCTGGCCAGTTCGGCCTCCCAGAAGCCGACGTGGGTGCGCAACTGCGGCTCGACGAAATTGGCCAGGGCCTTTTTCGCGATTCCGTTGACCAGGGGCTTCAACAGGGCCGGCGCGCGGCGCGGCAGCATGGAGAAGACCAGTTTCAGCAGCAGGGGCGGCATGGCCGACCCCTCGGCGTAGTGAAGCCAGTAGGTGAAGCGGCGGCCGTCCTCGGTCCCGGGCGTCGGACGCAGCCGGCCCTGACCATAGGTGTCCAGCAGATATTCGACGACGGCGCCGGTTTCCGCGACCTTGACCGCGCCGTCCTCGATCACCGGCGACTTGCCCAGCGGATGGATGGCCAGGAGTTCGGGCGGCGCCAGGCGATCGCCCGCGTTCCGCTCGTAGCGGATCACCTCATAGTCGAGGCCCAGTTCCTCGAGCAGCCACAGGACGCGCTGTGAGCGGCTGTCGTTCAGGTGGTGGACCTTGATCATGGCGGACTCCGTTTCAGGGCGACCATAGCAAGGTTTTCATCTGACGTTGGGTCAGACTTTGCGCGGGTCAGCGCGGCGGGCGGCCGCTCCAGCGCGTGCGGGGCTCGGGGCGGACTTTCGGGCGAACGCCCTCGCGGCGGTTGCGCCAGACCTCATAGGCCAGGGTGGCCAGGGCCAGCTTGCCGGCGTGACGGCCGGCGACGCGACGGCCGCCCTTGGACAGCAGCAGGCCGCCGAGGAGGGGAACGAGCTTGTGCAGACGGGACATGGAAATCTCCTTCCCCGTCATAACGCGCCCGAAGCCGCAGCGTTCGCACCTGCGACGACGTGCGCTGAAGGCCGGTGAAGAAGGTTTGGCGAGCGCGGCGGCGAAAGCAGTGCTAGCCCTAGATCATGAGCAGATCCCGCGTCGCCGCCTTCTTCACCTCCCTCAGCTTCTTTGTCGTCGCGGCCCTGGTCGCGGGCGTCGTCGTCGGCGCCCTGGCGCAGGGGGCGGACGCCCCCGCCCTGACCGGGGCGCTGGGCGTCGTCGAAAGCCTGGGCCAGGTCTGGCTGAACGCCCTGAGGATGACGGTCATCCCCCTGGTCTTCAGCCTGCTGGTGACGGGGATCGTGGCCATCGCCGACGCGGCGGCGACCGGGCGGCTGGCGGTGCGGGCCTTGGCGGTGTTCGGCGTGCTGCTGGTCGGGGCGACGGTCTACGCCATACTGGCGGGGCTGGGGCTGTTGGCCCTGTGGCCCATAAATCCGGAAGCCGGGCGCGCCCTGCTGGCCGGGATTCCGGCCGATGCGGCGGCGACCGTGGGCGAGGCGGCCCAGACCGACGGGCTGAAGGCCTTTCTGGCCAGTCTGGCGCCGGCCAATGTCATCCAGGCGGCGGCCGACGACGGAGTCCTGGCCGTGGTGGTCTTCGCCATCGCCTTCGGATTCGCCGCGACCCGGATCCGCGCAGAACTGCGCCGGCCGATGGCCGCCTTCTTCGAGGCCGTGGCCGAGACCATGGTGGTGATCGTCCACTGGGTGCTGCTGGCCGCGCCCTTCGGCGTCTTCGCCCTGGCCCTGGGCGTGGGGTTGCGCGCGGGCCTCGGGGTGGCGGGAACCCTGGTCCACTATGTCGCCATCGTCTGCCTCAGCCAGATCGGCCTGATCCTGATCGTCTATGTCGTCGCCGTGCTGTGGGGGCGGATCCCGCTGGGCCGGTTCGCCCGCGCCGTGGCCCCGGCCCAGGTGGTGGCGATCTCGACCCAATCCTCATTGGCCAGTCTGCCGGTCATGGTGGAGCGGGCGCGCGACTGGCTGGGCGTGCCCCAGACCACGGCGGGCCTGGTCCTGCCGCTGGCGGTGGCGGTGTTCCGCATCACCAGCCCGGTCGCCAATCTGGCGGTCTGTCTCTATGTCGCCCAGCTGTACG
The DNA here is from genome assembly GCF_044336875.1 of Brevundimonas sp. Lineage (GTDB taxonomy): Bacteria > Pseudomonadota > Alphaproteobacteria > Caulobacterales > Caulobacteraceae > Brevundimonas. The sequence continues at coordinate 177,432 of NZ_JBIIOP010000001.1, read as the reverse complement.
GGGTCGAACTGGGCCTGCCCGCCCTGGTCGCGGGCGGGCTGACGGCGGTGGCGGTGTCCATCGCCTCGGTCGGCCTGCCGGGCCAGGTCAGCTTCTTCGCCGCCATCGGGCCGATCTGCCTGGCCATGGGTCTGCCGCTGGGCGTGCTGCCCCTGCTGCTGGCGGTCGAGGTGATCCCGGACATCTTCCGCACCGTGGGCAATGTCACCGCCGACCTGACGGCGACGCGGATCGTGCAGGGGCCGGAGGACGAGGAAGAGGCGGCCTAGGTCGTCTTCGGCATCAGCCCCTCCGCGGCCGCGACCGAAGCTTCGACGCCCAGGGTCACCGCCGGTTCGGGCGTGATCTTGAACAGGGGAGAGTGGTGGCCGGCGGCGGTTTCGACCTCGGCCTCCGGCGTGCCGCCGACGTTGAAATAGACGCCCTTCACGCCTGTCTCCGGCTGAACGAAGTTGGCGAAGTCCTCGGCGCCCATGCCGGTGCGCGGGGTGTCGCGCAGCACTTCCGGCCCGAAGGTCGCCGCGAAGACGTCGCGCACGCGCTGGGCGGTCTCGGTGTCATTGATGGTCGCCGGCGTGGTCTCGGTGGCGGACCGGGTGACCACAGGCAGGCGATCTTCCGGCACGTTCAGGGCCAGGGCGGTGTTGCGGGCGATCCGGTCGATGCCGTCCAGCAGCCGGGTGCGGACCTCGGGACTGTCGGCGCGGACCGTCAGCTGCAGGTCGACCTGTTCGGGAATGATGTTGTGCTTGATGCCGCCGTGGATCGAGCCGACCGTGACGACGGCGCCTTCCAGCGGATTGACCTCGCGGCTGCGCAGGGTCTGGAGCGAGACCACGATCTGGGAGGCGACCAGCACCGGATCGACCCCCATGTGCGGCGAGGCGCCGTGGGCCCCGACGCCGCGCACGGCGATGTCGACGCTGTCGGAACTGGAATAGGCGATGCCCAGCGGGGCCTCGATCTTGCCGGTCGGGGTGTCGGCCGAGACGTGGAAGGCCAGGGCGTAGTCCGGCTTGGGGAAGCGGGTGTAGAGGCCGTCCTGCACCATGGCGCGGGCGCCGAAGATGCGTTCCTCGGCGGGTTGGCCGATCAGGACCAGGGTGCCGGACCAGTTGGCCTTGCGCGCGGCCATCTGGCGGGCCGTGCCGACCAGGGCGGTGATGTGCACGTCGTGGCCGCAGGCGTGCATGACCGGCTTCTCGACCCCGTCGGCGTCCGTCTGACGCGCGGTCGAGGCGTTGGCGAGGCCGGAGCGTTCCTGCAGCGGCAGGCCGTCCATATCGGCGCGGATCATGACCGTGGGACCGGAGCCGTTCTTCAGCACCGCCACGACACCCGTGCCGCCCACGCCGGTGGCGACATCGTAACCCAGGGCCGTCAGCTCCTGCGCCAGACGTGCGGCGGTCTGGACTTCCTGTCCCGACAGTTCGGGATTGCGGTGAAACCAGTCGAACAGCGTGGCGAGGTTGGCGTCGTAGTCGGCCTTCACCGCCGCCTTCAGATCGGCGTCCTGCGCGAGACTGGGCGTCGCCGCCATCATCGCCAGCATCATGGCCGCCGTCGTCAGCATCGCACGTTTCATCTCGGATACCCCTGTTTCGGCGCGGAGCTTAGCGGACGAGAGAGGGCTGGCAAGCCGCGCGGTCGTCGTGGTTGGTGACGATGCTGGCGCGTGATATCGTCGGCCCATGGCGCAGCTTCTGGTTCGCAATCTATCAGACGAGATGGTCGAGTCGTTGAAGCGACGTGCGTCCAGCCATGGGCGCAGCGTCGAGGCGGAGCATCGCGCCATTCTCGAAACCGCTCTGAACGAGGAGCGCGCTCGGCGCGTCGGTCGCTTCAGAGAGAAGGCGAGTCAGCTGCGTGAGGCCCTGACGGGGCGGGCGCCGACCAATTCCGCCGACCTGATCCGGGAAAGCCGCGACGAAAGATGACCTTCGTCGTCGATGCCTCGGTCGCCCTGAAATGGGTGTTGAAAGAGGACGACAGCGACATCGCGGACGCCCTGCTCGACGAGAGACTGATCGCCCCCACGTGGTGGCGCGTGGAAGTCGCCAACGGGCTTTGGAAGGCCGCTCGCAAGGGTTTGATCTCGACCGACGAGGCCGATGATCGATTGGCGGTCTTGCTCGACATGTCGCCGGTCGAGGATATCGACCCTGCCGATGTGGTGGCGCGGGCGACCCGTCTGGCGCACCGGCTGAAACATCCCGTCTATGACCTGCTGTATCTGGTCGCGGCCATCGACGCCGGCAGCCCGCTGGTGACGGCGGACGTTCGCTTCATGCGCGTCCTGAGCGGAGAACCCGATCTGGCGGCGCGTCTGCTTACGCTGGAGGCCTGGGGCGGCCTCAAAGGATGATGTAGAGCGCGCCGCCCGCCAGCAGGAGCAGATGCAGCGTCAGGATCAGGCCGAAGCGGGTGCGGAACGGCTCCTTGCGGGTCTTGTGGCGCAACAGGCGTTGACCCATCCAGGCGCCGATGCCGCCGATCAAGGTGAACAGCAGCAGCCGGGCCTCGGGGATGCGGCGACGACCGGCGCGCGCCATCGCCTTGTCCCAGGAGAAAAGAGCGAAGCCGGCAAGCTCCGCCGCGAGGACCGCCGTCAGCATCCAGGGGAGAGGGGACATGTCTCTGGTTTCCGGTTCGGTCTCAGGCGTGCGAAGCGCCGGAAACCAGAGACATCATGCGGATCAGCCGTATTCCTGGATCGCCTTCACATCCAGGTCGCCGGCCTTGATGGCGCCGATGGCCTGGGCCGCCGCCAGGGCGCCGGCGGTGGTGGTGTAATAGGGGATCTTCATCATCAGGGCCGTGCGGCGCAGGCTGAAGCTGTCCTGCAGCGACTGCTTGCCCGAGGTGGTGTTGAAGACCAGCTGGACCTCGCCGTTCTTCATCGCGTCGACGATGTGCGGACGGCCCTCCAGCACCTTCTTGACCAGACCGACCTCGATGCCCTGGGTCGCCAGGTAATCGCGGGTGCCGCCGGTGGCGATGATGGAGAAGCCCTCGGCCATCAGCGTCTTCACCGCGTCGATGATGAAGGGCTTGTCGTCCTCCTTGACCGAGACGAAGGCGCAGCCCGCCGTCGGCAGGGTGGTGCCGCCGCCGATCTGGGACTTGGCGAAGGCGCGGGCGAAGGCGGGGGCCATGTCGGCCTCGCCGTCACGCTTCCAGTCCAGGCCCATGACCTCGCCGGTCGAGCGCATTTCCGGGCCCAGGATGGTGTCGACCCCGGCGAAGCGAGCGAACGGGAAGACGGCTTCCTTGACCGCGATATGGTCGTAGGGCTTGTCGGTCAGGCCGAAGGATTTCAGCGGCACCCCGGCCATGACCTTGGCGGCGATGGCGGCGATCGGCTGGCCGATGGTCTTGGCCACGAAGGGCGCGGTGCGCGAGGCGCGCGGGTTCACTTCCAGCACGAAGATGCGCGGGTTCTCGCCGTGCGGCTCCTCGATGGCGAACTGGACGTTCATCAGGCCGCGCACCTTCAGGGCCTTGGCCATTTCGGTGGTCTGGCGCTTCAGCTCGGCCACCGTCTCGGCCGACAGCGACCAGGGCGGCATCGAACAGGCGCTGTCGCCCGAGTGGACGCCGGCTTCCTCGATATGTTCCAGCACCCCGGCGACGAAGACGGTCTCGTCGTCGCACAGGGCGTCGACGTCCACCTCGGTGGCGCGGTTCAGATAGTGGTCGATCAGGACCGGGTCGTCGCCCGAGACCCGCATGGCCTCGTGGACGTAGCGGTCCAGCTGCTCGCGGTCGTGGACGATCATCATGCCGCGGCCGCCCAGGACATAGGAGGGGCGCAGGACGACCGGATAGCCGACCTCTTCCGCCTTCTGCGCGGCCTCCTCGGCCGAGCGGGCCAGGCCGTTGGGCGGCTGTTTCAGGCCGATGGCCTCCAGCATCTGCTGGAAGCGCTCGCGGTCCTCGGCCAGGTCGATGGAGTCGACGCTGGTGCCCAGGACGGGGATGTCATCCTCCTGCAGCGCATGGGCCAGCTTCAGCGGGGTCTGGCCGCCGAACTGGACGACGCAGCCGATCAGCGTGCCGTTCGAACGTTCGACCTCGATCAGCTCCAGCACGTCCTCGGCCGTCAGCGGCTCGAAATACAGGCGGTCGGAGGTGTCGTAGTCGGTCGAGACGGTTTCGGGGTTGCAGTTGACCATGATGGACTCGACGCCGATCTGGTCGAAGGCGAAGGCCGCGTGGCAGCAGCAGTAGTCGAACTCGATGCCCTGGCCGATCCGGTTCGGACCGCCGCCCAGGATGATGGCCTTCTTCTTGTCTGACGGCTCGGACTCGCACTCGGGGATCTGACCCAGGGCGCCGGTCTCATAGGTCGAATACATATAGGCGGTGGCGCTGGCGAACTCGGCGGCGCAGGTGTCGATCCGCTTGAAGACCGGACGGACGTTCAGGCCGCGACGGGCGGCGCGGACGGATTTCTCGGTCGCGCCGGTCAGCTGGGCCAGGCGGGCGTCGGAGAAGCCTTTGGCCTTCAGGCGGCGGAATTCGGTCGGGTCGGTCGGCAGGCCCTTGACCCGGACGTGACCTTCCTCGCGCACGATGTCGGCGATCTGGCGCAGGAACCAGGGCTCGTAGGAACAGGCGGCGGCGACCTCTTCCACCGTCAGGCCGTGGCGGAAGGCCTGGGCGATGACGCGGATGCGGTCGGGGGTGGGCACGCCCAGGGCGCGGACCACGGCGGCGCGGGCGGTGTGGGCGTCCTCGACGTCGGCGACGCCGTCGATCTCGATCTCGTCGAAGCCGGACAGGCCGGTCTCAAGCCCGCGCAGGGCCTTCTGCATCGATTCCTGGAAGGTGCGGCCGATGGCCATGACCTCGCCGACCGACTTCATCGAGGTGCCCAGCAGAGGCTCGGAGCCCGGATATTTCTCGAAGGCGAAGCGCGGGATCTTGGTGACCACATAGTCGATCGACGGCTCGAAGCTGGCCGGCGTGACCTGGGTGATGTCGTTCTGCAGTTCGTCCAGGGTGTAGCCGACGGCGAGGCGGGCGGCGACCTTGGCGATGGGGAAGCCGGTGGCCTTGGAGGCCAGGGCGGACGAGCGCGACACGCGCGGGTTCATCTCGATCACGACCATGCGGCCGTCGGCGGGGTTGATGGCCCACTGGACGTTCGATCCGCCGGTCTCGACCCCGATCTCGCGCAGGACGTTGATCGAGCCGGTCCGCATCCGCTGGTATTCCTTGTCCGTCAGCGTCAGGGCGGGGGCGACGGTGATGGAGTCGCCGGTGTGGACGCCCATCGGATCGATGTTCTCGATCGAGCAGATGATGATGCAGTTGTCCGCCGTGTCGCGGACGACCTCCATCTCGTATTCCTTCCAGCCCAGAACCGATTCCTCGATCAGGACTTCGGTGGTCGGCGACAGGTCGAGGCCGCGCAGGACGATCTCCTCGAACTCCTCGCGGTTGAAGGCGATGCCGCCGCCGGTGCCGGCCAGGGTGAAGCTGGGGCGGATGACGGCGGGCAGGCCGACGAACTCGAGACCGTCCAGCGCCTCTTCCATCGAATGGGCGGCCTTGGAGCGGGGGCTTTCCAGACCCAGCTTGTCCATGGCGTCGCGGAATTTCTGACGGTCCTCGGCCTTGTCGATGACCTCGGCCTTGGCGCCGATCATCTCGACGCCGTATTTCTTCAGCGCGCCCGAGGCGTCCAGCGCCAGGGCGGTGTTCAGCGCCGTCTGGCCGCCCATGGTGGGCAGCAGGGCGTCCGGCTTCTCCTTGGCGATGATCTTCTCGACCATCTCGGGGGTGATCGGCTCGATATAGGTGGCGTCGGCCACCTCCGGGTCGGTCATGATGGTGGCGGGGTTCGAATTGACCAGGATGACCCGATAGCCCTCGGCCTTCAGCGCCTTGCAGGCCTGGACGCCGGAATAGTCGAACTCGCACGCCTGGCCGATGACGATCGGGCCGGCGCCGATGATGAGGATGGACTTGATGTCTGTGCGCTTGGGCATCGCCAGCTCTTCTTCTTATTGAACGCTAATGGGTCACGACCGCGCAGTCCCAGCCGTCGTAGTCCAGCTGGAATGCCGCGGCCCAGGTCTGCATCATGGCGGAGGTCGCCGCGAAGGACGCCTCGTCCACCGCCATGGTGGTCTCGAGTGTGGTGGAATCGTCGGCGCCGCTGGTCAGGAAGCCGGCGCGACGGGCGACCTCGTTCAGGTCGCCGTGGTCGCCTTCGCCGAAGAAGTAGAATCGCGTGTGCCGCGGGGTCACGCCGCTGTCGCCCTGTTCCGCCAGAGCCGCGCGCACCATGGCGTCGCGTTCGTCATGACTGATGTCGGGGTCGAGCACGAGGCGACGAATTCCTTTGGTTCTTTGCGCGCGCGTAGCCGCCGCAGGGCGTCGCCATGCGGAGTTCGCGTCGGGTTGTCGGTTAAGCGGCCCGTTTAGAGAGGGAGGGGGCGGGGGGCAAGACCTTATGCGTCCGCGATCGCCGCGATCCAGTCGGGCAGTTCGCCGATACGGGCCAGGGAGACGTAGCGGGGCTCGTTCTCCGGCGCATCGGCCAGTTCGTGGGCCCAGGTGACGGCGTAGGGGATGTGGACGCCGAAGGCGCCGGCGGCGATGGCGGGAAGCACGTCGGACTTCATCGAATTGCCGGCCATGACGACCTCGGCCGGGCGGGCGCCGTGGCGGGCGAAGATGCGCTCATAGGCGCCGCGATCCTTTTCCGAGACGATCTCGACGGCGCTGAACCGTTCGCCCAGGCCCGAGGCGGCCAGTTTGCGTTCCTGGTCCAGCAGGTCGCCCTTGGTGATCAGGATCAGGCGGTATTTGTCGGCCAGTTCGGCGACGGTCTCGTCGACGCCGGGCAGGGTCTCGACCGGATGGGCCAGCATCTCGCGGCCGGCGGCCATGATCTCGCGCACCACCTCGGCCGGGGCGCCGCCGTCGCACAGCTCCATGGCCGTCTCGATCATCGACAGGGTGAAGCCCTTCACGCCGTAGCCGTAGAGCCGCAGGTTGCGCTGCTCGGTCTCGGCGAGGCGCGCCTCGATCGTCGCCTCGTCGCCGTGGTCGGCCAGCAGATCGACGAAACGGGCGTGGGTCAGGCGGAAGAGGGTCTCGTTGTGCCAAAGGGTGTCGTCGGCGTCGAGGCCGACCGTGGTGATGGGCATGGGCGTCTTCCGGGGCGGTGGCGGCGGCAAATCGGTGCGGGCTCTTGGCGCGGACCTGCGGCGAAGGCAAGGCGGACCAGGGGACGGACGAGGGGCGGACAGGAGGGGGCGAGAATGCGCCACTCTTCGTGATTTGCGCGGCGAGCGAGGTTCGGCCAAGGATTTCGCCATGAGCGCCCGTCGGTTCCTGAGTATTTCCAGCGTCTTGTCGTTAAGCTTACTGCTGGCGACGGGGGCGGTCTCGGCCGCGCCGGCCGCGGGGCAAGGACAGGGGCAAGGCGAGGGGCAGGGCGCGCGCTTTTCCGACATCGTGCAGATGGCGCCGCCGCGCGACCGGGCGCGGATGAACGCCAGGGTCTTCGACAAGGTCTGGACCGAGGTCCGGCGCGGCTATTACGACCCGACCCTGCACGGCGTGGACTGGGAGGCGGCGCGGGCGCGGTTCCGGCCCCAGGCCCTGACGGCGACGGACGACCGGAGCCTGTATCGCAGCATCAATGAAATGCTGGACCTGCTGGACGACGGCCACGCCGGGGCCAGTCCGCCCGCCGCCGTGCGCCGGCAGGAGACCCAGTACGACCGCCGCGCCGTCATGGGCATGACCCTGATGCGGGGCGAGGATCCCGATCTGTGGACGGTGGAGCGGGTGCGTCAGGGCTCGCCGGCCGAAGAGGCGGGGGTGCAACTGGGCTGGACCCTGGACAGCCTCGACGGCCGCCCCTGGGGGCCGGATGTCGAGGTGCAGGAGGGCCGGCCGGTGCAGCTGGTCCTGACCGACGAGACGGGCGCGCGACGCGATACCCGCCTGACGCCGCGCCTGATGGACGGGCCGCAGCCCTTTACGGCCGACAAGTCGCGGCCGGGCGTGCTGGTGCTGACGGTCGAACAGTTCGACGCGGGCCTGGGCCGCTGGCTGGGGTCCGAACTGGACGGCCTGCCGCCGGACGTGGACGTGGTGCTGGACCTGAGGGCCAATCCCGGCGGGCGGCTGTGGGAGGCGGAGTCCGTACTGACCTGTTTCCTGCCGCGCGATCAGGTCTGGGCGACCCGGACGGGACGGACCGGGCGGCCGGTGACGCTGAGGGCCTCGGGCGACTGCGGCGACCGCAACGCGCCGGTGGCCAACGAGGTCGCGGTTCTGGTGGACCGGGGCAGCCGCAGCGCGGCGGAACTGACGCCGGCGGCCCTGCAGGAGGCGGGGCGCGGCATCGTCGTGGGCGAGAAGACCATAGGCTCGGTCCTGATCGCCCAGGAGACGGATCTGCCGGACGGCGGCAAGCTGACGCTGAGCCGGGCCAATTTCGTCACGGCGGGCGGGGTGCGGCTGGAGAAGCGCGGCGTCACCCCGGACATCGAGGCCCCCCGCAGCGTGGCCCAGCGCCGTTCGGGCGAGGACCCGACGCTGGAGGCGGCCATCGCCGCCCTCCAGGCCGAACGTGTGCAGGCTGCGGATCAGCCCAGCGGGCTTTAATCAGGTCAGCAGCATTTGAAACTGCCCGAGCCGCCGAAACGGCGCTGTTCGTGCAGGCGGAAGAAGGCGGTCTTGTCCAGCGGCGGCTGGTCGGGATGGGTCGCCGCCGCGTGGTCGACATAGGCCTGATAGTCCGGCTGGCCGATCATGGCCCCGGCCGTGCGCCTGACGCCGCGACCCCACCGCAGGGCGGCAGCGCGGCACAGGCAGAGCAGGTCGTCTTGCGACGGGTCAGGCCCAATCCTAGGCACGGGCCGCATCCGCCGCTTCGTCGGCCGCCGTCAGCTCGTGCGCCTCGGGATATTCGCGCACGGTCGGGCGGTTGTTCAGATAGGCCTTGCGGCAGGCCAGGACGCCATAGATCACCATGGTCACGACCACGAACAGGAAGCCCGCCGTCAGGACCGAGTTGACGTAGTCGTTGACGATGATGCGGTGCATGTCGCCGGCGGTCTTGGCCGGGGCCAGCATTTCGCCGGCGCCGAGGGCGTCCTGATACTTCTTGGCGTGGGCCAGGAAGCCGATGCGGACCTCGGGGTGGAACAGCTTCTGGAAGCCGGCCGTCAGGGTGCAGATCAGCAGCCAGGTCGCCGGGACGACCATGACCCAGGCGAACTTCTCGCGCTTCATCTTGAACAGGACCACGGTGCCCAGGATCAGGGCCACGGCGGCCAGCATCTGGTTGGCGATGCCGAACAGCGGCCACAGGCTGTTGATGCCGCCCAGGGGGTCGACCACGCCGGTGTAGAGGAAATAGCCCCACAGCGCGACGGTCAGGGCCGTGGCCACGACATTGGCGGCCCAGGACTTGGTCTCGCGCATCTTGGGCACGGCGACGCCCAGCAGGTCCTGGATCATGAAGCGGCAGACGCGGGTGCCGGCGTCGACCGTGGTCAGGATGAACAGGGCCTCGAACAGGATGGCGAAGTGGTACCAGAAGGCCATCATGGCCTTGCCGCCGATCACGCCGGACAGGATGTGGGCCATGCCGACCGCCAGGGTCGGGGCCCCGCCGGCGCGCGACAAGATGGAGTGTTCACCCACGTCGCGGGCCAGTTGCTCCAGCTCGCCCGGGGTGATGTGGAAGCCCCACTGGGCCACGGCGGCGGCGGCCGAGACCGCATCATTGCCGATGACGGCGACCGGGCTGTTCATGGCGAAATAGACCGCCGGATCCAGGACCGTGGCGGCGATCAGGGCCATGACGGCGACGAAGCTTTCGCACAGCATGGCGCCATAGCCGATCAGCGGGATCTGGTTCTCGTTCTCCAGCAGCTTGGGCGTGGTGCCCGACGAGATCAGGGCGTGGAAGCCCGAGACGGCGCCGCAGGCGATGGTGATGAACAGGAAGGGGAAGAGGGCGCCGGCGAAGACCGGGCCGGTGCCGTCGATGAAGGGGGTGATGGCCGGCATCTGCAGGTGCGGACGCACGATCAGTATGCCGATGGCCAGGGCGACGATGGCGCCGATCTTCAGGAAGGTCGACAGATAGTCGCGCGGCGCCAGCAGCAGCCAGACCGGAATCACCGAGGCGATGAAGCCGTATATCATCATCAGAATGGCCAGGGTCGGACCGGTCAGGGTGAAGGCCGGGCCCCAGAAGGGATCGGCCGCGACATGGCCGCCGCCGATGATGGCCAGGATCAGCAGGACGACGCCGATCACCGAGACCTCGCCCACGCGGCCGGGCCGCAGGAAGCGGGTGTACAGGCCCATGAAGATGGCGATGGGGATGGTGGCGGCGACGGTGAAGGTGCCCCACGGGCTCTCGGCCAGGGCCTTGACCACGACCAGGGCCAGGACGGCCAGGATGATGACCATGATCATCAGCACGCCGACCTGGGCGATGATGCCGGGGATATTGCCCATCTCGGTGCGGATCATGTCCCCGAGAGATTTGCCGTCGCGACGGGTGGACATGAACAGGACCATCATGTCCTGCACCGCGCCCGCCAGGACGGCGCCGACCAGGATCCACAGCACGCCGGGCAGATAGCCCATCTGGGCGGCCAGCACCGGCCCGACCAGCGGGCCCGCGCCGGCGATGGCGGCGAAGTGGTGGCCGAACAGGACGTTCCTGGGCGTCGGCACATAGTCGAGGCCGTCGTCGCGGCGCACGGCCGGGGTCGGGCGCGACGGCTGCAGCTGCATGACCTTGTTGGCCAGGTAGCGGCTGTAGAAGCGATAGGCGATGGCGTAGGTGCAGACGGCGGCGACCACCATCCAGACCGCGCTGATGCTTTCGCCCTGGTGCAGGGCGATGATGCCCAGTGACACCGCGCCCAGAATGGCGATGGCCCCGAATATGATGGGGGTGCTCAATTTACCCACGACGGTCTCCTCCCGGCCGGCTCAGTGGCGGCCCTAGTCCCCTGTGTGCACCACAAGTTTCCGCAAGGCCAATCGACTAAAGTCGTAAATCGCTCGGGCGAAAGGCCGCAGGGAAAGGCCGAGGACACTCCCCCGTGCATTCCGTCCAAACCCTTGCTAAGCGCATCGGATGATCGCTCGCCTTCGCCCCGTCCCGTTCGACCTCGGTCCCGTCCATTTCGTCGGCATCGGCGGCATCGGCATGAGCGGCATCGCCGAAATCATGCTGAAGATCGGCTATTCGGTTCAGGGCTCGGACGCCAAGGCCAGCGCCAATACCGAACGGCTGGAGAAGCTGGGCGCGAAGATCTTCATCGGCCACGATTCCGCGCACGTCGGCGAAGGCGTGTCGGCGGTGGTCTATTCGACCGCGGTCAAGGCCGAGAACCCCGAGATGAAGGCGGCGCGCGCGCGCCGCATCCCCCTGGTGCGCCGGGCCGAGATGCTGGCCGAGCTGATGCGGCTGCAATTCTCCATCGCGGTCGGCGGGACGCACGGCAAGACCACGACGACCTCGATGGTCGCGGCCCTGCTGGATGCGGCGGGCCTGGACCCGACGGTGGTCAACGGCGGCATCATCAACGCCTACGGCACCAACGCCAAGGTCGGCGACGGCGACTGGATCGTGGTCGAGGCGGACGAGTCGGACGGCAGCTTCCTGCGCCTGAAATCGACCGTCGCCATCGTGACCAATATCGATCCGGAGCACCTGGACCACTACGGCGACTTCGACGCGGTGCGGAAGGCCTTCGTGGATTTCGTCGAGAACATCCCCTTCTACGGTTTCGCCGCCGTCTGCCTGGACCATCCCGAGGTGCAGAAGCTGGTCGCCTCGATCGATAACCGGCGGCTGGTCACCTATGGCGTCAATCCCCAGGCCATGGTGCGGGCCGACAACTGCCAGATGGGGCCGGACGGCTGCCGCTTCGACGTCGTGATCCAGAACGGCGAGGCCCACCGGATCGAGAACCTGCATCTGCCGATGGCCGGCTGGCACAATGTGTCCAACGCCCTGGCCGCCATCGCCGTGGCGCGCGAACTGGATGTGTCGGACGAGGCCATCCGCGCCGGCCTGGCCGGCTTCGGCGGGGTCAAGCGTCGCTTCACCACCACGGGGGTCGTGAACGGGGTCCGCATCGTCGACGATTACGGCCACCACCCGGTCGAGATCGCCGCCGTGCTGAAGGCCGCGCGTCAGGTGACGGAAGGCCGCGTGATCGCCGTGGTCCAGCCGCACCGCTACACCCGGCTGCGCGACCTGATGGATGAGTTCTCGACCAGTTTCTCGGACGCCGACAGCGTGATCGTCGCCGACGTCTATCCGGCCGGCGAACAGCCGATCGAGGGGGTGGACAAGCACGCCCTGACCGACGGCATACGCCGCTATGGCCACCGTCAGGTCCAGGCGCTGGAGAACGCCGCCGTCCTGCCGCGTCTGATCAAGGAAGAGGCGCAGCCGGGCGATGTGGTCGTGCTGCTGGGCGCCGGCGACATCACCAGCTGGGCCTATGGCCTGCCGGCGCAGCTGGAGGCGCTGGGCTGACGCCCGGCTTGTCCGGGGCGTCCGGAGGTATATATTCTGGCCTGACGGTATATCCCTGGAGGGCGTCATGGCGCTGTATGTGAAGGATCCCGAGGTCGATCAGATGGCCGAACGGCTGAGCCGTCTCGCCCGGATCAGCAAGACCGAGGCCGTGCGTCGGGCCCTGCGTCGCGAACTCGATCATGTCGAGGCGCCGAACGACTACGTGGAGCGGGCCATGGCCTTCGTGCGAGAGTTGAACGCTCGGGCCGGACCGAACGGCAAGCCGGTGGACAAGGCCTTCATCGACAGTCTCTACGAGTAGGCGCGATGTTCGCCGACGCCTCCGCGCTGAGCGCCATCCTGTTGGAAGAGCCTGACGCGCGCGATCTCGCCGTGCGGATTGGCGCCTATGCCTCGCGCACGACCTCGCCGATGGCGGTCTGGGAGACGGCGATGGCCGTCAGCCGTGGACTGGACCTGTCCCTGGAGGCGGCCGAAGCGGCGGTGGAAGCCTTGCTGACGATGATGAAGATCGAGGTGCGGCCGGTGCCCGCCGAAGCTCGCCACATCGCCATCGACGCCCACGCCCGGTTCGGCAAGGGGAGGCACCCGGCGGCATTGAATTTCGGCGACTGTTTCGCCTATGCCTGCGCCCGCCACGCGCGGTCGCCCCTGTTGTTCAAGGGCGACGACTTTTCCCGGACCGATATCGAAGCCGCATGACCGAGATCACCCTTCCCCCCGTGCGCGGCAAGCTGCTGCGGGACGAGCCTCTGGGCCCCTACACCTGGTTCCGGGTGGGCGGTCAGGCCGAGGCCCTGTTCATTCCGGCGGACGCCGAGGATCTGGCGGATTTCCTGAAGGCGCTGGATCCGGCCGTGCCGGTGACGGTGCTGGGCGTCGGGTCGAACGTCATCGTCCGCGACGGCGGGGTCGAGGGGGTGGTGATCCGTCTGGCGGGCCGTCCCTGGGCGCAGATCACGACCGAAGGCCAGACGATCACGGCCGGCGCGGGGGCGCTGGATTCCATGGTGGCCAAGGCGTCGGCGAAGGCGGGGATCGCCGGGCTGGAATTCTATGCGGGGATTCCGGGCACCATCGGCGGCGCCCTGACGATGAACGCCGGCTGCTACGGCTCGGAGACCAAGGACGTGCTGGTTTCGGCCTGGGGGCTGAACCGCAGGGGCGAGCGGGTCGACTACGCCCTGGCCGACTTCGGCTACACCTACCGCCATTCCGAGGCGCCGGCCGAGATCCTCTGGGTCGAGGCGACCTATCGCGGGACGGCCGACGAACCCGAGGCCGTGGCGGCGCGGATCGCCGAGATCAGCAGCCGGCGCGAGACCACCCAGCCGATCCGCGAGAAGACCGGCGGCTCGACCTTCAAGAACCCCGAGGGCCATTCGTCGTGGAAACTGGTCGACGAGGCCGGCTGGCGCGGAAAACTGCGCGCCGAGACCGGGGGCGGGGCGAAGTTCAGCGAGTTGCACTCGAACTTCATGATCAATCCCGGCGAGGCGACCGCCGCCGATATCGAGGGCCTGGGCGAGGCGGTGCGCGCCGACGTCCTGGCCAAGACCGGCGTTCAGCTGGAGTGGGAAATCAAGCGGATCGGCCGGGCTTCCCACGACTGAAGTGAATCCCCGCAAAAATTGAGCGCGGGGCGCGAATGGTTGACGGCCTGTTAAGCAAGTCGGCGGCAATCGGAGACGTCATGACCCGCGCATTCAAAGACCTTCATGTCGCCGTCCTGATGGGCGGTCTTTCCGCCGAGCGGGAGGTGTCGCTCACCTCCGGCGAGCAATGCGCCCAGGCGCTGGAGCGGCAGGGCGTGCGCGTCAGCCGCGTGGACGCCGGGCGCGATCTGGCCAATGTCCTGTCCGGCCTGATCAGGCCCGATGTGGTGCTGAACTGTCTGCACGGCGCCTGGGGCGAGGACGGCTGCGTCCAGGGCGTGCTGGAGACCCTGGCCATTCCCTATAGCCACTCCGGGGTCCTGGCCTCGGCCCTGGCCATGGACAAGGAAAAGTCCAAGGCCGTGCTGAAGGCGGCGGGCGTCACCGTGCCGGGCGGCGGTCTGTATGATCGCCACGAGGTGGCCGGCCGCCATGTCATCGCGCCCCCCTATATCGTCAAGCCGAACGCCGAGGGTTCCTCGGTCGGCGTCTTCCTGGTGCCCGAGGGGGCGAACGGTCCGGTGACCGAGGTCGGCGAGCCGGGCTGGGCCTATGGCGAACAGGTGATGGTCGAGCCCTTCATTCCGGGCAAGGAACTGGCCGTCACCGTGATCGGGGAGCCGGCCGGGCCGCGCGCCCTGACCGTGACCGACATCACCCCGACCAAGGGCTTCTACGACTACGAGGCCAAATATGCGCCGGGCGGATCGGTCCACGTCCTGCCCGCCGTCCTGCCGCCCGCCGTGTTCGAGAAGGCCCTGCGTCAGGCGGAGCTGGCCCATGTGGCGATGGGTTGCCGAGGCGTGTCCAGAAGCGACTTCCGTTATGACGATGTTAAGGACGATCTGGTCCTGTTGGAGGTCAATACTCAGCCGGGCATGACCCCGACCTCGCTCGCTCCGGAGCAGGCCGCCCATACCGGGATGAGCTACGAAGAACTGGTTCGGTGGATGGTGGAGGACGCCTCATGCCCGCGGTAGTTCGCGGCGGTCGGCGACAGAGTTCAGGTCAGGCTCCCCAACGCGGCGCGGCTCCGAAAGGAGGCGGGCGTTCGCGTGGCGGCGCCCCTCGTAACGCGTCCGCCATTCCCGGCAAGATGGCCGCCATCGGCCGTATCGACATCGCCCCCCGCACCGCCGTGATCGCCCTGGGCGCCGGCGCGCTTCTGCTGGTCGGGGTTCTGGCCACCGGGGCGCGGGCCGAGCGGATCGCCGCCTCGGTCTCGCACGGGGTCGACACCATGACCGCCGGCATGGGGCTGAAGCTGAAGCGGGTGCATATCACGGGCGCCTCGGCCGAGGCCGAGCCGGCGATCCAGCAGGCCCTGGGCCTCTATTCCGGCCAGCCGATCACCAGCCTGGACCTGGGCGCGATCCGCGACCGGGTGCAGGGCGTGGGCTGGGTCAAGGAGGCGCGGGTGGTGCGCCTGCTGCCCGACACCCTGATCGTCGAGGTCAAGGAACACGACCGTCTCGCCGTCTGGCAGGAGGCGGGCCAGATCAAGGTGATCGACAACCGGGGTCAGGTGATCACGGGCGCCGACGCGCGCCGCTATCCGAGCCTGCCTCTGGTGGTGGGCAAGGGCGCCGATGTGGCGGCGGGCGAGATCCTGCCCCTGCTGGCCCAGCGTCCGCGCCTGATGGGCCGGATCGACGCCCTGGTCCGCGTGGACGAGCGCCGCTGGGACCTGCGGCTCAAGGACGGCAGCCTGATCCAGCTGCCCGCCACCGAACAGGAGGCGGCCCTGATCCGCCTCGATGCGCTGGATCAGCGCGAACGCCTGCTCGACCTGGGCTTCGCCCGGGTCGATCTCAGAACCCCGGACGAGGTCGCGGTGCGACCCACCGGCGACGCTTAAGGACCAGGACCAGAATGTCGGCAAAGCAGCGCGGCGCAGCCAATGATCAGGGCCGGGGCATGGACCCCCGCGCCGGCCGCGCCCCCGTGATCGCCGCCCTGGACATCGGTCAGTCCAAGGTGTCCTGCTTCATCATGAAGCCCGACGGCGTGCGCCACGCCGACCGCACCATCCGCGTCGCCGGCGCCAGCCATGTCCAGTCCAAGGGCGTGCGCGGCGGGGCCATCATCAATATGGACGAGGCGGCCCAGGCCATCGGCCACGCCGTCGAACGCGCCGAGCGCGCGGCCCAGAGCCCGGTCTCCGGCGTCGTCGTCACCACGGCCATCGGCCAGATGGCCAGCCACCGGGTCCAGGCCCGCGTCTCCCTGGGCGCCAATCCGGTCGGGGACGCCGATCTGGCGCGCGCCATCGGCATGGCCCTGGCCCAGATCCGCCTGCCCAACCGCCGCCCGATCCACGTCCTGCCGATCGCCTGGTCGGTCGACGGGGCGCGCGGCGTCCATGATCCGCGCGCCATGCGCGGCGGCTCGCTGGGGCTGGACCTGCTGGTCGTCTCGATGGCCGAGAACGTCTTCACGACCCTGAGCCATTGTCTGGAGTTGGCCCATCTGGATCTGCAGGGCGTGGCCGCGGCCCCCGTGGTCTCGTCGCTCGCCGCCCTGGAAGAGGACGAGATGGATCTGGGCGCCGTCTGCATCGACATGGGCGGGGGCTCGACCAGCGCCGCCGTCTGGGGCGGGCGCAGCCTGCTGCACATCGAGAGCCTGAACGTCGGCGGCGACCATGTCACCTCGGACATCGCGCGCGGCCTGTCGACGTCCAAGGTCGGGGCCGAACGGCTGAAGACCCTGCACGGCTCGGCCATGGCCAGCGCCAACGAGGACCGCGAGATGCTGGAGGCGCCGCCGCGCGGCGAGGACGCCTCGGCCGGCCCGGTCATCGTGCCGCGCGCCATGCTGAAGACGGTCATCGCTCCGCGCGTGGAAGAGACGCTGGAACTGCTGCGCGACCGGCTGAAGAACGCCGGCGTCGGGCTGGAGCCCGGCGCGGGCCTGGTCCTGACCGGCGGCGCCAGCCAGCTTAATGGTGTTCGGGAACTGGCGGTGCGGGTGTTCGACCGTCCCGTGCGCCTGGGCAAGCCGCAGCGCGCGCCTCACCTGGCCGACGCCGCGTCGGGCCCGGCCTTCTGCGCCACGGCGGGCGTCCTGTTGAGGGCCGCCTATGGCCCGCGCGAGGCGGTGTCCGCCAGGAAGCTGATGGCGCGACAGATCACGGCGGCGGACGCGCCACGCGTGCATCGCGGCAATGTCGTGGGGCGGGTCGCGGGCTGGCTGCGGGATAATCTGTAGGCTTGGGCCTAACAGGGCCGTCCAAAAGGCCTAGAAGCGTGGCGTCAGCGCTGCTTCGGTGATCGCCACAGCGATCCAGGCAATCCTTGAACTTTTTCGGCCTCACGTAGGAGGCATGAATGCCGTTCGGGCGGCTTCTCCACTACGATTCTGCTCCAGGCCATGATCGCCGCCTATGGTGGTTCTTTGCCGACGATTAGCCGAGGTTGATGTCGGCGATGTCGCGCAAGAATGACAAAGGGCGGCGAGTTTCCTCGCCGCCCCCTGCCGACATGACAATGCGTCTATTCTTAGAAGGTCTTCGAGACGTTCAGGAACAGCCGGCGGCCCAGGTAATCATACTGAGACGACAGCGGCACGTTTCCGGCGCCGCGGCCACCACCCGACGAGGAGGTCGGGTTGGAGATCTCGTTGAAGATGTTCCGTGCGCCAAGCGTCAGTGTCCAGCGGTCGATACGCTTCTGGATCGATGCGCTGTGGAGGAAGTATTCGCCCGCAGTGCGTTGGTAGAAGATCGGCTGACCGAAATAGGTGCCAGTGTTGCTAGCGTAGAAGCGATCGTTCGACGATTCCGGAATGTAGTCTACACTCCAGGTATAAGTATAGTCGTTCCGCTCAAATCGGGCGCTGGCGTTTGCAACGTATTTGGGGTTTCCGATCTGATCGACGAGCTGATTGGGTTCCTCGTCGAGCAGATACTGATCTTCCCATTCTAGGATATAGCTCGCCCGAGCGTTGATGGTCAGATCGCCGAAGCTGAACTCTTTGCTATATCGCGCCGTCAAGTCCAGGCCTTCGCTGAGCTGGCGCGCGATATTCACGTAGTTATCGCGGACCGTGATGATCTCATTGGGGCGCAAGGCGGCGGTATTGGGATTCCGGTCGAACAGTGTGCACAGCGGCTCGGTGGCGAAGTTGTTCGACAGGTAGCACCCGGCGAGAATGCCGGCGGCGCCGAAGTTGTCGACCTGGTCTGAAATTTCGACCTTGAAGTAGTCCAGCGCGATGTTCAGGTTGATGAACGTGGGCGTCCAGATGATCCCCAAGCTTTGTGTCTCTGCGGTCTCCGGCTGCAGGTTCTCGCGGCCGCCACCGGTAATGACGGTCGCCGACGAGCTCTGGCCATTTCCGTAGGTTTCCGGAATGCCATCCGCCGCACAGTTGGTGCGCAGCGTCTCGTTGGTCGAGAGGCCCCAGTTGCGGCAGGGGTCGATGGCTGCCTGGGACAGGAAGCCCGACTGGTTACCCAAGAACTGCTCATACAGCGCCGGAGCGCGGAACGATGTCCCTTCCGAGCCGCGGATGCGGAACTGCGAGTTGATCGCCCAGTTGAAGCCGATCTTGTAGGTCGAGTTTGAGCCGTAGCTTTCGTAGTCTGAATAACGACCCGACGCGTTGATCGTGAAGCTGTCGATAAAGGGTACGTTGCGGATGACGGGAATTTCAAACTCGGCGAAGACTTCCTTGATGGTGTCCGAACCGGCCGTACGAACGGCGGAAGTCGAGCCGGCGAATATGCCGCCACGTTCTTCCTCGCTAGGAGTGTCGTCAATCTCTTCCTTCCGCAGCTGGAAGCCCACGGCGGCGCCGATCGGCCCGGCTGGTAGATTGAACAGATCGCCGGCGATTGAGCCTTCCACGTACTGGTGGATGTACTCGGTGGTGCCGACGGCGTATCCCAGCAGGAAGTCGCGATCAGCGGCGCTGAGGTCGCCGCTGAGGGCTGCGGGCGAATAGTAGTCCACGCCGCCGGTGGGGCAGGCCGTCGCCGTGATCAGCACGCTTTCGTCGCAACCGTCGTCGCCAAGAGAGGCTTCGAAGCGGTCAGCGTAGAGGAACGTCGAGCCGTATTCGGCCTTGGACTTGCTGTACTGGCCTACCAGTTCCCAGTCAAAGCCCTTACCGACGTTCAGCGTGCCGCGTGCGCCGCCAACGACGCGGGTATAGTCCACCTGCTGATCGGCATTGGAAGGTGCGGCGATGGTGAAGTCATAGAAGGTGCCGAACGGGTTGAGCGGCTGGTCCGGGGAGGTGCCGAGGTAGCCGACGAGGCCCGGGAACAACTGACGGAAGGAATTTTGCTCGGATTCACGACGGTTCAGCAGAAGCTCGCCGAACAATTCGATGTCCGGCGTCAGGTCGTAACCGGCGAAGGCGGTGAAGCTGGTGCGCTTGACCGGCGACACGGCCGTGCGGCTGGCATACATGGGATTGTCGGTCGGAGTCCGCTCGAACATGGCGCGACGGAAGGCCGTGCCGCGTGCGGCCGTGACCGCGCAGGCGCCGGCGCCCGTCGTGAAGGCGACGACTTGACGATAGCCGTTCATATCGCAGCCCGTGGGGCCTCCGCCGGCGACGGCGTTGGCGTCCGGCGCAAAGTCCGTGCCGTTGCCGTAGGTGCCGCCGTACAGGGTGAACAGGCCGGCGGTGATCGTCTGGCATTTGTAGGTGCCGGTAGCCGAGTCGACCACGTCAGCGCGGATCGTAAGATTCGGGTCGGCGTAAACATTGACCTGAGGGCAGGCGAAGACGTCACGATCGCCGAACAGCAGCGGCTTGCGCTCGTAGTAGTCGGCGCCAATGCTCAGGTAACCGCGATCCCAAGTCTTACCCCAGGAGCCGCTCACCTGGTATTCATCGCCGCCGGACTCCAACGGTTGGCTGGTGTAAGCGTCGAACGCGCCGCCATCAATGTTGGTCTTGGTGATGATGTTGATGACGCCCGCAACGGCATCTGAACCGTAGACCGAAGAGGCGCCGTCCGTCAGAATTTCATAACGTTCGATCATCGAACTCGGGATGGTGTTCAGATCGGTAGGGCCTACCTGGCCACGCGCGCCTGCCGGACCGGCGCGACGCCCGTTGATCAGGACCAGCGTCCGCTGGGCGCCCAGGCCGCGCAGCGATATTGTGTTGGCGCCCGGACCGCCGTTGGGGGTCAAGAAGCCGGTGAAGTAGTTGTTGATTTGGCCCGCATTGGCTGCGGCGGTCGACGACTGCAGGATTTCTGCGGGGTCAACGAGGCCTTCGAGGCTGGACTCCCGCGCCGTGATGATCTGGACGGGCTGGGTGCTGGTGAATTCGTTGCGACGAATGCGGGAACCGGTGACGACGACTTCATCAACCTGTGCGGCGTCGTCCTTCGCGGCGTCATCTTCTTCTTGCTGGGTTTGGGTCTGGCTGGTCTGCGATTGAGCCATGGCCAACGAAGGCGCCATTATCGCCAGACCGGCGATGATGGTGGTCGCGAGCAGGCTTTTCCTACTGGACGTCATTTTTTAATTTCCCCGACATGATTAAGAAACGCTAACAATTAAGCTGGCGGACCCAAATCCATGCCTTCAAAGACGTCTCCAGACCAAGCCAAATGTGGCGGATGGGTGTCGAGTTGGCGGCAAATGTTACATAGTTATCACAAATCGGCTGCAAATTTGGATGTCCGATTTTGGCGTGGCGAACGAGCCTTTGGTAACTTGCATGCGGCGATGATTGGGTGCTTGAATATTCTCCTCATATCTCTGGGAGGCGAGTTTTGCGCATGAATTTTGTCAGATGTGGCCTCAAGTGGTTGGGGTGTGTTGTTATTTCGGTAATTTGTATTCCGATCGTTGCTGCGTCTCATGCTTTCGCGCAAGCCCCCACTCCTCCCGCAGCGATGGCTTTTGGCCGGGAGCCAGCTATCGCGTCAGTCGATATTTCGCCGGACGGGAAACACATCGTCGCCGTAGTCTCGCCTGACGGTCGATCGCGACACATTGCGATATGGTCCGCCGACGATCTGAGCCAGCCGCCGTATAATGTCGGCACCGATCCGAAGGCTGAGATCACCAGCGTTCGCTTTATCAAGAACGATCGGATCTTCGCGAGAGTCCAGCAACTCGATGATACTGCGACGGCTGACAGACCCCGGTACACCGGGCGCACAATGTTATTGGATCTGAAGGGCGACCCTGTCGCGACGCGTTTGCGTTTCGACGGCCTTGATAGTCAGCAGCAGGCCCGGGTCGGGGTTGGACAGCTTGTAAGCTCGTTGCCTCAAGATCCGCAGAGCATCATGGTGCTGAATCCGCGCAACGGCGATGTCTACAAGCTTAACCTGTACTCAGGTTCATTCGAACGCATAAATCGGGGGTCCGAACGCTTCGGTGTGGGGGGAACCGATCTGAACGGCGAGATCCGAGAGCGCGAAAATTTCGAGTTCGACAATGGTGCAGTCTACATTGGGACTTGGTTGAAGCACCCGGATACTGGTCGTTTCGAAGAACATTTCCGTTCATATGCGCGGGATCGTCAGCCTGTCTCTGTAGTCTCCTACACCAACGATCCGAACGTGGTTCTCGTTTCGGCGAACCGAGACGGCGCTGACCGCTCGGCGATCTACGAATACAAGATCCGCGAAAAACAATGGGGCGAGATCGCCTTCTCTCACCCCCTTTTCGAGGCGACGGGGGCCATACGTTCGACGGCGCCATCTGATTTTGGCGAAATTCTCGGCTTCACTTACGGCGGGGAGCGCAGTCAGACCTATTGGGCCGATCCCTCACTGGAAGCGGCGCAGGCCTCGCTGAGGCAGGCGTTGAATGTTGACACCGTGCCGGTGGTCTGGACCGATATAGCGTCCGGCAACAGGTCGCGCTTTCAGGTCGGCGATGGAGCAGATGTGAGTATTTCCGCGTGGTCCGACGACCGGACGCGGTTCATCATCAGCAAGTCCGGGAATTCAACCCCGCCGGAATACTATGTCCTGATGAATGGCCGTTTGCGCCTGTTGGGCCGCGCCTATCCCGAGTTGGCGAATGCGCCGTTGGGGAAGGGGTCGTTGATCCAATACAAGGCGAGGGATGGCCTGATTATCCCCGCCATTCTTACCAAGCCGGATCCGACGTTCTACGGACCGGGACCCTATCCGACCATTATCACGCCACATGGCGGACCTTGGTCGCGTGACGACCTGGGGTGGGACACGACGGGATGGAACCAGTATTTCGCCGCTCGTGGCTATGCGGTCTTGCAGCCCCAATTTCGGGGCTCGCAGGGTTGGGGCGAACGCTTGTGGAGAGCCGGCGATCGTGAATGGGGCCGGAAGATGCAGGACGATAATGACGACGGCGCCCTGTATCTCATCGCGGAAGGGATTGCGGATCGGAACCGCATCGCCATTCATGGCTATTCCTACGGGGGGTATGCCGCGATGATGGGGGCGGTTCGACCCAACGGCATCTATCAGTGCGCTGCTGCAGGAGCCGGTCCTTCGACGATCGATTTGTTCAAGAAGGGCACCTACGGCAGTCGCTTCCTGCGCGAATTCCAGCATCCGACAGCCGATGGTGAGGATCCGCTGCGTCGCGCCAACGAGGTTTCGATCCCAGTCTACCTCTACACTGGTGATCACGACTCCAATGTGATGCCGTCGGAATCCCGCGCCTTTGCAGCCGCGCTGGAGCGTGCCGGAAAGAAGGTAGATCTTCGTATCCTTCCGGACATGGATCACACGCTCAACACCTGGACGCCGGACAACTTCGCCAACATCCTGACCAGCGTCGAGGATTTCTTCAAAACGGACTGCAAACTAGGCGGCCTTTGACTAACCGCTGATATCCTGGAGGGCGGCTCGCAAGAGCCGCCCTCTTCATTTTGTCCGAGCACATAAAACTGCGGTCACGCTTAACGTTTGTGCTGTTCTCGAGTCCGACTCACATTATCGCCGTAACCTTCTCTTAACCCTCGTGGGTGCAATCCTTAACGCGCTCATAACCAATGTGATTCGGCGGGGCTTCGCATTGGTCTGAAGGGTCTGGGTCGGAAGGTCGGAAAACAGAATGTCGCTCTCTTTGGTCAAGCCGCAACACACTGAACTGAAGCCCCGCATCGTCGTGTTCGGCGTCGGCGGCGCCGGCGGCAACGCCGTCAACAACATGATCGACGCCGGCCTCGAAGGGGTCGAGTTCGTCGTGGCCAACACCGACGCGCAGCACCTCAGCTTCGCCAAGACCGATCGCCGCATCCAACTGGGCGAGACCATCACTCAAGGTCTGGGCGCCGGCGCCCACCCCGAGGTCGGCATGAACGCCGCCGAGGAATCCGCCGACGAGATCCATCAGCACCTCGAAGGTGCGCACATGGTCTTCATCACCTGCGGCATGGGCGGCGGCACCGGCACGGGCGCAGCCCCCGTCATCGCCAAATGCGCGCGTGATCGCGGCATCCTGACCGTCGGCGTCGTGACCAAGCCCTTCACCTTCGAAGGCCGTCACCGGATGCGCCTGGCCGATGCGGGCGTCGCCGAGCTGCAGCGCTATGTCGACACCCTGATCGTCATTCCGAACCAGAACCTGTTCCGCGTCGCCAACGAACGCACCACCTTCGCCGACGCCTTCGGCATGGCCGACCAGGTGCTGCACTCGGGCGTGCGTTCGATCACCGACCTGATGATCCTGCCGGGCCTGATCAATCTGGACTTCGCCGACGTCCGCGCCGTCATGTCCGAGATGGGCAAGGCGATGATGGGCACGGGCGAGGCCTCGGGCGACGATCGCGCCCTGCTGGCGGCCCAGAACGCCATCGCCAACCCGCTGCTGGACGAGACCTCGCTGAAGGGCGCCAAGGCCGTGCTGGTCAACATCACCGGCGGTCTGGACATGACCCTGCTGGAAGTCGACGAGGCCGCCAACGCCATCTCGGCCGAGGTGGACGGCGACGCCAACATCATCTTCGGCGCCGCCTTCGACCCGGCGCTGGACGGCAAGATCCGCGTCTCGGTGGTCGCCACCGGCATGGACGAGGGCGTGGTGCAGCGCGCCGAGCCCTCGGCCCCGGCCGGCGCCGCCCCTCTGGCCGGTCATGACGCCCGCCGTTCGGCCGGCGGTCTGTACGGAACCCAGGCTTCGCGCCCTGCGCCCGAGCCGACCCGCGAAACCTATCGCGAGCCGGTCCGCGCCGAACGCGCGCCGGAACCCCGCATGGAGCCGCGCATCGAAACGGCCCCCGTCGTCCCCAGCTTTCAGGCCCCTGCCGCGCCTGAGCCGCGGCCCGAGCCGGTGATCCGCGTCGCGGAGCCGCCGCCCCGCGCCCTGGACCCGATCGTCGATCCGTGGGTCGAGGAGTACGAGACCCGCGCCCCGGCCGCCTCGGCCCAGCCGCAACGCGCACCGGAGCCGCAGGGCGACCTGTACGCCAGCCGGACGCCGGAACCCGCCGCCGACGACTATGACGATCGCGACCACCGCCGCAGCGGCTGGAGCCTGTTCGGCCGCGGCAAGCGCGCCCAGCCGCAGCCCGAGCCGGGCTATGGCCGCTCGCAGCCGCAGATGCGGTCCTCGGCCCAACCGCAGACCCAGGTCGAGCCCGAAGCCGGCCAGGCCGATGATGATCTGGAGATTCCTTCTTTTCTCCGCCGTCTCGCAAACTGACCGAGTGAAATTCTGACATTTCCGCCCCGGAGCCCCAGGCTCCGGGGCGTTTTCGTCTCTGTGGTCCCATAACGAAACAATCCGAAACCCGACTTTCATTTCGTGCTTGCAGCGCCCGGGCTAGATCAGATGTCAGGCGAAATCCGCACATAGAGGCGGGACGCGACGCAGAAAGAGAGTTTGAGTTTGTCGGTCCGTAACGACCATCACGAGCGCACCATCATCGCCCCGGCCATCATCGCCGGTGTGGGGGTGCATACCGGCCGCCGGGTGCGGCTGGCCGTCCGTCCGGCCCCCTCGGGCACGGGCATCGTCTTCGTGCGCACGGACATCACGGACCGCAACAACCGTATCTCCGTCTCGGGCGAGGCCGTCGTGGACGCCCGCCTGAACACCATGATCGAGAACGCCGACGGCGTTCGCCTGTCGACCATCGAACACCTGATGGCCGCCTTCTGCGCCCTGGGCGTGTCGAACGCCGTGGTCGAGGTGGACGGGCCGGAGCTGCCGATCCTCGACGGTTCGGCGCTGGAGTTCGTGAAACTGCTGGACCGGGCGGGCTTCCGTCCGCAACCGACGCCGCAACGCTACATCGAGATCCTGGAGACGGTCCACGTCACCGAGGGCGACAAGCACGCGGCCCTGATGCCGTGCGACCGTTACGAGATGCGGTTCGAGATCGACTTCCCCTCGGCCGTGATCGGCAACCAGGTGATCGACGTCGTCGTGGACGAGCCGACCTTCCGCAAGGAAATCATGGCCTGCCGCACCTTCGGCTTCGCCCACGAGGTCGAGGCCCTGCGTCAGGCCGGTCTGGCCCGCGGCGGTTCGCTGGAGAACGCCGTGGTCATCGACGGCGACGACATCCTGAACCCCGGCGGGCTGCGGATGGAACGCGAGTTCGTGCGTCACAAGGCGCTGGACGCCATCGGCGACCTGTATGTGCTGGGCGCGCCCCTGCTGGGCCGTTACGAAGGCTACAAGGCCGGTCATGCGGTCAACAACAAGCTGGTGCGCGCGCTGCTGGCCGCGCCCCATGCGTGGCGTGAGGTGACGCGCGTGCCGGAGCTGGCCGAGGCGGGCTAGCCGCTGCGCTCTGGAGTGTCGCTATGGGGTATCTGATCGCGACACATTTCGTGGGTGTCGAACCCGACTATTTGGCTCTCCGAGGTGCGCTCCCTGCATCCGTGGAGCCAAGGATCTATAAGCATCACACGCACGATATCTGGGCGATCGACACCATGCGTGTGCCGCAACAGCCCAACTATGGCTTTGGCGTTTCCAGCGAGACGCGGGACATTCCGATCGAGTTGCCTGAACATCTTGCCGCGCTTCAGACGCTTTACGACGAACTTTCCAAGCTGAAGTCGGCCAGCGGTTTGAAGCGTGGCTTCGTCAATGTCTCTGAACGGATATCGGGGGTCTCCAGGGCGACGGTCCTGTCGATCTATGCGGACGATGACGAGGCCGATCTGGCCATCGTGTCCTCCGACGGTGTTGTGGTGAGCGTTAGGGGGCGTAGCGGAGACGGAATGATCGCCTTCTCCGCAGGCGGTGAGGCCAGTTTGCAGGTGGTTGTCGAGGACGATGAGGCGCCCCTTCACCAGACCGCCGCCCAAGTGTTCGGGGAGGTTTTCGGCGTTGATGGCGTGTCCATCGGCATGAGTTCCTGGGACCCTCCGAAGGACTATGGATTCGAGGAAGTCCGCGGGCCTTAGGCCGCGCCACTACCAACCTCTGAGGCATCCAGCCCGAAGAAGTCGTCATCCTTTTTCGGATCGCTTTTCGGTCGCCGCGGCTAGCCCGAGCTGATCGCGCTTATCAACCGCCCGAAGTCCGGCTCGCCGTTCAGATAGGCCCGGCGGTTGGAGTAGAACCGCTCGCCATCCGCGCAGGTGTCGTGGCCGGTCCAGACGGCCTGGCCGACGCCGGCCTGCTGCAGCCGCCACAGGACGAAGCCGGGCAGGTCGAACAGGCGTTTGTCGTCCGCCGCGCCGGGCTTGAAGAAGCGTTCGCTGCCGGGGTCGTGGTGGGCGAACCGCTCTTCGAAATCGACGCCGACCTCGTAGCTGGCTTGGGCGATACAGGGACCGACGACGGCCAGGATGCGGCGTGGATCGGCGCCCAGGGCCTCCATGGCGGCGACGGCGGAATGGACCACCCCGCCCAGGGCGCCCTTCCAGCCCGCGTGGACGGCGGCGACGATCCGGGTCTCGGGATCGGCCATCAGGACGGGCGCGCAGTCGGCGGTCAGGACCGAGCACAACAGGCCGGGTTCAGCGGTGACGACGGCGTCGCCCTCGGGCCGGTCGCCGTTCCAGGCGTCCTCGGCGACGCGGGCGACGGCGGAATGGATCTGGTAGCAGCCGTTCAGACGGTCGCTGTCGGCGCCCATGGCCACGGCGACCCGGCGGCGGTTCTCGGCCACGGCGGCGGGATCGTCCTTCGAGCCGACACCGGCGTTCAGGCCTTCATAGATGCCGGTCGAGACGCCGCCCGCACGGGTGAAGAAGCCGTGGTCGATGCCGGCGGCGGTCAGCAGGGGGTGGGTGATAGGGGCCAGGTCGCGCATGGATCGGCTCACAGTTCGTCCCAGCCGGGCACGACAAGGGAATGGGGCGAGAAGATCGCGGCGGCCTTGAACAGGCTTCCCATCTGGTCCTCGGCGGTCAGGCGGTTCAGTTGGCGGTCGATGACCGGGGCGGCGTCGGGGCGTCCCGACTTCAACCGTTCGGCGCGGGCTTCGATCCCGAGCAGGCGCAGGAAGTCGCCCTGGCCCAGGCATCCGGTCACATCGGCGCCGGCGCGCAGGGCCGCCTCCAGCACCAGGGGGAAGTCGGCCCACTGGGTCAGGTCGGCCTCGCCGGGGGCCTCCAGGGGATCGACCTTGCGGTGGCGATGCAGGGCCTGGAGGGTGTCGCCGGCCTCGGGCCGGGCGCGGCCGTAGTCGATCAGCAGGGCGGCGCCCGAGACGGCCTTCATCAGCAGGCCCAGGTCGCGGCCGAAGATGGCCTGCTGCTCCGAAATCTCGAAGATCCCGCCGGGTTCGATGTCGAAGCCCGGCTTGTCGAAACCGCCCGAGATGGCGGTCAGGCCGAAGATCAGGTCGTCAGCGTCGGTCACGCCGATGCGGCGCTCGGCCCAGCCGTCCTCGGTGCGGACGAACTGGCGCGCGGGCAGGCAGTCCAGCACCTCGTTGGCGATCAGGATGACCGGGGCGTCGGTCTCGATCCGGGTCAGGTCGCGGACCCAGCGAGGCGACAGGTCGGCGCCGGCCAGGGCCCTGGCCTGGAGCTCGCGCAGAGGGCCGCTGGGCTCGATCAGGATCAGGTCGCAGGCTTCGAGGAAGCCGGGGACCAGGCGGGCGGCGCGCAGGGCGTCGCTCATCAATGTGCCGTCGCCGGGGCCGACCTCGACCAGGCGGAACCGCTCGGGCGCGCCCAGCCGATTCCAGGTCTCGACCGCCCACAGGCCGATCAGTTCGCCGAACATCTGGCTGATCAGGGGGGCGGTGATGAAGTCGCCGGCCTCGCCCAGGGCGGGACGCGAGGCGTAGTAGCCGCCCTTGGGATCGTGCAGGCAGCGGGTGACATAGTCGGCGACGGTCATCGGACCCGTCAGGGCGATCTCGCGCGCCAGACGGGTCTTCAGGGTTTCGGCCTCGCTCATGCGGCGGCCCTTAAGCCGCGACGGGCGGCCGGTTCCAGGCGCGCCAGATCAGCCAGGCGCCGATCAGGATCATCGGGATCGACAGCATCATCCCCATGGTCAGGCCCAGCGGGAAGTTCGGCATGCCGAAGTCGGGCTCGCGCACATTCTCCAGCGCGGCGCGACAGACGCCGTAGCCGACCAGGAACAGGCCGGTGATGTAGCCGGGCTTCTTCAGCAGATCGAACTTCCAGATGCCCAGGGACAGGATGGACAGAAGCACGATCCCCTCCAGACCGGCCTCATAGAGCTGGCTGGGATGGCGGGCCACGTCGCCGGCGGGGCAGAAGCCGTACATCTGCTGGATGCGGTCGTTGCAGAAGCGGATGGCCCAGGGGACGGTCGTCTCGCGGCCCCAGAGCTCGCCGTTGATGAAATTGGCCAGGCGGCCGAACATCAGGCCGATCGGCACGACGGGCGCCACCACGTCGCCCAGGCGCAGCATGTTTATCTTCTGGCTGCGGGCATAGAGGACGATGGCCAGGCAGACGCCCAGGAAGCCGCCGTGGAAGCTCATGCCGCCGGTCCACAGCTGCAGCAGTTCGAACCGTTCGGCCAGGGAGTGGCCGGTGAACAACTGGACGTACATGACCGGCTTGTAGAAGAGGGCGTAGCCCAGGCGTCCGCCCAGGATGATGCCCAGCACGATCCACAGGACCAGATCGTCCAGCTGGGTCGTGGTGATCGGCGGCTTGCCGGGCGCCCACAGTTTCTCGGACTTCACCAGACGGGCGGCGTACCACCAGCCCAGGACGATGCCGGCCACATAGGCCAGGGCGTACCAGCGGATCGGAAGCGGTCCGAGGTGGATCAGGACCGGATCGAATTCGGGAAAGGGCAAGGGGCGTTCCTGTGAAGGGCAGTCTCTGGAGGCGGTTTAGCAAGCGTCGCCGCGTCCGTCGCCTGTGAAGACGCATCACGACGCCTTGATGGCGCCCGCGAAGCAGCAGAAAGAAAGGTTTCGTTCACCATGGTCGGTGAACCTTCGTTAACGACGTTGAGTCGGAGCCCGCCATGCAGACCCGAAATCCCATCCTGGACGAGTTCGCTAAGCTGACCACCGGCGCCATGGGCCTGGCCCAGGCCGCCGGCGAGGAGGCCAAGACCGCCTGGCGCGCCCAGGCCGACCGGATCGCCGCAGAGATGGACCTGGTCCGCCGCGACGAATTCGATGTGCTGAAGGACGAGATCAAGGCGCTGCGCGCTGAGATCGC
The DNA here is from genome assembly GCF_044336875.1 of Brevundimonas sp. GTDB lineage: Bacteria > Pseudomonadota > Alphaproteobacteria > Caulobacterales > Caulobacteraceae > Brevundimonas. The sequence continues at coordinate 147,686 of NZ_JBIIOP010000001.1, read as the reverse complement.
CGAGCTGAAGGCCGCCCAGAAGCCCGCCGCCAAGGCCGCAACCAAGGACTCGGGCAAGCCTGCCAAGGGAACGTCCACAGATGGAACTCAACCCGGGGACGCAGCCGGTTGAGCCGAATCCGCGAACAGGCTTACCGTTCTGTTAACGCCCGCGATTCTCGCGGACGCAGCTCGAAAGACACTTGATGGACATCGCCCGGCCCGAAGAAACGGACGTGCCCTTCGACCCGCTGGAGGTCGTCGAGCATGTTCTTACGGCCGAGAACCTGCCGTTCGACCGCACCGACGACGGCGACCTGGCCTTCGCCCTGGCCGGCGACTGGAAGGATTACGAGCTGTGGTTCGCCTGGCGTCCCGAGGGCGACTGCCTGCAGCTGTGCTGCGCCCTGGACCTGAAGGTGGCCAAGAGCCGCAAGACCGCTGCCTATGAGCTGGTGGGGCTGATCAATCAACGCACCTGGATGGGCCATTTCGAAGTCTGGGCCGAGGACGGCGAGATCGTCTTCCGCCATTCGCTTGCCCTGCCCATGGGCGAGCGCCCCACCCTGGCCCAGGCCGCCTCAATGATCGACGCGGCCATCGAGGCGGCGGATCGCTATTACCCCGCCTTCGACTTCATGGTGCGCGGGAACAAGAAGCCCCAGGAGGCGATCGACTCCTGCCTGTTCGAGACGGTCGGAAACGCCTGATGGCCGTCGCGGGACCCGTCGCCCTGGTCGGCTGCGGCCGGCTGGGTTCCGCCATTCTGGAAGGCTGGCTGCTGACGCAGACCGTCGCGCCAGGCGACCTGATCATTCTGAGCCCGTCCGAGAAGCCCTCCGCCGAGGCGGCGCGGGCCGAGGGCGCGCGGATCAACCCGCCGCTGGAGGCCCTGACCGAGGCCAGGGTCATCGTCCTGGCGGTCAAGCCGGCGATGTGGCGCGAGGTGGTGACGCCGCTGCTGCCCTTCCTCGGCGACGAGGCGGTGATCCTGTCCGTCATGGCGGGGGTGACCGCGCCGACCCTGGCGGAGGGGATCGGCGGATGGCCCATCGTGCGGGTCATGCCGACGACCGGCGTGTCGCGCGGACGCGGCGTGGCCTCGGTCTGGTCGGCCGACGACCGGGCCCGAGATCTCGGTCGAGATCTGTTCGCGCCGATGGCGGAGACCGTCGCCCTGGCGGACGAGGCCCTGATGGATGCGGCGACTGCAGTGGCCGGCTCGGGCGCAGCCTATTTCTACGCCTTCACCGAGGCCCTGGCCCGCGCCGGCGAGGCCGCAGGGCTGGATGCGGCGACGGCCGATGTTCTGGCGCGCGCCACCCTGAGATCGGCGGCGGATTCCATGGGCGAGGACGGGCTGGAGGCCCTGATCGGCCGGATCGCCTCGCCCGGCGGCTCGACCCGCGCCGGGCTGGACGCGCTGGCGAAGGACGGCCGTCTGACGACGATGCTGGACGAGACGGTCGCGGCGGCGGTGCGCCGCAACCGTGAAATGGGCGCCTAGAAGCGACCGCGCTCGATCTGGTCGCCGAAACGCTCGAAGGCGCGGTCGGCGTCACGCCAGACGCTGTAGCCCCAGACGTCACGGATGTTGGGCGAGAAGTAGGAAAACTCCACCGGCTTGGTCTGACCGTCGGCGGTGATGATCTCGCCCTTGATCGCGGCGCCGCCGATCGAGACGCTGCGGATCGGATCCAGGCCCGGCGTGGTGCGGACCTGTTCGATGGTCGGGCGGTTCGGCTTCAGATCGACCAGAACCAGATTGGCCGTGGCGCCGGGGTAGCGCTGTTCCAGCGCCTTGCCGACCTCGGCCTGAAGGCCGGCGATCTGTTCGTTGACCTCGCGGTCGCCGAGTTTCTCGACCTGACGCTGCAGTTCCGGGCCCACCGTGACGTTGACGGTGGGGTTTTGCGCCTGGGCCATGGCCGCGACGGCGAGGGTCGCGGCAAGGGGGGCGAAGAAGGCGAGTTTACGCATGGTTTTTGTCTCCATCCCTGTCGGGAGTGAAGATGCGCCTTATGGCGCCGTTTCGCTAGAGGGTGCGACGATCGACACCTGTCCGGGCACCCGGATGAGGGCCTTCAACCCGCCCAGGTCGCTGCGGTCCAGGGTGACGTCCCCGCCGTGGCCGCGCGCCACGTCCCGGGCGATGGCCAGGCCCAGGCCGACGCCCTTGCGGTTCTGGTTACGGGACTCGTCCAGCCGAGAGAAGGGACGGAAGGCTTCGTCGTACATGTCTTCGGGAATCCCCGGACCATCGTCCTCGACAGCGATCTCCAGTCCGCCCGAGGGCAGGGGGCGGGCGGACAGTCTTACCCGGTCGCCGTGGGCGGCGGCGTTGCCGGCCAGGTTCACCAGCGCCCGCTTGAAGGCCAGGGGACGCAGAGAGGCGGTCATTCCCTCCGGAGCCGACACCTCGACCTCGGCGCCGACCCGTTTGGCGTCGTCTGCGGCGGTGCGCAGCAGGTCGGGAATGGAGACCGCCTGAGGCGGCTCTCCCGCCTGGCCGCGAGCAAAGTCGAGGTATTCGTCGATCATGTGCTCCATCTCGTCCAGGTCGCCGCGCATGGCGGCCTGGCGCTTGAACGGCGGGGCCAGGGCCAGTTCAAGCCGCAGCCGGGTCAGGGGCGTGCGCAGGTCGTGGCTGACCGAGGCCAGAAGCACGGTGCGCTGGTCGATATGGCGCTGGATACGATCCCGCATGGCCAGGAAGGCGGTGGCGGCGGCGCGGACCTCGCGCGCGCCGTGCGGCTTGAACCGGGGTACGGTCTCGCCGCGACCGAAGGCCTCGGCCGCGTCGGCCAGCCGCTCGATGGCGCGCACCTGGTTGCGGATGAACAGGATCGCCACCCCCATCAGCAAGACGGTGGCGATGGTCAGCCACAGGACGAAGATGTGGGCCTGGGTCGCCACGGCGCGCTCGCGCGGGGCGATGATGCGCAGCACCCCCTGCGGCTCCTGCACCTGGATGTCGACATAGGCGGGGTAGCGGGTGGTGTCGAACCAGTAGGGACGGTCCAGCCGCGAATCCAGCGCCCGGTTCAACACCCGGTCGACCACCCCGATGGCGCCGCGCCGGGTTTCCGTCGGCAGGGTCCGGCCCTCCTGCAGCACGATCGACAGGGACATGGACCGTTCGGCCCGGTCCGACAGACGTTCCAGATTCCTGGGACTGGGATCGTCCTCATAGCTTTCGACCGCCCAGGCGATGTCGCCGGCCAGGCCCTCGGACAGTCGCGCCGTCACCGTCTGCCAGTGGGCGTCGAAGAAGATCCAGGTCACCGCGACCTGCATGACCAGCACGGGCAGGACGATGATGAGCAGCGACCGACCCCACAGCGAAGTCGGTATTCGCCGCTTCAGGAAGCGCGGCCACAGATAGGCGGGCAGCAGCCGCATGACGTCAGTCGGGGGCCAGCATATAGCCCACGCCCCGAACGGTCTGGAGATAGCGCGGGTTCTTCGGGTCGCTTTCCAGCTTGCGGCGCAGGCGGGTGACCTGGACGTCCACGGCGCGGCCGGTGATGTCGGCGGTGTCGGGCGACAGGCTCATACGCTCGACCGGCGCGTGGGCGTGAAGGGCCAGGGTCTTCAACAGCTGCGCCTCGGCCTCGGTCAGACGCTGGGGCGCGCCGTCGCGGGTCAGTTCCAGCCGTTCCATGTCGAAGACGGCCGTGCCCAGCTTGATCTCGCGCGGGCCGATCGGCTTGCCGCCGGTGCGGCGCAGGATGGCGTCGATGCGCAGCACCAGTTCGCGGGGTTCGAACGGCTTGGACATATAGTCGTCGGCGCCGCGCGACAGGCCCTCGATCCGGTCCTCGGGATCGCCGCGCGCGGTCAGCAGCAGGACCGGCGTCTTGGACAGTTCAGCCTTGCTGCGCACCCAGGAGGTCAGGTCCAGTCCGCTCTCGCCCGGCATCATGACGTCCAGCACGACCAGGTCGAACTCGATCAGCTCCATCATCCGCTTGGCGGCTGCCGCGTGGGCGGCGCCGGTGACGCGATAACCCTCGCGCGCCAGGAATTCCTTCAGCAGCTCGCGGATCCGGTCGTCGTCGTCGACGATCAGCAGATGGCGGCCCACGCCGGGGCCGGCGATGGGGCCGGAACGGCCATGCGAGCGTGTTTCGGCCATGCTCATGCGACTTTCCCCCGTGTCAGGACGTTGACCTGAACGATTCGGGCGGCTCTAACACCGGCAGTTCCGCGGGAGACGTGTTTCAATGGCCTTCGTTCCTTTCGACGATCGTGATGGATGGATCTGGTTTGACGGCGAATTCGTGCCCTGGCGGGAAACGAAGACGCATATTCTGACCCATGCTCTCCACTATGGCTCGTCGGTATTCGAGGGTGAGCGTATGTACGGCGGCGAAATCTTCAAGCTGACGCCGCATTCGGAGCGCCTGAAGCGGTCCGCGAACCTGCTCGATTTCGAGATACCCTACAGTGTCGCTGAAATCGACGCCATTTGTAACGAAACCTGCGCTAAGAACGGTCTGACGGACTGTTATGTGCGCCCCGTCGCCTATCTGGGCCCGGAACAGACCAGTGTTTCGGCGCTGAACAACAAGGTTCACCTGGCGGTGGCCGTCTGGGACTGGCCCAGCTATTTCGATCCGGAGGTCAAGGCGCGCGGCCTGCGTCTGGAATGGTCGAAATGGCGCCGGCCGGACCCGGCGACCGCCCCGACCACGGCCAAGGCGGCCGGTCTCTACATGATCTGCACCATGTCCAAGAACGCGGCCGAGCGGCGCGGCTACGCCGACGCCCTGATGCTGGACTGGCGCGGCTGCGTGGCCGAGGCGACCGGCGCCAACGTCTTCTTCGTCAAGGACGGGGTGCTGCACACGCCCAGGGTCGAGCATATCCTGGACGGCATCACCCGCCAGACCGTGATCGAGATCGCCCAGTCCAAGGGGATCGAGGTCGTGGTGCGCGACATCCAGCCGGAGGAGCTGACGGACTTCACCGAATGTTTCCTGACCGGGACGGCCGTCGAGGTGACGCCGGTGGCCGAGGTGGGCGATTATCGCTTCACCCCGGGCGCCCTGTCGCTGGACCTGATGGAGACCTACGGCCGGCTGGTGCGCGGCCAGATCTGAGGCCCTACCAGCGCAGGGCGAAGCGGCCGACTGCGGCGCCGATCAGGCCCGCAGCGGCGACGCCCAGCGTGTACCAGGTGGCCACGAAGGCGGCCGTCTCCTCCGCGCAGTGCAGGCCATAGGCCGTCGCCGCGATGGCGCCGGCGGCCAGGCCCAGGGCCGCGCCGGCCGCCGTCGGCCGCGTCGGCGCCAGTCGTCGCGCCGACAGGAAGACAAGCGGGGCGGCGAACAGGCTGGCCATCAGGATGTTGAGGCCGCAGACCGAAGAACTGCGGCCCATCCAGTGCGCCATCCGCTGGTCGGCCGGCGTGGTCATCATCTCCATTCCGCCCCACAGGACGGCGACGCCCGCGACCACGGCCACGGCGATCAGGGCCGGGGTCGCGCGCACGCCGGGTCGTCCCAGAAGCGTCGCAAGCCACAGGGCGGCGGCGGCCAGTGCGGCGGTGTAGAGGGCCTTCATCCACATCGCCGGCCCCTGCATGGCCTGATGGAGGTCGGGGCGCACGCCCAGAATCAGGACGACGGCCAGGACGGCGGCCGCGCCGGCGCCGGCCAGCAGCGGGGCGCTGGGGCGGGCGGGGCGGACGGGCTCCACGCCCGCCGCCAGGGCGTCGATCAGGTCGTCAGTCTTCATCGGTCGATACGCTGGCGCTCAGGGTCTTCAGGCTGCGGTGGACGCTGACCTTGGCCGCGCCCTCTGTGAAACCGTTGCGGGCGCCGGCCTCGGCCAGGCTGTAGCCGCCGATACGGACGTCCTCGATCAGCCGGCGCTGGCGAAGCGGCAAGATGGACAGGACCTTCTTCAGGTCGCGCCGCACGGCGCCGTCCTCGACGCTGTGTTCGGCCAGCAGAACCGAGGCCTCCTCCAGCGGCACGTCGTTGCGACGGCCCTGGCGGCGGAAATGGTCGATCAGCTTGTAGCGCGCGATGGCGTAGGCCCAGGCCGTGAAGGGCTGCGACCGGTCGTAGGTGGCGCGCTTGGCGTGAATGGCGATCAGGCAGTCCTGCACGAGATCCTCCACATCGGCCTCGGCGCCGGTCAGACGGCGTTTGAAAAAGGCGGTCAGGGCGCCGCGCAATTCGGTCAGCAGGGCGCGCCAGGCCACAGGGTCGCCGTCGAGACCCCGCAGCATCAGACGTTTAAGCTCGGCTTCCCTGTCGACCACGCCCTGTTCCATTCGCGCCGGACGGCCGAAGGGTTACACGGCGTCGCACCGATCGACGACGAATATCTCGCGCCTTTGCCACGGTCCTGAACGCCCGCCCCTTGCCTGTTGCGTCACTTTGTCCTTGAAGCGGAGTGAGACCGGCGCGGGCCGGGCAGGGATGCGTCTTTCATGTTCAGTCTGCTGAACCTCCAGAGCCTGTTCGGCCTGGTCGTCATCGTCGCCGTCTGCTGGGCGCTGTCGGAGAACCGGCGGGACTTCCCGTGGAAACTGGCCATCGGCGCCATACTGGTCCAGGCGGGCCTGGTGCTGGCCCTGTTCGCCATTCCCGGATCACGCACGGTCCTGACGGCGGTGACCGGCGCGATCGACGGCCTGGCGGTGGCGACGGCCCAGGGGACGCGGTTCGTGTTCGGCTATCTGGGCGGCGGCGACCAGCCCTATGTGGTCCAGAACGACGGCGCCCTGTTCACCTTCGCCTTCAACGTCCTGCCGCTGATCATGGTGATCTCGGCCCTGTCGGCCCTGTTGTGGCACTGGAAGATCCTGAAGTGGCTGATCCGCGGCTTCGGCGTGCTGTTCCAGCGCACCATGGGCCTGGGGGGCGCCTCGGCCCTGGCGGTGGCGGCCAACATCTTCCTGGGCACGATCGAGAGCCCCATCGTCATCAAGGCCTATCTGGACAAGCTGAGCCGGTCCGAGATCTTCCTGATGATGACGGTCGGCCTGGCCACCGTCGCCGGTTCGACCATGGTGGCCTACGCCAGCATCCTGTCGCAGACCCTGCCCAACGCCGCCGGCCACGTCCTGGTGGCCTCCATCGTCTCGGCCCCGGCGGGCGTGCTACTGGCCCGGATCATGGTGCCGGAGCCCAACAAGGAAGCCATCCAGTCGATCAGCTACGACTCGGCGCTGAAGTACGACAGCGCCATCGACGCCATCTCCAAGGGCACGTCCGACGGCCTGATGGTGGTGCTGAACATCTCGGCCGTGCTGATCGTCTTCGTGGCCCTGGTGGCCCTGGTCAATGTCATGCTGGGCGGCTTCGTCGTCTTCGGCGAGCCGCTGACGGTCGAGCGGATCCTGGGCGTCCTGCTGACGCCCCTGGCCTGGCTGATCGGCGTCGATGCGTCCGAGGCGGGCAAGGCGGGCTGGCTGTTGGGGGTCAAACTGACCCTGACCGAATTCGTCGCCTTCATCGACCTGGGCAAGATCCCGGTCGGAGAGATGAGCGAACGCACCCGCATGCTGATGACCTATGCGCTCTGCGGCTTCGCCAACATCGGCTCGGTCGGCATCACGGTGACCGGCCTGTCGGTGCTGATGCCCGAGCGCCGCGAGGAGGTTCTGGGCCTGATCTGGAAGGCCCTGTTCGCCGGCTTCATGGCCACGGCCATGAGCGCCGCCATCGTCGGCGCCTTGCCCGCCGCCGTCTTCGGCTAGTAGCGTCTCCCGCAAAAAGGGAGACGCCGCATGAAACTCTACGCCTCGCACCGCGCGCCCAATCCGCGCCGTGTCCGCTGGGTCATGGCCGAGAAGGGGATCGAGGACGTCGAGATCGTCGAGGTCGACATCATGGCGGGCGAGCACCGCACGGCGGATTACCGCGCCAGGTTCGGCGTGCCCCATGTGCCGGGCCTGGAACTGGACGACGGGACCAGCCTGACGGAATCCATCGCCATCTGCCGCTATCTGGAGGCCCTGCATCCCGAGCCGAACCTGTTCGGCCGCGACCCGAAGGAACAGGCCCTGATCGAGATGTGGATGCGCCGCTGCGAAATCTATCTGGCCAATCCGATGATGCTGACCGTGCGGTTCAGCCATCCGGCCCTGGCGGCGCTCGAGGCGCCTCAGCCCCAGGTCGCGGAATACAATCGCGGCGGCGCCGAGAAATTCATGAAGACCCTGGACCGCCGGCTGGCGGAGCGGGAGTTCATCGCCGACCGCTTCACCATCGCCGACATCGTCGCCGTGGTAGGCCTCGATTTCGGCCGGCTGATCAAATACCGCCCGCCGGCCGAACTGGAGAACCTGGCCCGCTGGATGGAGACCTGCCACGCGCGTCCGGCGGCGAAGGCGGGGGCCTGATTGAAAATCGAGGTTAGCTAGGTTAGCTTATCGACATGGCCGTCACCGCGAATATCCACGAAGCCAAGACGACGCTGTCGAAACTGATCGAACGCGCCCTGGCGGGCGAGGCTGTCGTCATCGCCAAGGCGGGCAAGCCCTTGGTGCGGCTGGAGCCGATCACGGCGACGCAAGACGGCGACGACCGCATGGCTGCGTTCGATAAGTACCAGGGGCGCGTCATCCTGGACGACGCCTGGGAAGAGGCGGAGTTCGACGAGGCCATGCTTGATCGACTCTATGGCGTGGAGGTAAACGCGGGCCACGCACGTGTCGCCGAAGCGCCGAGGCCGTTCGACGGCAAGTGAAGCTGCTGCTCGACACCAATGTAGTGGTCTGGATGACGGGCTGGCGTCAGCGTCTCCGGCCGGAGGTGCTGACGGCCCTGGCTGACAGGGGCAATGAGTTGGTCGTCAGCACAGCGTCTCTGCTGGAAATCGCGTCGAAGACGGCCAGAGGACGGCTGGCCTTCGATGACCAGATGCTGGGCGATCTGGAGCGGCAGGTCCGGTTCCTGCCCGTAAGCGCATCTCACGCCTGGCGGGTCGCCCGGCTGCCCGTGTTGCACACTGACCCGTTCGACCGGCTGCTGGTGGCGCAGGCCCTGGAGGAGCGGATGGTGCTGGTCACTGGCGATCACGCCCTCTCCGCCTACGACGTGCCGCTACTTCTGACTTGATCACCGCGGCGTGAACTTGCGGATCACCCCCGAGAAGGTCATCAGCAGGCGTTCGCCAGTGGTGATCTGGCCACGCACGAAGATCAGGCTCTTACCCGCCTTGGTCACCTGGCCCGTGGCCTCGATCAGTTCGCCGACATAGCCGCCGTCGATGAAGGTGGAGTCCAGCTGGACCGTCACGCCCGAGGCGCCTTCCATCTCCTGATAGGCGATCTGGAACATGGCGATGTCGGCGAAGGTCATCAGGCAACCGCCGTGCATCCGGTGGCCGGCGTTCATGTGTTTCTGCTCGGCGCGGAAGGCGCAGCGCATCGAACCGTCGGGATCCAGCTTGCCGTAGAAGGGACCGACCACCACGTCGAAGGTGTCGTGCAGGTCGTAGGTCTGCCAGCCGGCGAACTCGCCTTCGGTGATGGTGATTTTCTTCGGCATGCTGACAGGGCCTTACTTCTGGTCTCGCGGTGCAGCATATAGGCCCAATGAGCGATCCGATCGAAACCGCAATCCTGGACAAACTGTCCTCCATCGGCCCCGGCAAGAGCATTGAGCCGGCCGAAGTGGCCAAAGCGCTACAGCCCGAGCAGTGGCAGCGCATGCTGCCCAAGGTCCGGGCCACGGCCCTGGGCCTGATGCGTCAGGGCAGGCTGACCATCACCAAGAAGGGCAAGCCGGTCGATCCGGACAATTTCCGGGGGGTGACGCGCCTGCGTCAGCCGACCCAGGAAGAGACCGCCCTGGCGCTTAGCCGTCGTCCGCCGGTTGTCGACGAGGGTGATGACGACTGACCTCGACGAGGTTCTGAGCGACATCCGCGCCTGCCGCGCCTGCGCGGGCGTGCTGCCGCATACGCCGCGACCGGTGGTGCGGGTCTTTCCCGAGACGCGGCTGCTGATCTGCGGCCAGGCGCCGGGCCGGCGGGTGCATGAGAGCGGCCTGCCGTTCACCGATCCGTCGGGCGACCGGCTGCGCGACTGGATGGGCGTGGACTATGCGACCTTCTATGCGGATCACCGCATCGGGGTGGCGGCCCAGGCCTTCTGCTATCCGGGCACGGCGCCGAAGGGCGGGGACTATCCGCCGCCGACACGGTGCGCCGACCTGTGGCGCCCGCAGTTGCTGGACGCCCTTCCGCGGATGCAACTGACCCTGCTGGTCGGCGGCTACGCTCAGGCCTGGGCGCTGGGCGAACGGGCGAAACGGAACATGACCGAGACGGTGCGGGCGTGGCGGGACTATGCGCCCGACCTGCTGGTGCTGCCGCATCCGTCCTGGCGCAACACCGCCTGGCTGAGGAAGAACCCCTGGTTCGAGGGCGAGGTGGTCCCGTATCTGAGGGAACGGGTGTGCTCGATACTAAAACCCGCTCATCCCGGCGAAAGCCGGGCCCCAGTTCTTTCGTGAGGCCGTGCGTGGGACGAATGGCTAAGAATTTTCTCAGGCGTCTTTCGCCCAAAGCCCTGGGTCCCGGCTTTCGCCGGGATGAGCGGAAAAGGATTGTCCCGGTCTTCGCCGCGCTCGCCCTGTCGGCCTGCGCCGCACCCCATATCCAGCCGCCCTTGACGCCGCCTGCCGGGTTCGCCGGGCCGAATGTGCAGGATCAGGTTCTGGTCATGTCGGACGGGGCGCGACTGCCCTATCTGCGGTGGGGGCCGAAGGAACAGCAGCCCTGGGCGGTGATCGTGGCCCTGCACGGCATGAACGACCACGACGCCAGCTTCCGCCTGGCCGGGCCGTGGTGGGCCGAGCAGGGGATCGAGACCTGGTCCTATGATCAGCGCGGCTTCGGCGCGGCGCCGGGGCGGGGCGTCTGGGCCGGCGAGCGGCGGATGACCGACGACCTGCGCGAGATCACGGCCCTGGCCCGCACCCGCCATCCCGACGCCGTCATCGCCGTGGTGGGCGAGAGCATGGGCGGATCGGTGACGGCCGCCGCCTTCGGCTCGGACAATCCGCCGGATGCGGATCGGGTGATCCTGTTGGCGCCGGGAGTCTGGGGCTGGTCGACCCAGGGGCCGCTCAACAGCACGGCGCTGAACATCGCCGCGCGGGCTCTTGGCGATGTGGCGCTGGAGCCGCCCGAGTTCATCACCCGCGACATCCACGCCTCGTCCAATACGCTGGAACTGGTCCGCAACGGGCGCGATCCGATGAGTATTCTCGCGACCCGGTTCGACACGGTCTATGGGCTGGTCGATCTGATGGAGACCTCGTCGCGCAGCCTGGGCCGGATCCGGGGCGACGCCATCCTGATGTACGGCGCTCATGACGAGGTGGTGAAGAAGGGGCCGATGAAACTGGCCCTGGAGCGGGCCGAGCGCGAGGGCGGGACGCTGCGAACCGCCTGGTATCCGAACGGCTGGCATCTGCTGAACCGGGATCTGGACGCAGAGGTCGTCTATCGTGACGTGGTCTCGTGGCTGCGCGATCCGAAGGCGGCCCTGCCATCGGGGGCGCCGGCGGTGCTGCCGCAGCTGGAGAAGGCGGGGCGTTGACAGGTTTTCCCTCCCCGGGACGGGGAGGGTGGCTGAGGCGAAGCCGAAGTCGGGTGGGGAGGGCAGGCGACGTCCCACGGATCTGTCTCCTGTCAGGCGGATGCGGCCGTGCCGGCCGCCCCCACCCCGTCGCTGGCGCGACGACCCTCCCCGGGGCGGGGAGGGAGAAGATCATGCCAGACAATGCCGCTTGATCGCCGCAATGCTCGGGCCTATCAGGCGCGCAATAATCTCACCCAGGGAGCGCCTATCGTGGGCATGACGCTGTTCGATTCTCCGTCTTTCGCGAATCATGAGGGTGTTCACGCCTTCTTCGACGAGAAAACCGGCCTCAAGGCGATCGTCGCCGTCCACTCGACCGCGCGCGGTCCGGCCGTCGGCGGCACGCGGATGTGGAACTACGGCTCCTCGGCGGAAGCCCTGGAGGACGTGCTGCGCCTGTCCAAGGGCATGAGCTACAAGAACGCCGTCGCGGATCTGGAGATGGGCGGCGGCAAGTCGGTCATCATCGGCGACGCCCGCACCCAGAAGACGCCCGAACTGTTCCGCGCCTTCGGTCGCGCCGTCGATACGCTGGGCGGGATCTATTACGCCGCCGAGGACGTGGGCGTGTCGGTGTCCGACATCGCCGAGGCGCGCAAGGAGACGACGCGGGTCCTGGGCCTTAAGGACGGTCCGGAAGCCTCGGGCGATCCCAGCCCGGTCACGGCCGAGGGCGTCTATCGCTCGACCCTGGCCGTCGCGCGGCGTCTGTGGAAACAGGACGACCTGACCGGCCTGACCATAGCGGTCCAGGGCGTGGGCCATGTCGGCGGCTATCTGGCCGACAAGATGGCCGCCGCCGGCGCCAAACTGGTGCTGACCGATGTGAACACGGCGACTTTAGCCGAGGTCGCGGCCCGCACCGGCGGCGAGATCGTCGCCCCGGACGCCATCTATGACGTCAAGGCCGACATCTATGCGCCCTGCGCCCTGGGGGCGACGCTGAACCTGCAGACCCTGGACCGGATCGGCGCCAAGGCGGTGGTCGGCGCGGCGAACAACCAGCTGGCCACGCCGGAGATCGGCCGGATCCTGTTCGAGCGCGGCGTGCTGTATGCGCCGGACTATGTCGTCAACGGCGGCGGCATCATCAATGTGGCCGGCGAGATGCGCGCGCGTCAGCTGAAGACGGGTTTCGACGCGGCCTGGGTCGAGACCAAGCTGGCCCGCCTGATCGACACTTTCGAGGAAATCCTGGAGCGGTCGGCGACAGAAGCCCGTCCTACCCACGAGATCGCCGACGCCATCGCCGAGGCGCGCATTTCCGCAGCCGGCGAGGAGCGCCGCGAGGCGGCCTGAAGCGCTGAAAAAATAGGCGGCGGCGACCAACCTGCGTTTGGGGTGGGAATGATCAGTCGCCGCCGCAGTCCCCGTCCGCATAAGACCGGATCGGGGTGCAAATCTGTTTAACGGCGGCGTAGGGCGAACGCCTTAAGGACGATTTGTCGTGTCCGATCGGTCGGATGTCAGCCCATGAAGCTGGCGAGGACGACCCATGCGCCGATCGAGAGAATGGCGGCGGCGGTATAGCCCAGCGTGGCGTAGACGGCGTCCGCCTGTCGGGGGCGGCGGTCGGGATTCCAGATGGTCATCGTTTCCTCCATGCCCCTCTGCGGGGGCCGTGTACGGAGATAATCCCGAGTCGCGACCGAAGTTCTCTCACGTTCGATCACATCCCCGCGAACGGCGTTCGGCTTTCAGCCCGTGGACCGGCGGCGATTCCGTAAACGTCTCTTAACGCCACGTTTACCAACCAGGCGGCATTTTCTGCCTAGCGGGGCGTCAGTGTCTCCCGCGAGTTTGGGGCGGGAACGCGTGGGCGGCTTTACGGCGGCGTTGCAGAAGTTCGGGATCGGTCGTCTGGCTGCGGTCCTCGGCGTCGCCGCAGGCGTGACCGCCGTGCTGGTCGCCGTCATGCTGCGTGTGGGCCAGGCGCCCGATGCGCTGCTCTATTCCAACCTGGATCTGCGCGAGGCGGGCGAGATCACCGCCGCCCTGGATCAGGCGGGCATCAAATACACCTCCAAGGGCGACGGCTCGACCGTGATGGTCAATCGCGACGACGTCGGCACCGCCCGGATGCTGGTGGCCGAGAAGGGGCTCGTGACCTCGGGCTCGGTCGGCTACGAAATCTTCGACAACCAGTCGGTGCTGGGCCAGACCGAGTTCCAGCAGCAACTGAACGAACAGCGGGCCCTGCAGGGCGAGCTGTCGCGCACCATCATGTCGATGCGCGGCATCACCGCCGCCCGCGTCCACATCACCATGCCGCGCCGCGAGATGTTCACCGCCGCCGCCGGGGATCCGACCGCCGCCGTTCTGGTGGGGCTGGGCGGCCGCGACCTGAGCGCGGACCAGGTGCGGGCGATCCGCAATCTGGTGGCCTCGTCCGTGCCGAACCTGAAGCCTGACCGCGTCACCGTCGCCGACCAGAACAATCGCACCCTGGCGGCCGGCAGCGACGACGGGACCTTCTCGTCGGCTTCCGCCGCAGAGGCCAAGGGCAATACCGAGGCCCAGCTCCAGGCGCGCATCAAGGATATCGTCGAGGGCGTGGTCGGCATCGGCGCCGCGCGGGTCCAGGTCACGGCCGATATCGATCAGAGCCGCGCCACCACCCAGGAAGAGAAGTTCGATCCGGATGGTCAGGTCGTGCGTTCGACCACCACCAACGGCTCGCAGTCGTCGGACACGACGGGCCAGCAGAACGGCGGCGTCACCGCGACCAACAACATCCCCGGCGGCGCGCCGCCCGCGACCACGCCCGCAGCCGCCACTTCCGCAGAGAATGCGGAGACGACCAACTACGAAATCTCGAAGACCACCACGACCACGACCCGCGAACCGGGCGAAGTGAAGAAGCTGGCCGTCGCCGTTGCGGTGGACGGCAAGTGGACGCCCGCCGCCGACGGCAAGGGCGAGGCGACCTATGCGCCGCGCTCGGCCCAGGAGATCGCCCAGATCAAGTCGCTGGTCGCCGCCGCCGCCGGCATCGACGAGACCCGCGGCGACAAGATCGAAGTCATCAACGTCCGCTTCAATCACGACACCGGAATCGCCGGGGGCCTGGACGGCAAGTCTTCGCTGCTGGACTTCTCCAAGAACGACATCATGCGGTTCGTCGAGCTGGGCATCCTGGCCGTGGTCGCCCTGCTGCTGATCTTCTTCGTCCTGCGTCCGCTGCTGAAGACGGCCGCCGGCGGACCGGCCAGCCCGGCCCTGATCGCGTCCGACGGTACGCCGGTCACGACGGTGACGACCACGGTCATCGGCGCCGACGGTCAGCCGCAGCTGGTGCAGTTGCCCGCCCCGACCGAGATGGACCAGAAGATCGACATCGCCCGCATCGAGGGCCAGGTGAAGGCTTCTTCGGTCAAGAAGGTCGCGGATTTCGTCCAGGCCCATCCGGATGAAGCCGCCGGCATCCTGCGCACCTGGGTGGCGGAAGGCTGATGGCCAAGCTCGTCAACAAGAAACAGGCGATCGAAGACCCCAACAAGCTGACGGGGCCGGAGAAGGCCGCCGTCATCCTGCTGGCCCTGGGCGAGGAACACACCGCCCTGTGGGAGCGCCTGGACGACGAGGAGGTCAAGGAAATCTCCCAGGCCATGGCGACCCTGGGCAATGTGACCGCCGATGCGGTCGAGGCCCTGATGATCGAATTCGTGTCCGGCCTGGCCGGCTCGGGCTCGGTCATGGGCAGCTACGAACAGACCCAGAAGCTGCTGGCCGCCTTCCTGCCCAAGGATCGCGTCGACGGCCTGATGGAGGAGATCCGCGGTCCGGCCGGCCGCACCATGTGGGACAAGCTGGGCAATGTGAACGAGGCGGTCCTCGCCAACTATCTGAAGAACGAATATCCCCAGACCGTCGCCGTCATCCTGTCCAAGGTGCGGTCCGACCACGCCGCCCGCGTCCTGACCAGCCTGCCCGAGGACTTCGCGCTGGAATGCGTGCAGCGGATGCTGCGCATGGAGCCGGTGCAGCGCGAGATCCTGGACAAGATCGAGGCGACGCTGCGCACCGAATTCATGTCGAACCTGGCGCGCACCTCCAAGCGCGACAGCCACGAGATGATGGCCGATATCTTCAACAGCTTCGATCGCCAGACCGAGGCCCGTTTCATCGGCGCCCTGGAAGAGCGGAACCGCGAGTCGGCCGAGCGCATCCGCGCCCTGATGTTCGTGTTCGAGGACCTGTCCAAGCTGGATCCGGGCGGCGTCCAGACCCTGCTGCGCGCCGTCGACAAGGACGCCCTGGGCCTGGCCATGAAGGGGGCGTCGGAAGGCCTGCGCGAGATGTTCTTCTCCAACATGTCCGAACGCGCGTCCAAGATCATGCGCGAGGACATGGAGTCGATGGGGCCGGTGCGTCTGAAGGACGTCGATGCGGCCCAGATGGCCATGGTGCAGGTCGCCAAGGATCTGGCCGCACGCGGCGACATCATGCTGGCCGGCCAGGGCACCGACGACGAGCTGATCTACTGACATGAGCACCCCCTTCGCCTTCGATACCGAGTTCGACGCCAACGGCACGGTGGTGCGCCCGGGCGCCTGGAAGCCGGCCAAGCGCAGCTATCTGCCCGCCGAGGTCGAGGCCATGCTGGCGACGGCGCGGCTGGAGGCCCGGCAGCAGGCGCTGGCCGAGGTGGAGAACATCCGCGCCATGGCCCTGAGCAATATCGCCCAGGGCGTGGCGGCGGCCCTGCCGTCCCTGCGCAACTTGGCCCAGGCGCATCGCGAACAGTCGGCCGATCTGGCGGTCGCCGCCGCCCGCGCCATCGGCGGAGCCGCGCTGGATCGTTTCCCCCAGGCACCCTTGCGCGCCGCGCTGGAGACGCTGGCCCAGGAGATCGACGCCTCGCCCCGTCTGGTCGTGCGCGCCGCCGGCCTGGACGAGGAGGTCCGGGCCCAGATCGAACAGGCCTGCGCCGACAGCGGCTTCACCGGGGTCGTGGCGTTCCGCGACGAACCCGGCATGGGCTTCGCCGCCTTCCAGCTGGAATGGGCCGACGGCCGCGCCGACCACGATCCGAGCGGCTCGGCCCAGCGCGTGACCGAGGCCCTGACCGCCGCCCTGGCCGCCGAGGCCGGTCACGCCGAACCCCCTATTTCCGTCGACAGGAGTGATTTCTGATGGCTTCCGACGACCTTTCGCTTGAGGAGTTCTCGGACTCCAACGCCCTGAACATCGCCGACGATCACGGCGACAAGACCGCCGCCGACCTGGCCACCGTCTTCGAGGTGCCGGTCAATATCTCGGCCGTGCTGGGCAAGTCGCACATGTCGGTGGCCCAACTGCTGAAGCTCAACAAGGGTTCGGTGCTGGAGCTGGACCGCAAGGTCGGCGAGGCGATCGACATCTTCGTCAACAACCGCCTGATCGCGCGTGGCGAGGTCGTCGTCGTCGACGACCGGCTGGGCGTGACCATGACGGAAATCATCAAGACCGAGGACAGCGGCGCCTGAGCGATTTCGTAGAAATCGCGTCTTGCTGGGAAGCGGGGCGACGCGTTCGAAACAGAGATTAGAGGAGAAGAACGATGCGTCTTCTGGTGGTAGGCAGACTGAGCGGACAGCTCGCTTCGGCGGTGAAGATGGCCATGGCGCACGGCGCCAAGGTCAATCACGTCGAGCGTGCGGATCAGGCGACCGAGCAACTGCGACGCGGGCAGGGGGCCGACCTGCTGATGGTCGACTATCAGCTCGACATCGCCGCCCTGATCGCCGCGAACGAGAACGAGCGGATCACGGTCCCGGTCGTGGCCTTCGGCGTCGACGCCGATGCACGCGAGGCCGCCGCTGCGATCAAGGCTGGGGCCAAGGAGTTCATCCCGCTTCCGCCCGACGCCGAACTGATCGCCGCCGTCCTGTCGGCCGTGGCGGACGACGAGAAGCCGATGATCTCGGCCGATCCGTCGATGAAGGCGGTGCTGCAGCTGGCGGACCAGGTCGCACGTTCGGAAGCCTCGATCCTGATCACCGGCGAAAGCGGCGTCGGCAAGGAGGTGATGGCGCGTTACCTGCACGAGCATTCGCGCCGGTCGGAACGGCCCTTCATCAGCGTCAACTGCGCCGCCATTCCGGACAATCTGCTGGAATCCGAACTGTTCGGGCACGAGAAGGGCGCCTTCACCGGCGCCGTCGCGCGCCGGATCGGCAAGTTCGAGGAGGCCGACGGCGGCACCCTGCTGCTGGACGAAATCTCGGAGATGGACGCCCGCCTGCAGGCCAAGCTGCTGCGCGCCATCCAGGAGCGGGTCATCGACCGCGTCGGCGGCTCCAAGCCGGTCTCGGTCAATATCCGCATCATCGCGACGTCCAACCGCGACCTGGCCCGCGCCGTGTCGGAGGGCACGTTCCGTGAAGACCTGCTGTACCGTCTGAACGTCGTGAACCTGCGCCTGCCGTCCCTGCGCGAGCGTCCGGGCGACATCGGCGTTCTGGCCGATCACTTCATCAAGAAATACGCCGCCGCCAACGGCGTGCCGGTTCGCCCGATCTCGACCCAGGCGCGTCAGGCCATCGGCGCCCACCGCTGGCCCGGCAACGTCCGCGAGCTGGAAAACGCCATGCACCGCGCGGTGCTGCTGGCCACCGGCCCGGAAATCGACGTCGACGCCATCCGCCTGCCGGACGGCCAGCCGCTGACGCCGGTGTCGGGCATGACCGGCGTCGCCTCCACCGGACTTGAAAATCCCTATGGCGGCGGCGTGGCCGCCCGCGCGGCCCAGGCGGCCGACGCGGTGACCCGCAGCTTCGTGGGCCAGACAGTGGCGGCGATGGAAAAGACCCTGATTCTGGACACCCTGACCCACTGCCTGGGCAATCGCACCCATGCGGCCAACATCCTGGGCATCTCGATCCGCACCCTGCGCAACAAGCTGAACGAATACGCCGACGAGGGCGCGGCCATTCCGGCGCCCCAGTCGGGCGTCTCGGCCTCGGGCTACGCGGCCTGAACATGAGCGGCGGCGTGGATCGCAGGGCGTTGATCGCGGGCGGGCTGGGCCTGAGCCTGGCCGCCTGTTCGCCGCGCAGCCAGACCAAGACCCCGGTCGAGAAGGAAGCCGATTTCTTCCTGCCCGACCTCGAGGCGCGTCACGGCGGCCGGCTGGGCCTCGCCGCCCTGGACGTCGGAACCGGACGGCGCGTCCTGTGGCGCGGCCAGGAGCGGTTTCCCTTCTGCTCGACCTTCAAGGCCTTTCTGGCCGCCGCCACCCTGGAACGGGTGCAGCGGAACGAGGAACAGCTGGACCGGCCCGTCCGGATCACTCCGGCCGACATGATCCCCCATGCGCCGACGACGGAAAAGGCCGTCGGCCGCACTTTGACGATCCGCGAACTGATGCAGGCGACCGTCGAGCTCAGCGACAATCCGGCCGCCAATATCCTGATCCGCGAAATGGGCGGAATCGCCGTATGGCGTCAGTGGTGGCCGATCTTCGGCGACACCACCACCCTGATCTCGCGTCTGGAGCCGGACCTGAACACCGCCCTGCCTGACGATCCGCGCGACACCTGCCTGCCGGAGCAGACCCTGGCCAATATCCGCGAGATGGCCTTCAGCGAAAGGCTGACGCCGGACAACGACGCCCTGCTGCACGGCTGGCTGACGGCCTCGCCGACCGGTCCTAACCGGATCAAGGCCGGGGTTCCGGAAGGCTGGACCGTCGCGCACAAGACGGGGACCGGCGCCAACGGCGCGACCAACGACATCGGCATGCTGACGCCGCTGACCGGTTCGCCGGTCATCGTCGCCGCCTATTTCACCGGCGCGACCGAGGCCACCGACGACCAGCGCGACGCCGTGATCGCCGAGGCGACCCGCCGGGCCCTGAAGGCGCTGGGCCGTGACTGATACGCCGATGATGATGAAGGACGGCATGGCGCGCCCCACCGGGCGCGACGTCCTGGGTTGGGTCAACCGCGGCGAAGTGCTGATGGCGGTCGGCGTGATCGGCGTGATCATGCTGCTGATCTTGCCGGTCCCGAAGATGCTTCTGGACCTGCTGCTGGCGATCTCGCTGGTGTCCAGCGTGCTGATCCTGATGACGGCCGTGATGATGAAGCGGCCGCTGGACTTCGCCATCTTCCCGACCGTGCTGCTGGTCTCGACCCTGTTCCGCCTGGGCCTGAACCTGGCCTCGACGCGCCTGATCCTGACGCACGGCCAGGAAGGCCACGACAGCGCCGGTCAGGTGATCAACGCCTTCGGCCAGCTGATGATGGGCGGCAATTTCATCATCGGGGTGATCATCTTCGCCATCATCCTGGTGGTGAACTTCGTCGTCATCACCAAGGGGTCGACCCGGATCGCCGAAGTCTCGGCCCGCTTCACCCTGGACTCCATGCCGGGCAAGCAGATGGCCATCGACGCCGACCTGTCGTCGGGCCTGATCACCGAGGACCAGGCCAAGCTGCGCCGTAAGGAGCTGGAGCAGGAATCGACCTTCTTCGGCGCCATGGACGGCGCATCCAAATTCGTGCGCGGCGACGCCGTGGCCGGCCTGATCATCACCTTCATCAACGCCATCGGCGGCATTCTGATCGGCACGCTGCAGCATGGCATGCCGGCGATGGACGCGGCCAACACCTATGTCCAGCTGACCATCGGCGACGGCCTGGTGACCCAGGTGCCGGCCATCATCATCTCGATCGCCGCCGGCTTCCTGGTGTCGAAGGCGGGCGTCGAGGGCACGGCCGACAAGGCCATGGTGACCCAGCTGGCCACCAACCCCGTGTCCCTGGGCGTCGTGTCGGGCGCCGCCGGCCTGATCGGCCTGATCCCCGGAATGCCGCTGATCCCCTTCGCGGCCCTGGCCATCGGTTCGGGCTTCATGGCCTGGCGCCTGGGCCGCAACCGGCTGAGGCCCCAGCCGACCGAGGCCGAGATCGCCGCCGCCAGCGCCCAGCCCAGGGAGGAGGTCGAGGAGCCGATCTCCAACGTCCTGACCATCGACGAGGTCAAGATCGAGCTGGGCTATTCGCTGCTCAGCCTGATCAACGACCTGGAAGGCCGGCGCCTGACCGACCAGATCAAGGCCCTGCGCCGCTCGCTGGCCCAGGAATACGGCTTCGTGATGCCGCAGGTGCGCATCCTCGACAACATGCGCCTGCCGACCCAGGGCTATTCGATCCGCATCAAGGAGATGGACGCCGGGGCCGGCGAGGTGCGTCTGGGCCACCTGATGGCGATGGATCCCGCCGGCCGTCAGGTCGAACTGCCCGGCGAACACATGCGCGAACCGGCCTTCGGTCTGCCCGCCACCTGGATCAACGAGAACCTGCGCGAGGAAGCCACCTTCCACGGCTACACCCTGGTCGATCCCTCGACGGTGCTGACGACCCACCTGACCGAGATCCTGAAGGAAAACATGGCGGACCTGCTCTCCTACGGCGAGGTGCAGAAGCTGCTGAAGGAGCTGGGGACCGAGGAGAAGAAGCTGGTCGAGGAACTGGTCCCGACCGTGGTCACCGTCACCACCCTGCAGCGCGTCCTTCAGGCCCTGCTGCGCGAGAAGGTGTCGATCCGCGACCTGCCGGCCATTCTGGAAGGCCTGGCCGAGGCCGCGCCGCACAGCACCAGCGTCACCACCCTGGTCGAACACGTCCGCGCCCGCCTGGCCCGCCAGCTGTGCTGGCAGCACCAGGGCGGCGACGGCGCCCTGCCGATCGTCACCCTGTCGCCGGAATGGGAGAGCGCCTTCGCCGAGAGCCTGGTCGGCGGCGGCGAGGACAAGCAACTGGCCATGGCGCCGTCGCGCCTGCAGGACTTCATCCGCGCCGTTCGCGACACCTTCGAACGGATCGCCATGTCGGGCGAGAACCCCGTCCTGCTGACCGGGCCCCAGACCCGCCCCTATGTCCGCTCGATCATCGAACGTTTCCGCGGACAGACCGTGGTGATGAGCCAGAACGAAATCCATCCCCGCGCCAAGCTGCGCACCCTGGGGCAGGTTTGAGTTTCTTGGGTTCCCGATAAGGCTGTTGTCTCCTCCGCGCGAAGCGGGGAGGAGACCCGATTTTGGGCTTAATTCGCCACCGTCCAGCCGCCGGCCGAGGCGTTGCGGGCGACGGCGTTGGCGGGCCGGGCGACCAGGCCCGACTGGGTGATCCAGACCTCGTAACGGGCGCCGTCGGCCATCGGCATATAGGCGGCCGAGCCGTACAGGGTGTCGGCGGCGTCGATATAGGGGCGATAGCGGCGGATCGCGTCCCAGGCCTCGACCTTGAACGGAATGGCGCCATTGCGGGCGTTGGCCTCGACGGCGGCCAGATTATAGGCGCTGCGTTCGCCGTGGAGTTCCTGTTCGATCGACCGATAGCGCCCTGACAGCCGATCCAGCCGGTACTGGGAATCCAGGCCCAGGACATTGGCCCAGGGTTTCCACTTCAAGACCTGGGCCTCGATGCGCCAGTCGTCGCCATGGACGGGGTAGAGGGCGGCGGCCGCCTGGGTCTGGCCCGGACGTGCCGGCTGGATCAGATTGACCTCGTAATACTGCGGTCCGAGCTGGCGCAGGGCCAGGGTGGCGACCGGCCTTTCATAGGTCAGGCGGCCATAGGTCTGTACGTTCATGCCGAACAGGGCCGCCAGGGACGCCAGCCAGATCGCCCCGCCGCCGAAGACGGCGCCCGCGACCCCCCGTACAGGCTTGCCGCCGAACAGGGCCCGCAGCCCCCGTATCAAGACCATGAGGCCGATCAAGGCGACCGCCGCCGGCAGAATCCACCACCACCAGATCATCGTCCCGCTCCTGTTTGCGGCCGGCCCCGGAGGGGCTCAAGCCTGACCATATTAACCAGAAGCCGCGAAACAGCCGCAGGTTTCGTCGAACAGGCGTTTGACGCAGGCCACTGCGCCGCTAATGCTCCCCGCCATGATCTCTCGCCCAAGCCAGAACTGGTCGCGTTTCAGCGACTTCGTGCGCACGCCGTCGCTGGTGCGGTCGATCACCGCCCTGCTGACGGCGGCCTTCGTCCTGCTGCTGGTCGCCAATGTCACGACCTTCGTGATGATCCAGCGCACGGCGGCGGTGAACGACACGATCGAACATGCCCAGCGGATGCGCCGCGAGGCGCGCACCATCCTGATCGCCATGCTGGACGCCGAGACGGCGCAGCGTGGCTTCCTGCTGACGGGCCGCGACGATTTTCTCGCGCCTTTCGAGGCGGCGCGCGGCGAACTGCGGCCTGCCGTAGCCTTCCTCGACGAGGGGGCGGCGCTGGACCCCAGCCTTGCCGAGCCGGTGCAGCGCATCCACCGCATCGCGGATCTCAAGCTGCGGGAGATGGAGAACACCCTGACCCTGGCGCGGGCGGGGCGTATCGGCCAGTCCATCCAGTCGGTCCGTTCCGGCGAGGGAAAGCGCTACATGGACGAACTGCGCGTCGCCATCGCCGACTTCGACAGTCTCAAGTCGTCGCGGATCGCGGAACGGACCGGGGCGTCGGAACGGTCCGCCTTCCTGACGGTGGTCATGAACGCCATCACCGGCCTGCTGGTCCTGGTTCTGGCCCTGCTGTCGGCCTGGATGGTCCGCCGCTACGTGGCCGAAATCCAGCGCGCGCGGATGGAGGTGGACCGGGTCAACGCCGGGCTGGAAGACACGGTCCGCGACCGCACCGGCGCCCTGACCCGCGCCAACGAGGAAATCCAGCGGTTCGCCTATATCGTCAGCCATGACCTGCGCGCGCCTTTGGTCAATGTCATGGGCTACACCTCCGAACTGGAACAGGCCGGCAGGGTGGTCGATGCGGCGATCCGGGAGGCCGAGACCAAGCGCGAGGTGCCGGCGGACGTTCTGACGGCCGTGCGCGAGGACATGCCCGAGGCCATCGGCTTCATCCGCGCCTCGACCGAGAAGATGGACCGGCTGATCAACGCCATTCTGAAACTGTCGCGCGAGGGCCGCCGCAACCTGCTGCCCGAGACCCTGGACATGACCGCCATGGCCCAGAACATCGCCGACAGCGTCCACCACCAGACCGAGGCGTCCGGTGCGGCGATCGTGGTGGAGCCCCTGCCGTCGATCGAGAGCGACCGTCTGTCGATGGAGCAGATTCTGGGCAATCTGGTCGACAACGCCGTCAAATATCTGGATGTGGGCCGGACGGGCGAGATCGTCGTCTCGGGTGAGGACGTGCCGGGCGGCTGGGTCGTCTATCGCGTCGCCGACAACGGCCGCGGCATCGCGCCGCGTGACCACGAACGCATCTTCGAGTTGTTCCGTCGGTCGGGCCGGCAAGACCGGACCGGGGAGGGGCTGGGTCTCGCATTCGTGCGCAACAGCGTTCGCCGTATCGGCGGCACGATCGATGTCGAGTCCGAGCTTGGCAAGGGCTCGACTTTCCTTCTGAAATTCCCCAAACGACTGATCGTGTCGGAACCCGGAGGCGTACTGTGACGCAAGCCGTCAAAATCATCATGGTCGAGGACGACCACGGTCACGCCAAGCTGATCGAGAAAAATATCCGCCGCGCCAATATTAACAACGAAATCAAGCATTTCGATGAAGGCGGCGCGGCGCTGGACTATCTGTTCAGCCCGGAGATCCTGGCAAATGGTCCGCTGTTGATCCTGCTGGATCTCAACCTGCCGGATATGTCGGGAACCGACATATTGGAGCGGGTGAAGGGCGACGACCGTCTGAAGCGCGCGCCGGTCGTGGTTCTGACCACCACGGACGACAAGGTCGAGATCCAGCGCTGCTACGATCTGGGCTGCAATGTCTACATCACCAAGCCGGTGGACTATGAATCCTTCGCCGGCGCCATTCGCCAGCTGGGCCTGTTCCTGTCGGTGATGCAGGCTCCGGAGATCGACTGATCGAGACCTCGGGCGTCATTCGCCTGCTCTATATCGACGACGACCGCGGCCTGTCGCGGCTGGTCGAGAAGGAGCTGAGCCGGCACGGTTACGCCGTCACCTGCGCCCCCGATGGGGACGCGGGTCTCGAACTGCTGGCGGCTAACCAGTACGACGTCTGCGCCCTGGACCACTATATGCCGGCCCGCGACGGCCTGGACGTCCTGCCCGACATCATGGCCCTGACGGCGCCGCCGCCGGTCGTCTATGTGACGGGCGCCCAGGAAGGGCGGATCGCCGTGGCGGCCCTTCGTGCGGGCGCGGCCGACTATGTGATCAAGGACGTGTCGGAGGACTTCACCGCCCTGCTGCGCTCGGCCCTGGAAGACGCCCTGCTGCGTCGCCGGCTGGAGCGCGAGAACCAGGTCGCCCAGGAAGAGATCCGCCTGGCCCGCGACCGCGCCGAGGCCATGCTGCGCGAGGTCAATCACCGCGTCGGCAATTCGCTGCAGCTGGTGTCCAGCTTCATGTCGCTGCAGATGCGCCACATGACCGACGAGGGCGCGCGCGAGGCCTTGCGGGAATCCCAGGCCCGGATCGAGGCCGTGGCCCATGTCCACCGCCGCCTCTACGCCTCTGGCGACATGAGCCGTGTGGCCATGGACGAATATCTGGTCGGGCTGATGGACGAACTGTCCAAGTCGGTCGGGCCCGGCGAGGGATCGCCCCGTCTGGTCGTCGACGCCGCCCCGATGTGGGTCTCCACCGACCAGGCCGTGTCCCTGGGCGTGGTGGTCGCCGAACTGGTCACCAACGCCGTCAAATACGCCTATGAGCCGGGCCAGGGGGGCGAGATCCGCATCCGCCTGCACCCCGAGGGCGAAGACCGCGCCATACTGACGGTCGAGGACGACGGCCCCGGCATGGGCGACGGCGCGCCCAAGGGCACCGGCCTGGGCGGCAAGATCATCTCGGCCATGGCCTCGGGCCTGCGTTCGGCCGTCGAGTTCGACACGGCCCACAAGGGCGTGCGCGCCAAGCTGGCCTTCGACCTCTAGGGTCTGTTTTCCATGCTTCAGTTCGGCGTCCGCAATCCCGCTCTCGACTATCGTCATCGCGCCACCGCCTTCGGGGTGGTCGAGCGCGACGGTCTGATCGCCTGCGTGCGGGTGGAGCGCCCGGCCGGGCCCTATTTCGACCTGCCCGGCGGCGCGGTGGACGGCGAGGAGACCGAGGTCGAGGCTCTGGTGCGCGAATTCGTCGAGGAGACCGGCCTGTCGGTCTCGCCGCTGAACCGTATCGCCGAGGCGGGCCAGTTCCATCTGAAAAGTACGGGCGAGCCGCTCTACAACGTCGGCGGTTTCTGGACCGCCTCGGTCGCCGCCGAGAACCCGGACGCCAAGTGCGAGGACGACCACACCCTGGTCTGGCTGGATCCGACCTTCGCCCTGTCGCGTCTGCGGCACGACGCCCACGCCTGGGCGGTGGCGGTCTGGATGCGGCGTTCCAGCTAGGCTCGGCAAGCGGAGCCTTACGGAACTCGCGGGGCGGACGCCTCGTTCTTTCTGCAACTCGCGACGTCATGACGGCGTCTTCGAGAACAGGAGAATTATCATGCCCGATCAAGATCGTATCGAAGGTTCGGCCAAGAACGTCGGCGGCAAGCTCAAGGAAGCGGCCGGCAAGCTCACCGGCGACTCCAAGCTGCAGGCCGAAGGCAAGGCCGATCAGGTCGAAGGCAAGGTCCAGAACGCCGTCGGCGGCGTGAAGGACAGCCTTCGCGACAACCGCAACTGAGTTTTCCTCAGTCGGTAGAATGCCCCGAAACGCCGTCCGCGAAAGCGGGCGGCGTTTTCATATGCGGAGGGTCAGTCGTCGTCGCCCCAGAGTTTGAGCGACAGACCCTTGCCGCCCGTGCTTTCGACCGGACGGCACTCCGAGCTGAAACCGCCCTCGACCGGACGGGGCCGGCAGTCCATTTCTCGCAGCGCCGGTCCCGACGACAGGTTGCGGGACTGTGGTCCGCATTGCAGGGCGTAGCTCGACCCGCCCGCCGCGCTTTGCATCATCTGGCAGTCGCCCGCCATGCCCGCCGGCCGCAGGGCGTCGGGCAGGCCGTCGCCCATGGCCAGGGCCAGTTGTTCGCGCACCTCGGTCTGGCAGGTCTCCATCGACTTGGCACCCCGCACCAGCGGACTGCACCGCGCCCGCTCATAGCCGAACGGATCGGCCAGGCCCCAGTCCGGCACCGTATGCCGCACCGTCGGCGCGGGCGTCTCGACCGCCGGTTCCGGCGCGGGCGCCTCCCACACGACGGCGGGGGCGGTCTGTTGCAGGAGAAGCAGGGCGAAGGCGGCGGCGATCATGGGACAGGCCCCTCGGTACTGAACGCGGGGCGAACTCGCCCTGGGCGCGAAATCTACCTTGTCAGGGCGCGCATGGCCTTGTCGAGACCTTCCAGGGTCAGGGGGAACATCCGTTCGTCCATAACCTCGCGCAGCAGGCTGACCGAGGCGGTATAGCTCCAGTAGCGTTCCTGCACCGGGTTCAGCCAGACCGACTTGTCCCACTGTTGCCGGGCCCGTTTCATCCAGACGGCGCCGGCCTCCTCGTTCCAGTGTTCGACCGAGCCGCCGGGCATGGTGATCTCGTAAGGGCTCATGGTGGCGTCGCCGACGAAGATGGCCCGCCAGTCGCCGGCGTATTTGTGCAGCAGGTCCCAGGTCGGGATCCGCTCGGTGTGGCGACGTCGGTTGTCCTTCCAGACCCCCTCGTATAGGCAGTTGTGGAAGTAGAAGAATTCCAGATTCTTGAACTCGGTCCTGGCCGCCGAGAACAGTTCCTCGACCAGTTTGATATGGCCGTCCATCGATCCGCCGATGTCGAGGAACAGCAGCACCTTGATCGTGTTGCGCCGCTCGGGCCGCATCTGGATGTCCAGCCAGCCCTGACGCGCCGTGCCGTCGATGGTGCCGTCGATGTCCAGTTCCTCGGCCGCGCCTTCGCGCGCGAAGCGGCGCAGGCGGCGCAGGGCGACCTTG
This sequence comes from Brevundimonas sp., assembly GCF_044336875.1. GTDB lineage: Bacteria > Pseudomonadota > Alphaproteobacteria > Caulobacterales > Caulobacteraceae > Brevundimonas. The sequence goes on along the minus strand of NZ_JBIIOP010000001.1, from coordinate 120,242 downwards.
ATGTTGCGTGTGCCCAGTTCGACCGTGTCGTCCAGATTCCGGAACTCGCGCTTCTCCCAGACCTTGGCCGCCCGACCGTGCTTGCCGGGGCCGCCGATGCGCACGCCTTCTGGATTGTAGCCGCCGTGGCCGAAGGGACTGGTTCCGCCCGTGCCGATCCAGCGATTGCCGCCGGAATGACGTTCCTTCTGCTCCTCCAGCCGCTGTTTCAGCGTCTCCATCAGCTTGTCGAACCCGCCGAGGGCCTCGATCTGGGCCTTCTCCTCGTCGGTCAGGTATTTCTCGTTCAGCAGCCGCAGCCAGTCCTCGGGGATGTCGGTGGTTAGGTCCTCGCCCGCCCCGACCGACTCCACGCCCTTGAAGACGGTCCCGAACACCTGGTCGAACCGGTCGTAGTGTTTCTCGTCCTTGACCAGGACGGCGCGCGACAGATGATAGAAGGTCTCGACCTCGCGGCTCGCCAGATCGCGATCCATGGCCTCCATCAGATGGAGCCATTCCTTCATCGACACCGGAACCTTGGCGTCGCGCAGGGCGGTGAAGAAGGGCAGGAGCATCAGAGGTCGCCCAGACCGCGCAGGGCGTCGTCGAGTTCCGGCAGGCTCACGCTGACGATGAGCCAGAGCACATCCGGCCTCAGGGTCTCATAGCCGTGCGCCACGCGATTGCGCAGGCTGACGATGTCGAGCCAGGGAATGTCCGGCCGTCGCGCCTTGATCGCGTCGCTGAGAAACCGCGCGCATTCTCCGATCCGCAGCAGGTTCAGGTAGACCGCGTCATAGACGAGCGCCTGTTTCAGGAAGCCTGCCCGGCCTTCCGGCTCGACGTAGGTCTTAACGCGGCCGATGGCGTCCAGGATCTCGGCGACCAGCTCCGCATCCGCCTCTTCAGACAAGGATCAGGTCTTTCTCGACCTTGGTCCGCACATGAGGCCGCATGACCTCCCACGAGCAGAATTCGACCGGAGTCTCCAGTTGCTCCGCCAGCATGCGTTCCGTCGTCAAGAACTCGATGCCCATGGGCCTGGATGTGTCCACCAGCAGATCCACGTCGCTGTCCGGCCCCGCCTCGTCGCGGGCGTAGCTGCCGAACAGGCGCAGGTTGACGATGCCCTGCGCCTCGAGCCAGGGCTTCAGTTCGCGCAGCTTTTCCAGCAGTTCGGCGCGGGTCATGCCCGCAACATAGTCTATCCGCGCCGCAAGATGAACTCGTGGTCGCGCCAGGCGCCGACGGGGTATTCGTATTCGCCGGCCTTTTCGAACCCGTATGCGGCGTAGAGTTTCAGCGCCTTGGCGTTGCCGCTCCAGACGCCGATCCACAGCGGGCCGTCGGTGTTCGCCTGCATCCAGTCCAGCGCCAGGGTCAGCAGTTTCGTGCCCAGACCCAGGCCCTGGGCCGTCCTGGCGACATAGAGGCGGCGCAGCTCCATGTTTTGCGGACGGGCGTCCGGGTGGGGCAGGCCGTTGGGGCCGGCGTTGGCGAAGGCCAGCAGTTCGCCCTCGCGGTCGGCCACCCACCAGGCGCAGGCGGGTTCGGCCAGCTTCTTCAGCGTCGGCTCCAGGTCGAAACTGGCGTCGAGGAAGGCCTTCAGATCCGCCTCGGGATAGGGGATGCCGAAGCCGTCGACGAAGGTGTCGATAAAGGTCTGGCGGCCCAGGGCGCCCAGGGCGGCGGCGTCTTCGGGGCGGGCGGGGCGGATCACGGGCTCGGTCATGATCCGCCCTTAGAACCAGCGGTCAGAAGCCGTCCAGCGCGATCTTGCCGATGGTCGCGCCGCTTTCCAGCTGGCGGTGGCCCTCCAGCAGGGTCTCGACCGACAGCGGTCCCAGGTTCTGCGTCAGGGTGGTGCGGATCTTCCCGGCGTCGACCAGGGCCGAGACCTCGGTCAGCAGGTCGTGCTGTTTGATCATGTCCGGGGTCTGGTGGACCGGGCGGGTGAACATGAACTCCCAGACGAAACCCGCCGCCTTCTGTTTCAGCAGTTCGACCGGCAGGCCCTTGAAGTCGTCGATGGCGCCGACCACGCCCTGGGCGGCTATGGCGCGGGTCAGGGCCTCGAAATGGGCCTGGGTATGAGTCAGGGCGGCGATGTAGCGGGGCGCGCGTTCGCCCGCTGCGGCCAGGGCTTCGTCGATCGGGCCGGAGTGGTCGATCACCGCATGGGCGCCCAGGTCCAGGCACCACTGGCGGGTTTCGGGTCGCGAGGCGGTGGCGACGACCCGCAGGTTCGTCACGGCGCGGGCGATCTGGATCAGGGCCGAACCGACGCCGCCGGCGCCGCCGACGATCAGCAGGGTCTCGTCCTCGTCCCGGCCGGCCTTCATCCGGTCGAACAGCAGCTCCCAGGCGGTGATGACGGTCAGGGGCAGGGCCGCCGCCTCCGGGAAGCTCAGGGATTTGGGTTTGGGCCCCACGATCCGCTCGTCCACCGCCTGGCGTTCGGCGTTGGAGCCGGGGCGGTCGATCTGACCGGCGTAGAAGACTTCGTCCCCGACCTTGAACAGGCCGGCCTCGTCGCCGACGCCGATCACCACGCCTGCGGCGTCATAGCCCAGGATGCTGGTCTGGCCGGCCTCGGGCTGGCGGCTGCTGCGAACCTTTGTGTCCACCGGGTTCAGGCTGACCGCCCGGATCTCGACCAGCAGGTCGCGTGGGCGCAGGACCGGTTCGGGCGCGTCGAAGGCGACCAGGGCGGCGGGGTCGGTGGCGGGACGGGGGCCGGTCGTGCCGATGGCCTTCATGACGATCTCCTTGGCTTGTTTCGTCGCGTCCCAGATCGCCTTCCGGTACGATAAGCGCAAGAACGACATTTTTCTGTATGTAGTACCCCAATGGATACCGTCTTCGCCGAAACCTCCGTCCTGCCGCCCCGGCGCGTCCGCAAGGGGGAATGCGTCGTCGACGCCGCCCTGGATCTGATCGGGGGCAAGTGGAAGGGGGTCATCGTCTTCCATCTGCTGGACGGGCCGCTGCGCTTCAACGCGGTGAAACGTCACCTGCCGGGCGTGACCCAGAGAATGCTGACCAAACAGCTGCGCGAGCTGGAGGCGGCGGGCCTGGTCCATCGCACCGTCTACGCCCAGGTGCCGCCGCGCGTGGAATACCGGCTGACCGAGGCGGGGCAGACGCTCTCGCCGGTCATTCTGGCGCTTCGCGCCTGGGGCGAGACGCATCTGCGCGTCAGGGACGAAGCCTGACCGTTCGGGTCGCTTGCGGCCTCGCGCGCGGCCCCTATTCAGACACGGTTGTATCCGGGCGCGGAGGGGGCTACTTCCTTTTGTGACGCAGCCGTTCGTCGGCCGCACGCGCCATTGCAGTCGGGAGGACTGAGGACGTCTAAAGCCTTGAGAACCAAGGACAGTCCACTCGTCATGTCAGCCCCCGCCCTGTCCCTCGATTCGACCGAACAGTCCGCCGTGCGCGCGGGCGATTCCGTCGCATCACCCGCCCTGGTCGCCGTGCGGCCCGGCGCGATCACCCTGACGCGTCACGGCGAGCCGGCCCTGTCGCGCAAATGCATGATCACCGCGCGCCAGTACGGCGACTGGTGGGCGAAATACGAGATCGGCGGCCTGCTGGCCGGCCAGACCCCGCCCGCCGAACTGGTCGCCACCGCCCAGGGCGCCGGCGCCATCTACGCCTCGACCCGCCAGCGGGCCCAGGAGACCGCCGCCGCCGTCGCCGCAGGACGTGAGGTGATGTCGGACGTCATGTTCATCGAGGCGCCGCTTCCGCCGCCGCCCATTCCAGACTGGATCAAGCTGTCGCCGAAATGGTGGGGCGTGGTGTCGCGCTTCTGGTGGCACGCCTTCAATCACCACGGCGGCCAGGAAACCCGCGCCGAGGCCGAGGTCCGCGCCGAACAGGCGGCGCAGAAGCTGATCGCCCGGGCCGAGGGCGGCCAGGATGTGCTGGTCTTCGCCCACGGCTATTTCAACCATATGGTCGGCGCGCGTCTGAAGGCGGACGGCTGGAAGTTGGTGCAGAACCAGGGCTTCAAATACTGGTCGCAGCGTCGCTACGAGAAGCGATAGGCGTATCCACCGTTGATGCAGGCTGCGACCCCCTCTAGGGTCCGGCGCCATGACCGACACCGCCGCCGCCATCCCCGCCGATCTCAGCTTCGAAGACGCCCTGCAGCGCCTGGAGACCATCGTCTCGCGCCTCGAGTCGGGCCAGGCGCCGCTGGAGGAATCCATCGCCCTGTACGAGGAAGGCGCCAAGCTGAAGGCCCATTGCGAATCCCGCCTGAAGGCGGCCCAGTTGCGTGTCGAGAAAATCGTCGTCGGTCCGGACGGCCAGGCCAGGGGCGTCGAGGCGGCGTCGTTCGAATGACGGGCGCGATCACCTTCGACGACTTCATGAAGGTCGACATCCGCGTCGGCCGGATCGTCAAGGCGGAAGCCTTCCCCGAGGCGCGCAAGCCCGCCTTCAAGCTGCAGATCGACTTCGGCCCCGAGATCGGCGTGAAGAAGTCCTCGGCGCAGATCACCCGCCACTACACGATCGAACAGTTGGAAGGCCGCAAGGTCGCCGCCGTCGTCAACTTCCCCCCGCGCCAGATCGGGCCGGTGATGTCCGAGGTCCTGACCCTGGGCTTTCCCGATGCGGACGGCGAGGTGGTGCTGGTCGGCGTGGATCGCGACCTGCCGTTGGGCGGGCGGCTGTTTTGACCCACGTCGTGGCCGCCAACTCGCCTGAACAGGCCGTGATCGACCGGGTCGCCGAGGTCGCCGATCTGGTGACTGTGGCGCTGGACGAACTGCTGCCTCGCGCCGAGGGACCGGAATCCCGCCTGACCGAGGCCATGCGCTATGCGGCCCTGGGGCCGGGCAAGCGGTTGCGGCCCTTCTTCGCGCTGGAGGCCGCGCGACTGTTCGACATCGATGAGCGGTCGGTGCTGCGCGCCGCCTGCGCCCTGGAATGCGTCCACGCCTACAGCCTGGTCCATGACGACCTGCCCTGCATGGACGACGACGACATGCGGCGGGGGCGTCCGACCGTCCATATCGCCTATGACGAGGCCACGGCGGTCCTCGCGGGCGACGCCCTGCAGACGGCGGCCTTCGACATACTGCTGCACGAGGACACCCACGACGACGCGGCCATCCGCTGTGAACTGGCGGCGCGGCTGTCGATGGCCTCGGGCGCGCGGGGCATGGCCGGCGGCCAGATGATCGACCTGCTGGGCGTGCGCGACGACCTGGGCGGCGTCGCCCGGATGCAGCGGCTGAAGACCGGCGCCCTGTTTGCCTACGCCTTCGAGATCCCGCTGATCATCGCCGACGCCTCGGCCCTGCATCAGCACGCCCTGATCAGCTTCGCCCATGACGTCGGCCTGGCCTATCAGATCGTCGACGACCTGCTGGACGCGGAAGGGTCGGCCGAGGAGATGGGCAAGGCCGCCGGCGGCAAGGACGCGGCCCTGGGCAAGACCAATTTCGTCACCCTGCTGGGCCTCGACGCGGCGCGGCAGAGGGTGGCGCATCTGGCGGATCAGGCGCGCTCCCATCTCGAACCGTTCGGCCACGAGGCGGAAATCCTCAAGGCGAGCGTGGACTTTGTGCTAAAGCGCCGGTCTTAGTGGCGTTTGTCGTTACCGGGACAAGACCGGGGATGACGGATAGAATAGGCGGCTAAGTCCGCGAAGAGACGACCAATTCAATGCCCGATACGCCGCTCCTCGACACCGTCAAGTTTCCCGCCGACACGCGGGGCTTCGACATCGCCCAGCTGAAACAGCTGGCGGAAGAGGTGCGGACCGAGACCATCGACGCCGTCTCCGTGACGGGAGGCCACCTGGGCGCGGGCCTGGGCGTGGTCGAACTGACCACGGCCCTGCACCATGTGTTCGAGACGCCGAAGGACATCCTGATCTGGGACGTCGGCCACCAGTGTTATCCGCACAAGATCCTGACCGGCCGGCGCGACCGGATCCGCACCCTGCGCCAGCCCGGCGGCCTGTCCGGATTCACCAAGCGCAGCGAGAGCGAATACGACCCGTTCGGCGCCGCCCACGCCTCGACCTCGATCAGCGCCGCCCTGGGCTTCGCCGCCGCGCGCGACCAGAAGGGCGAGAAGAACCGGGTCGTGGCTGTGATCGGCGACGGCTCCATGTCCGCCGGCATGGCCTATGAGGCGATGAACAATGCGGCCGAGGCGACCTCGGGCCAACTGATGGTCATCCTGAACGACAACGACATGTCCATCGCCCCGCCGGTCGGGGGGATGAGCGCCTATCTGGCCGGGCTGGTGTCCGGCGGCGCCTATCAGAACGTCCGCCGTCTGGGCCGTTCGGTCGCCCAGCACCTGCCGCGCCCCTTCCGCAAGGCGGCCAAGAAGGCCGAGGAATACGCCCGCGGCATGGTCACCGGCGGCACCCTGTTCGAGGAGCTGGGCTTCTATTACGTCGGCCCCATCGACGGGCACGACATGGAGAACCTGGTTCCCATCCTGAAGAAGGCGGCGGCCATCGAGGACCGTCCTGTCCTGGTCCATGTCGTGACCCAGAAGGGCAAGGGCTACGCCCCCGCCGAGAGCAGCGCCGACAAGCTGCATGCGGTGGTCAAGTTCGACGTGGTCTCCGGCAAACAGGCCAAGGCCATTTCCAACGCGCCCAGTTACACCAAGGTGTTCGGGACCGAGCTGATCAAGCACGCCAGGGTCGATCCCTCGATCGTGGCCATCACCGCCGCCATGCCGTCGGGCACCGGTCTGGACCTGTTCGGTCAGGCCTTCCCCGAGCGGACCTATGACGTCGGCATCGCCGAACAGCACGCCGTCACCTTCGCCGCCGGTCTCGCCGCCGACGGGATGAAGCCGGTCTGCGCCATCTATTCCACCTTCCTGCAGCGCGGCTACGACCAGGTGGTCCATGACGTGGCCATCCAGTCCCTGCCGGTGCGGTTCGCCATGGACCGCGCCGGTCTGGTCGGCGCCGACGGGGCGACCCATGCCGGATCGTTCGACATCGGCTTCATGGGGGCTCTGCCCGGCATGGTGCTGATGGCCGCCGCCGACGAGGCGGAACTGGCCGCCATGATCTCGACCAGCCTGGCCATCGACGACCGGCCCAGCGCCTTCCGCTATCCGCGCGGCGACGGCGTGGGCGTCGAGATTCCGGAGCTTGCCGCCCCGCTGGAGATCGGCAAGGGCCGGATCGTCCGCGAGGGGACCTCGGTCGCCATCCTGTCGCTGGGGACGCGCCTGCAGGAATCGCTGAAGGCCGCCGATCTGCTGGCCGCCAAGGGCGTGTCCGCCACGGTCGCCGACGCCCGGTTCGCCAAGCCGCTGGACGCCGACCTGATCCTGCGTCTGGCGCGCGAGCACGAGGCCCTGATCACGGTGGAGGAGGGCGCCATGGGCGGCTTCGGCGCCTTCGTGCTGCAGCTCCTGGCCGAGAAGGGGGCGCTGGATCGCGGCCTCAAGGTCCGCACCCTGAACCTGCCCGACGTCTTCCAGGACCAGGACAGCCCGGCCAACATGTACGCCCTGGCGGGCCTGAACGCCGAACATATCGCGGCGGCGTCCCTGACGGCGCTGGGGGTCGACGCGACCCGGGCCGCCCGGGCCTGACGCCCCCATGACCGCCGGCGCTTCCCCGCGGCCGGTCGGGACGGCCTTTCTGGTCGGCTATGCGGTCGCCTATATCGGCGCCTTCGTCGGCGTCGCGCCCCTGCTGCAGATTCTTGCGCCCCTGCACGCCGCCCTGATCGACGGCCAGGCCAAGGGGCCGGTCTATAGTCAGGCCATGATCTGGGGCTGTCTGGCCGCCGGGGTCGGCAATGTGATCGGCGGGGCGCTCAGCGACCGGACCCGGTCGCGCCACGGCCGACGCAGGCCCTGGATCCTGGTCGGAGCGGTGCTCACCGCGGCCAGTTACGGCCTGATCCTGTCGTCCTCGACGCCGCTGGGCCTGGTCGTCGGCATGGTGGCCTTCCAGATCGCCTTCAACATCCTGCTCGCGCCCCTGATCGCCCTGTTCGCCGACCGGATGCCCGAGAACCGGCGCGGCGCCATGTCGGCGGTGGTGGGCATGGCGTTTCCCCTGGCGGTGGCCATCGGCTCCCTGCTGATGGCCTGGGGTCCGCAGGGCGAGGCGGCGCGGTTCGCCACCTTGGGGGCGGTGGTCCTGGCCGCCACGGTTCCGTTCGCCCTGATGACGCGCGAGGATCCGCCGCCGCCGTCCGGAACCCTGCGGGCGCCGCTGTCGGGGCTGTCGCTGACCAGCCTGTTTCGGCCGTTCGCGACGCGCGATTTCGCCCTGGCCTGGAGCGCCCGTTTCCTGATCGCCACCGGCTATTCGATCGTGGCCTTCTATCTCTTCTATTACATCGCCGACGTGATCGGCTTTGCGACTCTGTTCCCCGGCCGGACCGCCGAGGCGGGCCATTCGCTGCTGACCACGATCTCGGTCGTGGGGGTGATCGGCGTGGGAGCCCTTGCCGTGATCGCCGGCCCGCGCATCCGGCGGCGCAAGCCGCTGGGGGTCTCAGGCGGTCTGCTGCTGGCCGGCGCCGCCTTGGTGCTGGCCGTCGCGCCGCAATGGACCGCCGTCCTGCTGGCCTTCGCCGTCTATGGTCTGGGGCAGGGGGCGTTCGGCGCCGTCGAGATCGCCCTGATGACCGACGTCCTGCCCTCGGCCCAGGACCACGGCAAGGACATGGGGCTGATCAACCTGGCGGTCACCCTGCCCCAGGCCCTGGCCCCCCTGATCGGTCTGGGCCTGCTGGACGGGATGCACCTGGGGTTTCGCAGCCTGTTCCTGGCCGCCGCCGTCTGTTTCGCCGGGGCGACCTTCGCCGTGATGGCGATCAGGCGGGTGCGGTGACGTCTTCCAGCGGACCCAGGCCCGTTTCGGTCCGCGCCAGGCGATAGCGTTTCACGGTCCGGTTCTCGTAGGGCTTGGCCAGGATGGTCGAGACGGCGCGCAGTTCGCCCACGACCTGGTCGCGATCCAGCGTCAGCAGGATGAACCCCTTGGCCGCCTGGTCGCAGAACTTGACCTCCTGCGGATTGGCGGCGGCCAGGGCGACGCCCAGCGGCAGTCCGCCGACCTGGTCGCCCGGCGAGGGGCTGGAGATCGACGAGGTTCCGAACTCGACCGCGCGACGTTCGCCGGCCGTGTCGTGCAGTTCGTTGACCCAGAAGGCGTGGCTGTCGCCAGCCAGGACGATCGGCTCGACCCCGGCCTGTTTCATCGTTTCGTACAGGCGGTCGCGGCCGGCGGGATAGCCGTCCCAGCTGTCCAGGTTGAACGGCAGGCCCAGCTTGAACAACTGGATCGCGGCCTCGACCTGGGGGCGGACGTCGGCGGGCAGGGTGGCCAGCAGGCCGGCGACCTGGTCGGCAGGCATCATCTGGTCGATGTTGGGGCCCTTGACCTTGGCCATGACCACCTGGTTGCCCAGGATCTGCCAGGGGCGGCCGTCCGACTTGGAACGGCTCATGGCCTCGCCCAGCCAGCGGCGCTGGTCCTGGCCCAGCAGGTCGCGCGAGGGGGCGTTGCGCTGGGCCTCGAAGGCGGCCACATCGGGCCGACCGTCCGCCGTCATCGGCAGTTTGGCGAAGTCCAGCTGCTCGTTCCGCGCCAGCAGACGCGTCTCGACCATGTGCAGGCTGGCCAGGTCGCCGAAGTGGAAGCTGCGGTTGATCGCCTCCTTCATGCCGCCGGCCTTCGGCTCGCGGATCGGCATCCATTCGTAATAGGCGAGCAGGGCGGCGGCCTTGCGGGTGGCGAAATCGCCCTCGGTCTCGGGCTGGTGGTTCTCGGCGCCCGTCATCCAGGTGTCGTTGGCGACCTCGTGGTCGTCCCAGACGCAGATGAAGGCGGCGCGGGCGTGGGCGGCCTGCAGGTCCGGGTCGGTCTTGTACTGGGCGTGACGCGCCCGATAGTCCGCCAGGGTGACGATCTCGTGCGGCGGCTCGGGGATGCGGTTCAGGGCCGCGCCGGCGGTCATGCCGTAGTCGTCGGGCTCGGCGCCATATTCGTAGATGTAGTCGCCCAGGTGGACGACGGCGTCGACCCGTTCCAGCTTCGACAGGGCGTCATAGGCGTTGAACAGGCCGCCGGGGTAAAGCTGGCAAGAGACCACCGCCAGGGCGACGTCCGGGGTCGCCCCCTGCGGCAGGGTGCGGACCTGGCCGATCGGCGAGGTCACGCCATTGGCGACGAACCGGTAGAAATAGGTCTTGCCCGGCTCCAGGCCCTGGCCGTCCAGGTCGTGCTTGACGGTGAAGTCGCGCTCGGCCGTGGCGCGCAGGCCGGTCGAACGACGAACCACGTCGGTGAAGGCGTCGTCGCGCGCCACTTCGAGCGTGACGGCGACCTCCCCGACCGAGGCGTCGGCCGGGGTTACGCGCGTCCAGAAGACGGCCGAGGTCGTGTCCGGATCGCCGCTGGCCACCCCGTGCAGGAAGGCGACCTGGCCCGAGTAAGCGGCCCTGGCGACGGCAGGCGAAGCGGCGCCTGCGCCGATGAGGCCGAGGAGGCTGCGGCGATCCAGTTTCATCGGTCGATCCTTAGAGCTTCAGCTTGAACACGAGACCATACGACGCCGGACGCCCCGCAATGAAGGTCGGCATGCCCAGGGCGTCGCCGGTGTTGCCGGCGTCCTTGATATATTCCTCGTCGAGGATGTTCTCGCCGAAGGCCTCTACGCCCCAGTTGGTCGAATCCGGGGTGTAGCGGATACGCAGGTTCAGCAGGCCGTAGGCGTCCTGGTATTCGTCCTGGAAGCTGTCGGCGACGATATTGCTGATCTGGAGGGCGGCGATGTCGTTGTCGTCGCTGAAGAAGACCTTCGACTGCCAGGTGTAGGTCGGCTGCACCTCGATCTCGCCGCCGGACACCGGCAGGCGCCAGGTCGCGCCGATCGAGGCGGCGTTGTCCGGCGACAGGCGGAAGCGGTTGCCGTCGTAGATGCCGTTCTCGAAGCGCGAGTGGTTGTAGGCGTAGGTGGCGAAGACGTCGAAGTTGGAGGTCAGGGCGAAGTTGGCCTGGCCCTCGAAACCATAGGACTTGGCTTCACCGGCATTGGTCGTGACGGGCGTGGTGCCGACCAGGACCGTCGTCTGGAAGTTCTCGTAGTTGTACATGAAGACCGCGCCGTCGACGCGCAGGCGGCCGTTCAGCAGGGCCGACTTGGCGCCGACTTCATAGCTGTCGACCGTCTCAGCATTCACCGGGGTGAAGCGGGCCGGACCGCCGGGCGCCGAGGGCGGCGCGGCGCTGATGACTTCCGGGCGACGACCGCGCGCATAATTGGCGTAGACATTGGTGTCGTCGGTGACGGCGTAACGCGCCGTCAGTCGCCAGGTCAGGCCGTCGTCCTCGGAGTCGTAGTAGTTGAAGTCGCCATTGTTGGCGGTCGGCTGCGCGGTCAGACCGAACAGCGGAACGGCGCTGGCTGGCAGGGCGAGATAGGCCGGGTTCGCCATGGCCGTAAGCAGGGGCAGGATCTGGGCGGGCGGCACTGCGCCGCTCTGGATCGCCAGCAGACCGCCGAGAACCGAACGGCTCTGAACCGAACTGCCGAAGCCCGTGGTTTTGTCGTCGCGGGTGTAGCGGACGCCGGCCGACACTTCGAACTTGTCGGTGAAGGCATAGGTAGCGTCGGCGAAGACATCATAGGACGTCAGTTCCGAACTGTTGGTCGGCGTCTCGATGTGCGCCGGTTTCAGGTTGGCGGCGATCGGCGTGGCGAAGGCGCCGGCGCCCAGAGGCGTCAGCAGGGCGGCCAGGGCGCCGCGCGCCACGGCAGGATAGTTGGCCATCGGCAGGGTGTTGTCGCCGACGCCGGCGGGCGAGCCGTCGAGCAGGCCGGCGATCTGCGCCAGGGCCAGCCGTTCGTCGAACTGGGTCGGGGTGCGCTGATAGCCTTCCTCGTGGAACCAGCCGGCGCCGACGAAGCCGGTCAGGCGGCCGCCGTTGTCGAAGCCCAGGCGCAGTTCCTGGCTCCATTGTTCACCGTGGGTGTCCTCCGCAGCCGTCAGGATCGGCAACGACACGCCGTCGGCGTCGAAGGTCTCGTAGTTGGTGAATTCACGATAGGCGGTGGTCGAGTTCAGCGTCCAGGCGGGGTTCAGATCGAACCGCGCCAGACCCGTCACGCCCCAGACTTCACGATCCAGGCCCAGCGACTTGCCGCCGTCGAAGGCGGCGCCCGGCGTCAGGGCCGCGCCTTCCCACGGTTCCTTGCCGCCCAGCACCGCGCCCGTCGTCGGATCGGCCGGCGCATAGGCGATCGACTTGAACGAGGTGCCCGAGGCCTTGTCCTGTTGATAGTTGGCGATCACGTCGAAGCGCATGGCGTCCGACGGCGCCCAGGCGCCTGACAGGCGGAAGGCCTGGGTCTCGATGGAGTTGTAGTCCTCGCCGCCCAGCAGGTTGTCGACGAAGCCGTCGCGGGTCTTCAGGCGTGTGGCCAGACGCAGGCCGGCGGTCTCGCCGACCGGCAGGTTCAGCGCGCCTTCGGCCATCACATAGCCCTGGTCGCCCGCCTCCATATTGGCATAGGCCTCGGTTTCGCCGATCTGGGCGCGGTTCTGCACCAGGTTCACCGCGCCGATCAGGGCGCCGCGTCCGTACAGGGTCGATTGCGGCCCCTTGGCGATCTCGACCCGCTCCAGGTCGAACAGTTCGACGAACGAGCCGCGCGACTTGGAGATCGACACCCCGTCCTGGAACACCGACACGCGCGGTTCGGCCGTGGCGGCGCCGGAATCAGAGGTGATGCCGCGCATCACGAAGCCGGGATTGTTCGGCGACTGGTTCTGCACCAGGAAGCCGGGCACGAAGGCCGACAGTTCCTCGAAGTCCTGGACGCCCAGGTCCTGCAGGAAGTCGCCCGAATAGGCGGTCAGGGCGAACGGCACGTCGATGGTCTTCTGTTCGCGCAACTGGGCCGTGACGATGATCTCTTCCAGATCGGTCGCCTGTGCGTCCTGCGCCTGCGCGCCCTGCGCCAGGGCCATCACGCCCGTCAGGGCCGCAGCGGCCATCAGCCGCGTCTTCAATTCGTTCGCCATTATATTTCCCCCAAAGCTTGGCCTGAATGGCGTTCAGTAACCGGCGGTGGTGTCGCTCAGACGACGCATCGGTTTCGTATCCGCGACGGTCTGGGCGCCGAAGCGTGACAGATCGTCCGTATGCGTCACGCGCGCCCCATCGCTTGATTCGGGCTGTCTGCGCCGCTGTGAAAGCTCTACAAATGGAGATGCCTCGGCGGGACGCGGTCCGGCCGGTTCTGGGGAGAAAGATGATGAGCGGAACGGTCCTGGTCGCCGGCGGGGCGGGCTATGTCGGCTCGCACGTCTGTCTGGCCCTGTCGCAGGCGGGGTTCAGCCCGGTCGTCTATGACAATCTGTCGAACGGCCACGCCGCCTTCGTCCAGTGGGGCGAACTGGAGACCGGCGACATCCGCGACGGCGTGCGGCTGGACGAGGTCATCGCCAAACACAAGCCCGTCGCCGTCCTGCATTTCGCCGCCCTGATCGAGGTCGGGGAATCGGTCAAGGAGCCGGGCCGCTTCTACGAGAACAATGTCGCCGGGGCGATCACCCTGATCGAGGCCGCGCGGCGCGGCGGGATCGAAGCCCTGGTCTTCTCCTCGACCTGCGCCACCTATGGCGATCCGGTGCGTCTGCCGATGGACGAGACCCATCCCCAGGCGCCGCTGAATCCCTATGGCCGGTCCAAGCTGATGGTCGAACAGGCCCTGGCCGACTATTCGACCTATGCCGGGTTCCGCTCGGTCTGCCTGCGCTATTTCAACGCCGCCGGCGCCGACGAGGAAGGCCGGATCGGCGAACGCCATCACCCCGAGACCCACGCCATCCCCCTGGCCCTGCAGACGGCCCTGGGCCAGCGGCAGGGGTTCAAGCTGTTCGGCGACGACTATGACACCCGCGACGGCACGGCCGTGCGCGACTACATCCATGTGATGGACCTGGCCGACGCCCATGTGCGGGCGCTGAAATATCTGCTGGACGGCGGCGAGACGACCGTCTTCAACCTGGGCACCGGCACGGGTACGACGGTCAAGGAACTGATCGACACCATCCGCCGCACCACCAACCAGCCCTTCCCGGTCGAGACCACTCCGCGTCGCCCCGGCGACGCCCCCTGTCTGGTGGCGAACAACAGCCGGGCGCGCGAGGTGCTGGGCTGGGCGCCGACCCGGACCCTGGACGACATCGTCCGCACGGCCTGGCGCTGGCACGCGGCGGAACGGGATCGCGCGGCGGGCTAGGCTTTCGGCGGCGCCGTCGAGCCGCGCGGGGCGAAGCCGAATTCCACCATGCTCTGGGCCGGCAGGTCCGGGTCGCCGGACTTGAAACGGATCAGCAGGTCGGCGGCGACGGCGCTCATCTCGGCGATCGGCTGGACGATGGCGGACATGTCGGCGAACCGGGCCAGGGGGGTGTTGTCGAAACTGATCACCGACAGGTCGGCGGGAACCGACAGGCCGCGCGCCTGGGCCGTGCGCAGGGCGGCGTGGGCCATGCGGTCGTTGCTGGCCACCACGGCGGTCGGCGGCGTGGGCAGGGCCAGCAGAGCGTCCATGGCGACGACGCCCGATTCATAGGTGAAGTCGCCCCGCCCGATCAGGGTCTCGTCCAGGCCCCGGGGAGAGGCCGACATGACCTGGCGATAGCCGGCCAGTCGCGCACCGCTGACCGCGTATTCCTCGCTGCCCGTGATGAAGCCGATGCGCGTGTGGCCCAGGCTCAACAGATGTTCGGCGGCGAAGGCGGCCGCCTTGGCGTCGTCCATTGAGACAGCGAAGCCGTCGCCCTCGGCGATGGAGGCGATCCGGGCGAAGGGCAGGCCCAACTGGCTGAGCAGGCCGGTGATGGCCGGGTTCTCGCTGTGCGGCGGGGTCAGGATGACGCCGTCGGGGTGCAGGGCGGCGATGGCGCCGCGCACGGCCGCATCGACATGGTCGGAATGGGTGTCGACCAGTTCGAAGATCATGCGGTAGCCGTGCGCCTCGCACTTCAGCATCCCGCCCATCAGCATCTGGTCGACCCAGTCGGTGCCCTCGCCGGACTTCCAGCCCTCTATGGTCCGGTCGCGGTCGTTCAGGGCCATCAGCAGATAGGAGCGGGATCCGCCCATGCGGCGCGCCGCCAGACTGGGGACATAGCCCAGCTTGGCCACGGCGGCGCGGACCCGCTCCTGCACGACCGGCCGTACGTTCGGCTCATTGTTCATCACGCGCGAGACGGTCTGGAGCGAGACGCCCGCCTCGGCGGCGACGTGCTTGATGGTGACCGCGCGGCGCAAACTGGTGACTTCCTTATCCCCGCGCCCATTGTGTCAGGCTTGACCGTGCCGAAGCAAGCATGGTCACGCCGGCAGGGGCTGCGGGATGGGCAGGTCGACGGTCGGGGCCGGGCAGTTGGCGTCCAGGAAGTCCTGGTGCGTCGGCAGGTCGCCGACGAAGGCGCGCAATATGTCGGCGGCCCGGTCCATCTCGCGCGTCAGGCCGGTGAAGTCGATCCGGTCCACCAGGGGCGGATAGGAGCGGGGCTTCACCCCCATGCCGTCCATCACCGCGTACCAGCTGACATTGCGGAACAGCGGATCCAGGGCCTCGACCAGGGCGCCGTTGGCGCGGAAGACCTCCAGCTTGTGTTGCAGACCCTCGGGCAGGACCATGTCCCGGCACCGGCGCCAGAAGTCGGTGTCGCCCCGTCGGGTCAGGGCGTAGTGCAGGATGATGAAATCGCGGATCTCCTCGTAATCCACGGTCATCCGCCGATTGTATTCCGCCGCCAGGTTCGGGTCGCAGTCCAGGTCCGGCATCAGGCGGAAGAAGAAGTCCATGCCGCGATAGATCAGGTGGATGGCGGTCGATTCCAGCGGTTCGATGAAGCCGCTGGCCAGGCCCAGGGACAGGACGTTCTTGTCCCAGATCCGCTCGCGCACCCCGGTCTTGAACGGCACCACCATAGGATTGACCACGGGCCGGCCCTCGACCTGGGCCATCAGGGTCGCGGTCGCCTCGTCGTCGGACAGATGCCTGCTGGAGAAGACATAGCCGTTGCCGGTCCGGTGCTGCAGCGGGATGCGCCAGCGCCAGCCGAAATCCTGG
This sequence comes from Brevundimonas sp., assembly GCF_044336875.1. Classification (GTDB taxonomy): domain Bacteria; phylum Pseudomonadota; class Alphaproteobacteria; order Caulobacterales; family Caulobacteraceae; genus Brevundimonas. Next base: position 104,142 of record NZ_JBIIOP010000001.1, on the reverse strand, counting down.
GCCTGGGCCAGGGTGTAGGGGGCGGGCGGGCCGACATTCTCGGTCTGGACGGCGATGGCCCGGTCGCACAGCAGCCATTCGGACCAGTCCGTGTATCCGACGCCCAGGGTCTTGCCGATCAGCAGGGCGCGGAAGCCGGAGCAGTCGATGAAGAAGTCCGCCTCGACCGTCCGGCCCGACTTGAGCTTCAGCGACTGGACGAAGCCGTCGGGCCGCGTCGCCACGTCCTCGACCATCCCCTCGGTGCGTTTGACGCCCCGCGCCTCGGCGAAGGCGCGCAGATAGGCGGCGACCCGTTTGGCGTCGACGTGGACGGCGTAGGCGGCGCCGCCGATGGGCGTCCGCGCCGCCTTGAACGGCAGCATGAACCGGCCCTGGTCCGCCATCTGGGCGGCGGCGGCGAAGTCCATCAGCGGCCGGTCGTAGCCGTTGGCCCGCGCCTTCAGCCAGACCTGATAGAATTCGCTGATGTCCACCGGGGCGCCGATGGCGCCGAAGGGGTGGAAATAGGTCTCGCCCTTCTCGGTCCAGTTCTCGAAGCGGATGCCCAGTTTGAAGCTGGCCTGGGTCTGCTGGATGAAATCCTGCTCGTTGACGCCCAGCCGTTTCAGCATTTCCAGGAAGGGCGGGACGGTGGATTCCCCGACGCCGATGGTGCCGATGTCGTCGGACTCGACCAGTTCGATCTCGGCTAAACGCCCCTTGAAATGTTCGGCCATCAGGGCGGCGGCGACCCAGCCGGCGGTGCCCCCGCCGACGATGCAGATCTCTCTCAGGGGGCGGCGGGGCTGGTCCATGGCGGGTCTCATGCGGCTTGGTCGCGGTCGAGGGCCGCGAGGAACTGGGCGTGGTCGGGGGTGCGGGCGACCAGGTCGGCGATGTTGCGGCGCATCTCGTCCAGACTGCGCGCCAGATAGGCCGGGTCCATGGCGTCGACCGCCGGGTCGTAGTGGTCGGGATAGAGGCCGAAGCCGTCGTAGATGGCCAGCCAGCTGGCCGGGTGGAACATCTCCCAGCGATAGCGGACGAACTGGCCCCGTGCGGTCCACAGGGCGATCTTGCGCTCCAGGGTCTCGGGGATCGCCATGGCGCGGCAGTCCCGCCAGAAGTCGGTGTCGTCGCGGCGGTTCAGCTTGTAGTGCAGGATGATGAAGTCGCGGACCCGCTCCATCTCGCGGGCCGACTGATCGTTGAACTCGTCCAGCACCGGCTGGGCGAAGCGGCGGTCGGGGAACAGGGACTTCAGCCGTTCGATCCCGTTCTCGATCAGGGCGATGCTGGTGCTCTCCAGCGGCTCCAGGAAGCCGGCCGACAGGCCGATGGCGACACAGTTCTTCGCCCAGGTCTGGGCGCGCCGACCCGGCCGGAAGGGTATGCGGCGCGGCTCCATCAGCGGATCGCCCAGCAGATGGGGCGTCAGTTCGGCCAGGGCCTGATCGTCGCTGATATGGGCGCTGGAGAAGACCAGGCCGTTGCCGGCCCGGTGGCGCAGCGGAATGCCCCACTGCCAGCCGGCCGACCGGGCGGTGACGCGGGTGAAGGGGGCGGGGGCGTCCTCGGGGCGGTTGGCGCTCTGCACCGCATAGGCGGCGTCGCAGGGGAGCCAGCGGCCCCAGTCCTCGAACGCAACCCCCAGGGCCTCGCCGATCACCAGACTGCGGAAGCCGGAGCAGTCGACGAACAGATCTCCCTCGACCTCGCGCCCGTCCTCCAGCGTCAGGGCGCGCACGAAACCGTCCTCGGGTCGCAGCTCGACCGAGCGGATGCGGGCGTCGATCCGGGCGCAGCCGCCCGTCTCGGCATAGGCGCGCAGATGCTGGGCGAACAGGGAGGCGTCCAGATGCAGGGCCCAGTCGAACACCGACAGCTGCGACGGCGGATTGGGCGAGGGCAGGGTGAATTTCCCGCCCTCCGCCAGCGACGCGCCCAATGACCAGGCCGCCAGGGGCGCCGTCTCGCCGGCGCGCTGCTGTTTCAGCCAGTAGTGATGAAAGCCGATCCCCTTCACGTCCTGGCCGTACAGGCCGAACGGATGGATGAAGTCCGAGCCCGGCCCGGACCAGTCGAGAAAACGGATGCCCAGTTTGCAGGTCGCCTGGGTCGCGCGCATGACGTCTTCGTCGCGCATCCCGAGCTGGGCGTAGAAACGGCGGATGGTGGGAATGGTCGCCTCGCCCACGCCGATCGTGCCGATCTCGCTGGATTCGACGACGGTGATCTTCAGCGGGGTGGTGCGGAAATGCTGGACCAGGGCCGCAGCCGTCATCCAGCCGGCGGTGCCGCCGCCCACGATGACGACGGAACGGATGCGAGGATCGTCGATCTCGTCCATGACCTGTCCAGACTATCGGAAAAATAAGGCCGGCGACACGTTTCCGCATCGCCGGCCAGTTTGCTCAGGATCGGATCAGAACCGCGCGCGCACGCCGATCATGTAGCGGGGCTCGAACTGGTTGCGGCTCTGGAACTGCTCGGCGCCTTCCTTGAACTGCAGATAGTATTCCTCGATCTCGCCGAAGACATTGGAGCCGTTGGCGTAGAGCGTGACCATGTCGTTGACGTCATAGGTCAGGTTCACGTCCACGTACTGCGACGTGTCCTGATAGATCGGGATCGAGCCGAAGGTGCTGCTCAGGCGCGGCGTCCGGTAGTTCCAGGCGACGCGAGCCTGCAGCTTGTCGCCCTGATACCAGACGGCGGCGTTCAGCGAGTGCTCCGAGTTGTCCGGGAAGGGCAGTTCGCTGCCGTCCAGCGCCGGCGAGTTCGACGAGCTGTCCGAGTAGGTATAGCTGCCGTCGAAGCCGAAATCGGACCAGATAGGCGTGTCGATGAAGTCCGACAGGCCGATCTTGGCGCCCAGTTCGACGCCCTGCAGCTCGCCGCCCTCGCCCTGGATCGGGCGATTGATGTCGACGCAGCGCCGGATGACGCCGTCGCCGTCGGGATATTCGGCGCCGCAGGTGACGGTGCCGCGCTGAATGAAGCTGTCGATGTTCAGGCGGAAGGCCGCCACGTTGAACATCGTCGCTGGGCCGTAATAATATTCCAGCGCCAGGTCGAAGTTGTTCGAACGCCACGGGTTCAGGTCCGGACTGCCGGCCAGGCTGGCGCCGGTCACTCGGCGGATGCCGACAGGCGGCGCGGTCGGATCCTCGGGGGTCGGGCCCAACGAGTCTGCGGTCGAGACGGTGACGCCGCCGCCGTAGTTGCCCAGATCCAGCGGGATCATGGTCTTGGCGAAGGCGGCGCGCAGTCTCAGCTTGTCGCTGAAGTCGTAGGCCAGGTTCACCGTCGGCAGCCAGTCGGTGTAGCTGCGGCTGGAGAGGGTGTCGCCGATGTCGTTGTTGGTGTCGCCATAGGCGCGGACATCGCCGGTCTGGTTCTGACGGACGCGCAGTTCGGTGCGGACCATGCGCACGCCGACGTCGCCGTGCAGTTGGCCGAACTCGATCGACCCGTTCACATAGGCGCTGTCCTCATAGAGGTCGACGTCATACGAGTTGCCGGGAATGATCACATCATAGGCGTTGCCGAACACCCGTTCCTGGAAGGCGCGGGGATCGTCGAAGTCGCGCGGATCCGCCACCCACACGCCCGGAATGCCCGAGGTGACCGAGCCGAAGTCGGTCAGGAAATAGGTGTTGTTGTTCTCGCGCAGCAGGGTCGGCCGGTTGACCGTATAGCCCTGGAAGCAGGTTGCGGCGTTCGGCACCGTGCCCGCCGTACAGCTGCCGGGGGTGGCGGCGACGGCCAGGGCGGGGTTGAAGCCGGGGTTGGTCACGAACTCGCCCGACTGGCACTGTGGATTGTCCATGACCACGTCGATGGCCTTCCACTGGGCCGAGCAGCCCGCCGGATTGCCCGCGCCCTGTCCGGCGTAGAAGTCCGAGAACAGGTGGAAGTTGGTGATCGACACTTCACGGGCGCTGTGGCGAACCCCGGCGTCGATCTTCTTGACGAAGCCGAACAGCGGCGTGTCCTGGAACTCGTAGCCGCCGTCGAAGCGGACCACGGTCAGGTCGGAGTTGTTGCGCTGGTTGCCTTCCGACGAATAGGCGCCGACCGTATAGCTGTCGAGATTGGCCATGTAGTCGGACAGCGGCACATTGCCGAGCCCGCCCACGATATTGTCGCCGAAGCCGCTCCAGGCCAGGGTCGAGCCGCCGACGTCGATGTGCAGTTGCGGATCGGCGCCATAACCCAGCGGGTTCGGATTGATGTAACGGCCGCCCTGGCTGCCGACCACGCCGTTCGAATATTGCGAAGCCGGATAGAGGGCTGCGATCGAGGCGGGATAGAAGGTGCCGCGCGTCCGGTCCGCGCCCTGACGGAACAGGGTGAAGGCCCGGTCCGGTCCGTACTGCCAGTTCGACAGATCGCCCTGGACCTGACCGTTCATGCTCAGCATGGAGGCGTCGGCCTTGATGGCGCGGGCGCTGAAGGTGAAGGGGCCGCCCTTGTCGTAGTCCAGTTCCAGGTTGAAGTTCTTGGCTTCGTTGTTGGTCACCCGGTTGACGGTGAAGGAGTTCAGCCACCAGACGTCCAGGTCGTATTCCTCGACATCCAGCCAGCCCAGGCCGGTGTCGGTGAACTCGGTCGGGGTGGTCCAGCCCAGGCCGCTCCAGCGGTTGGAGACGTTCAGGCCGGCGGCGCGGTTGTACTCGTCCTGCTTGGTGTAGAAGACCTCGCCGGTCAGGCGGATGCCGTCCTCGATGTCGAACTGGAAGGCGCCGTTCAGACCGATCCGGTCGCGCTCGACCTCGCGGTGGAACATCTCGTAGCCGTGCGGGGCCAGCCAGGCGTTGCCGCTGCCGCCCCAGTCGTTGCTGCCGAACAGGCTTCCGGCGGTGCCGGCGTAGTTGTTGCCCAGGTTCGAGTTGCTCAGCACGCCCGAAACCATCACGCCCAAACGATCGCCACGCCAGTTCAGCAGGCCGTTGATCAGATAGTCGTCGCCGCGCGTGCGTTCGCCGGACTGGTATTCGGCCGCGCCCGTGACGGTCGCGCCATAGTCGAAGTCCATCGGACGACGGGTGCGCAGGTCGATGGTGCCTGAAATGCCGGACTGGGCGTTGGACACGTCCTGTGACTTGAACACGACCAGCGAGCTCATCAGCTGCGACGGCACGTCGTTCAGGTTCGGCTGGGCGCTGCCCAGGTTTCCGGCGTTCAGATACTGTTCGCCGTTCAACAGGGTGACGACCTGCGGAAGGCCGCGGATGTTGACGGTCGAGCCTTCGCCGGCGGTGCGCCGGATCTGGATGCCCGCGATCCGCTGCAGGGCGTCGGCCACGGTGACGTCGGGCAGTTTGCCGATGTCTTCCGCCGAAATGGCGTCGACCAGGGCGGTTTCCTGGCGCTTGATGTTGATGGACTGGGCCTGGGACGCGCGGATGCCGGTGACGATGATCTCGTCGACCTCGGTCGCGTCCTGGGGCGCAGGGATCGGCGACTGTTCGGCGACCTGGGCGTAGGCCGGCGCCACAAGCGCCGAACTGGCCAGCAGGGCCGCCAGCATGGGCCTCTTGTAAATTCTCATCTCGTTTTCCCTCCTCTTTGGCGCCGCGTTTTTGTTGTGCGGCATTGGCTCAAGGCTTGATGGTGGTCCCTGAAAGCGTGGCGTTCGCGCTCAACCCCGCGTCTGCGGCGTCGCGGGCGACGGTGATCCGGTAGGTTTCGGAGGCGATGCGCCAGCCGGGCAGGGCCGTGTCGTAATCGGCCAGGATGCGCGGTTCGGCGGTCAGGACGACGCGGCGAGTCTCGCCCGGCGCCAGGGTCACGCGCGCGAAGGCGGCCAGGCGTTTCGGACGGTCGCCGCCGGCGACATACAGTTGCGGAACCTCGGCCCCGGCCCGGTCGCCGGTATTGGTCACGTCGAGGCTGACGCTCAGGCCGTCGGCGTTCGACACCGTCAGGTTCGAATAGGCGAAGCGGGTGTAGCTGAGGCCGTATCCGAACGGGAACAGGGGCTTTTTCCCTTCCCGTTCGTACCAGCGGTAACCGACGTCCGAGCCTTCCGGATAGTCGACGTGGAAGCCTTGCAACTCGCCGGCCTGGGGCGCGCCGGGATTGGCGGCGGCTGCGGCCTCGGCGCTTTTCAGCGCGTCTATGCCCGGCACGGTCGGGCGGGGCGGCTGGTCGGCCGAGGCGGGGAAGGTGATCGGCAGACGGCCCGACGGATTGACCTCGCCGAACAGGATCCGGGCGATGGCCTCGCCGCCGCGCTGGCCCGGATACCAGGCCTGGATCACCGCCGGGGTCTTGGACAGCCAGGGCGTCAGCACCGGGCCTCCAGTCTCCAGCACCACCACCGTCTTGCCGTTGGCGGCGGCGACCGCCTCGATCAGGGCGTCCTGACCGTCGGGCAGGGACAGGGTCTCGACGTCCTGGGCCTCGGTCGTCCACTGGGTGGCGAAGACCACGGCGATGTCGGCCGCCCGCGCCGCAGCCGCCGCGGCGGCCGGATCCTTGCCGTCGACATAGGTGACGGTCGCGTCCGGGGCGACGGCGCGGATGGCGTTCAGCGGCGACGAGGCGTGCCAGGTGACCCGCGCGAACGAGGCCGCCGCGCCCGAGGTCAGCGGGATCTCGACCGGCGCCCCGCCGACCGACCGCACCTGGGACGAACCGCCGCCCGACAGGACGCCGACGTCGGCATGTCCGCCGATCAGCACGATCCGCTTGGCCGTCTTGGCCAGGGGCAGGACGCCGCCCTCGTTCCTCAGCAGGACGATGCCGGCCTCGGCCGCACGCTGGGCCACCTCGGCGTTCTTCGCATAGTCGATGGGCTGTTCCGTCGTGACCACGGGCGCGTCCAGCACCCCCGTCTCGATCAGTCCGACCAGAACCCGGCGCACCATGTCGTCCAGTCGCGCCTCGGGGATCCGCCCGGCCGCCAGGGCCTCGCGGAACGGGGCTTCGAAATACAGGGCCCGATCCAGCTCCTGGCCCGAGGCCTGGTCGAGGCCGGCGAGGGCCGCCTTTTCGGTCGAATGGACCGCGCCCCAGTCGGACATGACCCAGCCGTCATAGGCCCAGTCCCGCTTCAGCACCTGGTTCAGCAGGAAGTCGTTCTCGCAGGCCCAGTCGCCGTTGACCTTGTTGTAGGCGCACATGACCGAGCCGGGGTTCCCGCGCTCGATGGCGATCTGGAAGGCCAGCAGATCGCTTTCGCGCAGGGCCGCCTCGTCCAGACGGGCGTCCATGATCATCCGCCCCGTTTCCTGCGAGTTGAAGGCGAAGTGTTTGACGGTCGAGACGATGTGGTTCGACTGGACGCCCCGGATATGTTCGCCGGCCATGATTCCGGCCAGCAGCGGATCCTCGCCCAGATATTCGAAATTCCGCCCGTTCCACGGATCGCGGGTCAGGTTCACCCCGCCGGCCAGCAGGATGTTGAAGGTCTTGGCCCGGGCCTCGGACCCGATCATGGCCCCGCCTGCATAGGCGATCTCGGGATCGAAGCTGGCGGCGGTGGTCAGGCTGGAGGGCAGGGCGGTGGCCGTATCGCCCTTGCGTTGCTCGACCTGGTTGGCCACGCCCAGGCTGGCGTCGCTCTCGCGCAGATTGGGTATGCCCAGGCGCGGAACGCCGGGGATATGCCCGGCCGAGGGGATCATGTCGGCCACCGGCGCGCCGGGGGTGCGTTCGGCGAAGGGCGGGAAATAGCCGTGGATCAGCTGCAGCTTCTCGTCCTGCGTCATCCGCGCCAGCAGGGCGTCGGCGCGCGCGGCGACGGCGGATGCGGCGTGCGGAGGCGCGGGGGAACGGGCGATGGCCGACAGGGGCGCGACGCCTATGGCGACCGCCAGAACCAGACTGCTGATCGACGATAACTTATTGATCACGAACTCGGATTCCCCCTGAAATCGAACACGTACAGGCGGTCGCGCCGCCGGACACATCAGTTGGAACAGGGACGAGCAAGACCGTCGGCGGCGGCGAGAGCCGGCGTCTGGACCCGTGGTTCAACGGGCGTTTCGGTCATGTCCGAGGATAGGACGCCTGAACGTCCTCACCGTCGGCCGCAAAGGCCTCCGATCATGTTTCGCTTCCCTGTCCGTGGAGACTCTTCGGCCTCTCACGTCTCGTGATTGACATGGATTGAGAGCGTTCACAACACAAATTGGCCACCATCGAACGCCGCTTTCCGGGGCGTGATGTTCACAACAGGTTTCAGGGCGACGTGGAAACCGGTGTCATCTCAGGGTTGCGGCGTCCTGACGGATTGCGTCCGGTTCCGACGTCTCCGTGGAGCATGGGAAAGCCGCCAAGCGGCTCCGAGATTGTGTGATCCATCAAGCGTCGGAGGCTGCTCTCATGACCAAAGTGCGCGAACTGCACGGATTACCCCCTGTTTTTCGGCGTTCCTGAATCGACAGGGGCCGGCGACGCCCTCGCGCCGCCGGCCCCCTTTGCTTCGTCAGGCGATGCTGGGGCTCAGAGCACCCCGATCATCGAGGCGACCAGCGGGTGGCGGACGATATCGCGTTCGGCCAGGCGAACCACGGCGATGTCGTCGATGGCCTCCAACCGCGCCGAGATGTCGGCCAGACCCGAGATGCCCGGCAGCAGGTCGGACTGCTGCGGGTCGCCGGTGACCACCATGGTCGAATGCCAGCCCAGGCGGGTCAGCAGCATCTTCAGCTGGACGTAGGTGCAGTTCTGCGCCTCGTCGACGACGATGAAGGCGTTGTTCAGGGTGCGGCCGCGCATATAGCCGATGGGGGCGATCTCGATCAGGCCCTCGGCCATCAGGGCCTTGACCCGTTTCATGCTCAGCCGGTCCGACAGGGCGTCGTAGAGGGGGCGCAGATAGGGGGCCAGCTTGTCCTCCATGTCGCCGGGCAGGAAGCCGATCGACTCCCCGGCCTCGACGGCGGGGCGGCTCAGCACGATACGGCCGACCTTGCCCGCCTCCAGCGCCTCGACCGCCTTGGCCACGGCCAGATAGGTCTTGCCGGTGCCCGCCGGACCGAGCGCCATGACCAGATTGTGGGCGTCGATGGCCTCCATCAGTTCGGTCTGACCCACCGACTTGGGCTTCAGCGTCTTGAGGTAGCCTTGTTCGCGGTCGTCATTCGACGGATGGGGCGACCAGCCCGACCTTTCATTGTGGGGGGCGTGGAGCCGACGCACTTTCGACTCCTCGATGAACTCCCGTGAATCGAGGATACCGTTCTCACGGGACTGACGCTTCATTGCCGCACGCTTGGTCATGGACGCCTCCAGGGCATGAAAAAAGGCGGACCCGAACGGGTTCCGCCTTGGCTGGTCTTGGGGAGGAAGAGGTCGCGGCCCGCGTCGCGGCGACCGCCCGGATCGACAGCAGGGCCGTCCGCAACGGAACAGGTCCGCCGCCGAACTACCGAACCAGGATCCCAACGCGCCACGCGAAAGCCCCGACGACTGACCGGACCGGGCTTGATCCGGCTTCGGATCCGAGCCGATATGTCGGTCTCGAATCACAGCAACAGTTTGATGCTAACGTGGTTTCTGAAAGCTTAAAGCGATCTTTTCGTGAAGATGATCGGTGAACGGATGACTGCATACGCCCTGGACGACATCAGTCCTCAGCTTCCCCCTGAGGGCGAATACTGGATCGCGCCGAATGCTTCGGTCATTGGAAACGTGATTCTGCACAGGAACGCCAGCGTCTGGTTCGGCGCCGTCCTGCGCGGCGACAACGAGCCGATCACGATCGGCCAGGACTCCAACGTCCAGGACGGAGCTGTGATGCATACCGACATGGGCTCGCCCCTGACCCTGGGGCGCGGCGTGACCATCGGGCACCAGGCCATGCTGCACGGCTGCGAGGTGGGGGACTACAGCCTGATCGGCATCGGCGCCGTGGTGCTGAACGGGGTGAAGATCGGCAAGAACTGCATCATCGGGGCCAACGCCCTGCTGACCGAGGGCAAGGTCATCCCCGACAACAGCCTGGTCATGGGCCAGCCCGGCAAGGTGGTGCGCGAACGGGATCCCGAGCTGATCTCGGTGCTGCAGATGTCGGCGGACCACTATGTGCAGAACTGGCGGCGGTTCGCAGCGGGCCTGCGCGCAGTCTGAGTTCTCTACTCTTCCTCGTCATCCTAGGCCTTGTGCCTAGGATCCAGACGCCCGGTGTTCAGAGCGTGGGCGCCGTCGTCGACCGTGTTTATGGATCCTAGGCACAAGGCCTAGGATGACGGAGCTCAGAGAGACGCGAGAACCTCGCGCGCGTCGTCCCCATCCTTGGCGATCTGGGCCTTCAGCGCCTCCAGACCGTCGAACCGTTCCTCGCCGCGCAGCCAGGCGATCAGTTCCACATCCAGGGTCTGGCCGTACAGATCGCCGTCGAAGTCGAACAGCCAGGCCTCCAGCAGCGGCGTCTCCAGCGCATACATGGGGCGCACGCCCAGGCTGGCGACGCCGCCGAACCGGCGTCCGTCCGGCAGACGGGCGCGGATCGCATAGACCCCGTAGGCCGGGCGCATATAGTCGCCCAGGTCGATATTGGCGGTCGGCACGCCGATGGTGCGGCCGCGCTTGTCGCCGTGGATCACCGCGCCCCGGATGGCGAAGGACCGGCCCAGGATGGCGGCGGCGCGGTCCATGTCCCCGGCCTTCAGGGCTTCGCGCGTCGCCGAGGACGACAGTTTCAGCCCGTCCGCATCGTCCTTGCGTTCGGCGGTCGAGACGGTGAAGCCCAGCCGTTCGCCATAGGTCCGCAGGGCCTCGGGCGAGCCGGTGCGGCCCTTGCCGAAGGTGAAGTCGAAGCCGACGGCGGCGTGGCGCACGCCCAGGCCTTCACCCAGAACCCGTTCGGCGAACTCGGCGTCGCTCATGCCCGCCATCTCGGCGTCGAACGGCAGCAGATACAGGACGTCCACCCCGAGCGGCTCCAGCGCCTCGACCATCTGGTCGGCGGTCATCAGCCGAAAGGGCGCAGCCTCCTTCTGGAAGAAGCGGCGCGGATGGGGATCGAAACTGACCACGCCCAGCGGCGCGCCCAGCCGTTCGGCGGCGGCGCGGGCGTCGGCGATGACGGCCTGGTGGCCCCGGTGCACGCCGTCGAAGGCGCCGACCGCGACCGCAGCGCCCTTCAGGGCCGCAGGCAGGTCGCGCCAGTCGCGAACGACCTGCATCAGCGTTGCGAGGGTTTGCGCCGGCGAGGAACGCGGACGACGGCGACGCCGTCCATGATCATGACGTCGTTGACGAAGCCTTCGCAGCTCAGCTTGACCCGCGCGCTCTCCGGCTCGACCTCGATCACGGTGATCAGGATGCGGACGATGTCGTCGATACGCACCGGCTGATGGAAGGCCAGGGTCTGGGAGATGTAGATCGACCCCGCCCCCGGCAGAATCGTTCCGACCACGGCCGATCCGAACGAGGCGCTGAGCAGGCCGTGCGCGATCCGGCCGCGATAGGCGGTCTTGGAGGCGAAGGCCTCGTCCAGATGGACGGGATTGAAGTCGTCGGAGGCTTCGGCGAACAGCCTGATGCGGTCCTCCGTGGCGGTGACGATTTTTTCGGCGGCCATGCCGACGTGAAGTTCGTCCAGGATGTAACCACCGGACGGATGTTGCTGAACCAGATCGACCATGGATCAGGCTTTAGCTGCGGTGCGACAAAATGGCGAGCCTTACCAGGCCAGATCGAGCGCGGCGTATCGCGCATATGTTGTTTCAGCCTTCAGCAGGTCGCCGGCGCGGGCCGGATCCAGAGCGCCGTCCGGCCCCTTGGCCTTGTCGCCATGGATGCCCTGGGCGATGAACAGGCAGTCCAGCGCCTGGGCGTTGGCGCCCATGACGTCGGTGACCACGCCGTCGCCGATGCACAGGACGCGCGACCGGTCGACCGGCCGGCCCAGCAGGGTTTCGGCTTCGGTCATCGCCAGATCATAGATCGGGGCATAGGGCTTGCCGGCCATGACCACCCGGCCGCCCATCGACTCATAGAGGTCGGCCAGAGATCCGCCGCAGTAGATCAGCCTGTCGCCGCGTTGCACGACCCGGTCGGGATTGGCGCAGATCAACTCCAGCCCGCGTTCGGCGCCGACGGCGAACCGTTCACGATAATCCTCGGGCGTCTCGACCTCGTCGTTCACAGGGCCGGTGACGGAGATGAAGGCGGCGTCGTCGGCGGCGTCGGCGCGGTCCAGGCCCAGGCCGGCGTACAGGGGGGCGTCGCGCTCGGGGCCGACGATCCAGGCCGGTCCGGGCGCGCGCTTGGCCAGTTCGGCGCGGGTGGCGTCGCCGGAGGTGACGAAGGCCTTCCAGCTTTCGCGCGGCACCTTCAGCCCGTCCAACTGGGCGATCACGTCAGAGGCCGGACGCGGCGAGTTGGAGATCAGCACCACATGGCCGCCTTCGCGGTTGAACCGGGCCAAGGCCTCGCAGGCCTCGGGCCAGCTTTCGCGGCCGTTGTGGATCACGCCCCAGACGTCGCAGAGCAGGATGTCGTAGTCGCCGGCGACGGCGCCGAGGTGGGGCAGGGCGTGGGGGAGGGTCATGGAGTGTGAGTAGCGGGTTGAGCGCCCCGGTTAAACCCTCTCCCGTCGGGAGAGGGTTTGAGCGCCCGAGAGCGTCAGCGATCGGTCTTGCGCGAAAGGGCGAGGGGCACGGCGGTGCGAACTGGCCCGCCGCTCGACCCTCATCCGGCCCTTCGGGCCACCTTCTCCCAACGGGAGAAGGGCGCTGTGTGCTTAGTTGAACCGCCGACGCTGCTCGGCGCTGCGCAGGGTCGAGCGCAGGAAGTCGGCGGGGGGATCGGTTTCGGCCAGCACCTGTTCCTTGATGGCGCGGGGCTCGCCGAACAGATGGCCCTGGCCCATCGCAACATCGAGTTCGAGGATGTCGACGATCTGGCGTTCGGCCTCGACCTTTTCGGCGATGACCTCGACGCCGTAGCGGCGGGTCAGGGCGGCGAAGTCGGCGGCCTGGATGTCGGGCATGGAGCGCAGCGGAGCGCCGCCGTCCAGATCCAGCAATTGCTCGATCAGCAAATCGGCCGAGACCTTGATGAATTTCACGTCCGACCGCTGGAGGTCCGAGAAGTCCAGATCCAGGGTCTGCACCTTGTCCAGCGAGAAGCGGAAGCCCAGGTCGGCCAGCTTGGCCATGTTGCGGGCCTCGATGGCGCCGCGGGCGTCGAAGGTGGCCTGACCCAGTTCGAAGATCAGGGCCTGGTTCAGGTCGCGGTTCTCGCTGAGGAATTCGAGGAACTGGGGGAAGAAGGTCTCGTCGCCCAGCGAGGTCAGGGCCACGTTGCAGAAGACCCCGACCTTGCGGTCCTGGCGGGCCAGGCGGCGCACGATCTGGGCGCAGCGGAACAGCAGCAGATTGTCGATCGCCGGCACCAGGCCCTCGCCCTCGGCCAGGGACAGGTATTCCGCCGGCATCATGACCCGGTCGGTGGAGTCGCGCAGGCGGGTGAAGCTCTCGTAGAAGATGGTCCGGCGCTGGGGCAGGGAGACGACCGGCTGCAGATACAGGTCGACGCGGCCTTCGCTGAGGGCGTCGTGGATGGTGCGCAGCAGGACGTTGGACTGGGCCTGGCGGCGACCCTCGAAGGTTTCGACTCCGATGTTCGGCGCGGCCGACAGGCGGTGGTCGATGCTGTCGCTCATCTGCTGGACCAGGGTCTCCAGCATCCGCACCTCGCCGGTCAGGGCGTCGGTGTCCGACAGGGCGCCGCTCTCGATGGCGTGGGCCAGTTCGGTCAGGGCGCCCTGGGTCGACTCCATCGCGTCGGCCAGCAGCCGGTGGGCCTCGCGGACCTGGTCGATTTCCTTCTTCAGGGCGCGGCGGGCGGCGATGCCGGTGACGATGCCGTGGAAGGCGCCCAGCAGGCCGAGCGCGCCGAGGGCCCCCGCAACGCCTGCGCCGGCGCCCAGACCTGCACGCCACAGGAAGGCGCCCACGGTCATGCCGAGGAACAGATAGGCGAAGTAGAGAAAGCCCGTGGTTACGTTACGCATCGGCTGGCGGTGGCCACTCCCGGATGGAATCGCCTGCGAGTATCAGGCTATCAATGTCATTCGGCTAGAGCGGGGGAACAAATATCCCCGCCAAATCCAAGGGGAGACGCAATGGAACTGTTCGATCTGACCGGCAAGGTCGCCATCATCACCGGATCGTCGCGCGGAATCGGCAAGGCGATCGCCGAAAGGCTGGCCGAGCACGGCGCCAGGGTGGTCATTTCCTCGCGCAAGGCCGGGCCGTGCGACGAGGTCGCGGCCGAGATCAACGGCAAGTACGGCGAGGGGCGGGCCATAGCGGTTCCGGCCAATATCGCCTCGAAGGAAGATCTGCAGCGGCTGGTGGACGAGACGAACGCGGCCTTCGGCAAGATCGACATCTTGGTCTGCAACGCCGCGACCAATCCCTACGCCGGACCGATGGGCGGGATCGCCGACGACCAGTTCGAGAAGATCCTGCAGAATAACGTCATCTCGAACCACTGGCTGATCCAGATGGTCGCGTCGCAGATGGTGGAGCGGAAGGACGGATCGATCCTGGTGATCTCGTCCATCGGGGGCTTGCGGGGCAACGCCCTGATCGGCGCCTACAACATCTCCAAGGCCGCCGACATGCAGCTGGTGCGCAATCTGGCGGTGGAGTGGGGGCCGTCGAACGTGCGGGTCAACTGTATCGCGCCGGGCCTGGTCCAGACCGATTTCGCCAAGTACCTGTGGGAGAATCCGGAACTGCTGAAGACGGTGACGGAGCCCGCGCCGCTGAAAAGGATCGGTCAGCCGGATGAAATCGCGGGCACGGCGGTCTATCTGTGCAGCCCTGCGTCGGCCTATGTGACCGGGCAGACCCTTGTGGTGGACGGTGGATTGACGATTGCCTGGTGAAGAAACGCGCTCGAGCAGCCCGCAGGGCGGCAGCGTAAAAGATACGCGGCAGGATCTGGTCTGGCGTCTGGAGGCCCTGGCCTTCCGGACGCTGTTCGGTTTTCTGCGCTTCCTCGGGGTCGAGCGGGCCTCGGGTCTGGGCGGCTGGCTGCTGCGCACCCTTGGGCCGCTGACCGGCACCCAGAAGACGGTGATGCGTAATCTGCGCATCGCCTTCCCTGACCTGAGCGAGGCCGAATATGCGGCCCTGGCGCTGGAGCAGTGGGACCGGACGGGCCGCACCTTCGCCGAACTGGCGGTGATGGACCGGCTGACGCCGGAGGGCGGCCGGGTCGAGGTGGTCGGGATGGAGCGGCTGCACGCCCTGCGCGACAGCGGCAAGGCGGCGGTGCTGATCTCGGGCCACCTGGCCAATTTCGAGGTGATGGCGGCGGTGATCATGGCCTCGGGCGTGCCGTGCCAGGTGACCTATCGCGCCGCCAATAATCCTTACGTCGACGCCCTGATCCGCCAGAGCCGCGAGCGCTACGGCATCCGCCTGTTCGCGCCCAAGGGCGACGGGACGCGGGAACTGATGGCGGGGATGAAGCGGGGGGATTCCATCGCCCTGCTGGTCGACCAGAAATACAATCAGGGGCCGGAGGTTGAGTTCTTCGGCGAGCCCGTCAACGCCTCGCCGGGGGCGGCGCGGCTGGCGCTGAAGTTCGGCACGGTCATGCAGCCCTTGTCGGTGGTGCGTCTGCCGGGCGTGCGGTTCCGGGTGACCGCCCACGAGCCGATCGTGGTGACCGAGACCGAGGACAAGGCCGGCGACGTCCTGGCCGGAATCCAGGCCGCCAACCGGTTCGTCGAGGATCGGGTGCGCGAGGTTCCCGAGGACTGGTTCTGGGTCCACAAGCGGTGGCCCGACAAGGTCTATGCGGCGTTGGACGCCCGTCTGGCGTCGGCGACGCGGCGGAACGGGCCCGCGTAGCCCGCGATCTCGCGGCGGCGACGGCAGGGGCCGAAATAGGTCTCGGTCTTCACGAAGGGGCGCGGCTTGAAGATGACCGCATTGATCCGGTCAATGATGGCCTTCGCCGTGATCGGCTTGACCAGGAATTCGGTGACGCCGGCGTCGCGGGCGGCGTAGACGCGGCTTTTTTCCGCATGGCCGCTCATCATGATGATGGGCAGGTAGATGTTGGCGCTCTGCGCGCTGGTGCGGACCATGCGGGTGAATTCCACCCCGTCCAGCGGGTACATATTGTAGTCGACGATGGCCAGGTCGACGGGGAATTGACGCAGGATGTCGAACGCCTCGGCGCCGTTGGTCGCCTCATGCACCTTGTGGATATTGGCCGAGTGCAGGACGGTAGAGGTTATGGCGCGCATATGCTGGTTGTCGTCGACGACCAGAACCTGCAGCGATTGAAGAGATGACACCGGAGCCCCCACCCGTAGTGAGGCGCGAAGATAGGTGTTTGTCCTTAGTCTGGCAAGCGACGGTCAGGTTCAGGCAAGCTTTTCCGGGGCGTGGGCGCCGACCATCAGGGACGGGTCCAGATTGCGGTCGCGCCATTTCATGCGCCAGCACAGGTGCGGGCCGGTGGCGCGGCCGGTCATGCCGACCCGGCCCAGGGCCTGGCCGCGTCGCACCGCCTGCCCGGTGGTCACGTCCAGTTGCGACTGGTGCAGATAGCAGCTGATCAGGCCCTGACCGTGGTCGATCAGGGTCAGGCCGCCCTCGAAATGCATGCCGGGTCGAGTGAAGGCGATGCGGCCGTCAGCCGGCGCCCGGATCACGGTCCCTGCGGGGGCGGCCAGGTCGATGCCGTAATGGGGACGGGCCGGCGTGCCGTTGAGAACGCGCTGCGCGCCCCACTGGCTGGAGACGCGATAGGTCGCCAGCGGCCAGACGAAGCCGTCGCGGAAATCATCGGCGTCGGCGCGGCTGGCGAAGCCCTCGGTCTTGAGGGCGATCTCCTGCTGAATGCGCGCGAGCAGGGCCGGGTCGCTGGGCTCGACCGTCGTGGGCGGCAGGCCGTCGACGCGGGTCGAGGGAAATTCGTGGGGCGCGATGTCGAGGGTGCGGCGGGTCGAACCGCCTTCGGCGCGCACCTCGATCTCGGCGCTGCCGGCGGCGTCGCGGTCGAATCCGACAATGAACAGACCGGCGGCCGAGGCGGTCGACAGGGCCTCGCCGTCGACGAAGACCAGGGCGCGCGGTTCGGTGCGCCCCATGGCGTAGCCCCCCTGACGCCAGGCGCCGTTGAGGGCGAGGGCCGGCTCCGCCCGCGCCTGCGCCGTCGCGCCGAGCATTCGAGGGGTGGCGAGCGCCGCGCTGACGCCGAGGACCAGCGCGCGGCGCGGGATCATGCGTCGGTCATCCGGGCGATGAATTCGGCCGGGCTGAAATAGGCCTCCTGCCGGGTCGGGCTCCAGTAACGGAGGATCTCCAGCGGGATGGGCTTGTCCGTGACGGCGCAGCGCACGAACCGGCCGGGTTTCAGCACGGCGAATTCGCCGTCGCCGTAGTGAAGGGCAGCCATTGCCGAGGTCGTCGCGTCCATGGGGTCCAGTTAAGGGTGATCAGCTTGCCAGGACAAGGGGTTCTGGCTTCGGAAAGGCGTCAGGCCGTCGCCGGATTGGGCGCGGCCAGCTCGGCCTTGCGGTCGATCGCCGCCTGATGCGCCTCGGGCGTGCCGGCCGCCGGGGGCTTCGGCCTGCCGCCCATCCGGTCGGTGAACAGGAAGACGAAGGGGTTCAGCGAGATCGACAGCAGGGCGGCGGCCAGGATCAGGTCGTGGGTTTCGCGGCTCATTGCGCCCAGGGTCACGCCGAGGGCGGCCAGGATGAAGGAGAATTCCCCGATCTGGGCCAGGGCGGCCGCGACGGTGAAGCCGGTCGGCCGGTCCAGCTTGAACACCTTGGTGATGACGAGGGCGGCCAGCGACTTGCCGACGATGACGATGCCGAGGACGCCGAGAACGGCCAGGGGCTGACGCACCAGGATCATCGGGTCGAACAGCATGCCGACCGAGACGAAGAACAGCACGGCGAAGGCGTCGCGCAGCGGCAGGGACCGTTCCGCTGCGTTGTGGCCCAGGGGCGAGGCGTTCATCACCAGGCCGGCGAGGAAGGCGCCCAGTGCGAAGGAGTGGAACAGGAAATAGGCCAGCCAGGCGATGCCCAGGGCGATCGCCAGGACGCCCAGGGTGAAGAGTTCGCGCGACCGGGTGTGGGCGATGCGGACCAGCAGCCAGGGCACCAGCTTGCCGCCGACGACCAGCATGCCGGCGACGAACAGAACCACCTTCAGCAGGGTCCAGCCGACGTTGATCCCCAGGGCCGTCAGGTCGGTCTGGGTTCCGGCCGGGACGATGATCATGGGCAGCATGACCAGGGCGATGACGATGACCAGATCCTCGACGATCAGCCAGCCGACGGCGATGCGGCCGATCTCGCCCTTGACCTGTTTGCGCTCTTCCAGCGCCCGCAGCAGGACCACGGTCGAGGCGACCGACAGGGCGAAGCCCATCAGCAGGGCCTCGACGTCGCCGAGGCCGAGCACGAACCGGCCCAGACCCCAGCCGAGCGCGGTGGCCACGGCGATCTGGACCAGGGCGCCGGGGATTGCGACCTTGCGGACCTGCATCAGATCCTTGGGCGAGAAGTGCAGGCCGACGCCGAACATCAGCAGGATGACGCCGATCTCGGCCAACTGGGGGGCCAGTTCGGTGTCGGCGACGAAGCCGCCGGTATAGGGACCGACCACGACGCCGGCGACCAGATAACCGACCAGGGGCGACAGTTTCAGACGGTTGGCCAACATGCCGAACACGAAGGCGAGGACGAATCCTCCGACCAGGGTGAGAATCAGGCTGTCGGCATGCGTCATCGAGGCTCCTGTCAGGGGCAAGGGGGTGGCTTTGGGTATGCTTTGCAGTTGGGGTCGCAAGGCCGATTTGGCAAGATGACGCAGTGTCGCGTCAGCGACAATCGGCGCCGCCGCCGCGGAAGGCGCAGGCCTTACCAGCCCCGGCCGCCGCGGCTCCAGCGATCGTCGCCGCGGTAGCGGTCGTCGGAGACGTAACGGCCGTCGCGGTCATACCAGCCGTAGCCCTGCTGGTAGCGGTCGTAGCCGTCCAACTGATAGCCATGGTCGGCATACTGGCCGTCCTCCGCCTCCCACCAGTCGCGGGGGTAGGGGGTGAGCTGGCAGTCATACTGGCCGTTGCCGCCGCCCCAGGACGGGGCGTAGCGGTCGCGGTAGCGGTTCTCGAACCGGGGGCGGCACAGGTCGCGCGACCAGACGCGGTTGCCGCGCGCCTGGATGGAGGCCCGCTCCTCGGCGTAGAGGGCGTCGCGGACGCCGGCGAAACTGTTGTTGGTGACCACGGCCCGACCCGAGGCGGCGGCGACCCCGACCTGGTTCACGCGAACGCGGTTCTGATCGAACAGAAGCTCGCCGTTGTAGAGGACGGCGCCCTTGTCGCCCTTGCAGATCCGGCTGTTCGAGACCGAGACCGAGGCGCCTTCGACGGCCACGCCTTCTACATAGCCGCAGATTTTGGCGTTGGTGATGGCCGCCTGGCCATAGTCGCGCGAGGCGCGGACGATGACGCCGATGGCGCGCGGGCCGAAGCTGTTGGGCTGTTCCGAACCGATCAGGGTCACGGACGACAGGGTGGACGGGCCGCCGGCGCCGGGGGTCAGTTCGACGCCCGACTGGGATCCGGTGACGGCGACCTCGTACAGGGTGGCCACGGTGCCGTCGGCGATGATGGCAGGGGCGACGGTGCGGGCGTCGATCAGGGCGTCGCGCAGGTCCAGCAGGCCGCCGTCGGCGTAGATGGCGGCCTCGTCCCCCGCATGGCGGAAGCCGACGCGGCTCATGACGATCTCGGCGCCATAGCCGACCACGCAGGCGGCGTCCCCGGCGCGGGGCGAGGCGAAGACCAGGTCGCGGACCTCGACCCGGACCCCCTGGGACACGGTCAGGCAGGGCAGGCCGTCCGGCGCCTGCAGCGTCGGCGTCGCGGCGTCCCAGCGGCGCGGGTCGAAGCCGCTGTCGCCGATGATGGTCAGGGGCTTATCGATGTTCAGCCAGCCGACGCAGGCGCCGGCCCGGGCGCGGATGATCAGGGTGCCGCCGGGACGGACCCGCTGGACCGCGCTCTCGATCGCGCCGGAGCCGGGATTGCCGCCGCAGTCGACCAGGACGACCTCTTCCTGCAGCGGCGGGCGGGGCAGGGGACGCCAGGCCGGGCCGCGATAACGGCCGTAGTCGTAGCGGCGGTGCGACCGGGCGCGGCTGCGGGTCGGCGGGTCCAGCAGGACGCCGAAGTTCGGCCGTGTCTGGGCCTCGACCCTGGCGGCGACCTGGGCGTCGGCCGTCTCGGGCAGGACGACGAGGGCGGCGGCGGCGAAGACCGTCAGGAGCGAGGCTTTCGCCAGCGAGCGGATGTTCATGCGACAGACCCTCCCTTTCAACGGCGCTGCTGGGCGCGGGACACCTGGGCCAGAAGGGCCTGCAGGCGCGAGGCCGAGGGGCCGAAGCCCGACAGCGCGGATTCGATGCGGTAGGCGACGGCGTCGGCCTTGTCCTGATCGGCCACCCCGGCGACGCCGAGGGCGAAATAGGTGGACATGGCGAACTTGGCCTCGGGGCTGCCCTGGCGGGCCGCCTCCTCGAACCATTTGAAGGCGCGGGCGTAGTCGGCGGGCAGGCCGATGCCCTCGGCGTACATGACCGCCAGGACCAGCTGGGCCTCGGACGAGCCGTTGACGGCGGCCAGCTGGATGGCGCGCACCCGTTCGACCGCCGACAGCCGGCTTTCGGTCGCATGGCCGATCATGGCCTCGAAGGCCTCGATCTGCTGCCGCGACAGCTGATCCGGGGCGGTCGCCGCCTCTGGTGTGACGCCGAGATAGCGCAGGGCGCGACCGACATGGACGAAGGGCAGTTCGCCCTGCATCCGCGACAGGGCGTATTCATAGGCGTCGCCACGCGGCCGGCTCTCGTCCGAGAAGGGCACGCCCGAGGCCGGAGCCTCCAGCGGATAGAATTCGAACGGCGGGGTCCACTGGCGGGCCTTGGCCTCGACGAAGCCCGAATACTGGGCGCGGCCGGGCGAGGAGCGTTCGAAATCCTTCATCAGCACATAGGCGCCGACGTCGCCGGTCTGGACCGCCAGATAGTTGTAGAGATAGGCGTCGACGTCGTTGCGCTGGAACAGGTTGACCGCCGCCCAATAGCCGCCGCGACGACGCTTCTGACCGATCCCATTGTTTTCGGAGGCGCGGCCGAAGGCCTCGCGCGCCTCGCGATTGTCCTCGGGCTCTCCGAACGGGCCGTAGAGGCCGTCGTGCAGCCGGGCCAGGGTGCGATAGCCGTCGGCGTCCTGGGTCGACAGGATGTAGATGACCCGGTCGCGCACCGCCTCCTGCTCCTGGCGGCTCATGCGCGACAGCTGGCGGTCCAGCACCTGATAGGCGCGGTGGCGTTCGAAGGCGCGGCAGTCGTCATACTTGGACAGGGAGCGCAGGCCGCCGCCGCCGAACAGGCCGGAGCCCTTGCGCTCCACGCCGTTGACCGGGGCGTAGCCCTGGGCGTTGGCCAGGGCCATGGCGTACCAGACCGAGCTTTCGATCGGGTCCTCGATATTCTTGTCGGTGGCGCGCGTCGCGGCGTAACGCGACCCCAACTCCAGCTGGGCGAAGACGTCGCCGCGGAAGGCGGCGCGGCGCAGATGGCGCAGGCCCGTCTCCTGGGCGTTGAACTCCGACCCCGTGACCGAGGCGGGGCGAGGGCAGGACAGGGCGGCCTCGTTCTGACCGCCGCGACGCCAGAAGGCGGGACGGCCGTCGCCACAGCTGGCCAGGACCAGTACGGCGACCAGCAGGACCACGACCGCCAGGACGCCGCCGGCCAGAGGCGCCCGGTTGCGATACAACCGGGAGGCGCCACGATCCGTGTTGTCGAACTCCCCCATCCGCATTCCCCAAAACGACAGGCCGACAACGACGGCGAGAGGGCGAACGCGGGCCGCTCAGGCCTGATCGTTCATCATGGTTAACGCTGTTTTGCGACAAAGCGGCGCCGCAGCAAGTCCCATTTTCGACCTTGAAGAACGTTGTTGTGTTAATTCCGATGGTTAGAATTTTCGCCTCTCGCGCGAAACCTCGCATCGGCGTCGTTGGCCGCCTATATCGGGCGCGAATCGAAGGAGCCGCCCATGTCATACGTCGCCCGCGACGACCGCCCCGCCGACAAGGCGGCCCGCTATGCCGAGGTCGAGGCCGAGGTCCTGGCGGTGCTGGACGGGGAGCCGAACCTGACGGCGCGGATGGCCACGACGGCCTCGATGCTGGCCGACGCCTTCGACCATTTCTTCTGGACCGGCTTCTATGTGGTGGCGCCGGACAAGGCGGATGAACTGGTGGTCGGGCCCTATCAGGGCACTTTGGGCTGTCTGCGGATCGCCTTCGGTCGGGGCGTGTGCGGAACCGCCGCCGCGACGAGACAGACCCAGTTGGTCGAGGACGTCCATGCCTTCCCCGGCCATATCGCCTGCGACAGCCGGTCGGAGAGCGAGATCGTCGTGCCGGTGCTGGACGCCGAGGGGCGTCTGATCGCCGTGTTCGACGTGGACGCCACGACCAGGTCCGCCTTCGACGCCGAGGATCAGGCCGGGCTGGAACGTCTGCTGGCGCGAGTCTTCGCTGCGGGCTGATCCGGGCCTAGTGTGGCCCAGGACTGGAGGACAACGACATGACCACGGAACGGGTGATCGCGATCACGGGCGGCCACGGGGCGCTGGGTCGGGCGGTGCTGGAGGCCGCGCTGGCGGCGGGACTGAAGGTCGCCGTCATCGACCATGCGGCGGGACACGCGGCTCCGGACGGAGTGCTGGAGGTCGGAGGGATCGACCTGACCGACGCAGGCCAGGCGGGCCAGGCCATGGCGGCCGTGGTCGGTCGGTTCGGGCGGCTGGACGCCCTGCTGAACATCGCGGGCGGCTTCGTCTGGCAGACGACCGAGGATGCGGCCCCGGCCTGGGACCGGATGCAGGCGCTGAACGTGACCACCGCCGTGAACGCCGTGCGCGCCGCCCTGCCGTCGCTGAAGGCGTCGCCCGAGGGACGGATCGTCAATGTCGGCTCGGCCGCGGCGCTGAAGCCCGGCGCCGGCATGGGCGCCTATGGGGCGGCCAAGCTGGGCGTCCACGCCCTGACCCAGGCCTTGGCGGAGGAGCTGAAGACGACCTCGGTGACGGTCAACGCCGTCCTGCCTTCGATCATCGACACCGCCGCCAACCGCAAGGACATGCCTGACGCCGATCCGGCGACCTGGGTCGCGCCTGCGGATCTGGCCGCCGTCATCCTGTTCCTGGCCGGGCCGGAGAGCCGGGCCATGACCGGGGCCCTGGTCCCGGTCACCGGACGGGTCTGATGCGGGCCGATCTGGTCCGCAGCGTCCTGTATCTGCCGGCATCGAACGCCCGGGCGATCGAGAAGGCCCGGACGCTGGGCTGCGACGTCGCCGTGCTGGACCTGGAGGACGCCGTTGCGCCCGAGGCCAAGATCGAGGCGCGCGCCGCCGCCGTCGAGGCGGTGAGGGCGGGGGGCTTCGGACCGCGGCTGGGGGTGCGGATCAACGCCCTGGACACCGAATGGGGCGAGGACGACCTGGAGGCCCTGGCCCAGGCCGGCGCGCGCCTGATCGTCGCGCCCAAGGTCGAGACTCCGGAGACGGTGCACGCCGTGACGGCCCGCCTGCCTCAGGCCGCATTGTGGGCCATGATCGAGACGCCGCGCGCCCTGATCGCCCTGAACGACATCGCGTCGGCCGGAGGCGCGCTGGACGCGCTGATGCTGGGCGTCAACGACCTGGCCAAGGCGCTGGGGACGGGGGCGTCGCCGGATCGCGAACCGTTCAAGCCCTGGCTGGCGGCCCTGGTCGTCGCCGCCCGCGCCCACGGCTTGCTGGCCATAGACGGGGTGTTCAACCGGATCGACGACGCCGGGGGCCTGGCGGCCGAGACGGCGCAGGGGCGGCTGTACGGTTTCGACGGCAAGAGCCTGATCCACCCGTCCCAGATCGCCGCCGCCAACGCCGCCTTCACGCCGTCCGAGGCCGAGGTCGCCCAGGCCCGCGCCGTCGTCGCCGCCTTCGCCACGCCCGAGGCCGAGGGGCGGGGCGCGATCCGGGTCTCGGGGGCCATGGTGGAGCGTCTGCACCTGGCCGAGGCCGAGGCCCTGCTGGCCCGACAGGCGGCTGCGACAACCTGACGGCGCATCCCATCCACAGTTCGCGCGTTTGTTAAGCATCCTGCCCGGTTGCGACATTCGCCCGGAAAGCGAATTGAAGCGGCCTGACGCTGATTGGGACGTTGATATGGACGACCATCGCCGAACGCTCCGGCGGATACTGGGCTGGGGCGGCGCGCTGATATTCTCGCTGTTCGCCTGGGCGGCCGTGTTCTGGCTGGTGGGCGCAATCGGCGCGCACGAGAGCCGGTGCGGCGCAATAGGCCCGAACGAGGCGGCGTCATCGGAATGCGTCGCTGCGGGGCGTTGGTAGGGGCTGACGCAAAAAGGACCCGCTGCGGCGTTCCCTAACGCCCCCGGACACGTTAGGAAGCCGGCCCTTCGAGGAGCCGGGTCATGACCACGCCACAACCGCTGACGATCGGCATCGACTTCGGCACGACGAACTCGGTCGTCGCCCTGGCCGACCCTGCGACCGGGGCCGAACTGGTGCGGTTCGTCGTCGAGGGCGTGGCGGTCACCACCTTCCGTTCGGCCCTGAGCTTCCAGTTCCATGCGGCGGAGGGCGACGGGCGGCCCGAACGGGTGGTCGAGGCCGGACCCTGGGCCATCGAGGCCTATGTCGACGATCCTCACGACACCCGGTTCATCCAGTCGTTCAAGACTTTCGCCGCCAGCGCCGCCTTCACCGAGACCCGCATCCACGACCGCCGCTATACGTTCGAGGACCTGCTGGCCGCCTTTCTGCTGAAACTGCGCCATCACGCGGGGGCGGCGATGTCGGACCTGCCGCCGCGGGTGATCGTGGGCCGGCCCGTGACCTTCGCCGGCAGTCGCCCGGACGAGGCCCTGGCCCTGTCGCGTTACGAGACCGCCTTCAAGCGGCTGGGGTTCGAGGACGTCCGCTACGCCTACGAGCCGGTCGGGGCGGCCTTCTATTTCGCGCGGACGCTGAAACAGGACGCGACGGTTCTGGTCGCCGACTTCGGCGGCGGCACCAGCGACTTCTCGATCATCCGGTTCGAACAGACGCCGGGCGGGCTGAAATCCACGCCTCTGGCCCGGTCCGGCGTGGGCGTGGCGGGCGACGCCTTCGACTATCGCATCATCGACAATCTGGTGTCGCCCGAACTGGGCAAGGGCAGTTTCTACAAGGCCCTGGGCAAGACCCTGCCGGTGCCCCAGCGCTATTATTCCGCCTTCGCCCGCTGGGACCAGCTGGCCCTGCTGCGGGCTTCGCGCGACATGCGCGATATTCGCAGCCTGGCCAACACCTCGCTTGAGCCCGAGAAGATCGACCGTCTGGTCGAGGTGCTGGACGACAACCACGGCCACGCCCTGTACCGCGCCGTCTCGACGCTGAAACAGGATCTTTCGCGTCAGGAAGAGGCCGAGTTCTCGTTCGTCGCCGGCGACGTGCGGATCGAGAAGCCCGTCAGGCGCGCCGAGTTCGAGGCCTGGATCGCGCCGGAACTGACCGCCATCGAGACGGCGCTGGACGAGGCGATGCGGCTGTCCGGCCTGTCGATGGACGGGATCGACCGGGTCTTCCTGACCGGCGGAACCTCGCTGACCCCGGCCGTGCGCGCCCTGTTCCACCGCCGTTTCGGCGAGGCGCGGATCGAGACGGGCGGGGAGTTCGAATCCATCGCCTCGGGCCTGGCCCTGATCGGGCTGGAGCCCGACGTGGAGCGCTGGACCGAGGCGACGGGGGGCTGAAGTCGTCGCAGCCCTGGCCGTGTTGTCAGCGGCGGACGCGGGTTTCCAGCTCGCCGATACGGCGGGTCAGATAGGACGACTCGTCCGACGACGGCGTGTAACGACCATAGGCCGCCTCAAGACGCAGCAGATCGCCCAGTTCGACCCGCACGTCGGCGGCGTCGGCGCGGCTAAGGGCGCCCGAGTGTTCAGCCGTGGTCACCGCCGTATCCAGGGCGGTCAGCCGGGCGCGGGGCGTGGCCGCCGGCGCGGGTTGGCGCTCAGACTAGGTCTTGCGAGCGTCGATCCGATGCAGTCATTATCAACAGAAATCCGATTTTCCGGCGATCCATGGCGCCGCACTCAGCGTGTTGGAATACGCCCGGATCGGCCGCCTAATTTGGGACGGGGATGCCCACAATGCCTCGGTCGTTTTGGATGCTGCGGCTACCAACAATCTCTTCCGCCTCTCTTCGCTTCGCCTCAATGAGGGCCGCGTGCTCTTCGGGCGTATAGCAGATACGCTGTTGCAGCCGGCGGCCTGTTGGCGCCCGAGTTTCGCAAATTCGGCGTGGGCGCTGCGGTTCGGCGCGCTGTAAGGCGCCGGCTGACTGAGGTGAAACTGGAGCTGAAGCTTCAACGCCTGGTGCTGCTGGGGTCTGGGCCGCCACCTGAAGCGCGAAGGCGGAGGCGATGATGGCTGGCGCAAAAAGCATGATTTTCTCCCTTGCCGACCAACATCTCATGAAGGCGATGTTGTGGCAACCTCCGAACGCGCTAGGCGCTACCTGATGATGTGTATCAGGCTGAGCCGATCTGACGCTGTCGCATGGGGGCGCTTTCGACCTTTTATCGGGCCGAGAGAACGGCGCTCCAACGAGATGGTTGCCGCCGCACGCCGACGGCGTGGGCCCGTCATTCAGAACCGCTCGGCGTCCAGTTCTTCCGTGATCCGTTCCACCAGATGGGTCAGGACACGATTGGCGGCCGCCAGATCCTCTTCCGGCACCCCGTCCAGAAGCCGTTCGCGCAGGGCCTTGGCGCGGGGCTCGTAACGGGCGATGGCGTCCTGACCTGCCGGAGTCAGCTTCACCAGCCAGGCGCGCCGGTCCCCGGGCATGCGACAGCGGGTGACCAGGCCCTTCCTGAGCAGGACGGAGACCATCCGGGCGGCGCTGGACTCCACGATGCTCATCCGGTTGGCCAGTTCGACCTGGGTCAGGCCCGACGGTCGGGCGGCGAGTTGGTACAGGGGGATCAGGGAATTCCGGTCGTTCCCGGTCGCGAGATTGAGGGCGTCCACGCAGGCGCGCCACCGCCGACTGGCCAACGCCATCTTCAACGCGAATCTGAGCCGGGAATCGCGGGTGTCCTCGGCCGCCGGAATCATGTGCTGGGTCCGGCGATGGAAACGGCAGGTCTGGTCCAGGGCATCGTCGTGATCCAATTTCCGCACCACCCCCCGTTTCACCTGGCGGCTCGCCAAGGTTGCAAGCTTGCGTGGTGCAGGGAGCATAAACGCGCCGGTAACGGTAACAGACTGAATGTTCGCGTGAAACATCCTTAAGAAACAAAGGGGGCAGGTTTCCGGGCTGCGGATTTCCGCTGCAACCCTGGGGTCTGCACGTGGCGTCGAGGGATGCTCGTCACCGACGATCCGCTTTGCGGACCGTCCTGAATTCGATGCGGAAGCCTATGATGAAGACCCAGCAGGAAGATCTCGATCCTATCGACGTCCATGTCGGCGCGCGCATTCGCGAACTGCGCGCGGAGCAAAGGATAACCCAGGCGCGACTGGCGACCAGCTTGGGCGTCACCTTCCAGCAGGTCCAGAAGTACGAACGCGGCGTGAACCGCATGGCGGCCTCGACCCTGGTCCGGGCGGCCTCGGCCCTGGGCTGCGAGATCGGCGACCTGTTCCCGCGAGAAGACGAGGCCGGTGCGGCCACGCCCGCCCAGGTGATCAAGGAGATCGAGGGCCTGTATACTCAGATGGGACCGCGCCAACGCGAAGCCCTGCTGGTCGCCGCGCGGGCGATGGTCTTCGGCAGGCCCTGAGGGCGGCGAAGGAGAGTGGTAGGCCCGGAGGGACTCGAACCCCCAACCAGACCGTTATGAGCGGTCGGCTCTAACCATTGAGCTACAGGCCCCCAAGCCAGCGAAATGCGCCGGTGCAGCGGGAGA
Organism: Brevundimonas sp.; assembly: GCF_044336875.1. Taxonomy (GTDB): domain Bacteria; phylum Pseudomonadota; class Alphaproteobacteria; order Caulobacterales; family Caulobacteraceae; genus Brevundimonas. Next base: position 76,160 of record NZ_JBIIOP010000001.1, on the reverse strand, counting down.
GACGGCCTAGCAGGGGCGGGCGGCGCTTGCCAAGGGCCGCGTTGACGCCGTGACCATTTCGACGAATTCATCAAGATGAATGGAAACTGCCATCAAGGCGCGGGCGTTCGTTCAGGTGGAAAAGGCCAAGGTCGCGGCATGGATCGACACCCGTCGATCGGGGCCCGGCCGCCGGGATCATCCCACGGAGAACAAGAGACATGAGCCGTTCGATCAAGACCCTGATGATGGGCGGGGCCCTGACGGCCGCCGTCGCCCTGGCCGCCGTCGCCGCGCCCGCCTCGGCCCAGGTCGCCCAGCCGGGCGGCGTGCAGATGATGCAGCCCGCCCCGTCGCTGAACCTGTCGGCCTATGGCGAGGTCAAGGCCGCGCCGGACATGGCCACCATCACCTTCGGCGTCCAGACCGAGGCGACCACCGCCCAGCAGGCCATGCGCGACAATGCGACCCAGATGACCCAGGTCGTCGCCGCCCTGCGCCGGGCCGGGATCGCCGAACGCGATATCCAGACCTCGGGTCTGAACCTGTCGGCGCAATATGACTATGTGCAGAACGAACCGCCCAAGCTGCGCGGCTATCAGGCGGTCAACCGGGTGACGGTGGTCATCAACGACCTGACCAAGGTCGGCACGACGGCCGACGCCGTGGTCGCCGCCGGCGTCAACCAGATCGACGGCATCAGCTTCGGCCTGAAGGATCCGACGGCCGCCGAGAACCAGGCGCGCCAGCTGGCCGTCCGCGCCCTGCAGGCCAAGGCGCAGCTGTACGCCCAGTCGCTGGGGGTTCAGCTGTCGGGCATCCGCAACCTGACCGAAGGGGGCGGCTATGCGCCCCAGCCGCCGCAACCGATGTACGCCGTCCGCGCCATGGCCATGCGGGACGAAAGCACCCCGGTCTCGGCCGGCGAACTGACGGTCCGGGTCGACATCACCGGCGTCTACGACATCGGCCGCTGATCAATCGCGGAAACGAGAAAGGCCCGCCGGCGACGGCGGGCCTTTTGGCGTCCAGAACGCCCTCGCCGCAAAGGGCGAGGCGGCGCCGGCCGTCAGGCGGCTGCGCGCTTGATGTTGTTGTCGTCGTCCAGCAGGACCACGTTGGGGTTCCACTGGCGGGCTTCGGCGTCCGGCAGCTGGCCGTAGGTGACCACGATCACCTTGTCGTTCTTCTGCACCAGACGGGCGGCGGCGCCGTTGACGCCGATGACCTTGGAGCCGCGCGGGGCCTCGATGGCGTAGGTGGTGAAACGGGCGCCGTTAGTGATGTTCAGCACATCGACCTGTTCGTGCGGATAGATGCCCGCCGCGTCCAGCAGGTCCATGTCGATGGCGATCGAGCCCTCGTAGTCGAGGTCGGCCTGGGTCACCGTGGCGCGGTGCAGCTTGGACTTCATCAGGGTGACCAGCATTCGTGCGGTCTCCGGTATCGTGACGCGGGGCGATAGGCCCCCGCTCGCAGGCGGCTCATATAGTTAGTTCCGGGCGCCGCATCAATCGGGGCGCCGCGCCGCAGCAGGCCGGGTCGGCCTTGCGCCCAAGTTGCGCGACGTTCATTTGACGGTGACCGTTCGCGGCCTATGGTGAAGGCGAGCCATTTTCGGCCTTGAGAGCGCGCGCCTTCTCCCATGAAGCAATTCTTCCTGACGGTCCTGGGTGTCTTCACCGGGCTGATCCTGTTCGTCGTCGTCATTCCCGTGGTGCTGCTGACCGTGGCCATCGCCGGATCGTCAAAGCCGACGACGCCGGCGACGACGGTGCTGGAACTGGACCTGCGCGAGGGGATCACCGACCAGCCCTCGACCAATCCGTTCGCGGCCTTCGGCGGAGCCAGCCTGTCGGCGACCCAGGTGGTCGACGGCCTGGCCCAGGCAAGCGACGACAAGAGCGTCAAGGCCCTGCTGATCCGTCTGCCGGAAAGCGGCATGACTCCCGCGACGGCGGACGAGCTGCGCCAGGCGATCCGCCGCTTCCGCGCCTCGGGCAAGCCGGTGATCGCCCACAGCCAGGGCTTCGCGCCCGTGGGGGCGGTGATGTCGACCTATATGGTCGGCGCCTCGGCCTCTGAACTGTGGATGCAGAACACCGCCGGCTTCCAGGCGACCGGCTTCTCGGCCGAGAGCATGTTCCTGGGGCGGGCCTTCGAGAAGTACGGCGTGAAGGCCGATTTCGAACAGCGCTACGAGTACAAGAACGCCGTCAACGAATACACCCAGAGCGACTACACCGGCCCGCACCGCGAGGCGATGACGGCCTGGATGACCTCGATCTACGACAGCGCCCTGGCCAATGTGGCCCAGGATCGCAAGACGACCCCGGCGGCGCTGAAGACGGTGATCGAGGGCGGCCCCTATTCGGCCGCAGAGGCTCTGTCCAACAGGCTGATCGACAAGGTCGGCCAGGTCGAGGAGGCCGAGGCCGAGATCAAGCGGCGGGCCGGCAGGGGCGCCGAGATCGTCGAGTTCGGCAAATACACCTCGGACAAGGGCGAGCGGACCGGCTCGGGCAAGAACGCCATCGCCATCGTCGGCGGCGAGGGCGCCATCGTCACCGGCCGCAGCAGCGGCGGAAGCTTCGGCGGCGGGTCTTCGATCCATTCGGACGACACGGCCGAGGCCATCTATGACGCGATCGAGGACAAGGGCGTGAAGGCCATCGTCTTCCGCGTCTCGTCGCCGGGCGGTTCGCCGGAAGCCTCGGAACAGGTGCTGGCCGCCGTGCGCGCGGCGCGGGCGGCGGGCAAGCCGGTGGTGGTCTCCATGGGCGCCTATGCGGCCTCGGGCGGCTACTGGATCAGCTCGGAGGCCGACTGGATCGTGGCCCAGCCCTCGACCCTGACCGGCTCGATCGGCGTGTTCGGCGGCAAGTTCGTGCTGGCCGACGCCCTGGGGCGGTTCGGCGTCGATCTGCGCGACCTGTCCGTCGGCGGGCAATACGCCGACGCCTTCTCGCCCACGCAATCCTTCACGCCTGAGCAGCGGGCCGCCTTCGCCGGCTCGATGGACCGGATCTACGACGACTTCATCACGCGCGTGGCCACGGGCCGCAAGCTGGAGCCGGCCCGGGTGCGCGAGATCGCCAAGGGCCGCGTCTGGACCGGCGCCCAGGCCCTGCCCCTGGGCCTGGTCGATCAGCTGGGCGGCGTGACCGAGGCGGTGGCCAAGGCCAAGGAACTGGCCAAGATCCCGGCCGGCGAATCCGTGCGCTTCAAGCATTTCCCCAAGTCGAAGTCGCCGTTCGAGGCCCTGTCGGAAATGTTCGGCGTCCAGACCGAGGCGGCCAAGGCCCTGGTCATGCTGGGCGGCGTCATGGCCGATCCGCAGGCCCAGACGGTCATGCGCCGCCTTGAGGGCGAGCGGATGCGCAGCGAGGGCGCGGTGGTCCTGGCCGACCAGCCCGTGTTCTGAAAGGCGCACGCAGCCGTGACGTTTCGATCCATTGACCCGAAGGCCCGATGGACCGACATTGGCTTTTCGGCGTTCTTCGGAACGCCTGAAAGGATGACCCATGTTCCAGCCTGAACGTCTCGCCACCGTCGGTTTCACCGCCCGTCGCCGTCCCAACGGCCTCGTCGCCTCGGTGATGTGGGTGGCCAGCATGATCGCCGCCGTCGCCGCCATGGCTGTCGGCGCCATCCTGGCCGTCTTCACCGCCGCCGCCGTTGCCGTGATCGCCGTGATTGCGGGCGTGCTGGTGTTCCTGGTCGGTCTGGTGATGCGCGCGCGCCGCACCATGGCGCCGCGTCGTCGCGCCGGGGATCCCGACGTGATCGAGGCCCGCAAGGTCGACGGCGCCTGGGTCGCCTATGGCTGGGAGCAGCGCAACGGCCGCTGAGGCCGCCAGGCTCCACATCCCTCATGCTGTCCTTCATTCCGGCGCCGTCGCCGAACTTCAACGAACGCCGCGCGCCGCCGGACATGCTGGTGCTGCACTATACCGGCATGGAGAGCGGGCAGGCGGCCCTGGCCCGCCTGTGCGATCCAGAGGCCCAGGTCTCCGCCCATTATCTGGTCGAGGAAGACGGGCGGATCTTCCATCTGGTGCCCGAGGAACGGCGCGCCTGGCACGCCGGGCGGGGCGTCTGGCGCGGCGAGACCGACTGCAACGCCGCCTCCATCGGGGTGGAGATCGTCAATCCGGGCCACGAGTTCGGCTATCGCGCCTTTCCGGACGCCCAGGTCGCGGCCGTGATCGAGCTGATCGGCGACATCCGCGAGCGCTGGACCATCCCCGACAACCGCATCATCGCCCATTCCGACCTGGCGCCCGAGCGCAAGGAGGATCCCGGCGAACTGTTCCCGTGGAAACGTCTGGCCGAGGCCGGGCACGGCCTGTGGTTCGAACCGGCGGCCGAGCGGATCAAGGCCCTGGGCGGCCTGCTGCAGAAGGGCGACGAGGGGATCGGCGTGGTCGTCCTGCGCGCCGGCCTGCACCGGCTGGGCTATGGACTGAAGCCGGGCGGCGACTATGACGCCGAGACCGAGACCGCCGTCCGCGCCTTCCAGCGCCACTGGCGGCCGGGCCGGATCGACGGCGTCGCCGACGGCGAGACCCGCGCCCGCCTGGTCGGCCTGCTGCAGCTGGCCAGCGTCGAGAGCGTGACGGGCGTGCTGGACTAGAGGTCCGCGCGGTCCTGGAAGGGGCCGTAGATTCTCAGGATCGTGACACTGTGTTCGGCCTCGTTCCATTCGTAGAAGAGCCGGTATCCTTCGCAAACACGCTCTCGGACATTCGCGTTTTCACCGAACGGCCAGCGGCCCGGCGCCGTCCTCAGCCCCTGCAAGGCCTCCAGCAGGGAGGCGTAGCGGGATCGGCCGCGTGAACCGCTGCCGGGTTGGGTGAGCCATGTCCTGGCCTGATCAAGGTCGCGCCGCGCCCGTTCGGTGAGGATCAGGGCGTTGCGGCGACGCATTCATTGATCGTCGGCTGTCGCCCAGGCGATCTCGGCTTCAAGCCAGCGCTCGGCCTCTTCGCCTGAAATGACGCGGCCGGCGGCGATGTCTGCATAGGCTTCGGCCAGGAGCGCGCGCTCTTGAGCGAGGCGGCGTTCTCGCTGCTCGGGAGCTTCCTGCTTAAGCTTTGGGGCGGGTTCGGCCATGAGGCCATCATACCCCATTTCCGCCCTCTGAGCATCCGTCGGTTGACCTCGGCCCTTCGGCGGCGCATCTAGCGCGCGCCAGACGGCTGGGCGGTCGCGGCAGGGTTCGCCCCTGTCGAGGAAAGTCCGGGCTCCACGGTGAAAAGGCGGCGGATAACTTCCGCCCGGGGCGACCCGAGGGACAGCGCCACAGAAAGCAAACCTCCGGCCTCGCGAGGCCGGTAAGGGTGAAAGGGTGGGGTAAGAGCCCACCGCGTGCCTGGCAACAGGGACGGCATGGCAAGCCCCGCCTGGAGCAAGACCAAATAGGGACATCGCGCGGGTTCGCCTGCGGGGCTCACCGCCTCAGATGTCCGGGTAGGTCGCGAGAACCGCTCAGCAATGGGCGGTCCAGAGGAATGATCGTCGCCGCACCTTCGGGGGCGGAACAAAACCCGGCTTACAGGCCGTCTGGCATTATTTTTGGGCCTATCGCGCTTCGCGCTACTTGAGGCCCGGCAGGGGGCGATCGCCCTTCGCGCTGCTTGAGGCCCGGCAGGGGCCTATCGCCCTTCGCGCCACCTGAGGCCCCGCAGGGGCCTATCGCCCTTCGGCCTGCTTCAGGCCCGTGGGGTGGGCCTGCCGCGCTTTGCGTTGCTGCGGCCCGGCTTGGTGGCGGCGTCCGCGCCATTTATCGCGGCCTTGCCCCTTATCCCCGTATTCCGGTGTTCCGTTCGTGGGTCCACAGCCGGGGGCGGCGTTAACCGCCTGTACGGACGGGCAAGCTTAGACTCCTGCACAGGCTGTGAATACTTCGGTTGTTCTGTGTATGTTCCGTGCACGAAGTCGTGGTTAGGCCGCCACAGGTCAAAACATGGTTAAGTATCGTTCCCGATCCCATTGAGACCCATTTCGTCCCATGCTATCCCATTCCCATGATTTGGGGCTGAGAGGCGGGCGCGGCGGGCGTTCGTCAGGGCATCTAGGGACGGGCCGAAGGGTCCGATTGGGCAGGGCGTGTTTCTCTCGACCTACGAGAAGCAGCTGGACGGCAAGCGCCGTATCCTGATCCCCAACGATTTCCGCACGACCGAAAACGGCGCCGCCGGCGGCGTGTTCATCTTCCCCTCGATCGAGGCCGACTGTCTGGAAGCGGGCGGCGATCGCCTGTTCGCCGTCTATGCCGAGATGATCGAATCCCTGCCGTTCGGCTCGGAAGAGCGCTCGGCCCTGGAGTGGCAGGTGATGGGCGAGCAGGTGCGCCTGGCCTATGATTCCGGCGGCCGCATCACCCTGCCGGAGAACCTGTGCGCCGAGGCGGGGCTGGAGGACACGGTCGTCATCGTCGGCCTGAACGACCGGTTCCAGATCTGGTCGCGCGACAAATGGGCGGCTCGCCGCGCCGAACAGCGCGCCCTGGCCAAGGCCGGCATGGCCCAGATCGGCGCCCTGAAGCTGGCGGCCCAGATGAAGCTGGCGGGAGGCGGGTCGTGACCGAAGCCCCGCACGCTCCCGTCCTGCTGGCCGAGGTGATCGAGGCGCTGCAGCCCGGTCCCGGCGACGTGGTGATCGACGCCACCTTCGGCGCCGGCGGCTATACCCGCGCCATTCTCGCGACCGGCGCCGAGGTGATCGGCCTGGATCGCGACCCGACGGTCCAGCCGCACGCCGACGCCGTCGCCAATGATTTCGCCGGCAAGTTCCAACTGGTGCGGACGCCCTTCTCGGGTCTGGCCCAGGCCTTCGCCGACAGCGGCAAGGCGCAGCTGGACGGCGCCGTCTTCGACATCGGCGTCTCGTCGATGCAACTGGACCAGGCCGAGCGCGGCTTCTCCTTCATGCGCGACGGGCCGCTGGACATGCGGATGTCTGATGAGGGCGACACGGCCGCCGACATCGTCAACACCTGGGATCACGGGCCCCTGGCCCATATCTTCAAACTGTACGGCGAGGAGCGCCAGTCGGGCCGGGTGGCGACCGCCATCCTGCGTCGCCGCGTCGAACAGCCCTTCACCCGCACCCTGGATCTGGCCGAGACGGTCGAGAAGGCCCTGGGCGGGCGTCGCGGCGCGCCGATCCATCCGGCGACGCGGGTCTTCCAGGCCCTGCGGATCGCGGTCAATGACGAGCTGGGCGAGCTGGAGCGCGGGCTGGAGGCGGCCGAGGCGACCCTGGCGCCCGGCGGGCGTCTGGCCGTGGTCACCTTCCATTCGCTGGAGGACCGGATCGTCAAGGCCTTCCTGACCGAGCGGACGGGCAACGCCCCGGCCGGGTCGCGTCACGCCCCGATGGCGGTCGATCCGCGCAAGCCCAGCTTCACCCTGTCCTTCAAGGGCGCCCGCGAGGCGGGCGACGAGGAGCGCTCGACCAATCCCCGCGCCCGGTCGGCCAAGCTGCGCGCCGCCGTCCGCACCGAGGCGCCGGCCTGGGGCCGGATCGGCGGGAGGGTCGCCGCATGACCACCGCGCCCTTCTTCACCTATTCGCGCAACGCGGTGCAGCGCCTGTTCGACTGGAAGGTCCGCGGCGTGCGCTGGATCGAGATCATCGGCGTGGCCCTGGTCGCGGTGATGGTGGTGTCGGTCTATGCCGCCAAGGCCGCCGCCGCGCGCGAGAGCAGCCGCATCGCCCAGATCGAACAGGACATCCGCGAGAACGGCCAGCGGGTGCGCCTGCTGCGGGCCGAGGTCGCCCGCCTGGAACAGCCCGCGCGTCTGGAAAGCCTGTCGCGTCAGGTCGGACTGGCGCCGACCGACGTGAATCGCCAGGCCAGGGAAGGCCAGCTTCCCGAGCTGAAGCCCGCCCCGGCGCCCCAATCCGGCGTCGCTGCGCCCATCGCCGCTGCGCCCGTCGTCGCCGCGCCTGTCGAGGATGCGGCACCCGCGCCGGAGGCGGTGCGATGAGCGTCCAGGACCATCGCTATCACCGGCCCGCGCCGGGCGTCGATCTTCAGGGCCGACTGTCGCCCTTCTGGCGCTGGCTGTCGGAAACCGTCTGGCGGCTGGAGCACGGCTTCGAACGGGCGCGCGCCGATGCCCGGCCGGAAGAGGACACGCGGGTCCGCATCTTCCTGATCCTGATCGTCTTCTCGTGCGTGTTCGGCGGCCTGGCCATCGGCGCCTCCTACAAGGCCCTGTTCGCCCACGCGGGCGGCCGCTGGGCCGGCGCCAATCCGAACGCCCTGGTGCGCGGCGACCTGACCGATCGTAACGGCGAACTGCTGGCGACCAATATCGTCCACTACGGCCTCTATATCGATCCGGCCGAGATCTGGGACGACGATCTGGCCTTCCGGCAACTGCGCCGCGCCCTGCCGCGCCTGTCGGCGACGCGCCTGCGCAAGGTGTTGTCGGGCGAGCGTCGTCTGATCGTGCTGAACGGCCTGACGCCGCAGGAAAAGGCCGCCGTCCACGACCTGGCCCTGGGCGGCGTCACCTTCGAGCCGGAAGACCGCCGCGCCTATCCGCTGGGAACCTCGGCCGTCCATCTGATCGGCGACGCCGACACGGGCGGGCAGGGGGTTTCGGGCGCCGAGCTGGCCTTCAACGACGAGATCCGCGCCGCCGGTCAGCGCGGCGAGGGCTTCCCCCTGTCGATCGACCTGCGCATCCAGGGCGTGGTCGAGAACGAACTGGCCGCCGCCGCCATCAAGGCCCAGGCCAAGGGCGCCGTCGCCATCGTCACCGACGTCCAGACCGGCGAGATCCTGGGCATGGCCAGCTGGCCGAACTTCAGCCAGTCGAACCGCGGCGCCGCGCCGGACGGGGCGACGCTGAACCGCGCCGTCTCGGGCCACTATGAAATGGGCTCGGTGTTCAAGACCTTCACCGTCGCCGCCGGTCTCGACACCGGCCGGGCCGACATGAACACCCTGTTCGACGCCTCCCAGGCCTTCCAGATCGGCGACCGCAAGATCAAGGACTTCCACGCCCAGAACCGGGTGATGACGCTGGAGGAGGTCTATCTCCACTCGTCCAACATCGGCACCTCGCAACTGGCGGTGCAGATGGGGCCCGACACCATGCGCGACTATTTCCGCCGCATGGGCCTGCTGGACGCCTCGACGGTGGAGCTGAAGGAATCGGCCCGCCCCGTCGTGCCGCGCCGCTGGGACAACTCGACCCTGGCGTCCCTGTCCTTCGGCTACGGCATCATGGTGACCCCGGCCCAGGTGATCCAGGCCATGGGCGCCCTGACCAACGGCGGCCGGATGGTGCCCCTGTCCCTGCGTCGCGGCGGCGCGCGCGGGGCCAAGCCGCAGCAGATCGTCACCGAAGAGACCTCGCGCACCCTGCTGGACCTGATGCGCCGCAATGTGGTCAAGGGCTCGGGCGGTTTCGCCGATGCGCCGGGCCTGCGGGTCGGGGGCAAGACCGGTTCGGCCAACAAGCTGGTCAACGGCCGCTACGACCCCAGCCATGCGGTCGGCTCCTTCGCCGCCGTCTTCCCGGTCGACGGGCCGCTGGACGCCAAACGCTACGCCATCCTGATCGTGATGGACGAGCCGGGCGCCTATCCCAAGACGGGCGCCTATGTGGCCGCGCCCGCCGTGAAGAACATCGCTGACCGCATCGCCGGCTTCCTGGGCGTCGAGCGCCGCGACGATCGCTGGCGCACGGCCTCGGGCGAGAAGATCCCGCAATACCAGGACGTGGCGGGGGACGGCCTGTGAGCGCGCTCCACCTGTCCGAACTGCTGCGTCGCGACGTCGCCAGCGACCCCATCATCACCGGCGTCACCTCCGACAGCCGCAAGGTCGCCCCGGGCGTCCTGTTCGTCGCCCTGCCGGGCACGGCCGCCGACGGCCGCGCCTTCATCCCCCAGGCCCTGGCCCAGGGCGCCGCCGCCGTGCTGGCGCCGACGGACACGCCGGACAGCGCCGCGCCGGTCCTGGTCACCTCGGGCGACGTGCGCCGGGCCTACGCCATCGCCGCGCGCGGCTTCTACGGGGCCCAGCCCAAGACCTGCGTCGCGGTGACGGGCACCAACGGCAAGACCTCGGTCGCCACCTTCTGCCGCCAGATCTGGGCCGGCCTGGGCCACAAGTCGGCCAGCATGGGCACGCTCGGCGTCGTCGGCCAGAAGGGCGAGCGCACATACGCCCTGACCGGCCCCGGCCTGACCAGCCCCGACGCCGCCGAGGCTGCGCGCCTGATGGCCGAACTGGCCAAGAAGGAAGTCACCCACGTCGCGCTGGAGGCCTCGTCGCACGGCATTGACCAGCGGCGTCTGGACGGGGTGGCGCTGAAGGCGGCCGCCTTCACCAACCTGACCCAGGACCACCTCGATTATCACGGCACGATGGAGGACTATCGCGCCGCCAAGCTGCGCCTGTTCGAGACCCTGCTGCCGCGCGGCCGGACGGCGGTGCTGAACGCCGATTCCGACGCCTATTCCGCCTTCGCCTCGGCCTCGATCATGGCGGGTCTGGGCGTGTTCGGCGTGGGCGAGCGCGGCCGCGACCTGACCCTGATCGGCCGCCAGGCCACGCCGGAAGGCCAGCGCCTGACCCTGGACGTGCGCGGCGAGGTGCGCGAGATTCTGCTGCCGCTGGCCGGCGCCTTCCAGGCCTCGAACGCCCTGGTGGCGGCGGGCCTGTGCATCGCCGCCGGCGAAAAGCCTGACGCCGTCATCGGCGCCCTGGAAGGTCTGGCGGGCGCGCAGGGGCGTATGCAACGGATCGGCGCCACGCAGTCAGGTTCTGGGGGCGAGGTCTATGTCGACTACGCCCACACCCCGGACGGGCTGGAGACGGTGCTGAACGCCCTGCGTCCCCATGCGACGGGTCGTCTGATCGTGGTCTTCGGCGCCGGCGGCGACCGGGATCGCGGCAAGCGCCCGCTGATGGGCCAGATCGCCGGTCGTCTGGCCGATGTGGCCATCGTCACCGACGACAATCCCCGCTCGGAAGACCCGGCCGCCATCCGCGCCGAGGTCAGGGCCGGCTGCCCGGAGGCGCTGGAGATCGGCGACCGCCGCGCCGCCATCGAGGCGGCCGTGGAAATGATGCGCGACGGGGATGTGGTGGTCATCGCCGGAAAAGGGCATGAACAGGGGCAGATCGTCGCCGGGGTGACTCATCCCTTCGACGACGCCACCGTCGCGTCCGAGGCCCTGTCGCTGAATGCCTGATACATCCGCCCGCCCGCTCTGGACGGCCGCCGAAGTCGCCGCCGCCACGGGCGGCGCGCTGCACGGCGACGACCGCCCGATCACCGGCCTGACCTACAACAGCCGCGAGATCGTCGCCGGCGACCTGTTCCTGGCCCTGAAGGGCGCCCGGGACGGGCATGAGTTCGCAGCCAGCGCCTTCGCCGCCGGGGCCGCCGCCGCCCTGGTCGAGCACGCGGTCGAGGGCGGACCCTATGTCGTGGTCGAGGACACGCTGCACGGTCTGGAGCGGCTCGGCGTCGCCGCACGCGAGCGGGCGCCCCATGTGAAGCGGGGCGCCGTCACCGGCAGCGTCGGCAAGACCAGCGTGACCCAGGCGATCAAGGCCGGCCTCGACCTGGCCGGTCCGGCCCACGCCTCGATCAAGAGCTACAACAATCATATCGGCGTGCCCCTGACCCTGGCGCGGATGCCGGTGGAGACTGAACGCGCCGTCTTCGAGATCGGCATGAACGCCCCGGGCGAGATCGCCCCCCTGTCCAAGTTCGTCGCCCCCCACGCCGCCTGCGTCACTACGGTCGGCCCGGTCCATATCGAGGCCTTCGCCGACGGCGAAGCCGGGGTCGCGCGCGAGAAGGCCTCGATCTTCCACGGTCTGGTTCCCGGCGGGACGGCTGTGGCCAATGGCGATGTCGCCTTCTCCGGCGTCCTGTGCGACGCGGCCAAGGCGGTCGGGGCGCGGCTGGTCACCTTCGGGACCGATGCGGGCCACGACGCCCGCCTCAAGGACTTCCGCCCCGACGCCGAGGGCGCGACCGTCGTCGCCGAACTGTTCGGCAAGCCGCTGGAGTATCGCCTGGCCCAGTCCGGCGCCCACTGGGGGCTGAACAGCCTGTGCGTCCTGCTGATGCTCGACGCCCTGGACGTGACGCTGGACACCGGTTTGCAGGCCCTGGCCGGCTTCCAGCCCCTGGCGGGACGGGGCCAGACCCGCACCGTCACCGTGCCGGGCGGCGCCTTCACCCTGATCGACGAGAGCTACAACGCCAATCCGCTGTCGATGTCGGCCGGGTTCAAGAGCCTGGGCGCCCGCCCGACCTCGGGCCGCCGCATCGTGGTCCTGTCCGACATGCTGGAACTGGGCGACCAGAGCCGCGCCCTGCACGAGGGCCTGGCCCTGCCGATCGAGGCCGCCAACCTGGACCTAGTTCACGCCGCCGGACCCGAGATGCGCTGGCTCTACGACGCCCTGCCGGTCTCGCGACGCGGCCTGTGGCGCGAGACGGCGGCCGAACTCGCCGCCGAGGTGTCTCTTCTGGCCGCGCCCGGCGATATCGTCATGGTCAAGGGATCGAACGGATCCAAGGCGTCGCTGGTGGCCAAGGCCCTCGCGGACCTGAACAGCGCCGAAGAGGGCGCCTCACCCTCAAGCAGCGGCGCGCCGCGCGCGACGCGGTAGGGAACAAAGAATGTTTTATCTTCTCTATCTCCACTACGCCGACGTCGCGCACCAGTATCCGCTGCTGAACCTGATCCAGTATCAGACGGTCCGCACCGCCCTGGCCCTGGCCACCGCCGCCATCGTGGCCGTGGCCATGGGCAGCCGGTTCATCAACTGGATCCGCACCAAACAGGGCAAGGGCCAGCCGATCCGCGACGACGGCCCCGTCTCCCACCTGTCCAAGGTCGGCACCCCCACCATGGGCGGTCTGATGATCCTGGCCGGCATCGGCGCGGCGGTCTTCCTGTGGGGCGACCTGACCAATCCCTATATCTGGATCGTCTCGGGCGTGACCGCGGCCTTCGGCGTGCTGGGCTTCATCGACGACTACGCCAAGGTGACGAAACAGACGTCGGCCGGCCTGACCTCGAAACAGAAGCTGCTGGCCCAGACCGTGGTGGCCGTGGTCGCGGGCGTCCTGACCGTGTTGTGGATGACGACATCCCCGACCTCGCCGGGGCTTGAGACCTCGATCGCCTTCCCCTTCTTCAAGGCCGTGCTGCTGAACATCGGCTGGTTCTATGTGGCCTTCGCCGCCTTCACCATCGTCGGCTTCTCCAACGCCGTGAATCTGACCGACGGTCTGGACGGCCTGGCCACCGTGCCGGTGATGATGGCCGCCGGGGCCTTCGGCGTGATCTCCTATCTCGCCGGCAATTTCGTCTTCTCCCAGTATCTGCAGATCCACCACGTCCCCGGATCCGGCGAACTGGCCATCTTCTGCGCCGCCATGATCGGCGGGGGCGCGGGCTTCCTCTGGTACAACGCCCCGCCGGCCAAGATCTTCATGGGCGACACCGGCTCCCTGGCCCTGGGCGGCGCGCTCGGCGCCATCGCCGTGACGACCAAGCACGAGCTGGTGCTGGGCATCGTCGGCGGTCTGTTCGTGATGGAGGCCGCCTCGGTCATGATCCAGGTCGGCTATTTCAAGCTGACCAAGAAACGCATCTTCCTGATGGCGCCGATCCACCACCATTTCGAGAAGATGGGCTGGCCGGAATCGACCGTGGTGATCCGCTTCTGGATCATCGCCGGCGCCCTGGCCCTGGTCGGGCTGTCCACCCTGAAGCTGCGTTGACGCCATGATCCCTGTTCCCGGCTATGAGGGCAGGCGGGTCGCGGTCTTCGGCCTGGGACGGTCGGGGATCACGGCGGCGCGCGCCCTGAAGGCCGGGGGCGCGGTCCCCATCCTGTGGGACGACGGCGTCTCGGGCCGGCTGCAGGCCCAGGCCGAGGGTTTCCTGGTCGAGGACCTGACCACGGCCGACTGGTCGGGCTTCGCCGCCCTGGTCCTGTCGCCCGGCGCCCCCCTGACCCATCCCAAGCCGCACTGGACCGTGGACCGGGCGCGCGAGGCCGGCGTGCCGGTCGTCGGCGACGTCGAACTGTTCGCCCGCGCCCTCGACGCCCTGCCGCAGGGCCGGCGTCCGAAGGTGGTCGCCATCACCGGCACCAACGGCAAGTCGACCACCACGGCCCTGATCGGCTGGGTGCTGCAGCAGGCAGGCCTGACCGTCTATGTCGGCGGCAATATCGGCATCGGCGTCCTGGCCCTGCCGGAGCCGACGCCGGACGCCGTCTATGTGATCGAGGTCTCCAGCTACCAACTGGACCTGACCACCGGTTTCGCCCCGGACGTGGCCATCCTGACCAATGTCTCGCCTGACCATCTGGACCGCCACGGCGGCATGGAGGGCTATGTCGCCGCCAAGCGCCGCATCTTCCAGAGCCAGGGTCCGGACGGCGTGGCCCTGATCGGGGTGGACGAGGATTGGGGGCGTCGAACGCTCAATAGCCTTGAGGACCGCACGGGGCGTGTGACGACCGTGATGACGAATGTCATCGCTATAGGCGGTGGCCGCCGAGGCGGGGTTGCGCCGGAGGCAATTGCCGAGAGGCTGTCTGCTGCACGAGCTAAGCTGTTCGCTGAAGGAAAGTTCCTGTCATTGGAGGCGACGGACGGGGAATTGACCGGTGACGCTATAGCGTTGGCCGACCTGTCCGCCGCCCGCTCTCTTCCCGGCCGTCACAACGCCCAGAACGCCGCCTTCGCCTATGCCGCCGCCCGGGCGCTTGGGGTGTCGCACGACGCCGCCGTGCGGGGCCTGCTCAGCTTCCCCGGCCTGGCCCACCGGATGGAGGCCGTCGGCCATATCGGTCCGGTCCGTTTCATCAACGACTCCAAGGCCACCAACGCCGACGCGGCGCGTCAGGCCCTGGCCTCCTATCCGTCGGTCTTCTGGATCGCGGGCGGCAAGCCCAAGGACGGCGGCATAGACGACCTGACCGACCTCTTCCCCCGCGTCGCCAGGGCCTATCTGATCGGCGAGGCCGCCGAGGCCTTCGCGACCACGCTCGGCGACACCCCCCACGTCATATCGAAGACGATGGACGCCGCCGTCGCCGCCGCCGCCGCAGACGCGGCCTCCGCAGGCGGCGACCAGATCGTCCTGCTGTCGCCCGCCTGCGCCAGCTTCGACCAGTATCCCGACTTCGAGGCCCGGGGCGAGGCGTTCCGCGCCGCCGCCCTCAGCCTTGGGGCCGCCCCGGAGACCGTGCGATGAGCGCCTCCTACACTCCCGCCTTCTCGCGCAACGATCAGAGCCTGATCGCCCGATGGTTCTGGACCGTGGATCGCGGCCTGCTGGGCGCGGCCCTGGCCCTGATGGGGCTGGGCGTGGCGCTCAGCTTCGCCTCCAGCCCGGCGGCCATCCTGGCCGATGAATCCATCACCGACCCCTTCCACTATTCCTGGCGGATGATGGTCTTCTCGGGCCTGGGCCTCAGCCTGATGCTGACCAGTTCGCTGCTGTCGCCGCGCGGGGTCAGGCGGATCGCCGTCCTGGCCCTGTTCGGCGCCATTCTGGTGATGATGGCCCTGCCCTTCATCGGCGACACGGTGAAGGGGGCCGCCCGCTGGGTCAATTTCGGCCCGTTCAGCCTGCAGCCGTCCGAGTTCGCCAAGCCGGGCCTGATCGTCTTCGCCGCCTGGATGTTCGCCGAGGCGCAGAAGGGGCAGGGGGTGCCGGGCGTGACCATCGCCTTCGGCTTCTACGCCCTGACCGTCTGTCTGCTGCTGATCCAGCCGGACATCGGCCAGACCCTGCTGATCACCACCACCTTCATGGCCGTCTTCTTCATGGCGGGCGTGCCGTTCAAATGGATGGCGGTCCTGGCCAGCGCCGGGATGGCGGGGCTGGTGTCGCTGTATTTCGTCTTCGGCCATATGCGCGACCGCCTCAGCCGCTTCTTCTCGCCCGAGACCACCGACACCCACCAGATCGACAGCGCATCCGAGGCTATCCGCGCCGGCGGCCTGGTCGGACGCGGGGTAGGCGAGGGGGTGATGAAACGCCACGTCCCCGACCTGCACACCGACTTCATCTATTCCGTCGGCGCCGAGGAGTTCGGTCTGGTGCTCAGCCTGACCATGATCGGCCTCTACGCCTTCATCGTGGTGCGCGGGATGCGCCGGGCGATGAAACTGACCGACCCGTTCGAACAGACGGCGGCGGCGGGCCTGTTCATGCTGATCGGCCTCCAGGCCTGCATCAATGTGGCGGTGAACCTGAACCTGATCCCGACCAAGGGGATGACGCTTCCCTTCATCAGCTACGGCGGCTCCTCCATGCTGGCCATGGGGCTGACGATGGGGTTCGCCCTGGCCCTGACGCGGCGTCGTCCGGGCGCCTATGAGCCGGGCGCCAGCCTGGGGCAGGGGCGGCGGCTGATCTAGGCGGGGGAGGTTTCGTCCCCGGCTTGTAGCTTGACGTCTCCTCCCCGTTGCGAAGCAATGGGGAGGGGGACCGCGAAGCGGTGGAGGGGTTCCTGGGGTCGGAGGATCTGTTTCGTGCGCCCGCGTCCAGCGACGCACCCTGACGCCATCCCTAGCGTCACTTAGGGGCAGTTTTTAGCGTCATGGGCGCAAGCTGAAACTACCGGCCAATCTTTATAGAGCTGGTAGAACGAGGGGCCGCGCCAAATCAGATACGCGACCAACAGGATGGCGGCGATACTCAGGAGGAGACGTGTCCGCTGCTTCATATGCTCTAAGCTATCGATGCCAGCGTCCGCTTTCCACCCTTGGTTGACATGACCTGCGTCCGCTTCAAGCCCAAGTGTGAGCTACGCAGGGATTTAGGCGCGCTGAACACGTCCATCGCACATAAAATCCCACCCCGACCTTCGCGTTTTCAACCGCTTGGCGTCCGCCATCGCCAAACTGCCCGCCTGACCTGAAACCCGTGCGATCCTTCCGCCCCGCGCAACGCCGCGCCGAGGAGGGACGACCGCCATCGATGGATTTCGGACATTTCGGACAGTTTTCCATCCGCCTGTCCGGATTTCGGACATTTCGGACTATTCGGACTCTCTTTTCCGCCTGCCCTCGTCCGGATTTCGCACTATTCAGACTCTGTTTTTCGGAGACGCCTTCATGTCCAAGCTCTGCGTCGTCGCCGCCGGCGGCACCGGCGGCCATATGTTCCCGGCCGAAGCCTTGGCGCGGGAACTGGCGTCGCGGGGCTGGCGGGTGGTCCTGGCCACCGATCACCGCGGCGAGCAGTACGCCCACGCCTTCCCGGCCGAGGAACGGCTGGCGCTGGACGCCGCGACCGGCTCCGGCCCCCTGGGCCTGGTCAAGGCCGGGGTGCAGATCTTCAAGGGGGTGATGCAGGCGCGGGCCGCCTTCGACCGGCTGGGCGCCGACGTCGTGGTCGGGTTCGGCGGCTATCCCTCGGCTCCGGCCCTGGTGGCGGCGGTGACTGCGCAGCGCCCGACCGTGATCCACGAACAGAACGCGGTGCTGGGCCGCACCAACCGCATCCTGGCCCCCTATGTCGGCCAGGTCGCCTCGTCCTTCCCGACGCTGGAGAAGGCGCCGGCCAAGGTGCAGGGCCGTTCCCACGTCGTCGGTTCGCCGGTCCGGGCCGAGATCCGCGCCCTGTTCGATCGTCCCTATGCCGCGCCGGTCGACGGCGGTCCGATCCAGGTTCTGGTCACCGGCGGCAGCCAGGGCGCCCGCATCCTGTCCGAGACCACGCCCCGCGCCCTGGCGGCCCTGCCCGAGGCCCTGCGTCGTCGCCTGAAGGTGCAGCAGCAGTCGCGGCCCGAGACCCTGGAGGCCGCCCGCCAGATCTATCTGGAGGCCGGGATCGAGGCCGAGGTCGCCCCCTTCTTCCGCGACATGGCCCAGCGCCTGTCCGCCGCCCATCTGGTGGTCGGCCGCTCGGGCGCCTCGACCTGCGCCGAGCTGGCGGTGGCGGCTTTGCCGTCGGTGCTGATCCCGCTGAAGATCGCCATGGACGACCACCAGCGCCTGAACGCCAAGGCCCTGGTCGACGCCGGCGCCGCCGAGATGGTGCTGGAGGAAGATCTGACGGTCGAGGGCCTGACCGCGACCCTCGACGCCCTGCTGTCCGACCCGGCCCGCCTGTCGGCCATGTCGGCGGCGGCCAAGTCCGTCGCCATCCCCGACGCCGGGGCGCGGCTGGCGGATCTGGTGGAGGCGACGGCGAAGGCGCGCTGACCCTTCTCCCTCCCCGTCCCGGGGAGGGTCGTCGCGCAGCGACGGGGTGGGGGCGGCCCCGGCAGGGCCGCACCTGCCTGATGCGGGACGGGTCTGTGGGGCGTCGGCCTGCCGCCCCCACCCGACCTCGCTTCGCTCGGCCACCCTCCCCGAAGCGGAGAGGGAGAGGATGGGTCCAAGCTTTGCGGGAACCCATCCGGCGTTCATGCGTCCCTTATGGATGCCTCCCGAAATCTCCAACCTGACCCGTCAGGTCCATGATCTCTGGCGCCAGTTCGACTGGCTGCCGGAGTGGGCCGTTATCCTTCTGGTGACGGCCGCCTTCGTCGGCGGCGGCTGGATCACCCACAAGATCGTCTTCGCCGTCCTGCGGCGCATCGTGAAGAACAAGGACGTCTTCTGGCGCGGCGTGGTCGAGCGGGCGCGGATGAAGCTGCGGATCATGCTGATCCTGATCGGCGTCGGCATCGGGGTGACCGTCTCGCCGATGGACCCCGGCCCGTCCGCCGAGATCCGGGCCGTGCTGCGGTTCCTGTTCATCCTGACCATAGGCTGGCTGGCGTCCGGCGTGCTGGACATGTGGTCGGTGATGCACCTGCGGCGCTACAATATCGCCGTCGAGGACAATCTCCTGGCCCGCAAACACCTGACCCAGACCCGCATCCTGCAGCGGGTGGCCAAGGTGATCCTGTTCATCGTCACCATCGGCCTGGCCCTGATGACCATCGCCGGCTTCCGCCAGTGGGGCGTCAGCCTGCTGGCCTCGGCGGGCGTGGTCGGCATCATCGCCGGTCTGGCCCTGCAGCCGATCCTGACCAATATGGTCGCCGGCATCCAGATCGCCCTGACCCAGCCGATCCGCCTCGATGATGCGGTGATCGTCGAAAACGAGTGGGGCAATGTCGAGGAAATCACCTCCACCTATGTGGTGGTCAAGCTGTGGGACTGGCGGCGGATGGTCCTGCCCCTGTCCTATTTCATCACGACGCCCTTCCAGAACTGGACCCGCGAGAACGCCCGTCTGATCGGCACGGCCTTCTTCTACGTCGACTACGAGGCCCCTATCGACCGGCTGCGCGAGGCGTTCGAAGGCATCGTGAAGAGCTCGAAACTGTGGGACGGCGACGTCCAGGTGATGCAGGTGACCGACATCACCGAACGGGTGCTGCAGGTCCGCACCCTGGCCAGCGCCCGGTCGGCGCCAGTGGCCTTCGACCTGCGCTGCGAGATCCGCGAGAAGCTGATGGCCTTCATGCGCGACGAATGCCGCGAGGCTCTGCCGCGGGACCGTCTGGAATGGCCGCAAGGCGAAGACAAGCCCATGCCTCTCCCTCCCCGTTCCGGGGAGGGTGGCTGAGGCGAAGCCGAAGCCGGGTGGGGAGGGCAGGGTGACGTCCCATAGACCTTGTTCGCATCTGGCCGGTGCGCCCCTGGCGGGCCTGCCCCACCCGGTCTCGCTGCGCTCGACCACCCTCCCCGGAACGGGGAGGGAGGGATGTCGTGCTCAGTCGGCCAGAGCGGCCTGACCTTCCCGGATCGCCTGTTCCAGGCTGAGGCCCGCCGGGTCGGGCGCGCCGACGCAGGCCTTCAGCAGCAGTTCCAGTTCGTCGCTGCCGGGCGCGGCCTCATAGGGCGGGGCGGCGTCGGGCGTCGAGGGGCCTTCGGTCAGGTCGGACTTCACCGAGGCGAAGTCGAGCCGATCCGCCGTGCGCGCCCCGCAATCGAAGGCCCAGCGCGACCAGCCGCCGACATAGGCGGCGTCGCCGACGGTGAAGCCGTCTTCCGCCACCTGAAGCGAGCGGATCCAGGCCGCGTCCGGCGCCTCGCGCCGGATGGTCGCCGTGTCGGCATAGATGGCGAACCGGCCGACCCCGACCTGAACCAGTTGCGGCTCGCTCAGCAGGGCCAGGGTGAGTGCGATCATGCGACCAGGGTCTCCGCCTGGTGCAGGTCCACGCTGACCAACTGGCTCATGCCGCGTTCGGGCATGGTGACGCCGTAGAGGCGGTCCATGCGGCTCATGGTCACCGGGTTATGGGTGATGACGATGAAACGGGTGTCGGTGCGGCCGCGCATCTCGTGCAGCATCCGGCAGAAGCGGTCGACGTTGGCGTCGTCCAGCGGGGCGTCGACCTCGTCCAGCACGCAGACGGGCGCCGGGTTGGCCAGGAAAACGCCGAAGATCAGGGCCGCCGCCGTCAGGGCCTGTTCGCCGCCTGACATCAGGCTCATGACTGACAGCCGCTTCCCGGGCGGGCAGGCGTAGATCTCCAGCCCGGCCTCCAGCGGATCGTCGCTCTCGACCAGTTTCAGCTCGGCCTGGCCGCCGCCGAACAGGGCCTCGAACAGGGTCTTGAAGTTGGTGTTGATGACGTCGAAGGCGGCGATCAGCCGCTCGCGGCCCTCGGCGTTCAGTTCGTCGATGCCGTCGCGCAGCTTGGCGATGGCCTGGGTCAGGTCGATCCGTTCCGACTTCATGCTGTTCAGCCGGTCGCCGTATTCGACGGCCTCGTCCTCGGCCCGCAGATTGACGGCGCCCAGGGCCTCGCGCTCGCGCTCCAACCCGTAGAGCAGGCTCTCGGCGCCGGCGGCGTCGGGCGGGCGGGCGATGGCGTCGTCCGTCAGTTTGCGGCCCAGTTCCTCGGGCGACATCTGGGCCGTCTCGCGGACGGTGTTCTCGGCCTCGGCCAGTTTCTCGGCGGCGGCCTCGGCGCGGGCGGACAGGCCGGCGCGGGCCTCGCGGGCCTGAGATGCGGCGGTCTCGGCGGCGCGTGAGGCGCGGTCGGCGTCGCCGGCGGCGGTCTCGGCCTGGGCCATCGCGTCGGACGAGGCCTGTTTCCGCTGTTCGGCGGCGGTTAGCGCATCCAGCAGCTTGCTGCGTTGTTCGGCGAAGCCCTGGGGCGCTATCTCGGCCTGTTTCAGCAGGGCGGCGGTCTTCTCGGCATCCTTTGTCAGGGCCGCGACGCGGGCGGCGCTGTCCTTGGAACGGCTGACCCAGCCGTCGCGGGCGCGGGTCAGGCTGCCGTGGCGTTGTTCGCGGCCCTGACGGTCGCGGGCCTCGGCGTCGCGGTCCGAGCGGGCGGTCTGGGCGGCGAGGCGGGCCGCGTCGGCGGCGGCGCGGGCGGCGGTCAGCTCGTCGCGCAGGCCGGCGATCGTCTCGGACGGGGCGTCGGTCGTCTGGGCGGCGTCCAGCGTCGTCTGGGCCTCGGCCACCTCGGCGGCGAGCCGCGTCACGGTGTCGTCCAGGGCCTGGGCGCGGGCCTCGCGGCGGGCCTGGTCGCGGGCCAGGGTCTCGACCCGGTCGCGGGCGGCGGTGGCGGCCTTGTCGGCGGCGAAGGGTTTGAGGCGGGCCGTCTTCACCTCGTCCTCGGCGGCGCGGAAGGCCTCGGTGGCGGTCTTCTGCTGGGCCTGGGCCTGGTCGAGGGCGGGCTTGCCCCTGTCGATGTCGTTTTCCAGCTCGGCGAGACGGGTGCGTTGGGCCAGGCGGACGGCGGCGGGGCGGGGCGCCTCGGCGCGACTGACGAAACCGTCCCAGCGATAGAGGTCGCCCTCGGTCGTCACCAGGCGGGCGCCTGGAGGCAGACCCAGAGCCAGCCCGGCCGCATCAGCCTGGGGCGCGACGCCGCACAGAGCCAGTCGCGCCGCCAGTTGATCCGGCGCCTGGACATGGGGCGACAGGGGCGTGACCCCGGCGGGCCAGGACGGGGCAGGGGGCTGGGCGCCGCCCCAGTAGGCGGCGGCGCGGGCGTCGAGCGCCGCGTCCAGATCGTCGCCCAGGGCGGCGGCGAGGGCGGCTTCGTACCCCTTGTCGGCGCGCACCTTGTCGAGAGCGGGGGGATGGTCGCGCTTGCCGGTGACCAGCAGCTGGGCCAGGCCGCGCGCCTCGGTCTGAAGACGGCCCAGCCGGTCCTCGGCGGCGCGGGCGGCGGTGCGGGCCTCCTGTTCGAGGCGGGCCAGGTCGCCGCGTTTCGCCTCGGCGGCCTCGACGGCCTCGCGGGCGGCGGTCAGTTCGGCCTGGGCCGTCTCCAGCGCCTGACGGGCGGCCTCCAGTTCCGGCGTCTCCAGCGGCCCCAGGGCCTCGCGTTCGCGCTTCGCCTGATCGTGCTGGGCCGTGACGCGGGCCAACCGGGTCTCGGCGTCGCGCTTGCGGGCCGTCTCGGCGTTGGCGCGGGCCTCGACGGCGGCCAGGGTTCCGGCCAAGCGTTCGACCTCGCCGTCGGCGGCCTTGCGGGCGTCCTCGGCGGCGGTCAGGGCCTTGTCCAGTTCGGGGCCGCGTTCGGGGGCGGCGGCGATCTCGGCCTTCAGCCGGGTCAGTTCGTGGTCCAGCCGGTCCAGTTCGCGCCTGGCGTCGGCGGCCATATTCTCCTCGCGCTCGGCGTCGGCGGCGATGCGGGCGGCCTCGGCCTTCAGCCGCTCAACCTCGGCGCGGGCGGCCTGTTCGGCCATGTCCAGGCGGTCGCGCTCCAGACTGGCGCGATGCAGCAGGGCCGAGGCGACGGCGTCCTCTTCCCGCGCCGGCTTCAGGGCCTCCTGGGCGGCAAGCGCAGCGGTCTGGGCGGCGGCGGCGGCGGTCGTAGTCTCGGCCACCGCCCGGTCGGCGGCGCGCAGTTCTTCGGCCGAGGTTTCGGCCGCCAGCTTGGCGTCGTTCCAGCGGACGTAGAGCAAGGCGGCCTGAAGGGCGCGGATCTCGGCGGAGATCTTCTTGTATTTCTCGGCCTGACGCGCCTCGCGTTTCAGCCGGTTCAGGGCCGTCTCCAGCTCGCGGCCGATGTCGTCGAGCCGGTCGAGGTTGGTCTCGGCGGCCTTCAGGCGCAGCTCGGCCTCGTGGCGGCGGGTGTGCAGGCCGGCGACGCCGCCCGCCTCTTCCAGGATACGCCGGCGGTTCTGCGGCTTGGCGGCGATCAGTTCGGAGATCTGACCCTGACGCACCAGGGCGGGGGAGTTGGCGCCGGTCGAGGCGTCGGCGAACAGCAGCTGCACGTCGCGGGCGCGGACCTCCTTGCCGTTGATCCGGTAGGTCGAGCCCTGGCCCCGGTCGATGCGGCGCGACACCTCCAGCACCGGACTGTCGGTGAAGGGCTGGGGCGCGCGGCGTTGCGCATTGTCGATGGTCAGCTGGACTTCGGCGTGGCTGCGCGGGGGACGGCCCGCCGCGCCGGCGAAGATGACGTCGTCCATGCCCTGGCCGCGCATGGCCTTGGCCGAGTTGGCGCCCATGACCCAGCGCAGGCTTTCCAGGACGTTGGACTTGCCGCAGCCGTTGGGGCCGACGACCCCGGTCAGGCCGGATTCGATATGCACCTCCGCCGGGTCGACGAACGACTTGAAGCCGACGAGCCGGAGGCGCTGGAACTGCATCGCCCGGACGGACTACCGGCGCAGCAAGGGGTCGATGGCGGCGGCCAGACCCTGGATCGACGAATCCTCGACCCGACGGCCGTTGACGAAGAAGCTGGGGGTGCCCTGCACACCGGCGGCCTGGGCCCCGGCGATCTGGGCGTCGAGCGCGGCCTGGGTGGCGTCGTCAGACATGCAGGCGCGCAGTTCGTCGTTGGTGCGGCCCGAGGCGGCGGCGCCGCGCTGGAAATAGACGCCCGTGCCGATGATGCGGATCGAGGCCTGGGCGGCGAAGAAGGCGTCGATGGTGTCGAAGAACTTGCCCGGGGCGGCGCACTGGGCGACGCCGGCCGCCGCGCCGGCGACGTCGGCGGGCGGGGTCGGCAGGGTGCGATAGACGAACCGCACCTTGCCGGTCTCGATATAGCGCGTCTTCAGCTCGGGCAGGACGGTGTCATGCCAGACCGCGCAGTGAGGGCAGGTCAGGGAGGCGTATTCGACCACAGTGACCGGGGCGTCGGCCCGGCCCAGGAAGTGGTCCGCAGGCGTCACAGCCGGCAGGCCGCCAGCGGCGATCGCGGTGGAGGCCGCGCCCGCGAGGGCGACGGCCAGAACCACAGCCTTCAGCATCCCCGACCGCATCATCCTACTTGGCCAGTTCGGCGTCGATCGCCGTCGACAGGTCGGCCAGGCTGGCGCCTTCGCCGCCGGGGCTGATGACCTGGGTGTCGTTGACGTAGAAGGCCGGGGTGCCGCTGACGCCCTGGGCCTGGGCGAACTGGACGCGTTTCTCCATGGCGGCGACGGCCTCCTTGTCGGTGACGCAGTCGTTGAACTGCTGCTCCGACATTCCGGCGGCCTGGGCGGTGCGCAGCAGCCAGTCGCGCGGCGACGAGGTGATCATCTCCTGCTGAGTGGCCATCAGCTGGTGGACGACGTCGAAATACTTGTCCGGGCCGGCGCAGCGGGCGACCAGGAAACCGGCGGTGGCGGCGTCGACCGGCGGGGTCGGCAGTTCGCGGAAGACGTAGCGGACCTTGTTGGTGTCGACGTATTTGGCCTTGAAGGCGGGCCAGGTGTTCTTCTGCCACAGGGCGCAGTGCGGGCAGGTGACCGAGGCGTATTCGACCACGGTGACCTTGGCGCCTTCGGCGGCGCCCAGGCCCATGTCGCCCTCGGCCACGCCCTTGGAGCCGCCGCATGCGGCCAGGGCCATGGTCGCCATGGCGGCGCCGGTGATGGCCGCGCGCCGGCTCATGCGGGCGAAACGGGATTCAATCTTGGTCATCGGACGTCCTTGGGCGAAGCGCTTCATGATGATCGCGCGATTCCCCCGGAACGGCGCGTATCGATAGTTGTCGAGAACAGGTGCGGCGAAGTTTTGTCAATCTCGGCTGTTCGGCCGCGACATCGCCGCACGGCCCAGTTTGGCCAGGGCCGCCTTCAGTTCGTCGGGGGCGTCGGCGATGGAGGCGGCCAGATCGGCCTCGGCCGAGGCCGACAGGGGCGGGGGCGGCGCGGACCGTTTGGGGCGGGTCGCGGCCTCGGGCAGGGGCTTGATCGGGCCCTGGGCGATGCGCAGACGGTCGACCGATCCGGCCCCCAGGAAGAGGTTGACCCGGGCGAGGATGTCTTCCGACTGATGCTGGACCAGAAGGGCTGCGGCGCCGGCGACGCGCAGCTCCAGCACGCCGGGCTGGCCGCCCTTGCCCTTGGTCAGTTTCTGGGGGCGGGTGACGCGGGCCAGACGGTCGCCGACGATCTCGCGCCAGCGGGGCTCAAGCGCGCCGGCGCCGCGTCCGAACTGTTCGTCCAGCTTCTTGATCAGGGGCGTCAGGGCCTTGCCCGCGCGGGGCGGCGCCCGGAAGACCGGACGGGTGCGACGGCGAGACAGGATCTCGCGCGCTTCGGCGTCGGTGGGCAGGGGGCGGCGCATGGGCCTATATAGCCCGATCCCATGCCTGACGTCTCTCTGATCCGTTCCGAATTGCTCGCCTGGTACGACGCCCATGCGCGAAGCCTGGTCTGGCGTGCGCCGCCCGGCGCCGAGGGGCGGAGCGAGCCCTATCGCGTCTGGCTGTCCGAGGTGATGTTGCAGCAGACGACGACGCCGCACGCCACGCCCTATTTCCTGAACTTCACCGCGCGCTGGCCGACCGTGTCGGATCTGGCGGCGGCCGAGGACGCCGATGTCATGGCCGCCTGGGCGGGGCTGGGCTACTACGCCCGGGCTCGCAATCTGCTGGCCTGCGCCCGTGCCGTGGCGGGGGAGCATGGCGGGGTGTTTCCGGATACCGAAGCGGGGCTGCTGGCCCTGCCCGGAGTGGGCGCCTATACGGCCGCCGCCGTGGCGGCCATCGCCTTCGACCGGGCGGCCAATGTCGTGGACGGCAATGTCGAGCGGGTCATGGCCCGGCTGTTCGCGGTCGAGACGCCGGTTCCAGCGGCGCGGCCTGAACTGAAGCGGCTGGCCGAACGGTTCGTCACCGACTGCCGGCCGGGCGACTGGGCTCAGGCTTTGATGGATCTGGGGGCGACCGTGTGTCGGCCCAAGTCGCCGCTGTGCGGCTCATGTCCGGTGACGAACCAGTGTCTGGGCTTCGCCGGAGGGACGCCGGAGCGGTATCCGGTCAAGCTGAAGAAGGCCGAGCGGCCGCACCGCAAAGGCTTCGCCTGGGTGATGATCGACGGGCAGGGGCGCGCAGCGTTGCAGCGGCGGCCGGACAAGGGGCTGCTGGGCGGGATGTTGGGCCTGCCGACCTCGGACTGGAGCGCGGAGCCCGATGGGAGCCCGCCGGTCGCCGCCGACTGGCGCGAGGCCGGGGCGATCGAACACGTCTTCACCCATTTCAGCCTGACCCTGACGGTGCGGGTGGCCCATGCGGCGCCGGACGGCGACTACGAGTGGCGGGATTTCGAGACCGCGCGGGCGGCCTTGCCGACCGTCTTCGCCAAGGCCCTGGATCGGGCCGGAGAACCGGCCCTGATCTAGGCGGCGTCGACGATCTAGCGATTTGAACCGCATCATGACGGCGTCGGGGTGGTAAGCTTGACTTTAAAAGCTGACGGGTGACGTCTTCCGTGGCGATGCGGGGCTGCAGTCGATGGAGGCGGCCATGAGGGGGAAGGCATGGATCGCTTTGAATATCTGATCGGGCTGGTGTCGCTCATCGTCGGCCTCGGGCTGGCGGATCTGGCCACGAGCCTGCATCGGCTGATCAAGCAGCGCGCCCGGACAAAATGGGACGCCCTGACCCTCGCCACCGCCGCATTGGCCGCATTCACCCTGATCTGGATCTGGTACAACGTCTGGGATCTGAGAAGCTTTCCGGGCGTCGGCGGCTTCTGGTTCTACCTGTCGCTTCTGCTGGAAATGACGCTGCTGTATCTCGCCGCCGCCGCCAGCCTGCCGGACGAGGCCGAGCTTGCCGAAGGCGAGGGGCGGGATCTGACCGCCTACCTCGCGCGCCACCGTCGCTACATCTGGATACTGTTCGGCCTGTTCTTCACATCCTACAGCCTGCGATCCGTCTATTTCGTCAGTCGCGACGGCGTATTCGCGCCGCAGGAGCTGCTCTGGATCGCCATGACGTGCATTCCCATCGTGCTCTCCGTCGCCTCGGCCTTCGCCCGACGCAGGTCAGCCCAGTGGATATTGCTCCTGGCCCTGAGCGGGTGGGCGGTCTTCTCGGCGATCGGACTGAGTATCTAGAACCTACTGCATCCCGGCGCGGATTTCGGCGCGCAGGGCGTCGATGGACTTCAGGCCCTGGTCGGTCTTGAAACGCCAGTAGGTCCAGCCGTTGCAGGCCGGGGCGTTCTCGAACAGGGCGCCCAGTTTGTGGATCGAGCCGGTCAGCGAACCGGCCACCAGCGAGCCGTCGGCGCGGACCCGGGCCTCGCGCTCGCCCTTGGGGCAATACAGGCGGTCGCCGGGGTGCAGCAGGCCGGCCTCGACCAGGGCGCCGAAGGGCACCTTGGGCTCGGCGCGCTTGGAGCCCATGACCACCAGGTCTTCGGGATTGGCGGGGATGACCGAGGCGATGCGGGTCTGGGCCACGTCGGCATAGGTCTCGTCACGCTCGATGCCGATATAGTGGCGGCCCAGCCGCTTGGCGGCGGCGCCGGTGGTGCCGGTGCCGAAGAAGGGATCCAGGATCACGTCGCCGGGACGGGTGGCCGACAGCAGCACGCGGTGCAGCAGGGCCTCGGGCTTCTGGGTCGGATGGGCCTTCTTGCCGTCGGCGTCCTTGATCCGCTCCTCGCCGGTGCACAGGGCGAAGGTCCAGTCCGACCGCATCTGGGTGTCTTCGTTGAAGGCTTTCAGGGCGTCGTAGTTGAAGGTGTAGCGTTTCTGATCGCGCGACCTGGCGGCCCAGATCAGGGTCTCGTGGGCGTTGGTGAACCGGGTGCCCTTGAAGTTCGGCATCGGGTTGGACTTGCGCCAGATGATGTCGTTCAGCACCCAGAAGCCCAGGTCCTGGATCGCCGCGCCCAGGCGGAAGACGTTGTGATAGGAGCCGATCACCCAGATCGAACCCTCGGGCTTCAGCACGCGGCGGCATTCCGTCAGCCAGGCGCGGGTGAAGGCGTCGTATTCGGCGAAGCTGCCGAACTTGTCCCAGTCGTCGTCGACGGCGTCGACCTTGGAATTGTCGGGACGCAGCAGGTCGCCGCCCAGCTGCAGATTATAGGGCGGATCCGCAAAGACCATGTCGACCGAGGCGTCGGGCAGGCTCTTCAGCACCTCGATGCAGTCGCCACGGTGAATGACGTCGGTCTTGAGATCGGACATGGAAACGCGGCCCCGGAACTGGTGAGAGCGCTTATGGTGAATCCTTACGGTTAAGGCAGTGTTGATTCCGGCGTTAATCGTGCGCTCGGGTTTCGCGCGGTGAACGGCAGGCGTGCGGAAACCCCGACGCGGCGGGGCCGGGACGGTGGAGGGCTGGGCGGAGCGCCGGGCCTTCGCCCGGAGTTTGGTTAGTGTGTTACCGTTTCGACGAAGGCTGACGCTCCGCGCGAGTGGTGTGCTTCAAGCCGGGGATGTTGAGGCGGCAGTCTTATATGCCTCCTCCCCAAGGCCCGAGACGGGTCGGCGGTCCCTGCGAAGGACCGTCCCGAGTGCGTGTCGAGTTCCCACCTCGACCCTTCGCCGCCGTTTCAGACGCGGGATGTGCCCACCGATGCGCCGTCATGCGACACGGGGGAATCCCACCCCCGCCCCCGTTCCATCCGCTCTCGCCGCCGCAAGGTCGCAGGCCTTACGAGCCCTCCGGTGCGACGAGACGGGAGTATTATGAGGCGGTTCCCAGCTCAGGCTGGGAAATAGGGTCGAGAAAAGCGCAAGTCGTTGAAGACGCTGGGAATGGACCAGCGTCATTATGATAGTTGGCGCGAGAAACCTCGCACGCCTCTTCCCTCTCCCGGTGGGAGAGGGTGGCCCGCAGGGCCGGGTGAGGGACCGGCGGCGGGCCAGGCCCACGGGCGAACCCTCACCTTTTCGCGCGAAGACCGATCGCTGCGCTCTCGGGCGCTCAAGCCCTCTCCCGACGGGAGAGGGGGGGGGAATCCTAGCTCCGGACGACCTTGACCCGGGCTGCGGCTTCGCGAGCGCGGGCGCGGGCTTCGTCGGTGTCGGCGCCGCGAGCAGTGGCGACGCCCATGCGGCGGCGCTCATAGGCTTCGGGCTTGCCGAACAGGCGCAGGTCAGCGGTGGGGACGGACAGGGCCTCGGCGACGCCCTCGAAGACGACGCCCTGGGCTTCCAGGCCGCCGTAGATGACGGCGCTGGCGGCCGGGTCGCGCTGAGACACATCGACCGGCAGGCCCAGGATGGCGCGGGCGTGGAGCGCGAACTCGCTCATCGTCTGGCTGGCCAGGGTGACCAGGCCGGTGTCGTGCGGGCGGGGCGAGACTTCCGAGAACCAGACTTCGTCGCCCCTGACGAACAGTTCGACGCCGAAGACTCCGAGGCCGCCCAGGGCCTCGGTGACCTTGCGCGCGATGTCCTGGGCCGATTGCAGGGCGGCGGGCGTCATGGCCTGGGGCTGCCAGCTCTCGACATAGTCGCCCTTGACCTGGCGGTGGCCGATGGGGGCGCAGAAGGACGTGACGGTCGCGCCCTCGGCGTCCAGCGAGCGGACGGTCAGCAGGGTGATCTCGAAATCGAAGTCGATCCGGCCCTCGACGATGACGCGGGCGCCGGCGACGCGGCCGCTTTCCTGGGCGTAGGTCCAGGCGTCGGCGATCTGGTCCGGGCTCTCGACGAAGGACTGGCCCTTGCCGGACGAGGACATGACCGGCTTGACGAAATTGGGATAGCCGACCGTCTCGGCGCCTGCCGCCAGTTCCTCGGCCGAGCCGGCGAAGGCGTAGGGGCTGGTCGGCAGGCCCAACTCCTCGGCGGCGAGGCGGCGGATGCCCTCGCGGTTCATGGTCAGTTGCACGGCGCGGGCGGTGGGGACGACGCGGGCCAGGCCGGCGGCCTCGATATCGGCCAGGATCTCGGTGGCGATGGCCTCGATCTCGGGCACGATGATGTGCGGGGCCTCGGCCATGATCAGGCCGTTCAGAACCTGAGGATCGGTCATCGGGATGACATGGCTGCGGTGGGCGACCTGCATGGCCGGAGCGTTGGGATAGCGGTCCACGGCGACGACCTCGACGCCCAGCCGCTGAAGCTCGATGGCGACCTCCTTGCCCAGTTCGCCCGAGCCCAGCAGCATGACGCGGACGGCGGTGTCGGAAAGCGGGGTGCCGAGTTTCATGGGCGTCAGGCTCCGGTAGCGGGTTCGATCAGGTCCCAGGCGTTGCCGTAGAGGTCTTCGAAGACCACCACCTTGCCATAGGCTTCGTGACGCGGGGTTTCGCGGAAGACGACGCCGGCCGCAAGCCAGGCGGCGTGGTCGCGCATCAGGTCGTCGGTTTCGAGGAACAGCCAGACGCGGCCGCCGGCCTGGTTCCCGACCTGGGCCTTCTGGGCGTCGGTCGTGGCGCGGGCCAGAAGCAGGCCGGTCTCGCCGCCTTTGGGCGTGACGCGGACCCAGCGTTTGCCGCCGCCCATGTCCGTGTCCTCGCTGAGATCGAAGCCCAGCTTGCCGACATAGAAGGCGACGGCCTCGTCATAGTCGTGGACCAGCAGGCTGATCAGTCCGATGCGGCTCATTGAGCCGGGACCGCATAGAGCCGGCGGAAGGCGTCCAGGGCCGCGCCGTGGTAGATGGTGGCGTGGGTCTCGGTCGGGCGGGGCGTGAAGCTCCAGGTCACGCCCGGCATGGCGAAGTCGCGCAAGTTTCCGGTCAGGACGTCCATCGGCGCCTGCATCTCCGGGCCTTCGTCGCCCAGGGTCAGGATCAGGGTGCGCGGGGCGTTGGACTGGTCGCGCAGATGGGCGCCCGACTGGCGCGCCAGGACGCCGCCGTCCCACCACAGGCTGGGGCTGACGGCGACATAGGCGTCGAACATCGTCGGCTCCTTCAGGAAGGTCTCGACCACGAACAGACCGGCGAGGGATTCGCCCATCAGGGCCGTCTCGCCGCTGGTGCGGAAGCGGGACTGGATGAAGGGCTGGACCTCGTCGCGCAGGAAGAGGCGGAACCGTTCGGACTGACCCTGGGTCGGGTAGCGGGCGATCAGGTCGGAATCGGTGGTCGGCAGGGCCAGTTCGTTGCGGCGGTCGACCGAGGCGATCCCGACCACGATGACGTCGCGGGTGGTGCCGACGACCGTGCCCAACTGGGCGATGCCGGAGATGTGGTGGAAGTCCTGATCCTGACCGCCGTCGAGGACATAGAGGACGGGATAGGTCTTGCCGCTGTCGGCGTAGCCGGGGGGCAGCCAGACGTTGATCTCGCGCGTCGCGCCCATGACGGTCGAGGGCAGGGCGTAGGAGCGGCCGATAACGATGGGGGTTTCGACGGGGGCGGGGGTCTGTCGTGCGGTCTGGGCGTGGGCCAGAGGGGCGGTGAGCGCCAGAAGAAGACCGAGGAGGGCGGATTTCATCGGGGCTCCACACGTCTCCCTCTCCCGCCGGGAGAGGGCTTGAGCGCACGGCGGCGGAGCCGTCGTTCTTGCGCGAAAGGGTGAGGGTCGGACGGTGCGAACTGGCCTGCCGCCCGACCCTCATCCGGCCCTTCGGGCCACCTTCTCCCAATGGGAGAAGGGCAGGTTTGTTACAGCCGCGCCTTGGCGGCCGCGACGACGGCTTCGGTGGTGATGCCGAACTTGTCGTACAGGACCTCGGCCGGGGCCGAGGCGCCGAAGCCGGTCATGCCGATGAAGGCGCCGTCCTCGCCGATGAACCGTTCCCAGCCCTGCTTGATGGCGGCTTCCACGGCGACGCGGATCGTGCCGCGGCCGATGACCGAGGCCTGGTAGGCGGCGTCCTGCTGTTCGAACAGCTCGAACGACGGGACCGAGACGACGCGGGTCGCGACGCCTTCAGCTTCCAGGGTTTCGGCGGCCTTCAGGGCCAGGGCCAGTTCCGTGCCGGTGCCGAACAGGGTGACCTTGGCCTCGGACGAAGCCGCCTTGATCTCATAGGCGCCCTTGGCGGACAGGTTTTCGGTCGCGGCGACGGTGCGGACGGCCGGGGTCTTCTGGCGCGATAGGGCCATGGCCGACGGGGTGGTCTTGGACTGGAGCGCGATCTGCCAGCATTCCATCGCCTCGATCGTGTCGGCGGGGCGGAAGACGTTCAGGTTCGGGATGGCGCGCAGGGCGGCCAGATGTTCGACCGGCTGGTGGGTCGGGCCGTCTTCGCCCAGGCCGATCGAGTCGTGCGTCAGGACGTGGATGGCGCGGACCCCCATCAGGGCGCCCAGGCGGATGGCCGGACGGCTGTAGTCCGAGAAGACCATGAAGGTGCCGGCATAGGGAATGACGCCCCCGTGCAGGGCCAGGCCGTTCATGGCCGCGGCCATGCCGAACTCGCGGATGCCCCAGTTGACGTAGCGGCCCTCATAGGTCGGGGCGTCCAGGATCGGGGTGCCGGCGACGAAGGTGTTGTTCGAACCGGTCAGGTCGGCCGAGCCGCCGATCAGTTCGGGGATGGCGGCGAAGACCTGGTCCAGGGCGGCGCCGGAGGACTGGCGCGTGGCCTGGGCGGGCTTGGTCTCGACCAGTTCGGCGATCTTGGCGTTCAGGGCGTCGAAGGCGGATTCCGGCAGGTCGCCCTTCATGGCGCGGGTGAAGTCGGCGGCCTGACCCGAGGCGGCGAGGCGGGCCTCCCACTTCTTGCGGTCCTTGGCGCCGCGACGACCGACCTTCTGCCAGGCTTCGGCGATGGTCTTGGGCATTTCGAAGGGGTCGTGATCCCAGGCCATGCCCAGGCGGGTGGCGGCGATCTCGGCCGCGCCCAGGGCGGCGCCGTGGGTCTTGTGGCTGCCTTCCATGGTGGCGGCGCCCTTGCCGATCTTGGTCTTGCAGGCGATCAGGGTGGGCTTGTCCTGGCGGGTCGCCCACTGCATCGCGGACTTGATCGCCTTCAGGTCGTGGCCGTCGACGGCCTTGACCGCCCAGCCGGCGGCCTTGAAGCGGGCCTTCTGATCGGTGGCGTCGGACAGGGAGACCTTGCCGTCGATGGTGATCTCGTTGTCGTCCCACAGGAGGTGAAGCTTGTTCAGCTTCAGGCGGCCGGCCAGGGCGATGGCTTCCTGGGACACGCCTTCCATCAGGCAGCCGTCGCCGGCGATGACCCAGGTGCGGTGGTCGACCAGGTCGTCGCCGTATTTGGCGGCGAGGTGACGTTCAGCCAGGGCGAAACCGACCGAGGTGGCCAGGCCCTGACCCAGGGGGCCGGTGGTGACCTCGACACCGGGCATATGGCCGTATTCCGGGTGGCCGGCGGTCTTGGAGCCCCACTGACGGAAGTTGGACAGTTCTTCCTTGGTCGCGGCCTTGTAGCCGGTCAGGTGCAGCAGGGCGTAGATCAGCATCGAGCCGTGGCCGGCCGACAGGATGAAGCGGTCGCGATCGGCCCAGTCGGGGCGGCTGGCGTCGAACTTCAGAAACTTGGAAAACAGGACCGTGGCGACGTCCGCCATGCCCATCGGCATGCCCGGGTGACCCGACTTGGCCTTTTCGACGCCATCCATGGCGAGGACGCGAATGGCGTTGGCCATCTGCTCGGGAGTGGCCTTGGGTGCGGATTTGGCGTCGGTCACGGGGAAAGACCTTTCGGACGATACAGAGATTCAGGGGCGGCGCCGCTTTACCCCGGCGCGTCCTCGGGTTCTATACGCAATTTGAAGGAGCGACCGATGGCAGACGCCACCACGGCCGCACGGGCCCG
The DNA here is from genome assembly GCF_044336875.1 of Brevundimonas sp. GTDB lineage: Bacteria > Pseudomonadota > Alphaproteobacteria > Caulobacterales > Caulobacteraceae > Brevundimonas. The sequence goes on along the minus strand of NZ_JBIIOP010000001.1, from coordinate 42,318 downwards.
TATCGACAGGGCCCTGGCCGAACTTGAACGCAAGATCCTGGAGCTGAAGGCCCGTCCCGCCTCGGCCCCGCCGATCGCTGACGACGACTTGTTCGCGCCCAAGGTCGGTGATCCCGCGCGGGTGGCCGAGCTGGAGGCCGCCGGACGCGAGGCGTCGGATGCGCTTGCCCGGGCGGCCGAGGCCGTGCGCGAGGTGCTGGCGGAAACCGAGAGAGAGGCCGGCTGATGGCGACGGTGACGGTGGAGGTGAACGGCCGCCCCTATGCGGTGGGCTGCGCCGACGGGCAGGAGGAGCGGGTCCGCATCCTGGCCAAACAATTCGACAACCAGGTCCGGGCCGTGGCCCAGGACGTGGGCCATGTCGGGGATCTGCGGCTGTTTCTGATGTCGGCTCTGATCCTGTCGGACGAACTGCACGAGGCGCGGCTGAACGGCGGCGTGGCCGGCCCGGCTTCGTTGGCCCAGGCCCCGGCCTCGACCGATGGCGTGGCCGAGGCGCTGAACGCGGTCGCCGCCCGTATCGAGAAGATCGCCCAGAACATCTGACGGGCGCCACTGGCGCCGAGGCGGGCAAGGGACTATCTTGTCAAACGGCGGGTCCTGCTGCGGCTCACGTCGAAGACAACATATCCTTCTGACCTTAATTCACTCTACGGGATCTGTCCCTGTCCGGGCTCGAGGGCCTGGGCATATGGAGCCCACCTGGCTACCCAGGTCGAGAGGATTTAAACGTTCTTCACGGTTCGCGCGGCGCCGCCACCTTCCCCCTTCCTTCCGCCCCGTCTTTCGCCATTGTCCGGCGCGTCTGACGCGCTCCAGCCGAGCGTCCGATGTCCGACAAGTCCGAAGCCCGTTCCGCCGCGCGGGCGCTGCGCAAACGTCTGGCCGAGGCCGATCCGCTGGCGGCGAGCCGCGCCGCTGATCACGCGGATGATCTGCCGGAGGGCCGGGCCGTCGCCCTGTATCGCGCCATGGGCTCGGAGTTGGATACGGACGCCCTGGGCGTGGTGCTGGAAGCCGCCGGCCGCCGGCTGTGCCTGCCCGTGGTGCTGGAACGGGACGCCCCCATGATCTTCCGCGCCTGGTCGCCGGGCGAGCCGCTGGAACTGGACGCCGCCGGCTGTCCCGCGCCCCTGCCGCTGGCCGAGGTCGTCGAGCCCGATCTGATCCTGACGCCCCTGTTGGCCTTCGACGGGTTTGGCGGACGCTTGGGGCAGGGCGGCGGCTATTACGACCGGACCTTCGCGGCGCGGCCGGACGTGGTGCGGATCGGTTTCGCCTATGCGGGACAGGCGGTCGAGCGGTTGGCGCTGGAAGACCATGACGTGCCGCTACACGGGGTGCTGACCGAGGCTGGGTATCGGGCGTCTTTAGGTATATCCCATTGACATATGCCTGCATCGGGTCGATAGCGACGCCATGAGCGCGCCCCTGAAAGCCACAGTCTTCAAGTCCAATCGCTCGCAGGCCGTGCGGCTGCCCAAGGCCGTGGCCTTTCCCGACGATGTGAAGGAGCTACGCGTCATCAAGGAGGGCAAGAGTCTGCGCCTGGTGCCGGTCGACGCCCTGTGGGACGATTTCTTCGACCGGCCCGGCATCCCGGACTGGCCGGATCGCGAGCCGCAAGGCGAATGGCCGGAACGCGAGCCTTTCTGAGGTGACGGATTATCTGCTTGATGCGGATATCTGCATCCATGTTCTGCGTCGTCGCGGGCCGGATCTGCGCGACAGGTTTTCCGAGGCTGTGGGCCGGATATCGATGTCCACGGTCACACTGACCGAACTGCTTGTCGGTGTCGCCAAATCGCAAAATCCTGTCTTGCGACATGATGAGTTGCTGAGGTTTCGGGCGCGTCTGGATCTGTTGGACTTTGACGAGCAGGCGGCGGCCCATGCTGCGGATATTCGGGCGACTCTGGAACGAAGCGGCCAGAAGATCGGGCCGTTGGATACTCTATTGGCCGGCCAGGCGCGCAGCCTCGGCCTCACAGTCGTGACGGCGAACGTCCGGGAGTTCTCGCGTGTCGAGGGGCTGCGGGTAGAAAACTGGCTTGGCCAGGGACAAGGCGTACAAGAATGAGACTGGCGTTTTTCGGCGATGTTATCGGCAAGTCCGGCCGTGACGGGATCAGCGACCATCTTCCGGGCCTGAAGCGCGACCTGAAGCTCGACTTCGTGGTCATCAACGCCGAGAACGCGGCGGGCGGGTTCGGCATCACCGAGAACACCGCGCGCGAGCTGTTCATGGCGGGCGCCGACTGCCTGACCCTGGGCAACCACTCCTGGGACCAGCGCGAGGCCCTGACCTATATCGTGCGAGAGCCGCGCCTGATCCGGCCGGCCAACTATCCGCGCCTGATGGATGCGCCGGGCGCCGGGGCCAATCTGTTCGAGACCGACACGGGCCGCACCGTCCTGGTGATGAACGTGCTGGGGCGGGTGCACATGGATCCGATGGACGACCCGTTCGGGGCCGTGGAGCGCGAACTGGCGGCCGCGCCCCTGGGCGCCGTCGCCGACGCGGTCATCGTCGACATGCATTGCGAGGCCACCAGCGAAAAGATGGCCATGGGCCATTTCTGCGACGGGCGCGCCTCTCTGGTGGTGGGCACCCACACCCATGTTCCGACCGCCGACTGCCAGATCCTGCCCGGCGGCACGGCCTATCAGACCGACGCCGGCGGCTGCTGCGACTACGACAGCGTTATCGGCAATGAGAAGGAAGAGCCGCTGCGCCGGTTCACCACCCGCATTTCGGGCGGGCGCTATATGCCGGCGTCCGGTCCCGCGACGATCTGCGGCGTCTTCGTCGAGACCGACGACCGGACAGGGCTGGCCACGCGGGTCGAACCGATCCGGGTCGGTGGACGTCTGAGCCAGGCGATCCCGGTCGTCTGAGGCGTCAGGCGGCGGTTCTTCGCCGTTCGATCACCGTCTGGCGGACCTGTCGCAGGTCCGCCGCCCGGCGCTGGGGCGTATGGGCTTGCAGGACATGGGTCTGGGCTGCGCTCGACAGGGCCAGGCGTTCGGCCGGATCGCGGATCAGCCGCTCCATCGCCGCCGCCAGGGTCTGAGGCGTGATCTCGTCCACATAGAGGGCGTGAGGGCCGCTGGCCTCGCGCAGGCCGCCGCGCCCTGACGAGATCAGGGCGGCGCCGGCCGCATGGGCCTCGATGGCCGTCAGGCCGAAGGGTTCGTCCCAGACCGAAGGCGCCAGGGCGATGGCCGCCGACTGCATCCGGCGGCGCACCTCGGCCAGGGGGGCGGACTTCAGCACCTCGACCCGGTCGCCATAGCGGGCCAGCGGTGCGATATGGGGCGTCGCCCAGGCGGCGTGCCGGTCCCAGTCGTTCAGCATCAGCACCGCGCGCCAGTCCGGATGGGCGTCCAGCACGGCGGGCAGGGCGGCGCACAGGACATCCACGCCCTTTTCGGCCATGGCGCGGCCGGCGAAGGCGATGACGGGGCGGCGGTCCTCGGGCGCGGCGAGCCAGGCGGTCGCGTCGATGGGGTTGGGCACGGCGAAGGCGCGGTCGGCCAGGCGCGGAAAGGTCTGCGCGAAGGCGGCGCTTTCGGCGGCACTGACGAAAACGAAGCCGTCTATGCGCCGGTAGCGGGTGTCGTAACGCCAGCGGTCGAGGCGGTGGCCCGGAGGCTTCAGGGCGTTGTGGCGATAGAGCAGATGGGGCCTGTCGGGAAAGGCGCTCTGGACCGTCAGCGCCTGTTTCACTTGCTGATGGTGTTCGATCACATCCGGCTGGAAGGCGCGCAGCCGCTCGATCAGAGCCTGCATCCGTCCTCGCCCGCCCGGCAGGGCGTCGACGCCCGGCGCATTATGATCGTCCGCGCCCTGGCAGCAGAAGATGCGGGTCTCGTCGCTCTGGTCGGCGCCGGCCAGGGTGCGGACCACCGTCTCCATGGAGTTCGGCTGGGCCTCGGAAAAGAGGCATCCCGGAGGAAGCAGGACGGCGGTGCGCAAGGGACGGGTCCAGTGAGAAAGGTCGCAATCCATAGGCGGTTTGGCGGACGACCGCGACGGCCTTGTTCGCCTCAGGACGGCCTGCGGGCTCTCAGCCTCAATCGCATGGGCTCGCGGCTGCGCAGGGTGATCTGGTGGACGGGGCGGGGTTCGAGCGTGGTCAGGGGCTCGACCTCGGCGGCGCGGAGGATGGCGGCCAGGGCGATCATCGCCTCCTGCATCGCAAAGGCGGCGCCGATACAGACGCGGGGGCCGGCGCTGAAGGGGATGTAGGCGTAGCGGTCCACGGACTTGCGGTTCTCGGGCAGGAAGCGTTCGGGCCTGAAGGCGTCGGGATCGTCCCACAGCAGTTTGTGCCGCTGCAGGATCCACGGGGAGATGATGACGGTGGCGCCGGCCTTGATCGGCTGGCCGCCGATCTCGTCGTTCGCCAGGGCCTTGCGGGCCATGGTCGGCGCGGGCGGAAACAGGCGCATCGTCTCCTCCAGCACGGCGCGGGTCCAGGGCAAGCCTTCCGCCCATTTCGGATCGGAGACGTCGAAGGCGTCGGCCTCGGCCTGGAGCCGGGCCAGATATTCGGGCTGCCGCGACAGCAGGTGCAGAGTCCAGCCCAGGGCGCGGGCCGTGGTCTCGTGCCCGGCCAGGATGAAGGTCAGGATGTTGGAGGCGACCTCCGCATCGGACAGGCCGGGACCGCCGTTGTCGTCGCGGGCCAGAAGCAGGGCGCTGAGCAGGTCGTCGGGCGGGGCGTCGCCGGTCTCGATCCGGGTGCGGCGGGCCTCGACCAGACGGGTGACGCGCTGTTCGAAGAAGCGGGCGGACCGGAGGCTGGCCAAGCGGCCCAGGCGTGGGGCCCAGTCGGGCGCGCCGAGCACGTCCAGCGGGTCGATGCGGGCGCCGTTGGCCAGGAACTGGTTCAGGTTCCGCTCGAAGTCCCGCGCCTCGCCGCCCAGCTCGCCCGAGAACATGGTGGCGGACAGGATGTCGAAGGTCAGGCCGGACATCTCGCTGTCCACGTCCAGCACCCGGCCGTGGGCCGACAGGGACCAGGCGGCGACGCGGGCGCGACAGACCTCGGCCATACGCGCATTCAGCGTGGCCATCTTGGCCGGGGTGAACAGGGGGGCGAGGATGCGGCGGGCGCGCCGCCAGGTTTCGCCCTCGGTCAGCAGCAGGCCTTCTGCCAGCATCGGCCCCAGCACCCGGCGCTGCAGGTCGCCCTTCACATAGTTGGCGGCGTTCTCGGTCAGGACATGGCGGACCCCGGCCGGGTGGCTGACCACGAGGATCTCGCCCAAGGCGCTGTCGCCGTGAAGCTGGGGCTCGGTGAAGTGGCGCTCGGACCACATGCGGATCGGGTCGCGCCAACTGATCCAGAGGAAGGGCAGCAGCGGCAGGGGGCCGCCCGTGCGGCGCGGCGGCACGGCGGGGCGGAAGACGGTGTCGGCGGTCGTCGCGTCCATCAGACGCTCCCTGTGCAAATCGCCGGTTCAGCCGGGCGCACCGTCCCTGAAACGCCTAATATAGCGCATGCGTTCATGCATGGGCCAGCGCAACTTCAACGGGAAGGCGACGCCCTGCTGATGGCGCCGAGCAGCCGCGCCATATCCTCAGCGGCCAAATCCTTCGCGCGTTGGCTTGTGACCGCAGGCTTCAACACCGGAGCCGCCGCCGCAGGGCCCGTTTGAGAGGCTCTGCGCTTTTCGCGCCGCTCGAACAGAAAGCGTTGAAGACCCCAGACGAGGTGAGGCGTCCACGGTTGGCCGCAGGCGGTTTTCTTCCCCGATTTGTTCAGGAGGCCGGCGACCTCGTTGGGCCTGGTGAAGCCGCTCTTGAAACAGGCGCGGAGCAGAGGGTCGAGCTCGTCCAGAAACGCCTCCTTGGCGCGATCGCGAAAGGCGAAATGCTTCAGTTCGTCTCTCGTGATCTGCGAAGGTTTGGACGGCGTGCGTCCGACGGGCCGCTCAGGCTTCTGCGCTCGGGAGCGTCCCGCCGGCGTCGCCTTGGCACGGGTGGAACCCGCCGGCTTTCCGCCGTCGCGATATGATCCCTTGGCCAAGTTCAGTTCGCCGGAGGGACGGTCGGCGCCCAGGCCTTCATCTCGGCGATCTCGCGTGTCTGAGTGTCGACGACGACCTGGGCCATGCGGCGGATTTCGGGGTCGCGGCTGTCGCGCAGGGCGACTTGGGCCATGGCGACGGCGCCTTCGTGGTGGGCGATCATCTTGGCCACATAGGCCTGATCGACGGTCTGGCCGGATGCGGCGGCCATCTTCTCGTGCATCTCGGCTTCGGACGCGGCGAAGGCCCGGTCGCCGTGTGTGGGGCCGGTCTTGTCGTGACCGGTGTGGCTGGCCTGGCTCTCGGCCGTGGTGCGGGCCGCCGCCGCATGGTTGGCGGCAGACGTGTCGCGCAACGCCTGCTGCACCGGATCGCCGCCCCCGTCGCAGGCCGCAAGGAGTGCGACAAACGCGACGGACAGGGCGGCGCGGATCATGCGGCGTCGCCCAGCCAGCCCGGCATCCAGCCCTCGTGCCATTCGCGCAGATGGGCGACGGGGATGCTGAACAGGTCGCCCTTGTCGCCCTTGGAGGCGAAGGCGTCGCCGCCGGCGTGGCCGACGATCGAGGCGTGCAGACCGGCCTCGCGCGCCTTGGCGATCAGGGCGTCGGCGTCGGGCACGGCGACCAGATAACGGGCCTGGTCCTCTCCGAACAGGAAGATGTGGGCGTGGGCGGCGCTGGAGGCGTCCAGGGTCACGCCGACGTCCGAGGCCAGGACCAGGTCGGCGGCGGCGCAGATCAGTCCACCGTCGGACAGGTCGTGGACCACGGTCAGCTCGCCGGCCTCGATCAGGTCGCGGACGAAGTCGCCCGTTTGCTTCTCCAGCTTCAGGTCGACGGGCGGCGGGGCGCCGTCCTCGCGGCCCAGAACCTCGCGCAGATAGATGGAGGCGCCCAGTTCGCCGTGGGTCTGGCCGATCAGGACCAGGGCGTCGCCCTCGGCCATGGTCGAGAAGTTGGTGACCACGTCATAGTTGGACAGCAGGCCCACGGCGCCGACGGTCGGGGTCGGCGGAATGGCGACGCCATTGGTCTCGTTATAGAGGCTGACATTGCCTGACACGACCGGGAAGACCAGTTCGCGGCAGGCCTCGGCCATGCCGTCGATGGCGCGGACGATCTGGCCCATGATCTCGGGGCGCTGCGGATTGCCGAAGTTCAGATTGTCGGTGATGGCGATCGGACGCGAACCCACGGCGGTCAGGTTGCGCCAGGCCTCGGCCACCGCCTGCTTGCCGCCCTCGTAGGGGTCGTTCTGGACATAGCGCGGGGTGCAGTCCGAGGTGACGGCCAGACCCTTGTCCGTGCCGTGGACGCGAACCACGCCGGCGTCGGCGCCGGTGGCCGAGTCCTGCAGGGTGTCGGCCATGACGTGGCGGTCGTACTGTTCCCAGATCCAGCGCTTGGAGGCCATGTCGGGGCAGGCGACGACCTTCATCACCGCATCGGCCCAGTTCGCGGGCGCGGGGATCTCGGCGTGGTTCAGTTTCGGCTGAAGCTCGGGCTGGACCCAGGGGCGGTCGTACAGGGGCGCGTCGTCGAACAGGGGCGCAAGCGGCACGTCGCAGACGGTCTCGCCGTGATGCTTCAGCACCAGACGGCCGGTGTCGGTGGTCACGCCGATGACGGCGGCGTCCAGACCCCATTTCTGGAAGATGCGGTGACCGTCTTCCTCGCGGCCGGGCTTCAGGACGGCCAGCATCCGCTCCTGGCTTTCCGACAGCATCATCTCATAGGCGGTCATGCCCTCTTCGCGCTGGGGCACGGCGTCCATGTTCAGCTCGATGCCGACGCCGCCCTTGCCGGCCATTTCGACCGAGGAGGAGGTCAGGCCGGCCGCGCCCATGTCCTGGATGGCGGCGACGGCGCCCGAGGCCATCAGTTCGAGGGTGGCCTCGATCAGCAGCTTCTCGGCGAAGGGATCGCCGACCTGGACGGTGGGACGTTTCGATTCCGACTCGTCGTCGAACTCGGCCGAGGACATGGTCGCGCCGTGGATGCCGTCGCGGCCGGTCTTGGAGCCGAAATAGACCACCGACAGGCCCGCAGAGGGGGCGGCCGAGTAGAAGATGCTGTCCGACTTGGCCAGACCGACGCACATGGCGTTGACCAGGATGTTGCCGTTGTAGCCGGCGTGGAAATTGGTCTCACCCGCCACGGTGGGCACGCCGACGCAGTTGCCGTAGCCGCCGATGCCCGAGACGACGCCGGTGACCAGACGCTTGGTCTTCTCGTGCGACGGGTCGCCGAAGCGCAGGGCGTTCAACAGGGCCACCGGGCGCGCGCCCATGGTGAAGACGTCGCGCATGATGCCGCCCACGCCCGTCGCCGCGCCCTGATAGGGTTCGATGTAGGAGGGGTGGTTGTGGCTCTCCATCTTGAAGATGCAGGCGTCGCCGTCGTCGATGTCGATCACCCCGGCGTTCTCGCCCGGACCGCAGATGACGCGCTCGCCGGTGGTCGGGAACTTGCCCAGGTGGATCTTGGACGATTTGTAGGAGCAGTGCTCGGACCACATGACCGAGAAGACGCCCAGTTCGACATGGTTGGGCTCGCGGCCCAGCCGGTCGAGGACGACCTGATATTCGTTCGGGGCCAGGCCGTATTCGGCGGCCAGTTCGGCCATCGTTTTGACGGGGGTCTTTTCAGGAGCGCTCATGGCCCGGCCTTCTAGCGACTGATGGGCCGATAAGCTACATTCCAGACAGGATTTTGGGCGTTCTGGCATGGGTCTCGGCGTCGATCCGCCCGATACCGAGCGAATGGCCCGGGCCTTTGGCCCGCAGATGGGGGCGGCCTGCCCCAGGCGCTCGACATCAACCTGGCGTCAAGTGGAAGGATCTGACCACCAACGGGGCCGGAGCCGAACCGACGGGGATGCGCAAGCCGCCGCTGTTCAAGGGTGAGAATCGCTCGTGGGCCGACATGGCGATCACGATCTGCGAGGCGGCCGGAACCGCTGATGCGGCGGCCCATTTTCCAGATCACAGCCACGGAGGTTCATCATGACCCGTCCCCCAACCGAATCCGCCGAGCCCGAGGATGACGGACCCGACATCGCCGCCGACGACGCCGGCGCCTCCGCCATGGCCGAGCGGGCCGGAAAAGAGGCTGAACATGAGCCGGAGGAGACGGACTGATGCGTTCCAGCACACATACCGAGGTCACCCCGGCAAGCGGACAGCAGATGGATCGGTCGAACGATCCCGACACCACGCGCGAACTGGATCAGGCTGCGCCCGAGGCCGCCATGGCCAGCCGCCGACAACGTCTGACGGGTCAGGCGACCGGCGTCGGCAGCGTCGGCTTTGACGAGAGCGGGGCCTTTGATGTCGGCGACGGGGAGCATCAACCCCCGGACGAGGCCGTGACCCCGCCCTTGCGAGGCGAATAGGTCAGACGGCGCGATCGACGCCCGGTTTCAGCCGGAAAACCAGCAGGATCCCGCCGACCAGCAGGGCGACGGCCGCCGCCAGGGCGGTGAAGGCCGCCGCCGGATTGTCCGTCTGTTCCGCCACGAAGGCGCCCAGCAGGCCCCATGCCGCAGGCAGGGGATAGGCGAGGGTTCTAAGCGCCATGGTGACCGCGAGCGCGACGCCGGCGGTCGCGACGACCGCCAGCATGGCCCAGAGTGTCGGCGACAACAGTTCGGGCAGAGCCTGAAGGGCGGTCAGGGTCGTGATCAGATTGAGCGGCGCGGCCACGGTGAGCCAGCCGGCCAACGCCGCCAGGGGCCAGACCAGCAGCAGACGGTCGCGCTCGGTCCGGCCCAGGGCGCGAATGCTGCGCGACAAGGCCAGAAGCGGCGCCAGCAGGGCGATCAGCGACGCGAAGATTATGACGACGCTGGCGACCTTCAGGTTCAGGGCGGCGATGATGATCCAGAAGCCGATGCCGAAGAAGGTCACGACCGAAGGCCAGCCCATGCGGTTGACCAGGATGCTTTCACCGGTCTGGGGCAGGGCCTGTCGGACCGCGTAGGCGAGGATGCCCAGATAGATCAGGCCCCAGATCGAGAAGGCGTATCCGGCGACCCGCAGCGTGCCGTCGCCTTCGGCGGCGAACTCGGCCTGCGTCAGGCCCAGACCCGCCAGATTCTGGATCAGAGGGACCGCGATGGCGAAGACGGCGGCCGCCAGCACGGCCAGGCGGCGGGTGCGTTGCGCCGGCGTGGGGCGAAGGATGGAGGACATGCGGCTTCCGATACGACACTGTTCAGGGTGTCAGTACGCGCCGGGCGTCCGGAAGGTTCACCGGCGCGATTCGAAATGTGAAGCTTGCCTTGGCGCTCACAGACGTGCTGGCTTTCCGGCCATGAGCTACGTCGCCCGAATCCTGCTTGCCTGTTTGGTCGCCGCCGGTGCGAGCTCGATCGCCGCCGCCGGTCGGACGCAGACGACTCCGTCGACGGCGATAATGACGACCACGGCGCAGGCCGCCTGGGCCCGCGTACGCCAGGCGCAGACGCCGCCGCAGCAGGCCGCCGAGGTGCGCGGCTTCCTGGCGGTGTTGGCGACGGGGAACGGCCGGCGGATCATTCCGGCGCTAGACGCGCGCGACATCGCCTCGGGCAGGGCCGTCTCGCTGGACGATCCCGTCCTGGTCCAACGGCCCCAGGCGCACGAGGTGACGGTCGCCGTCGCCGGCCAGTTCCTGGTGTTCAGGCCGCTGTCTCGCGCGAGCCTGGACCCCTTCCTCGGTCGTTAGGGGGAACCGGCGATCATGCCATCGGTTGTGTGATTCAGACGTATTGGAGACGACCATGGCCGAACAACCCACGACGACCCCGACCTTCGAGACGGACGAGGTCGAGGCCAATCGCGCCATCGAGAACGGCCAGGGCGTCGGCGCGCGCGAACTCGCCGCCCAGCGCGAGCCGGGCGGCGTGATCACTGAGGACGAGGATCCGGAAATGGAGAACGGCGAGTCGTCTAACGACGGCTGAGCCGACTCGGCTAGTTCGCCATTCTGAAGTTCACGGCGAACAGGATCATTCGGCCCGCCAGCGGACGGCCGCTGGCAGCGCCCTGTTCCGTCAGTTGAAGCCGGGCGCGCGGCAGGGCGCGGTCAACCGATTGCCCCAGTCCATAGCCGGCCGGCTGTTCGCTCTCGGTCTGGCATTCCGTAAGACCGCCATCCTCTTTCGCTACGCACGAAAATACCGCGTAGCCTTCTCGTGGACTCCGCCCGTTGACCGGTGACGGGAAGGATGGGCGTGGGGCGGTCCGCCAGGCGACGGCGTCAGGGAGACCGTCCTGACCATTGCCTTCGATCTCTTCCGAACGCACCTCGCGCGGATCGATCAGGGGTCTGCCGCATGTCGTCAAGGTCTGTTCGATTGCTGTGCTCGACGGCGCGACATCCATGACATAGCGCGTGCGTCGGCCACCTTCGCGCTCGGCCGGGACGAGGATCTGCAGCTTGCCGCCTTCGGCCAGATTTCGGGCGACCATCGCAGGGACACGGCTGAAGGCGGCGGTTCGTTGGCTGCCGACGGTCCAGACTGTGGTCTTCAGCTCTCCCTCGTCGCCAACCTGGATGGCGAGGTCGCGCGTGGTCTTGTTGCGCGAGACTTCGGGCAGGCCATTGACGAAGAGGTCGTAAACGCCCGTCTGGCATCGCGCGACTAGGGTCAGACCACTGGTGAATTCGAGGGTTGCGACGATGGTGTCGGCGTCCTGAATACGGATCAATGACCAGTCGAGCGGCGATTCGTCCTGAGCCAAAGCGATTGACGGCGCGACTGCCGGGACAAGGATCAGGAATGCGGAGAGGAAGCGTATCATACGCTTATCTCGCTTCAACTATCGGTTGCCGTCAAGCCGCCGCGTAGACGCTCTGGAACAGGGTGGCGCCGTCGGCGGAACCCAGCTCGGCCTCGAAGGCGCGGTCGGGGTGGGGCATCATGCCCAGCACATTGCCGCGCGCGTTCTGGATGCCGGCGATGTCGTTGACCGAGCCGTTGGGGTTGTCGACGTAGCGGAAGACCACCTGGCCCTCGCCCTCGATCCGGGCCAGGGTCTCGGCGTCGGCGAAGAAGTTTCCGTCGCCGTTGCCCTGGGTCATGACCACCTCGCGCTGGCCCTGATAGCCGGCGGTGAAACGGGTCTGGCCGTTGGCGACCGTCAGAGCGATGGGCTTGCAGACATATTTCAGGCCCTTGTTGCGCAGCAGGGCGCCGGGCAGCAGGCCGGCCTCGCACAGGATCTGGAAGCCGTTGCAGATGCCGACCACGGCGACGCCGTCGTCTGCGGCCTTCTTGACCGCCTGCATCACCGGCGACTGGGCCGCCATGGCGCCGCAGCGCAGATAGTCGCCGTAGGAGAAGCCGCCGGGAATGACGATCAGGTCCAGCCCCTTGGGCAGTTCCGTCTCGGCGTGCCACACCATGGACACGGGCTCGCTCGTGGAACGTTCGACGGCGACCTTGCAGTCGCGATCGCAGTTGGAACCGGGGAAGACGATGACGGCTGCGCTCATGGCGCGGGGCTCTAGCACCGTTTTCGGGAAATGTCAGCGTGTGGGTTCGAGAAGTCCGAGACGATTCTCGATTCGGGCCAGGCGGGCGTCCTGGCGGTCCAAGATTTGGCGGAGGTTGGCGATGTCCCGGCTCGGGCCGTGCAACTGAAGGCGCACAGATCGAGGCTCATTCCTGATTGACGCCGGTGTCTGAGACGACGGCGCCCAACTGCTGATCCATGGTGACCAGAAGGGCGAGAATTTGAGTTTCTGTCACCTCGCCCATGGCTGCTGATACCATGAGCGAACGACCCTGTTCAGCCCTGCAGCCGGCTCCGTCCCGTCAACCAGGCCACGACGAAGATGGCGAAGCCGCCCAGGGTCAGGCCGACGCCGACCCAGGCGGTCGAGGTCCAGCCATAGCCCGCCGCCACCGCCATGCCGCCGAGCAGGGGGCCGATGGCGTTGGCGGTGTTGAAGGCCGAGTGATTCAGGGCCGCCGCCAGGGTCTGGGCGTCGCCGGCGACGTCCATCAGCCGGGTCTGCAGGATCGAACCCAGGCCGCCGCCGCCGCCGATCAGGAAGACCACGACCATCATGGCCCAGATGTTGGAGGCCGCGAACGGATAGAGGGCCAGGGCTGCGGCGCTCCACAGCAGCAGGCCGCCCGCCGCCGGGAAACCGATGCGATCGGCGGCCCAGGCGCCCAGGATATTGCCCAGGAACATGCCGACGCCGAAGACGGCGAAGACCCAGGGCAGGATCTCCGGCCCCGCGCCGGTCACCGCCGACAGGGTCGAGGCCAGATAGGCGTAGACGGCGAACATGCCGCCGAAGCCGATGGCGCCGACGCCCAGGGTCAGCCAGACCTGGGCGTGCTTCAGGGCGCCGAGCTCGCGCAAGGGGCTGGCGTCGATATGGGCCGGATCGCGCGGGGCGAACAGGGCGACCAGGACCATGGTGATGACCGCCAGGATGCTGACGATGCCGAAGGTCCAGCGCCAGTCGAAGACGTGGCTGACGATATTGGCGAAAGGCACGCCGATGATGGTGGCGACCGTCAGCCCCATCAGCACGGTCGAGACGGCGCGGGTGCGCAGGTGGCGCGGTACGGTCGAGGCGGCGACCAGGGCGGCGACGCCGAAATAGGCGCCGTGCGGCACGCCGCTGAGGAAGCGGAAGACCAGCATCCAGTTGTAGGTCGGGGCGAGGGCCGACAGGGCGTTGCCGACGGCGAACAGGGCCATGAAGCCGATCAGCAGAAGCCAGCGTGGCGACCGCGCGCCCAGCACCGCCAGAATCGGCGCCCCGACGACCACGCCGGCGGCATAGGCGCTGATGACATGGCCGGCGGTCGGTTCGTCCACGCCCAGACCCTTGGCGAAGTCGGGCAGGATGCTCATGGCCGCGAACTCGGTCACGCCGATGGCGAACCCGCCCATGGCCAGAGCGATCAGGACCAGGGCCACCTTTCCGGCGGCCATGGGTTCATGAATGCCGATGTCGGAATCGGCGACGGCGCCGCTGGTGGCCATGGCGGGGAGGTCCGGGAAGGGAGGGCAATGCTGCGGCGCAACATAGGCTCGCTTCCCGGAGGATCAACTGTATCAGCCGTGGTTTTCGTAAGTGGCGGTGATCGAGGCCTTGGCCAGGGTGTGGAAATGCAGGTTGAAGCCGTAGATGGCGCCCGAATTGTCGGCGTTCACATCCAGGCTTTCGACGTCCACGGCGAAAACGGTGAAGATGTAGCGGTGCGGGCCGTGGCCGGGGGGCGGGGCGGCGCCGCCGAAGCCGGGCGCGCCATAGTCTGTGCGGCCCTGGATAGCGCCCTTGGGCAGGTCGCCGCCGGGCGAGCCCGCGCCGGTCGGCAGTTCGGTCACGTCGGCGGGGATATTGGCCACGGTCCAGTGCCAGAAGCCCGAGCCGGTCGGAGCGTCGGGATCATAGCAGGTGATCGCATAGCTCTTGGTCCCCTCGGGCGCGCCGGTCCAGGACAGTTGGGGCGAGACATTGCCTTTGGCCTGGACCTGTGCGTCGGGCAGCAGGCCGCCGTCCTGAATGTCGGTGGAGGTGAGGGTGAAGATCATGGGCGCTCCGTCAATCAAGCCGTCAGCTTAACTAGGGGCGTGGGAAAGGGATGCAACCGCCTCTTCCCCGCGAAGGTGGGGAAGAGGCGAAATGCGTCAGGCCGCCTCGATGCGGTAGCCTTCGATCACCGTATTGGCGAGCAGCTGCTCGCACATCTTCTTGGCCTCGACCTGCGGGTCCTCGACGCCGGCGAGGTCGAACTCGATCAGCTTGCCGACGCGGGCGTTCGACACGCCCGACCAGCCCAGACCCTGCAGGGCGCCTTCGACGGCCTTGCCCTGGACGTCCAGAACGCCGGGCTTGAGGAAGACGTGAACTTTCACCTTGGCCATTAGTGCAGACCTCCCTGAATTACGGTGGGCATGCCCTTCATGATGCCCAGGCGACGGGCGACTTCGGTGTAGCTTTCGATGACATTGCCCAGGTCGCGGCGGAACCGGTCCTTGTCCAGTTTCTCGCCGGTGGTGGAGTCCCACAGGCGGCAGGAGTCGGGGCTGATCTCGTCGGCCAGGATGACGCGGCTGAAGTCGTTTTCCCAGATGCGGCCGAACTCGATCTTGAAGTCGACCAGCTGGATGCCGACGGCGCCGAACATGCCTGACAGATAGTCGTTCACACGAACGGTCATGGCCAGGATGTCGTCCAGCTCCTGGGTCGAGGCCCAGTTGAAGGCCGTGATGTGCTCTTCGGTGACCATCGGGTCGTTGAGCTCATCCTTCTTGTAATAGAATTCGATGATCGAGCGGGGCAGGGGCGTGCCTTCCTCGATGCCCAGGCGCTGGCTCATCGAACCGGCGACGATGTTGCGGCAGACGACTTCCAGCGGAATGATCTCGACTTCGCGGATCAGTTGTTCGCGCAGGTTCAGGCGCTTGATGAAATGGTTGGTCACGCCGATGCCGTTCAGGCGGGACATGATGAATTCGCTGATCTGATTATTGACCACGCCCTTGCCTTCGAGGACCGCCTTCTTCTGCGCGTTGAACGCGGTGGCGTCGTCCTTGAAATACTGGATCAGGGTGCCGGGCTCCGGTCCTTCGTACAGGATCTTGGCCTTGCCTTCGTAGATCTTCTTGCGCTTGCTGTTCATCTTCCGGTCCCGGCTTACGGGCGCCTTCCAGAAACAAAAATCGCGCGGCCATGTGTGGATGGGGAAGACCCGGTCCTGGCGGCGCGTTTCGGAATCGTTCGGGCAGTCAATCTCGTTCGGGGTCTCCTTAGCCGAACGCGGCCTCCGATACAAATAAGGATGGGGCCTGAAGATGGTTCAAACCGGGGGACAGCCGGGCGGCCGCGAAGGAAGTCATGTTGCGTTCGGGCGCGGGGGGGCTATAGACGGCGCTTGCCCCGACGTTAGCGGGGTGCGGAGCTGTGCTGAGCGACATGACGACCTTCGACGATCGGGAAAAGGCCTTCGAGGCCAAGTTCGCCCTCGATCAGGAGCAGGAATTCAAGGCGATCGCCCGCCGCAACAAGATGCTGGGCCTGTGGGCCGCCGAAAAGATGGGCCTGTCGACGGACAGCGCCGAACAATACGCCGCCGCCGTTGTGCGCGCCGACATGGAGCAGCCGGGCGACGAGGACGTGTTCCGCAAGGTCGCCGGCGATTTCAAGGGGTCGGGCCTGACCGTGTCGGACGGCGAGATCTATTCCAAGATGGATGAACTGGCCTCCATCGCCCGCGAACAGATTCGCGCGGGCGAATAAGCCGTCGGTCTTCGGGCCGATCCTGAAATTCGAAAGGGCCGCACCCGGGGGAAAGTGCGGCCCTTTCTTTTTTGCCGGGGACGTTGGGGGATGTCTCACCCGGCGTACTGTGCGTCTCGCGCCCTTGAAGAACACGAGCGCACAGATTTGGTTTCAGCCCGATCCCGTCGAACTGAAATTATTTTTTAGGGCATCAGAACCGTGTCCACGACGTGGACCACGCCGTTCGACTGACCCACGTCCGCCTGAGTGATGGTGGACTTGCCGCCCTTGGCGTCGGTGATGACCCAGGTGTCGTTCGGGCCGGCCGAAACCTTCAGATCCTCGCCCTGAACCGTCTTCAGCGTGGCGGTTCCGCCATTAGCCTGAGCCTGAGCGGCGATGTCGGCGGCGGTCAGGCGGCCCGAGACCACGTGATAGGTCAGGATCTTGCTCAGGTCAGCCTTCATGGCCGGCTGCATCAGGCTGGTGCGGGTGGCCGCAGGAATCTTATCGAAGGCCGCGTTGTCGGGAGCGAAGACGGTGAAGGGGCCGGGGCCCTGCAGGGTCTCGACGAGGCCGGCGGCCGTGACGGCGGAGACCAGGGTGGTCAGGTTCGACGCCTTGGACGCATTGGCGACGATGGTGTCTTTCGGGCTCATCGACGCGCCGCCGACCATGGGATCCGGGGCCATCGGGGCCATGGCGGCGCCGGAGGCCGGAGCCATGGCGGTCGTCTCGGCCGGGGCGGTCGCGGCCGGTTCGTTGTCGCCACAGGCGCCGAGCGCCATCAGCGCGCCGCCGGATACGGCGACGAGCATGAGATTGCGAAGATTGGTCATTGTAATTCGTCCCTAAGGTTCCGCTCTCGTGGCGGTAACAGGAACGTTACGTTTGGGCCGGGGGAAAGGATGCGGCTGCGCGACAAGAATTCGCAGCTTCACCATTCAGTCTTCGAACACGACGGTCTTTGTGCCGTGCAGCAAAACCCGGTCTTCCAGGTGACGCCTGACGGCGCGGGCCAGGACCCGGCGTTCAATGTCTCGACCCTTGCGGATCAGATCTTCGGGTGTGTCGCGGTGGCTGATGCGTTCGACGTCCTGTTCAATGATCGGGCCTTCGTCCAGGTCGGGGGTGACATAGTGGGCGGTGGCGCCGATCACCTTCACGCCTCGCGCATGGGCCTGGTGATAGGGGCGGGCGCCCTTGAAGCCGGGCAGGAAGGAGTGGTGGATATTGATGCAGCGTCCCTCCAGCTGGCGGCTGAGGTCGTCGGACAGGATCTGCATGTAGCGGGCCAGGACGACCAGTTCCGTTCCGGTCTCCTCGATCAGCCGCAGCAGTTCAGCCTCCTGCGCCGGCTTGTCGGCGGCGCTGACCGGAAGGTGGTGGAACGGCAGGTCGCTCAGTTCGACGTGGCCGATCTGGTCGCGTGGATGGTTGGAGACGATGGCCGTCACCTGCATCGGCAGTTCGTCGATGCGCCAGCGATACAGCAGGTCCGCCAGACAGTGATCGAATTTGGACGCCAGGATCATCACCCTGCGGGGTTCCGGGCCACGCAGGGTCCAGTCCATGGCGAACTGCTCGGCCAAAGGGGCGAAAGCGTCGCGGATGGCGGTCTCGACGTCGCCGTCGGACGGTTCGAACACCACCCGCATGAAGAAGGTGGCGCTGGAGGCGTCGCCGAACTGTTGGGCGTCCGAGATGTTGGCGTCCCGCTGCAGCAGGAAGGCGGAGACGGCCGCAACTATGCCGTGGCGGTCGGGGCAGGACAGGGTCAGGATCATCAGGCGGCAGGCTTATCCGGGAGAAACTTCCCCAGTATGGCCCAGGTTTCCGCCTTTGCCGACAAGGATATGGCGTGGGCCGGGCTGGAGGACGGCAGGTCAATCAGGGCGACGCCTTCCAGATCGGTCAGGATACGGCGTCCCATCCTGGCCGCCAGCCCACCGTTGAAGGCGACGGCGCGCAGGTCGGGCAAGCGTTCGACCAGGCCGCGAAGGTCCGCGGCTTCCGGCGATCGGATCGCCGCGTCCAGGCTGCCGGATCTATCGGCCGAGGCGATGACATCCCACAGGCCGACGCGGCGAGCCTTCAACCGTTCCAGCCTTTGCTCATAAGGCGAGGCGACCAGATTTTCGTTCAGCATGCCGCCGATAAGCGGCCAAAAGCCGTTGCGGGGATGGGCGTAATACTGTGCCGCCTTCAGCGAGGCTTCACCCGGTAGGCTGCCGAGGATCAGCAGCCGTGTGCCCGCATCGACGACGGGTGCGAAGCCGATGCGGCGGGGCTCGTCGGTCACTTGAACGGCGGATCGTCGCGCAGCCAGCCCGTGATCGATCGCCGCTTACCCCCGGCATAGGCCGCCACCGGAGCCACCGAATGCATCCGCGGGGTCTTGAAGACGGTCCACAGGTTGAAGCCGGGCTTGAAGCCGCGTTCGATGTCGCCCGCTTTGTCGTGGAACATCAACTGGCCGCCCCAGTCGGATCGCCAGTCGCGGGTCAGGCCCAGCGTATAAGCGGCGCGGCGCTCGCCTTCGCCGGTGTCGTCATGCAGGGTCAGAAAATCGCCTGGCCGGAACCAGGTGGCCTGGGCGTCGATCTTGGTGACGCCGGTCTCGCCGGTCACCGCCTTGGCGAATTCGATGAAGGGGATGTCGTTGAAGAACTGGACTAGGGCGTGAGTGGCGTGCCCCTGTTCCTGCCCCGCCAGGAAGGCCTTGATGACGGGGTAGGATAGATAGAGGAAAGAAAAGCCGTCGCGGCCCTCCAGCAGGGCCTTCTGCATCCGGGTGGCAAGAGCCTCGCGACCCAGGGCGGCCATTTCCTGGGGTGACAATAGGGCGCCGCCCGCGGGCGTTTTCAGGGACAGGCTCCAGGGCGTGTCGTGTTCGAGCGCCAGCGCCAGCCAGTCGGCGCTTTCGGCCTCCAGCAGATGGGGCACCTGCACCATACCGTC
This sequence comes from Brevundimonas sp., assembly GCF_044336875.1. Classification (GTDB taxonomy): domain Bacteria; phylum Pseudomonadota; class Alphaproteobacteria; order Caulobacterales; family Caulobacteraceae; genus Brevundimonas. The sequence continues at coordinate 23,080 of NZ_JBIIOP010000001.1, read as the reverse complement.
GCGCGCATAGGCCGCGGCATAGTCGCGGGGATCGAGCCGGGGATTGAGCCGGATCGTGCGCTCGGTCATGGTTCAGTCTCCGAACACCCGCTTGAACACCACGTCGACGTTCTTGGTGTGATAGCCGAGGTCAAACAGGGCTTCGAGCTGTTCGGCCGGCAGGGTGACGCGTTCGTCGGCCTTCAGGAAGTCCAAGAAGACGCCTTCACCGCGCCAGACCTTCATGGCGTTCTCCTGCACGGCGGCATAGGCCGCCTCGCGCGAGATGCCCGCCTGGGTCAGGGCCAGCATGACACGTTGCGAGTGAACCAGACCGCCCAGGCGGTCGATGTTCTTCTGCATGTTCTCGGGGTAGACGTTCAGCCGCTCGACCACATTGGCCAGACGCTGCAGGGCGAAGTCCAGGTGGATGGTGGCGTCCGGGCCGATGCCGCGCTCGACCGACGAATGGCTGATGTCCCGCTCATGCCACAGGGCGACGTTCTCCATGGCCGGGGTCACGGCCGAACGGACCAGACGGGCCAGGCCGGTCAGGTTCTCGGTCAGGATCGGGTTGCGCTTGTGCGGCATGGCCGACGAGCCCTTCTGGCCCTTGTCGAAGAATTCCTCGGCTTCGAGGACTTCGGTGCGCTGCAGGTGGCGGATCTCGACGGCGAGGCGTTCGACCGACGAGGCGACGACGCCCAGGGCGGCGAAGAAGGCGGCGTGGCGGTCGCGCGGGATGACCTGGGTCGAGACCGGCTCGACCTGCAGGCCCATCTTGTCGGCCACATACTGTTCCACGGCCGGGTCGACATTGGCGAAGGTGCCGACGGCGCCGGAGATGGCGCAGGTGGCGATCTCTTCCTTGGCGGTGATCAGCCGGCGTTTGGCGCGCTGGAATTCAGCGTGATAGCCGGCCAGCTTGAGGCCGAAGGTCACGGGCTCGGCGTGGATGCCGTGCGAGCGGCCGACGGTCGGGGTGTATTTATGCTCCTTGGCGCGCTTCTCCAGCGCAGCCAGGACGCGGTCGACGCCATCGATCAGCAGGTCCGAGGACCGGGCCAGCTGGACGGCGAAACAGGTGTCCAGCACGTCCGACGAGGTCATGCCCTGGTGCAGGAAGCGGGCTTCCTCACCGACGATTTCCGACACATGGGTCAGGAAGGCGATGACGTCGTGCTTGGTGGTGCGTTCGATCTCGTCGATACGGTCGGCGTCGAAGGTCGCGTCCTTGCCCTTGGACCAGATGGCCTCGGCCGCCTCGGTCGGGATCACGCCCAGTTCGGCCATTTTCGTGGCGGCGTGGGCCTCGATCTCGAACCAGATCTTGTACTTGGTCTCTTGCGACCAGATGGCGGCGGCGTCGGGGCGGGAGTAGCGCGTGATCATGGGCGGGTCGTGTCGGTCCGGGAGGGCCTCGAGTCAAGGTTTTGCGCCGCTAGACGACGGTTTTGCCTGTGGCTGTCCCTTTAAGGGCGTGATTTCCCACCGTGGTTCAGCCGAACGAGGGCAGGGATCGCTTGCGGCGCGAACGCGACGAGGATGATGAGGAAGACCGCTTGCGCGTCGCGATTTCAGTCAGGGCGATAGTGATCAGCAGGAAGACCCAGACGATGACGTCACGGTCGAACAGACCGGATTCCGTCATGTTGTGGCCTGCGCAGAAGACGATCATGCTGACCAGCAGAGCCCCGCGCCAGCGTGGTAGCGACTGGCTCGTCAGAAGTTTGTACAGCGGGATGACGAAGGCGGCGAGGACGGCCACGATGAGCCCTGGGAGCCCAATCTGCGAGGCAAGGTCCAGATAGCCGTTGTGGCCGCTGGAAATCGTCGACACCCAATTCTTCGAGTAGGCATAGATCGGACTGCTGTCGCCGATGTTCCAGAAGGCCCCGTATCCTGTTCCGGTCAGCGGATGATCTTGGATGTAGGAAACAAGGTGCGGCCAAATCTGCACGCGTCCTGTAAAAGCAGTGGGCTTGGCGAATGGACCGATTGCCTCTTTCCAGGTCCCTGCCCAGTAAAGCATTCCGATCATGCTAGCCAAAACTGCTACAGGAATCGCATACATGCGAGCGCGAGGACTTAGCGATAAGTACACGAGGCCGGAAGTGAGTCCGAGAGCTACCATACCCGCAGAGGTTTTCGATCCTGATTTGTAAAGAAATATGGCCGATGCCAGTATGATTGAGGACCGAATTGCATTTTCGATGGAGAGGTATTCAGATATACCTTTCTTCTTTGGTGGATTGTTGGTCGTTTTTGTTCTTCTTTGATAGAAGAAGAACAAAATTATCGTGAATGCACAAAATTCGCCAGTGTAGTTCTTCTGCGGTAGGATTCCCCTCCAGTCGCCGACAAGATTCCGGTCTTGTTGTTCTGCTACTTGGTGAATAGCGGTAGACGGAGAAATGAATACGGCTGCGAAATTTACGACCAAAAGGACGGCTAGGCTTAGCATCAGCGTCCTCACCGTTCGATCGTATCCACAATCGTCTACGAGCAAAAACACAGTCCAGATGATCATGGTCGTGAGCAATACGCGGCGGGCGCTGATCATGGGAACGATCGACCAACTCAAGCTGATCCAGCACCAAGCGATTGCGATCAGCATTCCGATAGGGACGACAAGAAGCTTGGAGGGCTTCTTGAACACTCCGGAAATCCACATCGTCGCCAACAACAGCACCGTGTAGATGGATTGCCTTATGATGTTCCCGCTGGGCGGGCCGCCTTCCGTCATGGCGGGGGCCATGACTACAAGCGCCATCAAGACTACAAGGGCCGCCATCCCTGGAATCAGAAAGGCGCGGCCGCCCAGCTTCTGATGCGAATTCTCACCTGCCGTCATGGTCATGCGTTGAAGGCTCCATCAGGCGACATGGTGGATTTCTCGATTTCGCGAGGCCGGAAGCGTCCGGTCCAGGCAAAATAAAGGGGGCCAGGGGTCTCTGCGGGTCTGCGCGTGGCGATCACGATCAATGCTAGGGTGAGCATGAAGAACACCTGCACGATGGAATCCCGGTCCATCAGGCTGCTTTCCGTAAAATTGTGACCGATGCAGAAGAACAGCATTGCGATAAGCAGGGCGCCCTGCCTTCGGCTGATCGTACGGCTCCAGAACAATCGAGATAGTGGAGCGACGATCAGGGCCAGAACCGTAAGCGACAAACCGATGATCCCGACCGCTACAAGCATGTCGAGATAGCCGTTGTGGCCGGACCCGATCAATCGAACCCAGCTTGCAGTGTAATAGTAGACGGGGCTTTCCGCACCGATATTCCAGAACGAGCCGTACCCCGTTCCCAGCAGCCAATGATCGTTCGCATAGGCCACGAGGACGCCCCAGATCATGCCTCGTCCAGTCAGGGCGCTGCCTTGGCTCAGGCTCGAGATTGCTTCCACCCAGTAGAACTGTCCGAACAAGACTATCAAGGCCCCGCCGATGATGGCCAAGGGAACGACGAGTGCCCTGAACCTCGGACTGTACCCAAGATACAGGCAGCCAAGTCCGAGACCGGCGATGAACAAGGCGAGCGAGGTCTTGGAGCCGGTTTTGTAGAGGAAGAAGGTCGCCATCAGCATGAGGACGACGCGAAATAGCGGTTGAAGCCATCCGCCAGCGAACGCCAGTAGCAGCAGGGTGAAGGTGCAGACCGCTCCGGTAAAGTTCTTTTGCGGCAGGGCGCCTTTCCAATCCCCCGCTAGGTTGGGATCCAGGACGTCGCTTGCCTGATGTATGCCGACGCCGGGCGCAAGGATGACCACCACATAGTTGATCGCCAGAATCATCAAAAGGGTGACGAGCGTCGTCCTTATGGTCCGTTCATATCCGGCGCGCTCCACAATCATGAAAACGGTCCAGATGATGATGGTGGTCAGCAGAAGACGCCGCAGCGCGATGCTTGGTTCCAGCGACCACGACAGACTGATCCAGCACCAAGCGATCAATAGCCATAGCGTCGGGGGGGGCGCCAGAAAGATGCGAGGCGCCTGAAGTCCCTTGGCAGCGACCACGACGAAGCCAAACACGAGAATGAACAGAGCTTGCCGAAGAATATTGCCTTCACCCGTCGACGCCATCGTCTTCTGAGCCTGCAACGGCCCGAGACCGATGATGACGACCAGCAGGAGGGCTGCGAGTGCTGCACCGCAGAGCTTTGCGGACAGATCGTGGTTGGCGTTGGCAGGAAGTGGGGCGGCAAGCATCATGTTTCCGTCCGCGAATACGCTTCCGTATGACGACGGGGATGCAAGCTCAAGGGTGATGCGTTCAACAATGCTGAAGACGTCAAACTGCGAGAGCCGCGTAGGCGGCGAACATCCTGTCGTAGGTGGCCTCGGAGCCCAGTTGCGCAGCACGGTCGGCGTAGTCACGATATCGCAAGGGATTAGCTAGAAGCGCTTCGATTTCTCTCGCCAGAGCCACGTCGTCTGTGACGCCGACCACCACGCCGCAGAGATGGCCGCCGATGTTGGTCACACCCTCAATCTGGACCGGCGCATCGGACACCACCAGGGGAAGACCAAGATGGGCGGCTTCGATCAGCGCTAGGCTGTGGCCTTCAAACAGACTTGGCTGAACGAAGATATCGGCTTCCGCCAATAGGGCGAGGGCGTCGTCGCGAGGATGGAAGCCTACGAAATGAACCCTGTCAGAAACGCCCAGATCGGCCGCCAAGGCGTGCAGGGCGGCCTCATCCGGCCCAGCACCTATGATCTTGATGGTGGTGTCGCTGTCGAGGTGAACGGCGGCGCGCACGAGGGTGGGGTAGTTCTTCTGGGGAACCAAGCGCCCCGTCGCGACGACGACTTTCCCTCGGGCGACATCCCGTGCGCGTTGACGGTGCAGCGTGTTGATCTTGGCCTCAATCCTGGGCGGCAGCGCGTTCAATATCGTGCGCAACTTCGCGCGATAGGCCGAGGTCTTTTTATGGTGCGACCGCGCGACCGTATGGGATACGGCGACGATGTCGCTCACCGACGGCAGAATTCCGACAAGGCCGTCGATCAGGTTCAAAAGCGGATTATAGGTCTCTGAGGGAGAGTGGTGGGAAGTGACGACACGGGTCGGCACTCGCGCGATCATAGCGGCGATCGGCAGCAGGATGTTGGCGGCCGGGAGAGCAGTGAAGACGACATCGGGGCGTTCTTCTGAGAGAAACCGCACAAGGTTTCTCAAAAGACCGAAGACTTCGAAAGGTCGTTTGGGGCGACGCTCCGCCATGTTGGTCCACGGCAGGCCGCGTGGCGTGTCCAGCCGCGATTCTCTGGAAGGATACAGTACGGCCAAGGTGACATTGTCACCTCGCGCCTGAAATCCTTCCGCCAGATTGGACCAGATTTCTTGGGCTCCGCCGGCGTTCGAGTGCGTGACGAAGAACACGACGCGACGAGATTTCGAGGCGCCGGGGATCGTCGCCTCGGGTGCGCCTTTGCGACGATCAGCGGGCGTCGTCTTGCGGTTAACGCCGAGCTGTCTAAGGGGGGCTGTCATTGCGATGTCCCGGCCGTTTTTTTCCGATGGCCGGTCGGTGGTCTGGGTGAGCAGGTAATAGGTCGCTGGAAGATTGGTCGTCAGATAGCGACGCCCCAGTCGGAGGGGTTCATTCAGGCTGCGATGGAGCCATTCCATGCCGATGCTTTGCATCCATGCCGGCGCGCGTTTGAACTTGCCCGAATAATGGTCGAACATGCCTCCACAAGTGCGGATCCAGGCGAGCCCCTGCAGCCGGTGCTGATTGCGAACGGCAAAAAACTCCTGCAGCGGGCTGCCCAGGCCGATCCAGAGAACGTCAGCGCCCGAGGCGCGTATCTCTTCACATATTCCGGCCTCGTCTTCCGGACGGAAATAGCCATGCCGGACACCAGCGATCTGAAGGTTCGGATACAGGGTGCGAAAGTGAGCGGCGGCGGTTTCCGCCACGCCGGGTTTGGCACCCAGGAAATAGAAGCGGACGCCTTCTCGCGCTGCGGCTTCGGCGGCGTCATTGATAAAGTCGGTGGTGGCGACGCGCTCCTCTAGCGGCACGCGACAGAGGAGGCGTGTCGCCATGACAAGGGGCATGCCGTCCGCGTCTATCACGTCCGCTTTCAGCAGTGCGTCACGGAAGGTTGGATCGCGGTGGAAGTCGGCGATAACCGCACCGTTGGATGAGACGATAAGCTTGGGCGCGGGCAATAGACCGGCCCTGGCCAGTCTGCAGTCTTCAACCATCAACCTTGCCAATTCAGCCCGGGTGATCCTTGTCGTGGGGACGCCGCCGACAAGCAGGCTCGGCAGTTTGTTCGAGCTGTCAGTCATGAGGTCCCGAAGGCGGTGGCGACATCGCCAATTCGTGGCCGTACCGATGTGGCAGGGAGCCAGTGCCAGACGTGAATGGAGCGCACAGCGAAATTTCGTCCCTCTCGCCTTTGCGGCGCAAAACAATAGGCGCGCCCCGGTGGCGCTGAGATAACGACGTCGTAGCTCGGACGTCTGTTTTACTTGGTAAATATCGCACCGGCGATACGCGAAGTTACGGTGATGTGCTTTTGGATGGAGATCAGAAGGGGAATTCGGGGCGGTTAGGTCTCAATTCGAGCGTCGTCCCTTGCCGTATGCAAATTGCAGACCCAGCAGATACGCCCAAAAGGCCGCTATGGATGGCACTTGGAGGGCGTAATCGGTCATTCCGTGTGCCAAAATAACCAGATTGGCCGCAATCAAGCCTCTTTGAATGGTGGCGCCTGTGTTGAGGCGGCCCGAGCGGCGTACGGCTCTGGTTATGATGAGGGCGATTAACGCGAACATAGGCACTGCGCCGAGCAGGCCAGCCTCCTCTAACCACTGTATGTAGACGTTGTGCGTCGATCGGATTGTACGCAGGGCGCCGTAGTTTTCCGGAGTCATCTGCTGGTTGTTGATCGCCGTGAAGCTGCCCAAGCCGTGACCGAAGATGGGGGATTCAAGGAACGCCCTCCAATGAGCGGCGAAGATAATCCCTCGGTTGGCCGCGTCCGCATCGACGGTATCGAGGCGTGCCCACAGCGTATCCGCTCCCGCAATGCCCACCATCGCTACGGCGATCCCCAGCACAGTGAGACTGATTGTGCGGTTGGAGGGCCGCTTCTTGCGGCTTAATGCCTCCCACGCCAAAAAGAAGATGACGGCCAAAGCTGTGGCGACCACTCCCATCCGTGATGCTGTCGCCAGAAGACAGCCGGTGAATAGTGCTACGCAAAAAAAGGCGGCCCCGAGCGCAGTCATTCGGTGAGGGCGGCGGTCGAAGCGCAGACTGCGGCTCACGCGGGCCAGAACAGCGACGGAAAGGACAAGCAGGATCCCGTAGACGGTCGCGCCGCTGTTCGCGCTCAGGAAGCCGCCGGTCAACCGCCCGCCGAGGCGGGTTTGCAGACCTAAGGCCAGAAGGATGACGCCTATTGTCGCCCAAACTACGCCGACTGTGAGCGTGGCCCGAATGCTAGCCGTGGCGCGGCGCGTTCTAATTCCTTCGAAGCAACCCAGGAAGAAGACGCTCGCCAATCCGCACAGCTTGATGATTTCGACCAGTGTTGAAGACTGGTCCAGAGTGATGGCGGCGCGTCCCTCCTGTTCCCCCCCAGACATGCTGGTGGCGCCCGAAGCCGGTGCGACCAACGTCCAAGCCGCCACGACGAGCACGGCCGCAAACAAGATAATCAGCGTGCGGCCTGGCCAGACCAGCGGCAGGTCATGCTGGCGTGCTTCCAGCGCGGCCAGAATCGGCAGGGCCGCCGCGGCGACTGCCGTGAACCATAGGGCGGCAGTTGGATTTGCAGCCCCGCCGAGGAGATGGGCGATGCAGAACAGCGCCATGGGGCCGGCCAGCGGAAGATAGTCCGCCGGGCGAAGTCGGCCCGTGCGACCTTTGAAGCGTAGCCTGTTCGAATGACGTCCGACGCGTCTCGGCCCCACCACCGGCGTCGCGGCCCGGCAGTCGGTATCGTCCATGCCGCGCTGCCGCCTTCGGTCGTCAGAATTGCGCGACGAGGGAGACGTAGAGCCGGGTCACATCATAGCTGGGGCCGCTGAAGGCGCCGTCGGAAGCCTGGTCGATATAGGCCAGGCTGGTGGTTACGCCGTAGTTGCGGTTGATCAGATAGGTCCCGGACAGCGAGGCGTTCAGGCGTTGATCATTGCGGTCGATGCCGTTGTACTCGTCTTCATTATAGGTGAGCTGCGCGGTCAGGATCAGGTTGCGCAGCAGCTCGTGATCGACCTTTCCGCCGACCTCTGAACTCAGATACCCGGCGGCGCCGATGATCCCGGCGTCCTGGATGGTGCGCGACACCGACGCCGTGACGGTGGTCAGTTCGGTCGGGAACCACTCGATTTGAGCACGACCGCCGAAACCGTCGATATCGGTGTAGGCGGCGTCGTCATAGCTCTGGCTGATATAGCCTGCGGCGACTTCGCCACGGCTGACCGCGCCGAGTTCGAAATTGACGCCGACCAGGGCTTCGTAGCCCGAAGAGTCGCGAGGTGGCACGATGCTGGTGGCGCTGCTGTCGTAAGCGCGGTCGTTGCCGGTGATCTGGCCGAAGACGGCCGTCGCGGGACTGACGGCGTAATCCACTCGCCCCGCGACATTATAGACGGTGCGATTGCGGTCGCTCTGGTCGATCGCCGCGCCGGCGGCCGTGCGGCCGTTGTCATAGTCGAAAGAGCGCACGTCCGCGCGACCGGACAGCCGGATGCGGCCCACGGCGCGAACGGCACCGACATAGGCCGAGGCCATGTCGAACTCGATCGGGCTGGCCGCAGTCTGTGCGGTGTTGGTCGAGGTGCGGGGTTCGAAAGTATGAACGAACTCGGCGCCGCCGGTGATGTTCGAACCGCGCACGACGTCGAGGCGACCGGAGGTGCCGACGGTCCATTCCGTCACGTTCTCGCTGTCGAAATCGACATTCTGATTGAACGTAGTCCGCCCGTACGCCTGGACGTAATGGCGCGACCAGTCGGACTCGGCCAGGACTTCCGGGCGGATGCGGAAGATGACGTCGTCCTGCTTGTTCGTCTCCACGGCGAAGACGTTGTCGTTGTATTCCGCGTCGACCTGGATCTTCGGAAAGACGACGAAACCGCCGGTGGGAATGCCAAGCGCTTCATATTCCGGACGCGAACGCTCGCGAACCCCCACGCCCCGATCGCGCGAAAACATGTCGCCGGACCGGTCCTGCGCCGCGCGAACGGACTGGGCCTCGACCCCTGTCGCCAACGCCCCGGCGCTGATCGCGACGACCGAGGCTAAGCCGGCTCGCAGAAATGCCTGGCTGCTTTTGCTGCGCATGATCTTGTTAGTCCTTGAAAGCACGAATCCGGGGGAGGAGATGGCTTTGGGCCAATTTTGCGCCCGAGCCTAGACGGTGACGTCAGACGGGCGGCGCGTAGTCCGGACCGCCGCCGCCCGATCCGGAAGTGGGGGGCGCGCCGAAGGCCGGCAGACCGTTCTCCGCCCCAGTCGCGGCGGGCGCCTCCTGCTGCATGGCTTCGCGGATGCGGGCCAGAAGCTGGATGATCGCCGCCTCGGCCGGGGGGGGCAGGGTGCCGGCGGCCTTCATCTCGGCCTGCGTGGCTTCCAGGGCGTCGATCGCAGTCTGGGGCGCAGCGCCGCTGGCGACGATGGCGCCTTCCAAGCCAGCCACATAAGCGGACTGGGCGTCGGCGTCCGCAACAATGCGGCCGGCGAGGCCGCCGGTCGTCTGCGTGATCGAGGCCTTCAGCTGAACCGCAAGGGCCGCGACCGATTCCGGCGACGAAACGGTCTCTTGCGCGTCGGCGACGCGCCAGATGGCGGCGGTCACCGGCCCGGCGACCAGCGTCAGCACGGCGACAGCGATCACGGACCGGGCCGTGGAGCGTCCGAACTTGAGTGTCTTCATGACTTCCCCCTCCAGCGCGTCGGATGACCTGCAGTCCGCGTGCTCTATTCGGTTAATAAAATACAGCCGTTTATGGTAAAAAGCTAGGATTAAAGATCGTCGTTACATTTCAGCGATTCTGGCGTCGGCGCGCTGAGCCGTCGTCGCGTCGGTTTCGGCTATATCCATGTAAACGTGTCGGATCGTCAGCTTCGCCGCCAATCGTCCCGCCGGGTTCTGGATGGAGTTCACCAGGGCGCCGCTACCGGTCTGGTAGGCCGCGAATACTCTCAGTTCATTCAGGGCTGCGGCTCGAATAGTCGGCGTCAAGCTGGGCCAGTTTTCGAACACGAACCGAAGCCGCCACCGGCTTACGGCCGGGCCCAGCGGCGCCACGCGATAGGACATGTCGAGATCGCGAAGGGCGTCGGCGTCCAGCGCGCCGGCGGTCTGTGTGCGAATGTAGGATGCACGCAGCCAGGCGCTCGCCGTCATGGGGGCGGACTCCAGCACCTTGGCGTTTTCGATCGCCGCGCGCTCCAGGCCGGGCGATCCGTCCCGGTCGTTCGACAGCGCCTCGTCCGCGCGCTGTTCGTGCTGGGCCGCCAGGGTCAGCGGCGTGCTCGCGCCGGGCCAGGTCAGGCCCGAAGCCAGGATGGCGGCGAATGCAGCCGTGAGGACGCCGACGGTCAGGATCGCGGGCACGAACCAGCGACCGCCGTTAGGGGCGGGCCTCCGTTTCGAGCGTCTGTGCGACTTGCGTATCATTTTGGCACGTCTTAGGCGGCAATACCGCGTTCCGCCACGACTGTTTCAAAAGCTGGGCCGTTCGACCGTTCCATTTCTGGGACGACACGGTTCCGGAATGAATGTCACGCAGCGGTCTTCTTCCCGCACGTCGAGGGCAGGGGGGCGGAATGGGGCGTGACCGCCCGAATGCGCGTGCGGAAAAGGGCTAGAGCTGGCCCATCGTATTGTCGTGGTCGACAGCCTGCCGCTTCAGCCAGTCCACGAAGGCCGTGGCGCTGGGCGAGGGCGGGCGGTCGCGGGGCTGGACGACATAATAGGCGAAGCCGACCGCTTCTGACCCGTCGGGGAAGGGGGCGACCAGACGGCCGGAGGCGAGGTCGGCCTGGGCCAGGGTGCGTTTGGCCAGGGCGACGCCGCGCCCGGATATGGCGGCCTCGATCAACAGGCTGGACTGGTTGAAGCGCGAGCCCCGGCGCGGGTCGGGATGGCGCACGCCGCGCGCCTTCAGCCACATGGCCCAGTCGGGGCGGCTGGGGTCGCCGTCGTTTGACATGTCGTGCAGCAGGGTGTGGCGCATCAGGTCGGCCGGTTTGCGGATCGAGTGTTCGCCGTCCATCACCGAGGGGGCGCAGACAGGCAGGACCGTCTCGGTCATCAGCCGGTCCACGGTCAGGCCGGGATAGTCGCCGGGACCGTAGCGGACGGCCAGGTCCACCTTGCCCTCGGTCAGGTCGGCCGGCTCCATGTCGGCCGAGATCCACAGTTCGATCTCGGGATGGGACGTGTGGAAATCATCCATGCGCGGCATCAGCCATTTGGAGGCGAAGCCGGGGGCGACGCTGATCGACACCTGTTTGCGCCGCGGCGGCTCGCGCAGCAGGGCGGAGGCGTCCATCAGCCGCTCGAAGCCTTCGCGCAGCAGGGGGACGGACGACCGGCCCAGGTCGGTCAGTTGCAGGCCGCGCGCCTCGCGCACGAACAGCGGCCCGCCGACGATGTCTTCCAACAGGCGGATCTGCTGACTGACCGCGCCCGGCGTCACCGCCAGCTCGTCGGCGGCGCGCGAGAAATTCAGATGACGCGCGGCGGCCTCGAAGGCGCGAAGGGCGTTGAGCGGGAGCAGGGAGCGGACCATCGCCGTTAGAAATCCTATCAACGAGACAAAGGCAATCTGGTTTGCGGCCCTGGACGCGGAAGCCGAAGGTTCCTGACCTGCCGTCGTCCCTGTTTCCCCTCCCGACGGCCCTGAAAGCAAGACGATGCGTGTATTCCTCGCCTCCATTCCGCTGGAGGCCGAAAAGATCGTGATCATCGGCGGCGGGGAACCGGCGCTGGCGAAGCTGCGACTGTTTCTCAACACGCCGGCGACGGTCGCCTGGTTCGCGCCGGACGGCGCACCCGAACGGATCGAGACGCCGCTGACGGCGCCCGAGCCGGTTCTGCGGTCGCCCGAGGCGGCGGATCTGGCGGGCGCGCGTCTGGTCTTCATCGCTCTGTCGGATCTGGATGCGGTCAAGCGGCTGGCGGCCCTGGCGCGGGCGGCGGGGGCTCAGGTCAATGTGGTGGACCAGCCGGCGTTGAGCGATTTCCAGACCCCGGCCCTGATCGACCGGGATGAGGTCGTGATCGGGGTGGCGACGGGCGGATCGGCCCCGATCCTGGCGCGCGACATCCGCACGGCCATCGAAGGCGTGCTGCCCGCCGGTCTGGCCAATGTGGCGCGGATGGCGCGCGAGCTGCGCGACACGGTCAAGGCCAGCGTGCCGGACTTCATGGCGCGGCGCCGGTTCTGGGAAAAGGCGTTCCGCGGTCCGGCGGCGGTGCTGGCGGCCGAGGGGCGGACGGCCGAGGCGCGGCGCGAGATGCTGCGCCTGCTGAATGTCGCCGCCCCGGAGACGGGCGTGGTCCATATCGTCGGCGCCGGTCCGGGCGACCCGGAACTGCTGACGCTGAAGGCGCTGCGGGTGCTGCAGGACGCCGATGTCATCATTCACGACCGTCTGGTGCCCGAGGCGGTGCTGGAACGGGCGCGACGCGACGCCAAACGCCTGTATGTCGGCAAGGCGCGCGACAACCATTCGGTGCCCCAGGACCAGATCGAGGCCCTGATGATCGAAGAGGCTCGCGCCGGCCACCGGGTCGTGCGGCTGAAGGGCGGCGATCCCTTCGTCTTCGGACGGGGCGGCGAGGAACTGGACGCCATGCGGGCGGCCGGAATCCCGGTCTTCGTCGTGCCGGGCGTGACGGCGGCCCTGGCCTGCGCGGCCTCGGCGGGCATCCCCCTGACCCACCGCGACCATGCCCAGGCGGTGACCTTCGTCACGGCCCAGGCCAAGCCGGGCGGCGTCGACGCCGACTGGGCGCGGCTGGCCGCGCCCAATCACACCCTGGCCATCTATATGGGCGCGGACCGGGCCGAGGAGACGGCGGCGAAACTGATCGCGGCCGGACGTCCGGGCTCGACCCCGGTGGCTATCATCGAGAACGGCAGTCGGCCGGACGAACGGGTTCTGACCGGTCGGCTCGACGGACTGGGCGCTCTGGTGCGCGGCGCCGACCTGACCGGTCCCGCCCTGTTGTTCGTCGGCGAGACGGCGGCCTTCTCGGCGTCCCAGCTGGATGTCCGGGCGGAGTTCGCGGCATGAAGATCGTTACCGCCAACCGCCTGTCGGACGGGCGCGTCATCTACGCCGGGGTCGACAACCAGCCGGTCGAGGGCATCGACCAGGCCTCGGTGCTGGACGAGGCGGCGGCCGAAATCGTGCTGGCCGAGGTCGCCGGCCGACCGGATGTCTTCGTGAACCCCTATCTGGTCGAGGTGCAGGACCACACGCCTTCCGGCCGCGACCGACTGAAGGAGCGGATCCGCTCGGCCGGACCGACCGTCGGCCACAGCCTCGATCCCTCCATGTGGCGGGAGAACGCCTGATGTATCGCTATGATGAATTCGACCACGCCCTGGTGCGTGAACGGGTCGAGGAATTCTCGGACCAGGTGGCGCGACGCGCGTCCGGCGCCCTGACCGAGGACGAGTTCAAACCGCTGCGGCTGATGAACGGCGTCTATCTGCAACTGCACGCCTATATGCTGCGGGTCGCCATTCCGTACGGCACCTTCAGCAGCAAGCAGATGCGCCAGCTTGGCCATATCGCCCGCACCTACGACAAGGGTTACGGCCATTTCACCACGCGCACCAATATCCAGTACAATTGGCCGGCCCTGACCGACCTGCCGGCGATCCTGAGCGACCTTGCCGATGTCGAGATGCACGCCATCCAGACCTCGGGGAACTGCATCCGCAACACCACCACCGACGTCTTCGCCGGCGCCGCCGACGACGAGATCGAGGATCCGCGTCCCTGGTGCGAGATTATCCGCCAGTGGTCGACCATCCACCCCGAGTTTTCGTTCCTGCCGCGCAAGTTCAAGATCGCGGTGATCGGGGCCGAGAAGGATCGTGCGGCGATCCGCACTCACGACGTCGGCCTGCAGATCGTCAAGGGCGAGGACGGCGGAACCGCCTTCCGCGTCTTCGTCGGCGGCGGTCAGGGGCGTCTGCCCCATATCGGTCAGGAGATCGCCTCGGCCGTGCCGGCGGCGGACCTGCTGGCCTATCTGACCGCCATACTGCGGGCCTGGAACCTGCTGGGGCGGCGCGACAACATCCATAAGGCGCGGATCAAGATCCTGGTCGCCTCGGTCGGGATCGACGCCTTCCGCGAGGAGGTGGACAAGCACTACGCCACCCTGCGCCGCGAGGATCTGCAAATCCCCGAGGAAGAGGCTGCGCGGATTCAGGCCTATTTCGCCCCGCCGGCCTTCGAGACTCTGCCCAAGGCCAGCGCCCCGTTCGACCGCGCCTTGCTGGCCGATCCCGACTTCGCCCGGTTCGCCCGCAACAACGTGCGCCGTCACCGCCAGTCGGGCTACGCCTCGGTGGTGGTGTCGCTGAAGCCGGTCGGCGGCGTGCCCGGCGACATCACGGCGGACCAGATGGACGCGGTGGCGGACCTGGCCGAGCGCTATTCGTTCGATGAACTGCGCGCCGCCTACGAGCAGAACATGGTCCTGCCCCATGTGAAGCTGGACGATGTGCCGACGATCTGGCGGGCGTTGCGCGAGGCGGGGCTGGCCACGGCCAACGCCGATCTGGTCACCGACGTCATCGCCTGCCCGGGGCTGGACTACTGCAGCCTGGCCAACGCCCGGTCGATCCCGGTGGCCCAGGCCCTGTCCAAGCGGTTGGCGGACATGGACTATCAGGAGAAGCTGGGGCCGGTCCGCATAAACATGAGCGGCTGCATCAACGCCTGCGGTCACCACCACGTCGGCCACATCGGCGTGCTGGGCGTCGATCGCAAGGGCGAGGAATATTACCAGATCACCGTCGGCGGCTCGCCCGACGAACAGGCGGCCCTGGGCGACATCGTCGGCAAGAGTCTGCCGGCGGACGAGGTCGCGCCCGCGATCCAGCGCACGCTGGACCGCTATCTGCAAATCCGTACGGACGGCGAGCGGTTTATCGACACTGTGCGCCGTGTCGGTCCCGATCCCTTCCGCGACGCCATCTATGAGACGCTCGATGCAACGGCTTGAAGGCATTCAGAACGGGCTGCGCCTGTCTGTGACCACTCCCCTGGAGGAGGTCGAGGCGGCGGCCGCCAAGGAAGAGACCCTGGTGCTGGAGTTCGACGCCTTCCGCGACGGGCGGGGCTTCTCGCTGGCGGCGGTGCTGCGCGAGCGCGGCTATGCCGGGCGGCTGATCGCGGCGGGCAAGCTGCTGCCGGACCAGGCGCGGCACCTGCGCCGCTCGGGTTTCGACGCGGTCGAGCTGGGCGAGGGGGCGGATAAGGCCGCCTGGGACCGGATGGACCAGGCGTTCAGCGGCGCCTATCAGCCCGCCGTCGACACCGCGCCGACCATCTGGCAGCGGCGGCAGGCGGCCTCGAACGACCGCGACCTGCAGGGCCTGGCCGACCGATTGAACCGCGAGACCGAGGGCAAGGACGCTGAGGACATCCTGAAGGCGGCCCTGGATCCCGCCCTGGGCCTGAAGGTCGGGGCCATCTCGTCCTTCGGCGCGGAATCGGCGGCTCTGTTGGATCTGATCGCCAAGGAAGATCGCGACACGCCCGTGGTCTTTCTGGAGACCGGCCAGCATTTCCTGCAGACCCTGTCCTATCGCACCCAGCTGACCAAGGCCCTGGGCCTGACCGACGTGCGGCTGGTCACGCCGGACGCGGGCGAGAAGGCGACGCTGGATGCGCGCGACGACCTGTGGAAGACCGACGCCGACGCCTGTTGCGACCTGCGAAAGGTGCGGCCCCTGGCGCGGGCGACGGCGGGCTTCAACGCCGTCATCACCGGTCGAAAGCGATATCAGGCGACGACGCGGGCCCGGCTGAAGCCGTTCGAGGTGCTGGACGGGGTGCTGCGGATCAATCCGCTGGCGAACTGGGACGGCGACGACGTCGAGGCCTGGCTGGACCGGAATGACCTGCCGCGTCATCCACTGGTTGAGCAGGGTTATCTTTCCATCGGGTGCTGGCCGTGCACGCGGGCGGTTCAGGACGGCGAAGATGCGCGCGCAGGACGCTGGTCGGGTATGGACAAGGTGGAATGCGGCATCCACCTAGGCAAACGTCAGGTCGCCGCCTGACCTTCCCTTCGACCGCCTCCGCCTGAAAGCTTTTATGTCCGTCACTCCGACCGTCATCGACCTGATCGGCCATACGCCGCTGGTCCGCCTGAACCGCCTGTCCGACGAGACGGGGTGCGAAATCCTGGGCAAGGCCGAGTTCATGAACCCGGGCGGCTCGATCAAGGATCGCGCGGCCCTGTCGATCGTCCAGGGCGCGCGGGCATCTGGGGCGCTGAAGCCCGGCGGGACCATCGTCGAGGGCACGGCGGGCAATACCGGCATCGGCCTGGCCCTGGTCGGCGCAGCCCTGGGCCATCCGGTGGTGATCGTCATCCCCCGCACCCAGTCGGAAGAGAAGAAGTCGGCCATCCGTTCTCTGGGCGCACGCCTGGTCGAGGTGGACGCCGCTCCCTTCTCCAGCCCCAACCATTTCGTCCACTACTCCGGACGTCTGGCGGCCGAGCTGAACGACAGCGAGGAAGCGGGCGCCATCTGGGCCAACCAGTTCGACAACACCGCCAACCGCGACGCCCATTACACCACCACTGGACCCGAGATCTGGGAACAGACGGGCGGCACGGTCGACGCCTTCGTCTCGGCCGTGGGCTCGGGCGGCACCATTTCCGGGGTCGCGGCCTATCTGCGCGAACAGAAGCCCGACGTGACCATCGCCCTGGCCGACCCGGCCGGCGCGGCCATGTTCAACTGGTTCACCAAGGGCGAGATGACCGGCGAAGGCTCCTCGATCACCGAGGGGATCGGGGTGGCGCGGATCACCGGCAATCTGGAAGGCTTCAAGCCCGACTACGCCTATCGGATCGAGGACGCCGAGTTCCTGCCGATCCTGTTCGATCTGGTGAAGCACGAGGGGCTGTCGCTGGGCGGTTCGGCCGGGGTGAATATCGCCGGGGCCGTGCGTCTTGCGAAAGAGATCGGGCCGGGCAAGACCATTGTCACCTGCCTGTGCGATCCTGGATCGCGCTATGCGTCCAAGCTGTTCAACCCGGCCTTCCTGACGTCGAAGGGGCTGCCGGTTCCCGACTGGGCGTGATGTTCCAGACCTTCTCCCGCTTGCGGGAGAGGTGGCCCGGTGTCCGGCGCAGCCGGACCAGGGTCGGAGAGGGAAGTCTTCCTAGGAAGGTGAACTCCCCCCATCGTCAGGCGTGTCGCTGCGCGCCACGGCCTGACACTTCCCCCGCAAGCGGGGGAAGGTCTATTTCTGCTCCGCGATCCAGGCGTCCATGCGCCGGTCCAGCAGGTCCAGCGGCAGCGGGCCTTCGGTCAGCAGGGCGTCGTGGAAGGTCCGGACGTTGAACTTCGGCCCCAGTTCGCGCTCGGCCCGGGCGCGGATCTCGCGCAGTCGGATCTCGCCGATCTTGTAGGCCGTGGCCTGGCCCGGCCAGCCGATATAGCGCTGCAGTTCGGTCTCGATATTGTGCGGGGCCAGGGCCGAGTTGTCGCGGAAACAGGCGCGCGCCTGTTCCTCGGTCCAGCCCATCCAGTGCAGGCCGGTGTCCGCCACCAGGCGGCAGGCGCGCCACATCTCGTAGGACAGGCGGCCGAACCGCTCATAGGGGGTGCGATAGAAGCCCATCTCCTCGCCCAGATATTCGGCGTACAGGCCCCAGCCCTCGGTGAAGGCGCTGACATTGGCCTGACGCCGGAAATAGGGCTGGCCCTCGGCCTCCTGCTGCAGGGCGATCTGGACGTGGTGGCCGGGCACGGCCTCGTGCAGGGTCAGGGCGGGCAGTTCGTAGAGCGGGCGCTGGTCCAGCTTGGACGTATTGACGATATGGTGAGCCGAGACGCCGTTCTGCATCGAGCCGCCGTTGTAGCGGCCGGTGGTGTAGTTCTCCTCGATCTGCGGCGGGACCGGCTGCACGTCATAGGGCAGGCGGGGCAGGGTGGCGAACAGGGCGGGCAGGCCGCCGTCCGCGCGCTTGGCCATTTCTGACGCCTTTTCCAGCAGTTGTTCGCGGCTGGTCGCATAGAATTGCGGATCGGCGCGAAGGAAGGCCAGGAAGCCGGCGAAGTCGCCGGTCCAGCCGGCGGCCTTCATTTCCACATCCATGCGGGCGCGGATGCGGGCGACTTCGGACAGGCCGATCTGGTGAATCTGGTCCGGCGTCAGGTCGGTGGTGGTGTGGCCCCGCACCAGATAGGCGTAGAGCAGTTTGCCGCCGGGGCGATTGCCGACGCCCGGCTCGACCGGCGCCTTGGGCAGATATTCGGTCTCGAGGAAGGTCAGCCAGGCCTGACGCGCCGGGACGATGGCCGAGGCGACCGCCGATGCAGCCTCGGCGGTCAGCCGGTCCCTGTCCGCCTGGGACACGGCCGCGGGCAGGGTGGACAGGGGCTTCAGCAGGGGCTCGGCGTCGGGCGTGATCGCGACATCGTTGCGGGCCAGGGCGACGGCGCTTTCGGTGACGGACCTGGCCTGGATCAGGCCGGTCTCCAGCCCGCGTCGGGCGTTGGCCGTGGTCTGGTCATAGATCGTGCCGAAGCCCCGGAGGCGGCGGATGTAGGCCTCGGCCTCCGCGACGGAGTTCAGGCGGGTGCCGCTGCCGATATAGAGGGCCCAGGTTCCCGGCCCGCCTTCGCTGTCGAAGGCCAGCCGGCCGGTGTCGTAGTCCAGCCCTTCAATGCTTCGGTTCAGGCTGTAGAGCAGGAAGGCGTGGTTGATGCCGCCGGCGTGGGAAAGACTTGCCGGGTCTATGGCCCGGAGACGACGCACGAAGGCTTCCAGAGGTTCGCGCTGGCCCAGTTCGAAGGCGCGCGACAGGTCGGGCAGGCGGCCCATGGCCTCGACATCGCCTTCGCCGCCGGCCGAGAAGGGATCGATCGACTTCAGATAGGTCTCGTAGTCGGCGATCAGGGCGTTCAGCGCCACGTCGCCGGGACTGGGCGCGACGGCGGCGGGCGTTGTCTGGGCGCCGGCCTGGGCCAGAACAGCCGTCGGCGAGGCCGCGGCAAGAACGGCCGCGACGGCCAGGTAAGAGATTTTCATGACGCCCTCCAGAACAGCCTGCACAGGCAAGCGGAGCGGGAGGGACGCGTCAACCGCTAATGGGCCGCCCGTCAGCCGCAGGCGGCGAAGAAGCGTTCGATGTCGGGCTTGGACGCGGGATGGGCGGCATAGGTTTCGCGGTCATCGCCCTGCCAGGCGGCGATCCAGCCCAGGCGGCGGAACCGCTGGAACACCGGATCCTTGGTCTGGGCGTCGGCGCTGACATATTCGCCGTCGTTGATCCCGGCGGCCTCGGACCGCGCCGGATAGCGTTCCGTGTCGCCGCCCGATTCCAGATACAGTTCGCGCATCGGCTTGTCGGCGATGGCGCCGAGCTCCAGCCGGCCCGATCCGGTGCGGCAGACCAGTTGCAGCTTCAATTCGTCGCTGTTGGCGAGGCCATAGGCCAGGGTGTCCTCGCCCGGCTCCTGATGCAGGTGCCAGTCGTAGTTCGCCACAGGCGCAGGCGCGCCCGCATCCGCCACGGATGTCGAAACGGGCGCCGGGGTGGCGCAGGCGGCGAGGGCCGACAGGGCGAGCAGGGCCGGGACGGTCTTGGTCGCGTGCATGGTCGGGTTCCTCATCCGGCGCAACGGTCGGCGAAGCGGCGCAGTTTGGCAAGGTGGGGGCGTTCGACCTTGATGGTGCGGGTGCGGTCGCCGGCCATCAGGGTCAGGTCGCCGCCGCCGACGAAGGATGTGAACACCGGATGGTCGGTTCTCAGGGTGACCGCCAGGCGCCCCGCCCGGCTCGCGCGCATCTCGCTGGTCGCCGAGGCCGATCCCGACGTCAGTCGGGCGAAACCGGCCGGCGGTGCTGCCTCGGCCGGCGTCTGGGATGCGGGCGGAGCCTCTTCATAGACCGTGATGTCGATGACGCTGGACCGTGGATCGCATTGCAGCGTGGCGCGCAGATTGGCGGTGTCCGGAACCTCGTTGGCGAGGACGACCGGACCGTCGCCTTCGTACAGGGTCCAGGTCCAGCTGGCCGGCGGCGTCTGACGACCGTTGAGGGCGAGCGCAAGCGCGGCCGCTAAAAGAAGACTCATCGATCAGCCCCCGCTGACAGCGTGACGCGAAGCGGCGTCCCCGCCTCTTTCGTCAAGCGCGCGACGATCCGCAATAGGAAAGGAAGCCCGCGATCATACGCCGCTCGTCCGGCGTGGCGGTCAGGACGAACTGTCCGGCGTCGCCGTTGACCCGCATCGAGCCACGCGAAGCCAGTCCGGTCAGGCTGGCGTCCTGCAGGGACAGGCGTGTCTCCGTCGCTTCGCCCTCGCTCATGGGGTCGATCGGCGCGGGACCGTTCGAGGCGGCGATCAGGCGAGGCGAGGCCGGCTGGACGTCGCCATAGACGACAGCTGTGGAATCGCCCGGGGCGCAGGTGACCATCAGGGCCAACTGATCGGAATTCTCGACCCCATAGGCCAGCTTGGCCATCGCGCCCTCGTGGCTGATGTGCCAGGCCATGGCGGGTGCTTCCATCTGGGTAACGGAATCGACCGGCTGCGTCCTGGCGGCGAAGGCGACCAAGGCGATTGAGGCGGCGGCGGGGATCAGAACCTTGAACATGGGGAACACTCGCGTCTGACAGGCAAACGCGGTGATCCATTAACGGTTCACGGCTCCGCTTCCGTTCACGGAACAGTGTCGCCGCACCGCCACATCAGAACGGGCTGAACCGCTCGACCAGGCTCTGCGCCGCCGGGGTGGCCTGCATCCGGCTGATGTCGCCGCGACCGCCGTAGGAAATGCGCGCCTCGGCGATCTGGGTGTGATTGATCGAGTTGGCCGACGAAATGTCCTCGGGGCGCACGATGCCGGCGATGGTCAGCTCGCGGACCTCGCGGTTGGTGCGCACTTCCTGCCGACCTTGAATGACCATGTTGCCGTTGGCCAGAACGTCCGTGACCACGGCGGCGACGGTCAGGGAGACCTTCTCCGACCGGTTGACCGTGCCCGAGCCTGCGGCGTTGGCGCTGCCCTGGGTGCCGACCATGTTGGCGGGGTCGAAACCGCCAGGGAAGGCTCGGCCCAGGCTGTTCTCCAGGCCGAAGAAGTTGGTCACGCCGCCCGAGGCGTCGTTGGTGCGCGACCGCTGGGTCGAGTTCTGGGTCTGGGCGCGGTCGTCGATATTGATCTGGACGGTCAGGATGTCGCCGATGTGGCGGGCGCGCTGGTCGCCGAAGAAGGTGCGGGCGCCGACGCGCCACAGGCTGTTGGCGCTGGCCGAGGACGATTCCTGACGGATCGCGGGCGGCGCCATATAGGCCTGCTGCACGGGAACCAGGGCGGCGGGATAGCCGATGGGCGCCAGTTCAGGGCCGCGCACGGCCTCGATGGCGGTGGAGCAGGCGCCCAGAGAGGCGGCGGCGGAGACGGCGGCGACGAGCAGGATCTTACGCATGACTGGGTTTCCCTAGCGGGCGGCGAACTGTTGAGGATTGGCGCGGGCCATGTCGGCGGCGGGACCGGCGACAGCCTGGCCCGGACCCGACGCGACCGCGTCGATGACGCGGTTGGAGTTGGTGTTCAGCACGGCGACGGGCTCGCCCAGCGCGGCGTTGCGCATGGCCTTGCCCATGACGGTCAGGTTCACGCCGCCGACCTGATAGGTGACGCGCACCATGTCGTTGCGGGCGATGACCTGCTGGCCTGCGCCGGCCGGACGGAAGGTCGGACGGGCCTGGGGCGTGACGGTCGAGGCGAACTCGGCCGGCGCCTCGGTCTGAACCGGGCCGGTCGAGCGACGCACGGCGACGCGACGCAGGCCGGAGGCGTTGGTCCAGTCCAGCCCGGCCTGACGGGCCTGGGCCTGCAACTGGCCGGCTTCCAGCACGACCGAGGGGCCGCTGCGCTGGGCCACCACGACCCCGGCGGCCGATCCGGCGCCGTCGAAGATGTCGCCCAGGGTGACATCGCCGTCATCGTCGACCGGGTTCGACTTGAGGGTGACGGGGCCCGCCCAGGCCGCGCCGGCGAGGGCGCCGGCGACGGCGGCGAGAGCGAAAGAACGGCGGATCAGGGTCATGATCTAGCCTTTCACCTGGGCGGTTACGGACAGCATCTCGTCGGCGGTGGAGATGACCTTGGAGTTCATCTCGTAGGCGCGCTGGGCGATGATCAGGGAGCTGATCTCGGCGACCGCATCGACGTTCGAGGCCTCGGTGTAGGCCTGCAGGATCTGGCCGAAGCCGACGTCGCCGGGCGTGCCGACATTGGCGGCCCCGGAGGCGGCGGTCTCCAGCAGCAGGTTGTCGCCGATGGCTTCCAGACCGGCCTCGTTGAAGAAGGTCGCCAATTCGATCTGGCCGATCGTCGTCGGCGCCGTCTGCCCGGCCTGGGTCGCCTGGACCAGACCCGACTTGGAGATCGTCAGCTTGGTGGTGTCCTGCGGGACGGTGATCGCCGGCTCCAGCAGATAGCCGTCATCGGTGACGATCTGGCCTTCCTGATTGACCTGCAGATTGCCGGCGCGGGTGTAGCCGATCTCGCCCGAGGGCAGGGTGATCTGGAAATAGCCCTTGCCGTCGATGGCCATGTCGTAGGGATTGCCGGTCAGCTGCGGCGTGCCCTGTTCGGTGACGCGATAGACGGCGCTGGCCTTGACGCCCGCGCCGATCTGGATGCCGGTCGGGACGACGGTGCCCTGGCTGGACGACTGCGCGCCCATCCGTTCGACGTTCTGGTAGAGCAGGTCCTGGAACTCGGCGCGCTGCTTCTTGAAGCCCACCGTGTTCATGTTGGCGATGTTGTTGGAGATGACCTCCACGTTCAGCTGTTGGGCGGCCATGCCCGAGGCTGCGGTTCTGAGCGCGC
>NZ_JBIIOP010000007.1:0-147928 GCF_044336875.1 Brevundimonas sp. | reverse complement strand
TTTCTGTTTGGTTTGTAAAGCGTGGCCGCCGGACGCGAAGGGAGGAACGCGCCCGGCGACGGTTGGCTCAGTGTTCCAGGGCTTCGCCGTGGAGGGTGGTGTCCAGACCTTCGGCTTCCTGGGCATCCGTCACGCGCAGACCGGTCGTGAACTTGCAGATGATCAGGATGATGAAGGTGCCGACCGCCGAGTAGGCGATGGTCCAGGCCAGACCCAGGGCCTGGGTCGGGATGTTGGCGCCTTCGCCCAGGCTGTTGATCGCGGTGGAGGCGAACACGCCGGTCAGCAGGGCGCCGATCAGACCGCCCGCGCCGTGGATGCCGAAGGCGTCCAGCGAGTCGTCGTAGCGGAGCAGCTTCTTGATCCACACCGACGAGATGTAGCAGACCGGCCCGGCGATCAGGCCGATGATGACCGCGCCCTTGGGATCGACGAAGCCGGCGGCCGGGGTGATGGCGACCAGGCCAGCGACCACGCCCGACAGCATGCCGATCAGCGAGACCTTCTTCTTCTCGATGACTTCGATCAGCTTCCAGGTCAGGGCGGCGGCGGCGGCGGCCAGAATGGTGTTCAGCAGGGCCACGCCCATCAGGTCGTTGGCGGCGCCCGCCGAACCTGCGTTGAAGCCGATCCAGCCGACCAGCAGCAGCGAGGCGCCGATCATGGTCAGGACGGGGTTGTGCGGGTTGATGACCTCGGTGCCGTAACCTTTGCGGCGGCCCAGGAAGATGGCGCAGACCAGACCGGCCACGCCCGAGTTGACGTGAACGACCGCGCCGCCGGCGAAGTCCAGCACGCCGGCGCCGCCGAGGAAGCCGCCGCCCCAGACCCAGTGACAGATGGGCGCATAAACCAGCAGCGACCACAGGGCGGTGAAGAGCAGCAGGGCCGAGTATTTGAAGCGTTCGGCGAAGGCGCCCGTGATCAGGGCCGGGGTGATGATGGCGAAGGTCATCTGGAAGGAGATGAACAGGAACTCCGGAATGCCCGGCAGCAGGCTGTTGGCCGTCTGCAGCGAGATCCCGTTCAGGAACAGGGCGTCGAAACCACCGATGTAGGGCTGTAGCGCCTCATCGCCGTTGGCGCTGAAGGCGATCGAATAGCCGGCGATGAACCACACCAGGCTGACGACGGCGAAGACGCCGACCGACTGGGTGATGGTGGCCACCACGTTCTTGCGACGGACCATGCCGCCGTAGAACAGGGCCAGACCCGGCAGGGTCATCAGAAGCACCAGGGCGGTCGAGGTGCCGAGCCAGCTCGTGCCGGCGGCATCCAGTTCGAGCGCGGCCTGGTGAGGCAGAAGGGCCGGAGCGGCCTCTTCCGGAGCGACGGCTTCCTCGACGACGGCGGCGGCTTCGGCAACCGTTTCGGTCACGGGAGCGGCGGCTTCGGCGACGGCGGCCGGAGCGGTGGCGGCCGCCTCCTGGGCGAACGCCCCGCCCGCGTAGAACAGGCCTACGGTTAGAAGAAGAAGGGCCAGAAGGCCCGGTAGACGGTTAAGCACCTGCGACATGAAAGCATCCCCTCTGTGATCTCGCAGTTGCGAACTGTTTACCGCAACGTCACACTTCGCAAGGGGGATATCGGCGCTCGCCGCAATTTTAATGCCTGTGTCGCCTATAACACACCGGGTTTAGGCAAGATATTACCTTGGCCTTTTCGGCGACGCACAAATCTCGCGATCGTACGCCGCCGGACGAAATCCTTAACCCCAGTGCATCTGGACGCGGTGCGCGGCGGCCCAATGGATCGCCTTGATCGCGTCGATGATGGCCTCAGCCGCCGCGCGGGTGCCCAGCTCCCCGCCCAGATCGGCGGTTGTGGCTCCGGCGGCCAGGACGGCCGCGACCGCCGCCTCGATCGAGGTCGCCTCATCCTCCAGTTCCAGGCTGTGACGCAGCATCATCGCAGCCGACAGAATCGTTCCCACCGGATTGGCCAGATCCTGGCCGGCGATGTCCGGCGCCGAGCCGTGGATCGGTTCGAACAGACCCGGTCCCGCCTCGCCCAGCGACGCGGACGGCAACAGGCCGATGGAGCCGCCCAGCACCGAGATCTCGTCCGACAGGATGTCGCCGAACATGTTCTCGGTCAGGATGACGTCGTATTCGCGCGGCTTGCGGATCAGGTGCATGGCCATGGAATCGACCAGGGCGTGCTCCAACTCGATCTCGGGATATTCCTCGGCGTGGATGCGGGTCACGACCTCGCGCCACAGGCGGCTGGTCTCCATGACATTGGCCTTGTCGACCGAGGTCACCTTGCCGCGACGCTGGCGAGCCGTCTGGAAGGCGGCGCGGGCGACGCGCTCGATCTCGACCACCGTATATTCGCACAGGTCGGTCGCGCCCTTCTCGTCGCGCGTCTTCTTGCCGAAATAGACGCCGCCGGTCAGTTCGCGGAAGACGATCAGATCGACGCCCTCGACGATCTCCTTCTTCAGCGGCGAACGGTGGGCCAGGACCGGCGAAACCTGCAGCGGGCGCAGATTGGCGAACAGGCCCATGGCCTTGCGGATCGCCAGCAGCCCCTGTTCGGGCCGCACCTTGCCGCCGTCCCACTTGGGACCGCCGACCGCACCCAGCAGGACCGCGTCGGCGGCGACGCAGGCGGCGCGCGTCGCTTCCGGCAGGGCCTCGCCCGTGGCGTCGATGGCCGCGCCGCCGATCAGATGCTCGCTGAACTCGAAATGATGGCCGTAAAAGTCGGCGATGACGGACAGGACCTGACGGGCGGCGCTCGCGACCTCGGGGCCGACGCCGTCGCCAGGCAGGACGACGATATTATAGGTCTTGGGGGCGGCGGTGGTCATCAGACGGTCTCTCTCGAACGCTCGAACGCTTCGATCTCGGGCATGTTTGATTGCAGCCAGCCCAGGGTGTCCACCCCGTCCAGCAGGCATTGGCGGGCGAAGGATTCGACCCCGAATGGCACGGGCTCGGCATTGCCGCGCTGGATCTGGTTGGACTGGAGGTCGATCGTGACCGGCTGATCCGGCTGCGACGCCAGATCGTCCCACACGGCTTGGCTGACGACGATCGGCAGAAGGCCGTTTTTCAAGGCGTTCGATGTAAAAATGTCAGCGATCTCGGTCGAGATCACCGCCTTGAACCCATAGTCCAGCAGGGCCCAGGGGGCGTGTTCGCGCGACGAGCCGCAGGCGAAATTCTTCCCCGCCAGCAGGATGCGGTGCGCGCTCGGGTCGATCCGGTTCAGGATGGCCTCGGGCTTTTCCGAACCGTCGTCCTCGTAACGCCAGTCGTAGAAGGCGGCCTTGCCCAGACCTTCGCGCGTCGTCGTGGTCAGGAAGCGCGCGGGGATGATCTGGTCGGTGTCGATATTGGCCTGGCTGAGCGTGACCGTCTTCGAGGTCAGGACCTGGAAGGGTTCAGACATATTGATCTCCGCTCATCCCCGCGAAAGCGGGGCCCCAGTTCTTTGGGCGATAGCCCTTGCCGTTCGTCCACTGACGGTCATCCCGCGCACCGTGCCTCACGAAAGCACTGGGTCCCCGCTTTCGCGGGGATGAGCGGAAGAAGGAGGCGTTACGCATTCGCGGCCTCGCTCAGATAGACGCGCGGATCGGTCAGCACCCCAGCCACCGCCGTCGCGGCCGCCGTCGCCGGACTGGCCAGGATGGTGCGGGCGTCCTTGCCCTGACGGCCCTCGAAATTGCGGTTCGAGGTCGAGACCGCCAGTTGCCCCGGCGAGACGAAGTCGCCGTTCATGGCGATACACATCGAACAGCCGGGAATACGCCATTCGGCCCCGGCGGCGATGAAGACCTGGTCCAGCCCCTCGGCCTCGGCGTCGCGACGCACGGCCTCGGAGCCCGGCACCACCAGCATCCGCAGGCCCGGCTTGACCTTGCGGCCGCGCAGCACCTCGGCGGCGGCGCGCAGATCGGGCAGACGGCCGTTGGTGCAGGAGCCGATGAAGACCACGTCCACCGGCTGATCGGTCGTCGCCTCGCCGGCGGTGAAGCCCATATAGGCGATGGCCTTGCGGTCGCTGTCCGACTGCGGCTGCGGCACGGGCGAACCGATCGGCGCGCCCGCATCCGGGGTCGTGCCCCAGGTCGCCATCGGGCGGATGGCCGCGCCGTCGAGGGTCACTTCCTTGTCGAAGACCGCGCCGGGATCACTGGACAGTTTCAGCCATTCGGCCGTCGCCGCCTCATAGTCGGCGGGCACGTGCTTGCGGCCGCGCAGCCAGTCGATGGTCGTCTGATCGGGCGCAATCATGCCCGCGCGGGCGCCGGCCTCGATGGACATGTTGCACAGGGTCATCCGCCCTTCCATGTCCAGCGACCGCACGGCCTCGCCAGCGTATTCGATGACATAGCCCGTGCCGCCGCCGAAGCCGATGGCGGCGATCACGGCCAGAGCCACATCCTTGCCGGACACGCCCGGCTGCAGTTCGCCGCTCACCGTCACCCGCATGGCCTTGGCCTTGCGTTGCAGCAGGCACTGGGTCGCCAGCACATGGCCGACTTCCGAAGTGCCGATGCCGAAGGCCAGGGCCCCGAAGGCGCCGTGGGTCGCGGTATGGCTGTCGCCGCAGACCACGGTCATGCCCGGCTGGGTCAGGCCCAACTCAGGCCCCATGACATGGACCACGCCGCGGTCGTCGGAGTCCCAGCCCGCCAGGGGCACGCCGTGGGCGGCGCAGTTCCGCTCCAGCGTATGGACCTGGGCCTCGGCCTGGGCGGTGACATAGGGTTTCAGACCGTTCAGCCCCGCCGGCAGGGTCGGGGTCGAATGGTCCAGGGTCGCATAGGTACGGTCGGGGCGGCGGACCTTCAGCCCGCGCGCCTCGATTTCACTGAAGGCCTGCGGGCTGGTGACTTCGTGCACCAGATGCAGGTCGATATACAGCACCCCCGGCGTGTCGGCCGTTTCCGACCGCACGACGTGGGCGTCCCAGACCTTGTCGAACAGGGTCTTAGGCATATTCAGGGGTCCGTTTCTCTACGCTGGTTCCAATGGGTTCCAGCCAGCCGAACGTGTCCGGGGTCTCACCGGTGAACAGGCCG
Source organism: Brevundimonas sp. (assembly GCF_044336875.1). GTDB lineage: Bacteria > Pseudomonadota > Alphaproteobacteria > Caulobacterales > Caulobacteraceae > Brevundimonas. The sequence continues at coordinate 142,890 of NZ_JBIIOP010000007.1, read as the reverse complement.
CGGAAGGCGTTGTTGACCGCCTTGGTCACCGGGCCGGGGCCGGCGGCGCGGGTGGTGATGCCGTCGACCGAGCGGACGGGCGTGATCTCGGCGGCGGTGCCGGTCATGAAGATCTCGTCGGCCAGATACAGGGCCTCGCGCGGCATCGCCTGTTCCACCACCTCATAGCCCTGCGCCTTGGCCAGCTTGATGACGCTGTCGCGGGTGATGCCCATCAGGATGGAGTTGGCGGCCGGCGGGGTCATGACCTTGTTGTCCTTGACCACGAACAGGTTCTCGCCCGCCCCTTCCGACAGACGGCCGTCGACGCCCAGGGCGATGCCCTCGCCGAAGCCGCCCACGCGAGCCTCGCGGCCGATCAGATAGGAGGACAGATAATTGCCGCCCGCCTTGGCCGCCGAAGGCGTGGTGTTCGGCGCGGTGCGGTTCCAGCTGGACACGCAGGCGTCCACGCCCTTCTCCAGAGCTTCTTCGCCCAGATAGGCGCCCCAGGGGAAGGCGGCGATGGCGATGTCGACGTTCATGTTGCCGGCGGCCGGGGTCACGCCCATGCCGCACTGGCCCAGGAAGGCGATGGGCCGGATATAGGCCGACTTCAGGCCTTCCGACCGCACCACCGCGTGGCAGGCCTCGACCAGCTCGTCCTCGGTGTAGGGCAGCTGGATATGATAGATGCGGGCGCTGTCGAACAGGCGACGCACATGCTCGCGCAGACGGAAGCCGCACGGGCCGTTCGGGGTGTCATAGACGCGGATCCCCTCGAACACCGAGGTGCCGTAGTGGAGCGCGTGGCTCATCACGTGGATCTTCGCGTCGGCCCAAGGCGTCAGTTCGCCATTGATCCAGATATTCTCAGCCAGCGGCTGCATAGGCTTCTTCCTTGTTAGTCGTAACGCCGTCGACTTGGTCGATGATGGCGATCAGTTCTTCGTCGTTGATTTCGCCGATCTGGTCGGCGCGTTGCTTGAAGCCGGCCACGACAGCGGCCAGGCGCTCGCCCTCGATGGGACGGCCGATGGTCTCGGCGCGCTTGGCGATGGCGTGACGGCCCGAGTGCTTGCCCAGCACGAAATAGCTGCCCTCGAAGCCGACGTCCTGCGGACGCATGATCTCGTAGGTGCGGCTGTCGGCCAGCATGCCGTGCTGGTGGATCCCGGCCTCGTGGGCGAAGGCGTTGATGCCCACCACCGACTTGTTGCGGGCGATCACCGTCTCGGTGATCTCGCACAGGATCTTGGAGGCGCGCACCAGATGGCGGCTGTCGGCGCCGGTCGTCACGCCATACAGGTCCTCGCGGACCTTCAGGGCCATGATGACCTCTTCGATCGAGCAGTTGCCCGCCCGTTCGCCGATGCCGTTGATCGCGCCCTCGATCTGACGCGCCCCGCCCTGGACCGCGCCCAGGGAGTTGGCGACCGCCATGCCCAGGTCGTCGTGGGAGTGGGCCGAGAAGATGACGTGCGGATGCCGCTTCTTGATCCGTTCGGCCAGGAAGGCGAACCGCTCGCGCACCTCTTCCGGCGTGGCGTAGCCGACCGTGTCGGGCACGTTCAGGGTGCGGGCGCCGGCGTCTGCGGCGGCTTCCAGAATGTCGGCCAGGAACTCCGGCTCGGTGCGGAAGGCGTCCTCGGCCGAGAATTCGACGTCGTCGAACAGGCTGGCGGCGTATTCCACCGAACGCACGGCCGTCGACATCACCTCGTTGGTCGACATCTTCAGCTTGGCCGAACGGTGGATCGGGCTGGTGCCGATGAAGGTGTGGCAGCGGCGGTGCGACTTGGGCGCCGGCTGCAGGGCGCGATAGACCGCGTCGATGTCCTTCTCGTTGGCCCGCGACAGCGAGCAGAAGACCGGTCCCTCGACCTCGCCCGCCACGCGGCGGATGGCTTCCTCGTCGCCCGGCGAGGCGGCGGCGAAGCCCGCCTCTATAACGTCGACGCCCAGGTCTCTCAGGACCTGGGCCATCTTCACCTTGGCCTGGGCGGTCATCGAGAAGCCCGGCGCCTGCTCCCCGTCCCGCATCGTCGTGTCGAAGACGATGACCCGGTTGGGGTCGGTGGCGATTTGTTCGGTGCGCGATACGCCCGATACTCGTTCGCCCTGGGTGGTAATCATTACGCGGCCTCGGATTGAATAATGTCGTTGCTGATGCGGCGAACGCCGAACAGCCGGTCGATCTGGCGACCCAGGTTGTCCATGCAGCGGCCGGCGTCGCGGCCGCGCACGGTCAGGGCGATGCGGCGGAAGGCGCCCTCGTCGGCCATGTTGATGCCGTCGATGTGGAAGCCCCGGCGCTCCACAAGCCCGATGAGACGCTGAAGCGAACCGTCCGCACGGTCGATCTGGATGTGGATCGTGTCGCTCATCTCAGGAGCCCTCCATCATTTCAGCATTGTTCTTGCCCGGCGGAACCAGCGGCCAGACATTGTCACGGGGATCGATGACCACATGGGCCAGGCAGGGGCCGTCGGCGGCCAGCAGGCGCTGGATGCCGTCCGACACCTGATCGCGGCGGTCGATGCGGAAGGCGTCGACGCCGAAGGCTTCGGCGACCTTCACGAAGTCCGGATTGTCGGACAGATCGATCTCGGAATAGTTCTCGGCGAAGAACAGCTCCTGCCACTGGCGCACCAAGCCCAGCGAGGAGTTGTCGATCAGCACGATCTTCAGCGGGATGCCGTAACGCTTCAGCGTCGCCAGCTCCTGGATGTTCATCATGAAGCCGCCGTCGCCGGCGATGGTGACGACCGTCGCGGACGGATCGGCCAGCTTGGCGCCGATCCCGGCGGGCAGGCCGAAGCCCATGGCGCCCAGACCGCCCGAGGTGATGTGGGCCTCGGGCCTGGAGAAGCGGCAGTGCATGGCCGCCCACATCTGGTGCTGGCCCACGTCGCAGGCGGCGACGAACCGATCGCCCGCCGCTTCCGAGATTTCCTTCAGCAGGGCCGGGGCATAGACCCCCTCGCCCGGCGCGTCATAGCGATAGGCATGGGTCGTGGCGGCCTCGGCGCATTCGGCGGTCCAGGCGGCGATCTCCAGCGCCGGTCCGGCGTTCAGCCGCGCCGACAGGGCCTCGACCCCGTCCTTCAGCTCGCCGACGACGGCGACATTGACCGCGCGCAGCTTGCCGACTTCCGAGGCGTCGATGTCGAAATGGACGACGCCGGCCTTGGGCGCGAACTCGGCCAGCTTGCCGGTGGCGCGGTCGTCGAACCGGGCGCCGACGACGATCAGCAGATCGCTGTCCTGCACCGCGTGATTGGCGGCGCGCGTGCCATGCATCCCCAGCATCCCCAGCATCCCCGGCGCATCGGTCGGGATGGTGCCCAGGGCGTTCAGGGTCGAGACCTGCGGGATGCCGGTGGCGCGGACGAAGGCGCGGACGGCCTCGGTCGCGCCGCCGATCTTCACCCCGCCGCCGATATAGATCAGCGGCTTCTTCGCGGCGCGGATCGCGGCCTCGGCGGCGGCGACGGCGTCGTGGTCGACGGCGGTCGTCGTATTGGGAATGTGGAAGCCGTAGTCGTCGCTGGTCGTGGCGAACTGCACGTCCTTGGGCAGGTCGACCAGGACCGGACCCGGACGGCCCGAGGCGGCGATATGGAAGGCTTCCTCGATCGCGGCCGGAACCTCGGCGGCGTCGCGGACCAGGATCGAATGTTTCACGATCGGCAGGGTGACGCCCAGGATGTCGATCTCCTGGAAGGCGTCGGTGCCCATCAGGCCTTGGGCGACATTGCCGGTGATGCAGACCATCGGCACCGAATCCATCATCGCATTGGCGATGCCGGTGACCAGATTGGTGGCGCCCGGACCGGAGGTGGCCATGCACACCCCGACCCGGCCGCTCTTGCGGGCATAGGCGTCGGCCGCGAAGGCCGCGCCCTGCTCGTGGCGGACCAGGATGTGTTTCAGCTTGGACCCGGCCAGGGCGTCATAGACCGGCATGATGGCGCCGCCCGGATAACCGAACACCACCTCCACGCCCAGCCGCTCCAGGGTGGAGACCAGCAGGCGCGCCCCCGATCGGGGGGCGGCCTCGGCTGAGGATTTGAAGGCGGCGGCGGTCATCAGGGTCATCCGGTCTTTCTGGCGGCGATCAGGCCGCTTCGGCCTTGGGCGCGTTCAGCCAGGCCATCCGCTCGCGCAGACGGGCGCCGACCTGTTCGATCTGGCTTTCGCGGTCCGCCTTCAGCCAGGCTTCGTACTGCGGCTTGCCGGCCTCGTTCTCGGCGATCCAGTTCTTGGCGAAGGTGCCGTCCTGGATCTCTTCCAGGATGGTCTTCATGCGGGCCTTGGTCTCTTCGTTGACCACGCGCGGGCCGCTGGCGACGGCGCCGTACTTCGCCGTTTCCGAGATGAAGTGGTGCATCTTCGAGATGCCGCCCTCGTAGAACAGGTCCACGATCAGCTTCAGCTCGTGCAGGCATTCGAAATAGGCGATCTCGGGCTGGTAGCCGGCCTCGACCAGGGTGTTGAAGCCCTGGATGACCAGTTCCTTGGCGCCGCCGCACAGGACGGCCTGTTCGCCGAACAGATCGGTCTCGGTCTCTTCGCGGAAGGTGGTTTCCAGCAGACCGCCGGTCGCGCCGCCGTTGCCCTTGGCGTAGCCCATGGCGCGGTCGCGCGCCTTGCCGGTCACGTCCTTCTCGATAGCGAACAGCGAGGGCACGCCGCGGCCGCGGGCGAACTCGCGACGGACCAGATCGCCCGGTCCCTTCGGCGCGACCAGGATCACGTCCATGTCGGCGCGCGGGGTGATGCGCTCGTAGATGATCGAGAAGCCGTGGGCGAACAGCAGGGCCGAGCCTTCCTTGGCGTTCGGCTCGATGATGTCGCGATAGACCTCGCCCTGGATCATGTCCGGGGTCAGGATGGCGATGATGTCGGCGCCCTTGACGGCCTCGGCCGGCTCGGCGGTCGGGACGCCGTCCTCGGTGGCGTGTTTCCAGCCGGTGCCGCCGTGACGGACGCCGGCGACCACGTCATGGCCGCTGTCGCGCAGGTTCTGGGCGTGGGCGCGGCCTTGCGAGCCATAGCCGATGATGGCGATGCGCTGGCCGGCGATGGCGCCGGGGCGGATGTCTTCGTTGGTGTAGATGGTGATGGCCATGGTGGTTCAGGCTTCCTGGGCGGTCTGGGTTTTGATGGTTGTGGCGGCGAAACGTCCTCGCACCGGGCGGGCAACGTGGGGCGTAAAGCCCGCCCGGTGCGTCGCCGGGGCGACACGAGCGTCGATCCGGCGGTCAGTGACGCGAGCGGCGCGGACGCCGTCGCGAATGGCAAAGCCAGAACCCCGGCGCGGGGCGCGCGACATCGCCGCGTCCTGCGCGCCGATCGTCGTGGGGTCTGAGGTGAAATCTTGCGTCATGGGTCCGGTTCAAATCGGACCGCAAAGCACGAAAAACCCCGCTTCCTTTCGGGAGCGGGGTGGTGCCGGGCGATCCTGAGTGCGTTTAGTTCAGGTCGCGTGCATCCACGCCGCTTGCGTAAGCAGGCCGAGGAGCACGAGGAGAATGAGGGAAATCGGGGCTTCCAGGCCAATGGGCGCGCGAACGGCTGCGACCGCCTTGGCGGTGCGTCCCTTCGTCATGTCGCGCGTCATCGTGGCCACGGGTGGCTCCCTGTTCTGACGGCAAGAAACCATACGGGCCGGGGCGGCACAACCCCTGTCGCAAAAATTTTGCTCAACCGATTAAAAACGACCTTCGCAGGGGTGTTTCTTACCCGAACCTGACAGGCAGGTTTCCCAGGTCGCCTTCCCAAGCGTAACCGTCGATCACATCATGTTACGTGCACGGGGTTGCAACGCGTCCGCGACCGCTCCATTGAGACGCCGAACCTATATAGGCGCTAACCCCTAATCCCGTTCTGAGGAGCCTCCATCATGACCGTCCGCGTCGCCATCAACGGCTTCGGCCGCATCGGCCGTCTCGTCCTCCGCTCGATCGTCGAGCATGGCCGCACGGACATCGAAGTCGTGGCGATCAACGATCTTGGGCCGGTCGAGACCAACGCCCACCTGTTCCGCTACGATTCGGTCCACGGCCGCTTCCCCGGCACCGTGACCTCGGGCGAGGACTGGATCGACGTCGGCACCGGCAAGATCAAGGTCACGGCCGAGCGTGATCCGGCCAACCTGCCCCACGCCGAGTTGAAGGTGGACATCGCCTTCGAATGCACCGGCATCTTCACGTCCAAGGACAAGGCCAGCGCCCACCTGAAGGCCGGCGCCAAGCGCGTCCTGGTCTCGGCCCCGGCCGACGGCGCCGACAAGACCATCGTCTTCAAGGTCAACCACGAGACCTTGACCGCCGACGACATCGTCGTGTCGAACGGCTCGTGCACCACCAACGCCCTGGCCCCGGTGGCCAAGGTGCTGAACGACCTGTTCGGCATCGAGCGCGGCTACATGACCACCATCCACTCCTACACCGGCGACCAGCCGACGCTGGATACGATGCACAAGGACCTGTACCGCGCCCGCGCCGCCGCCCTGTCGATGATCCCGACCTCGACCGGCGCCGCCAAGGCCCTGGGCCTGGTCCTGCCGGAACTGAAGGGCAAGCTGGACGGCTCGTCGATCCGCGTCCCGACCCCGAACGTCTCGGTCGTCGACCTGAAGGTCGTCGCCGGTCGTGAAGTGACGGCGGCCGAGATCAACGCCGCGCTCCAGGCCGCCGCCGACGGCCCGATGAAGGGCGTCCTGTTCACGACGACGGATGCTCTGGTGTCCAGCGACCTGAACCACGTGGCCGCCTCCTCGACCGCCGCGCTGCCCCAGACCCAGGTCGTCGACGGCAAGCTGGCCCGCGTCCTCAGCTGGTACGACAACGAATGGGGCTTCGCGACCCGCATGGCCGACACGGCCCTGGTGATGGCGAAGTTCCTGTAAGAACCGCGCGTCTCCTCCCCGTTCGCGCAGCGAATGGGGAGGGGGACCACGAAGTGGTGGAGGGGTTCTTTCCACCGCACCGAACCTGGGGCCAGAGCCCCTCCGTCACGGCGCAAGAGCGCCGCGCCACCTCCCCATCGCTTCGCGACGGGGAGGAGACAGGGAAACGACCATGACCTTCCGCACCCTCGACGACGCAAAAGACCTCGCCGGCAAGACGGCTCTGGTCCGCGTGGACTTCAACGTCCCGATGGAGGGCGGCAGGGTCACGGACGACACCCGGCTGCGGGTCGCCCTGCCGACGATCCAGCGCCTGCGCGACGCCGGCGCCAAGGTGGCCCTGCTGGCCCACTTCGACCGTCCCAAGGGCCAGCGCGTTCCGTCGATGAGCCTGAAGCCGGTCGTCGAACCGCTGGAGGCCCTGCTCGGCGCCCCGGTCCGCTTCGCCGACGACTGCATCGGCGGCCCCGCCGTCGAGGCCATCCGCGACCTGGACGCCGGCGGCGTGGTGCTGCTGGAGAACGTCCGCTTCCATGCGGCGGAAGAGGCCAATGACCCGGTCTTCGCCCAGAAGCTGGCCGACCTGGGCGACCTCTATGTCAACGACGCCTTCTCGGCCGCCCACCGCGCCCACGCCTCGACGGAAGGGATCGCCCACCACATCCCCGCCTACGCCGGCGAATCCATGCGCCGTGAACTAGACGCCCTGGACGCCGCCCTAGGCCAGCCGCAGAAGCCGGTCGTCGGCATCGTCGGCGGCTCCAAGGTCTCGACCAAGCTGGACCTGCTGAAGAACCTGGTCGGCAAGCTGGACAAGCTGGCCATCGGCGGCGGCATGGCCAACACCTTCCTCTACGCGCAAGGGATCGATATCGGCGGCTCGCTGGCCGAGAAGGATATGGCCGACACCGCCCGCGAGATTATGGCCGAGGCCGAGGCCCAGGGCTGCGAACTGCTGCTGCCGGTCGACGTCATCGTCGCCGTCGAGGTCAAGCCGGGCGCCGTCTTCAAGACCCTGAAGACCGGCGAGGCCCTGTCCGCCGACGACAAGATCCTGGACGCCGGCCCCGAGACCGTCGCCCGTCTGAACGCCGCCATGGACGCGTCCAAGACCCTGATCTGGAACGGCCCGCTGGGCGTGTTCGAGGTCCCGCCCTTCGACGCCGCCACGGTCGCCGCCGCCAAACACGCGGCGGAACTGGCCAAGGCCGGCAAGCTGATCGCCGTCGCCGGCGGCGGCGACACGGTCGCGGCCCTGAACCACGCCGGAACCTCGGACGACATGACCTTCGTCTCCACCGCCGGGGGCGCCTTCCTGGAGTGGATGGAGGGTAAGGCCCTACCAGGCGTCGAGGCCCTGCGCGCCTGAACCTCGACCGCCTTGCGTAACACTGCGATGCAACCGGATCACGGGTCCGGGCCTATCGTAATGCCTTGGGGGAAGCTGCTGTTACACGGCGTGACTTTGCTGCGCTGCAACGCTAGTCTCCCGCCCAATCATAAAAGACTTTCGGCTCAGGAGATTTCATCATGGCGCGCATCACGCTGCGACAGCTGCTCGACCACGCGGCTGAGAACGACTACGGCCTGCCGGCCTACAACATCAACAACATGGAACAGGGTCTGGCGATCATGGAGGCGGCCCATGAGGTCAATGCTCCCGTGATCATCCAGGCGAGCCGAGGCGCGCGGAACTACGCCAACGACATCGTCCTGGCCAAGCTGATCGACGCCCTGGCCGAGCTTTATCCGCACATCCCGGTCTGCATGCACCAGGACCATGGCAACGGCCCGGCGACCTGCGCCACCGCCATCCAGTACGGCTTCACCAGCGTCATGATGGACGGCTCGCTGGAAGAGGACGCCAAGACCCCCGCCTCCTACGAATACAATGTCGACGTCACCCGTCGCGTCACCGAAATGGCCCACTCGTGCGGCGTCTCGGTCGAGGGCGAACTGGGTGTGCTAGGCTCGCTGGAGACCGGCATGGGCGAGGCCGAGGACGGCCACGGCTTCGAGGGCAAACTGGACCATTCGCAACTGCTGACCGACCCGGACCAGGCCGTCGACTTCGTCGCCGCCACCAAGGTCGACGCCCTGGCCATCGCCATGGGCACCTCGCACGGCGCCTACAAGTTCACGCGCAAGCCGGACGGCGACGTCCTGGCCATGAACGTGATCGAGGAGATCCACCGCCGCCTGCCCAACACCCACCTGGTGATGCACGGTTCGTCGTCGGTGCCGCAGGATCTGCAGGACATCATCAACGCCTATGGCGGCGAGATGCCCCAGACCTGGGGCGTGCCGGTCGAGGAAATCCAGCGCGGCATCAAGCACGGCGTGCGCAAGGTCAATATCGACACCGACAACCGCATGGCCATCACCGGCGCCATCCGTAAGGCTCTGATCGAGAAGCCGGGCGAGTTCGACCCGCGCTACTATCTGAAGCCCGCCAAGGAGGCGATGAAGAAGCTCTGCATGGAGCGCTACGTCCAGTTCGGCTGCGAGGGCCAGGCGTCCAAGATCCGCCCGCTCTCCACCGCCCAGATGGCCAAACGCTACACCTCGGGCGACCTGGATCCGTCCTTCCGCGGCGCCGCCGTCAAGGCCGCCTAAGCCTTCAGACTAGACCGGGTAGCGGCCGCTCAGTTCGCGCCGCACCCGGCGAAGGTCCCATTCTGCGCTGTCCAGCGCGTCGCGCGCCTCTCGGGCGTTGCGGCGCGCCTGGCGGATCTCGCCCCGGACTTCCTCGATCCGGTCGCGCACGCGCTGCCGCTCCTCGTCCGTCAGCCCCTCGCCGCGCAGTTCGCGCTGCTTGGCCTCCAGCTTGTCCTCGCGATCCTCGATCCGGGCCTCGGCGCTGCTCAGTGCGCTTTCCGCCGCCTCGACCGCCGCCTCGACTTCGTGCAGCCGCAGCCCGTCCCGATAGGCGGGCAGGAAGGCCGCCTCCTCCTCAGGCCGGCAGACGCCGTAATAGGTATTGCCCGCCCGCCCCTCGACCCAGGCCTTCTCGAAGGTGCAATAGGACCGCAGCCCGTCCTCGCGCGCCGAACCATAGGCCGCAGGATTGGGCGCCACCTGATATTTGGCGCAGGCCTTGGCGTGGTCGTCCAGCCGCGTCGCCGGATAGCCCGCCGTCCCGTCGGCGTATCCCTTCTCGCCCCAGGCCCCGGCGAGACATTCATCCTTGCTCATGGTCGTGCAACTGCCCAGCAGCGCCGCCACGGCGACTGCGCCCCCGGCGATCATCAACCGCTTCATCGGATCGTCCCCTACGCCCCCAGGCTTCACTATCCACCCGCGCCCCGCGCTCGCGCAAGCCGCGCATCGTGCTAGGGAGTGTCCGTGTCCGACCCTGACCTGATCGACGACGACGGCTTGCCCGCCCCCGCTCCGGAAGACGTGCTGGAGGCCCGCCTCGACGCGCCCGGCGTCCGGCTGGACAAGGCCCTGTCTCTCGCCTTCCCGTCCCTCTCCCGCGCCCGTCTCCAGGCCCTGCTGGCCGAGGGCGCGGTCAGCCGCGACGGCGTCGTCCTGACCGGCGGCTCGGCCAAGGCCCAGCCCGGCCTCTACACCGTCGCCCTGCCACCGGTCGCCCCCGCCACGCCCCAGCCCGAGGCCATCCCCCTTACCGTCCTCTACGAGGACGCCGAACTGATCGTCGTCGACAAGCCCGCCGGCATGGCCGCCCACCCGGCGCCGGGCTGCGAGACCGGCACCCTGGTCAACGCCCTCCTGGCCCACTGCGGCGACAGTCTGTCGGGCATAGGCGGCGTCGCCCGCCCCGGCATCGTCCACCGGCTGGACAAGGACACCTCCGGCGTCATGGTCGCCGCCAAGACCGACCGCGCCCATCAGGGCCTGTCCGCCCTGTTCGCGACCCACGACATCGAACGCACCTATGTGGCCCTGACGCGCGGCGCCCCGTCGCCGTCAAAGGGCCGGATCGAGACCCGCATCGGCCGCTCGCCCCACGACCGCAAGAAGATGGCGGTGCTCAAGTCCGGCGGACGCGAGGCGATCACCGACTATGTCGTCCAGGCCACTTTCGGCCAACCGGCCAAGGCCGGCGGCGCCCCGATGGCCGCCCGTGTCGCCTGCACCCTGCACACCGGCCGCACCCACCAGATCCGCGTCCATCTGGCGTCCAAGGGCTCGCCCCTGCTCGGCGACCCCGTCTATGGCTCGGGCAGCCCCGCCGCCCCGGTCCGCGACGCCGTCGCCGAAATCGGCCTGTATCGCCAGGCCCTGCACGCCGCCGTTCTAGGCTTCGTCCATCCCGTCACCGGGAAAGCCCTGCGGTTCGAGACCCCCCCGCCCGCCGACATGCAGGCTCTGGAAGCCCTGCTGTCCCAACTCTGAGGACCGACCGATGACCGACGCCGCCGTCGCCGACAACCCCGCCCTCAACCGCTACGAACTGCCGGTCCAGGGTCTGGTCGCCCACGTCGCCTACAATCTGTCGCCGCCCAATCTGATGATCACTGAGGTCGTCACGCCCAAGGCCCTGGAAGGCCGCGGCATCGCCAGCCGCATGGCCGCCCACGTCGTCGAGGACGCCCGCGCGCGCGGCCTGCTGATCCTGCCCGTCTGCCCCTTCTTCGCCGCCTGGTTGAAGAAACACCCCGAACACGCCGACGTGGTCCACCCGTCCTATCGAAACAGCCTGGGCCTCTAGTCGACCCGCGTCACCCGCACCGCCATCCACGGCCGCCCCGGCAGGCTGATTGTCGGGCGCGCCGGATCGCGGAAGAAGTATTTGGTGTCGTCCCGCTTCTGCATGACGAACGCGCCGGCCACAGGCTCGATCGTCATGTTCCAGGTGTCGATCACATCGACCTTGAACCGCTCGCCCCCGACGATCTCGTCGCGCGGCACGTCCACCGCCCATTCCGTCGGCGCCGCGTCCCCGAAATAGCGGAGATAATACTGCCCGGCGACGCCGCCGAGATGCTGTTCCCACCATTTGTCGATGGGATCGATCCCCGGCTTCGGCCCGGCCTCCATCACCGACTTCAGGAAGGCCAGCCGCGTCCAACTCTCGCCGCGCAGCTCCCCGCCTTCGCCCAGCCAGAAGCCGCCCTCGGTCCCGCCCTCCTGCGGGAAACATTCGGAATGGCCGACATAGGTTCCGCCGATCAGCCCGTGCCAGAAGGCCCGCACCATCTCCGGCCCGGTCAGGTCGCCCCAGCGTTCGCTCAACGAACCCTCGTAACAGACCTCGTCGAACACCACGGCCTTTTGCCAGACGCTGCGATAGGTCTCGGCTCGGGCGTCGTCCAGCACGGCGGACCCGTTCTGGATGCTGGAATGAGTCACCCAGGGCTTGCCGTTGTCATACAGCCGCCGCCAGTTGTGGATCGACCTCAACCGTCCGTGCGGATCGGCGTCGCGCACCACCTGGAACAGCCGGTCCCAGCCGGCGTCCGACTTCTTCAGGATGTCGAACTCGTTGGCCATCGACCACCAGACGTTCCGATAGGCCGACAGCCGCGCCACGACATAGCGGACATAGCGCTCGTCGCGCGCCGCGCTCATGGCGTTGAGACCCGAGGCCTCGTCATAGGGGTGGAACAGGATCACATCCGCCTGCACCCCGATCTCCCCCAGGGCGGCGACGCTGGCGTCCAGCCGCCGGAAGAAGGCCGGATCGAACCGGTCCAGATCGAAGTCGGTCTCGCCGGCCCCCGTCCGCACGAAGGGCGACAGCGGCGTATTGGTCGACACAGCCGCATTGGGCGTGACCAGCATACGGATCTTGTTGAACGGCGCGGCCTTCAGCGTCTCCAGCGTCTGGCGCCGTTTCGCTTCAGGCTGATGGGTCCAGCCGTAGCTGGTGGTGCCGACCTGCCGGAACGGCGTCCCGTCCGCATGGGCGAAATGATAGGCTTCGACCACCCCGACCGGCCCGTGATTGCCCGCCGAGGGCGCGACCGCCTCGACCCGCCCCGACCGCCCGTTCAGGGCCGCGACCGGGCTCTCGCTGGCCCAGCGCCAACTGCCGGTCTCGGGCGGAGAGAAACGGATACGCCAGACCCCGTCCCCGTCGAAGAAGCCCGGCGCCCGGACCGTCATCCGACCGTCGGTGAACACCCCGACCAGTTCGACGTCGAACGGATCGCCATCGACCGTCGCCTCCAGCACGGCCTCGAACAGGCCCCAGCGCTCGATTTTCTCCGGCGTCTCCGCCCACGCCGTCTTGGCCAAGCCCGTAGCCGCCGCCGATGCAGCCATCGTGACAATGGCGCTCCGTCGCGTCAGTCCGCGTCCCATCCGCTCCCTCCCAGGAGTCATTTGCTACCGGTGTCATACAGGGTGTGAAACGGGAACGACAAGCGACACGCCCCCTCGAAGGAGCGGGTCTTGAATAGCAACTGACGAAGTTCTATATAGGACGTCGATCGGCACGAGTGGCGCCAGGGTCACGGTCACGCTTTCGTGTGACGATACGCCTCTAAAAACGGCGGCAACCCATCGCTACTTATCCGGTTGAGGGGAGAGACGTCGGTGCACGCACCGTGGCCGACGACGCAGAGCCCGCTCGTTTAGACGGTCGGAGGGACCAGGACCATGGCTACCAATAGCACGCTCGCGGTGATGTCGCCTGAACAAGGCCTGTCGCGTTATCTGACGGAAATCCGCAAGTTTCCGATGCTGACCAAGGACGAGGAGTTCATGCTCGCCAAGCGTTGGTCGGAGCACCAGGACCCCGAAGCCGCCCACCGTCTCGTGACCTCGCACCTTCGTCTCGTGGCCAAGATCGCCATGGGCTATCGCGGCTACGGCCTGCCGATCGGCGAAGTGATTTCTGAGGGCAATGTCGGCCTGATGCAGGCCGTCAAGAAATTCGACCCGGACAAGGGCTTCCGCCTGGCCACCTACGCCATGTGGTGGATCCGCGCCTCGATCCAGGAATACATCCTGCGCAGCTGGTCGCTCGTGAAGATGGGCACCACCGCCGCCCAGAAGAAGCTGTTCTTCAACCTGCGCAAGGCCAAGAGCCAGATCTCGGCCTTCGAGGAAGGCGACCTGCATCCGGAACACCTCGCCGCCATCGCCACCAAACTGGGCGTGACCGAGGAAGAGGTCACCAACATGAACCGCCGTCTCGGCGGCGACGCCTCGCTGAACGCGCCCCTGCGCGCCGACGGTGAAAGCGAATGGCAGGACTGGTTGGCCGACGACACGGCCGTCTCCCAGGAAACCCAGCTCGCCGAGGACGAGGAAAAGGGCATCCGCATGAGCCTGCTGCAAGAGGCCATGGAGGAGCTGACCGACCGCGAGAAACACATTCTCACGGAACGCCGCCTCAAGGACGATCCCGTCACCCTGGAAGAACTCGCCGGCCAGTACGGCGTCTCGCGCGAACGCGTCCGCCAGATCGAGGTTCGCGCCTTCGAGAAGCTGCAGAAGGCCATGCGCGCTGCGGCCGAGGAACGGAACCTGGTCGACGCCTGACCCTCGCTGATCCTCCCCCTCTGGAGGAGGGGGGTCTGCGAAGCGGTAGAGGGTGCCGACAGCCCCCTTATACCCTCAAGGGATCAGGACGCCCGCGCCATCTGCTGGGGCGCGGGTTGTCCCAGGGCCATGATCGCGCCGATCGGCTGGGCCAGCCCGGCCTTGGTCACCGCGCCTGCGCCCATGAAGGCTTCCAGCCCGCCGGCCGCGATGGCCAGCTTGGCGTCGCCGTTCTTGACGGCGAAGGCCTTCAGCGTCTGGGCCTGCTGGCGGATGGCGCGCATCGCCTGGGCTGGATCCTGATCGAACTGGGCCATGGCCGCCACCAGAATGCGCGTGGCCTGATCCCGGATATCGATGATCTCCCCGCTCGATCCGTCGGCCCGACGCTTGCGCGCGCCCGAATATTCGCCCGAGTTGAACCGGCGCCGGTCAGGTCCGACATAGCCGACCGCCTCGACCCAGGGGCGCGGCTTCAGGGCCACGTTCTCGACCCGCTTGAACAGGTCGCCGGTCGTATAGGGTTTGCGCAGGAATTCGTGCACACCGGCGTCGCGCGCGCCCTTAATGGCGGCGGCGGTCGCCTCGCCCGTGACCATGATGATCGGCGACATCCGACAGGCCATGCTGGACCGCCGCACCCGCCGCGCCAGGAACTCGCCGTTCAGGGTCTCGCCCGAACGTTCGGTGAAGATGATGCCGGGCTCAACGTCACGCAGCAGCTCCAGCGCCCGCTCCTCGTCGCTCTCGACATAGACTTCGCGCGCGCCCAACCCCTTCATGATGTCCGACAGCAGACGCGCGGAAGAGGCGTTCGGATCGACGATCACGACCCGTCTGACGGCGGGCTCGAGGCGGCTCAACGTTCTGGCGTCGGCGGTGAACAAGGGCTTCTGCTCCGATTTCTGCCGTTAGGCTTACCGGACCCTGGTTAAGGCCCGTTGAATCAACGGGCCTTTTCACCCTACCCTTGGAAGGGGTCCCGCATCAGGATCGTGTCGTCCCGCTCGGGGCTGGTCGACAGCAGGGCCACCGGGGCGCCGATCAACTCCTCGATGCGCCGCACGTATTTGATCGCATTGGCGTTGATGTCCTTGAAGCTGCGGACGCCGGCGGTGCTTTCGCTCCAGCCTTCCAGCTCCTCGAACACCGGCTCGGCCGCCGCCTGGGCCTTCAGGCTCGAGGGCAGATAGTCCAACACCTCGCCGTCGACCTTGTAGCCGACGCAGATCTTCAGCGTCTTCAAACCGTCCAGCACGTCCAGCTTGGTCAGGGCGATGCCGTCGATGCCGTTGATCGCCACAGACTGACGCACCAGCACGGCGTCGAACCAGCCGCAGCGCCGCGCCCGGCCCGTGTTCACGCCCACTTCGCGGCCCACAGTCGCCAGATGCTGACCGACCTCGTCGTCCAGTTCGCAGGCGAAAGGCCCCTCGCCGACGCGGGTCGTGTAGGCTTTCACGATGCCCAGCACATAGCCGACGCCGCGCGGTCCGATGCCCGACCCGGCCGCCGCCTGACCGGCCACGGTGTTCGAGCTGGTGACATAGGGATAGGTGCCGTGGTCCACGTCCAGGAAGGCGCCCTGCGCCCCCTCGAACAGCACCCGCTTGCCGTCCTTCTGCGCCTGGTCCAACACGCGCCAGGCCGGCTTCACATAGGGCAGGATCTTCGGCGCGATCTCCAGCAGCTGGGCCAGCAGGGCCTCGGGATCGATCGGCTCCAGACCCAGGCCGGCGCGCAGCGGATCATGATGCGAGCGCAGTCGATCGATCTTGACCTTCAGGTCGTCGGCATTGGCCAGGTCGCAGACCCGGATGGCGCGACGCCCGACCTTGTCCTCATAGGCCGGGCCGATGCCGCGGCCGGTCGTGCCGATCTTGGCGCCGGGGGCGCTGGCGGCCGCCTCGCGCGCCACGTCCAGGGCCGGGTGGACCGGCAGGATCAGACAGGCGTTGTCGGCGATGCTCAGAATGTCGGGGGTGATTGCCACGCCCTGGGCCTGGATCTTCTCGATCTCGCCGACCAGATGCCAGGGATCGACGACCACGCCATTGCCGATGATCGAGGGCTTGCCCTGCACCACGCCGCTGGGCAGCAGGGCCAGTTTGTAGACCTTGCCGTCCACGACCAGCGTATGGCCCGCGTTATGGCCGCCCTGGAACCGCACGACCATGTCGGCGCGGTTGGACAGCCAGTCCACGATCTTGCCCTTGCCCTCGTCGCCCCACTGGGCGCCGACCACAGCCACGTTCGCCAAAGCACTTCTCCGCGCAAGCGTCCCCCTCGGAGGACGCGTCAAAATCG
The DNA here is from genome assembly GCF_044336875.1 of Brevundimonas sp. Taxonomy (GTDB): domain Bacteria; phylum Pseudomonadota; class Alphaproteobacteria; order Caulobacterales; family Caulobacteraceae; genus Brevundimonas. The sequence goes on along the minus strand of NZ_JBIIOP010000007.1, from coordinate 126,230 downwards.
TCGGGGCGCGCTGACAGCGCGGCGACCCGAACGCGGGCGCAGCCTATAGCGGGGGAATCGGCGGATGTCTCCGCTCTCGGAAGGTTTCTAGTTCAGAAGCTGCGGCGGGAAGTCGAGTTCGAACTCGGACAGTTCCGGCGCCACGCCGAAGGTCGCCTCGCCGTTCCGCCCCGCATGTTTCTCGCGCAACGTCGAATAGGTGTAGAAGCGGATCTTCTTCGCCTCGGTGTCGAAGGCCATGAACCGCAACCAGCCGGCGCCGCCGTTGGCCGTGTCCGGCTGCCCGTCCGGCCCCACCGTATTGCCCTGATAGTCCTGGATCATCTGATAGACGGGATGACCGGCGTCGTTCGTGTCGATCCGCAGGTTCTCGCCGTTCGACACCCCCAGAACCGGACGGGTGTAGTTGTGCCCGCTCAGCACCATGAAGATCGCCGCATTCTTGCGGATGAACCGGTCCCAGATCTGGTCCGGCGACAGGTGGTCGGTGCCGGGGAAATAGTTGGCGTAACCGTTGGAGCGATCCAGCGGTCCGGGCTGCAGCCACTCGTGGGTCGTCACCATCACCGGCACGCCGGGGTGGGCGTCGATCACCCCCTGGGCCCAGTCCAGGGCGGACTGCGGCGGCTCCATCTCCAGTGACAGGTTCAGGAAGGTCTTTCCGCCCCCGGTGAAGGTCTGGAAACTGTTCAGCCCGTCCGCCGAGGCGCCGCCGTACCAGGACTTGCCGGCGAAGAACCGCGACTGCGGACCGAAATACAGGTTCCAGGTCCGACCGCCGCTCAGCGGCTTGGAGGCGCCGGGACCGCCCTCCCACCAGGAATAGTTGTCGTAGTCATGGTTGCCCAGGACCATGCCGAACGGCACGCCTGTGCGGGCCAGAATGGCGATCGACCGGGTGGCGATGTCCCACTCCTCGCGGGTGTCGAAATACCGGTATTCGCCCTCAGCGCCGTCGACGCCGCGACGGAACTGCCCGTCGCCATGCTGGACGATGTCGCCGACGAAGGTGGCGAAGACCAGGTTCTTCTCCGCCCGCGTATCCGCCAGATACTGCATCTGCTGGGCGTAGGTGTCCGCCCCGCGCGGCTGGGCCAGGGTGATGTCGGAATAGTTCTGGGTGTCGGACACCACGGCCACGGTGAAGACCTCGGCCCAGGCGGGAACAGCCGAAGCCAGTACCGCCGCGCCAAGCGCCAGCGCCGCACCGAACTGTCTGAACATCTTCATCCGCCTGAATCCCGCATACTGATCGTCGGGCGGAGACTTAGCGGCGGATTGTGACGCTTTAGCCGGCCAGTTCGTCCGCCGCCGTCTCGAACGCCCACTCCAGCCACGGCGTCGCAGCCACCACGTCGGCCGTCTCGACCGTGCATCCGCACCACAGTCTAAGCCCCGGTGGCGCATTGCGGTGGGGCTCCATGTCGAACACCGCCGCCTCGCCTTCCAGCAGGGCCTTGAACCGGGTGACGAAGGTCTTCTGCGCCTTGGCGTCCAGCGCCGCGACACGCGCATCGGCGAACTTCAGACACACCGATGTCGTTGATCGGATCTCCGGCCGCTCTGGCAGGAAGTCGATCCAGTCGGTCTTCTCCACCCACTCGGCCAGGGCCGCATAGTTGGCGTCCGTCCGCCGGACCAGCTCCGTCAACCCGCCGACTTCCTTCGCCCAGTCCAGGGCGTCGATCCAGTCCTCGATGGTCAGGATCGAGAAGGTGTTGATCGCCACCCCGTCCGCCAGGCCCCGGTCGAACCGACCCTTGCCGTCGGTGATCCGCAGCACCTTGGGCACCGGCCGCTCGGGCCGATAGGTGTCCAGCCGCTCCACCGCGCGCGGCGACAGCACCATCACCCCTATGCCCGCCTCGCCGCCCAGCGCCTTCTGGAAGCTGAAGGTCACGACATCCAGCTTGTCGAACGGCAGAGGCATGGCGAAGGCGGCCGAGGTCGCGTCGCAGATGGCCAGACCCTCGCGGTCGTCGGCGATCCAGTCGGCGTCCGGAACGCGCACCCCTGACGTCGTGCCGTTCCACGGGAAGACCACGTCCTTCGACCAGTCCGCCTTCGACAGGTCCGGCAACTCGCCCCAGGGCGCCGTCAGGGCCTCGGGCTCCAGCCCCAGATGCTCCTTCACGTCCGCCAGCCAGGTCAGGCCGAAATTCTCGTAGGCCACCACCTGCACCGGCCGCGCGCCCAGCATCCCCCACAGGGCCGCCTCGACCGCGCCCGTGTCCGAGCCCGGCGTATAGAGCATCACATGGCTGTCGGGGACTTCCAGCACCTCGCGCGTCAGGCTCAGGCCGTGGGCGAACCGCTCCACCACCTCAGGCGCGCGGATGCCGCGTCCCAGCAGATCATGCGGCAATCCAGCCAGGCTGTAACCCGGCCGTTTCGCCGTCGGTCCGGCGGAGAACCACGGCCGCGCCGGCTTCACATCAGGCTTGGAGATCATGATCAGCGTCCCGGCGTATAGGGCCGCTTGGCCCGCCATTCCTCGGCGAACCGGGTCAGGGCCTCGTCCGGCTCGTCCGGCAGGGTCGCCACCAGCCGCGCCAGAAGGTCCCCGCGCCGTCCTTGCGCGAACGCTCCGCGCCCCTTCAGCCGCAGGATCTTGCCCGAGTTCGACCCCGCCGGGATCGTCATCTGCACCACGCCCTCGGGCGTCGGCACGCGCACCTTGGCGCCCAGCACCGCGTCGGGGACCGACACCGGCAGGTCCATGGTCAGGTCCGCCCCGTCGCGCTTGTAGATGGGGTGCGGCTCGATCTTCAGCTCGATCAGGGCGTCGCCGTTCTCGGCGCCCCGTCCCGGCGAGCCCTGGCCGCGCAACCGGATGCTCTGCCCGTCCGACGCCCCCTTGGGAATGGTCACGTCCAGGGTGCGCCCGTCCGAAAACTGGATCCGCCGCGTCGCCCCGGCGATGGCGTCCTCCAGACTGATGTCCAGCGTCGCCTTCACGTCCTGGCCGCGTGCGGTGAAGTCGCGCGCGCCGCGCTGACGCCCGCCCCCGCCGAACATGCCGAACAGGTCGTCCAGATCGACGCCTTCGAAGTTCGCCCGGCCGCCCGGACCGCCGGCGCTGCCGCCGAACCCGCCGAAGCCCCCGCCCTGCCCAAACGGGTTTCCGCCCGCGCGGCCGCCGCCGCCGAAGCCGCGGTACTGGTCGTTGCCGTCGTTGTCGATCTGGCCGGCGTCGTACTTGGCCCGCTTCTCGGCGTCGCCCAGGATGTCGAAGGCCGCCGTCACCCGCTTGAACTTGTCCTCGGTGATCTTGTCACCCTGGTTCTTGTCGGGGTGCAGTTCCTTGGCCAGCTTGCGGAACGCCTTCTTGATCTCGTCCGCGCTCGCGCCCTTCGAAACGCCCAGTTCCTTGTAGGGGTCGCCTGCCACGCCGTTGTCGCTCCAACTGAAAACCGAGGCCGTCAGTTAAGCCATGCCCCCGCCCCCGCAAAGGGCCGGACCCGGCATATTTGCTCACAGCGCCTCTATTTCCGCCTCGACACCCTAGCCGACCCCCTCGCCCCACTGGCTGACGGCGATCCGCGCCCCCGCCGGAACCGTCCCCGCCGCATAGACATGGCGCGCATCGACCGCCTCGTCCGCTCGCACAACGCTCTCCCCGTCCAACACCCTCAGCCGGAATCGCATCGGATCGACCGGCGTCGGCTCCCCGTCCCAGCCGTCGCCGTACAGCCGCACGCGCGGCGTCCAAAGCACCGCCAGCCCCTCGTCCGTCGCGCGGGCAGCCGCGCCTCGTGAAAGGCCGCCATGCTCAATCTCCTGTTGTGCTGATGCGCCCGCCGGGCCAAACCTGTACGGCGGCGCTTCCAGTCCGCGCCTTCCCGGACACGGCCTTGCGCGGCGAGATCCTGACCTACGACCCCCAGACCGGTTCCGGTCTAGTCAGCGGCGACGACCTGCAACGCTACGGCTTCACCTCCCTCACGCCTGACCTCGCCGTGGGGCGCCGCATCGACTTCATCATCGACGGACGCGAGGCCCGCGAGCCGGTTCTTCTTCCCCACGCTCCGGTCGCGCGCCGCGTCGCGCCGAAACCGGCGACCAGTTCGGCGATCACACCGCGCGACTGGCGAAACCGTCTCTTCTCCCTGAACGGCCGCATGGAACGCGCCTACTTCTGGACGGCGATTCTCGTCATGGTCCTGATCCAGCTGGCGGCGTTTGGGCTGCTGGCTCTGCTTCCCGAAGCCGACCAGCTTCCCAGGATCGTTTTTGTTGCAGCCCTCTGGCCTTATCTGGCCGTCACGACCAAGCGTCTTCACGACATCGGTCGCACCGGCTGGCTCGTCGCCATACCCTTCGGACTGATCACCCTGGTGGTACAGGTCGCCACCGTCATCGTGATCATGGGCAGCGTCTATGGCGTGCTGGCGATCAGCATCGACTCGGGCCCTTCGACACGCGCATTCCAGACCGTGGCCGCGACCGCCGTCGGCGCCGGGGCTCTCGTCCTGCTCATTCAACTGACTTTCGTCAGTCTGATCGGTTTTTGGCCGGGACAGACTCACGACAATCGCTTTGGCGCCCCTCCCGGGCGAACCCGCCCCCTGCGGCTTGAAGCCGGCGCCTGATCCACCCCATAAGCCTCTCTCCATCCGGGTTGCGGAGACTGACTTGCGCGGCGAAATCTTGAGCTACGACCCCCAGACCGGCTCCGGCCTGGTCAGCGGCGACGACCTGCAACGCTATGGCTTCACCTCGACCGACCCCGCGCTCGCGGCCGGACGCCGCGTCGATTTCGTCGTCGAGGACGGCCAAGCCCACAGCCTGATCCTGCTGCGCGATCCGACGCCGCCCGCCCCGACCGTCTATCCGCCCCAGCCCGACCTGGGGCTTTGGGGCTATTTCGTTCGCTGCGTCACCACCGCCTATATCGACGGCAACGGCCGCGCCCGGCGCAAGGAATACTGGTCCTTCGCCCTGTTTCAGTTCCTGGTCCTGCTGCTAGCGGCCATGCCTGTCCTCGGCCTGGTCGTCGCCGAGGCGGAAACCGGTCGCGACATGCAGGCCTGGGGCGTCGCCTGGATCTGCATCGTCGCCCTGATCTATCTGGCCCTGATCATTCCGGGCATCGCCGTCACCCTGCGCCGCTTCCACGATGTGGGCCTTAGCGGCTGGCTGATCCTGATCGGCCTGGTCCCCTATATCGGCGGCCTGTTCCTCTTCGTGGTCAGCCTGCTGCCGTCGCAGCCGATCGTGAACCTCCACGGCGCGCCGCCCAAGGGGCTCGGCTGAACAAAAAACGGGAACAAGTCGCCAGCTTGGCCTTTTCAGGTTGCCGGGCGCGCAACGCTCGGCGATCTTGCCCCTGCGCCAACCCCCGGCGCCATTCATGGAGTTACAGGTGCGCGGCGAAATCCTCAGCTACGACGGCACGACCCAGTCCGGACTGATCAGCGGCGATGACGGCGCCCGCTACGCCTTCACCGCCGCCGCGCTTCAGTCGCCGGCCGTGCCCGCCGCCGGCCTGCGTGTCGACTTCGTGCCCGAGGGCGCCTCCGCCACCCAGATCCTGATCCTGGCCGGCGCTCCGTCCGCGACCGGCGTCGCCGGACTCGCGACCGCCGGAGCCGCGCCCGGCTCCGGCTTCGACTTCGTCACAGCCATGTTTGCGTTCGAAGGTCGCCTGCGCCGTTCGCACTTCTGGATCGGTTTCCTGATCATCTTCGGCGCCAGCCTGGTGCTGGGCTGGATTCCCTTCCTCGGCGCCCTGATCTCGCTTGCCCTGATCTGGCCGAACCTGGCCATTTCGGTGAAGCGCCTGCACGACATGGGCAAGAGCGGCTGGCTGGTGCTGGCGCCCTTCGGCATCAACATCGTGCTGATGATCATCGCCTTCGTCATGATGATCGGCGGCATTGCGGCCAGCGGCGGCGACGCCGACTATTACGAGAACAACCCCACGGCCGCCCTGGCCATGATGGGTCCGGCCTTCGGACTGTTCGCCATCGCCGGCCTGGTCGGCCTGGCCTTCCTGCTGTGGATCGGCCTGGTCGACAGCCAGAAGGGCGAGAACCGCTTCGGTCCGAACCCCAAGGGCGAATAAGCCTTTCCGACCCGACGACCTTCGCGCCGCCCCGTCCTCGACGGGGCGGCGTTTCTACATCCGCCGCGCGCCCAGACTGACCGCCCGCGCCAGCATCTGGGCGATCTGGGCCTCGGACCGCAGCAGGGCCGGCGCCCCGCCGTCCACCGCCACATTGACCGTCACCCCGCCGCCGGTGACCGGTCTGACCTCGCCGCCCGTCGTCGGACGAAACACCTCCGGCCCGCGCTCCCCGACCAGATAGGCGGCCCCCGCCGACACCGGCCCGCCGTCCGCCCGCGCCCCGCCGAAGCTCGACATGGCCGCCTGGATCGCCGCGCTCAGTCCGCCCTGCGAACCCGCCGCCGCATTGACCGCGTTCAGCACCGCCCGCGCCAGAGACTTGGTCAGGCTGTCGCCTGCCCGACCGAAGGCCTGTTCTATCGCGTTCGCCGCCTCCTCCGCCGGTCCCTTCAGCGCCTCCAGCGCCGCCCCCGCCTCGGCCGCCCGCAAGGCCACATCGTCGATCCCGTCACGCCCGAACTCATCCGCCATCCGGCCAGTCCTCCATCAGCCGCGCCAGGCCCGCACGCCCATCGGCGCCGCCCCGACCGGCGTCTCGGTCAGCCGCGTCGCCGGCTGCCAGATGTAGTTGCCCTCGGCGTCCTTGAACTTGCGCACGGCCGACACCGTCTTGCGGTTCATGACGAACCGGCCGTTCGGCCGATCCTGGGCCTTGGGTGCATAGATCAGGTCGATCAGACGGTCCGCCGGACTGGTCGGAGCGAACCCGCCCTCCGCGCCCGACGCCACATAGCCCACCTGCCCCCAGGCCTGGCCCGCGTCCGCCACGGTCGGACAGGTCATCAGCCGTCGCTCAATGGCCCTTTCGGTCTCGTGCGGTACGACATAGCCGCCCGAGGTCGCCCCCGAGCTCAGCCCGGCCTTCAGCGCCAGCCCCTGCACGGCGCCGGTCTTCAGATACCCGTCCCACTCCGCCTTGGCCTCGGGGGCGCTCGCGGTCTCGACCGGCTCGCCCCCGATCAGGGGACGCCTCTCCCGGCTCATCGCCCGATCCAGCCGCGCCTGGGCCGAGGCCACGGCCTGGTCGATCCGCGCCACCTTCTCCTCCAGCAGCACGTCGGCGCCGGTCTTCTTCTCGATCTCGTCCAGCCGGGCGTCATTCGCCCCTTTGAACGCCTCGAACGCCGCCATCATCTCATGCAGCACGGCGCGCGCCCCAGAGTCCGCAAGAATGGGCGAGGCGGAAGCCTGTTTGGTCTCTCTCATGATGTCTCCGTTGAAAAACCGCCGGTTGCGGTTAGTGTCGAGGCGTGAACAGCACGTCCTCGAAATTCATGGCGGCCATCGAGCGTTCGTGGCTGCTCAAACTGGTCTGGTTATGGACGCCGTTCATACCCGTCACGGCCTTCGCCATCGACAGGCACAATGGCGGACACGAGTTCGGCTTGCTGTCGTTTCTGCCGATCCTGATCCTTCTACCCGGCATACTGCTGCAGCTGATCGTCAACGCGCTCGAAAGACCCGCGCGGCGCGCACGGATGCGGGCTCTCTCGCCCCTGCAACGGATGCAGATGTCCACTGGAGTCGATCCCGCTCCCCTGCACGAAACCCTTCGCATCGCGAGCAAGCCGCCGGTCGAAAGCCTGCCTCGACCGTTGCAGGCCGCCATCGCCTACTGGGGTTCGCCTATCCCCCAAATTTTCGCCGCGCCGATATCGATCCTCGGCCTTCTGATCTGGTTCACCACTGTCCTGATGGCGTTCCGAGCGGACCCGATCGGCGATCTGGCGCGCTGGCTGGGCCCATTGCCCCTTTCCTACTGGCCGACCTTCATCGCTCTCCTGGCTGCGGGCTTCGTCTTCACCCTCTGGTGCTGGTTGCGTGAGATGCATGACCACTACGGCGCGGCGGCCAAGACCACCGGTCGCCGCCCCTATCCCGCGCTCTGATGGCCCGGCTCACGCCCCTCGAACGCGCGGTCATGGACGCCATGGCGTGGGAGTTGCGCGACCTCGCCCCCGACCTCGCGGGTCAGGTGCAGGAAAGCCTGCCGGGCCTGCGCCGCAACACCGGCGCCGGCCTCTATGCCGAACTGATCGTCAGCCGCCACCGCCCCCCGCCCAAGAGCGAGACCCAGCGCCAGGCCACCGGCCTGTTCGGCACCGTCCACGCCATGGTCGGCGACCTGCCCGACCCCGTCGGCTTCCAGGTGGAACTGCGCCAGGGCCGACTGATCGCCCTGCACGGCCAGAGCTACGGCCAGGACACCCGCGCCATCGACTTCGCCACGACCGGGTTCGAAGAGGTCTTCACCCTCGACGCGGCCGGCGAGTCCGTCCTCTACGACCCCGTCGCCCTGATGCCCGAAAGCCCGCTGCGCCGCCTGCACGCCCATGACGACGGCGCTCATGACGCTGCGGGTTGGCGCGACTTCGAACCGCCGCCCGCCGCCAAGCCCGCCGGTCCGCCCTTGACGGTGCTTCAGAAGCTCCAGCTGCCACCCACGCCAGAGTCCAACGCCAAGACCTTCGGCCTTCCCGCCGAAAGCGCGATCAAGTCGGCCCCGCCGCCGCCCCGCACCCCGCTCGGCCCCGTCGCTTACACCTGGGTCGGCCTCTATCTGCTGGCGGCCCTCGCCGCCCTGTTCCTGATCTTCGCCCTGCGCCTTCCGTTCGTCATGGCCGCCGTCTTCATCGGCTGGCTGATGCGCTGGGCCCACTCCAAGAAGGGCCGCCCGATCATCGCCGACTTCGCCGAGACCCTGCGTCAGGCGGGCGTGTTCGAACGGCTGAATCTCGCCCCCGGCAGCATCGGAAAGGTCACCAGCGACACCTCCCACAGCTCCACCGCGCTCAACACCCGCAGCCGTCCCTGACGCCGCGCCCGCGCGGTGCGATAGCCGATCGACAACCCGTCCATCGCCCCCGCTCGGCTCAGCGCCTGGGCGAACCGCGCCTCGGCCGACCAGTCCATGATCCGTCCCCGGACGAACAGCCCGCGTTCATCTTCGACCGCTTCGTCCCAGATCCCGACCGGCGCCCGCGCGTCGGGTCCGCACAGCATCCGCACCCCCTCGGCGACCACCTCGACTGCGCCGAAATCGGTCACGGCCTTGGCGACCGCCGCCCCCCAGTCGCCAAGCGACAGGCCCGAGATTTCCCGCGCCGCCACGTCGATCCAGACCGAACCGGCGTAGGTCTTGCCGGATCCCCCCCAGCAGCAGCCAGGTGCGCCAGTCGATCGTCCTAGGGGACAGCTGGTGGTCCTGTGTCGCCAGCCAGCGCCTCACCCGCCTCAGCTGCGCGCCATTCAGATCTCCCCGCGCTCTTGCCCTCGAATATGCGCTCGATCCGAGCGCTCTCGACCAGCAGTTCCTGTCGAATGCATTCGTCCTCGTCGGGATCGTAGGTTCGTCCACCCATCTCGTCCTCTTCGCTGGCCGCCCGGGCGCGTTGGCGCAGCACGTCGACGGCGCACGCCGAACGCGCGATCACCCCGACCGCCCGCGCCGCCTTCTCGGCCCCGGCCGAATTCTCGATCTCTTCGTTGCACACCCGATCTGCGGCGGCCTGAAGCTGCGCCTGCAATTGCGCGAACAGCGGCCCCCAGCCAGCCCGCCCCCGCCTCGGTCTCTTCCCTATTTCCCGCCATGCCCAAACCATAGCGCACCAGCGGACTCAGGCGCGTCGAAGGGGGCGAGAAAAATGCAAACCCTTGCCGGGCAAGGATTTGGAACGGCCAGCTATGATACCTGGCCCCCGCGATGTGGCGCCGTCAGCCGCGCTCAACGGCCCATTCCGGCGCTTCGAAATCCAGCGCGTCCTCGGGCTCGGCCAGATCCAGCTCGGAAATCGTCTGTCCCCGCACCGACACCCCCGCCGTATGCACCGTCTCCGGATTGCCCGACACCAACGGATGCCAGTTGGCCAACGGCCGCCCCTCGTGCAGCCGGCGATAGGCGCACGACTTCGGCATCCACTCCAGCGCCTCGATATTCTGCGGCGTCAGCTTGATGCAGTCCGGCACGTGCTGCTTGCGGTTCACATAGTCCGAGCAGGAACAGGCCTGGGAATCGAACAGCTTGCAGTGGACCCGCGTCGGGATCACCTCGCCCGTGTCCTCGTCCTCGAACCGGATCACGCAGCACAGGCCGCAGCTGTCGCACAACCCCTCCCACTCGGCCGGAGACATCTCGGCCAGGGTCTTGGTTTCCCAATAGGGACGGACGGGATCAGGCACAGAAAGCATACGGACCGAGAACTCTGGGGGACGCGCCGCCTAACGGCGACATGCGGCGATCCGATGGCGGCGATCAGATGGCCGCCGCGTCCTGGACCAGACACCCATACCATCCCAGACCCTCATAGGTCTCGTATCCCGGCGTCCGGGCGTAGCCCACGGTCCGCTCGCCACGCGCATAGCTGCCCATGGTTCCGCCGGCGACGTCCAGCTCCAGGGTCTCGGTCAGCAGTCCCTGCCCGTCCGAGGCCGCCAGCACCCGGTGTTTCTGATCCAGCAGCAGCACCCGCGTCCGCGTCTTCTCCTCGGGCGTCAGCCGCACCCCGTCGACCACGGTCTGGGCCTGGGACTGCCAGTCGAAATGGATGCCCAGCACCCCGATCACGGCCCCGTTCGACAGGCCGCCCGCGCGAATGGCCGTCGCATAGGTCGCCGTCGGCGCGCCCTTCAGACCCGCCAGACGCACGATGTCCGCCACGGCGAAGTCGTCGCCCGACTTGGTCGCCATGGCGTCCCTGAACCAGGCCATGTCCCGCGCGCTCTCGCCCTGGACCGGATAGCGATCGGGCCGGCCGTTGGCGACCACGGTCCCCTGCCGGTCGCAAATCCACAGGTCCAGATAGACGGTGTAGGCGTCCAGGATCACGCCCAGCCGCGCGCTGGCGTGCTGCGCCTTGTCCGGCGTCGGCTCGGCGACGCAGTCGACCACGGCGCTGTCGGTCGCCCACCAGCGCACATCGCAGGTTCGCTCGTAAAGGTTGCGGTCGATGATCTCGATGGCGTTCAGCGCCAGATCCGCCAGCCTCTGCCCGCGCAGCTGCCCCAGGATCGACCCGCCTATGGCCGAAAGCTCGGTCAGGTCGGCCTTGACCTGTTGTTCCAGCGCGCCCGCCACATCGTCGATCTGGCCCGAGATCCGCTTAAATTCCTCGGCCACCACCATGAAGCTGCGGCCGGCCTCGCCGCTGCGCGCGGCCACCACCTGGGCGTTGACGACCAGCATCTTGGCGGCCCGGTTGACCGAGGCGATCTCGCCGATCTTCTCGCCCGCCACGGCGTTCAGTCGCTCGGACAGTTCGAGTATGCGCTCTGGCCGCGCGGCCGCGCTCTTGTTCGACATTCTGAGATCCCCACCTCGCGACCCCGGCGCCGCCTTGGGGGAAGCGGAACGACGCGAGGGCCAACCCCACGTTGCTCGCTTATACTTAAGGAAATCTAACCAGCGTCCGGCCGGGTTCGGCGCCCGACCGTCTTTCCAGCCGTCATCCCGCGGCCTGTCCTCAGGATCCGGACTTCCGGTGCGTCCACAGAGCGCGCCGCATCAGACACCGGGCGTATGGGGCCTCGCCACAGGGGCGAGGATGACGAGGAAAGAGCCCCCTCAATGCCCTACCGTCTTCGAGAACAGATTGATCACCGCCACCCCGGCGACGATCATCGTCAGGCCGACCACCGCCGGCAGGTCCAGCCTCTGTTTGAACAGCACCAGGCCGATGACCGAGATGGCCGTCACCCCCAGCCCGCTCCAGATCGCATAGGCGATCCCCACCGGCATCTGCCGCAGCGCCAGGCTCAGCAGATAGAAGGCCGCCAGATAGCAGACCCCCATCCCCAGCGTCGGCCACAACCGGCTGAACTGTTCGGACTTCTGCAGCAGGGTCGTCCCCGCCACCTCCAGGCCTATGGCGCCCAGCAGGGCCGCCCAGGTCACGGGGCTCATCGGACGCTCACGCCTCGTTCGCCGTGATCGGATGACCGGGCGTCAGCAGCGAGAGCAGAGCCTTGCGCTGTTCCGGCGACACCTGATGGATGCCGAACAGGTCCGACATCCACAGCCCATCGGCGATCAGCCGCAGCAGCAGGGCGTCGTCGGCCCCGACCGGATCGCTGGGATCGTCCACCTTCACCTTGGCGATCCAGTGGTTCCAGCGCTCGCCCAGGACCGGCTCGATGGCGCAGGCCGCCATGATCACCCGGCCGATGCTGACGTCCTGCGGCGTCACCGGCTCGTTGACCGTGGCCCGCAGATAGGCCCGCGCATTACGGCCATAGGGTTCCGGATCCCGCGCCGCCTCGGCCAGGATGACGTCGGCGTGCATTTCGCCCAGATGGTCGACCATTCCCTCCAGCAGGGCGATCTTGGTCGGGAAATGATGCAGCAGGGCGCCCTTGCTGACCGTGGTCCGCGCCGCCACCGCATCCAGGGTGAAACCCGACGCCCCCAGTTCGGCCGCCACCTCCAGCGCCTTGTCGATGATCTCGGCGCGGGTGTCGTCGGGCGCGCGGCGGCGTGTCGTCGTATCCATGCTCGCAAACATACCGGCTGGACGGTAACCGTCAAGCAATCCTCCCCCATTGGGGGAGGGGGACCGCGGAGGCCGCTTGGCCGACGGGGTGGAGGGGGCGAACGCCCCACCGGCCTGTGCAGTCGGACGCCGCCCCTTTCCTAACGCCTAGGATGCGTCCGCCCCCTCCACCACCCTTCGGGCGGTCCCCCTCCCCCGCTACGCGGTGGAGGATCGGGCTGGCGTCATCGCGACAGACCCCTTAGATCACTCTCGTTTCCGCCCCCTCCACCGCCTCGCGGCGGTCCCCCTCCCCCGCTGGGGAGGATCGAAAGTTCCATGGCTGCCAGACCCCCCCTCGTCGCGCTCAAGGACGTCCACCTTCAGGACGGCCAGCGCCCCCTCTTCGACGGCGTCGACCTCGCGGTCGAGCCCCGCAGCCGTGCGGCCCTGGTCGGGCGCAACGGCGCCGGCAAGTCCACCCTGATGAAGGTAGTCATGGGCCTGATCGAGCCCGACAGCGGCGACCGTTCGGTCCAGTCCGCCACCCGTTTCGCCTATGTGCCGCAGGAGCCGATCATCACCGGCGACACCCTGCTCGACTACGCCTCGTCCGGCGAAGCCGAGACCTGGACCGCCGAATCCTGGCTGGAGACCTTCGGCCTGAATCCGGCGAAATCCACGCAAGGTCTGTCCGGTGGCGAGACCCGCCGCGCGGCGCTCGCCAAGGCCTTCGCCGAAGAGCCCGACCTGCTGCTGCTGGACGAGCCGACCAACCACCTCGACATCCTGGCCATCGAACTGCTGGAGAACGAGCTGATCCAGGCCCGGTTCGCCCTGCTGGTCGTCAGCCACGACCGCGCCTTCCTGAACCGCGTCACCAACACCGTCCACTGGCTGGAGAACCGCCGCGTCCGCACCCTGAACAAGGGCTTCGTCGAGTTCGACGAATGGTCCACCAAGGTCATGGAGGAAGAGGCCGAATCCCTGCGCCGCCTGACCAAGACCATCGAGCGCGAGACCGCCACCTTCTACTCCTCCATCACCGCCCGCCGCAGCCGCAACGAGGGCCGCGCCCGCTCGCTGAACGCGCTGCGCGCCGAACGCGCCGAGAAGATGAAGGACGCCCCGCGCGAGCTCTATCTGGGCGTCGATTCCGGCGCCACGTCCGGCAAGCTGGTCGCCGAGATCAAGAACGTGTCCAAGGGCTTCGCCGGCCGCACCCTGTTCTCGGGCCTGACCACCCGCATCATCCGCGGCGACCGCCTGGGCATCGTCGGTCCCAACGGCGCGGGCAAGACCACCCTGGTCAAGACCCTGCTGGGCGAACTGGCCCCCGACGAGGGCACGGTCCGCATGGGCGCCAATCTGGAGCCCGTCTATCTGGACCAGTCGCGAGAGGGGCTGAAGTCCGACATGACCCTGTGGGACGCCCTGACGCCGGGCGGCGGCGACTCCATCCTAGTGCGCGGCGTGTCGAAACACGTCGCCGCCTACGCCAAGGACTTCCTGTTCTCGGAAGCCCAGCTGCGCCAGCCGATCTCGACCCTGTCGGGCGGCGAGCGCAACCGCCTGCTGCTGGCCCGCGCCCTCGCCAAACCCGCCAATCTGCTGATCCTCGACGAACCGACCAACGACCTCGACATGGACACGCTCGACAAGCTGGAAGAGCTGCTCGAGAACTATGACGGCACCCTGATCCTGGTCAGCCACGACCGCGACTTCATCGACCGCCTGTCCACCTCGACCCTGGCCCTGAACGGACGCGGCGACATCGTCGAGACCCCCGGCGGCTGGACCGACTTCATCCGCCAGAACCCCGGCTTCCTCCAGCCCGGCGCCAATCCCCGCCCCCAGGACAAGGCCGCCGCCGAACGCGCCGCCGCCAACCCGGCCCCCGCCGCTGCCGCCCAGGCCGCTGCGAAGAAACCCGGCAAGCTGACCTTCAAGGACGCCCACCGCCTGAAGGAGCTGGAGGGCCTGATCGAGACCCTGCCCGCGACCATCGCCAAACACGATGCGACTTTGGCCGACCCCACCCTCTACACCCGCGACCCCAAGGCCTTCGACGCCACGATGAAGGCCGCCGACAGGGCCCGCGCGGACCTGGAATCCGCCGAGATGGAATGGCTGGAGCTGGAGGAGAAGAAGGCGGCGCTGGCGGGTTAGGCTGGGACGACTTGAAATCGGTGCAACCGTGCCGATCTCATGTTAACCTGCGCGCACAAAGGAGGCTCCATGTCGTATATGCAGATCGCTTCTGAAGAGACCCTGCGCGCCGGTCGCAAGATCGTCGAACAGTACGGCAGTTGGTCTGCCGCCATCGCTGCCGGCGAACGGCGTGACGACGGCGTGGTGATCCTGCCCGCTTCGCCCCCGGCCCAGCCCACGCCGCCGTCCCAATCTAAGGCGCGGACCAAGAAACCGGCTCCCGCCGCTTGACGATAACCCTGGGGGTCGCCTGGGCGCTGTTCATTTTGGCGCCCGGCCTGGCGGTGTTCGCCGCCCTCTATACATCGGCCGGAAACAAGGTCGTCGCGCCTGCACCGCCCGCGCCCAACTCCTTCACCGCCCTGTCCATAGTCATATTCGGCGCCCTGTCGGCCCATGGCCTGGGCGCGACCCTGTTTGTGTTCAACGATCTCTGGGCGCATTTTCTGCCGTCGATCCAGGTCGCATGGGATCCCAATCCCTACGCCTATTTCCTGTCTCCTCGACCGAAGTCGGACCCGTTCCTGGGCCTTGAAACCTGGTTTCTTCTGGCCCTGCTGCTCCTCCTGTCGCTCGGTGCCTATGGACTGGTCAGAGGCGTGGTCGAGCGGGAAGAGACGCTCAGCATCACGCGCCATCGCCAGGATCCACCCGAACCGGCGACGCCCCTGTTCCGCTTCCTCTATGGCGGCTGGGCCTCCATTCTCGCCCAACTCAGCGCCCAGCCCGACTACGACAAGCACCTGGCCGCCTATGTCGTCACCGACATGGAAGCCGAGGGCGTCTGGATCGGCTACGAAGGCGAGGTGGACGGCGTCTCTCTCGACACCGACAAGCAAATCGCCGCCCTGACCTTGAAGAACTGCCAGGCCTTCAGACTGGCGGCCGCCCAACAGGATTTCACCCATCAGATCGTCCCCCGCACCGCGCCCATCCCCTTGCTGATGATCGACCGATCTCAGATTAAGAACATCGCTCTGCAGGTCGTCTTCCGGCGCAAGTCCGACGAGACGCCGCCCACTCCAGCCTCATGACCCTGCGCACCCACATCGTCGACTTCGCCCCGGCCCAGCAGGCGGCCGTGCGTCGGATCAACGCCGTCCTGGCCCGCGCCCCGCGCCTGCGCACTGATCCCTGGCGCATCGACGCCGGACAGCGGCTGACCGCCTGGCTGGACGCCGCCGCCGGCCATGTCACCACCCCGCGCCTGAAGAAGCGCGGCGTCACGGTCGAAATCCTGCACACCGAGGGCGAACACCCCGTTCCCCTGCGCATCCTGCATCCCACCGGAAGGCCCAGCGCCGTCATCCTCGACATCCACGGCGGCGGCTGGGTGCTGGGCAGCGCCAGCCTCAACGACCGGCTCAACGCCCACCTGGCCCACCACGGCTTCTGCGTCGTCTCGGTCGACTACCGCCTGCTGTCCGAGCGCCGTCACATCTACATCGACGCCGCCATCGCCGACTGCCTCGCCGCCGCCTACTGGACCGTGACCAATGTCGACAGACTGGGCGCTTCGACCCTGTTCATCGCGGGGGAGTCCGCCGGAGGACATCTGGCGGCCCTGACCGCCGTGGCCCTGCGCGACCAGGGCCTGATCGACCTGGTGCGGGGCTGCGTCTTCGCCTACGGCGTCTTCGACCTGTCGGGCACGGACAGCGTCCGCAACGCCGGCCCCGAGACCCTGCTGTTCAACGGCCCGACCATGCAGGCCGACCTGGCCCGTCTGGCCCCCGACCGCGACGAGGCGGCCCTGCGCAGCCCCGAGATTTCGCCCCTCTACGCCGACCTGACCGGCCTGCCGCCCGCCCTGTTCCTGGCCGGCGACTACGACCCCCTGTTCGAGGACAGCCTGCTGATGGCCGCCCGCTGGGGCGAGGCGTCGGACGCCGACCTGATCCGTGTGCCCGAAGTCCCCCACGGCTTTCTGCATTTCGGCGGCCCCGCCGCGCGCGGCAGCCGCACCGCCATTCGGCGATGGATCGACGGACGGCTGGCCGGCCAGGCGGAGAACGCCGTTTCTGTGGACAAGACAAACCACTGATCCGCCAAGGCGAATTTGATCCGTCCACCGATGTTAACAATCTTGTCCACCGCCGCCGGGCCAGTCATGCACATCGGGGCGAGTTCGGGCGCTTGCCTCATAACGGGTTTCGCGAGAACGTCAACGGGCCGAGGGACACGGGGGCGCGGAAATCCAGGGGAGACCCCGGAAATCAAGCGAACCGGCCCGGCTCTCCGACCCGACGCTTCGGGCGATCTCCGGATCGTAACGTGCGACGGGCGGGATCCACGGCTCCAGTCTTCGACGGCCCTCGGGCCGCCGGCAGCGGGGGAACCGGATCGGGATCGATGGACGACGCGGACGCAATGCCGCGGTACGCCGGAGACCAGGAGCGCGACAGGATACAGCCGACCGTCCTTGCGGGTTCGCCCACGACGACGCCGACGCCAAGGCCCTGACCCGAAAGGCCAAGTCCAACCCGGACTTGGCGAGGGGACGAAGAGCACGGGTTCGCCCGGACGCTTCGTCCCCTCGCTCAATTGGGCCGCCGCTCGATCCGGGCCATGCTTCACATTACCGCGCTAGACAGACGCCGATCCGTGCCGCACCCCTGTCGGGCGACCGGAGATACTCATGCGTGCAACCGCCCTTTCCGCCCTTGCCCTCGGCCTCGCCGCCACGTCCGTCTCGGCGCAGGATCGGATCGAATACCTGGACGGCCCGCTGCGCCCGCTGCCGACACCCGATGCGACCTCGCTCGAAACGGCGGCGATCCAGCTTCCATCGGCGTCGGCGACGTGCGGCGATGTTGCGGTTCAGCCCCTCGTGGCCGAAGAATTCGCGCCGACGGCCTTCACGCGCGGCGGACCGGTCAGCGACGGCCTGCTGGACTTCAGCATAGCGGATGACGGCCGGACCCTGGACATTCGCCCGGTCCAACCCTCGTCGATCCCCGTCGGGGTCAGGGACAACGCCGCGCCCCAGGCCGTGCTGGCCGGCTGGCGCTTTCCAGCGGAGGCGCACAAGGATTGCCGCCTGACGATCCGCTGGCGCACCCTGCCCCTCGCCCAGGCCGAGACGGACACCTCGGACCTCATGAAACTGTTCGCCGTCAGCCAGACGACCCGCCCCATCCGTCAGGCCGTGGCGCTGCGTCTGGGCGGCGACGGCGCCGACTGCGGAGACCGTTGGGGCGGTCGGCGACCGAGCCTCGTCTCCTATCCCGACTTCTTAACGGGACGGCGTCCGTCGCCCGGCGCCCGTACCTGGACCATCGTACGCTGGAACATCGACGCGGCGGGCGAATTCACCGATGTCGAGACCCTGGGCTCCTCCGGCGACGCCGATCTCGACGCCGAGACGCGGCGCGCCATATCCGACAGCAGCGCCAAGCCGGGCCCCGCGCGCAAGGGCTGCGTCGCCAACTATTATCGTTGGGGCGAACCGCTGCCCGCCCCGCCCCTACCGCCCGAAGACCAGCGCAAGGATCCTTTGCAGAACTGCCCGGCCGAGATCGGCGAACGGTTCAAGGCGCGGCGCGACCTGATTTATCCCGCCGCCTTCAGCCAGCGCAGCATCGAAGGCTGGGCCCTGGTCCGGTTCGACATCGCGCCCTGGGGCGCCATCGGCAATGTCGAGGTGATCGAGTCCCAACCCGCCGCCGCGTTCGGCGACGACGCCCGTCGGATGGTTCAGGGCAGCACGGCGACACCCGCCTTCAACGCCGGCATCCGCTGCGTCGTGCCCGTGCGCTATCGAATGGGCGAAAGCCTTGCCGACGACGATGCCGCGACGGGGGCTGCGAGCGCCGACTGAAGCTGCGCCTTCCCATCGCCCGCATCCCCCCGTAAATCAGGCGCATGACCACCTCCGGGAATCGCCTGCTGACCCGTCGCCGCGCCCTGCTCGCGGGCGGCGCCGTCGCGCTTGGCGGAGCGGCCCTGGGGTTGCGCGCCTGCGGACGGACCGAGGCGCCGGTGGACGAACAGGGCCGTGTGCGGCTGCGCTTCGCCACCGACTGGCGCGCCCAGGCGGAACAGGGCGGCTTCTACCAGGCCCTGGCCACCGGGGCCTATGAGAAGCGCGGCCTGAACGTCCAGATCGTCCAGGGCGGACCGGGCGTCAACGTGCCCCAGTTGCTGGCGGCCGGCGCCGTCGAACTGGGCATGGGCTCCAACAGCTTCATCCCGATGAACCTGGTCGCGGCCGGGGCCCCGGTGAAGGCCGTCGCCGCCTTCTTCCAGAAGGACCCCCAAGTCCTGATCGCCCACCCCGACCCGGCGCTGGAGACCATCGCCGATCTGGCCGGCCGGCCCTTCCTGCTGGCCGACGCCTCGATCAACGCCTTCTGGGTCTGGCTGAAGGCCAAATACGGCTTCACCGACGACCAGGTCCGCAAATACAATTTCAACCCCGCGCCCTTCCTGGCCGACGAACGGGCGGTGCAGCAGGGCTATCTGACCAACGAGCCCTACACCATCGAACAGGAGGCGGGGTTCACGCCCAGGACCTTCCTGCTGGCGGACGAAGGCTACCCCTCCTACGCCGCCATGGTCCTGGCGCCGACCGCCTTCGCGCGGGACAACGGCGACACCCTGCGAAGCTTCATCGCCGCCTCGGCCGAGGGCTGGCGCGACTATCTGCGCGGCGATGCGGCGCCGGGCGACGCCCTGATCCGCAAGGACAATCCCGACATCCCGCAAGCCGTGCTGGATCAGGCCCGCGAAAAGCTGCGCGACAACGCCATTGTCGACGGGGGCGACGCCGCCCTCTACGGCCTGGGCGCCATGACGGCCGACCGCTGGCAGGCCTTCTTCGAGACGACCAGCCAGGCGGGGGTCTATGATCCCGGCCTGAACTGGCGCGAGGCCTTCACCGACAACTATCTGCCGGGCCGTGGCTGAGCCTATCGCCGCCCTGAACGGCGCGGTCGTGGCCTGGCCCGGTTCCGGCGCCTCGGCCCGCCCGCCGCTCGGCCCCATCGACCTGACCGTCCAGCCGGGCGAAATCCTGGCCCTGGTCGGCGCCTCGGGCGCGGGCAAGTCGACCACGCTTCGCCTGCTCGCCGGGCTGCAGGCCCCGACCTCGGGCGCCGTGGTCCGCGCTGCGGACGTCGGCCGCACCGGCGTCGTCTTCCAGAACCCGACCCTGATGCCCTGGGCCGACGCCCTGACCAATGCGGCCCTGCCGCTGGAACTGGCGGGCGTGTCTCGGCAGGCCGCCCGCGACCGCGCCGCCGCCGCCCTGACTGCAGTCGGTCTGGGCGGGCGGCTGGACGCCCGGCCGTCGCAACTGTCGGGCGGCATGGCCATGCGCGCCGCCCTGGCCCGCGCCCTGGTCACCGCCCCCGACCTGTTGCTGCTGGACGAACCCTTCGCCGCCCTGGACAGCGTCACCCGTCGCCGCCTGATCGAGGATCTGCACGCCCTGTGGGCCGCGGCCCGGCCCAGGCCCGCCATCGTCTTCGTCACCCATGACGTCGAAGAGGCCGTCTATCTGGCCCAGCGGGTCGTGGTGCTGGGCGCCGCCGACGGTCGTCCGATCGCCGATCTGGCGACGCCGGGCATCCCGCCGCGCCCCGAAGGCTGGCGCGCCGCCCCCCTCTATCGCCAGGCGGTCGAGGCCGTCGCCGCCGCCCTGGACGCCAGCATGGGCGCGGGGGGAAAGGCCGCATGAGACGCGCGACCGACCTCCTGCCGCCGCTGGCCCTGATCTCCGTCCTGCTGCTGGGATGGGAGGCCGCCTGCCGTCTGCTGGAGGTCCCGGTCTATTTCCTGCCGCCGCCCAGCGCCGTCGCCGTCGCCCTGGTCCAGGCCGGTCCGCGCCTGGCGGCCTCCGCCCTGGTCACCTTCTCCATGGCGGTCCAGGCCCTGGTCGTGGCCGGGCTGGTCGGCGGCGGCCTGGCCCTGGCGGTGTCGCTGCACCCGACCGGGGAACGGGCCGTGCGGCCGCTGGCGGTGGCGCTGCAGGTCACGCCGGTCGTGGCCATCGCGCCGCTGGTGCTGATCTGGGCCGGGCTGGATCACGCCGACCGGGCCGTGGTCGCCCTGGCGGCCGTGGTCGCCTTCTTCCCCCTGTTCTCGGGGATGCTGACCGGGCTGAAGTCGGCCGATCCGGATCTGGAGCGGCTGTTCGACCTGTATGGCGCCACGCCCCTGCAACGGCTGTGGCGGCTGCGGCTGCCCTCGGCCCTGCCCTTCGCCCTGGAGGGTCTGCGGGTGGCGGCGGGTCTGGCGGTCATCGGGGCGGTCGTGGCCGAATTCGTCTCGGGATCCGGCGCGACGCAAGGCTTGGCCTGGCGACTGCTGGAGGCCGGCAACCGGCTTCGCACCGCCGAAATGCTGGCCGGCGTCCTGTGCCTGACCCTGCTGGGCCTGCTGCTGAACGCCGTCGTCGGCCTGATCGAAAGATTCATGCTGCGCCGTTAGCGGGGGGTTAAGCGATATTCGCCTAGCCTGACGATTGTCCCTCGTCCTCGCGTGAGTTCCCCCCCTTGCGACGCGCCCTGATCCTGTCGACCGTCCTGATCGCCGCCTGCGCCGCGTCGGGCGCCGCCATGGCTCAGGCGACGGCCTCGCCCCAGTCCGCGAGCGGCCTCCGCTACCTGTCCTGGCCCGGCAAGCCGCCCGTCGCCGCCGCGTCGTCGCGCCAGACCGCGCCGCAGCCGACGCGGGTCGTCGCCGTCGCCAACACCCCCGTCAGCCCCATTCCCCTGGCCCGGCTCGACGCGCCCGCCCCGGCCCCGGCCCCGGCGTCCGCGCCGCCCCGGTCCCCGACGCCCGCCCCGCGTCGCGGCCTGACCCCCGCCAGCGACTGGATTTCGCCGACCCCGACCCCGACCCTGCCCCAGGCCTATGCCGCGCCGCAGGATGCGCCGGCCCAAGCCGCGCCGATCCCGACTGCCGCCCAGACTCAGACGCCGCGCCCCATGCCCGCCGAGGCGGCGGCGGTCGAGGCCCAGGCCCAGGCCCAGGCCGACGTCCCGCCCGCCGAGCCCGCCTTCGACCCGATGGCCCCGCGTCGCGACGCGCCGATCTTCCGCCTGCAGCGCCAGGCCTCGGTTGGAGCCGCCGCCGAGGCCGCGGCCCAGGACGCTGCCGAACCTTCCGCCTCCAAGACCCGCGCCGAGGCCAAGGCCGAGCCGCGCTCCGCCGAGCCGCCGGCCATGGTCCAGGCCGCGCTTGCCCCGGTCCAGGGGCCGCGCTTCTATTCGGTCCACCGTCAGGCGGGCCGCCAGCCCGACCCGATCGGCGCGGTCCAGCCCATCTATCTCGACGCCCTGCCGGTCGAGATGACCCAGACACCCTCCTCCGCCGACCTCGCACAGCCCGACGGTCCGCCCGCCCTGCTTCGCAGCAGCGACGGCTCCGTCCGCGCCATGCCTCAAACCCAGGCCGACGACCTGCCATGACCGATCAGATGTCCGCCGTGGAAGCCGAAACCATCCAGGCCTCGCGCCTGCCGCAGCTGATCGCCCTCGCCGGCGAAGGCTCCAGCGAGAAACGTCGTCTTCTGCTGCGTGAACTGACCGACCACTTCTTCGGCGGCGTCGAACACAGCGCGGCCGAGACCGAACTCTACGGCTCCGTTCTGGAGACCCTGGCGGACGAGATGGAGACGGCGGTCCGGGCTGAACTCGCCGCCCGCTTCGCCGACGCCCCCAATGCTCCGCACAGCCTGATCCGCCGCCTGGCCAACGACAATATCGATGTCGCCGAACCGGTGCTGCGGGCCTCCACCGTCCTGACCGACGAGGACCTGATCGGCGTGGTCAGCAAACATGGCCAGGACCATATGCGCGCCGTCTCCGGCCGTATCGAAGTGCCCGAGGCCGTGTCAGAGATCATCGTCGCGCGCGGCGACGACGACACCCTGGGCGCCCTGCTGCGCAACGACGGCGCCCGTCTGTCGCGCGCGGCGTCCGAAAGCGCGGTCGAGCGCGCCAAGGTCAATCCGGCCCTTCACGCCGCCACGGTCGAACGCAAGACCCTGCCCGCCGACCTGCTGAACGAGATGTATTTCGTGGTCGAGGCCCGGCTGCGCCATCAGATCCTGGAACAGAACGCCCGCATGGACCCGGAGCTGCTGGAGGCGGCCCTGGCCGCCGGCCGCACCCGCGTCGCCACCGACGACGGCGCCCTGCCGCCCGACTACGCCGAGAGCCAGGCCTATGTCGACGAACTTCACGCCGCCGGTCAGCTGACGCCGCAGGTGCTGATCCGCTTCCTGCGCTCCAAGGGCCGCACGCCCTTCCTGGTGGCCCTGTCGCGCCTGTCGGACGTCGATTTCCATACGGCGCGCGGCATTGTCGATCGTCGCGACCTGGACGCCCTGTCGGTCGTCTGCAAGGCGGCGGACATCGATCGCGCCATCTATCTGACCTATGCGGTGTCGCTGCTGGGCGCGGACGCCAATCCCATGGGCAAGGCCGCCGCCTATGGCCGCATGTACGGCGAACTGACCAAGGAAGCCGCCCTGCGCACCCTGCGCTTCTGGCGTATGCGCCGCGTCGCCCAGGCGGCGTAATCGAGAACAACACCGGCCGCCTCTCCCTCCCCCGGGGGGAGGGAGACGGTCGCGCCCGACAAGCAAAAACGCCCGCCTCCTTGCGGAAGCGGGCGCTCTCTATCGGTAAAGACCGATCCTACTTCTTGGCGCGCGGGGCGCGGGCGGGTTTGCGACCGCCCTGGCCCAGACCCATCTGCTTGGCCAGTTCCGAACGGGCCTTGGCGTAGTTCGGGGCGACCATGGGATAGTCTTTCGGCAGACCCCATTTGGCGCGGTATTCTTCAGGGCTCATGTCGTATTTGGTGCGCAGGTGACGCTTCAGCGACTTGAACTTGCGACCATCTTCCAGACAGATCAGGAAGTCCGGAGCGATCGACTTGCGGATCGGCACCGCCGGCTCCTTGGGTTCCGGTTCGACCTCGACGGGGCCGTTCGAAACACCCGACAGGGCGGCGTGAATATTGGCGATGAGCGCAGGCAGGGCGTCGGCGGACACGGAATTGTTGCCGACATAGGCCGACACGATGTCGGCGGTCATTTCGAGCAGCTCGGGCTTCTCTTCCATTTCTGGCGTCTCTTTCTTGATCTATTCAATTCGACTGAAACGCCAGCCGAATCCTCCCCTTCGGCTCATAGTGTTGTTTGACCTCAAAAGCAATCTGGACATGTACACGTGAGCTTCACGCGACAAAACAACACTTCAGGGTAGCAATGCTCTACCGGCCGAAGTTTTCGGCCAACACCATCATGGCGGCGCGCTCGGGGGCCGAATATTCATCGACCACGTCATCCTCGCCCTCGCGAATCGCCCGCAGAAGAGTAGGCGTCAGCGCCGAGGACAGAGACCAGTTCCAGTAACGCAATACCGTCTGCGCCCGATCAACCGCCAGCATCTCGTAGGTGATCTGTACACGGTCCCAGTCCGGATGAATCGCGCCGTCCGCCGTCGTCTCCGGCCGTCGCATCGACCGCCACAGGTTCAGCAGATCCACGCGCGACAGACCCGTCGCCTTGCACAGTATGGCCAGGGATTCGCCGCCGGGATCGCCCAGGACCTTGGCGCCGGTCAGCGGCTTGATCCCGGCCAGGAAGGCGATCTCGGCCGCCGTCTCGCGCGACAGGCCGTCGCGCGCCGCCACCGATATGGCGTGTTCCAGACTGTCGTAGGGGCTCTTGGAGATCGCGGCGCGGTTGCGCTGGCGGCGTTCGATGAATTGCAGGGCCTTGCGCGCGACCGGGTCGGACCAGTCCTCGGCGGCGGCCATGGCGAAGACGTCTTCCGACACCTCCTGCATGACTTCGCGCGACACGGCGAACCGCTGCAGTATGGTGCGACGGTCTTCCGCTCCGCACCACCAGAACATCACATAGGCCCCGGCGGGCCGCAGCTCGGGCCGTTTCAGCAGCAGGGCCGACAGTTTGGGATGGGTCCGGCTCAGTCCGACCACCGCCTCGACCCCCATCTGGGACAGGCGGACGGTGCGGTTGCGCAGCACGCATTCCATCACCTCCATCTCGCCGAAGGTGAACAGGGTCTCGGTGACGATCTCGGACAGGCCGCGCCGGCCGGCCATGACCAGGCGATGCTCCGGCCCGGCGTCGCGCGCGCAGCCGACCAGGTCCGCATCGCTCAGCGAGGCGCATTGTTCGATCAGCAGCCGGGCGATCTCGATGTGGTCGCGCAGCAGCAGCCGCGCCACGCTGTTGGGCAGTTCGGCCAGGGGCGCCAGCCGCGCCGCCACCCGCTTGCGCTCCTCCATCGAGGCCAGCCGCAGCATATCGACCAGCAGGTCGCCCGTGACCGCCCGCTCGAAGGCGTTGATCCGGCTGGCGGGCAGGGAGACGACATCGGCCAGGCGCTTCAACAAGGCATGGCGCGCCCGGTTCGCTGCGGGCCGCGCCGCCTCTTCGTCGATCAGGGCCGATGCCTCGCTCATTCTCGCAAGCTAAACGGGTTCGGGTTAACCCGACGTATCGGCTAAGCTTGCCTACAGGCCTTCGAACAGGGCCGTGGACAGATAGCGTTCGGCGAAGGACGGGATGATCACCACGATGGTCTTGCCCGCGTTCTCGTCCCTGGCCGCCAGGCGGAAGGCGGCGGTCAGGGCCGCGCCCGAGCTGATGCCGACCGGAACCCCCTCGGTGCGGGCCACCTTGCGGGCCATGTCGAAGGCGTCGTCGTTCGACACCGCCTCGACCCCGTCCACCACCGACGGGTCATAGATGGCGGGCACGAAGCCGGCGCCTATGCCCTGGATCTTGTGCGGACCGGGCGCGCCGCCCGACAGGACCGGAGAGGCCTCGGGCTCGACGGCGATCATCTGTACCGAAGCCTTCTTCGCCTTGAGCGCCTGACCGACGCCCGAGATGGTGCCGCCCGTGCCGACGCCGGCGATCACGATATCGACCGCGCCGTCGGTGTCGTTCCAGATTTCCTCGGCCGTGGTCACCCGGTGGATGGCGGGATTGGCCAGGTTCTCGAACTGCGAGGGGCTGATGGAATTGGGCGTGGTCTCGATCAGTTCCTGAGCCCGCGCAATGGCGCCCTTCATCCCCTTCTCGGCCGGGGTCAGCTCCAGCTGGGCGCCCAGCAGCGCCAGCATCTTGCGGCGCTCGATCGACATGCTCTCGGGCATGACCAGGATCAGTTTCAGCCCCTTGGCGGCGGCGACGAAGGCCAGGGCGATGCCGGTGTTGCCGCTGGTCGGCTCGACCAGGACGGTGTTCGCGTCGATCTTGCCCGCCTCGGCCAGGGCCTCGACCATGGCCACGCCGATCCGGTCCTTGACCGAGGCGATGGGGTTGAAGAACTCCAGCTTGGCCAGGACCGTGGCCTTGGCCCCGTATTCGGCCGACAGGCGCGGCAGGCGCACGATCGGGGTGTCGCCGATGGTGTCGATGATGGAGTCATAGACCTTGCCCCGACCCTTCTTCAGGTGGCGGGAGGCGTCATAGCTGAAGTCGGACATGGGAAGGCTCCGGGTGGGATCTTATAGGTGCGCTAACAGATAGGCCGCGCGTGCGATCCGCAAGAGGGCGACGGCGAGGATTTCTGTCGATACGCCTCACTCCCGCTCATCCCCGCTCCCTCCTTGCCGTCATCCTCGCCCTTGTGGCGAGGATCCAGACTCCCGGTGCATCTACAGTGTACGCCCTGCCTGAACACCGGGTTTCTGGATCCTCGCCACAAGGGCGAGGATGACGGCCTTCTAGAACGAAAACATCGCCCCTACCGCCCCAGCACCGCCCGCGCCGGATCGAAGCCGACCACCTCGCGGATCACGATCATGCTCTGATACGACCGCACCCCCTTGTCCGGGGTCAGTTCCCGGATGCCGAAGGCCTCGTATTCCGCCATCGACCGCACCGCGACCGTGACCAGATAGTCGGTCGGCCCGGTCACGTCCCAGCAGCCCTGCACCTCGGAACTGGCCCGCATCCGGGCCTGGAAGCCGTCCATCACCTTGCGATCCTGGGTGTTCATCTCGACCAGCACATGCAGCACGATGCGAGGCTCGACCCGCGCCGGATCGATCATCGCCACATCGGCGCGGATCACCCCCTCGGCCCGCAGCCGGCGCAGACGCCGCAGCACGGCGGACTCCGACAGGCCCACCGCCTCGGCCGTGACCCGCGCCGGTTCCAGATTGTTCCGACGCACCCGCGCCAGCAGCCGATGGTCGAAATCGTCGAGAGTGACGAAATTCGTCATTGAAGCGCCTTTCGTGACGATTTCAGGCGCACTCAGGCCGGAAATCGCCGGGAAGCGCAAGCCGGTTTCGGCTACATCCGCCCCATGACCGACGCCGCCCTGAAATCCCGCCTGACCTCTCCGCTGGCGCGGCGGCTGTCCCCCTATCTGGCCCTGTTCACAGGCATGATCACGCTGGCCTGCGGCACCTCCTTCGCCAAGACCCTGTTCCCCGCCGTGGGCGCCGAGGGGACGTCCGCCTACCGGGTCGGCATCTCGGCCCTGCTGCTGGTCGCCGTGTTCCGGCCGTGGCGGTTCCGTCTGACCCGCGCGGATATGGGCGCCATCGCCCTGTACGGCGTGGTGCTGGGGGCGATGAACCTCAGCTTCTACATGGCGCTGCGGACCATTCCGCTGGGCCTGGCCATCGCCATCGAATTCATGGGGCCGCTGACCCTGGCCCTGATCCATTCGAGGAAGCCGATCCATTTCGTCTGCATCGGCTTCGCCGTCTTGGGCCTGATCCTGCTGCTGCCGCTGAAGGCGGGGGCGGCCGCGCTCGATCCGGTCGGCATGGGCCTGGCCGCCTTCGCCGGCCTGTGCTGGGCCCTGTACATCGTCTTCGGCAAGCGGCTGTCGCACCTGCACGCCGGCCAGTCGGTGGCCCTGGGCATGAGCGTGGCGGCCCTGGTCATCCTGCCCTTCGGCGTGGCCCACGCCGGCGCCGCCCTGCTGAACCCGGCCCTGCTGCTGGCCGGGATCGCGGTCGCCGTCTTCTCCAGCGCCCTGCCCTATTCGCTGGAGATGATCGCCCTGCGCCGCATCCCCGAACGCACCTTCGGCGTGGTCCTCAGCGCCGAACCTGCGGTCGGCGCCCTGGCGGGGTTGATCGTCCTGCACGAACACCTGACTGGTCAGCAGTGGCTGGCCATAGCCGCCATCGTCGCCGCCTCGGTCGGGGCCATCCTGACCACGCGCGAGCCAACGACGCTTGCCGAAACGCCCTGACAGGCCTCATGGTCGCGGCGTCCCACGACAGGTGTCCGCCATGTTCGACCCCGCCCTGCTGCTGGCCTTCATCGCGGCCGCGACCGTGCTGACGATCACACCCGGCGTGGACACGGCCATGGTGCTGCGATCCGCGGCCTCGGACGGCGCACGATCGGCGATCTTCGCCGGGACCGGCATCATGCTGGGCTGCCTGGTCTGGGCCGCGGCGGTGGCGGTCGGCCTCGGCGCCCTGCTCCAGGCGTCGGAACTGGCCTATGCCGTCATCAAGTTCGCCGGCGCCGCCTATCTGATCTACCTCGGCGTCAAACTTGTTTTCAGGCCGCGCACCGCCCTGAACACCGCGGCGGGAGACAATCGGGCCGCCGGCGTGGCCGCGCTGGGTCGAGGCTTCATGACCAATATCCTGAACCCCAAAGTCGGCGTCTTCTATGTGACCTTTCTTCCGCAGTTCATCCCGCAAGGGGCCAATGTGGCGGTCTGGTCCTTCCTGCTGGCCTGCATCCATGTGGGGCTGTCGCTGGTCTGGTTCGCCCTGCTGATCGCCGCCACGGCGCCCCTGGGCCGCCTGCTGCGCAAACCCGGGGTCGTGACCGCGCTCGACCGGCTGACCGGCGGCGTCTTCATCCTGTTCGGCCTGAAACTGGCCGTCTCGCGGGCGTGACGCCCGCCAACCTCGCCGAGACGCGACCGACGGGACGACCGGCTCGCTAGAACTCTTCCCAGTCCTGCGTCGGCGAGGCGGTCATGCCGCCCCCTCCGGCGAAGGCGCGGACGCGGGCGCGTTCCCGGGCCAGCGGGATGGGACCGTCGTCGTCCCGGCCGGCATCCCGCGCCGAGGTCTTCTGGCGGTCGCCGCCGGTCTCGAACCGCTGCACCAGCATGGCCAGCTGATTGGCCTCGCTCTTCAGATTGGCGGCGGCGGCGGTCGTCTGTTCGACCATGGCCGCATTCTGCTGGGTGACCTGGTCCATCTGGTTGACGGCCACATTGACCTGGTTGAGGCCGGTCGACTGTTCCTGGGCCGAGGCGGCGATCTCGCCGACCAGGGCGTCCATTTCCGCCACCTTGACGGCGATGGCGGCCAGGGCCGAGCCCGTTTCGTCCACCAGTTTCACCCCTTGCGTCACCTCGTGGGTGGACGAGGTGATCAGGGTCTTGATCTCCTTGGCCGCCTCGGCCGACCGCTGGGCCAGGGCCCGCACCTCGGACGCGACCACGGCGAAGCCGCGACCGGCCTCGCCGGCGCGCGCCGCCTCGACCCCGGCGTTCAGGGCCAGCAGATTGGTCTGGAAGGCGATCTCGTCGATCACCCCGATGATGTCGCTGATCTGGGCCGAGGAGCGCTTGATCCCGTCCATGGCGGCGATGGCCTGACGCACCACCTCGCCGGAACGGTCGGTCTCGGACTTGGCGCCGGCGGCGGCGGCCGAGGCCTGACGCGCGCCCTCGGCGCTGCGTTTCACCGTGGCGGTGATCTCGTCCAGGGCCGCCGCCGTCTCTTCCAGACTGGCCGCCTGTTGTTCGGTGCGCCGCGACAGGTCGTCCGAGGCGCTGGAAATCTCGTCGGCCCCGCCGCGCAGGCCCGACACCGCCGTCAGGGCCTGGTCCAGGGTCTGGCGCAGGCTTTCGATGGCGGTGTTGTAGTCGGTCTTGACCCGTTCGTGGCTGCCGCCCATCGGCTGCTGGATCCGGGCCGTCAGATCGCCGGCCGACAGCTTGGCCAGGCTGGCGGCCAGGGCCTCGACCAGGATGTTCTGCGCCTGCTCGGCCTCCTGCCGTTCGGTCTCGCGGCGATGGGCGTCCTGCTCCTCGGCGGTGATGTCGACCGCCAGTTTGATGACCTTGATCGGCCGCCCGTCGGCGCCGAAGATCGGGTTGTAGCTGGCCTGCAGCCAGATCTCGCGCCCGCCCTTGGCCAGGCGACGGAACTTGCGAGCCATGAACTGACCCGCGTTCAGATCCCGCCAGAAGGCGGCATAGTCCGGCGAGGCGGCCTCGATCGGATCCATGAACTGGCGGTGATGCACGCCCCGGATCTCTTCCATCCGGTAACCCATGGCGGTCAGGAAAT
The DNA here is from genome assembly GCF_044336875.1 of Brevundimonas sp. Classification (GTDB taxonomy): domain Bacteria; phylum Pseudomonadota; class Alphaproteobacteria; order Caulobacterales; family Caulobacteraceae; genus Brevundimonas. The sequence goes on along the minus strand of NZ_JBIIOP010000007.1, from coordinate 96,140 downwards.
TGTCGTTGGCCTCGATGATCGTGCCGTCGAGGTTGAACTCGATGACGGCCTGGGAGCGACCGATGGCGGCCATCTTGCCGTCCAGGTCGGTCAGCCGGTCCTGCATCTGAATACGTGCGCGTCGCTGTTTGGCGAACATGGCCCACCCCGTGAATACCACCCGCGTCATCGCGTCGGCGTTGTAAACGTAGCGCGCCAAATGGTTTCCGGAATCTTGCCCGCAGGGGTTGTCTGACCTCCGTACGACTACTCAGGGAAGATACGGTCGACCCGGCAAAAACGACCGGGCTTCACCGCTCGTTAACCACGATGGCCCATCTGGTTAACGCCTGTTCCTGGGGTCTGTTTTGCGCAATCTCGTCGCCGCCGTCGAAGCGATCGATCCTCTGGTGGTCACCGGAAAGGTCGCGGGCGTCTCGGGCCTGCTGATCGAGTCGCGCGGCGGGCTGAGCCGCCTCGCGGTCGGCGCCCGGGCCGAGATCAGCCGCCGCGGTCACCAGCCCCTGCCGGCCGAGGTCGTGGGCTTCCGCGATTCCAAGGCCCTGCTGATGCCCTTCGGCCCCGTGGAGGGCGTGGCCCCCGGCGCCGACATCCGCATCATCGACCAGGCCGCCAGCGTGCGCCCGACCACCGCCTGGCTGGGCCGGATCATCGACGCCTTCGGCCAGCCCATCGACGGCAAGGGCCCCCTGCCCCAGGGACCGGCCCCCTATCCCCTGCGCGCGCCCCCGCCCCCGGCCCATTCGCGCGGCCGGGTGGGCGAACGGCTGGATCTGGGCGTCCGCGCCATGGACGTCTTCACCACCACCTGCCGGGGCCAGCGCCTGGGCATCTTCGCCGGGTCCGGCGTCGGCAAGTCGGTGCTGCTGTCCATGCTGGCGCGCCAGGCCACCTGCGACGCCGTCGTGGTCGGCCTGATCGGCGAACGGGGCCGGGAAGTGCGCGAGTTCGTGGAAGAGACCCTGGGCGAGGAGGGGCTGAAACGCGCCGTCGTCGTGGTCGCCACCTCGGACGAGCCCGCCCTGAAACGCCGCCAGTCGGCGTACATGACCATGGCCATCGCCGAGTTCCTGCGCGACCAGGATCTGGAAGTCCTGTGCCTGATGGACTCGGTCACCCGTTTCGCCATGGCCCAGCGCGAGATCGGCCTGGCGGCGGGCGAGCCCCCGACCACCAAGGGCTATACGCCCACCGTCTTCACCGAACTGCCGAAACTGCTGGAACGGGCCGGTCCCGGTCCGGCCCGCCCGGACGGCACCACGGCCGCGCCCATCACCGCCCTGTTCACCGTCCTGGTCGACGGCGGGGACCATGACGAGCCCATCGCCGACGCCGTGCGCGGTATTCTGGACGGGCACATCGTCATGGACCGCAAGATCGCCGAACGCGGCCGCTTCCCGGCCATCGACGTGCTGAAGTCGGTCAGCCGCACCATGCCCGCCTGCCAGACCCCGCCCGAGCGCGAGTTGAACAAGCGCGCCCGCCAATGCCTGTCGGCCTATGCGAACATGGAGGAGCTGATCAAGATCGGCGCCTATCGCACCGGGGCCGATCCCATCGTGGACCGCGCGATCGCGCTGAACCCCGCGCTGGAAGATTTTCTGGGTCAGGACAAGGACGACCACACCAGCCTGGCCGAGTCGTTCGTTCGGCTTGAGACCATACTGAACCAGGGAATGATCCACAGCGGCTAGTGACGCATGACGAGTGGCGAGACAGTCGGCCCGCCGTTTGTCCGCACGCCCTCAAATCCATCTCCAACTAGTCACTCGCCACGCGTCACTCGCCACTCATTCTTAACCACTAGACTGCATCGTGATCTCATGACCGCTTGGGCCCAATCCCTGATCCGCATCTCCAACTACGAGGTCGAGACGCTGCAGAAGCGCCTGGCCGAGATCACCTCGCGCCGCGCCACCGCCGAAATGCGCATCGCCGTCCTGGACGCCGAGGTCGAGGTCGAGCGTGAACGCGCCCGTGCGGACGCCGACGCCAATATGATGCTGGCCGCCTATCTGAACGGCTGGAAATCGCGCAAGGCCACCGCCGAAGGCGACCTGACCGTGCTGGACGCCGAGGAAGCCGGCGCCCGCGACGCCCTGACCGGCGCCTTCGAGGAATTGAAGAAGTTCGAGCACGTCGCCGAAACCACCCGCCTGAACCAGATGGTCGCCCAGGCCCGGCGCGAAACCGCCGCCTTCGACGAACTGGGCCTGCGCAGGCGGGCCGTTTGATCTACTTCCTTCTCCCCTTGCGGGAGAAGGTGGCCCGCAGGGCCGGATGAGGGGTCGCACCCCGACGCTGCGAGAATACGGATGAAGCCTGAAACCCCTCATCCGTCTCGCTTCGCTCGCCACCTTCTCCCGCAAGGGGAGAAGGGTTGGTCCCGCCGCGCGCTCCTCGGCTCCACGCTGGCCCTCGCCGCCTGCGACCGCTTCGCCTCGGCCGAGCCGACCCCGCTGTCCGTGCCGCCGCTGAAGTCCCTCGCCCCCTGCCCCTTCGGCACGGCGATCAAGGCGATGCAGATCGACGATCCCGACTGGGCGACCCTGGCCCGCGCCAACATCAGCCAGCTGACGCCCGAGTGGGAAATGAAGATGGAATACATCCTGGCCGACGGCCTGGATCGTCCCCGCTTCGACCGCTCCGACCGGATCGCCGCCTTCGCCGAGGCCAACGGCATGGCCCTGCACGGCCATACCCTGATCTGGTACGCCCAGGGCGAGGAGGCCTTCTCCGGCCTGGACGGCGCCGAGTTCGATCGCGCCTTCGACGGCTATATCGCCGCCCTGGCCGGCCGCTATCGCGGCCGGGCGCGCAGTTGGGACGTGGTCAACGAGCCGATCCTGGACGACGGATCAGGACTGCGCGACTGCCACTGGAGCCGCCGCTACGGCCATGACGGCTATATATTGCGCGCCTTCGAAAGGGCGCGGCTGGCCGACCCCAACGCCGTCCTGTTCCTGAACGAATACAATCAGGAAAGCGTGCCGGCCAAGGGCGCCCAGTTCCTGAAGCTGGTCGAACGCCTGCTGAAGGCCGGCTGCCCCCTGCAGGGGCTGGGACTGCAGTCCCACCTGTGGATCGACATCAAGGAGGGCGCCATAGCCGCCTTCATGCGCCAGGTCGCCCAGTTCGGCCTGCCCATCCACGTCTCCGAACTGGATTGCACCCTGCGCAGCGACAACAAGCTCGATTTCCGCAGCCAGGCCGATCGGATCACGCGGCAGACGGCGCGCGTCTCCGAACTGGCCGAGGCCTTCATGACCCTGCCCGAGACGCAGAGGTTCGCCTTCACCGTCTGGGGCCTGCGCGACACCGACAGCTTCTATCGCCAGGGCGGTATGGACGACGGCCGCGACAAACCCCTGCCCTTCGACAGTTTCAGCCGCCCCAATCCGATGGCGGCGGCCCTGGCGGCGGCGTTCCAGACCTGAGCCAGGCGACATAATCACGCCTCGGGGGGTTGGCTACAGCGCGGATTAATTCCAAAGACCTCATTCACCGACCCATTCGTCGGCACGATCCATCCTGAAAGCGTCTCCGATGCCCGCCCTGCGTTCCAGAACCTCCACCCACGGCCGCAACATGGCGGGCGCGCGCGGACTCTGGCGCGCCACCGGCATGAAGGACGGCGACTTCGGCAAGCCGATCATCGCCGTGGCCAACAGCTTCACCCAGTTCGTGCCCGGCCACGTCCACCTGAAGGACCTGGGCCAGCTGGTCGCGCGCGAGATCGAGGCCGCCGGCGGCGTGGCCAAGGAGTTCAACACCATCGCGGTCGACGACGGCATCGCCATGGGCCACGGCGGGATGCTGTATTCCCTGCCCAGCCGCGAGCTGATCGCCGACAGCGTCGAATATATGGTCAACGCCCACTGCGCCGACGCCATCGTCTGCATCTCCAACTGCGACAAGATCACGCCCGGCATGTTGATGGCCGCCATGCGGATCAACGTCCCCGTCGTCTTTGTCTCGGGCGGGCCGATGGAGGCCGGCAAGGTCACGATCAAGGGCAAGAAGCGCGCCCTCGATCTGGTCGACGCCATGGTCGCCGCCGCCGACGACAAATATTCCGATGACGAGGTCGCCGAGATCGAAAAGGCGGCCTGCCCGACCTGCGGTTCCTGCTCGGGCATGTTCACCGCCAATTCGATGAACTGCCTGACGGAAGCCCTGGGCCTGTCCCTGCCCGGCAACGGCTCGGTCCTGGCCACCCACGCGGATCGCGAGGCCCTGTTCAAGGAGGCCGGCCGCCTGATCGTCGACCTGGCCCACCGCTGGTACGATCAGGACGACGCCACGGCCCTGCCGCGCGGCATCGCCACCCGCGCCGCCTTCGAGAACGCCATGAGCCTGGACATCGCCATGGGCGGCTCGACCAACACCGTGCTCCACCTGCTGGCGGCGGCCCAGGAGGGCGGGGTCGACTTCACCATGGACGACATCGACCGGCTGTCGCGCCGTGTCCCCTGCCTGTGCAAGGTCGCGCCCGCCAAGGCCGACGTCCATATGGAAGACGTCCACCGCGCCGGCGGCGTCATGGCCATCCTGGGCGAACTGGAGCGCGGCGGCCTGATCGACGCGACCCAGCCCACCGTCCACGCCGCCACCCTGTCCGAAGCCCTGTCGCGCTGGGACATCGGCCGCACCAACAGCCAGGTGGCCCGCGACCTGTTCAGCGCCGCGCCGGGCGGCAAGCCGACCCAGGTCGCCTTCAGCCAGGCCGAACGCTGGGAGGACCTGGACACGGACCGCGAGACCGGCGTGATCCGCTCGGTCGAACACCCCTTCTCCAAGGACGGCGGCCTGGCGGTCCTGTCCGGAAACATCGCGCCCGAGGGCTGTATCGTGAAGACGGCCGGGGTGGACGAATCCATCCTGACCTTCAACGGCCCGGCCCGCGTCTATGACAGCCAGGACGCGGCCGTGACCGGCATCCTGGTCGGTCAGGTCCAGGCCGGCGACGTGGTCGTCATCCGCTACGAAGGCCCCAAGGGCGGGCCGGGGATGCAGGAGATGCTGTATCCGACGTCGTATCTGAAATCGAAGGGGCTGGGCGCGGCCTGCGCCCTGATCACCGACGGCCGGTTCTCGGGCGGCACCTCGGGTCTGTCGATCGGCCATGTCTCGCCGGAAGCGGGCGAAGGCGGGCTGATCGCCCTGATCGAGACCGGCGACCCGATCCAGATCGACATCCCCAACCGCACCATCCGCCTGGCCCTGGACGAGGCGGTCATCACGGCCCGCCGCGACGCCATGCTGGCGCGCGGCAAGGACGCCTGGAAGCCCATCGGACGGATTCGCGAGGTTTCTCCGGCCCTGCGCGCCTATGCCGCCATGACCACCAACGCCGCCCGAGGCGCGGTGCGCGACGTCAGTCAGGTCGAACGGTGACCTAAACCGAAATCGGATCAGTTGGACGCAGTCCGACTGATCTCAGATTTCGATCCAGCATGACTCTGGAGCCTGTTTCACGGCATCAGCGGAATCGCGAAGCGATTCCACCTCAGCCGACAGGCTCTAGAGGAAGGGCGGAACCGCAACCCAGACTTGCCGGTTTTCCCGGCATGACCGCCCTGGTTCTGCCCGCTCCGCTCCATCGCCGCGTCGAGGCCGCCGCGGGCGAATTCCTGCGCCCGGAGGGTTTGCCCGCCGTCGACTTCGCGGAGCCGAAGGGCGAACCCGCCCTGGTCCCGGCGGACTCCCTCTCGTGGCGGCTGTTCAAGAACCCCATCAGCCTGTTCATCGGCGGGGTCGCGGCGGTGATCTTGGAACTCGCCGAGGCCCGCGTCCGCGCCGGGGTCTGGGACCACACCCGTTTCCGCACCGATCCCGTGCCACGCCTGCAGCGCACGGGTTTAGCCGCCATGGTCACCGTCTATGCCGCCCGATCCCAGGCCGAGGCCATGATCGCCGGGGTCAGCCGCCGCCATGCCCGCGTGACCGGCCGCGCCGACGACGGCCGGCCCTACGCCGCCGACGATACGGACCTGCTGGACTGGGTCCAGGCCACGGCCGGCTACGGCTTCGGCGAGGCCTATCACCGCTTCGTCCGCCCCCTGTCGCCCCGGGACCGCGACCGCGCCTGGGCCGAGGCCGCCCCCGCCGCCCGTCTCTACGGCGCGACCGGCGCCCCGACCTCCCAGGCGGACTGGGAGGCCCAACTGGCGGCCATGACCCCGCGGCTGACGCCTTCACCCATCGTCTTCGACTTCCTCGACATCATGCGCCGCGCTCCGGCTCTGCCCCGGCTGGCCCGCCCGCTGCAGCACCTGCTGATCCGCGCCGCCGTCGACCTGACCCCGCCGCCGGTCGCCGCCCGCCTGGGCCTCGATCCCCGCCACGGCCTGACGCCCGCCCAGACCCGGATCGTCCGCGCCGTCGCCCGCACGGCCGACCGCCTGCCGCTCCGCAACGCCCCGCCCGCCCAGGCCTGCGTCCGCATGGGCCTGCCGCCGGACTGGCTGTATCGGGGGTGAAACGCAAAACGCCCGCCGTTTCCGGCGGGCGTTTCAAACTTCCAGATCCGCAGCCGATCAGGCGGCGACGCTGTTTCCGGCCTCGGCCGGGTCGCGCAGCACATAGCCGCGGCCCCAGACGGTCTCGATATAGTGTTTGCCGTCGGCGGCGGTGGCCAGCTTCTTGCGCAGCTTGCAGATGAAGACGTCGATGATCTTCAGCTCGGGCTCGTCCATGCCGCCGTACAGGTGGTTCAGGAACATTTCCTTGGTCAGGGTCGTGCCCTTGCGGAGCGAGAGCAGCTCCAGCATCTGGTATTCCTTGCCCGTCAGGTGAACGCGGTGGCTGTTCACCTCGACCGTCTTGGCGTCCAGGTTCACGGCGATCTCGCCGGTGTGAATGATCGCCTGGGCGTGACCCTTGGAGCGACGGACCACGGCGTGGGTGCGCGCGATCAGTTCGTCCTTGTGGAAGGGCTTGGTCAGATAGTCGTCGGCGCCGCCGCCGAAGGTCTTCACCTTGGTCTCGATCTCGTGGCTGCCCGACAGGATCATGACCGGCGTGTTGATCTTGCCGACGCGCAGCTGACGCAGGACCTCGAGGCCGCTCATGTCAGGCAGGTTCAGGTCAAGCAGAATGAGGTCGTAGTCATAGATCTTGCCCAGATCGATGCCTTCCTCGCCCAGGTCGGTCGTATAGACGTTGAAGCCTTCCGACTTCAGCATCAGCTCGATGCTTTGGGCGGTAGCGTGATCGTCTTCAATCAACAGGACGCGCATTCGTGCCCCTCCAGGCAAAAGCTTTGCGGTAACCACCCAGGCTCACAGCCGGGTAACCTTGTTCGCAAGTTAAGACCCGAAAACCTTAAGAAGGGTTAACGCCGGGCGATTGAGTCGTTCCTAAGCTGATTTGCGAATCGCCGTCGAGAGTCCGGAGTCAATGATTCGAAATTTATTAACCATGTCGACTCCCGGTCCGGTCGTTCGGCCCCCCGAGGTCGCATACCGGCCTCCCGCCAATCCCTTGACCGACCAGGCCTCACGTCCGTTTCTGACGTTGCATAGGACGATATTCCTATCACAGGCGCCATGACGACTAGGATGGCGTCGGGATTTCGCGATGGGAGGAACTCGGATGCTGGAGGAATACAGGGTGCCGGTCACGGACGAGGACCGGGGCAAGGCCGGGCTGGCGGTCCATCTGGTCGCGGTCCGGACCGGCGCCCAGGCGGAACGGATGACCGAGGGCGGGCGGCTGGACCCCCTGACCTCCAAGGCCCGCTGGCTGTCCATGTATCTGTCGCACATCGCCTTCGGCTGGACGCTGGAACGGGTCGGCCACGTCTTCGGCGTCAACCGCGCCACGGTGGGTCGAGCCTGTCGCTGGGCCGAGGACGAACGGGACGGCCGCCGGGTCGACGAACTGCTGAGCCAACTCGAGACCTGTATCGCCGGCCTGTACCAGGCCCCGCGCTGCGAGCTGCCGCAATGACCCGCGCCGTCGAACGCGCCCGCGACCTGCTGGTCCGCAGGGGCGCCTGGCTGGCGGCGGAGCACGGCGTCTACGCCCTTCGGCTCGGCGCCGATCGCCGCGGCCGCATCAGCCTGACCCTGGCCGAGCCCGAGTTCCGCAGCCTGATCGACAATCCCGGCCTGAAGGCGCGGCCGCTCGGCGGATGGGTCGCGCGCACCGCTGCGGACGCCGCCGCGCCGGCGCCGGCGCCGGGTCGGCCGGGCGTCATCGACGGGGTGCGGGACCTGGTCGGCGACGACGGCCGCATGGTGCGCCACGCGGCCAATCTGGGCGAAAGCCCCATCGCCTGGCTGGCCCGGCGCAAGGATGCGGCCGGTCGACCCTGGCTAACGCCGGCCGAGGCCGCCGCCGGCGAACGCCTGCGCGCCGATGTGGAACAGGCCCGGTCCGGCCCGTCCCTGACCATGCGATGGGACGCCCTGCCCCGCTCCGGCGCCGGTTCGGCCGCTCGGGTCGAGCCGGGCGACCGCACCCTGGCGGCGGGACGTCGCGTCGAGGCGGCCCTGGCCGCCGCCGGTCCCCGGCTGCGTCCGATCCTGAACCGGATCTGCGTGCACGGCGACAGCCTGAAGCTGGCCGAGACCGGCCTGGGGCTGCGTCGCCGCCAGGGCAAGACCATGCTGAAACAGGCGCTGCAGTCGCTGGCCGACCATTACGGCATCGGATGAGCTCAGGGCTGAGACGCCAGATAGTCGCGATAGATGTCCGTAAAGGCGGCCTGGAAGGCGGCGGCGTCGATCAGTTTGACCTCCAGGTCCCGCCCGTCCGCCGGCCATCGCAACTCATAGGTCACGCGGGCGGATCGCTTGCCGTGGACCGTGGCGAGTTGCGCCGTGGCGCGACAGATCTTGACCACATCCGCGTCGAAGCTCTCGCCGATCAGTTCGGGCTCGCTGACCGGAAACGCCATTAGTCCTGGCAAGGGCTCCGTGGCCGTCCGCATCAGGGCCAGGCCCAGCTTCGAGCGAATATAGTCGTCGACGCAGACGGCCGACGCCTCCGGCGAGGCGTCGATGACGGGCTCGACCTCGGCGTGCACGGGCGCCGGCGTCGGCGCTGTCGTCGAGACCTCCTCGCCGCACGCGGTCAAAAGAAGAAGAACGACGGCGAGGATCGGCGGTTTTGTCATGACGCCTTGCATATGAATGGCCGATGAAGGCGTCATCCAGCCGCAGGCGTCTCAGAGATATTTCATCCACGGCTGGTTGCTGGCCCGCTTGAGCCCGGCGAACCAGCGGCAGGCGAACCAGCAGGGAAGCGCGACCGCCGCCGCCAGAAGCCACAGCCAGCCCACGCCCGGCACGCTGAATCCTTCGCCCTGATTGGGTCCGAACACCGCCAGCGCCCCGATGTGCAGCAGGTGCAGGCCATAGAGGTGGATCAGATAGAAGAACAGCGGCGCCCCGCCGAACACGGCCAGCAGGCCGACCAGACGATCCGGCGCCTTCTCCAGCCCCGCCAGGATCAAGGATCCCGCGCCCAGCGTCAGCAGGACGAAGTCGGCCGAGGGCGGATATTTGGTCAGGTTCAGGACGCTCATCACCGTCTGGATCGGCGTCGCCTGAACCGCCCAGGGCGTCGGCTCGCCATACAGGTTTATCGTCCGCAGCACGGCGAACAGGGCCAGCGCCCCCAGACCCGTCAGCGCCAGCCGCTTCAGCCGCTGCGCCTGCGGCCCCGCGAACCACGGCCCGGCGCCGTAACCCAGGGCGATGATCCCGATCCACGGCAACAGCGGATAGGAGGTCCGCGCCTGACCGCCCCAGGGCGATTCCACGACGCCGCGATCGTGCAGCACGGCCCAGAGCGCATGACCCGGCTGCCCCGGCTGAAAGCTGATCGGGTCCAGCAGATTGTGCCCCAGCACGATGACCAGACCGACCGCGATCAGGGCCCATCGCGGCAGATGGACCAGGGCCGCCAGGGCGATCATCGACAGGCCGATGGCCCAGATCACCTGCAGGAAGATCGTCTCCGGCGTCAGCGAGAAGGTCCAGGCGAAACTGACCACCGTCAGCTCCAGCCCCACCAGGAACAGCCCCCGCTTCAGCAGGAATCCCGACGCGGCCTTCGCGCCCCCGTTCCTGTTCGCATAGAGCCACGCCCCCAGTCCCGTCAGGGCCACGAAGACCGGGGCGCACAGATGGGCCGACAGCCGGGTGAAGAACAGGGCCGGCGACGTCGTCTCCACGTCCATCGGGTCCGAGACCTGGGCGTGAAAGAAGAAGAACTCCCGCGCATGGTCGACCAGCATCAGCAGGATCACCAGCCCGCGCAGGGCGTCGATGGAGCGGATGCGCGATCCGGCTCCGGTGAGGACGGACGCGGCGACGACGGACGACGACGGGGCGAGCGTGGCGGTTGACAGCGACATGCCGGAGCGGATAGCCGATATAGTATAACGTTACAAACGGAGTCTGATTTGTCCCTCCTGTCGAGCTGCGCCGTCGCCTGCCTGATGGCCGCCGCCCAACCGCCCGCCGCCGCCGCCGATGCTTCGGCCGACACCCCGACTCTGGGTGAGATCGTCGTCCTGGGCCGACGCGAGGCGCCGCGCGACCGCACCCTGGGCGCGGGCCGGGACACGGATCTGATGTCTCCATCCAGCCGTTCGATCGAGAACGACCTGATCCTGGCCGTGGGCGCGACGCGTCTGGCCGATGCGCTGGAACTGGTCAGCGGCGTCAGCCAGCAGAACAACCGTGGCGGGGTGATGGACAATTTCGCCATCCGCGGCTTCCTGGGCACGCCCGACGGCGGGGCCGAATATTATGTCGACGGCTTCCTGGCCAATCGCGGCATGGCCCCGCCCCGCGATCCGGCCACGGCCGAGCGGATCGAGGTGCTGAAGGGCCCGTCCGGCGCCCTGTTCGGCGACATCGACCCGGCGGGCCGCGTCAATCTGGTGTCCAAGACGCCCAAGTTCGCGACCGACGCCGTCTTCACCGGAACCGTCGGCTCCTTCGGGCTGCGGCGCGGCGAGCTGGACGTGACCGGCCCGATCACCGAGGACCTGGCCGGGCGGCTGGTCCTGGCGGGCGAGACCAGCACGGGCTGGCGCGACCATGTGGGCCTGGACCGCACCGTGATCGCCCCGTCCCTGACCTGGCGACCCAACGCCGACCTGCGCCTGACCTATGTGGGCGAGTTCACCAGCTTCACCACCCTGTTCGACCGGGGGATGCCGGCGATCGACGGCGACGCCCTGGCCCTGCCGGAGTCCAACTATTACGGCGAGCCCGGCGACGGCCCGACCCGGTTCCGCAACGAGCGCCACCAGATCACCGGCGAATACGCCCTGAACGACGCCTGGAGCCTGAACGGCGGGATCGCCTGGCGCGGCGGCTCGCTGCGCGGCCTGTCCAGCGACCAGTCGCGTCTGGTCGGCGACCAGTTATGGCGCCAGCGTCGCGGCCGCGACTTCAGCGTCGAGGACCTGTCGGCCCGGCTGGAGCTGACCGGCGCGGTCGCGACCGGCCTGGGCGTCCACAACCTGGCCTTCGGGCTCAAGGGGTATCAGCTGACCTATGGAGAGAAGTGGCTGCGGATCAATCCGACGGCGGCCAATCCCTATCCCATCGACGTCTTCGATCCGGTCTATGGGGCCGTCCCCGCCCCGACGCCTCTGCCCTTCACCGACAATCTGGAGACCCGCGAGGTCGTCACCGTCTATGCGCAGGACCTGTGGGAGGTCACCGACCGCCTCAGCCTGTCGGCCGGGCTACGCTTCGACGACTACAGCCAGCGGATCCAGAACAACCGCACCGGCGCCGTGGGCGAGGCCAGCGACACGCCCATCGACTACCGGTTCGCCGCCCGCTACCGCCTGACCGACGCCCTGACCGCCCACGCCAGCTACGGCCGGTCCTTCGTGCTGAACTCGGGCACGGGCCGCGACGGCTCCGGCTTCACCCCGGAAGAGGGCCAGGGCTCCGAGATCGGGCTCGCCGGCGCCTGGGACGGGCTGGATCTCGCCGCCACCGTCTTCGACATCGAGAAGACCAACATCCTGACCACCGACCCGGTCGATCCCAACTATCTGGCCCCGGTCGGGAAACTGACCACGCGCGGGATCGAGCTGGACGGGTCGCTGCGGATCGACGAGGCCTGGCAGGTGGTGGCCAACTACGGCTGGACCGACGCAACCGCCGACGACGCCGCCTTCGCCACCGACGCCGTGCTGAACGTGCCGGAACATTCGGGTTCGCTGTTCGTGATCGGCCGGTTCGCCACGCCGCACGGCACGGACTGGTCGGTCATGGCCGGCGCATCCTACGTCGGCGACCGGGCCGGCGGCCTGGCGCTGGGCGCGCCCGAACTGCCCGCCTACTGGAAGGCCAAGGCGGCCCTGGACTACGGCCTGACGCCCCAGGTCACCGCCCGCGTGGAAGTCGACAACCTGTTCGACGAGCGCTACGCCGCCAGCTCCTACAGCGCCCTGTGGATCTTCCCCGGCGCCCCGCGCAGCGTGCGGGCGTCGCTGAGGGTGGCGCTGTAGGATCAGTGAAGAGTGCTAGTGCTGGTGAGCAAGACTCGATTGCAAGGCGTCAACTGACGGCTCACTAGCACGAGCACTTCTCACCCACGCCTCACCCCGCCGCCAGCGCCGCCTCCCGGATCCGCCCGACCATGCTGTTCAGGCCGTTGGCGCGCTGGCGGGTCAGGGCCGAGGGCAGGCCCAGGCGGTCCAGCGCCGCCCTGGCGTCGAAGGCCAGGATCTCGGCCGGCGTGCGGCCCGAATAGAGTTTCAGCAGCAGGGCGATATTGCCCTTGGACAGGGCGCTGTCGCTGTCGGCGACGAACCACACCCGTCCGTCGGCGGCTTCGGTCGCCAGCCAGACCTGGGCGGCGCAGCCCGGCACCTTGTTGGGCTCGACCCGGTGCGCATCATCCAGCGGGGCCAGCCCCTTGCCCAGTTCGATGACGTATTCGATCCGCTGCTCCCAGTCGCCCAGCAGGTCGAAATCGTCGGCCAGTTCCGTCAGGGTCTGGTCCAGGGTGTCGGTCGGGGGCGTGCGATCAGTCATGGCCCGCCAGATAGGCCGCGCGGCCGTTAACGACAACCAGCCGATTTGTCCCCCGAAAATCATGGTGAACGCGTGTTCGGATATCGCCTGGCACGGGAGCGCCCTCGCACCGACTCATTGCCGGGTTTAGGCTCGGGGCGAGAAACAACCGGCCATATCGCTTGTACATCCACCCACCACAGCCCCGGCAGGACCAGCGCCCGACGAACGCCGCCCGTTCGTCGACGGAAGCGTCGGCCATCGCCCCGTCGATGGTGGCCCTGTGGCACGCCTGCTGGGCGGTGGCGGCCAGCGTGACCGCCTTCGCGGCCCAGAGCTTCGACGTGCTGCAGCACAATGTGCTGGCCGCCCTGCTGCTGATGGCCCTGCCCGGCGTCTGCGGCGTGGTGCTGATGGTGCGCGAATCCGTCGGCATACGGTTCACCCTGATGGCCGTCTGGCTGCTGGCCTCGGTGGCGGCGGCCGGCCTGACCGGCGGCGCGACCGGCGCCCTGCCCGGCCTGCTGGTCATGCCCCTGGCGGCCGGGATCGCCCTGGACCATCCACGCATCGGCGACGACCGCCTGACCCGCGTCGGCATCGCCGCCCTGATCCTGCCGCTGATCTCGGGCCTGATCTCGACCCTGTTGAACGGCTCGACCGCCCAGCCCCCCGTCCTGGCCGCGGTCTCGGGCCTGCTGGCCCTGGCCGCAACCGCCGCCGCCATCCGCCTGACCTGGGGCGAGCGCCAGCGTCGCCTGATCCTGGCCGAGAACGACAGCCTCCGCGTCGAGGCCGTGCTGAACAGCCAGCCGGGCCTGACCCTGCTGCTGGAGCCGTCCGGCCGCGCCGCTGCGGCCTGGGGCTCGCCCCCGCCGTCGGTCTCGATCGCCGCCCTGGTCGACCAGGGTCTGATCGCCGCCATCCACGCCCCCGACCGGCCCGCCGTCGCCGCCGCCCTGCAGCGCGCCCTGGCCGGCCAGACGGCCGAGGTGATGTTCAGCCCCCGCGTCGCCCTGGACCGGCGCGTCATCATGATCCTGCGCCGCTTCGACCACGACGGCGGCCATGCGCTTCTGATCGCCCAGGCGTTCGACGGCACGGCCCAGTTCGCCCGTGAGCTGGGCCTGGAGAGCGCCCGCGTCGAGGCCGAGGCCCAGAGCGCCGGCAAGACGCGGTTCCTGGCCAATATGAGCCATGAGCTGCGCACCCCGCTGAACGCCGTCATCGGTTTCGCGGACATCATGCGCGAGCGGCTGTTCGGCCCCCTGCCGGAACGCTACGCCGGCTATGCCGAGTCCATTCACCAGGCCGGCGGCCACCTGCTGGACCTGATCAACGACGTGCTGGACCTGTCCAAGATCGAGGCCGAACGCTACGAGCTGGCGCTGGAGACCTTCGACGCCCGCGACCCGATCTCGGCCGCCGTGGCCCTGATCCGCGTCCAGGCGGACGAGAAGGGCGTCGAACTGGCCCCCGTCCTGCCGTCCAACCCCCTGTCCGTGGTCGCCGACGCCCGCGCCCTGAAACAGATGGCGCTGAACCTGCTGTCGAACGCAGTGAAGTTCACGCCCGCCGGCGGCTCGGTCACCCTGACCCTGGACGGGATCGGCCCCTGCCTGGAACTGGTCGTGTCCGACACCGGCGTCGGGGTCGCGCCGGAGGACCTGCAGCGCATCGGACGCCCGTTCGAACAGGCCGGCGGCGCAGACCAGAAGGCGCAGGGGACCGGCCTGGGCCTGTCGCTGGTCCGCTCGCTGACCGAACTGCACGGCGGCCGGATGAGCATCGACAGCACCCTGGGCGAAGGCACCGCCGTCATGGTCCGCCTGCCCGTCGTGCCGGTCGCCTCCGACGACACGGCGACGCCCGAGCCGGAAGCCGCGCCCGAGGCGCCGGTCGAGGTCCGGGAACGCGTCGAGGCCTGAGCGCGCCTAGGTCTTCGTCAGGGCCCGGTAGGTGAAGTCCTTCAGCACCACCGCCCCGTCGCCGGCGCTGTACACGCCGACCTGAAGGCTCAGAAAGCCGCCGAAGACGTTGTGATGGAGTCCGGACACCTCCATCCGGGTGTCGTGCCGCCGCCAGGTCCGTCCCGCGTCATAGGAATAGTGATAGGTCACGACATTGCCGTCGTTGCCGATCCGCAGACGCATGGCGCGGGCGTCGTGCGATTGCCGGGCCCAGGTCAGTTCCTCGGAATATTCGAAGGTCTTGAGGGCGGATGCGGTGAAGCCCAGGCCCACGAAGGCCTTGTGATTATAGAACAGCAGCAGGCCGGCCTCGACCTCGCCCTGCAGTTCCAGCGTGATCTCGACCTCGTAGCCGCGGTCGCCGACGATACAGGTCAGGGGCGATGAATCGGCGGGCGAGGCGCCCCGCCCCCTGATCCGCAGGCCGCCGGGCTCATAGACGGCGCGGCCGGCCTCGTCGGCCGCCGGGTCGTGGAAGGCCCACTGCACCCCCATCCGGTCGACCGAGAAATCATCCGACAGCGGCCGGCCCGACGGCCCCGCCCGACCGCCCCCGGGCTTGGCCATCGGCCGGGACAGATCCCCGCCCAGCACCCGGAACCAGCCGTCCGGCGTCCATTCCACCGGCGCCAGCAAGGTCTGACGCCCTAGGGTGCGGAAGCCGTTCTCGTAGCCGTGATAGACCATCCACCAGTCGCCCGCCGGTCCCTCGACAAGACTGCCGTGGCCGCGTGACCACCAGGGTTCGGCCTCGCTAACGGTGCGGACCAGGGGGTTGTTCGGGCAATGCTCCCACGGTCCCTGCACCGACCGCGACCGCGCCGCGATCACCATATGCCCGGTGACCGGACCGGCCGTGCCCCCCACCGCCGTGACCAGATAGAACCAGTCGCCGCGTCGCAGCAGCTTGGGGCCCTCGGGGGCGAAATTCTCGACCACCCAGTCGTCCGGATAACGCCAGGGCTCATAGGCCTTTTCCAGCACGCCGTCGGTGGCCAGGCCGTCGTCGGTCAGACGAATCCTGCGCACGCCGTTGGTGAACAGATAGCGTTTGCCGTCCTCGCCCACGACATGGCCGGGATCGATGCAGCCCTCGATCTTCAGATCGATCGGGTCGCTCCACGGGCCGCGGATGTCGTCGGCCCAGATGGCGTAGATCGACCAGCCGCCGTCGTCCGGATTGGCCGGAATATAGATGAAATACCGCCCCTGGTGCTTGACCAGGTCCACGGCCCAGATGGCCCCCAGGGGCTTGAACAGGGTCGGCCCGACCGGGGTCCAGTTCACCAGGTCGGTCGAATGCCAGATGACCAGACCCGGATAGGAATAGAAGGACGAGAAGGTCATGTAGTAATCGCCGCCGTCCTTGAGGATGGTCGGATCGGGATGGTCGCCGGCGACGATGGGATTGAGGAAGGTCCCGTCGCCAAGGTCGGCGGTGCGCTGGCCCTCCGGACCGCGCCCCCAGGTCGGCGACCCAGGCGCGGGCTCTGCGTGCGGGGCCGGGGCGGCCCCCGCCAGGGCCGGCGCCGCCGCCCCTGCAATCAGGCCCGCGAACAGGTCCCGGCGTGCGATTGTCATGAGGGCGGCCCCGCTCGTTGTTACCGCTATCACCCTACAGGTCGCCGGCCCCTCCGTCACCCGTCGCCCACGGCCCCTCCTGGCCGTGGGCGGATGAATCGACGCCCCTAGCGCGCGCCGTTCAGCATGGCGAACACGGCCTCGTAGCCGTCAGCCTCGGCGAAGCGCAGGGGCTTGACCCGGTCGACCAGGATCTCGCCGCGCGGGGTGTCGCCGCGCTCGATCAGGCCGATCACCTCGGCCGTATAATCGGCCAGGGGCATGGAGTTGGGGTTGTCCGCATGGCCCGGCATCAGGTCGGTGGCCACGGCCGGCGGGGCCAGTTCCAGCACCTCGATCGTGGTGTCCGCCAGCTGATGGCGCAGGGACTGGGTCCAGGAGTGGATGGCCGCCTTGGTGGCGTTGTAGGTCGGGGTCGCCGCCAGCGGGGTGAAGGCCAGGCCCGAGGTCACGGTCACCACGGTCGCCTTCGGCTGGGCCAGCAGATGCGGCAGCAGGGCGGCGGTCAGGCGGATCGGCCCCAGCAGATTGGTGGTGATGGTCGCCTCGACCGTGGCGAAGTCAAACGGAGCGGCCTTCAGGTTTTCGGCCTTCATGATCCCGGCGTTCAGGATGACGGCGTTCAGGGCCGGGTGGTCCTGAACGATCCGGGCGCCGAAGGCGGCGACGGCGGCGGCGTCCTCCATGTCCAGGGTCGCCCAGGCCATGCCCGGATTGGCGGCGGCGGTCTCCTGCAGAACGCCCTCGCGGCGGCCGGTGATGATGATCTGGTTGCCGCGCGCGTGCAGGGCCTCGGCCAGGGCGCGGCCGATGCCGGAGCCGCCGCCGGTGATCAGTATGGTGTTGCCGGTGATGTTCATGGTCGTCTCCATTGGCGAGGCGCGGGGGATGCGCCGACGATGAAGATCAGGTATGACAGTCACTCTCTAATGGAAAGTAGGCACTTGAAATCGCCATACTTACCGCAAGGAAAGAAATGGACATGACGGCCGTTCCGCCCGCAAGAATCGCACATCCCGAGACCGGAGAGGTCGCCGATCCCCGCGTCGAGGCCCTGGTCAACGAGGTGATCGGCCGGGTCGCCGACAAATGGACCATGCTGATCCTCGAGGTCCTGGCCGAACACGGCGAGACCCGGTTCACCCAGGTCGGGCAGCTGGTCGGGAACATCAGCCAGAAGATGCTGACCCAGACCCTGCGCCAGATGGAGCGCGACGGGCTGGTGGTGCGGACGGTCCATCCGGTGATCCCGCCGAAAGTGGAATATCGGCTGGACGATCTGGGCCTGACCCTGGCCGAGGCCTTCTGCGGCGTCTGGACCTGGGCCGAGAAGAACATCGACCGGATCGAGGCGGCGCGGGCGGCCTTCGATGCGAAGAAGGGATAGGGCGCCGGTCCGCCCAAAAAAACAGGGTGTACTCAGTGCACTTCGTGCACTTTCGCCGCCGCCGGGTTCACGCTTTCAAAGACCGGACGAGAGTATAGGGCCGGTTTCGGGCGTGCGAGGTCGATTGCGGCTTTCGGCGGATAAGGCGTTGAAAACGGACGAGATCGCCTGCGGAATTAGGGGCGGAAGACCGTATCTGACCCCGCGGCCATTGCAGGCTCTCAAGTGAACCCTCAGAGGGTCGGCAAAGGGCGGGAAGGAGCCATTTGTCCTTGCCCTCCGCCAGCTCACTTCATTGAGAAAACTTAATGCTGCGACGCGCATCTGCCGGGCGTGCGCAAAGGCTCTTGATCCACGGCGCGACAGTCGCGCCCGGGGGTCCAACATGTCGAAAACCATCCATTCCCTCGTCGGGCTCCTCGTACTTGGCGGGCTAATCTTCGCCCTGTCGTGCGGCTCGGCCGTCGCCGATGACCACTTCAGTCCCTGTGACGACAGCGCCCTGCCGAACCTGGCCGGCAGCCTTTGCGCCGTCAGCCATGTTCCTCTCCGGCCGAACGATCAGACTGGCGGCGCCGTGGATCTGTTCGTCCGAAAATTTCCTGCAGTCAGCGGGACGGCGACGGGCCAGGTCTGGCTTATCGCCGGCGGTCCAGGGGAAAGCGGGGCTTCCTTCTACCCGTTTCTCGATACCCTGCACGCGGCGTTTCCGGACCGTGACCTCATCATCCCGGATCATCGCGGCACCGGGTATTCAACCCGCCTCTGCCCTATCGAAGAGGCTGGCGACAGCGACGGCGGCTATGCCTTGGCCGGCGCCGAGTGGGGGTCATGCATCGGCGGAATGTACGGAGACCTCGCTCGTACCCAGGCCTTCACGGTGACCAACGCCTCGTATGATCTGTCGGCGCTTATCACCCGTTACCGTGGCGAGGGATCCGTCCAAGTCTACGGCGTGTCGTATGGCACCCAGCTCATTCTCAGGATGCTTCAGACCGCACCCGTGCCGCTCGACGGCATCATCCTTGACGGCCTGGTCCCATCCGAGGCGTCTCCGGAATGGGACCTCAGTCATCGGACGGCGGTAGTGGACAAGGTCGGCAGGCGCTTGCTGACCGAGGATCAGGCTGAAGCCTATTCGGCCCTTCTCGCTGATCCGGACCGTAAGGCGCTCTGGGCGGAAACGGCGCCTGGCGGCGACCTGCGTCAGTTTCTCGCGACCCTGTTGAACTTCCCGCAACTCCGAGATCAAATCCCGGCCGTCATTTCCGCCTTGAGCCAGGGCGATGCATCACGGCTCGTGGCGGTTCGGGCTGAGTTGGAGGCGGCATTCGACCAGTTGGGCCAGTATCCACAGTCCTCGCCTGCTCTTCCGCTCGTCATCCTCATGAACGCTTCCGAGAACAACGGCCGTCGCGACCTGACCGCGGTCGATGTCGAAGTCGAAGCCCGTGAGGCGCTCTTCACCAGCGCCCTGCCGGGGCTGCTCGTCGGTTCTTCAGCGCCGCTTTACGACCGCGATGTCTTCTACGGCCGCAGCCCTGCGGCGATGCCGCGCACCCTGGTGATCCATGGCACACTGGACCCAAACACGCCTTACGAAGGGGCTGTCGCTCACGCCGCGACACTGTCCAAGGCCGGTCAGGTTAGGTTCGCCACAGTGATCGACGGGGCGCACATGCTGCCCTTCGCGGCCCCGGAGTGTTTTGTCAGCATCGTTTCGGCGTTTGACGCCGGAACAGACGGACCGGGATCGTGCGCCTCTCGTCCGAAGCCAAATCAGTGAGCGGCCGCAGGATGGAATCGGTCGCTGTCGTCAGCGAGCACCTTTTCGGTGCGGCCAGAACAGGCCGTATGCGAGGCCGACCAAGAGCAGCGCCTGGCCTATATGCAACCCGTTGATCGAGCTGTTCCCAGCCGGCAGTGAGACGAGCACAACCACTCCGGCGAAAGCCGCGAAGATCCATTTTCCTGATCGGTTGGGAAACAGGGCGTTCGTCAATCGCCAGCTGGCGATCATACCCAAGCAGGTCGAAATCGCGGCCTCGATTGCGAACCGGAGCCAGACGTATCCCATGGGCTGAAGCAGGAACGACACGATCCAACCTATGCAAAGCGCGGCTATGACATAGGCCGCTACGGCGACCGCGCTGGCCACGATTTGGCGGGCGGCAGACGGACTTCTGTGCTGGACGTGACTGATGACGAGCTCCTTCACGGCTGGAAGCTGGTCCCTTGGACGACCAGGACCCTTGGCGCAATGAACGTCCGCTGAGGGTCGGAACGCGAAATAGACTCTTGGCCTGGAAGCGGGCCCCACACCCGTCGATCATCGGAGCCCCCTAAGCGGATGCTGGGAATGTCAGAGAGGGGTGGATTGCTGCCCTATACCGAGGGTGCGCGGATCCGCTTGGTAGCTTCGGAAGCCGACACCGTTACGGCTCGCCAGAGAGGATCGGCCACATAGTCGTGGTCGCTTCCACCAGACAGTTTCTTGATAAGCTGATCTAGGGCGTCTTTTGTTGATTGGACGAGCGCCAGTTCGGCCCCGTCATAAACTCATCCCTATCTCAGCTTCGTCAAAATCATGATGGCTTAGGGGACATAGCGCCAATCTATGACCGGCTCGCGCTTCCGTTCGTAGAATTTCTTTTTTTCGGGAAGACCGTAAAAAAGAGTTCCGTGGATGCCCACGACCTCCTTTTTGTCGACCCGCCTTTCCCAGATACGTTTCATGATGGCGGTAGCCGCTTCCGCTTTTGCTCTACGGAAGAAATCCTCCGAGAACTCGATGTCCTGGCCCTTGCGAGGAAAAATCGCCTCAAACTCTTCATCGGTGGCCGCGAAGATCGAGTAGCTGGCGTTAATCGCACCATCGATGACTTGGATATTTTTCATAGCGGATCAGCCTATCGCGAGCGCATTGCCGAATCCAAGGTCCGCATAGGGTCGGTTTGCGAACTTTGCGTCTGTCTGAACAGCGGACGTTCGGGCGCACGGGTCTGAGTCGTTCAGCTCTGCCGCCCCCATCCGGTCTCGCCTGCGGCGCGACCACCCTCCCCCGCAGGGGAGGGAGAGGTTCGGCGCCGCCCCTAGGCCTGGACCTTTTCGGTGATGAAATGGCGACCCTGGCGGTCCTCGATCTCGACCACCCAGAGGTCGGGGTCGTAGCCGCGCTGGCGGGCCACATAGGCGTCCAGTTCGCTCTCGCTGTCGCTGGTCACCGGCTGGATCCACAGCCGCTCGCCGTCCTGGCCGAAGGCCTCGGTGTAGAGTTTGGCCGTGCGGGTCGAGGTGTCATAGGCCTTGACGATGACCGAGCCGGCGCGATCGTCGCCCTTGTTCACCACGGTGGCGTAGGCGCCCTCGAGCTGGGCGCGGCGGATCAGGGCGCTGACCCACAGGTCGCTGGAAAGAAGCAATTCGCTAACCCTGTCCGGAAACGAGACCCAAACGCGACGGCGCTAGGGTCGGGCCATGAGGATAGGCCTTTTCCCCCGAAGAGCCCAAGCGCCGATCGCCGTCGTGCTGATCGCGGCGGCGACGGTCGCCGTCCCCGGCGCCGCGACGGCGGGTCCGGCCGACCGTTTCTACGAGCGCAGCTTCGTCCTGGCCGCCAACGAACGCTGCGGCCTGTTTCAGCCGCAACTGACCGCCGCCCTCAGCGCCTCGACCTGGCAGGCGCGGGGCGCGGCCCTGCGCGCCGGCGCCAACGACCGCGAACTGGCCGAGACCGCCGCCCGGGCCCGCGCACGCGCGGCCTCGACCGCCTGCGGCTCCGCCGACCTGAAGACGGTCAGCGGCCGCGTCGAGAACGCCTTTTCCGGCTGGTCGCGGACCGCGCGCATGACCTTCCCCGGCGACCGGGCGGGCTGGAGCGCGGATCGCGCCGCCTATGCGCGGCCGACCTGGCGGCTGATGCAGGCGACGACGACCGGCGCCTCGCCGGTGCGGTTCGGCGTGGTCGGCGGCATCGAACGGCCGGACCAGCTGGCCGCCGTGGTGTCCTGGCGCGGCCGGTCGCGGCCCACGGGCGTGCGGATCGTTCTGCGCGACCGGGCCGTGGCGCCGCGCCCCTGGCTGGCCCGCGAACTGCCCCCCCTGGCCCAGCGCCGCGCCATCTGGGCGGCGGGCGTGACCACGGCGGACCCCGGCCTGCTGGCCCAGGGCCGCGAGACCGGACAGGCCTGGGTCTTCCCGGCCCAGGCCGCCGACGCCCTGGCGGCGCTGGATCCGCGCGAGATCTTCACCGTGGAGTTCGTCTTCCGCGACGGCAGCGTGGCCCGTTCGACCTTCGAAACCGGGGATTTCGCCGCCGGCCGCGCCTTCCTGTCGATGGGCCAGGTCTGACCCCGACTTGACTTATCCCCGCGATGCGCCCATTTGCGCTGCATCGCACAATCGCGATCTCCGGCGTCTCCAGCGCGTGTGGGTCAGTTTCTGACCTGTCTGTAGAAGCCGCCGGCCCCTCAAGTTCATTCGCTGCCCGGACACGCGGGGCGGCGCCCGATCCACCCCGCAGGCTTCATCTCGAAGCCCCGTCGGGACTGGCGGTGCGCGGCCCGACGGCGTCATGCCATGGCCAGATGCGCCCTGCCGCACGCGAAAGACACTGCTGTGAGCACCACATTCGAATCCATGGGCCTGAACAAGGCCCTGCTGCAGGCCCTGACCTCGAGCGGCTACACCAAGCCGACCCCGATCCAGGAAAAGGCCATCCCCGACGTCATGCTGGGCAAGGACCTGCTGGGCATCGCCCAGACCGGCACCGGCAAGACCGCCGCCTTCGCCCTGCCGATCCTGCATCGCCTGGCCGAAAACCGCACCCCGCCCGTGCCGCGCACGACGCGCGCCCTGATCCTGAGCCCCACCCGTGAACTGGCCAGCCAGATCGGCGAGAGCTTCAAGGCTTACGGCGCCCACCTGGGCTTCCGCGTCGCCGTGATCTTCGGCGGCGTGAAATACGGCGCCCAGGAACGCGCCCTGCAACAGGGGCTGGACATCCTGGTCGCCGCCCCCGGCCGCCTGCTGGACCATATCCAGCAGAAGACCCTGGACCTGTCGCAGACCGAAATCTTCGTCCTGGACGAGGCCGACCAGATGCTGGACCTGGGCTTCATCAAGCCGATCCGCCAGATCGTCAGCCGTATGCCGGCGCGCCGCCAGAACCTGTTCTTCTCGGCCACCATGCCGTCGGAGATCGGCAAGCTGGCCGGCGAACTGCTGAAGGATCCGGTCAAGGTCCAGGTCACCCCGCAATCGACCACCGTCCAGCGCATCAGCCAGTCGATCGTCCACGTCGAACAGGGCCGCAAGCGCGCCCTGCTGACCGAGATGTTCAGCGATCCGGAATACAAGCGCTGCCTGGTCTTCACCAAGACCAAGCACGGCGCCGACAAGGTCGCGGCCTATCTGGAAGCCGGCGGCGTCGAAGCCGGCGCCATCCACGGCAACAAGAGCCAGCCCCAGCGTGAGCGCACCCTGGAAGCCTTCAAGAAGGGCAAGCTGCGCGTCCTGGTCGCCACCGACATCGCCGCGCGCGGCATCGATGTGGACGGCGTCTCGCACGTCGTGAACTTCGAACTGCCGCACGTGCCGGAATCCTATGTCCACCGCATCGGCCGTACGGCCCGCGCGGGCAAGGACGGCACCGCCGTCAGCTTCGTCGCCGGCGACGAGATGAAGCTGCTGCGCGACATCGAGAAGGTCACCCGCCAGAAGATTCCGGCCATCGACCGCCGCAACGACAAGGCCCTGGGCCAGCTGGACGCCACCATCATGGCGACCGGCGTCGGCAAGAAGGCGACCATGCCGGAACGCGAAGGCGGCGAGCGCAACGAGGGCGGCCGGGGCGGTCGCGGTCGTCGCGCCCCGCATCGTGAAGGCGTCCGTCCGGAAGGCGGCGGCCAGCCGCATCGCCAGCGTCGCGGCAACCGCGCCACGGGCGAGGCCGCGCCGGCCCGTCCGGAACGCGCCTATAATCCGCTGGGCAACGAGCGCGTCCCCTCGATCAACGACAACGCCAAGCCGGAGGGCGAAATCAAGCGCCGTCCGCGTCGCCGCCCGTCGAACGGCGGCAAGGGCTACGGCGGCGCCGCCAAGGGCTGATGGTTCGATCCTCCCCCGCTTGCGGGGGAGGAATGAAAAACGGCGGCTCCTTCGCAGGAGCCGCCGTTTCGCGTTTCAGCCGTGAGGCGACCTTAGAAGTTCCAGGTCGCGCCCATCGAGAAGCCGACGCCGTGGCCCTTGGCCTCGCCGCGCAGGTTCGAAATGACCAGGCCGTTGCCATAGACGTCGCGGGTGTCGTTGATCGTCGCCGTGTCGATGTCGATGTAGGTGACGGCGCCGTCGAAGGTCATGGCGCCGATCGTCTTGGACAGACCGGCCGCATACAGGAAGCGGTCGCCGTCCGGGATGCGGGCGGTGCGGTGATCGTCCGGCGTCGGGGTCGGGTCGTAGCCGATGCCGGCGCGGACCGTCATGGTCGGATCGATCTGGTAGTCGAAGCCGATGGCGCCGGTGGTGACGTCGTCATAGTCCTGAACGATGGTCGACGAACCGGTGGCTCCGTAGGTCACGCGGATGGCGTCGAACTCGCTCCAGCCGATCTGGTTGACCTGGGCGTTCAGGGTCAGCTTGTCGTTGACGGCGTAGCGGGCCGACAGGGTGGCGTACCAGGGGGTGTTGAAGCTGGCCTGGCCGTCAGCCGAGACATTGGCGCCGGCCAGGGCGCCGGTCAGGCCCGAGATGTTCACCGTGCCTTCCAGCTCGTGCTCGATCTTGGAGCGATAGGACAGGCCCAGGTCCAGCTTGCCGAAATGCATCTGGGCGCCGGCGTTCCAGCCGTAATCCCAGCCGTCGCCTTCAAGCTGGTTGCGGCCGTCCGTGGCCGCCGGGATCAGCACCAGGGGCGCGACGCCCGCGACGGTCGGAAGGTTCGGCAGGGCCGAAGACAGGGTGGCCTTGGCGAACTGGGCGTCGAAGCCGGCGCCGATGTCGAGCCAGTCGGTGACCGTCATGGCGGCGACCAGGCTGACGTTCGCGGAGCGCAGTTCCGACGTCAGGGCGTCGTAGCGCGCGAAGTCCGGCTGCTCGTATTTGGTGGTGAAGTTGTAAGGCGCCTGGACGGCCAGACCGACATTGAAGCGGTCGCCGACCGGCATGGAGACGGCGAAGTTCGGCACGATGCCGCTTTCGACCACTTCGTGGACGTGCGGGTCGCCCGCGACGACGGTCGAGCCGCTGAGGATGGTGCCAGCCGGGAACGGCGGGGTCGGGGCGGGCAGGTTGTAGCTGAGGCTGGAGCCGCGGTTGTCGACGTCGGAGTCGAGGATCAGGCCGTGCGCGCCCACATAGACTTCACGCTGGGTTCCGGCGATGGCGGCGGGGTTCCACCAGAGGGACTGCACGCCCTTGTCGGCGCCCACGCCGGCGTTGGCGCGGCCCTGGCCGCGGGTCGACTGTTCCTGAACATAGAAGGAGCCGGCCATGGCCGGCGCGGCGACGCCGGCCAGAAGGACAGTGGTCAGCGCGACGCCGCCCATGCGGGCGAAATTCCTGGGAGTCATATACCATTCCTATAGAGTTGCCCCCGCCATCAACGCGGCGGTGGGTATCGGGGAGAGACGCTGCAAGGCAGCGCTTTCGACATGAAAACGTTGCATGCATGGCCGCTCTCCGCCGCGAAACGGGCGAAACTGTGTCCAGAAAACCGCACACGATCACACCGGCGAGAGGTGACGTAACGGCAGGTCCATTCTGCTGAAGGACAGTGGCGGGCAACACACACTCATATATTCCGCAAGGGAAGGAATCCGTCACCGCCGCACAATCGCCTTGCGCATCCGTGATAGGATGGCCATCTCAGACCCTTCCCCGACGCCGATTGAGACCATGTACGAAACGCCCGATCTGGAAACCGACGCCCTGGTCCGCTCCAGCGCCATCCGCATTCACACGGCGGAGGATTTCGAGGGCATGCGCAAGGCCGGCCGCCTGGTCGCCGAAGCGCTCGACATGATCACCCCCCATGTGAAGCCGGGCGTGCTGACCAGCACGATCGACGACCTGATCCGCGAGTTCACCCTGGACAACGGCGGCCTGCCCGCCTGCCTGGGTTACAAGGGCTATGAAAAGACCGTCTGCACCTCGATCAACCATGTGGTGTGCCACGGCATTCCCGGCGACCGGGTGCTGAAGGACGGCGACATCGTCAACATCGACCACACCGTCATCGTCGACGGCTGGCACGGCGATTCCAGCCGCATGTATGCGGTCGGCGAGATCAACGCCCGCGCCAAGAAGCTGATCGACGTGACCTATCAGTCGCTGGATCTGGGCCTGGAACAGGTCAGGCCGGGCGCCACCTTCGGCGACATCGGCTTCGCCATCCAGAAATTCGTCGAAGCCCAGCGCATGAGCGTGGTGCGCGACTTCTGCGGCCACGGCATCGGCCGGGTGTTCCACGACAGCCCCAATGTCCTGCATTACGGCCGCAGGGGCGAGGGCGCGGTGCTGAAGGCGGGCATGTTCTTCACCGTCGAGCCGATGGTGAACCTGGGCAAGCCGCATGTGAAGGTTCTGTCCGACGGCTGGACCGCCGTCACGCGGGACAAGTCCCTGTCGGCCCAGTGCGAACACACGATCGGGGTGACGGAAGACGGGCTGGAAATCTTCACCGCCTCGCCGGCCGGCCTGTTCCGCCCCAACTGAACCCTTGATAAGCCCCGCCATTCCGCACAGGTTGCGCGGAATGGAGGAGTCATGCTCGAGGACACGCCTTCAAAGCCGGTCGCCGTCAGGTCCAAGCCGCAGCACAGCGGTCACCGCGACCGGCTGCGCGAGCGCGCGGCCAAGGGCGGACTGGGCGCCGTGCCCGACTATGAGCTGCTGGAACTGCTGCTGTTCCGCTCGGTCCCCTACAAGGACGTCAAGGGCCTGGCCAAGGCCCTGATCGCCCGGTTCGGCGGGCTGGAGGGGATAGGCTCGGCCAGCCACGAGGCGATCGAGGATCTGGTCGCCCGATCCTTGAACTATGTGCCCGGCAAGGCGACGCGGGCGGTGGCGCTGGATCTGCAGCTGATCTTCGACGTGACCCGCCGGATCGCGCGCGAGCCGACCGCCAAACGCCCCGTCATCTCGTCCTGGACCGCGCTGCTGGCCTATGTGCGCGTCGCCCTGCAGCACGAGCCGCGCGAGCAATTCCGGGTCCTGTATCTGGACAAGAAGAACCAGCTGATCCTGGACGAGCTGCAGAACCGGGGCACGGTCGACCATGCCCCCGTCTATCCGCGCGAGGTGGTGCGACGGGCGCTGGAGCTGTCGGCCAGCGCCCTGATCCTGGTCCACAACCACCCGTCCGGCGACCCCACCCCCAGCCGCGCCGACATCGAGATCACGAAACAGGTTGTGCAGGCCGGCCGCGCCCTTAACGTGGAGGTTCACGACCATCTGGTCGTCGGCCGCGACGGGGTGGCCAGCTTCAAGCAATTGGGCCTGATGTGATGGTGAATGTTTCGCGGCGCGGCGTTCTGGCCGCGACCGGGGCGGCGACTCTGGCGGCGACTCCGGCGGCGACGACCGCCCGTGCGGAGGCGGCGCCGGTGGTCCTGGCCTCGACCTGGGACTTCGGCGCCGCCGCCAACGCCGAGGGCTGGAAAGCCCGTCAGGCGGGGGGTTCGGCCCTGGACATGGTCGAGGCGGCGGCCCGCACGCCCGAGGCCGATCCGACCAATCATTCCGTGGGCCTGGGCGGCTATCCGGACCGGGACGGCCATGTGACCCTGGACGCCGTGATCATGGACGACGCCGGCGGCCTGGGCGCCGTCTGCGCCCTGGAGGACGTGGTCCATGCGGTCTCGGTCGCCCGCCGCGTGATGGAGAAGACGCCGCACGTCATTCTGGTCGGCGAGGGCGCGCGCGACTTCGCCCTGGCGGAGGGCTTCGAGGCGACGAACCTGCTGACGCCCGAGGCCGAGGAGGCCTGGCGCGAATGGCTGACCACGGCCCGTTACGCCCCCCGCGCCAACAGCGAGAACGACGACTGGCGCAAGGCCGGCTCCGGCGGGCCCCTGGATCACGACACCATCGGCGTGCTGGGCCGCGACGCCGCCGGCCGCATCGCCGGCGCCTGCACCACCTCGGGCATGGCCTTCAAGATGCGGGGCCGGGTCGGCGACAGCCCCATCGTCGGCGGCGGCCTGTTCGTCGACGCCGAGGTCGGCGCCGCCACGGCGACCGGGGTCGGCGAGGAGGTGCTGCGGGTCTGCGGCTCGCACGCCGTGGTCGAGGCCATGCGCCACGGGCTGGAGCCCACGGCCGCCTGCCGCCAGGTGGTCGAACGCATCGCCCGGCTGCGCGGCCGCGCCGTGGCCGAGGCCCAGGTCGGGATGCTGGCCCTGAGCCGGGACGGTCGGGTCGGCGCCTTCGCCCTGCAGCCCGGCTTCACCTATGCGGTCACCCGCGCGGACGGATCGTCCGAGATCCTGCGCGCCGAGGCCCTCTTCGGATGACCCGGCCGATCCTGAAGACCGGGCGGCTGGTGCTGACGCCGATCGCCCTGACCGATCTGGACGACCTGCTGGCCCTGTGGGCCGACGAAGACTTCACCCGCCACATCACGGGCCGCCCCATGACCAGCGAGGAGGTGTGGTTCCGCCTGCTGCGCGACCTGGGCCAATGGAGCGTGAACGGTTACGGCAGCTGGACGATCCGGCTGAGCGACGGCGGGGCCTATCTGGGCAATGTCTCCATCCTGGACCATCGACGGCTGATCGAGCCGCCCCTGATCGATCCCGAACTGGGGTGGGGCCTGTCGCCCGCCTTCCAGGGCCAAGGCTTCGCCGGCGAGGCGCTGGAGGCGGCCCTGGCCTGGACAGACGCGCACCTGTCGGCGGCGCGGACCGTGTGCATGATCTCGCCCGAGAACCTCGCCTCCAGCCGTCTGGCGGAACGGGTCGGCTATCGGCCCTATGCCCGGACCACCTACAAGGACCAGCCGGTCCAGCTGTTCGAACGGGCGAAACACCCCTAGGCCCAGCGTAGTCCGCCATTAAGGTTTATCCGGCATCCTGACGGCGAAAGTCCCGAGAGTTCCGCCCATGCCCATGACCGTCGAAACGCTGCGCCAACACCTGGTCGAGGCCTTTCCCGACGCCGTGATCGCCATCGACGATCTGGCCGGCGACGGCGACCACTATCGCGCCCGCATCGTCTCCAGCGCCTTCGCCGGCGTGCCGCGCGTGCGCCAGCATCAGCTGGTCTATGCGGCGCTGAAGGGACAGATGGGCGGCGAACTGCACGCTTTGGCGCTGGAAACCTCCGCGCCGGCCAAGGAGGGCTGACCCCATGCGCTATCGCCCCTTCGGCGTGTCCGGCGCCGCCGTTTCGAACCTGACGCTCAGCTTCGGCTCGGACAGTCTGGCGCGCGGCCGCGAGGCCGGACTGGACCTGGTCTATTCGGCGCTGGAAGCCGGCATCAACAGCTATCGGCTGGAGACCGCCGACCCGGTCGCGGCCGAGGTGCTGGGCGAGGCCCTGTCCCACGTCGACCGCAAGCTGGTCACCGTCGGCGTGACCCTGGGCGTCGGCGCCGGCCGCGACACGACCCGCGATTTCTCGGCCGAGGCCATGACCGCCGCCATCGACCGGGCGCTGCACTTCTCGGGCCTGAACTGGATCGACGTGGCCGTGCTGCAGGAGCCGGGCGAGCATGAACTGCCGCAGTCGTCGTTGAACGCCCTGAAGGCCCTGCGCGCCACGGGCCGGATCAAGCTGCTCGGCGTCGCCGGCGGCGGCGACGTCATGGACGCCTATGTCTCGACCGGCGCCTTCGACGCCCTGCTGACCCCGTTCGACATCAACGCCGACTGGAAGGTGCGCAATCGCGTTCGGGCGGCCCGCGAACAGGACATGGCGGTCTTCGCCTACGACTATTTCACCGACAGGCGTTCCAAGCCGCGCGGCCCCGACGCCCCGGTCAAGAAGGGGCTGTTCGGCATGGGCGGCGGCCCCAAACGCCCGCCCCAGTCACGCCAGAGCGACGCCTTCGGCTTCCTGTATCGCACGCCCAACTGGCCGGCCGAGGCGATCTGCCTGGGCTATGTCCTGACCGACCCGGCCATTTCCAGCGTCATCGTGCGGGCCACCGACACCGACAGGCTGGAGATGTTGGCCGCCACGCCGGAACGCGACATGCCCCCCGGTCTCGCCGCCCAGATCGAGATGGCGCGGGTCACGGCGTCGCGCGCCGCCTGATCCCCACCGCCGGACACCGGGGCCGATATCGGCCCTGATCGCGCGACCGGATGTCACGTCGCCGCGACGGGCGCCTTGACCCGGCCATCGCCTCTCCCTAGCTGACGGACTTCACGAAAGGCCCTTTCCCGTGACCGACACCGTTCAAGCCGCCGATCCCGTCCACGCCTTCATCGGCGACACCGTCGCCCAGCACGACGTCGTGCTGTTCATGAAGGGCACGCCGGACCAGCCGCGCTGCGGCTTCTCCTCGCTGGCGGTGCAGATCCTGGATCAGATCGGCGCAGGCTTCGTCGGCGTCGATGTGCTGCAGGACGAGAGCCTGCGCGAAGGCATCAAGGCCTTCACCGACTGGCCGACCATCCCGCAGCTCTATGTGAAGGGCGAATTCGTCGGTGGGTCGGACATCATCCGCGAGATGTTCCAGGCCGGCGAACTTCAGGCCCTGATGGTCGAAAAAGGCGTTCCGCTCGGCGAGGCCTGATGGCCCGCACGGTCCTTCAACCCCGCGAGGACCGCGAGGTCTTCGTCGTTCCGCTGGAGGTCCGGCCGGAACACATCGACGCCAACGACCACGTCAATAATGTCGTCTATGTCGGCTGGCTGCAGGACGCGGGCACGGCCCACTGGAACGCGCGCTTCGACGAGGCGACGCGGGCGAAATGTTCGTGGGTCGCCCTGCGGCACGAGATCGACTATCTGCGTCCCATCGCGCCCGGCGCCACGGGCGTGGTCGCACGGACCTGGGTCGGCGACCCGCAGGGGCCGCGCTTCAACCGCTATGTCCGGATCGAGGACGCCCAGGGCCGCGTCTGCGCCCAGGGCGTCTCCGAATGGTGCCTTGTCGACGCCGCGACCCTGAGGCCGCAGCGCATACCGCCGTCGATGGTGACGGTGTTCGAGACTATTTCAGCGGATTGAGGATCCGCGCCGGCGTGCCGGGCTCCAGCCCCAGGTCGGCATAGGTCCAGCGCAGTTCGACGCCGTCGGGGACCAGCGCCTTGCACAGGTCCTGCTTGGTGCGGCGCAGGGTGATCTCGGTCGGCGAATTGTCCGCCAGCGACACTTCGAAGTCCGCAGCCTGGGTGCAGCCGTTGGAATCGACCCGCACCACCAGGGCGCCGTCCGCGAAGCGGGCTTCGCGAATGGCCTCGGCCGGAGGCGCGTCGTTGCGCGTGACGTTGACCGAGACGTTTTCGCCGGCCGTATTGTCGTAGATCACGCAGGCCGACAGCAGCGGCGCGGCGAGCGCCGCGACCGCCAGGACCTTCAGCGCGCCGCGCATCACTCGCCCGCCGGGGCGGTGATGACGCGCGTGGTCGGCTTTTCGGTCGAGACGATGATGCAGCCCGACAGCAGCGGGGCGGCGATGGCGATGGCGAGAGCGAGACGAAGCATTGGTGTGATCCCCTAATGAAGCTTGACGCTTTTGTGGCGTGTGAAGCCTGATCAGGCACGTGAATTTTCGGCAAGGCAGGTGAACAATCGGAAAGGTCCGCCCTTGATCGGGACAGCAACCGGCATAGCTACGGTCTCACCCCCTCCCCGGACGCCCCCTCATGAGCCAGCTCTTCTCTCCCCGCAGCATCGGCCCCCTGACGCTGAAGAACCGCATCGCCATCGCGCCCATGTGCCAGTATTCGGCGATCGACGGCGTTCCCCAGCCCTGGCACGTCCAGCACATCGGCCGGATGGCCCTGTCGGGCGCCGGCCTGGTCATCATCGAGGCCACGGGGGTCGAGGCCGCGGGCCGGATCACCCCCGACGACGCCGGCCTGTGGAACGACGAACAGGAAGCCGCCTTCGCCGAGATCATCCGCGGCGTTCGCACCTATTCCCACACGCCCATCGGGGTGCAACTGGCCCATGCGGGCCGCAAGGCCTCGACCAGCGCGCCGTGGAAGGGTGGTCGCGCCCTGACCGCCGAGGAGGGCGCCTGGCGGACCTACGGCCCGTCCGCCCTGCCCTTCCGCGACGACTGGCACACCCCGACCGAGATGACCGAGGCGGACATGGACCGGGTGGTCGCCGCCTTTGAGGACGCCGCGCGCCGCGCCGACCGGGCCGGGTTCGATCTGGTCGAACTGCACGCCGCCCACGGCTATCTGCTGTGCGAATTCCTGTCGCCGCTGTCGAACCAGCGGACCGACGAGTATGGCGGCTCGGCCGGGGCGCGGGCCCGCTTCCCGCTGCGGGTCGCCCAGGCCCTGCGCGACGCCTGGCCCAGGACCAAGGCCCTGGGCGTCCGTTTCAACGGCTCGGACTGGGTCGAGGGCGGCGTGCCGCTGGACGAGGTGACCGCCTTCGGCCGCGCCCTGCACGACATGGGCTATGACTACCTGCACCTGACCTCGGGCGGGAATGTGCCGCGCGCCGATATTCCGGGCGGGGAGCCGGGCTATCAGGTCCCGTTCGCCGAGGCCGTCAAACAGGCCGTGCCGGACGCCGTCGTCATGGCCGTGGGCATGATCTTCGATCCGCAACAGGCGGAGGACATCGTGGCCTCGGGCCAGGCCGACATAATCGCCGTCGCCCGCGCCGTGCTGGACGACCCCAACTGGGGCCACCACGCGGCCGTCGCCCTAGGCCACGGCGAGGGCCTGCCGCCCCAGTACGAACGGGCCGGCGCGGCCCACTGGCCCGGTTACGGCAAGTAGGGCCTGCGGTCAGGCGGCCCGGATCAGGACCAGGCCGTCCTCGCCCACCTCGGCGCGCCACAGGGTCAGGGCGGCCTCCTGGATCCGGCTGTCGGCGACCGGCTTGGGCCGGCCCAGCAGATAGCCCTGAACCTCGTCGCAGCCCTGGTCGCGCAGGAAGGTCAGCTGCTCCATCGTCTCGACGCCCTCGGCCAGGACCGGGATCTCCAGGCTCTCGCCCAGGGCCAGGACGGCGCGGATGATGGCGGCCGACTGAGGTCCGCCGTCTAGTTCGGACATGAAGGAGCGGTCCAGCTTGATCTTGTCGAACGGGAAGGCGCGCAGGGTCGACAGCGACGAATAGCCGGTGCCGAAGTCGTCCATGGCCACCGAGACGCCCAGCAGTTTCAGCTGGCGCAGGATGTGGGTGGTGCGTTCCAGGTCGCTGATCATCGCCGTCTCGGTGATCTCCAGCTCCAGCCGCGACGGGGCCAGGCCCGTCTCCAGCAGGATCTGATGCACCAGGCGCGGCAAGTCGACGTGGCTCAGCTGGACCGGCGACAGGTTGACGGCGATCTTGTACGGCTCGTCCCAGGTCGCAGCCTCGGCGCAGGCCTTGCGCAACACCCATTCGCCGATCGGCAGGATCAGGCCGGTCTCCTCGGCCAGGGGGATGAAGTCGGCGGGCGAGACGAAGCTGCCGTCCGGCTGCTCCCAGCGCAGCAGCACCTCGTACCCGGTCACCTCGCCGGTATCCACGGCGGCCTGGACCTGCCAGTTCAGGCTGAACTGCTCATGGTCCAGGGCCTCGCGCAGCTGTTTGATGATGCGACGACGGTTGCGGACCGCCTCGTCCATCTCTTCCTCGTAGAAGCAGACGTCGGTCGTCAGCGACGACTTGGCCCGGTACATGGCCAGGTCCGCGTCATTGATCAGGGCCGAGACGTCGGCCGCATCGTCGGGCCAGACGGCGACGCCGATGCTGAGACCGCAGGCGACCTCGGCGTGACCCAGGTCGACCGGGGCGACGACGGCGTCGCGCAGACGGTCGGCCAGGCCCAGGGCGTCCTCGCGACGGTCCACCGGCACAATGGCCATGAACTCGTCCCCGCCCAGACGGGCCACGAACTCGCCCTGACGCAGGGTCGCGCGCATCCGCTCGCCGATGCGGACCAGCAACTGGTCGCCGGCGGCATGGCCGTGGATGTCGTTGATCTCCTTGAACCGGTCCAGATCCATGGCCAGCAGGGCGACCCTGGCGTGGCCGCTGTCCAAGGCCGTCTGTTTCGTCAGCCACTCCAGGAAGGAGGCGCGGTTGGGCAGGTTGGTCAGGCTGTCGTTGCGGGCCAGGTGGGCGATGCGACGCTCCTGCGCCAGGCGCGCGCGCAGGTCGCGCAGGGCGTAGATCATCAAGGCGGCGTCCCCGACCTGGGCGTCGCGACGCACGGCGACCTCGACCGGAATGGCGACGCCGAGCTCGGACGCCAGACTGGTCTGGGTCAGGGCGCCGATCGACAGGTCGCCCAGCCCCGTGATCCATTGCGACAGGCTGCGGCCGACCAGGGCGTCGTGATCGACCCCGACCAGTTCGGCGAAGGCGGCGTTGGCGGCCAGGATACGGCCCTTCTGTTCGACAACCATGCCGTCCACGCTGCCCTCGACCATCTGTTCCAGCCGGGCCTTGGCCTGGACGCGCGACTGCATGTCCAGGGCATGGCTGGCGGCGCCGGTGCCCAGGACCATCAGGCCCACGGCCGCGACGGCCAGGGCGACGACCTCATTGGCGTGGTCGGCGGTGATGTCGCCGACGCCCGGCGCGAAGGGCAGGATGGTCATGGCGGCCATGCCGGTGAAGTGCAGGGCCACGATGCCGCCGACCATCAGGGCGACGGCCAGCCAGATCGGTCCGTTGCGGCCCGCGGCGCGGGCGCGGTTGAAGGTCAGGGCGCCCAGGACCACCGCGCCGACGACCGAAGCCGCCACATAGGCGGCCGACCACTGGATCACGGCCTCGGCGGCGAAGGCGGCCATGCCGGTATAGTGCATGGCGGTGACGGCGAGGCCGAACAGGGCGCCGCCCAGTTCCGCCGCGAAACGGAACCGGCGCGCGGCCACGGTCAGGGCCAGGGCGCTGCCGGCGATGGCGACGCCCAGAGACAGGCCCGTCATCAGGGGCTCGTAGGCGACCTGCACGCCCGGATCATAGGCGATCATGGCCACGAAATGGGTGCACCAGATGGTCGCCCCGGTCGCCACCGCGCCCATGAAGGTCCAGGCCGTCCGCGCCCCCCTGCCGGCGTAACGCAGCCGCTGGAACAGGCGCAGGGTGATGGCCGAGCCGATAACGCACAGCACGGCGGCCAGGGCCACGAGCAGGAGGTTATGTTCGCCGGTCAGGCAGGTGAGGATACGCATCACTGGTCCTGTGAAGGATAGGTCAGCGTTCATTACAGGGAGGGTATTTAACCGACTAACGATCAAGACGGATAACCAAACCCTAAACAGGGATTAAGGGTTTCCGCGCACCCAACCTCAGGTTCCGGCTGAATTCACGCCGGAATTCGCATCCGACTTCAGGTCTGGGGCATCTGATAGGGGTTGTTGACGCTGACGGGCGAGCCCGGCGTCAGACCCAGTTCCTCGAACGACCACTTCAATTCGACACCCTCGACCAACGGGGCCTTGCAGGTGTCCTCGTCGATCCGGCGCAGGGTGATGACCGCGTCCGCGCCCTTGATGCTGACGATGGGGATCAGGTCGTCCTTGTCGGTGCAGCCGTTCGAACTGACCCAGAAGACGGCCTGGTCCTTGGTGAAGGCGGCGGCGTGGATCGGCTCCAGCGCGCCCGGCATTCCGGCGGTCGAGACAGTCGGCTGATCAAGGCTTCCCGCGCAGGCCGACAGGCCCGCTGCTGCAGCGGCGATGATCGCCATGCGTCTGAAGACGGCGCGCTTCACCGGCGGCCTCCCCTGCTCCATCGAACCCTGAACAGCCCGAGAATGCGCCTGTTCGCCCCCAAAGGGAACAGGCTGAAAGACAAAGGGCCCCGGACGGATCCGGGGCCCTTCCAACTCAAATCTCCAGGGCGGCGACCAACGGGCTCAAGCAGCCCGAAGGACGATAGCCCACTCGGAGAGGGCTTCGTAGGCGCAGCTTACGAAGCGTAGTATTCGACGACCAGGTTCGGTTCCATCTTCACGGCGTAAGGCACGTCCGACAGTTCCGGAACGCGAACATAACGAACCGAGAACGAACGGTCCGACAGTTCCAGGTAATCCGGGATGTCGCGTTCCGACGACTGCTGGGCTTCGAGCACCAGAGCCATGCTGCGCGACTTTTCCTTCACCGTGACGACGTCGTCCGGCTTCACGCGGTAGGAGGCGATGTCGACCTTCTTGCCGTTGACCAGGACGTGGCCGTGGCTGACGAACTGGCGGGCGGCCCAGACGGTCGGGACGAACTTGGCGCGGTAGACGATGGCGTCCAGACGCGATTCCAGCAGGCCGATCAGGTTTTCCGAGGTGTTGCCCTTGCGACGCGCGGCTTCGTCGTAGGTCTTGGCGAACTGCTTCTCGGTGATGTTGCCGTAGTAGCCTTTCAGCTTCTGCTTGGCCTTCAGTTGCAGACCGAAGTCCGAAACCTTCGACTTGCGACGCTGACCGTGCTGGCCGGGACCGTAAGAACGCTTGTTGACCGGCGACTTGGCGCGGCCCCACAGGTTCTCACCCATGGCCCGGTCGATCTTGTACTTGGCGCTGTGGCGCTTGGACATTCTATTCTCTTTTCACTGATGCGGCCCGGCGTCCCCTCGATTGGGAATGCGATCTCAACGGCGGTCCACGCATCGTCCGTATAGGTTTCCACGCCTCCGTTTGACGGGATGCGGGAAAGGCGGGGCTTATGGCCAGAGGATCGGCGCGAGTCAAGCGCCGCCGGGACTTCCCCGCCCGTTAAGCACGATGGCGGGGAACCAAGCCGCTCTCGCCCGCCTTCCCCTGTGGGTCTGCAACTGAACATTGCGTCCCTCAAGGAGGCAAACATGGGACAACAAGCCAAGGACCTGGAACACGGCATCTCCGACCGGGGCTTCCGCATCCTGAAGGCGCACGTCGATCATCTGGTCGAGCCCCTGCCCGACCACCAGCTTCTGGCCCTGGCCGACGCCCTGCACGCCACCCTGCGCCAGCGACGCGCGGATCGCCGCGCCGACCGCAGCCGCATCGTCCATCTGGACGCCAGGCCCGCCTGAGCGGCGCACCCGGCGCCCGGCGCCAGACGCCCTACTTCGCCGGCTGCGCCTCCGAGATGAAGACCGCCTTGTCCTCCCGCGTCTGGATTCGCCCCAGGCCCGGGAAGGGGAAATGATAGGCGTAGATGTGTGCGCCGGAGGCCCGCAGGGCCGTGATCTCGTCCAGCCGGGCCTTCTTGCCCGCC
Organism: Brevundimonas sp.; assembly: GCF_044336875.1. GTDB lineage: Bacteria > Pseudomonadota > Alphaproteobacteria > Caulobacterales > Caulobacteraceae > Brevundimonas. Next base: position 58,876 of record NZ_JBIIOP010000007.1, on the reverse strand, counting down.
GCCTGGTCGTCGTCATAGCCGGTGTTCCAGTCCGGATGTTCGACAGACAGCAGCCAGTGGTGCATCAGGTCGCCGGTGTAGAGCAGCTGGTTCTGGCCGTCGGCGATCAGATAGGCGACATGGCCCGGCGTATGGCCGGCCGTGTCCTGGGCGGTGACGCCCGGCGCGACCTCGCCGCCCGGCTGGAAGGCCTGGACCCTGGGCGTGATCACCCGCACCAGATCGGCCATCTCGGGATTGGCGCGGATCGAGGCCCATTCGGCCTCGGACATCCGGATCGCCGCGTTGGGGAAGGCCAGGGCGCCGTTGGCGACCAGGCCGCCGACATGGTCGCCGTGCCCGTGCGAGATCAGGACGTCGGTGATCGCGGCCGGATCGACGCCGGCCGTGCGCAGGCTCTGCATCAACTGGCCCTTGCCGGCGCCCAGGCCGGTGTCGAACAGCAGGGTCCGCGCGCCGTTCTTCACCAGCAGCGGGTGAATCTCCAGCATGATCGGATCGGCCGGCTGACCGGCGGCTGTCAGGGGCGCGGCGACCGCCTGGGGCGTCAGGCCGACGCCGAACACCTTGTTGTCGTTCGGCACGGGGTTCTGGGCGTCGTACAGGGCGATGGCGTCCAGGGCGCCGATCTTGAACCTGTAAACCGGCTTCTCGGCCGGGGCGGCGACGGTCTGGGTCGGATTGGGCGGAGCGGGCTCTCCGGCCTTGGGCTCGGTCGCCTGCGGATTGCAGGCCGCCAGCATCAGGGCGGCCGTCGCGGCCGTCGCCATCAGAATACGCATTCGCTTCTCTCCTCGTGGTCCAGCTTGAATCGAAAACGCCCGCCGGAGGTTCCGGCGGGCGTCATCTTATCGAACCGAAGGCGCGCCTTACTTGGCGGCGGCGTACAGTTCGTTGACCTTGTTCCAGTTCACGACCGTCCAGAACGACTTCAGATAGTCGGCGCGGCGGTTCTGGTACTTCAGATAATAGGCGTGCTCCCAGACGTCGGCGCCGAGGATGACTTCGCCGCGCTCGTCCACGACGTCCATCAGCGGATTGTCCTGGTTCGGGGTCGAGGTGATCTTCAGCTTGCCGTTCTGCACGATCAGCCAGGCCCAGCCCGAACCGAATTGCGCGGCGCCGGCGGCGTTGAAGTCTTCCTTGAACTTGTCGAAGCCGCCCAGGTCGCTGTCGATGGCGGCGGCCAGTTCAGCCGAGGGTTCGCCGGCCTGGTCGGCCGGGGCCAGCAGTTCCCAGAACAGGCTGTGGTTCCAGTGACCGCCGCCGTTGTTGCGGACGGCCTTGGGCGCGGTCGAGATGCTGGTGAAGATTTCTTCCAGCGACTTGCCCTGCAGCGAGGCGTCGGCGTCGACGGCCTTGTTCAGGTTGTCGACATAGGTCTGGTGGTGCTTGTCGTGGTGGAAGGTCATCGTCTCCTTGTCGATGGCCGGCTCCAGCGCGTCATAGGCGTAGGGCAGCGGGGGCAGGGTGAAGGCCATGGTCGATCTCCTGAAGACGGTTGGTTCTCTGACACCCATTTAGGGCGTCTGGCGCACGACCCAAGCGATTTCGTCGGGTTTTTGTTCAGCTTGGCTGTTTGCAATGACCGACAAGGCGCGCGATTGTCCATGCGTCAACCGGAGGACGTCATGTCGCGTATCGGATTCGCCGGCCTACTGACCCTCGCCGTATCGGCGACGGGTTGCGCCAGCCTCCAGAGGTTCGATCAGGCCGCTGCCGATCTGGCCGCGCGTTCCGAAGCGACCTGCACCCCCGAGCCGGCCCTGGGCCTCACCGACTTCACCGGCCCGAGTTGCCGCGTCAGCCAGACCTTCTATTCGAAGACGGTCACCACCACGACGGTTGAGGAGGCGGGCCAAGCGCCCGTGACGACGCGCACAGCCACCGTGACGACACCGTCCGGAACCCGGACAGAAGTCGTCCCGACGCCCTGAGCCGATCAGTCGGCCGGCAGGTTCGACTTCAGGCACTCGCGCACCGCGCGCTTCAGATCGCCCGGCGCGTTCGGCTCGTCCACGCCCTCGGCGGCGAAGACCGCCTTGACCGCCGCATCCAGCCCCTTGGGCAGGGCGGCGATGACGCGTTTCTGGCCCTTGTCGTGCAGGCAGAAGCCCACCTCGCGACACAGGGCGGAGAACATGGGCTCATAGGGATCGGAGGCGCTCATCGCGCCCCTGTAGCACCGCCGACCTGACCGCGCCTAGGCTTTCAGCCGCGCGGCGTGAAAGGCGACGTGGTCGGCGATGAAGCTGGTCATGAAGAAATAGGAGTGGTCGTAGCCGGGCTGCATCCGGATCGTGACGGTCTGGCCTGCAGCCTCGGCGGCGGCCTGCAGCAGTTCGGGCTTCAGCTGGTCGGTCAGGAAGCTGTCGGCGTCGCCCTGGTCGATCAGGATGTCGTCATAGACGCCCTTGGCGGCGCCCGCCTCCATCAGAAGCGCGGCGTCGTGGCGGGCCCAGGCGGCGCGGTCTTCCCCCAGATAGGCGGTGAAGGCCTTCTCGCCCCAGGGGCAGCGGGTCGGGGATGAAATCGGGGCGAAGGCCGAGACCGACCGGAACAGGTCGGGATGGTTCAGCGCCAGGGTCAGGGCCCCGTGCCCGCCCATCGAATGGCCCGAGATCGAGCGGACGCCGGCGGTCGGGAATTCGGCGTCGATCAGGGCGATCAGTTCGCCGGTCACATAGGATTCCATACGGAAGTGCGGCGTCCAGGGCGCCTGGGTGGCGTCCAGATAGAAGCCCGCGCCCTGGCCCAGGTCATAGGCCGGATCGTCAGCGACCCCTTCCCCGCGCGGGCTGGTGTCGGGAGCGACGATGATGACGCCATGTTCGGCGGCGGCCTGATAGACGCCGGCCTTGGTGGTGAAATTATCCTCGGTGCAGGTCAGGCCCGACAGCCAGATCAGGACCGGGAACGGCCCCTCGCCCGCCGGAACGAAGACCGACAGGGTCATCGGCGTGCCCGTGGTCGCGCTGTCGTGCTTCAGATAGCGCAGGGTTCCGCCGTGGACGGCGTGGGTCTTGGTGGTTTCTAACATTCAGACAGCCTTAGACAGATAACGAACATCGACGCCGAGATCAGCGGCGCGAGCGGCCAGACGCTTGTCCACAGTGGCCAGGACCAGCCCGTCACGTCGAGCCAGGGCAATATAGAGGCAGTCGTAAACCGCATGATCGAGCGACGCGCTCAGCCTCTGCGCCGCCTCGATCAGATCCTCGTCCGCAACCAGCTCCAGCCGCCCCGCAACGCTGGACACCACGGCGCAGGCGCTGTCGATGTCCAGCAGCCCGGCCCGCACATATTTCCAGAGCGCGTTCGCCAGCTCGATCTGAACGAAGGCGGGCGCCACCCCATCCATGCCGTCACGCAAAGCCAGAGCGTCCTCGAACAGAGGATCGTCGGGCAGGTACCATTTCATGATCAGGCTGGCGTCCAGGACGACCCGGCTCACCGATCCCGGTCCTCGCGGATCAGAGCCGTGCTGTCCAAGGTGGCTCCGCGCAGCTGCTCTCGCACACGCGCCGCCACAGCCTCGAACCGCTCTTCGGCCAGATGCACCTCGCGGGTCGCCATGTCTCTGAACTTCTGCTCCAGAGACATGTTCTCGCGTTCGGCGATACGCTTCAGTCGCGCCACCACCGCATCATCCAGATTACGAACCAGGACCTGAGCCATGCCCGGATGATAGCATGGTGCTATCATCCGTTCCAGATCAGGGTTTCACCCGGTGCATGGCGCAGATCTTGTTGCCCGAGGGGTCGCGTAGATAGGCCAGATACAGGCCGCCGAACGGGCCTTCGCGCAGGCCGGGTGGATCCTCGATCGAAGTCCCGCCCGACGCCACGCCGGCGGCGTGGAAGGCCTCGACCATGGCGGCTTCCTTGGCGGCGAAGCCGATGGTGCCGCCGTTGGCGTGACAGGCCGGCTCGCCGTCGATGGGCTTGCCGATCGCAAAGGCGCCCAGGCGGGTGCGCCACCAGTAGCGCCCCTTGGGATCCGGCCCCTGCCCCGGTTCGGCGCCCAGGGCGCCGAGCACGGCGTCATAGAAATTGCGCGACGCCTCGATGTCGTTGGCGCCGACGGTGACGTGGGTGAACATTTGTCTTCCCTTCCCTCCCTTTTGGTCGGGCGATCAGATATCAGTCGGTTGCTTTTGGCAACTGACCTCGATCAGAACACCACCACCGAGCGGATGCTTTCGCCCGCGTGCATCAGGTCGAAGGCCTTGTTGATGTCTTCCAGACCGAAGGTGTGGGTGATCATCGGGTCGATCTCGATCTTGCCGTCCATGTACCAGTCGACGATCTTCGGCGTGTCCGTGCGGCCACGCGCGCCGCCGAAGGCCGAACCGCGCCAGACCCGGCCGGTGACCAGTTGGAACGGGCGGGTGGCGATCTCCTTGCCGGCCTCGGCGACGCCGATGACGACGCTCTCGCCCCAGCCGCGGTGGCAGGCTTCCAGGGCCTGACGCATGACCACGGTGTTGCCGGTGCAGTCGAAGGTGTAGTCGGCGCCGCCGCCGGTCATCTCGACCAGATGGGCGACCACGTCCGAGACGTTCTTCGGATTGACGAAATGGGTCATGCCGAAGCGACGGCCCCATTCTTCCTTCGTGTCGTTGATGTCCACGCCGATGATCATGTCGGCGCCGACCATCTTCAGCCCCTGGATCACGTTCAGGCCGATGCCGCCCAGGCCGAAGACCACGGCGTTGGCGCCCGGCTCGACCTTGGCCGTATTGACCACGGCGCCGACGCCGGTGGTCACGCCGCAGCCGACGTAGCAGGCCTTGTCGAACGGCGCGTCCTTCCGGATCTTGGCCAGGGCGATCTCGGGCAGGACAGTGAAGTTCGAGAAGGTCGAGCAGCCCATATAGTGGGCGATGGCCTGACCCTTGTAGCTGAAGCGGCTGGTGCCGTCGGGCATCAGGCCTTTCCCTTGCGTCGAACGGATCGAGGTGCAGAGGTTGGTCTTGCGCGACAGGCACGACTTACACTGGCGGCATTCCGGCGTGTACAGCGGGATGACGTGGTCGCCGACCTCGACCGAGGTCACGCCCGGTCCGACCTCGACCACCACGCCCGCGCCCTCGTGGCCCAGGATCGAGGGGAAGATGCCCTCGGAGTCCAGGCCGTCCAGCGTATAGGCGTCGGTGTGGCAGATGCCGGTGGCCTTGATCTCGACCAGCACCTCGCCGGCGCGCGGCCCTTCCAGATCGACCTCGACGATCTCAAGCGGGCGTTTGGCCTCGAAGGCGACGGCGGCGCGGGTTTTCATAATTCCTGGTCCTTCGGACGTCCCTAACGCTCGCCGCGCGGCGGCTCGCTACATGAGGGACAGTTGTCTGTTGCGCTTGTTCTAGGCCGGGTCGGGGCTTGGCGAAACGGCGACAAACGCAAAACATTATTGCCTGACAGGGACAATCATGCTGCACCGTCCGCATGAGCAGTCGCTGGGACGGGATCGACGAATTCACGGCCGTGGCCGAACAGGCCAGTTTCTCGGCGGCTGCGAAACGGCTGGGCCTGTCGACCTCGGCGGTCAGTCGCGAGATCGCGCGGCTGGAGGACCGGCTGCAGACCCGGCTGCTGAACCGCACCACGCGCCGGGTCGAACTGACCGATGCGGGCCGCGACTTCCTGGCCCGCTGCCGCCGCCTGATCGACGAACGGGACGAGGCCCTGGCCGCCGTCCAGCCGGACGACAGCGCCCCGCGCGGCCTGCTGCGGATGACCTGTTCCGTCTCCTACGGCGAGCGGTTCGTGGCCCCGGCGGTCAACCGGTTCGCCCGCGATCATCCCGAACTGTCGATCGAACTGGATCTGGACAACCGACTGCGCGATCTGGTCGGCGACGGCTATGATCTGGCCATCCGGTTCGGCCATCTGACCGACTCGCGGCTGATCGCGCGACGGCTGGCCTCGCGGCGGCTGATCCTGTGCGCCGGCCCCGATTATCTGGCCCGGCGGGGCGCGCCGCGCGATCTGGCCGAACTGCCGGCCCACGACCTGCTGACCGGATCCTCGGAACACTGGCGGTTCAGCGAGGCCGGGCGCGAGATCCAGTTCCGCCCCCAGGGCCGCTGGCGCTGCAACTCGGGCGCGGCCGTTCTGGACGCCGCGATCCAGGGACTGGGCCTGTGCCAACTTCCAGATTTCTATGTGACCGAGCCGCTGCAGACCGGCGCCCTGATCGCCGTCCTGCCCGAACATCGCCCGCCCGACGAAGGTGTCTGGGCCGTCCATCCCAATCCCCGCCATGTCCCCCCCAAGGTGCGGTTGATGATCGACTGGCTGAGGGCCAGTCTGGCGACGTTAAACGGGTCGGCGGAGCAGACCCCATAAAGCTCGTCCTCTGACCGCCGAAAAATTTTTTAGTGCACTTTAGTGCAGATTTTTGAGATTGGTTCGCAGGTACGTATCCATATAGTCAGGTTTAGACCATGCCTACGTCACAGCCGGACGCAGGCTGACCGGGGGCGCGGGACGCGCTAATCAGAACCATGACCCATCGCAACCTCGTCGTCCTGACCGGCGCCGGCATATCGGCCGAGAGCGGCGTGCCCACCTTCCGCGCCGACGACGGCCTGTGGTGCGGACACAGGGTCGAGGATGTGGCCACGCCTGAAGGCTATGCCGCCGATCCGGCCCTGGTGCAGGACTTCTACAATCTGCGGCGGCGGCAGCTGGCCGAGGTGGCGCCCAATGCGGCGCACCGGGCCCTGGCCGATCTGGCGGCGCGGTGGAGCGGCGACTTCCTGCTGGTGACCCAAAATGTCGACGACCTGCACGACCGGGCCCACGCCGAGACGCCGCCGGCCAGGGGGTTCGAGCTGATCCACATGCACGGCGAACTGCTGAAGGCGCGCTGCACCCGGTCGGACACGGTGATGGACTGGCCCGGCGACATGACGGCGGACGAAGCCTCGCCCCATCATCCGCAGGGACGGATGCGGCCGCATATCGTCTGGTTCGGGGAGACGCCCCTGGCCATGGAGCGGATCGAACAGGCCCTGGCGAGCTGCGACCTGTTCGTCTCCATCGGCACCTCGGGCGCTGTCTATCCGGCGGCGGGCTTCGTCCAGCTGGCGCGTTACGCCGGGGCGCGGACGGTCGAGATCAATCTGGAGCCGACGCAAGGGGCGCGCCTGTTCGACGAGGGGGTCTATGGCCCCGCGACCCAGGCCGTGCCGGCCTTCTTCGACACCCTGTAGACGCCAAAACGGCGGCCGCTGCGAAGCGACCGCCGTCATCCCCGCGCAGGCGGGGACGTGCGTCTTCAGCCGTTAGGCGAGGACGACGATGGTCACGCGGCGGTTCTGCGAACGGCCTTCCGGCGTGTCGTTCGAGGCCACCGGGTTTTCCGGGCCGTAGGAGATGGTCGCCATCCGGTTCAGCGCAACGCCCTGACGGTTCAGGAAGCGACGCACGGCCTCGGCGCGCTGGTCGCCCAGCTGATTATTGTACTCGGCCGGACCGGTCGCGTCGGTGAAGCCCTGGATTTCCAGATAGACGTTCTTGTTCTCGCCCTGCAGACGCTGGGCGAACTGGGCCAGGCGCTGTTCGGCCTCCGGCGACAGGGCCGAGGCGTCGGTCGGGAACTTCACGGAGTCGTCGGACAGGACGACCTGGTAGAGGAACTTGCCCTCGGCCAGCTTGTGGGCGTCGTTGGCGCGCTGGAGGGCCTGGCCCGCCGTGCCCTCGACACCGGTCACCCGCGTATCCACCACCTCGACCTGATCACGCACGAAACGATGGCTGGCGCAGCCGCTGGCCGCGAAGCCGAGGGCGATGAGGGCGCCGCCGAGGACTGCCGTCCTGAGTTTCGATCTGCTCAAGTTCATGTCTCCTTCTTGCTGGGGGCGCCACGCCCAGTTCATGCGCCAGGTGAAACTGTGGTAGGCGAGAAGGCGGAGTAATGACGTGCTTCGGGCTGAAAAATGTCAGCTTGGCCATAAGGAAATGCGGATTTCAGCACGAACATTGCGAAACTTCGGAACCTGGGCGCGAGATCAGACGTTGGGCCGCCAACAGGCTTCGCTGTTCGGCGGACCGGCTGATCTATCGCCGATCCACGACATCTTGGCGGTTGTATTCCAGAGACGCCACGTTCCTGACGCGACCGGATGTTTTCAACAGGTCGTTGCGATTTTTTACAGGGGTTCGTTGGAAATGACCATGCGAACGACGTTTCACACCGCATCACGGATAGGCGATTGAGCGGCGCCGGCACGCGACGGCGAGCCCTGGCGGTCGCGCCGGTGGTGGTCGGGCACGCGGCCCTGGTGCTGATGATGGCCGCCGTCCGACCGGAGACGCCCAGCCTGGCCACGCCGCAGGCGCCGCCGATCCTGGTCGAACTGGTCGCGCCGCCTCCCCCGCCGCCGCCTCCCCCGCCGCCGCCCGCCCGCGTTCCCGCGCCGGATCCCTCGCCCACGCCCGACGCCCCCGCCGCGGCGACCGAGGCGCCCGCCCCCGAAAAGCCCGCGCCCCGTCGCGCCCCGCCCGCTGTCGCCGCCGCCCGCCCCCGGCTGGTGGTCGACCGGGTTCCGCCGGACGTGGAGCCCCTGCCCGCCGCGCCTGCGCCGCCGGGACCGCCCCTACCCCTGCTCGGCGCGGCCCAGATAGCGGGTGCGACCACGGTCGGGTCCGGGCCGGGCGGCGGCGGAGGCAACGGGGTCGGAGGCGGCGGCGGGTCTGGCGGGACCGGTTCTGGCTCAGGTTCGGGCGGCGGATCCTGCGACATGGTGCGCTGGGTGCAGGACGCGGTGCGCGACGACACCGCCGTCCGCCGCGCCGTCATCGCCGCCAGCCACGAAATGAACGCCTCGGGCCGCGCCATGCTGGTCTGGGACGGCGACTGGCTGCAGAGCCGCAACCAGTCGGGCAAGGGTCTGGCCGGCGTGCGTCAGGCCATCGCCCTGGAGGTCGCCTTCGCCCCGGCCGAGTGCAAGAACCAGCGGATGACGGGCCTTGCCGTGCTGGATCTTGAGGATCGGCCGGACGGCGCGCGGATCGCGTTAGGCAAGGGCAGCTGGCGTTGGTCGGACCTGCTGGGGGCGGGGTGAGCGATCCGTGCTAGTGCTAGTGAGCAAGAGGTGAGCGAATATCTCGACGCGGGTTAGAACGGCTCACTAGCACTAGCACGCCTCACCATTCAGCCCCTCGGGCCGAACAGGATCAGCCCCGCTCCGACCAGGCAGACCGCCCCGCCGATCAGATCCCACCGGTCGGGCGTGGTCTTCTCGACCACCGCCATCCAGACCAGGGCGGCGCAGATATAGACACCGCCATAGGCGGCGAAGGCCCGGCCCGCCGCATCGCTGGGGACCAGGGTCAACAGCCAGGCGAAGGCGATCAGACAGACCAAGCCCGGCGCCAGCCACAGCGGCGACCGATCCAGCTTCAGCCAGGCCCAGAAGGCGAAACAGCCGCCGATCTCCGCCAGCGCCGCCAACGGATAGATCAGCAGAAGCTTCATCCTCGTTCCCCTAACCCTCGCCGCGCGGCGGCTCGGTGCTTGATGAGGCCTTGGCCGCCCGTTCCGCCGCCAGCTTGGCCAGCACCCGGCCGCGGCCGCGCGACAGGGCGTGGATGGCGCCGCGCATGGTGGCGACCTCCTGTTCGGAGAAGGCGGCGCGGCCCAGCATGACCCGCAGGTTCTGGCTCATCGAACGCTTCTTCTCGGGCGGATAGAAGAAGCCGCCGTTCTCCAGCTCCTCCTCCAGATGTTCGTACATACCGATCAGCAGCTCGTTCGACGCCGGCGGCTCGGCCTCGCGGAAGCGCGGCGGCGGGGCGTCCAGGATCAGGGTGCGCCACTCATAGGCGTTGATCGCCACCGCCTGGGCCAGGTTCAGCGAATGGTGTTTCGGGTCGATCGGTATGGTGGTGATGCCGGCGCACAGGGCGATGTCGGTCGTCTCCAGCCCCGCCCGTTCGCCGCCGAACAACAGGCCGGTCTTCAGACCCGAGGCCGTGTCGTCATACAGGACGCGGCTGGATTCGCGCGGGGTGCGGACCGGCTGGCGCGTCTCGCGCGGGCGGGCCGTGGTGGCGAAGACGGTGTTCAGGTCGGCGATGGCCTCGGCGACGCTGTCGAACACCCGCACGCCCTCCAGCACCCAGTCGGCGCCCGAGGCCGTGGCCCAGGCCCGTTCCTGGGGCCAGCCGTCGCGCGGCGAGACCAGGCGCAGGTCGGTCAGGCCGAAATTGGCCATCACCCGCGCCACGGCGCCGATGTTCTCGGCCATCTGCGACTTGTCGAGGATGACGGCGGGGGGAGCGAGGTCGGACATGGAGTATGGGTACTGACGCGGCGTGGAGGGATGAGTGCTGGTGAAAAGTTCTAGTGAGCGAGAGGTGAGCGGGCGCCGCACGAACCGACGCTTCGGCTCACCCCTTGCTCACTAGCACTCCTCACTAGCACCATTCATCCGCCTCTCGGCCAAATCCCGATCAGTCCTCGCCCACCATGGCGATCCAGGGATCGGCGGTTCCGGCCTCGACCTCGGCGACCTTGACCGCCGGCCAGCCGATCTGGGCCGTGGCGGAAGCGCGCCAGGAGGCGATGATCCAGTCGCGCAGTTCGCCCGCGCCGGCGCCCAGGCGTTCGGTGGCGAAGGCCGCGCCGCGCGCGTCGCCCTCGGCGAAGCCGCCGGCCTTCTCCAGACGATAGAAGGGAACCACCGTCCCGACTGTCGTGGTCAGATAGGTCGTCATCCGCGCCTTGGGATCGAAGCCCTCGACGTTCGAGGCGGGCATGGCCGCCTCGATGGCGTCCAGACGCGCGACCCGGCCGGTGAAGGCGCCCTCGAAGGCGGCGTGGGTCTGGCGCGAGTTGGTGAAGCCTTCCGGATTGGGGAAGTCGCCCCAGCCGTTGAAGTGGATGGTGGTGTGATGCGGCTGCGAGCCGTCGCCGACATAATGGCCCATCACGCCGATGTCGCGCAGGATCAGGGCCTCGCGACGGATGCGGTCGGCCCGGTACCAGGCCTGACGCTCCAGATTGGTCTCGCGCTTCTCGGCGGCGTTCAGCACGCGCCAGTAGGCGAAGTCGCGGCCCAGGTTCTGCCAGGCGTCGATCATGGCGTAGGGCAGGTAGCCGGCGTCGTCGACGTCCAGACCGGCCCTGGTCAGGGCGGCGTCATATTCCGACTTCAGGCGAGGCAGCTCGGCCAGGGTCATGCCGCGCTGGTCGAAGACATGGCCGTTGTCGTCCAGGTCGATGAAGTGGGCGGTGTCGCGTTCGCGGTCGTGCGGCTGGCCGGCGCCCTTCCAGCGGTCAGGCTCGCGCGCCAGTTCGCCGACGTCGGCGATCGCGCCCGGGGTCTTCAGGAAGGCCGGCACGTCGTCCGGCAGGCCGCGCATGGCCGCCACGCCGATCAGCCGGTGGCCGGTGTTGCCCCAGGCGTCGACCTGGACGGCGGGCGCGGCGACGGCGACGAGGGCCAGGGCGGCGGCGGCGATGGCGAGACGTTTCATGAGGACGAACCCTTGCGAAGATCAGGCCCTCTAACGCATCGGTGATCGGCTCTCCAGCCCATCGCCCCGTCTGTTGCATTGCAACATGGGGCCATATGCCTATGCTTGTCGGGCTCTCCGTTCCTTTTGTCCCTTTTCAGGCTCCACATCCTGCGGGGAGCGTCGGCGTGACTGCGCCGTCGCCGCATCCTGCGGCGCCCTGTGGACGCCAGACCGAAAGGACACGCCATGCGCGCGCCCCGTCTCGCCCTTATCGTCTCCACCGCCGCCCTCCTGGCCGCCGCCGGCGCCCAGGCCCAGGCCCAAACCGCGCCGGCGGCTGCCCCCGCAGCCGCCGAAGCCTCGACCTTCACCGACGAGGAACTGCGTCAGTACGACTCCGCCATCACCCGCGTCCGGGCCGTCAGCGACGCCCTGAACGGCGCCCAGCCGACGCCGGAGCAGCAGGCCGAAATGGCCGCCGCCGTCCAGGAGTCCGGCCTTGAGGTCGTGCGCTTCAACGCCATCTCGACTGCGGCCGCAGAGAGCCCGGTCGTCAACGCCCGCATCAATGCGCTGAAGGCCCCGGCGCCGGTCGCCGGTTCGGTCGCCGCCGGCGTGACCGAAGCCGAACTGACCCAGTTCACCCAGGCCATGGTCAAGATCCGCGCCGTCACCGCCACCGTCCAGAACGGTCAGGCCACGCCGGAGCAGAGCGCCCAGCTGACCGCCGCAGTCGAAGGCTCGGGCCTGGCGGTCGACCGCTTCAACGCCATCGCCACGGCGGTGTCCCAGGACGCCGGCCTGCGCGCCCGGGCCGAGCTGATCGGCGCCCAAGCCCAGGAAGTCGGCGCCCAGTAAGGCGTCAGGCGTCGGCGGGTTCGCTGCGCGCCTTCGGCGCCGGCGGGCCCGCCTCGTCCTCGTTCAGCAGACGGCCTTCGCGGCGCGGCTTGATATAGGGCGCGGGCTGCGGCGTCGGCATATTGCCGCGCATCAGCTGACGGCCCGCCTTGAGGCCGCCGGTCAGCTGCAGATCCAGACGCGCCTCGTCGCGTCGGCGGACGTCGCCGATGGTCTCGGCGGCCTCGGCCTCCTCCAGACCCAGTTCGACCAGGGCCCGCTCACCGAATTTCAGCGCCGATTCGAAGGTCTCGCGGATCTGGTAGTCGACCCCGGCCTGGATCAGCCGCATCGAATGGCCGCGGTCGAAGGCGCGGGCCATGATCTTGGTGGTCGGGAACTCGGACTTGACCAGTTCCACGATCCGGTCGGCGGCCTCGGGCTTGTCGACGCAGACCAGGACGATCTCGGCCTCGTCCGCCCCTGAGGCGCGCAGGGTGTGCAGCTGGGTGCCGTCGCCGTAATAGACCTTGAACCCGAACTGCGAAGCGGCCTGGATCATCTCCACGTCGTTCTCGATGATCGAGACGTCCACGTCCTTGGCCAGCAGCGGCTGGGCGACCACCTGGGCGAAGCGGCCGAAGCCGATGATCAGCACCTGGCCGCGCAGATCCCTGGCGAAGTCGACGCCGTCCGCATCCTCCGGCGACTGTTCGTCCTTGGGCAGGAGACGGGTCATCAGCAGGGTGGTCAGGGGCGTCAGGGCCATGGACAGGATGACGATGGCCGTCAGCATGGCGCCGACCGTCGACGAGAACAGGCCCGCGACCACCGCCGCGCCATAGAGGACAAAGGCGAACTCGCCGCCCTGGGCGAACAGGGCCGCCCGCTCCAGCGACTCGCGGTGCGAGGCCTTGAACAGGCGGGCGACGCCGTAGATGCCGATGGACTTGACCACCATGAAGCCCAGCACGCCGCCCAGGACGATGCGCCAGTCGTCGATCACCACCGACACGTCCAGCGACATGCCGACGCTGAGGAAGAACAGGCCCAGCAGGATGGCGCGGAACGGCTCGACGTCCGATTCCAGCTGATGCCTGAAGGTCGATTCCGACAGCAGCACCCCGGCCAGGAAGGCGCCCATGGCCATCGACAGGCCGCCCAGGGCCATGGCCCCGGCGGCGCTGACCACGACCAGCAGGGCGGCGGCCGTCATCACCTCGCGCCCGCCGTAGCGGGCCAGCAGGCGGAAGATCGGATCGACCAGATATTTGCCGGCCAGCAGCACTCCGCCGATGGCCGCAACCGCGAAGCCGATGGTCTGCCATAGGGGCGGGGCGTGTTCGTCCGCCACGCCGGTCAGCGAGGCCAGGACGGCGACGATGGCCAACAGGGGCACGATGGCCAGGTCTTCCAGCAGCAGGATGGAGACGGCGCGCTGGCCCGACGGGCCGGCCAGTTCCCCCCGCTCCTCCAACATCTGCATGATGACGGCGGTCGAGGACAGGACGAAGCCCATGGCCCCGACGAAGGCGACGGCGGCGGGCACGCCCACGGCCATGGCCGCCAGCGTCATCATCAGGCCGCAGACCAGGACCTGGGCGGCGCCGAGACCGAAGATCTCCTTGCGCAGGCCCCACAGGCGTTTGGGCCGCATCTCCAGACCGATGATGAACAGGAAGATGACCACGCCGAACTCGGCGACGTGCAGGATGGTCTCGGGTTCGCGGAACAGTTTCAGGCCGAACGGGCCGATGGCCAGACCGGCCGCCAGATAGCCCAGGACCGAGCCCAGGCCGACCCGTTTGAACACCGGCACGGCGACCACGCCGGCCGCCAACAGGGCGGCGGCCGCCCCCAGATCCAGTCCCGTACCTGCTTCGGCCATCTCGCCCCCTTGAAGTTCCGAACCCCCATTGTGGGGATGGTCGCGCCGGATTGCGAGATGGCGCCGACGACACGGTCGTGGATCAGCGTCACGCCAGCGACCGAAACGCCACAGTTTCGCCCCAGCCTGTCCGCGGAGTGGCGACAAGAACAACCGGAGGACACCATGTCGCGTCTCGCCAGAACCGCCGTCGTCGCCGCCCTGGGCCTGTCCGTCGCCGCCCCGCCCGCCGCCCTGCCCACCGTGGCGCTGGCCAAGCCTATGGACGGCGAGCCGACCCCTGCTGCCTGCGCGCCGCTGGGGTTCGATCTGGCGCCCCCACCGCCCGTCGTCCGACCGCTAGGACGTACGATGGCGGTCGCCACGCCCGCCCCCGTGACGATCGCACCTTCACGGAAGGAGGATCGGGTCGAATATTCGGGGCCGCCCGTTATCGTTCCCGGCCCGCCGCCCCCGCCCGCACCGCCTCCTCCTCCGCCGCCACCACCTCCGCCCGCTCCAATGCAGCCTGCCGTCGCCGGTGCGAGCGCGGTCGTCGTGTCCGGCTCGCGCATCATTCCCGGCCAGCCGCCCCGGGCTGACACCGAACACTATCCCGACGCGACGCCCAATCCGGTCAAGCGGACGGCGGACGAGCCGGTCTCGACCTTCTCCATCGACGTGGACACGGCCGCCTATTCCAATGTCCGCCGCTTCATCGATCAAGGCACGCGGCCGCCCGCCGATGCGGTGCGGGTCGAGGAGCTGATCAACTATTTCGACTACGGCTACGCCCGGCCGGACACGCAGCGGCGGCCCTTCGCCGTGACCACGGCCGTCGCCGCCGCGCCCTGGGCGCCGGAACGCCAGATCGCCCATATCGGCCTGCAGGGCTATGAACTGCCCGAGGGGGAGCGCCGCCCGCTGAACCTGACCTTCCTGGTCGACGTGTCCGGCTCGATGAACAGCCCGGACAAGCTGGACCTGGCCAAGAAGGCGATGAACCTGGCCATCGACCGGCTGCGCCCGCAGGACAGCCTGTCGGTCACCTATTACGCCGAGGGGGCGGGCACGACCCTGCAGCCGACGCCCGGCGACGAGAAGCTGAAGATGCGCTGCGCCGTGGCCAGCCTGCGCGCCTCGGGCGGCACGGCCGGCGCCACCGGCATGACCAACGCCTACGACCAGGCCCAGGCCGGCTTCGCCCGCGCCAAGGTCAACCGCATCCTGATGTTCACCGACGGCGACTTCAACGTCGGCGTCACCGACAACAAGCGGCTGGAGGACTATGTCGCCGAGAAACGCGGCACGGGGATATATCTCTCGGTCTACGGCTTCGGGCGCGGCAATTATCAGGACGCGCGGATGCAGGCGATCGCCCAGGCCGGCAACGGCACGGCGGCCTATGTCGACGACCTGAACGAGGCGCGCCGCCTGTTCGGCCCGGCCTTCGACAAGGGCGCCTTCCCCATCGCCGACGACGTCAAGATCCAGGTCGAGTTCAACCCCGCCCGCGTCGCCGAATGGCGGCTGATCGGCTATGAGACCCGGCTGCTGAACGAGGCGGACTTCAACAACGACCGGATCGACGCGGGCGAGGTCGGATCGGGCGCCAGCGTCACCGCCCTGTACGAGATCACCCCCGTCGGCGGCCCGACCCAGGTTCCCGAGCGCCGCTACGCCGACAACCGCCCCGCGCCACGCGGCGACCCGAACGGCGAGATCGGCTTCGTCCAGATCCGCTACAAACAGCCGGGTCGCGACCGGTCGGAACTGATCTCCCAGCCCCTGGCCAATCCGGCCTCCGGCCCCGTCGGCGCCCAGCCGCCCGAGGCCACGCGCTGGGCCCTGGCCGTCGCCGCCTTCGGCCAGAAGCTGAGGAATGATCCGTGGCTGGCCGCCGACTACGGCTGGGACCGGGTGCTGGACCAGGCGCAGGGCGCGCGGGGCGAGGATCCCTACGGCGACCGGGCCGAATTCGTGCAGATGGTCCGCGCCGCCCAGGCCCTGCCCGAGCGTCGGGAACCCTAGGCCCCTGCAGGAACCGCCCCCTTCGCGGCGGGTTCTCAGCGCGACGGCAAACGCGAGGAGACCCGCCATGAAGATCCGCGACGTAATGACCAGGGACGTGCATCTGGCCCGCCCCGGCGACACCATCCAGGAGGTTTCCGCCCGCATGGCCAAGGGCGGCTTCGGCTTCGTGCCCGTCGCCGACGGCGACCAGCTGATCGGTACGATCACCGACCGCGACATCGTCGTGCGCGCCGTCGCCGGCGGCGGCGCGCCGACCGCCCCGGTCGTCGAATACATCACCCGCGACCCGCAGACGGTTCTGGACACCGATGATCTGAAGTCGGTGCTGGACCTGATGGGTTCGCGTCAGATCCGCCGCGCCCCCGTGGTCGACAAGCATGGCCGGATCGTGGGCGTGATCTCGCTGGGCGACCTGTCGACCCGGGTGAAGGAGAAATACGCCGGCGAGACGCTGGAGAGCATCTCGCGTTAACCCTTTGCCCTCACGGGCCGCTAACGCTCGTCGTTCATCCTGCCTTGAAATGGTCGGAGAGGGTGGATGGCGCGCGCGCAGTTCCAGAAGGGTCAGAAGGTCTGGGTCGAATGCGTCGGCGCCTGGGCGACCGTCGAAAAGGTCCAGCCGGTCTGGGCCAAGGGTTTCGACGAACCCGTGCGCGTCACCTATGACGTCGGCCTGGGCCGCGAGTTCACCGCCGCCGAACTGATGCTGGCCGCCGAGGATCCGGCCGGCGCCGACATGGGGGCCTGGCGCCTGCTGCGGGCCCGCAACAAGTGGCAGACCGAAGAGGACTGCCTGCACCATCCCTTCCCCGGCACCTATCCGGTCGTGGTCACCGACGCCGCCGACTGGGGCGGTTGGCGCGTGCCCGGCGCCGAATACGACCGCGATCCCCAGCGTATCGAGTTCCAGGCGCGGCTGATCGCCGCCGCGCCCAAGCTGATGCAGATCGCCGACGACCTGATGGAGCTGGTGGCGGAAAGCCCGGACGACGCCCCTCCGGCCGTCCTGGCCCTGGCGCGCCAGGCCCGCGACACGCTTCAGGCCGTCACCAATGTGCTGGAAACGGCCCCGGCGCGTCTTCCATCCCCAGCCGCGGCCGCCTGAGCTTCAGAAAGCATTAACCAAGCCTCGACAGGAATCCGCGACGCAGCCTAGATTCCCCCGATAGCTGATTTGTGTGGGAGAACGCCTTGCGGGGCCAGGAGCGGCGGGAAGATCGGCGGGGGCGACGCGCCACCGACCGCGCCTCCGGCGCCCCGGCCTGGTTGCGCATCGGCGTGTTGACCCTGGCGTTGGGCATGGCCGGCTACGCCCTGCTGCTGTCGCGCGAGGCGGGGCGGCCCGCGCGTGAGACCCACATCCTGCGCGACGAGAACCTGACGCTGAACGCGCGCCTCGCCGCCAGCCAGACCGCCGTCCTGATGCGGTCCGCCCGCGCGGGCCTGGACGCCGGCTCCGCCGCCCTGCGCCAGAACGCCGAACCCATAGCTGCGGTCGAAGCCGCCCGCCGCGTCGCGCCCGACGTCGGTTTCGCCGTCATCGCCGCCGACGGCGCCGTCCTGGCGACCCAGGGCGAGGGCGTCCTGGTCGTGCCGGGCGCCGACGCCTCGGGACGGCGGCTGGAGGCGCGGATCGCGCCTCCCCTGCCGGAAGACCAGGCGATGCGGATCGTGTCTTCCGCCGGCGTCGTCCTGGCCTCGTCGCGCGCCGACGAGATCGGCCGGACGGCCCAGACGGTCGTCGGCGTGCCCCCCGACGCCCTGACCCCCGAGGCCCTGGCTTCCATGGATCGGCCGCAGAGCGTCGCAACGGCGCAAGGCGAACGCTCCGTCGTCGCCGCCCCGATCGCGCCGGCCGGCCCCTATGTCGTGGCTGTCGAGGCGGGACCGCCCGGCGGCGTCGCCGCCCTGCTGGACGAGGCCTGGGTCCTGGGCGCCCCGCTGGTGGTGGGCCTGGGCGCCCTGGTCCTGTTCCTGCTGCAGGGCGCGCGCCGCGCCCGCGCCCGTCGTGAATGGGCCTCGTCCGAGAAACGCTTCCGCATCGCCGTCGAGGCCGCGCGCTGCGGCGTCTGGGAATGGGACCTGGAGGGCGAAGAAGTCACCCTGTCCGACTATATGGCCACCCTGCTCGGCTTCCAGGGCGGCGGCGTCGTGCCGGCCGAGGACGTCATGAACCGCGTCCATCCGCGGTTCCGCGAGGAGGTGCGCCACGCCCTGCGCCAGGCCTCGTCCTATGGCGCCTTCGAGGTGACCTTCCCCGTGCCGGGAGAAGAGGGCCGCACACGCTGGATCGACGCGCGCGGCCAGGCGCGCGGCGAACGCGGCGACACCGGCTTTTCAGCCATACTGGGCGTGGCCCTGGACATCACCGAGGCCCGCCGCGCCAAGGCCGCCGCCCAGGCCGCCGAAAGCCGGCTGCGCGACGGGGTCGAGAGCATCTCGGACGCCTTCGTCCTGTTCGACCGCCAGGGACGGCTGATCCTGTGGAACCAGGGGTTCGAGGACGCCTTCGGTTTCGAGCACGGCGTCGTGCGGCGGGGCGCGCTGAAGGACGATCTGAACCGGATCGCCGCCCTGGCCATCAAGGCCGAGCACGCGCCGACCGACGGCCGCGCCGGTCTGCGCGAGGTCGAACTGCACGACGGACGCTGGCTGCAGCTGGCCGAAAGATTCACCTCGGAAGGCGGCTCCGTCGTCACCGCCGCCGACATCACCGCCATCAAGCGCGAGGAGGCCGAGCGCCGTCGCGCCGTCGAGGATCTGAGCCGCACCGTCGTTCAACTGGAATCCAGCCAGGAAATGCTGTCCCAGCTGGCGCGCAAATACGAGATCGCCATGACCCGGGCCGAGGCCGCCAACCAGGCCAAGTCCGAGTTCCTGGCCAATATGAGCCACGAGCTGCGCACCCCGCTGAACGCCATCAACGGCTTCTCGGAGATCATGGCCGCCGAATTGTTCGGTCCCGTGGGTGAAAAGTACAAGGGCTATGCCGGCGACATCCTGAAGTCGGGCCAGCACCTGCTCAGCCTGATCAACGACATCCTCGACATGGCCAAGATCGAGGCCGGCAAGATGACCCTGCACTACGAGGCGGTGTCGCTGCGCGAGCTGTGCGAGGACGCGGTGCGCCTGATGCGCGGCAAGGCCCAGGATTCAGGCCTGACCCTGTCGATCGAGGCCGACGACCTGCCCGACATCGAGGCCGATCATCGCGGCGTGAAACAGATCATGCTGAATCTGATCTCCAACGCGGTGAAGTTCACGCCCGACGGCGGCGCCATCACCCTGTCGGTTCGCCCATTCAAGGGTGCGGCGGGCGAGGACCGGGTCCGCATCGCCTGCACGGACACCGGCATCGGCATCGCCGCCAAGGATCTGGCTCGCCTGGCCCAACCCTTTGAACAGGTCGAGGGACAGCATTCCAAGACCACGCAAGGGACCGGCCTGGGCCTTGCCCTGACCAAGTCGCTGATCGAGATGCACGGCGGCCAGCTGGTGATGGAGAGCGAACCGGGCATAGGCACGGTCGTCAGCTTCGACCTGCCGGTGAAGCGCCCGGCGCAGACCGTTCAGCCGATGAAGGCCGCTTTCGCGGCCTAGATCAGCTCGACCGCCATCGCCGTCGCCTCGCCGCCGCCGATGCACAGGGCGGCCATGCCCCGGGTCTCGCCGCGCGCCTTCAGGGCCGACAGAAGCGTGGTCAGGACCCGCGCGCCGGACGCGCCCAGCGGATGACCCAGGGCGCAGGCGCCGCCGTTGACGTTGATCTTGTCGTGCGGGATTCCAAGCTCCTGCATGGCGATCATCGGCACGATGGCGAAGGCCTCGTTGACCTCCCACAGATCGACCGCGTCGGCGGCCCAGCCCGCCTTCTCCAGCGCCTTCCTGAGGGCGAAGACCGGCGCGGTGGTGAACAGGCTGGGTTCGTGGGCGTGGGCGGCCTGGCTGACCACGCGGGCGACCGGCGTCAGACCCAGGGCGTCCGCCGTCGACTGGCGCATCATCACCAGGGCGGCGGCGCCGTCCGAGATCGAGGCGGCCGAGGCGGCGGTGATGGTGCCGTCCTTGCCGAAGGCGGGACGCAGATTGGGAATCTTGGACGGATCGGATTTCGTCGGCTGTTCGTCACGGTCGACCGTTACCACGCCCTTGCGCGTCTTGACCTCGACCGGGGCGATCTCGGCGTCGAAGCCGCCCGAGGTCTGGGCCGCCTTGGCCCGTTCGGCGCTGGCGACGGCGTAGGCGTCCTGCTGTTCGCGGGTGAACTGATAGGCCTTGGCCGTGTCCTCGGCGAACTGGCCCATCAGCTTGCCGGGTTCGTAGGCGTCTTCCAGCCCGTCCAGGTACAGGCTGTCGGAGATGACATCGTGGCCGATCCGGGCGCCGCCCCGGTGCTTCTGCATCAGATAGGGGGCGTTGGTCATCGACTCCATGCCGCCCGCCACGATCACCTCGGCCGAGCCGGCCAGCAGGGCGTCGCGCGCCATCATGGCCGCCTGCATCCCCGAGCCGCACATCTTGTTGATCGTCGTCGCCTCGGTCGAGATCGGCAGGCCCGCCCCCATGCCCGCCTGACGCGCCGGCGCCTGGCCCAGACCGGCGGGCAGGACGCAGCCCATGATAATTTGCTCGACCCTGTCCGGCGACAGGCCCGCCCGATCCAGCGCCGCCTTTACCGCCGCAGCCCCCAGATCGGTCGCCTTGGCGTCGGACAGGACGCCCTGAAAGCCGCCCATGGGCGTGCGGGCGTAGGAGACGATGACGACGGGATCGGACATGGACGGGTTTCCTCTTGTTTGGCGCAAGAGATAGCCATCCGGGTCCAGAATGTGAACCGGCGCGCCCCCCGTCTATCAGGTGATCCAGCGATCAGGCGAAGTGCAGCCGCCGGTATCGTCCGCGGAAATAGAGCAGCGGGTCGCGGCGCGGTTCGAACCGGGCGCGGGTCACCCGGCCGATGAAGACCAGATGGTCCCCGGCCTCGACCACCTGATGGGTGGCGCATTCGAAACTGGCCAGGGAGCCGGACAGGATGGGCGCGCCCGTCTCCCAGGCCTCCCAGACCACGCCCTCGAACCGCTCGGCGTTCGAGCGGGCGAAGGCGCCCGACATCGGCTGCTGGCCGATGTGCAGGACATTGATGGCGAAATGCTCGGCCTGGCGGAACCGCTCCAGATTGGACGAGCTGCGCGCCAGGCAGAACAGGATCAGCGGCGGATCCAGCGACACCGAGGAGAAGGAGTTGGCGGTCAGGCCGACGGGCCGTCCCTCCTCGTCCGTGGTCGTCACCACCGTCACCCCGGTCGCGAAACAGCCCAGGGCGTCGCGCAGGGTGCGGGGGTCGGAGCCCGCCTGATAATGCAGGGCCTCGCGCGGCGCCTGCTCCTCCAGGAAACCGACCTGAGCGGCGTCTATGGTTTCGTCTTCGGCGTCGCGCGCTACGATCAGGACCGGCAGGCCGTTCAGCGCCGCCAGGGCGTCCGCCGAGGCCTCTCCGACCACGATCAGGCAACTGGCCAGGGCCGGGCCGGTGACGGCCAAGGCGGGCGCCACGACCGGCAGGGCCTCGGCCGCGCACAGGATGGCGGGCCGCGACGACATCTCGACCAGGGCCTGACGCAGGGCGAACTCGTCCTCGCCGCCGCGCGTCAGCAGGACGTGACGCCCGGCCTCGACCAGGGCCCGCACCGACCGTTTCCAGTCCGCCGACAGACGCTCGGGCGCCCCGACCAGCAGGACGACCGGATCCTCGGGATCGCCCCAGGCTTCGACGTCCAGGCCTCCGATCCGGGGCGGCGATGCGATCATGGGGCGGGACGGTCCGAGACTGAAAGGCGAGAGAGCGTCCCTAATAAGGGAAGTCCGCCCGCCGACGCCATGCCTCAGACCGATGTTTCGTCCAGAGCCTTCAACTGTCCGCGCAACATCTGCAGCAGGGCCGAGAAGTCGCGTCCGCCATGCCCCAGACCGTCGAACAGGGCGTAGAGGGCCTCGGCCTGGGCGCCCAGGGGCGTCGAGGCGCCGGCCTTGGCCGCCGCGTCCTGGGCCAGTTTCAGATCCTTCAGCATCATGGCCGTGGCGAACCCGCCCTGATAGTCGCGGTTCGACGGGGCGGTCGGCACCGGGCCGGGCCAGGGATAATAGCTGCTGACGCTCCAGCACTGGCCCGAGGATTTGGAGGCGATCTCGAAGAACCGCTCCGGGTCCAGACCCAGCTTCTCGGCCAGGGCCACGGCTTCGCACGTGCCGATCATGCTGATCCCGAGCAGCATGTTGTTGCAGATCTTGGCCGCCTGCCCCGCCCCGTGGTCGCCGGCGCGGATGGTGATCCGGCTCATCGGATCCAGCGCCGCCTCGACGCGGGCGAAGTCGCCCTCGTCGCAGCCGACCATGAAGGCCAATGTGCCCGCATCGGCCGCCGCCGTGCCGCCCGACACAGGCGCATCGGCGAAGGCGTAGCCCGCCGCCTTGGCCAGCCCCGCCACCTTGCGCGCCGTCTCCACATCTATGGTCGAACAGTCGATCAGCAGGGCGCTGCTGGGCGCCGCGCCGATGATCTGTTCCGAATAGATCTTCAGCACATGGGGGCCGGCGGGCAGCATGGTGATCACCACCTCGGCGTCGCGCACGGCCTCGATCACCGATCCGACCGGCGCGCAGCCGGCGGCCCCGGCCCTGTCCAGCGCCGCCGCGCTCAGGTCGAAGGCGGCGACCGCATGGCCGGCCTTCGCCTGATTGGCCGCCATGCCGCCGCCCATGTTTCCCAGGCCGATGAAGGCGATCTTCGTCATTGTCTCTCTCCCTTTGTTCGGCGCCCCTATCTGACGAAGGGCGTCCATTTCTCGTCATCCGGCAGCGGCGCGAACAGGGCGTCCAGCGTCGCCGCCTGAACGCCCGACAGGTCCGCCGGGGACCATTGCGGGGCGTTGTCCTTGTCCACGATCACCGCGCGCACGCCTTCCTGGAAGTCGTGGGTCGAGCCGATCCGGCCGCTGAGCGCGTATTCGACGGCCATATTGGCGCCGAACGAGGCGGCCTTGGCCCCTTCGCGAATATGGCGCAGCGTCACCTTCAGCGAGGTCGGCGACTTGGTCTTCATCGTCGCCAACTGGGCCAGGGCCCAGTCCGATCCGTCGGCCTCCAGAGCCGCGAAGATCTGCTCGACCGTGTCGAAGGCGAACAGCCGATCAATGGCCTCGCGATGGGGCGCAAGCGGCGCAGGCCCGGCGTCCCTGGCGTGCCGCGCCGCGACCGCTTCCGGGTCGGCGGGTTCGGCCAGCAGATCGGCCCTCAGCGCCTCGACGCCCTCGCTGGGCACGAAGTGGGTGTGCAGGCCCAGAGCCACCGTATCCGCCGCCTTCAACCGCGCGCCCGTCAGCCCGATCCAGGTCCCGGTCCCGGTCTGGCCCGGCAGGCGCGGCAGGAACCAGCCGGCCCCGACCTCGGGATAGAGGCCGATGCCCGTTTCCGGCATGGCGAAGGTGGTCCGTTCGGTGGCGATCCGCACATCGGCCGGCTCGGAAATCCCGACGCCCCCGCCCATGACGATGCCGTCGACGACGGCCGTCACCGGCTTGGGATAGTGGAACAGCAGGTCGTTCAGCCGATACTCGGCCAGGAAGAAGGCGCGCGCGTCCACGCCGTCGCCGGCGCCGCTCTCGGCGATCATCCGGATGTCGCCCCCGGCGCAGAAGCCCCGCTCGCCCGCATGGTCGATCAATATGGAGGAGACGGAGGGATTCGAACTCCAGTCCGCCAGCGCCGCCATCATCGCCTCGCACATCCCGTGCGTCAGGGCGTGGATCGCCTTGGGCCGATTCAGGGTGATCCGTCCCACCCCGTTCTCGATGCGGGCGATGATCTCGGATTCAGTGGTCATGCTCTAGTCAACTCCCGCGCCACGATGACGCGCATGATCTCGTTCGTGCCTTCCAGGATGCGGTGGACCCGCAGGTCGCGCACGATCCGTTCCAGCGGATAGTCCTTCAGATAGCCGTAGCCGCCGTGCAGTTGCAGGGCCTCGTCGGCGATCTGGAAACAGGCGTCGGTGGCCAGACGCTTGGCCATGGCGCACCATTTGGTCTTTTCCGGATGGTCGGTGTCGATGGCCCAGGCGCCGCGCAACACCATCAGCCGCGCCGCCTCCAGATCGGTGGCCATGTCGGCCAGTTTGAACTGGGTGTTCTGGAAGTCGCCGACCGGCTTGCCGAACTGTTTGCGCGTGGCGACATAGTCCTGGGCCGTCTCCAGCGCCAGCCGCGCCCCGCCCAGCGAACAGGCGGCGATGTTCAGCCGTCCGCCGTCCAGACCGGCCATCGCATAACGGAACCCCGCCCCCTCTTCGCCCAACAGATTGGCGACGGGAACGCGGCAGTCGTCGAACTGGACGATGGCGGTCGGCTGGGCGTTCCAGCCCATCTTCTTCTCCTGCGCGCCGAACGACAGGCCGGGCGTTCCGGCCTCGACGACGACGGCCGACACCCCCTTCGCCCCCTCCCCGCCCGTGCGGACCATGACGACATAGAGGTCGCTGGTCCCCGCGCCGGAGATGAAGGCCTTGGAGCCGTTCAGCACATAATGGTCGCCGTCGCGGACCGCCGTGGTCCGCAGCGCCGCCGCGTCCGAACCCGACCCCGGCTCGGTCAGGCAGTAGGAGGCGATACATGTTTGCCCCCCTACCGCTTCGCTGCTTGAGGGCCGCCCCATCCTGACCAGATCGGCGATGAACCGGCCGCGCAACTCGTCCGAGCCGAACCGGTCGATCATCCAGGTCGCCATATTATGGATCGACAGAAAGGCCGCCGTCGCCACGTCGCCGCGCGCCAGTTCTTCGAAGATCACCGCGGCCTCGACCCGGCCCAGGGCAAGGCCGCCATGCTCTTCGCCGGTGTAGATGCCGCAAAAGCCCATCTCGGCCGCCGCCTTCATCGTGGCGACGGGGAAATGCTTCTCCTCGTCCCACTTGGCCGAATGCGGGGCCAGTTCGGCCTCCGCAAAG
Source organism: Brevundimonas sp. (assembly GCF_044336875.1). Taxonomy (GTDB): domain Bacteria; phylum Pseudomonadota; class Alphaproteobacteria; order Caulobacterales; family Caulobacteraceae; genus Brevundimonas. The sequence goes on along the minus strand of NZ_JBIIOP010000007.1, from coordinate 33,672 downwards.
GCGCGCGCCGCGTCCTGGATGGCGCGCTGGTCGTCGTTCAGCTGAAAGTCCATGCCGACCTCAGCGCATGGTCGGAATGACGAACGAACTGTCGGCGTGCTCCAGCGCGCTGTCAGGCCAGCGGGCCGTCACGGTCTTGGTCTTGGTCCAGAAGCGGACGCCCTCCATGCCGTGCTGGTTGATGTCGCCGAAGGCCGAGCGCTTCCAGCCGCCGAAGGTGTGATAGGCGACCGGCACCGGGATCGGCACGTTTATCCCGACCATGCCGACATTGACCCGCGCCGCGAAATCGCGGGCCGCACGGCCGTTCTGGGTGAAGATGGCGACGCCGTTGCCGTACTGATGGTTCGACGGCAGGGCCAGGGCCTCCTCGAACGTCTCTGCACGGACGATCTGCAGAACCGGACCGAAGATCTCTTCCTGATAGGCCGACATGTCCGGCGTCACATGGTCGAACAGCGACGGACCGATGAAGTATCCCTTCTCGTGTCCCTGCAGGCTGAACTCCCGCCCGTCGACGACCAGTTCGGCGCCTTCCTGCACCCCCTTGTCGATCCAGCCCAGCACCCGCTCGCGGTGGGTCTGGGTCACCACCGGGCCGTAATGGGCCTCGGCGTCGGTGGAAACGCCGACCTTCAGGGACGGGATCTCCGCCACCAGACGCTCGCGCAGCTCGTCGGCGGTCTTCTTGCCGACCGGCACCACGACCGGCAGGGCCATGCAGCGTTCCCCGGCCGAGCCGAAGGCGGCGCCGGTCAGATCCTTGACCACCTGGGCCATGTCGGCGTCGGGCAGGACGATGCCGTGGTTTTTGGCCCCGCCCATGGCCTGGACCCGCTTATGGTTGGCGGCGCCGGTCTGATAGACATAGTGGGCGATGTCGGACGAGCCGACGAAGCTGACGGCGTGGACCAGCGGATGGGTCAGAATGGCGTCGACGGCGGTCTTGTCGCCGTGCACCACGTTCAGCACCCCGTTCGGCGCCCCGGCCTCCAACATCAGTTCGCCCAGGCGCACCGGCAGGGACGGATCCCGCTCGGACGGCTTCAGCACGAAGGTGTTACCCACCGCGATGGCCACGCCGAACATCCACATCGGGATCATGCCGGGGAAGTTGAACGGGGTGACGCCCGCCACAACGCCCAGCGGCTGGCGCATCGAATAGACGTCGATGCCGGGGCCGGCCCCTTGCGTGTATTCGCCCTTCAGGGCGTGGGGGATGCCGCAGGCGAACTCGATAACCTCCAGCCCGCGCTGGATGTCGCCCTTCGAGTCGGCGATGACCTTGCCGTGTTCGCTGGACAGCAGCTCGGCCAGTTCGTCCATCCGCGCCTCGACCAGACGCTTGAAGTCGAACATGACGCGGGCGCGGCGCTGCGGATTGGTGCTGGCCCAGCCGTCGAAGGCGTTCTGCGCCGCCTGGACTGCGCGATCGACCTCGCCGACGCTGGCCAGTTGGACGCGGGCCTGGACCTCGCCGGTGTTGGGATTGAAGACGTCGCCGAAACGACCCGACGCGCCATCGAAGGCCGCGCCGTCGATGAAGTGGCGAATGTCGCGCACCATACCTGAGATTCCCTGTGACGTTATTGCTGTTGCAACCGTCATAGCAGGCAGGATCGGCCTCTTGCAGCGGAAAAACGGAACAGGCTTTCCGCCCCGCCACGCAAGACGGCCGCCGCAGTCGCCCGCGACGGCCGTCCTGTCAGGCCCATACGGACCTTAAAAGCGCCTGGTCAGTTGAACGCCGTAGGTGCGGGGTTCGTTGACGAAGGCGGTCAGGTTGTTGAAGTCGATGGCGCCGATGACGTTTTCCTCATCGGTGAGGTTGCGGACATAGGCCGCCGCTTCGAGGCCGGAGGCCAGGTTACGCCAGCCGGCGCGCAGACCGCCCTCGAAAGCCGTGTCCTGCATGAATTCGACCGATTCATAGAGGAACAGGTTGAAGTCTTTCTGCATGACCCAGTCGGTCGAAGCGAACAGTTCGGTGTCATTGCCCATCGAACGCACGTAGTTCAGCGTCAGATTGGCGGTGTATTCCGGCGCCTGCGGGAAGGGATTGCCGTCGATGTTGGCGCGACGCGTCGTGCCCACGGTGACGATCGGATCGGTGACGGTGCAGGCCGAGCCGCAGATGGCGACCAGCAGGTCGCTGTCCTTGATCTCGGTGTGGTTCCACGAGGCGCCGGCCGCCAGGCTGAAGCCCGCGCCCAGATAGACGTCGCCGTCCAGCTCCAGGCCGTAGCCCTCGCCCTTGTCGGCGTTGATCAGACGGTTGGAGTTGTCAGCGCCGCCGATGGCGGTGAACTGCATGTCGCTGACTTCATAGACATAGGCCGCGCCGTTCACGCGAGCGCGACCGTCCCACAGGCGGCCCTTGAAGCCGGCTTCGTAAGACATGACGGTCTCGGAATCGGCCGTGGTCAGGACCGGCAGGTTGCGGCCCTGGATCGACGGACCGCGATAGCCGCTGGCCACGCGGGCGAACAGGTTCAGGTCATCGTTGACCTGATACAGGGCGCTGACGTCCCAGCTGATTTTCTCGTCGCCCACCGAGATCGCGCCCGTGCCGCCCGCGCCCGCGCCCAGCACGATACGGCCGTTGTAGTCGCGGCTGTCGTCGGTGTAGCGGACGCCCGCCGTCACCTTCAGGGCCTCGGTCAGCCTGTAGCTGCCCTGACCGAAGACCGACCAGGAATCCGACTTCTGCACGATGTCGGTCACGCGCGTAGGGGCCGGATTGCCGGTGCCGTTGAAGGTGCCCGAGACCAGGTTGAACCGCTCGTCCCAGTAGAAGGCGCCGACCTGCCAGCCCAGGCGGCCTTCGCCGTTCGAGGCCAGGCGCAGTTCGTAGGTGTATTGCTGCAGGTCGCTGTCCAGGGTGCCGGTCTCGGAGTTGAACGGCGTCTTGTAGGGCGTGCCGGTCGGGGCCGAGGCCACGCCGCCGTCGATGTCGCCGTCGCCCGAGGACGACCCCTGATACGAGGCGACGACGCCGGTCAGGGTGGCGGGACCGAAGTCATAGGCCACTTTCAGCGACTCGGAGGTCGTCTTCTGCTTCTGGAAGTTGTTGCGGCCGCCGTCATAATAGACGGTGTCGCGGTCGAAATTGCCGTTCAGCTCGTTCGAGCCGGTGGTCAGGGCGTTGGCGCGGTTCATCGTGCCGGTGCCTTCATAGTCGCGGGCCTGCAGGGTCAGCAGGGTCGACAGGCGGTCGGTCGGCTGCCAGGCCACGTGGAGACGGGCGGCGATGTCGTCGAAGCCGCCCAGGTCGTCATCGTTGGCGTCGGCGAAGGACGGATTGTAGGCGTTGTTGACCCAGTCGTCGCGGTGATTCCAGAGGATGGCGCCGCGAACCTGCAGGGTGTCGGCGGCCGGCATGGTGACCGCCGCCTCTGCACGGGTCGAACCCAGGTTGCCGTAGGTAACCGAGCCGAAACCGGTAAATTCGTCCGACGGCTTAACCGTGTCGATCTTGACCACGCCGGCCGGGGTGTTGCGGCCGAACAGGGTGCCTTGCGGACCGCGCAGCACTTCGAGCTGCTGCACGTCGAACATCGGGAAGCCCTTCAGGTAGACGCTCTCCAGCACCACGTCGTCCATCACCACCGAGACCGGCTGCGAGGCGGTGAAGTCGAAGTCCACGTTGCCGAGGCCGCGGATGTAGAAGCGCGGCGCGTAGCGACCGTTAGAGCTTTCGACCTGCAGGCTGGGCGCCCGTCCCGAAAGCGACAGGATGTCGGCGCCGCCGGCTGAGATTTCGGTCAGGGTCTGGGTGTTCAGGGCGGTGACAGCGAAGGGCACGTCGCGGATGTTCTCGCTGCGGCGCTGCGCGGTGACGACGATCTCGTCGACGGCCGCGGCGTCCTGAGCGGTGGCGACCGACTGCGCCATGGCCGGCGCCGCGAGGAGGAGCGCGAGGCTGCTGGCCGAAACGGCGAGGGCGGTGAGGCGGCGTGTCATGTGTGGAATATTCCCGAAGGCTGGAAGGCGGCCGTGACCTAGGCCTCAGCGCATCGAATCTCCATCGCAGAAGCGATACTCTGGATGAACTTTTCACGACGCGACCACAGACCGCACGAAACCGTGCGTTTCCCGACGCCAATCCGACGTCAAGCCATTGCGAAGGGAAGCGAACGGTGAAAATGCATCGAATCGTGTCCGTTTCATCTTCTCCATTGCATCGTCGGCGCCTGCTAGGCGGAATGGCCGCCACGGCCCTGATCTCCGCGACGCCGGCCCGCGCGATCGAGGCCGCGCGGCGCGAAACCGCGTCCTTGCGGGTCCTGGCGATGTCAGACCTGCATTCCGCCTATGACCGGACCGGCCAATTGCTCGCCGCGCTGGAGGCCGAGGTCGCGACCGGAACGACGCCCCACGTCATCGCCGTAAACGGCGATGTCTTCGAACACGGCAATGTGGTCGCGGTCCGGTCCGGCGGCGCGATCGACTGGGCCTTCCTTGCCGAATTGCCAAAGCTCGCGCCGACGGTCGTCAACCTGGGCAACCACGACAATGACATCACGCCCGACCTGGCCGAGGTGGTCGCCCGTCTGCGGGATCTGGGTGCAACGGTTGTCACCAACATCGTCGACGCCCGTACGGGCCGCTCCTTCGCCCCCGCCGTCGCCGACCTGGCGCTGGGTCGACGCCGGCTGAGGATCGTCGGCGTGGCCACCGACGCGCTGAACACCTATCCGGCGGCCAGTCGCCCCAGGCTGGACATTCCCCCGCCGGGCGCGTGGGCCCGTGCGAACTTGACCCAGGCCCTGGCGGGCGCCGACCTGATGATGGTCATGAGCCACGCGGGCGTCGCCGGCGATCGCGACATCCTGCCCCTGCTGCCTGACGGAGCCCATATGGTAGGAGGGCACAATCACCTGCTGTTCCAGCATCGCCAGGGCCGCAGCCTGTATGTCCACACCGGATCGTGGAGCAGCGCCTACACCGTCCTGACCTTCGGCGGGGCCGGTGACGCCGTCTCCATCCCGGTGTCGGCCGGGGCTAGGCCGTCCGCCCACGTGGCGGACCGGATCGCGGCCACACTGCACGACACGCTGACCGCCGACGAAACGACCGTCCTGGGTGTTTCGCCTCGGGCGCTCTCGCTGGGCGATACCGGTCGCGCCGTCGCCGCCGCCCTGGCCCGGGCCACGGGCGCCCAGGCCGGTTTCATAGGTCACACCACCTTGGGCGCGAGCCTGGCGAACGGACCGGTCTCGCGCTTCGACTTCGACGCTGTGGTGCGGTTCGACGGCAAGCTTATGGTCGCCGAAGTGACGCCTGACCGGCTGGCCCAGTTCATGCGTCGCGCCAATCAGGACCGTCCCATGCCGCTGGATCAGCGCAACGGCGACTTCCTGTACGCCCAGACGTTCGAACAGGAACACGCCGCCCCGGTGCGTATCGTGACGACCGACTGGTGCGCGACCAATCAGGTCGAGTATTTCGGCGTTTCGGATCTGGTCTTCACAGAGGCGCCGGACCTCAAGCTCAAGTCGGTCGCCGGCAAGGCCCTGCTCGCCTCGCGCTGAGGCCGCGCCGATCGATCAGCGGCCGACCGTGGCCATCAGATGCTCGGGATAGCGGGCGCCCTCGACGTCGATCTCCGTCAGGGCCTGGCCGATCGCGGCCATATCGGCCTCGGTCAGCTCCAGGTCGGCGGCGGCGATATTCTCCTCGAAACGGCTCAGTTTGGTCGTGCCGGGGATCGGCACGATCCAAGGCTTCTGGGCCAGCAGCCAGGCCAGGGCGATCTGGGCCGGCGTCGCCTGCCTGTCCGCCGCGATCTGGGTGATGCGGTCGATCAGAGCCTGGTTCTTCTCCATCGCTTCCGGGGTGAAGCGCGGCAGCAGCTTGCGGAAGTCACCCTCGGGAATCTTCGCCCCCTTCATGGCCCCGGTCAGGAAGCCCTTGCCCAGCGGACTGTAGGCCACCAGGCCGATGCCCAACTCCTCGCAGGCCTCCAGAATGCCGTTGGTCTCGGGCCCGCGCGTCCACATCGAATATTCGTTCTGCAGGGCGGCGACCGGCTGGACCGCGTGGGCGCGACGCACCGTGGCGGCGCCCGGTTCGGACAGGCCGAAATGGCGGACCTTGCCCTCCGCGATCAGATCCTTGACCGTCCCGGCCACATCCTCGATCGGCACATTGGGATCGACCCGGTGCTGATAGAGCAGGTCGATCGTCTCGATCCCGAGACGTTTCAGCGAACCCTCGGCCGCCGCGCGGATGGTCTCGGGCCGGCTGTCGATGCCGGTCTGTTTGCCGTCCGCGAAGGCGAAGCCGAACTTGGTGGCGATCACCACCTGGTCGCGGACGTCCTTCAACGCCTCGCCGACGATCTCCTCGTTGGTATAGGGACCATAGACCTCCGCCGTGTCGAAGAAGGTCTCGCCCCGCTCGACCGTCTGACGGATCAGGGCGATGCTCTCGGCCTTGCCCAGGGCGGCCGCATAGCCGAAATTAAGCCCCATGCAGCCGAAGCCGATGGCCGACACCTTCAGGCCGCTGTTTCCGAGCGTGCGCGTCTTCATATCCGTTCCTCATCAATAGTCTGCGGCGGCACGGCCTCCGCAGGTGTTCGCAGGTCAGTGCGAGGCGGGCTGGAACTGTTCGTCGGTGACGGGCTCCATCCATTCGACGGCCTTGCCGTCCTGGGACTCGGCGATGGCGATATGGCTCATCGCGGTCGTCGCCGTGGCGCCGTGCCAGTGGCGTTCGCCCGGCGCGATCCAGACGATGTCGCCCGGCCGGATTTCCTGGACCGGCTGGCCCTCCAGCTGAACCCAGCCCAGGCCGGACGTGACGATCAGGGTCTGGCCCAGCGGATGGGTGTGCCAGTTGGTGCGCGCGCCGGGTTCGAAGGTGACGGTCGCACCGCCGACGCGTGCAGGGGCCGGCGCCTGGAAGGGGGCGTCGAGACGCACCGTGCCGGTGAAATAGTCGGCGGGCGGAACAGCCGACGGCTTTTCACCGCTGCGCTGGATGTTCATGGCGGGGCTCCATTGGGTCTGGCTCTGAGCCTGAACGGCCGAAGGCGCGGCCAGGATCAGCAGGGCAAGGACTATTCGGCGCATGGATTCGATGTCTCGGCGTCGGGCTGTCTTCAAGATAGACGGCGCGCCACCTGCCTATTAGACGCTATGATCGACAAGGGCCTATATCGGGAGTTCATGAGTGCGACGGGAAGAACTGGGGGATCTGGCGGCCTTCATGGCGGTGGCGGAGGCGCGCAGCTTCACCAAGGCGGCCGGTCGGCTGGGCACGTCGCAGTCGGCGCTCAGCCATACGGTTCGGCGGCTGGAGACGCGGCTCGGGCTCCGGTTGCTGACCCGCACGACCCGCAGCGTGGCGCCGACCGAGGCCGGCGAACGTCTGCTTGAAACCCTGCAGCCGGCCTTCGAGGAGATCGACGCCCGCCTGTCCGCCCTGACGGAATTGCGCGAGAAGCCGGCCGGCAATATCCGCATCACGACCGGCGAGCATGCGGCCCGGACCATCCTGTGGCCGGCGCTGGAGCCCCTGCTTCGGGAGTATCCCGACATCAACGTCGACATGAGCTTCGACCAGGGGCTGACGGACATCGTCTCGGAACGGTTCGACGCCGGGGTCCGCCTGGGCGAGCAGGTGGCTCAGGACATGATCGCCGTCCGCATCGGCCCGGAGGTGCGTATGTCGGTGGTCGCCGCGCCGTCCTATCTCGCCGACCACCCGGCGCCGCTGACGCCGCACGACCTGACCGACCACCGATGCATCAACCTGCGTCTGCCGACCCTGGGGGGTCTGTATGCCTGGGAGTTCGAGAAGGACGGGCGCGAGGTCAAGGCGCGGGTCAACGGCCAGCTGGCCTTCAACGACGCCCAGATGATCATCACCGCCGCCACCGCCGGGTTCGGCCTGGCCTGCCTGCTGGAAGGCCAGACGACGGCCCATGTGAACGACGGGCGGCTGGTGCGCGTGCTGGAGGACTGGTCCCCGCCCTTTCCCGGCTATCACCTGTATTACCCCAGCCGCCGCCAGCCGACCCCGGCCTTCGCCTTGCTGGTCGAGGCCCTGCGCTATCGCGGTCCCTGACCAGACCCGCTCCATTCATGAACGGACACGATAGGTCCATGTGCGCAAGCCGCACTAATCGGGAGATCAAACAGAGACTAGTCTGATCGTGACTTCGGCCGGCCGCTGGCCCGCCGGTCTCCTCACCTCATCGGGATATTGACCATGAAGACCATCGGCTATGCCGCCGCGTCCGCCGAGGCGCCGCTCGCCCCCTTCCATTTCGATCGTCGCGACCTGCGCGCCAACGACGTCGCCATCGACATCCTCTACAGCGGCGTCTGCCATTCGGACCTGCACAGCGCCCGTAACGACTGGGGCTGGTCGTCCTATCCCCTGGTGCCCGGCCACGAGATCATCGGCGTGGTCAGCGCCGTCGGCGCCGACGTGACCCGCTTCAAGAAAGGCGACCGCGTCGGCGTCGGCTGCATGGTCGACAGCTGCCAGAAGTGCGACCAGTGCGCCAAAGGCGAGGAGCAGCTGTGCCGCGAAGGCAATACCGGCACCTACAACGGTCAGGACCGGATCACGGGCGAGGCGACCGCCGGCGGCTATTCCAAGGCCATCGTCGTGCGCCAGGAGTTCGTCCTGTCCGTGCCGGAGGCGCTCGACATGTCCCGCGCCGCCCCCCTGCTCTGCGCCGGCATCACCACCTATTCGCCGCTCAAGACCTGGGGCGTCGGCCCCGGCAGCCGCGTCGGCGTGATCGGCCTGGGCGGCCTGGGCCATATGGCGGTGAAGCTGGCCGTCGGCCTCGGCGCCCATGTCACCGTCCTCAGCCGCAGCCCCGACAAGGCCGCCGACGCCAAGGCCCTGGGCGCCCACGCCCTGCTGATCTCGACCGACGAGACGGCGATGAAGAGCGCAGGCTCGGGCTTCGACCTGATCATCGACACCGTGCCGGTCAAGCATGACCTGAACCTCTACACCCCGCTGCTGGACGTGGACGGCACCCTGGTGATCGTGGGCCAGATCGGCCCCATGGACGAGATGAGCACCACCCCCCTGCTGCTGGGCCGTCGCCGCATCGCCGGCTCGCCCATCGGCGGCATCGCCGAGACCCAGGAGATGCTCGACTTCTGCGCGTCCAAATCGATCCATCCCGAGTGCGAGACGATCCGCATGGATCAGATCAACGACGCCTTCGACCGGATGGAAAAGTCCGACGTCCGCTATCGCTTCGTCATCGACATGGCCTCGCTGACGGCCGAAGCGGCCTGACGCCGCGCTCCCGGCGCGACGACGCTCCGTCGCGCCGGGATCTTTCCGCACGGCGCGCCTGGCGCAGGCCGCGTCGCGCTTCATCAGGTCCAGCACGGCTGTCGATCGCGTGGTTCTCGGGCGTGGTCGGCAGGAGGCTGTTTTCCTGGCCTGCAGCTTCTGGATGGCGGCGTCGCGAAAAAGGGCCGGCTGGACGACCGGCCCCTCGCTCGATCAGGCGACGCCGGCGCCGCCCGTGACCCCGAACACCTCGCCGGTGATATAGCTGCCCTCCTGAGAGGCGAGCAGCACATAGACCGGCGCGATCTCGACCGGCTGGCCGGGACGTCCGAAGGCGCTCTGCGCGCCGAACTTGGCGACCTTTTCGGTCGGCTGGCCGCCCGACGGCTGCAGGACGGTCCAGAACGGTCCGGGTGCGACCACATTGGCGCGGACGCCCTTCTCGATCAGCTGTTTGGACAGGGCCTTGGTGTAGGCCACGATCCCGGCCTTGGTGGTGGCGTAGTCCAGCAGGATGGCGGACGGATCATAGGCCTGGATCGAGGCCGTGGTGATCACCGCAGCGCCGGGCGGCAGGTGCGGAACCGCCGCCTGGGCGATCCAGTGCAGGGCGTAGAGGTTGGTCTTCAGCGTCTTGTCGAAGTCCTCGCTGGAGACCTCGGCGATCGTCTCCCGATACTGCTGGCGCCCGGCGTTGATGACGAGAATGTCCAACCCGCCCAGTCCGGCGACGGCCTTCTCGACCAGTTCGCGCGACCAGGCTTCATCGGTCACATCGCCCGGCAGGGCCACGGCCTTGCGCCCCTCGGCCTCGATCAGGGCGACGACCTCGGCGGCGTCCTTTTCCTCGGACGCCAGATAGGAAATGGCGACATCCGCGCCTTCACGCGCATAGGCGATGGCCGCCGCCCGGCCGATGCCTGAATCGCCGCCCGTGATCAGGGCCTTGCGCCCCGCCAGCCTGTCCGACCCCTTGTAGCTGGTCTCGCCGTGATCCGGCTCGGGGTCCATCCTTGCGGCCAGACCGGGCGCGGACTGCGGCTGTTTCGGGAAGGGCGGCCTGGGGTATTGATCGCGGGGATCCTGCAGACTCAAACGGTCGGCCATGTGGGCTCCTTGGCTCCGGGGGTTCCCTGAGACAACTCGACGCCCCGGCGCCCGTTCCCCCCGGGCCGCGCCCCGCCGCTCCAGCGTCAGGAACGAGGTGGAAGCGGCGCCGGAGCCAAAGCTCGACCTTGAGCGTTGGCGTGGCGATGACCCTTCCCGCCTTCTTCGATCCGCGTCGTGAACGCGCCTATATGCGGGACCTCGGCCGCGCGTTCGCGGGCGCCCTGGTGTTCAACATCCCTCTGTTGATGACCATGGAGATGTGGACTCAGGGCGTGACGATGGATCGGTGGCGCCTGCTGCTGTTCATGACCGCGGGCCTGCCCCTTTTGTACGGCCTGGCCTATTACGCCGGCTTCTCCAAGCGGACGGGCGTCTTGAATGACGTGCTGGACACGGCGGTCGCCCTGGCCGTGGGTTTCATCACCGCCTCGATCCTGCTGATCCTGTTCGCCGTGGTCCAGTGGGACGCCCCGCCGCGCGAGGCTCTGGGCATGGTCGCCCTGCAGGCCGTCCCCGGCGCCATGGGCGCCCTGCTGGCGCGGCGGCAGCTAAGCGGCGAAGGCGGCGGCGAAGGCGACGAAGACCACGCCTCCTATGTCGGCGAGCTCTTTCTGATGGCGGCCGGCGCCCTGTTTTTCGCCCTCAATGTCGCCCCGACCGAGGAAATGATCCTGATCGCCTACAAGGCGACGACCATCCATGTCCTGGCCCTGGTCGTCGTCTCCCTGCTGCTGCTCCATCTGATCGTGTTCAACGCCGGGTTCGCAGGGCAGGAGGAGGCGGACCATCCCGCAAAGGCCTTCTTCCACTTCACCCTGCCCGGATACGCCATCGCCCTGGGGATCAGCCTGTTCGCCCTTTTCGTGTTCGGACGCACCGACGGCCACGGCCTGACCGGCGTCGTCCAGACGACGGTGATACTGGGCTTCCCCGCCGCCATCGGCGCAGCCGCCGCTCGCCTTCTGGTCTGAGATCATGCCGACAAAGAAATCGCCCCGGACCACCGTCGTTCGTCCCAGCCTTCAGTGGGCCATGGCGCTGGTCGGCGCCCTCGTCACCCTCTCGGCCCTGGGCGTCATCGTCTGGGAGGCGATCCAGCCGCCCGCCCCGCCGGCCTTGAGCGCGCATATCGTCGAGATCCAGTCCACAACGGCAGGCCAGGTCGCGACGGTCAAGGTCGTCAATGACGGGGACGACACGGCCGCCGCCGTCGCGATCGAAGGCGAGCTGGACGGAGAGGTCGCGACGGCGACGCTGGACTATGTCCCCGGTCACGGCCACGCCAAGGCCTATCTGCGCTTCGACGCCGACCCGCGCGCCGCCGTCGTCACGGTCAGGGGCTGGTCCGCGCCCTGAGGCTGGACCCCGGCCCCGCCGGACCAGGCCGGCCTCAGCCGACGATGAGCAATGCAAGCGTCTGAAACGCGACGCCTATGCCGCCGATGACGCAACCGCCGAGCGCCACCGAATGCTCGAACCGCCTCGGATCGGGTTGCGGCCCGCGTCGTCCCGCCCTGGCGATGGCGACGCCCAGACCGGCCGCGCCCGCGATACAGACGAGACTGAAGCCTGCGCCTGCCAGGCGCCAGACGGGATCGTCGGCTGTGGCGACCACGTCGGCGACCGAGGTGATCAGATAGAGGCCCAGGAAATGGGTCGCCCAGATCAGCAGCCCGCCCAGGAGGATCAGCCAGCGGCGCATGGTCAATGACCCGGGAAGAGGTGGGTCAGAACAGCCCCGTAGGCGCCCTGGGCCGCCGAGAAGCCGATGAACAGGGCGATCAGCTGATAGGTCGCCGGCCGGCTGGAATTCACGAGACCGAAGGTCCAGCGCGCCAGGGCGAACAGACCCATCAGGCCGACGATGCCCGCGAACATCCCCTGCCAGGCCAGAAGGCCGAAGACGGTGGCGCCCTGGCTGTTGAGGTCGGGCCGAAGACCCACGCTCCACCAGGCGTCGAATTCGACAGCCCAGGCCGCGATGATCGCCAGACTGGCCAGAAGCATCAGGACCGCCGCGATCAGGCCGCTGCGCGGTCGATCGAAGGCCAGGGCCTTCAACGACAGCCAGGCCAGGACGGCGGCGGCGGCGGCCAGCCCCAGGACCAGGACCAGGGACATGATCTCGGGCGGGGCCTGCCAAAGATCGGGGCGGCGGCTCCACAGGAAGATGTAGGAAAACCCGGCCATGACCGAGACCATGCCTGACACGATCAGGGTGATGACCATGGCCCACCAGCCGTGGCTCGACGGGCCCGACACATAGGTCGGCACACGCACGCCCCCGCCGATGTCCACCGTGGCGTCTCCGCTGGGCCGGTCCAGGGTCCAGCACCATTTGAGGATGCAGTAGACGGCCAGAACGCCGCAGATCACCGAAACCAGATAGGCCTGGATCGTCAGGATCAGGAAGAAGCCTGCGGTGAAGATGGCCGCCCAGACATACCAGCTCGAGGGCCGGGGCATCCGCAGCAGATACTGGGGCTCGGCGTTCAGCGGGCTGGTCACGATGGTCTCGCGTTCGCCGCGCGGCGCGCCGGGCAGGAAATAGCGGCCCGCCTCGACCTGCCTGGCCAGCCCCTTCTGCTCCCAGCCCGGATACAGGCTGGTGATGACGGGAATGGACCGCAGTGAATAGAGACCCGCCGGCAGCCACTCCAGGCCCGGCCCGCCGAAGACATTGCCCGCCTCCTTGCTTCCGAAGGGGCGGAAGTTGCGGATCATGTCGATCACCCACAACAGCACCGCCAGACCGAACAGGAACGACCCCGCCGTCGAGATCATGTTCGGCAGATCCCAGCCCCGCTCGGGCAGATAGGTATAGACCCGTCGCGGCATCCCCATCAGCCCGGTCAGGTGCATGGGCAGGAAGGTGACGTTATGGCCGATGAACATCAGCCAGAAGATCCACTTGCCCCAGCGTTCCGACAGGGGCCGGGCGCTGGACATCGGCGTCCAGTAATAGATGGCCGCGAACATCGGGAAGACCATGCCGCCGATCAGGACATAGTGCAGGTGGGCGACGATGAAATAGCTGTCGTGGGCCTGCCAGTCGAACGGCACCATGGCCACCATGACGCCGGTCAGCCCGCCCATGACGAAGGTCGTCAGCCCGCCGACCGCGAACAGGCCGGGCGTGTTGAACCGCATCTTCCCCGCCGCCAGGGTGGCGATCCAGGCGAAGACCTGCACCCCCGCCGGGACGCTGACGGCCATCGAGGCGGCGCTGAAATAGTTGATCGAGATCTGGGGCATCCCGGTTGTGAACATGTGGTGGGCCCAGACGCCGAAACTGATGAAGCCGGTCGCCAGCATGGCCAGGACCACCAGTCTGTGCCCGACCAGCTTCGTCTGGGCCACGGCCGGGATCAGGGTCGACATGGCCCCCGCCGCCGGCAGGAAGATGATGTAGACCTCAGGGTGGCCGAAGAACCAGAACAGGTGCTGCCACAACATCGGATCGCCGCCCTTGGCCGCGTCGAAGAAGGGCCAGCCCAGGGCGCGCTCCAGCTCCAGCAACAGGGTCGACAGGATCACCGACGGGAAGGCGATGATGATCATGCAGGCGAAGATCAGCATGGCCCAGGCGAAGATCGGCAGCTTGTCCAGGCTCATGCCCGGCGCACGGGTCTTCAGGACGCCGACGATGATCTCGATGGCGCCGGCGATGGCCGAAATCTCGATGAAGCCGATGCCCAGCAGCCAGAAGTCGGCGTTGATCCCCGGCGAATAGGCCATGCCGGTCAGCGGCGGATACATGAACCAGCCGCCGTTCGGCGCCAGGCCGAAGAACAGAGAGCAGAAGAAGGCCAGCCCTCCGACCAGATAGGCCCAGAAGGCATAGGCCGACAGGCGCGGGAACGGCAGGTCGCGCGCCCCCAGCATCTGCGGCAGCAGCAGCACGCCCAGGGCCTCGACCGCCGGCACCGCGAACAGGAACATCATCACCGTGCCGTGCATGGTGAAGATCTGGTTGTAGGTCTCCTGCGCCAGGAAGCCCGTCATCGGCAGGGCCAGTTGGGTCCGCATCAGCAGGGCCAGCACCCCGGCCAGCACGAAGAACAGCATGGCCGCGCCGACGTAATAGACGCCGATGAAGTTGTTGTTGATCGCGGTGATCCACTCCCACGGACTGCGCGGGCCGCACCACACCTCTTCGAGCTGCTCCAGCTCGCCCTCGGGACGAGGCTCCTGGGTCGGGAAGCGTTTGTAGAGTTCGGGATCGAACCCGGTTTCCGAACTCATTTCAGGCTTTCCAGATAGGCGGCGACGGCGCGCAGGTCCCGGCCCGCCAGGACCGGATAGGCCGGCATGCGGTTGCCGGGCTTCAGGCTCTGACTGTCCGAGATCCAGCCGGCCATGGTCCCCTGATTGTTGGGCAGGATGCCCGCCCCCAGGGTCTGGCGCGATCCCACATGGGTCAGGTCCGGGCCGGCGAGACCATTGGCCTCGGTTCCGCGGATCGTGTGACAGGCGGCGCAGCCCGAGGCGTCGAAGACGTTCCGCCCCTGGTCGATCAGGGCCAGGGGCGCCTGGGTCGAGGCCACGGCGGCGGCCGGACGCGCCTGCCGCTCGCGCCAGGCGGCGTAGTCTTCCGGCGCATGGGCCACGACGACCAGCCCCATCAGGGCGTGCGGCCCGCCGCAGTATTCGGCGCACTGGCCGCCGAACGTCCCCGCCTCGTCCGCCTGCAGCCGCATGAAGTTGCGCCGGCCGGGGATCATGTCCGTCTTGCCGCCCAGGCGCGGCACCCAGAAGCTGTGGATCACATCGGCGCTCTCCAGCTCGAACACGACCGGCTGGCCGACGGGGATATGGACCTCGTTGGCGTCCTGGACGATCTCGCGCCCCTGGTCGTCCAGATAGGCGACGCGCCACCACCACATCTCGCCCGTCACCCGCACCCGCATCTCGCCCGGCCGGGGGCCGTCGGCGATCCGCGCCGTCGTGCTCAGGCCGTAGATCAGCAGACCCGTCAGAACCACGACGGGAAAGACCAGGCCCGCGATCCAGACCAGCCGCTCGCCGCCGACGCGTTGCTTCCACTTGCGCGGACCGAACAGGGCGACGCCCAGGGCGATCAACACCACGGTCATGACCACGGCGGCCATGACGAACAGCACCCAGGCCACCGTCTCGATCGGCGCGGCGAAGGGGCCCGCCGGATCAAGTACGGGCGGGGGCCAGCCGGCGGTTCCGGGGGCGGTCTCAGTCTTCATCGAGCGAATACAGATAGGCCGCGACGTCGCGGGCTTGGGCTTGTGTCAGGGGCATGGGCGGCATGGCGGTTCCGGGATCCAGCGAGGGGGCGTCGATCAGCCAGCGGGTCAGGACGTCAGGCTGGTTCGGCAGGCGTCCGGCGATCATCGGCCGGGCGCCGAAACCGGCCAGATCGCCCGCCGTCCGCCCCTCGGGCCAGGCCACCCCGGGCGTCTTGTGGCAGGCGGCGCAGCCGACGGACTGGATCACGGCCAGGCCGCGCGCGGGATCACCCTGTACGACCGGACGCGGCAGGTCGGCCTTGTCGACACAGGCCCCCAGACCGGGCGCGGCGACCGCGAGGGCGGCGAGCACGGCCGTTCTCATCCTGCCGCGATCGTCGAACAACTCATCCCCGCCCCTGAAGCTTCACCAGACCAATCCCTCGCCGGGACGGAGGTTCCCCCCTGCGACACGCCGTCCAGGGCGCGGGCCGGCCGGAACCTTCACCATGAGGACGGGTTCGTTCGACGTGCGCCTGTCCCATCTCTCCTTCGCTCCCCTCGGTCTGGCCCTGTGCGGCCTGGTCGCCGCCTGCGATTCCACGCCGGGCGAGACGGACCGCGCCTTCAGCGCCGACGGGCGGATCATCGCCATGAGCGGCGGCGCGGGCGGGGCGGCCAACGCCTGTTTCACCTGCCACGGGCTGGACGGCGGCGGCGACGGCCTGGCTGCGCCCCGGTTGGCGGGGATGGACGCCGGCTATCTGCAGAAACAGATGGAGGACTACGCCTCGGGCCTGCGTCCCGACGACGCCATGACCCGCATCGCCAAGGCGCTGGACCAGAAGGGCCGCCGAGAGGTCGCGGCCTATTACGCGGCCCTGCCGGCCCCCGCGACCGCGCCCGCGTCGAACGCCCCCGCGCCGGCCCTCTATCTGAACGGCGATCCCGCGCGGGGCGTCGTGGCCTGCGCCTCCTGTCACGGCGCTGATGGCCAGGGTACGGGCCGGGGCGGCAATCCGCAGATCGTGGGTCAGCCCTTCGCCTATACGCTGGAACAGATCGAGCGCTGGAAGTCCGGCGACCGCCGCAACGATCCGCGCGGCGTCATGGCCGCCGCCGTCAAACCGCTTTCGGACGCAGAAGCGCGCGCCATAGCGACCTGGCTGTCGTCGCGACCTTCCGCTCCAGCGCCCGCCAGCGCCGCTGCCAGCGGGTCCGCTTCGGTCGCAGCTGCGGCACGACCGGCAGCATCGCGTGAAACACGTCGTCCCGATCGATCAGATGGTGCTTGAGCGCCGCCCCGGCGTGGATCGGGATCATCAGGATCAGGGTCGCCACCATGCCCCAGTGCATCCATTCCGCCGCCGCCTCGATCGCCCATAGCTGGGTGTTCGACAGGTCCTGCAGCGGCAACATCGGCCATTTGATGAAGCCCAGGGTCTCCAGCTGGCGCGTCCGGTCGGTCGCCGACACCATGGCCCAGCCCGTCAGGGGCAGGCCGAACAGGCAGGTGTAGAAGACATAGTGGGTCACATGGGCGGCCATGCTCTCCCAACCGGGCTTGTCGGCGTCGTTGATCAGGTCCGGCGCCATCAGTCGCCACGACAGACGTCCGATCACCAGGATCAGCATCAGCACCCCGATCGCGAAATGCAGGTCATAGGCCGCGACCATGGCGCCGCCCACCGGCTGGCGTCCCATCCAGAAGCCCCAGCCGATCTGGAAGATCACCAGTCCGGCCATGATCCAGTGGAAACCGACGCCGACCGGCGAATAGCGGCCCTCGTCATGGTGACCGGCCGCCCATTCCAGCAGTTGCCTGAACAGTTTTTCGATCACGCCGGACGCGCCTCGACATCCGGCCCCAGCATCCGGCCCAGCCGCCACAGGGCCGCGACCAGATAGAGCGCCGCCGCCGGAGCCCACATGATCAGTCCCGCCGCCTGCTGATCCTCCAGCGGCGTCAGACCCCAGGCCAGGGTCGTATAGGCGTGGGGCGCATACACCGCCTGGCCGGCGAAGGTCAGCACCGCGCCCAGCAGGCCCATGGCCAGCATGGCGGCCAGCAGGGCGACCACGGCGGTCGGCGCCGACGCCGCTCGCGCCGCCGCCCAGAACCAGACCGCGCTGGCCACCAGGCTCGATTGCATGATCCAGTAGAGCCCGTCGTTCGACAGGGCCGCCGCATAGGCGCCCGGCGCGTGCCAGGCCCAGAACACCGCCGCCTGGACGGCCGTCGCCAGCAGCAGAGATCCAGCGCGCCGCTCGGGCAGGATCGCCGCCAGCAGGGGCGCGGCGACCGCCACCAGCAGGACATGATGCACGGTCCGCGCCGCAAACAGGGCCGAGCTCAGGGCGCACAAGGGCGAGACGAAACCGAGCGCCAGCACCGCCATGGCGGCCAGACCGAAGGCGCGCCGCCTTCCCTGCAACCGCCAGACGATCAGCCCCGTCGCCAGAACCAGCAAGGCCAGCAGCACCGGATCCAGATTCCAGCGCCAGTCTCCGGCGTCAGGCGCCGGACCGCAATAGGGCGTCCACACAGGCGCGGCGCTCATGACCCTGGCTCGTTTGAAAGCACGCGCATCCCCTGAAGCTTCGCTTGGGAAAGGCCCGGGCGCGGCGCGGGTTCCCGCAGGAAACGGTTGATCGCGTGCGACCTTCGGTCGCCGAACCCGGCGAGGGGGAGACCGGCGACCTCCCTGCCCTGACCGCGGCGACACCTGATCGCAGAAGGCGCCGATAAGCCCGACCGACCTGTCCAGCGTCATCCGAAGGCCGATTTTCATTGGCGGCGGCCGTTGCCAACGGCGCCGTCACACAGGCGTCAGCCCCTCGCCTTCTTCAGTTCCGCCAGCCGCCGCTTGCGGGCCCTGGCGTGGTCCAGGTTCAAGGCGGCGCGCCGGGCCTCGATCTGGGCGATCTGGTCGTCGAGCGCGCCCCCGGCCTGTGCGTGGTCGATGTCCAGGGCTTCCAGCGCGGCTTCAAGTCGGGCGATCTTCTCACGTTTGGCCTTGGACGGGCCGGAGGCCGCCCTCGGTTTGGCCGCCCTGCCCAGTTTGCCGATGTCGACGGACAGACCGCGTTCGATCACCGCGCCCGGGTCCGCCAACGCAGCCTCATAGTCCGGCCCGCCGCTGAGTTCGCGGGCCAGGCCGGTGGCGAACAGATCCTGTCTGGAGCCCCAGGCCTCGAGCGCCTTGGGCCGCGAACGCGTCGCCACGCTGAAAGCGTGAAATCCGTCGGACCAGCAAAAGACTTTCAGTTTCGCCGCCATTCGACGCCTCCGCCGGCCTAGGCCGACAGGATGCGATCGCGTTGATCGCCCCAGATCCGCCGGCCTCGCCGTCGCGCGGCGATCTTGTCGCGCTCGCGCAACGCCGACGACACGCGGCCGGGATCGGTCAGATCCCGGACCAGATCGCGGGGTTCGTCAGGGGATTTCGGATCGGTCTCGGACGCCATGATCGGTCTCCGTTGCATTCGCTGTCCGGACAGAACGCCGCACGCCGGCGCCTGTTCACCGCCGCCCCTGTCACGACCCCGGCATCGTCGACGCCTCCACTCGCGCGGCTTCCGAGCGGTTCTTGGGGATCGGCCTTTGGTTTGTCTTGGCGGTCGGGTGGGACAGCAGAAAGCCCCTGCTTTGACCAGCCGGGGCTTTTTGATTTGGGTGCGCGAGCACGATCCATACGATGCCCCACATCTCCGATCACATTCTCGGCTTGACCGATTTCAGGTCCGCGCCGTCACGACAGCGAATGTCGATGGGACATGCGACGGTCCCCATATTGCCGACCTCCGCCCCGATATGCGTATAGGGCGGACATGGATGCGCCATCATCACAGGCCGCCGGTCTCGAGGCGGCTTTTCGGGAGTTGAGGCCGGACCTCGAGCGCCGCGCCCGAGCGATGGGCGCTGTGAACGAGGCCGAGGACATCCTCCAAGAGGTCTGGATTCGTCTCAGGGCCGCTCGCGCGCCCGTCGGCAATCCCCGCGCCTACCTCTACCACATGGTGTATACGGCCGTGCTGGATCACAAGCGCGGCCGCCGTCGCTCCTCGGCACGAGACGGCGACTGGGTCCAAACGGATTATGGGGGCCTCCCCTCGACGACCCAGGCGCCGGAGGCCGAGCGCGCCCTCATCGCCCGAGAGACTCTGGCTCAGGTCCATGCGCGCCTGGAGGCGCTCGGCGATCCGGCGGCCGCCATCTTTCGTCGCCATCGGATCGACGGCGAAACCCAGCGCCATATTGCTGAGGATCTGCGGATGGGGTTGAGCACGGTCGAGAAGCATCTGAGGCGCGCCTATGCCGCCATTCTTGGCCTCGACGGAGACGAAGCATGAGGCAATTGCGCCACGGCGGCGTCCTGAGGACATGCCGATGAACCACACTCCGCAATCCATCAATCGCGCTGCGGTCAACTGGCTGGTGCAGGTCAACGACCCGGAGTTCGACGGCTGGGAGGACTGGCAGGCCTGGCTCGACCAGGACCCGGCCCACAAGGAGACCTATTGGCGGCTGGCCGCCGCAGACGCCGACGCGGTCGAGGTGCTGTCCGATCCGGTTGTCGTGCCGTTCCGCAGACCCAAGCGCCGGACCTCTCGTCATTCGACGCGCTGGTTCGGGATGGCCGCAGCGGCGTCGGTGGCCGCAGTCGCCCTCGGCGCCGGGGGATATGGCTGGATCACCCGCCCTCAACCCTGGCTGGTCGAGACCGCCGCCGGCGAACAGCGGGCGCTTACCCTGGCCGACGGAACGGTCCTCCAGGTCGCCGGCGCGACGCGTCTGCGACTGGACCGCCGCAACCCGAGAATCGCGGAGCTTGAAGCGGGACGCGTCCTGTTCGAGGTCGCCCACGACGACCGGCGCCCCTTCACGCTGGCTGTGGGCGAGATCGCCGTCACGGATCTGGGTACGGTGTTCGATGTCACCCGCCTGGCCGACGACGGCGCGCGGGTGGCCGTCTCCGAAGGCTTGGTCCGCGTCGATCAGGACGACCGAAGTCTGACCCTGCGCCCCGGCGACGCGGTCATAGCTGACGGCCAGGGATTCGATCGCCGCTCCGTCGCCCTCGACGCCGTCGGCGCCTGGCGCGAAGGCCGGCTGACCTACAACAACGAGCGGGTGTCTGTCGTGGCCGACGACCTCGCGCGCGCGCTCGGCGAGCCCGTGGCCGTAACACCGTCGATGGGGGAAGGCCGCTTTTCCGGGAGCGTGACCGTTACAGGGGATCCGGAGGCGTTGAGACGCAGGCTCGAACTTCTCCTCGACGCCGAGGTCGCCCACACGAATGCGGGCTGGCGGATCAGCGGACGACCGGCGCGGTGATCGCCCCTGCCGTCATCGTCGCGGCCATGCTCGTTCAGGCGCCTCAGCCGCGCCCCGTCTTCCAGGTTGGGCCGGGCACTGTGGTCGACGGCGCCAACGCGATTGCAGCCCAGGCAGGCGTCGATGTCGTCGTCCCGGAACCGCTTCGCACCCGAAGGACCCCGGGGGTCTCCGGGCGGATGACGACCGAGGACGCCTTCGCGCGTCTGTTGCGCCCGGCGGGCGCGCGCGCAATCCGGTCCGGACCAGGCGTCTATCGGATCGAAGCCTTGCCCAGCACGAGATCCGCGCCGCCGACCCCGCCGCCGACGGCCGTTCTGGAGGATGTGATGGTAACGGCGTCGGTGCGTCGCGGCGGCTTGGCCGAGGCCACGGGGCAGGTGCTCGTCTCACCGAGCGGTCTCCGGCGCGCCGAAGGTCTGGCGTCCAGCGAGACCGTCGCCGACCTGTCCGCCAGCGTGGACTCGACCCGGCAAGGTCAGGGGCGCAACAAGCTGTTCGTCAGAGGCGTCGCGGATTCGGCGTTCAACGGACCGCTTCAATCCACGATCGGTCAATATCTCGGCGACCTCCGGCTCAACTACGGCTCGCCGGACCCCGATCTCGCCCTCGTCGACATGGACCGTCTCGAGGTCTTCGAAGGCCCCCAGGGCGCCCGTTTCGGAGCCGGCTCGATCGGCGGCGTCGTCAGACTGCATCCGACATCGCCCGACCTCGGACAGATCACCTCGCGGGTCCTGGTTGGGCTGTCGGCGACATCGGGGGGCGCGCCGGGCGGCGACGCCACGCTTGTCGCCAACCGTCCGCTCGGCGGCGATGCGGCGCTTCGGTTGGTCGCCTACGCGCGGCGTGACGGGGGCTTTCTCGACAACCCCGTGAGGGCGACCGACAACGCCGACCATATCGACACGGTTGGCGGCAGGGCGGCGCTTCGGTTTGTGCGGGCGGGATGGACGGTCGACCTCCTCGGCGTCGCCCAGTCCATCTCGTCGGACGACGCCCAGACGGTGCGCGCCCAGGACCGTCGGATGGTCAAGACCCGCGCCGTCGCCGAACCCTATCGCAGCAGCCTGTGGCTGGGCGGGATTACGGCCAGTCGCGACCTCGGCGATCTCCGACTGACCTCGGCGACCAGTGTCTCGTATCAGGACCTCCATGAGCGTTTCGATGCGACGGGCCTCGGCGACGCCTCGCCATCCGTCGTCGACCGCGATCAGTCGGTCTGGGCGCTGTCCAGCGAATTCAGGGCGGAAACCAGAGCGGCCGGCTTCTGGTCGTGGACCGGCGGCGGCGCGCTTGCGCTCGGAGAGACCACGGCGAAACGACGCGGGCTCGATCTCTCTCCAGATCCCACGCCCGTCTACGGTTCGGATCTGGGGCGGAGCTTCGCCGAAGCCGCCGTGTTCGGGGAGGTCGTCGCCCGCCCGTCCCCCGATCTGCGTCTGGCCTTCGGAGGGCGATTGGCAGCGGTCCGCATCGTCTACGACGCCACCCTGATCGGCCCCAATGCGGTCCGAGGTCGCCCGGATGACGACGGCGTCAGCCTGGACGTCACGCCCACGATTTCCGCGCGATGGACCACGCCGTTCGACTGGTCTGTGTTCGCGCGCTTCGACCGGGCCGTCCGCCCGGGAGGCGTGACCGAGGGCGACGCCGGCGTCCAGACCTATGCCGCCGACCGGGTCCGTCTCATCGAAGCCGGATTGCGCACGCCCGACGCCGCGCAGATCACGGCCGAGGTCTCCATCGGTCGTCTGGACTGGCGCGACATCCAGGCGGACGTCGCCACTCAGGGCGGGGACCTGGTGACGGGCAATATCGGCGACGGGCGGATCCGGTTCGTGTCGGCGCGTGCGGCCTGGGCGCCGTCGCCGAGGCTCGAGATCCGCGGCGGCCTGTTCGTCAACGACAGTCTCGTCAGGATCGACCGGCCCTCCATCATCGGCGTCACGCGTGCGGAGATTCCCAACGTCGCCCCGATCGGCGCCCAGCTCAGCGTGGATTACGACGCCGGGCCGGTCGCTGGACTGCCGCTCAGCCTGGGCGCCGACCTGCGCTACATCGGCGAATCCAGACTGGGTCTGGGTCCGGGCCTCGACGCCGCCCAGGGCGGCTACATCCGCACCGAACTGACGGCGCGCCTGGGCGACGAACGGCGCGCCCTGAGTCTGAGGGTCTCCAACCCTCTGGACGCAGCCGCCGTCCGCTACGGCATCGGCTCGCCCTACCAGCTCTATGATCCGCAGGCCGTCCCCTTGCGCCCCCTGACCGTCAGGCTCGGGTTCGAAACCGCCTTCTGAGCGTCCGTCGCCTTTTTCGACTGGACCGTAAGGTCGATCGCCCTGGGCGGCGTCTTCCCTCGAAAGCCGCAACGCGGCGACCTTTAGGAAGACATTTGACGCCCGTCCGCATTTCCGCCGCCGCCCCCCTCTTCAGCCTCTTTTGACCCGATCGGCGAGGGATCCTCTTCCCCCCTCGCCGCTCATCCCGCACGTGCCAACCGCCCCCCTGTCCACGATGCGGGATGTGGGCCATCGCCGAACGGCGGTGGCCCTTCCTTCCCGGACGGCGCCGTCGTCGAGACTTCCCCTCCAGCGCCTCCCTCAGAACGCCACAGGGCTCGACGCCCCCGCCAGAATCTGGCGACGCGCCCGCAACAGATCCCGAGCCCGCCGTCCCGGCGAATGGGCTTCCATCACCCTCTGCTGGGCCGCACGCGCCATGGCCTGACGTTCGAGTGGATGAGTGATCAGCCAGTCCATGGCCGTCACCAGGGTCCTGGGCGTAACCTCCACGAGATAATGGGCATGAGGGCCGCTGGCCTCGCGCAGGCCGCCCCGGCCGGACGAGATCAGGGCGGCGCCGGCGGCATGGGCCTCCACGGCCGCCAGACCGAAGGGCTCGCTCCAGAGGGACGGCGTCAGGGCGATCGCCGCCGAACGGAGCCGCCGCCGGACCTCCGAGAGCGGCGCCGAATGCAGGACCTCGACCCGGTCGCCGAACACCGACAGGGGCGCCACATGAGGCTCGGCCCAGGCGCGATGCTGCTCCCAGTCGTTGAGCAGCAGCACCGCCCGCCAGGTCGGATGCGCCTGCAGAACCTGAGGCAGGGCGGCGCAGATCTCTGACAGCCCCTTGGCGGCCATCGCCCGTCCCGCGAAGGCGATCACCGGCTCGCGGATCTCGGGCGCGGCGGCCCAGAGCCGCGCATCGATCGGATTCGGCACAGCCCAGGCGCGGTCGGCGAGCGCGGGATAGACATGGGCGAAGGCCCGCTGCTCGGCCTCGCTGACGAAGATCAGCCCATCCATCCGGCTGTAGCGCGCATTGTAGCGCAGACGGTCGATCCAGTTCTGCGGGGCCTTGAGCGCATTGTGCCGGTAGAGGACGTGGCGGACTTTCGGCAGGGCCGCCGCGATCCCGACCGCCTGCTTCACCTGCTGGTGATGCTCGACGATCTCGGGGCGGAAGGCCTGCAGCCGCGCCTTGAGGACGCTCAGCCGTTTCGGTCCGACCGGCAGGGTTTCGACATTGGACAGGCCATGGTCGTCGGCGCCCTCGTCGCAGAAGATCCTGATGTGAGCCGTCCCCGTCGCACCGGCCAGGGTCCGGACCACCGTCTCCATCGAGTTCGGACGGGACGCGGAAAACCGACATCCCGGCGGCAGCAGGATCGCGGTCCGCACGGCCTGATCCGGCCGACCGCCCGTCGTCGCAACCCGCCCTCGACGGGCGAAGGGCAGGACGGAGGCCTCGGAAGAGAAGGGCTGCAGCGACGGATACATGGATTTCTCCGGACAAGGCCGGACACGCACCCGGCAGATGTCGGGAAGACGCCGCCGAGGCTCAGACGCCTTACGACGAGGACACCGACATGCCGTGAGCGGGGTCTTCCCTACGGACCGGACGGACGCCGCGGTCAGTCGGTTGCAGGCCGATGGTGCGACGAGTTCCCCGCATCGGGATCCAGACCCCGCTGTGCCTTGGCTTGCGCGCCGGGCGGCCTTCCACGCCTGTCTGTCGGACTTGGGTGCTGGATTTTGTTCAGCAAAAATCCGGCAGATCGTTGATCTGACGGCTTATTTGTTTGGGTGCGGGAGTAGGATTTGAACCTACGACCTTCAGGTTATGAGAACGATATCTACTGTTTTCGCATTGTGCGATTGCACTTCTTACTATCGCTCAAAGCCCTACTACGCCTGACTTTCTGTTGACGACCTCGCCTATCTGAATCACCGTTCCTGCGATCTATTTCGCCCTGCTTTTCCGCCGAACGCTTCCGTCTTGCTTCCACGGATCGACCGGCCTGAGAGGCGGTGGATGTGCTGGGAAAGGACTTGGAGATGGCTGGCGAGAAGTTGAGCAAGCGCGTGGTGGACCGCCTAGAGGCGCGCGCCAAGGACTACATCGTTTTCGACGGCGAACTGCCGGGGTTCGGCGTTCGCGTCATGCCGAACGGCAAACGCTTCTATCTGATCCAGTATCGGAGACACGGCCGCACCCGGCGCATGGCGCTGGGCCAGCATGGCGTGGTGACGGCGGAGATCGCCCGGCGCGAGGCCAACCGCATGTTGGGCGCCGTGCGCGGCGGCGGTGACGATCCGGCAACGCTTCGGGACTTGGAGCGCCAGGCGGCGACGGTCCAGGAGTTGGGCGCACGGTTCCTGAAGGAGCACGTCGCGGTGCGCTGCAAGCCGACCACCGCCTACGAATACAAGCGCGCCGTCGAGTTCTTCATCAACCCGTTCTTCGGCAAGCAGCGGGTGCGGACGGTGACCTCGGCCGATGTGGCGGAGCTTCATGGGAAGTATGCGCACACCCCCTATCAATCGAACCGGGTGCTGGGCGTCCTCTCCAAGATGATGAACTTGGCGGAGGTGTGGGGCATGAGGGACAAGCGCACCAACCCCTGTGACGACGTGAAGGGTTTCCCCGAGCGCAAGCGAGAGCGCTTCCTGTCGCCCGAAGAGATCGAGCGCCTGGGCGCGGCCCTTCAAGAGGCCGAGCGCACAGGCGCGGAAAGCCGCTTCGCTGTCGCCGCCTTTAAACTGCTGCTTCTAACCGGCTGCCGCCTTCGCGAAATCCAGACGCTCAAGTGGAGCTACATCGACTTTAAAGCGGGCCGCTTCCGGCTCCCGGATAGCAAGACCGGACCGAAGACAGTCTATCTCGGCGACGCCGTGGTCGAGCTCCTGCGCAAGCTGCCCGAGGTCGATGGCAATCCCTATGTCATCGTCGGCAAGCTGGAAGGGCGCCACCTGACCGACCTTCAGCATCCGTGGCGGCGCATCCGAAAGACCGCTGGCTTGGAGGATGTTCGCATCCACGACCTGCGGCACACCTATGCATCGGACGGCGTGTTGGCGGGCGAAGGCTTGCCGATGATCGGCAAGCTGCTCGGCCATACGCAGGTCCAGACCACCGCTCGATATGCGCACCTGGCGGATCATCCGGTCAGGGAAGCGGCAACCCGCATCGCGGGACGGTTGGCGATGGCGCTGGGGTGACTGGTGCGGAAGACCAACCAAATGGAGAGACATTTTTAATGAGGGTCTGGATGCGATCCATTTTGCTCACGTCCGTTTTGGACATTGCAGGACCATCACACCAGTTTTGCTACAATGCATTCGGTCAGCTTGTTTGGCTTTCGGATCATCACCATATGTATACGTGACCATCGGAACCGATTGCGAGAACCGCAACGGGTTTGCGCCGACGCTGCTGTAGAACCATCTTGCGCAATGATCCGTTAGGTTCTACGTGACACAAGTAGGTTTTAAGCCACGTGCGCACTAACCGCGTTTGCGGGACGTGCCTTGCGAATGGCGATTGCAGATGTTGCGAAATGCAATCGCCTTGTGTTGCGACTGAGATCGATGGGCTGGTTCTGCAGATCCCCCCATCGTTGAGTTGCTGCGCATAAGACACGACGGTCCAAGACCAAGGCTGGCAACAAGGGATTTCGGGCGACAGCAAGGCTGTCGCCCAAATCACTAAATCCTCACATAATCATTCGGCGCGATGTTGAGATGCGGCTTGCCCACAAACTCACCCTCGGCTCCGTGGCAGTTGCAAAATCGTCCTTCCAACCGAGGTGGGCGGGTGCAGTCGAAGTGAAATCCCGAGGCGATTGGTCCCCCCAAACGGAACCATCCGTTCAACGCGCACCGCGCGTCATGGCCTTCGCCGGGTTTTTCCCACAGTCGGCCGTGAAGATCGCGCCCCGGAGACCGGAAAATCACATCGGCGTCGTCGCGGAATCCCTTGTCACTGCCTTTCGGCTTGAAGGGATGCCGAGCCTCAATTTCGCGGCATGCCGTCTGAACCTTTTCTGCGGGGTTACCGGCTTGCAGTAAGGCCTTCGACAGCCCTTCGATCGACGGCCTTAACGCGTCAGATTTAAAGTTGCCGACTGGAAGCAAAACCGGACTGCGATTTCGTCGCGCCTCAACTTCTGATCTCATTGCCCGCGTCGCTCGGATCAGAGTCGGAACTTCCTTTCCGATGGTGCCAAGCACTGTGTTGAACGCCACACGCCCGGCCTCTCCGTCGATGACTAGCGGAAAGGGAAGTTTCACACGCAGCACGAGGGCCGCCGGAAACAACTCACTTTCGAAGGCGTCGAGATCGTCCCATTCATGGGCGAGACAGATGACCCCGAACCCCTCAGCCGCATTGCGATTATCGGCATTGATCAGAGCGATGGCGCGGTCGATCAACGTCCGCGCAGTTGAGGCACCGGTTTTCCAGGCCCCATTCTCAGGTTTGCTGGGCACGCCAAAGACGGAATGCCCCGAACCCGCGAGTTTCCCGCTTTGTTTCTGGAAAGTGTTGAAATGCGGCGTGGGCACGCCCGCAACGCCGATCAGCATCCTAGTGCTCGGACGCCAACCTGATCGAACGTAGGCGCTCGACGACATCGAGAGGCAGAGAAATGCGCGTTCGTTCCGCAGGCTGAAGCAAGCCGATTAACTGATCCAGCGCCGTCTCAGCCCCGCCTTCAGCTATGATCGTCGCCGGACGTTGAGCCTTGGATACGGGAACTCTTTTTCGCCCGAGGCCAAACCGAGACACCTCTATCTGAAGTTCCGAGGCCCAAGATGCGATGCTGGCTTGAACCTCGGCTTTGAACACCTCGTTATCGCCGCCAGTCTCCTCCGGAACGATGAATCGTCGCTCGATCTCATAGCCTGTCTCCGGCACATTCTCCGCCGGGTGATCAGCGAATCCGATGGACGGCTCATCGACAATCCATCGGCGGCGGTCCTCGGGAATGGGAAGAGTAAAAGCTTTCCACGCTGCGGGGGCGAAACGAATGGGCTTGGCGCTTGTCCGGGTTCGGAAATACCGACTGTACGGCTCCGACACCTGCGCGTCTGCGGGCACGACACCCCACACAATGGAATGCCCCTCATTTTGAATCACCCTGAACCGCCCCTCTACCTGGGGATCCGTCTCAAGGAAAACTCTCCATTTTCTGCCCTTAAGTATTTCCTCCATGCTGAATCCGCACCCGGCCATCAAGGCAGGCACACGGCTCAACAACAGGGCGACCCCGTGTTCCTTCCATTCATCCTTGACCAAGGATTCCAGCGTCTCGAGCCAGTCAGCCATCATGACGATCCCCCACACGAACGCGCTTCATTGCACTCTCTTCGGAAAGGAGCAATCAAAGAGGGTCACGCGTCCGTTTGCGCCACGGCAGCGCGCCTGTGTCGAGGTCGGATCGCCGCCCACCGCTCAGCCCTCGGCCGCTCGGAGCGTTTCCGATATCTGCACAAGCGCGCCAGCGAGTCGTGCCTGGACGCGTTCGCGGTCCATGCCGAGCAGCTCCGCTATCTGGTCGTAATCCAACCCGGCCATCCGATGCAGAACGAAGACATCACGGTCTCCTTGGGGAGCTCAGTGATGGCCCGAATAAGAAGCCGATGCTCGTTGGACTTGGCGCCGCAAAGGCCCTGACGTTTCAATGGAGCTTCGGGGTTGGTCACCGACGTTCCCTCCCTTCGTCGCCAGTGAAGGCCTGCACATTGTCGAGCAGAGCACGAATGGCTCGGTCGGCCACCTCGGGACGGTAGGGGCTCGGACGGCCCGCCCACGCCTCTGGAAAGCGCTCCAGAGGCGTAGAGCGGGGAGAGAACCTCAGCCATCTCTTGGATGCCTTCTGAGATGTCCCTGAGGCCTGCCATGCGCGCGCACCGGAGTGCTTTGGTGAGATCATACCTGATGTGAACGCGGTTTCACTGGTCAGTGATGCCGCGATGCAGGAGGTAGGCCTTCAGCCCGAGTTCGATAGTGATAGCGAGGTAGTAGGCGGATGACCCGCCTGACCGGCCCCGAGCTGCCTGCCCCATCTCATGGAAGGCACGCGCATTCCTGACGAGGGCGCGAGCGAGCGCCCTATCTGGCTTGCGGCGCCGGTTGCTCATGGCGCCCTGCGGATCGCATCGAGGTCGCGAACCGCTCGCTTCAGTATGCCATGGACCACCGGGTGCTCTTCGGGAGGACTAAGCCGCTCGGCAACGCGGAGGTTCGCCAATATGTCATCGTAATCGCGGCTCGGACTGGTGGGCATCTTGCGCAATAACCGAATGAG
Source organism: Brevundimonas sp. (assembly GCF_044336875.1). Classification (GTDB taxonomy): domain Bacteria; phylum Pseudomonadota; class Alphaproteobacteria; order Caulobacterales; family Caulobacteraceae; genus Brevundimonas. Next base: position 4,151 of record NZ_JBIIOP010000007.1, on the reverse strand, counting down.
CCGTCGATGGAGAATGCGAAGGAGCGCCTCCACTTCGGAAAGGCCGCTGGCATGTTGCGCGGCGTCCTTTTCAGCGTCTGTCAGCGCAAACCACCCTGGCTGCCGCTCCAGCCTACCATTCAGCTCGCACCACGCATCGAGGTGACGATTGTGCTGGTCATCCAGCGCCAGCCAATTTCGATGCCAAGTGAGTCTCTGATCATAAGACATGCGTGACCTCCCGCGCAGCCGCTCGGCCGCTCAGCCATGCTAAGCGGTGGAATCTCGGAGTATTTCGGCTAGAGTTCATCGGAATTCACCGACTCAGTCAACAGAATTCTGCAATTTGTCGGAGATTTTCGCCGAGAATGATTAGCCCTGCTCAGATACGTATGGCCCGTGCAGGCCTTGGGATCAGCGTTCGGGTGCTTTCTGAACGTGCCAATGTCGCGGATTCGACCATCCACCGTTTCGAAACGAACCGTGGAGGGATGCAGACCAGCACGCTGGAGCGCCTGCAATCCGCGCTAGAGGCAGAGGGAGTGGTGTTTTTGGCTGCGGACGGAACGGGTGGACCTGGGGTCCGACTGAAAGCTTGAGGCAGCAGGCCGTCAGCAACGCATGGTAGCCATCAGCCAGGATAGGGGCCGGGCCGTCAGGGGTGGGCGCAATATGCGCCCATCGCGGCAGCGACGGCGAAGCCGCCCTTGACCGACCGGCACCGTCCTGGCGCTCTTCAGTATGCGTTGCAGGTTGAATAAGGTGCGTTTTCGCCTTTATTTTCAAAGACATACAGGCAATTCAAAGGTGAAGAGCTAGAACGCGCCTTGTCGAATGTGATTGAAGATGCTCGCCTTTTCCGCCCCGAACCCCACCCGCACCTTGCGGCTTTTATCTTGCCCTCAATCGCCGGGAGCTATTTGCCCACGCGGCCTAGTCTCCCACCACGCTTTATCATCCAGCATTTCTGATTTCCCAGAACGATGGCATTGATCACGGGTAACGATTCATTCGGCGCCATCTCCGGCCTCAGCCAAGGACCCAACTTCAAACCAATGATTAAGTCCCTTGCCATCGGAGCAGGATCCGCATTGGTGACTGCGGTCGTCATTCTCGTTTTCCAAGGGGTCGGCTTCCGCCTGAGTCCGGTCGGAATGAGCTACGCAGACCTCGCCGCCACACTCTTATCGGCAGCTGCTGTGCTTCTCACAATCATCGGCATCTTTATCGCCGCACTCGCCATTTGGGGATTCGCGGCATTTCGCTCGGTAGCAAAATCTGCCGCGAAGGGTCATGTGAGCGCGCAGATCAGAAATGGCGACCTGCGAACTCACATCGAAAGCCTCGTCAAAAGTTACCTGGGCGATGAACTGGCATCTGGCGACCTCCGACTTGAGTTTGAGCGTCGCCTGGACGAGGTGATCCTCCAATCAGCAGCCCGTCGCGCCGTGCCGGAAGGTACGACCGAAAATGACGTTCCCGTGGGCGATCTTTAGCGATGGGAGCAGACCTATGAGCACCGAGTGGCGAAATCTCGATCCAGTACGCAAGGACCTTATCCGGCGTAGGCAGGATCGCGCCCCAGTGAAACTTTCGGCTATTGCCGAAGAGTTGGGCTTGAAACTCCGAGCCGCGACACTCCCTGCCGGAATTTCGGGCGAAATTCGACCGGACCCATCAGCACCGTCAGGTTATGTGGTCCGCGTCAATCGGCACGACAGCCCAGGCCGCCAGCGCTTCACCATCGCCCACGAGATAAGTCACTTCCTGCTTCATGAGGAATTCATAGGCGACGGCATCACAGACGACATCCTCTATCGTTCCGAGGTCTCCGACTGGAAGGAGGCGCAGGCAAACCGCTTGGCTGCCGATATTCTCATGCCAGACGATCTGGTTTCCGCCTGGCTTGATCGCGCCCGATCTCTCGAGGTAACAGACATAACAAGCTACCTTGCCGAGAAGTTCGAAGTATCGGAGGGTGCAATGAGGATTCGACTAGGGCTAGCCTAGCAGGGGGAATGTGTTTGGGACTGCGTGACTGGAATTCCACCGCTTACATTCCGATCCTCGCGTTAAATGGTGCCGAGATGCAGGCGCTAGAGGAACTCCCCAGCCAGGATAAGGACGCCCTCCTCCCTGTCATTCAGTTGAAGAACTGGTTCACGGCCGCGACACTTGAGAAGTCCCTCGGACGGGTTGAGAAGGCCTATGGGAGCCGCCCTTACATTGCCGATGTCTGCCCGGCCGGTTTGGACGAAGACCATGGCAGGCCCGTCTTTCAGCAACTAGCGGCCTTACGGGCTTCCTCCAATGGGTATGAGAACTGGTGCGCCTTCATCGAAGAGCATAACAATCTCATCCCGGCCATACAGCTAATGGATCCCAAGGAGATTCCTTCTCAGACAGAGCGCTTTGCGGCACTCGGCCGGGGAATGGCGGTCCACGTCACTAAACGGATGATTGCTGCAGCGGAGGGCATCGCTCAAATCGTCGGCTCCGCGACTGACGGTGGAAGCGATCTTTGCTTCGTCCTCGATCTCGGTCGGCAAAATGAAGACCTGCTGGGGAACGTGGCCGTCACGGTTAAGACCATCGAACGGGTGAGAGGCCATCTGCCAAAGGCGACGCTGTGCGTCTCCGCCTCTTCCTTCCCATCGTCGTTTGTCGGCGTGAAGGATCAGGCCATCTTTGAACGCACCCATTTTGACAATGTCAAAAAAGCCTCCGGGGAGGCCGGACTGATCTACAGCGACCGGGGAAGTGCTCGTGCCGAGAAGCAACTCGGCGGAGGTGGCAGCCCTTCGCCGCGGATCGACTATGCCGGCGGCTCAAAGTGGGACTTTTTCCGGTCCGATACTGTGACGCGTGCAGAACGGCCCGCCGCATATATCGCGCAGGCAAAGAAGGCCGTGAAGGCTGACTGTTGGGATAAGGACCTTCACGTTTGGGGGTGCCAGATGATTGAAAAGACATCCAAGAAGGCCGTGGACGGGATCAAATCGCAGCAGAGCGCAGCAGCGGCCAGGATAAACATCCATCTCCATCGGCAACTGTGGCATGGCAACCCGGCAGGATTGTACGACACAGACGAGGATTGGTCCGACTAAGCCACCTGCTGCGCGACTTGGGCTAGAGAGGCACTCCACGAAGACCAATCTTGCTGCTGCTGGCGGGCCCAAGCCACCGCTCGGTCACGTTCCTTCCGAAAACGACTGAGCTCATGGAGATCGTCCACGGCAATGGGGCGCGTTTCCACGAGATCCCAAAATGCCCTGCTCGTATCGCCGTGGCGACGCGAGAACACGTCGAAAAATGCGGCTTGGTAGTCCTCCGCCGAAGCGCCCCCAGCCACCCTTCTCATTTCTTCCGCCGTAAGGAGGTCCGAGAGGCATTTGGCGACTGGTAACTTGGTTCGTGAGGCTACCACGTCAACTCTTCCGCTCGCCGACATTGTCCAAACATCGACCTCGCGCAACGCGGACCAGTCGAGATGTCTAACGTGGCACGACGCCACCACGAGCACGACACGGTCAAAGTAGCCCTTGTAGGCCTCGATTTGCGTCGGGAGTCGCTTAAGCGTGTCTAGTTCGCTTTTGATCTCGATGCCCAGGAACTCGACACCACGCAGAGCCAAGTCCACGCGCACCCCCGTTTCGCCTAAGCAAAACTCACTCGCTACGACTGAACGTGCCCACGCCGGATTTTCGGTCCGCAGATGATCCAGGACAAATCCTTTGATCATCTGCTCGCTCGGAGCCTTGGCGCCGAACACGAAGCTGTTGGACCTTGTCATCTCTCGGTTGTCTCAAACACCAAAACATCTTTCAACCTCGCGATTTTGCCTAGGCCCCAGCAGACTTTGCCCCCTCCCAGCCCTTGGGCTCTGCGCGGTCCAAGACATGGCGGGAAGCGGAACACCTCTCGCAGGTGTGATATCGAACTGTGTCGCGCTTGCATTTGCGAGCCGAGTGCTTCCACGTGGCTTCCAGAGCTGGATTTCGCCGCAGGATTTCAGGCAATAAAAAGCCCGCTATCCTATTGGAATAGCGGGCTAAATCTTGGGTGCGGGAGTAGGATTTGAACCTACGACCTTCAGGTTATGAGCCTGACGAGCTACCGGGCTGCTCCATCCCGCGGCAAACGGTAGTTTCGTGAGGAAGAACTGTTCGAGA
>NZ_JBIIOP010000031.1:0-14584 GCF_044336875.1 Brevundimonas sp. | reverse complement strand
CGGCGGCCTCGCCGGCGTCGCCCCAGCCCTTGACCGTGACCGACTTGCCCTTCTCCAGGTCCTTGTAGCGGGTGAAGAAGTGCTCGATCTGCTCGATCAGGATGGCCGGCAGCTGACGATAGCTGGCGACGTCGGTGTAATAGGGGTTCAGCTTGTCGACCGGCACGGCCAGGATCTTCTCGTCGCCGCCGGCCTCGTCCACCATCAGCAGCACGCCGATCGGACGAGAGCGGATGACGCAGCCCGGCACCACCGGCGTCGGGTTCAGCACGATCACGTCGCAGGGGTCGCCGTCGTCCGACAGGGTGTGCGGGATGAAGCCGTAGTTGCCCGGATAATACATGGCGGTGTGCAGGAAGCGGTCGACGAACAGGGCGCCCGACTCCTTGTCCATCTCGTATTTCACCGGCAGGCCGCCCTGCGGGATTTCGATGACGACGTTGATGTCCCAGGGGGCGTTCGGTCCGACCGGAATGGCGTCGAGGTTCATGGCGGGTCTTTGCTGCGACTGCGAAATTCTTTGAGGCCAAGGGTGATAGGACGGGGGCGCGCGCTGGGCAAGCGCGACTTGAGTCGTCGCTGCCGTCGGGGGCCTTGCATCGGGGGCTCCAGTAAGGGCAGATTCGCCGCATGACCTGGGTCGATTGGGCCGCGCTGGCGCTCTTCTTCATCTGCTGGCTCGGCTATGCGCCGATCCTGAAGTTCGTGGGTCGCCACGGCGGGTCGCTGAACGACGACATGACCCATGTGCGTCAGGTCTGGATGGCGGCCATGACCCATCGCGAGATGAAACTGGTCGACAGCCAGTTGATGGGCCACTCCATCAACTCGGCCTCCTTCTTCGCCTCGACCAATCTGCTGCTGATCGCGGCGGTGGGCGGCATCCTGTTCGGCGGCGAGAGCGCGCTGCAGGGATTTGCGGCCGTCGGGGCCGAGAATGTGCCGATCAAGATCCTGGAGGCCAAGCTGGCCCTGGTGCTGATCTGCCTGACGCGGGGCTTCCTCGACTTCATCTGGGCCCTGCGCCAGATGAACTACACCCTGGCCCTGATCGGCGCTGCGCCCGAGATACACCACAAGACCGACCGGAAGGCGTTCGGGGAAGCGGCGGCGGAACTGCTCAATCCCGCGCTCAGCTCGTTCAGCCAGGGGGTGCGCGGCTATTATTTCGCCCTTGCGGCTGCGGCCTGGCTGTTCGGGCCGCTGTGGCTGGCCCTGGGCGTGGCCTCGTCTTTCGGGCTGCTGATCTATCGCCAGGAAGCCTCGCCCGCCGCACGCGCGGTGCGCAATGCGCGGCGTCTGCTGGGTGAATGACGGTTATTTTGCATTTGCGGGACGGGCGGAACGTTCTCAATCGCGGAATTAAGGCGGCGAGTGCCGCAATTACGTAACATCCCGTGTCCTCAAAACCGCTCTAAGCGCTTGACCGATTGTGCATCGCAACCTAGATTGACCTTCGACGCCTTCGGGCGTCTTGCCCTTCCTGGGCGTTTCCTCCCTATAGACTTTTATGCCGCGCCTTTCTGGGCGCGGCTTTTTTTTTTGGCTTATCGCCGATCAGATCGCCCCAGTTGTCCGCGCCCTGTCGCCGGTGATCCGTCGCCAGTGACTCGCCGTCAGCGCCAGTCTTCGGCGCAGAGGGCGGCGATGACCCGGTCCAGCGAGCGCCGGGTCATGGCGTGGGTCGCGTTCGGCGCCTGGCGCGCCTCGTCCAGATACAGTCCGCGGCTCAGTTCGATCTGGATCGATTCAAAGCCGTCCTCGGGGCGGCCCCAGATCTGGGTCGACCAGCCGCCGGCGTAGGGGTGGTTCAGCGCCACCCGCCAGCCCAGTCCCTCGAACAGGGTCCGCAGCCGCCGGGTCAGCCGCGCATCGCACGACGAACCGTGCCGGTCGCCCAGCACCACCTCGGCGCCCACGGCCCGCGTCGGCATCGAATGCCAGTCGATCAGCACGGCCCGACCCTGCCGTGCCCGCGTCGTCGCCATCAGGTCCGTCAGGGCCGCGTGATAGGGGGCATGGACGGCGCCGATCCTCGCCTCGGCCTCGGCCCGCGACAGGCGGCGGGCGTACAGGGGGCGGCCGTCGCCGCTCAGCCGGGGAATGACGCCGTATCCGGCCAGGGTCTTGGGGCCGACCGGTCCGTCGATGTCGGCGATCAGGCCGGGGTCCAGTTCGGCGGGATTGCGGTTCAGATCGACATAGGCGCGCCCGATCCGCCCCTCGATCAGCGGCGCGCCGTGCGCGGGCCCCGCCTGCACCAGCTGGCCCACCAGGGCGTCTTCGGCGCTTCTCAGGCTGGAAAGGGTCAGGTCCGCGACCGCGCCCATGTCCTCCGGATAGGCTTGGCCGGAATGGGGCGAGGCGAAGACCAGGCCGGTCTGCGGCGCCGCGGCGGGCGGCCTGGTGATCGCGAAACTGGCCCCGCCCGTGGTCATCCGTCCCGCATAGCGGGTTTCGCTGTGGAAGGAAGTCGTTCGACCGGCGAATTTCATCGCCGGTTTACGGTTGTGGGCCTAGCCTGGGGGTCTGTTTCAAGGGGCATTTCTCGAATGGCGCGTATCCTTCTGGCCGAAGACGACAGTTCGCTGCGCGGCTTCCTGACCCGTGCGCTGGAACGCGCCGGCCACCAGGTCATCGATTGCGAGAACGGCGACGACGCCATCGACGCCCTGGAGCACGGCCCCTACGACCTGCTGCTGACCGACATTGTCATGCCCGGCGCCGACGGTATCGAGGTGGCCCGCGTCGCCGCCGCCCGCCAGCCCGGCCTGCGCATCATGTTCATCACCGGTTTCGCCGCCGTGGCCCTGACCGCCGCCCAGGCCTCGCCCCAGGCCAAGGTCCTGTCCAAGCCGATCCACCTGCGCGACCTGGTCAATGAGGTCGACCGGATGGTCGCGGCCTGACTTGCTGATTTAACGACGTTTTTCCAGAAATCTTGTTCTTGCCGCGAAATCGGCTTGAAGGAGCCAAGTCGTCCCGCTATACGACCGCTCTTCCCGCTCCGGACAAGATTTTCCGGGGCCCTACGGCGGATGCGTAGCTCAGCGGGAGAGCACCTCGTTGACATCGAGGGGGTCACAGGTTCAATCCCTGTCGCGTCCACCATTTCCTTTTTCTGAAAACTGACACGCCGCAGCCGGCGGCCAAGCGTCTGGTCTAGCCCCTGTGGCGCAGGTCCAGCACGCCCGGCGCCGTCGCCGGTTTCCGTGTCAGCGGCACGCGCTTCAGCCACAGCTTCAACGCCTCCCAATGGATGGCCGCCACCACCTTCAGCGTCAGCAGGGGCATCGACAGGGCCGCCGCGACCAGGGCGCCATCGGTCATGGAGCGGCGCTCGCCCGTCATGGTGGTTGCGATCAGCAGCCCCTCGCGGTCCGAGCCGTTGATGGCCACGGCCAGGGTCTCGCCCGGCGGGCGGCCGGCGAAGTCGTAGCGCATGTCCATGTCCATGAAGGGCGAGACATACAGTCCCTTGTCGACCTGCTGGCGAAACCGTCCGGCCTCGGCGTCGACCGCTGCGACGGGCAGGACATAGGCCCGCCGCTCGCGGAAGGTGCTGGTCACCTCATAGACCATGGCCGCCAGTCGCCCGTCCGCGTGATGGCAGTAATAGAGGCTGATCGGATTGAAGACGAAGCCCAGCACCCGGGGCATGGTCAGCAGACGGATCGCGCCCGCGCCCGCGCCCAGGTCCACGCCCGCCTCGGCCAGTTTCTCCTGGATCTGCGTCCGCAACGGTCGGGTCGACCCATCCCCATGGTCGCGGTCGTGAAAGGACAGCAGGTTGAACCGATTGCGCGAAAATCGTTTCAGACGGGCGTCCAGGGCGTCGATCTCGCCAAGGTCCAGCATCAGCCAGAAGACGCGATAGTTCAGCCGATGCTGTCTCGGCCTCAACCGGCTGTGAAAGACGCCGCCGAGATAGAGGGCCGAGGCCTCGGTCACGCCGCCCGCTCCAGCGCGGTCGGCGGCGGCGTCACATGGATGCGGCCGCTCTCGTTTTCGACGGTCCAGGGCCGGCGCACGCCGCCCAGCTGTTCGGCCACGGCCAGGCCCGACTGCAGACCGTCCTCGTGGAATCCGGCCCCGAAATGGGCCCCGCAGAACCAGACGCCGCCCTGGCCCTGCAGGCTCCACAAGGCCTTCTGCGCCTTGATGGCGGCGGGATCGAAGATCGGATGTTCGTACAGTTCGCTGCGCAGCAGGGTTCCCGGCGCCGGCGGGCGCGGCGGGTTCAGGGTCACGAACAGGTCCTGGCCCGTCAGGCCCTGGAGCTTGTTCATCCAGTAGGTGACGCACAGGCCGCCGTCGGCGCCGATATAGTTCCACGACGCCCAGGCCCGGCGGCGCTTGGGCATCAGGCCGGCGTCGGTGTGCAGGATCGTCAGGTTGCGGCTGTATTTGAATGCGCCCAGCAGTTCGCGTTCGCGCGCCGTCGGCTCGACCAGCATGGCCAGGGCCTGGTCGGCGTGGGCGCCGATGACGACATGATGGAACAGTTCGGTCGCGCCCGACGTGTCCTGCACCAGGACGCCCCCTTCGATGCGTCGCACCTGGGCGGCGCCCCGTCTCAGGCGCACGCCGTCGCCGATCTGGCGAGCCAGTTCCGCCACATAGACCCGGCTGCCGCCGACCACCGTGCGCCACAGGGGGCGGCCGACCAGTTTCAGCAGGCCGTGGTTGCCGCAGAAGCGCAGGAAGGACTCGGCCGGATAGTCCAGCAGGGTGTGGGCCGGCGACGACCAGATGGCGGCGGCCATCGGCAGCAGGTGGTCGTCGCGGAAGGCCTCGCTGAAGCCTTCGCGTTTCAGGTACTCTCCCAGGGTCACGTCGCTGTCGGCCAGGGCGGCCATGCCGCCCGGCGCCGAGCGATAGAAACGCAGAATCTCGGTCAGCATCGACCAGAAGCGCGGACGCAGCATGTTGCGGCGCTGGGCGAACAGGGCGGGCGCCGCATATTCGAACCGGCCCTGGTCCAGGGACACGGCGAAGGACATGTCCGTGGCCCGCGTCTCCAGCCCCAGATGGGCGAACAGGGCGATCAGGTTCGGATAGGTGGCGTCGTTGAAGACGATGAATCCGGTGTCCACCGCCGTCTCGCCGGTCGCGGTGCGCACGTCGACGGTGTTGGAATGGCCGCCCAGTCGGTCGTCCCGCTCGTACAGGGTGACGTCGTGGCGTTTCGACAGCAGCCATGCGCTGGACAGGGCGGCGATGCCGGACCCGACGACGGCGATCCGAAGGCGCTGACCGGTCTCTTCGCCGGTCTGGCTGCCGAACGCGCTGGAGGGGATCGACGACATGAAGGCTCCGGGGGCGGACGTTTCGATGGAAAGCGATACGCATGGGCCAACCGCGCGGATCACGAAATGATCCAGACTTTCGCGGGAACCGTATTAGGTTCGATGCATGGACAGGTTTCAACTCTTCGGCAGATTCGGACGATCGTGATCCCCACGGGCGGCGAACATGACCGACTGATCGAGGCGGTGGCGCTGCGGCGCGACCGGGAGGCCTTCGCGCGCCTGTTCGAACATTTCGCGCCTCGGCTGAAGGCCTATCTGATGAAGGCCGGCGCTCCCGCCGGCGCGGCCGAGGATTTCGCCCAGGACGCCATGCTGACGGTGTGGCGCAAGGCCGAACTGTTCGACTGCACCAAGGCCCACGCCGCCACCTGGATATTCACCATCGCCCGCAACCGGCGTCTGGACGTGCTGCGCCAGGATGCGCGTCGCACGCCCATGCCCGAGATCGAACTGGTCCAGGACGAGCCGGAACGCCCCGATCAGGTCTTCCTGATGGCCGAGGACGCCGCCCGGCTGAAGATCGCGATGGCGCGGCTGACGCCCGATCAGATCGAAGTCCTTCGTCTCGCCTTCTTCCAGGACAATCCTCATTCCGAAATCGCCCGGCAGCTGGATCTGCCGCTCGGCACAGTGAAATCGCGTATCCGCAAAGCCATGATCAAACTCCGCACCCTGCTGGACGACGCCGAGGGAACTCAGCGATGAACGGCGGCCACAACCCGTCCGAAGAACGGATGCTGGCCTATGCCGCCGGCACGCTCAGCCCGCCCGAGGCGGTGGTCATGGCCGCTCATCTGGCCATGCGTCCGTCGAACGACGCCTGGGTGCGCCGGCTCCAGGCCGTGGGCGGCCGTCTGCTGGACGATCTCGAACCCCAACCCATGCCGGACGACGCCCTGGCGCGCGTCCTGGCCCGGGCCGAGGCGGACGGCGGCGAGGTCCTGGCCTCCACGCCCCTGAACGACATGGCCGGCCTGCCGGAACCGCTGCGCCGCTATGGACTGGGGCCGTGGCGCTGGCTGGGTCCGGGCATGCGCGCCCGGGACGTCCACGCCCCGCGCGACGGCGACTGCCGGGTCATCCTGCTCGAGATCGGCCCAGGCCGCGAGACGCCCAAACATACTCACTGCGGCGTCGAACTGACCTGCGTCATCCACGGGGCCTATGCGACCGAGACCCATCGCTACAACGTCGGCGATTTCGAGGAAGCCGACCCCGAGGTGCTGCACCAGCCGCGCGTGGTCTCGCCCGAGCCCTGCCTGTGCGTCGTGGCCCTGGACGGCCAGATCCTGCTGGACGGCTGGCTGGGCAAGCTGATGCAGCCGTTCATCAAGCTGTAGTCGGGCGGCCGCTCCCTTCATCGCCTCCCCGAGCCCAGGGGAGGTGGCGGGCTTCGGGGGTTAAGGCGAACGAAACCGACGTGTCCGCCTGTGCAAACGGAAGGGAGCGCGGCCCTCGAGCCGCGCTCCCTCATTCCGGCTAGACCGGCGCCGCCTAGCCGCGGCGGTTGTTCCAGTCATTGCGCTCATAGCGGATCTGGGCCGACAGGCGGTCGAAGCGGCGATCCAGGTCGGTGCGTTCCCAGGCCGTCAGGCCGCCGCGACGATAGTTGCTCTCCAGGCGCAGCAGGCTGTTGAACTCGCTGCGAACGCGGGTCGCCTCGCGACGGCTCAGCTGGCCGTTCCGGACGCCCTGATCGATGCGGCGATCCAGGTTGGCCTGGCGGGCGTTGATCGACTGCCAGGCGCCATAGCCGGCCTGATGCACCGGCGGGCGGCCGTGATAGGACTGGGCGGCGGCGGGAAGGGCGGCCGACGCGGCGGCGGCCAGGACCAGGGCGGGGAGGATAGCCTTCTTGTTCAGCATCGGATCGTTCCTTCTTTTTCGGCGCAACCCGGCGGGGCTGCGATGAAGCCAAGGAAACCATGCCGCGTCTGAGCCCCATCTGAACGGCTCGTTTCAGTCGCCGTTCATCTTCCCGGCGGCGCGCCCTCGCGCGATCTCTGTTATAGGAACGACGGGCGACGCGATTTAGACAGTATTGCCCCTTTCCAAACCTCCCGTTCAGCGGCTGTTCAGAGCCGGCCCCGTAAAAGCGTCCTCATGAACCGCACCCGCGCCCTTCTGATCGCCGCCCTGATGGCCCTGGTCCCCGCGACCGAGGCCCTGGCGCAGTCGCGCGATCGGCCGTCGTCGGAACAGCGCCGTGACGACTCCTCGCGAGGGGGGGCGCCGCGCGATCGCCCGTCGGCGGATGCGCCGCGCGCCGATCTGGGCGCGGTGGTGCGTCGGGTCGGCGCCGGTCGCGACGGCCGGATGCTGGGCGTCAGCCCGCGCGGCGACACGGTCGTGGTGCGGTGGGAATATCCCGGGGGGCGCGTCGCCGACATTCGTGTCGACGCCCGTTCGGGCCGCGTGGTTGGAGAAGACTGAAGATGCGTGTCCTGCTTGTTGAAGACGACGCCGATCTGTCGCGTCAGCTCAAGGGCGCCCTGGCCGACGCCGGCTATGCGGTCGACCACGCCGCCGACGGCGAGGAAGCCTGGTTCCTGGGCGACACCGAACCCTATGACGTCATCGTCCTGGACCTGGGCCTGCCCAAGATCGACGGGGTCTCGGTGCTGGAACGCTGGCGCCGCGAGGGCAAGGCCACGCCGGTCCTGATCCTGACGGCGCGCGGCGCCTGGTCGGACAAGGTGTCGGGCTTCGACGCCGGCGCCGACGACTATCTGACCAAACCCTTCCACACCGAGGAACTGCTGGCTCGCCTGCGCGCCCTGCTGCGTCGCTCGGCCGGCATCGCCTCGGCGACCCTGTCGTGCGGCGGTCTGCGTCTGGACCCCCGCGCGGCCCGCGCCAACGTCAACGGCGAGCCGCTGCGCCTGACCTCGCTGGAGTACCGGCTGCTGCACTATATGATGATGCACCAGGGCCGGGTCATCAGCCGGACCGAGCTGGTCGAACACCTTTACGATCAGGATTTCGATCGCGATTCCAACACCATCGAGGTCTTCATCGGCCGGCTGCGCAAGAAGATTGGCTCTGACCGGATCGAGACGGTGCGCGGCCTGGGCTATCGTCTGGCCCCCCTGGCCGGCGAGTCCGAGGCGGCGTGATCCTTCATCCATGAGCGAGGCGGGGGCTGAGGTTCAACCGGCGCAGCGGGGCGGCTGGGGCCGCTGGTTCGGGCGGCCGGGCAAGTCGCTGACGCGGCGGCTGATCTGGCTGGCCGCCGGCTGGATTCTGCTGGCCCTCGTGGCCACCGGCTTTGTCCTGACCAACCAGTTCCAGGAATCGGCCCTGCGCCGCCTGGGCAATGTGCTCAACGAGACCACCGACGAACTGGTGGTGCGCACCACGACCGCCAGCGGCACGGTGATCACGCCCCAGATCATGGACGCCCCGACCCTGCGGGTCTTCTCCGGCAAATACTGGATGACGGCCGAGCCGACCCTGGCGGGCGGCCTGCGGATCATCACCCGGTCGGACTCCCTCTACGGCGAGGATCTGACGGTGCCGGCGGAACTGCCCGGGCGGCTGGACGACGCCTATGGCCAGACCATCACCTACAACGCCACCGGCCCGGCCGGTGAGCCGATGCGGGTCGCCGCCAGCATGAAGTCCCTGCCGGGCCGGACCACGCCGGTGGTCTTCTTCGTCGGGGTCGACCGCTCCAATGTCGATGTGGACACCCGCCAGTTCGCCACCGTCACCTGGGTCGCCCTGCTGATCCTGGGCTTCGGCCTGGTGTCGGCGGTCTTCATCCAGGTCCAGGTCGGCCTGCGCCCCCTCTATGATCTGCGCAACGAGATCGCGGCCGTGCGCAAGGGCCAGAGCGCCCGGATCGAGCACGCCTATCCGCTGGAGATCCAGCCCCTGGCCGAACAGGTCAACCGCTTGCTGGACCACAATCAGGAGGTCGTGGAACGCCAGCGCACCCATGTGGGCAATCTGGCCCATGCGCTGAAGACCCCGATCTCTGTCATGCTGGCCGAGGCCGGAACGACCGAGGGCCAGTTGCCCGAGCTGGTCCGCCGCCAGACCAAGGTCATGCAGGGCCAGGTCGATCACCATCTGCGCCGCGCCCGCGCCGCCGCCCGCGCCGCCCACGGCCTGGGCGAGAAGACCGACGTCTCCGAGGTGCTGGACGAGCTGGCGGTGATGATCGAGCAGGTCTTCCGCGACAAGGGCGCCGAGATCGACTGGCGCGCCCCCGATGATCTGGCCTTCCTGGGCGAACGCCAGGATCTGCAGGAGATCCTGGGCAATCTGATCGAGAACGCGGCCAAGTTCAGCACCCGCCGCGTCCGGGTCTCGGCCGGCGAGAACGGGCTGGGCCAGATGATCGTGGTGGTCGAGGACGACGGCGCCGGCCTGCCGGCCGACCAGCGCGAACAGGTGATGAAGCGCGGCGCCCGTCTGGACGAAAGCGCGCCCGGATCGGGCCTGGGCCTGTCGATCGTCGAGGATCTGACCCGGGCCTATGGTGGTCGGCTGACCCTGGGCGACAGCGACATGGGCGGGTTGAAGGTGGTGCTGGAGCTGCCGGCCGCCCAGCTGCGCTAGGTCGAGGTCTCGCCGGCGCGGTAGCATTCGCAGGCGGCCCGTTCCAGCGCCGCGCGGTCCACGACCGTCACCTTGCCGCGCGAATAGGCGATGGCGCCCGACTTCTGCAGGCTCTGGGCCGCCTCGTTGACCGTGGTCCGCTGCGAGCCCAGCATCGAGGCGAGATATTCCTGGGTCAGGCTGAGGGTGTCGCCCTCGACCCGGTCGTGGCAGCGGAGCAGCCATTTGGCGAAGCGCTGCTCGGCCCGGTGCAGGGCGTTGCAGGCGGCTGACTGTTCCAGCTCGCCCTGCAGCCGGGCCATGAAGCCGGCGACGCCGTCGCGGACGCCCGGCCGCTGGGCCGCCAGCTGGCGGAAACGGGCCGCGTCGACGCGCTGGGCCGAGCCGGCGCTCTGGGCCACGCTGCGGGTCCGCGACAGATGCGGCACGACCGAGGCCACCACGCCCAGCACCCCCTCGCGGCCGATCATGACGGTCTCCACGGTCCGGCCGTCCTCCAGCACCGCCACCGAGGAGGCGATGCCCTGGTCGATGAAGTGGAGATGTTCCACCGCATCGTCGGGTTCGTTGAAGATCTGGCCCTGGACGAAATCGACCGGGGTCGCGAGCGCGAGCAGGGCCGCACGGTCGGCGGGGTCCATAGCCTGGATCAAGCGGTTGCCGGTCGGCGTACTGAGCATGTCTTCGCGCATAAGGCGATCCGTCGGCGCCGTCTGTCGGAACCCGACACAGCGTTGCCATATGTGACAGCGGTTTCTGGGGAAAAAGGCCAGCGTTTACTGTGCTGTGTACGATACCGCGCAGAAGGGCGGCCCTGGAATACGCCCACCGGGCGGAGCCTTTGCGGCGGCGTGGACGTTGAACCGCTCCCCGCCCGGAGCCCGCATGTCCGCCAGACGCCTTCGCCACGCCGCCGCCGGACTGGGCGAGACGATCCGCAACCGCCTGCCGCTGGCGCGCCGCACGCCCCCGCTCGCGTCCCTGATCGAGGGGGCGGCGCGGGTGGGTTATGGGGCGCGGGGCTTCGTCTATCTGTCGGCCGGAGCCCTGACCCTGCTGGCGGCGGTCGACCTGATCGGGGCGGCGGCCGGCACGGGCGGGGCGGCGGGCTGGCTGGCGGAACAGCCGTTCGGCCGGGTCTGGCTGGCTTTGCTGGGGCTGGGCCTGTGGGCCTTCGTCGGCTGGCGGCTGCTGCAGGCCGTGTTCGACGCGGACCACGAGGGCGCCGACCTGAAGGGCTGGGCCACGCGGGCGGGACAGGCGGCCAGCGGCGTCTTCTACGGCCTGCTGGCGGCGGGGGTGTTCGAATATCTGGACGAGGTCGGCGAGGCGACCTCCCAGGCGGCCGACCGGGCCGAGAGCATCGCCGAGAACCAGGAGAAGGCGGCCCTGATCCTGGGCCTGCCGTTCGGGGGCCTGCTGCTGATCGCGGCGGGCCTGGTCGTGCTGGGCGTGGGCGCGGGCAATATCGTGCGGGCGTTCCGCGACGACTTCGAGGCGGCCCTGGCCTGTCCCAGGGCCTTTTGCGGCACGGCGACGGCCCTGGCGCGGATCGGATACGGGGCGCGCGGCTTCGCCTATCTGCCGCTGGGAGTGTTCGTGGTCCTGGCGGGACTGCACGCCCGCTCGGGCGAGGTGACCACCACGGCCGCGGCCCTGGAGGCGCTGGAGGCCCAGCCCGGCGGCTCGTGGATCCTGGGGCTGACGGCGGCGGGGCTGATGGCCTTCGGCGCCTTCGCCTTCGTCGAGGCGCGCTGGCGCCGGATCCGCCCGCCGCGCGACCTGAAGATCGCCTGAGCCATTCTGGAAGACCTGTGTTATGCAGGGCGCGGGGCAGGGGATCGCCATGCGGCATCTGTGGCTGTGGTTCGTGCTGGCGTTCGCGGTGACGCTGTTCGGCTTCTGGCCGACGACGGTGGGGCGGTTCGGGCCGCCGGATGCGATCCGCATCGTCCACGGCCTGTTCGCCGTGAGCTGGATGATCCTGCTGGTGGTCCAGGCCTGGCTGGTCGGGCATGAGCGGTTCAAGGCGCACCGCTGGGTCGGGCGAAGCTCGCTGATCGTGGCGCCGGGGCTGGTGATCACGGCCCTGCTGGTGGTGATCGACAGCCTGCCGACGGGCGGGGCGGCGCATTTCCCGCGCGACCTGCTGCTGATCCTGATGTGGATCGACCTGTGGTCGCTGCTGCTGTTCAGCGGCCTGTATGTGGCGGCCATCCTCAACCGCAGGCGGATGTTCCTCCACGCCCGGCTGATGGCCTCGACCGTGTTCGTGGCCCTGATCCCGGCCCTGGGGCGGGCGTACGGGATGAACATCCCGGCCCTGGGCGGGCTGAGCGGGGCGCTGAACCCCAGCTTCTGGACCTGCGAGATCATCCTGCTGGGGCTGGCGATCCGGGACGGGACGCAGGGACAGTGGAAGACGCCCTGGTGGATCAGCCTGGCCGCGCTGGAGGCGATCCGCCTGACCCTGACCGGCGCGCCCGAGCGGGACTGGTTCGTGGCCCTGGCCCAGGCGATGGGATTGCCGCGATAGGCCCTTGGCGCCGGGCTTCGCCTCCCCATATGCCATCGCAACACCCGCTGTTCCAGAAGGCCGCGCCATGACCGACGCAACCCCCCTCAAGACGCTGAAGATCGACTTCGTCTCCGACGTGGTCTGCCCCTGGTGCGCCGTCGGCCTGGGCGGGCTGGAGACGGCGCTGGAGCGGCTGGACGGCCAGGTGAAGGCCGACATCACCTTCCAGCCGTTCGAGCTGAACCCCCAGATGGCGCCCGAGGGCGAGAACATCGTCGAACACATCGGCCGCAAATACGGCTCGACCCCCGAACAGTCGGCGGCCAACCAGGCCATGATCCGCGAGCGGGCCGCAGACGCCTGGAAGGGCCTGAAGTCTTCGCCTTCAGGCGGGGTCGGCTTCGACATGCAGCTGAACCCGGACAGCCGCATCTGGAACACCTTCGACGCCCACCGCCTGCTGCACTGGGCCCACGAGACCGCGCCCGACAGGCAGAAGGCGCTGAAACAGGCCCTGTTCACCGCCCATTTCACCGAGAACCGCAACCTCACCGACGCCCGCGTCCTGACCGAGGCGGCCGAGGCGGCGGGCCTGGACCGGGCCGAGGCGGGCGAGGTCCTGGCCTCGGGCCGCTACGCCCAGGCGGTGCGCGCCGCCGAGGAACTGTGGCGGTCGCGCGGGATCAGCTCGGTCCCCGCCGTGGTGGTCGAGGGCAAATATCTGATCTCGGGCGGCCAGCCGGCCGAGGCCTTCGAACAGGCGCTGCGCCAGATCGCGGCCGAGGTCTGAGGCGACCCCGCCCCGTCTCCTCCCCGCGCAGTGGGGAGGGGACGGGTCAGTCCTGCTCGATCTTCAGCCGTCCCACCGTCAGCTCGTCGATGTGAAGCCGGCGGATCCGCGCCCGGCCGATGGCCATTCTTCCGACAGCAAGGGCCCCGATGGCCACCGCCCCGACGGCGAAGGCGCCCAGGATCAGCGAGCCCAGGGCCAGGGTCCCCACCGCCAGAGCCCCCGCCGAGCCGGCGCCCACGCCCACAGCCAAAGGGGGCCTGCCCGTCGCGGCGGGGCGGACGGCGAGGCCGGGTCTGGAGGCGGGATCGGCGGTCATGCCGGCAGAATGAACCCTCTCTCAGGCGGTGCAAGAGGGATCAGGGCGGACCTTGGGGCGCCGCCCCCGGCTGATCGGCGGCGGACGAAAAAACAGTGTCCGAAACGTCCGAAACGTCCGAATCCGGGGTGGATGGGGCGGACAGGAAGGCCAGGGCCTCCATCCCCTTGTCGATCAGGCGACGGCCGGGCTCGCCCAGGGTCAACAGGCCGCCGGCCGAACGGGCCAGGGTCTCGGCCAGACGGGCCTGGGTCATGGCGAGGTCCAGCGGATCGGCCGGCCTGGAGGCGGGCTTCGGCCTGGGCCTGGGCGAGGGCGAGGGCTGGGGCGACGGCGGGGGCGACGGGGCAGGGGGCGCAGGCGGCGGCCCGTCGACGGCGGGATCGCGCCCGGAGTCGGCTAAGGTCAGCAGCCGCTGGTGCAGCCGCATCCAGACGGCGGCCTCGGCGCCGCGCCCGGCGACGACGGCGCGGTTCAGCCGCACCAGGGCGCAGCGGGCCATGTCGCCATAGACGGGCAGGCCGGCGGCCGTCTCGGCCTCCAGATCGACCGGCTCGGGCGCGCCCCGGGGCTGATTCAGCCAGCCGTCGCGCCCGCCGCGGTCATAGAAGCCGCTGCGCGACAGGCCGTGGCGGGCGCAGACCAGGGCGACCGCCTCCCCGGCCAGATAGTCCTTCTTGGCCGCGTCCCAGGCCTCGTCCGGGACGCGGCGATAGCCGCCGCGCCGGGCGTAGGGATCGCGAATGGGCCGGCCGTCATAGAGGGGCCGGTCGTCGCCGGGCGCCGGCGGATCGCCGACGTCGGCCTGGGTCAGGCTGTGGGGGTCGACCAGGGGGTGGTCGTCGTCCCACTCCCATTCGCCATAGGACCCGTAGCCGGGTCGTTTCGTCCTGTCCTCGTCCATGCGCCCCTCCGACGCCGATCCGCCCCGTGCGCGAGGCGGCGACAGTATGCGGGGGCGGCAAGGGGTGGGGCGCCGATTGTCGCAAATTTCTCGAAAGGCGAGGAATTTCAACGGGCGGAGGGGCGGGGAATGTTGCACCGGCGGCGGCGGGGCGTCGGGCCCCCTCCACCACGCT
>NZ_JBIIOP010000022.1:0-50011 GCF_044336875.1 Brevundimonas sp. | reverse complement strand
GCCTTCCAGCGATCCCAGATTTCAGCCCGCTGGGCCGCCGAGTAATAGATCCGCCGCCGCTGCTTCATCGCCCACGCTCCATCTCCGAAGAAAAGTTAGCGTGTTGCGGTCACCGGTTGAGCCCACCACCCTTCCCAGACATTCCCAACGTCCGCTTCTGGACCCCGCCTCGCCGACACGGCACTAGTCGTGCCGATGAAGACGGTCGTCCGACCCGTCACGCTCTGGAGCAGGCGGATCATGAACTGGCGCATCCACGTCGAACCCTTCACCCGCCCTCTCTTTTTCGCCTGGTCGCGCCTGACGCGCGGCAAGACCCTGGGCGTCCGCGCCGTCGCCGTCGACGCCGAAGGCCGCGTCCTGATGGTCCGGCACACCTATGTCGCCGGCTGGTGGCTGCCCGGCGGCGGGGTCGACCGGGGCGAGACGACCCAGGCCGCCGTCCTGCGCGAACTGAAGGAAGAAGCCGGCCTGACTGTCCGCACGGCGCCGGTCCTGGTCTCGATCCATTCCAACGAGCGCTTCTTCCCCGGCGACCATGTGGTCGTCTTCCGTCTGGACGGCGTCGCGCCGGGCGACCTGGGCGACCGCACCAGCCACGGCGAGATCGCCGAGATCGGCTGGTTCTCCCCCTCCGCCCTGCCGGAAGACACCAACCGGGGCTGCCGCGCGCGTCTGGCCGAGATCTTCGACGGGGTACAAACCGATACAAATTGGTGAGCCGGAATCCCGCCTGCGCGGCGTTAGTCTGGGCGTAAGAAAGGACGCCCCATGCCCGTCTCCCGCCGCGCCGCCCTGCTGGGCCTGACCGCCGCCGCCCTCCCCTTGCCCGTCCTCGCGCAAGCCCGACTTCGCGACCGCCTGCAACGCCGGGGAACCTCGGGCCGCTCCGCCGTCGCCCCCGATCACAGCTACAGCTTCGGCCCCGACCCGCTGCAGACCTACGATCTCTACGCCGACCGGGGATCCGGCCCGATCCTGCTGTTTGTCCACGGCGGCGGCTGGTCGCGTGGCGAGCGGTCTATGGTCAGCGAACTGCCCGCCTACGCCGCCCGCCACGGCCTGACCCTGGCCTCGACCAGCTACCGCCTGGCCCCCGCCGTCAACGCCCGCGAGTCCGCCCTGGACGTCGCCGCCGCCGTCGCCGATCTGAAGCGCCGCCTGCCCGGCCGCCCCGTCTTCCTGCTGGGCCATTCGGCCGGCGCCCATCTGTCGGCCCTGGTCGGGGTCGATCCCGCCTATCTCGGCGCCGTGGGGCTGAAGCCGTCGGATCTGGCCGGGGTCATCCTGCTGGACGGCGCCGCCTATGACGCCACCGTCCCCCAGACCAGCGACCGGCTCGGCGCCTGGATGGGCGAGACCTTCGACCGGGCCTTCGGCGACCAGGCCGCCGCCCTGTCCCCGACCCTGCGCGTCCAGTCGGGTCGCACCTATCCCCCCTTCCTGATCTTCCACGTCGCCCGCCGTCAGGAATCCGCCGACCAGAGCCAGGGCCTCGGCCAGGCCCTGACCCGCGCCGGCGGCCACGCCCAGGTCGTCCCCGCCCCGGACGACAGCCACATGACAATCAACCGCGGCTTCGGCGCCGCCGGCGATCCCGAGGGCGAACGCGCCGCCCGCTTCATCGCCGCCGGGGGCTGACCCCGACCTACGTCCGTTCCTGACGCACCCGTGAGCGAACATCGGTCCATGACCGATCCAGCCCCCGCCTACCGCGTCCGCACATCCGACACCTGGGACCAGGCCCGCGACGCCTATCTGGAAGGCGAGGCGGCCGAGTCCGTCTGCCGCCGTTTCGGCCTGAGCCTCTCGGCCTTCCGCAAGCGCGCCAAGCTGGGCGGCTGGCGACGCGAGGACCAGGCCGACCCCGAACCCGTCGCGCCGGACGCCGAACGCCCCGTCCCCTTCCACGACTTCGCCCTGATGGCCGAGACCGCCAGACGCCGCGTCGCCCTGGCCCTGCTGGAGGGCCGCGCCGCCGAGGCCCTGCGCTGGCTGCGCCTGTTCGACACCCTGTCGGCGCGCGGCGAGGCGGACGCCCCCGCCACGGAAGAGGCCCCCGACGCGACCTCGGCGGAGACGACGGAAGTGCACGAAGTACACGAAATCCACCCTGTTTTTTCCGAATCCCCGGCCCAGCCCGCCCCGACGCCCGAACCGCGCCCCGCCCCGACCGAATCTGCGCCTGCGGCCCCTCCCCCGGCCGTCGTCGCCGTCCTGAACCGGGCCAAGCGCCGCCGCCAGAACCGCGCCGACCGCCAGCAGCACCGCTCCAGCGCCTGAACCGCCCCCTTGGCCAAGGTCCATCTCCGCAAGCCGCCGCCCGCGTGCTAACCGAAGGCCATGAACCCATCCCTGCTCGCCATCCTCGTCGTCGTCCTGGCCGGGGGCGCCACCGCCCTCCAGGCGCCGACCAACGCCCGGCTGGCCACGGCGGTCAGCTCGCCGGTCAACGCCGCCTTCATCTCCTTCGCGGTCGGGACTACGGTTCTGGGGATCCTCGCCGCCCTGCTGCATACCCGGCCCGACTTCACCGCTGCGCGCGCCCTGCCCTGGTACGCCTGGCTGGGCGGAGCCTATGGCGCCTGTTTCGTGGTCGCCGCCGCCTGGGCCGTGCCGCGCCTGGGCGTGGCCATGACCATCACCCTGATGGTCGGCGGCCAGCTGCTGCTCAGCCTGATCCTCGATCATTTCGGCGCCCTGGGCGTGCCGCAGCAGCCGCTGAACCTGGGCCGCGTCGCCGGCGTCACCCTGGTTCTGGCCGGCGTCCTTCTGGTCCGCCGGTCGTAGAACAAGACCCTCTCCCGCCTGCGGGGGAGGCGGCCCGGCGTCCGGCGCAGCCGGACCAGGGTCGGAGGGGGAAGTGTCGCCGGATCGCGAAACGCCCCCATCGTCACGCCGTGTCGCTGCGCGCCACGACGTGCTGCTTCCCCCACAAGCGGGGGAAGGTCTGTTCCGACCGCCCTCCAGACCCCCTATATCCAGTCCGATGACCGAGGAGACGCTCGATTCGAACCTGACGGCCGCCGCCCTGATCGCCGACGAGGCGCGCCGGGCGCCCGACAAGCCGGGCGTCTATCGCATGTACGGCGAGGACGGGTCGTGCCTGTACGTCGGCAAGGCCAAGTCGCTGAAGAAGCGGATCGTCCAGTACGCCCAGGGCCGTTTCCACACCCAGCGCATCGGCCTGATGGTGGCCCAGACCCGGTCCATGGAACTGGTCGTCACCGCCTCCGAGACCGAGGCCCTGCTGCTCGAATCCAACTTCATCAAGAAGCTGAAGCCCCGCTTCAACGTCCTGCTGCGCGACGACAAGTCCTTCGCCGAACTGATGATCCGCAGCGACCACCGCGCCCCCCAGGTGCGGAAACATCGCGGCGCCCACACCACGCCGGGCCAGTATTTCGGCCCCTTCGCCTCGACCTGGGCGGTCAATCACACCCTGAACACCCTGCAGAAGGCCTTCCTGCTGCGCTCCTGCTCGGACAGCGTCTACGAGACCCGCACCCGCCCCTGCATGCTGCACCAGATCAAGCGCTGCTCGGCCCCCTGCACCGGCCTGATTTCGCTTGAGGACTACGGCGAACTGGTCACCGAGGCCGAACAATTCCTGCGCGGCAAGTCGCGCGCCGTCATCGGCCGCCTGTCGCAGGAGATGCAGGCCGCCTCCGACGAGATGGACTTCGAACAGGCCGCCCGCGTCCGCGACCGCATCCGCGCCCTGTCGGCCATCTCGATGCAGAACTCGGTCAGCGCCGACAGCGTGGCGGAAGGCGACGTCTTCGCCCTGCACTCCGACGGCGGCCAGGCCTGCGTCCAGGTCTTCTTCTACCGCGCTGGCCAGAACTGGGGCGGCCGCGCCTATTTCCCCCGCGTGGACAAGTCCGACACGGACCCCGAGATCCTGGCCGCCTTCCTGGGCCAGTTCTACGAGGACAAGCCGATCCCGCGCCTGATCCTGTCCAACGTCCGCCCGCACGAGCTGGAGCTGCTGGAGGAGGCCTTCTCGATGAAGGCCGACCGCAAGGTCGAGATCGCCAAACCCCAGCGCGGCGAGAAACTGGCCCTGGTCGACCACGCCCTGACCAACGCCCGCGAGGCCCTGGGCCGCCGCCTGGCCGAGAGCTCGGCCCAGGGCAAGATCCTCGACGAAGTCTGCGAGGCCTTCGGTCTTGAGGCCCGCCCCGAGCGGATCGAAATCTACGACAACGCCCATATCCAGGGCACGAACGCAGTCGGCGGCATGGTCGTCGCCGGCCCCGACGGCTTCCAGAAATCCCAGTACCGCAAGTTCAACATCCGGGGCGAAGACCTGACGCCCGGCGACGACTACGGCATGATGCGCGAGGTGATGCGCCGCCGCTTCGCCCGCCTGGTCAAGGACGAGGAAGAGGGCGAGGCCAAGGGCGAGGATGTCGTCCGCCCCGACCTGCTACTGATCGACGGCGGCGCGGGGCAGTTGGCCGAGGTTCTGGCCGTCATGGCCGATCTGGGCGGTTTGGACGACATCGCCGTGGTCGGCGTCGCCAAGGGCCCGGACCGCGATGCGGGCATGGAGAAGTTCTTCATGCCCGGCAAGGCACCCTTCATGCTGCCGCTGAAGTCCCCGGCCCTCTACTACCTCCAGCGGCTGCGCGACGAGGCCCACCGTTTCGCCAACGGCGCCCACGCCAAGCGCCGCTCGATGGACATCAAGAAGAACCCGCTGGACGAGATCGAAGGCGTCGGCCCCGGCCGCAAGAAGGCCCTGCTCCATGCCTTCGGCTCGGCCAAGGCCGTCGGCCGCGCCTCGGTCGCCGACCTGGTCCAGGTCGACGGCGTCAGCCAGGCCCTGGCCGAACGCATCCACGCCTTCTTCAGGAAGGCGTAGAGGTCACCACTCCAGCAGGTTCAGGCCGGGAATGTCCCGAAAGTCTTCGCCGTTCATCGTCACGAGCATGGCTCCATCGACAAGCGCCTGGGCGGCGATCATCCGATCCAGCACCTTGCGTCGCGAGAAGCCGGTCGTGGCCAGTATGCGCCCATAGGCCGTCACGTCCCGCTGATCGAAAGGGCGAACTTCAACGGTTTCGAGCAGGGCAGCCAATCGCGCGCGTCGGATCTCGGCTTGTCCGTCAAGAACAAGCCCGGCCTCAAGCTCGACGAGGGTGATGATCGACAAGGCCAGAGCATCCTCCAGCGCACTGATCTGCTCGACCACGCCGTCGTCACCATCCCTCAGGTGAATCGCGACGCTGGTGTCCAGCATCAACAACGGATCACAGCCCCTTGCGTATCGGAGCGATAAACGGCGGTCGTTTCCCGATCTTCGACGGCTTGGGCAGAGCCTCGAGCTTGGCGATCATCTCCTGAATGGACAGACGCTTCGGCTTCATGGTCAGCACGTCGCCCTTGCGTTCAATTTCGACCTCGACGCCCGGCCCGAAGGAAACCTCCTTGGGAAGACGCACCGCATCGCTGTTGCCGCTACGAAATGTCCGACTGGTCACGGGCATGGCCGCCTCCTTCGTATATACGCGTATACACCTTTTCCGAACCCCGCCCAAGACGCTACACCGCCGCCCATGAGCACCCACGACGACGAACTGACCGCCGGCTACCGCCGCTTCCGCGCCGAACACTGGCCCGAGGCCCGAGCGGAATACGAGACCCTGGCCGACAAGGGCCAGAAGCCGCACACCCTGATCGTCGCCTGTTCCGACAGCCGCGCCGATCCGGCCCTGATCTTCGACGCCAAGCCGGGCGAGCTGTTCGTCGTCCGCAACGTCGCCAATCTGGTCCCGCCCTACGAGCCGGACGGCAAGCTTCACGGCGTCTCGGCCGCGCTTGAGTTCGGGGTCAAGGTTCTGGGCGTCAAGCGGATCGTCGTCATGGGCCACGCCCACTGCGGCGGGGTCAACGCCATGATCAAGGGCGCGCCGGACATCGTCGCCGACTTCGTCGCCCCCTGGATCGCCCAGGGCGTGCCCGTGGTCCAGCACGTCTGCGAAACCGCCGCCCCAGACCAGGTCGAACGCGCCGCCGAGGAAGCGGTCGTCCGCCTGTCGATCCGCAACCTGCGCACCTTCCCCTGGATCGCCGAGAAGGAAGCCGCCGGCCAGCTCACCCTGACCGGCCTGCATTTCGGCATCGCAGACGGCGTCCTGACCGCCCTGACCGAAAAGCCCCGGTTCGAACCCCTGACTTGATTTGCCAAAAGTAGTGAAAATCACTACTATCTAGGCATGGAACGCACCATCACCGCGACTGAGGCCAATCGCGACTTCTCGCGGATCTTCCGCGAGGTGGCGGCGGGCGAGTCCTATGTCGTCACCGCGCGGGGCAAGCCTCTGGTGCGGATGGAGCCGGCGAGTGCGGCGGTCGAGCCCGAGGATCAACGGGTCGCCCGTCTTCACGCCCTGATCGACGATCTCGCCGCTCTCCCTGCGCGCGCGCCCGGACGGATCACCCGCGAAGACGGCTACGCTTGAGACTGGCCCTCGACACCAATGTCCTGGGCTACGCCGCCGGAATCGGCGACGACGCGCCGAAACGCCGCCGTGCGGTGCAGGTTCTGAAGGCCACAGCGCACCAGGAGGTGGTCATCCCGACCCAGGTGGCGGGCGAGTTCTACAACATCCTGACCCGCAAGGGTGGGCATCCCCCCAAGATCGCCCGCAAGATCGTCGAGGACTGGACCACAGGCGTCGGCCTGACCGCCCATTCGGCGGAGACGATGGCGACAGCCCTGGAAGGCGCCGCCTTTTTCAACCTGCAGATCTGGGACGCCCTGATCCTGACCATCGCCGCCGAAGCCGGCTGCAACCTCCTGCTTTCCGAAGACATGCAGGACGGCTTCGTCTATCGAGGCGTCACCGTCGCCAATCCGTTCGCGGAGACGCCACACCCCCTGCTCGCGTCCCTGCTGGAGACCCTGTCATGACCGCGCATCCGCACCGCGCCAATCCGATCCCGAACATCCTGACCGGCATCCGCCTGTTCGCCGGGGTGGTCATGTTCGCCATGATGGCCGGTGCGGCGCCGGGGGCGCTGGACGCCTGGCTGTCGCCGGAGACGCAAGGCCGGTTCGGGATCTGGGCCTTCTGGATCTTCGTCATCGCCGCCTCGACCGACTGGGTCGACGGCTTCCTGGCCCGGCGCTGGAACGCCACCACCCGCTGGGGCGCCATCCTGGACCCCATCGCCGACAAGGTGCTGATCACCGGCGCCATCCTGGGCGTCCTGGCCTCGGGCTCCCTGCCGGGCATCGCCCTGCCCTGCGGCCTGATCCTGTTCCGCGAATTCGCCGTCTCGGCCCTGCGCGAGACCATGGCCGGCCGCATCGAACTGCCGGTCACCCTGGCCGCCAAGTGGAAGACCACGGTGCAGATGGTGGCCCTGGCCGCCCTGCAACTGACCCTGCTGTGGAGCGCCTTCGGCCTGCAGGAGCCGGACGGTTCCCCCCTGGCCTGGCAGGCGCCGTTCGAGTCCTTCGCCGTCTTCCTGATCTGGTTCGCCGCCGTCATCACCCTGTGGACCGGCTGGCAGTATTTCCGCGAGGCCATGCGCCAGATGCGGGACCTCTGACCGGCGTTTCCAAGGCCGCGCTTGACACCGGACCGCCGACCCCGCACTCGACCTGACCATTCAGGGTTTCCGGGGAAAATCGCATTCATGACCCTTATCGGCGGCGGCGCGTGCGGTGATCTGGTTCGGGCCTTCGACTGGTCGAAGACCTCCCTGGGGCCGATCGACGCCTGGTCCGCCGAACTGCGGACCACCGTGTCCAATGTGGTCAACTCGCCGGTCGCCAAGGTGCTGATGTGGGGGCCCGACCACATCATGATCTACAACGACGCCTATATCGCGATCGCCGGCGCCTATCACCCGCGGGCCATGGGCGGCACGGTGCCGGGCATCTGGCCCGAGATCTGGGACTGGAACAGCCGCATCCTTGAAGCCGGCTTCAGGGGCGAGGTCCTGTCCTACCGCGACCAGCCGATGACGCTGAGGCGGGCCGGCGCGCCGGAAGAGGTGATGTTCGACCTCTTCTACACCCCCGTCTATGGATCGGACGGCGTGGTCGGCGGCGTCCTCTGCACCGTCATCGAAAACACCGAGAAGGTCGCGGCCCAACGCCAGGCCCTGCGGGTCGCTAACGAATTCAAGACCATCACCGACGCCCTGCCCGTCCTGATCGCCTTCATCGACCAGGACCACGTCTATCGGTTCGCCAACAGCTTCTATCGCGACTGGGTCGGCGCCGATCCCGAGGCCATGGTCGGCCGCCATGTCTGCGACGTCGTGGGCGAGCGGGTCTATGAGCAGCGCCTGCCCCTGATCCGGCGCGCCATGGGCGGCGAAGCCCTGGTCGTCGACAGCTTCATGCCGCACAAGGACGGGACGGACCGCCGGGCGGAGGTCCGCTACATTCCCCGTCTGAACCATGACGGCGCCGTGGACGGCATCCATGTCCTGGTCTTCGACATCGAGGAACGGGCCCAGCGTCAGGAAGACCTGCAGCGTCAGGTCCGCCACCGCGAGCGGGCCGAGGAGCAGCTGCGTCACCTGAACGAGACGCTGGAGGCCCGCGTCGTCGCCGAGATCGAGGAACGCCGCCGCGCCGAGGCCTCGCTGGTCCAGGCCCAGAAGATGGAGACCATCGGCAAGCTGACCGGCGGCGTCGCCCATGACTTCAACAACCTGCTTCAGGTGGTGTCCGGCAATCTTCAGCTGCTGTCGCGCGACGTGGTCGGCAACGAGCGGGCCGAGGCCAAGATCGCCAACGCCATGGCCGGGGTCTCGCGCGGCGCCAAGCTGGCGGCCCATCTGCTGGCCTTCGGCCGCCGCCAGGCGCTGGAGCCCAAGGTGGTCAACCTGACCCGGCTGGTGCGCGACATCGACGACATGCTGCGTCGGGCCATCGGCGACGGGGTCGAGGTCGAGACCGTCGTCGGCGGCGGTCTGTGGAACACCTTCATCGACCCGGCTCAGGTCGAGAACGCCGTGCTGAACCTGGCGATCAACGCCCGCGACGCCATGGACGGCCAGGGGCGCCTGACCATCGAACTGGGCAACGCCCTGCTCGACGACGACTACGCCCGGATCCACGACGAAGTGACAGCCGGCCAATATGTCATGCTGGCGGTCACCGACACCGGCGCAGGCATGTCGCCCGAGATCATCGAGAAGGTGTTCGAGCCCTTCTTCTCGACCAAGGCCGAGGGCAAGGGATCGGGCCTGGGCCTGTCGATGGTCTATGGCTTCGTCAAACAGTCGGGCGGCCACATCAAGATCTATTCCGAGCCCGGCCACGGCACGACGATCAAACTCTACCTGCCCCGCGCCCTGGCGGCCGAGGATCTGGAAGTGACGGTCGACAACGGTCCCGTCGAGGGCGGCGCCGAGACCGTCCTGGTCGTCGAGGACGACGCCGAGGTGCGCGCCACGGTGATCGAGATGCTGGGCGACCTGGGCTATCGCGTCCTGCGCGCCACCGATCCCGACAGCGCCCTGAACGTGATCGAGAGCGGCGTGGCCATCGACCTGCTGTTCACCGACGTCGTCATGCCCGGCTCGATGAAGAGCCCCGAGATGGCGCGCCGCGCCCGCGAACGCCTGCCCGACGTCGCCGTCCTGTTCACCTCCGGCTATACCGAGAACGCCATCGTCCACGGCGGCCGTCTGGACGCCGGGGTCGACCTGCTGGGCAAGCCCTATACGCGCGAGCAACTGGCGCGGAAGGTCCGCCACGTCCTGGCCAACCAGCAGCAACGCAACCAGGCCCGCGCCGCCACGGCCACGACCGAAACCCCGTCAGCCGTCCCGTCGTCCGGGGATCGACTGTCGCCGACCCCCATGGTTCTGCTGGTCGAGGACGACGCCCTGATCCGCGCCGCCACGGCCCAGATGCTTCAGGATCTCGGCGCCTCGGTGCTGGAGGCCGGCAGCGCGGAAGAGGCCCTGTCGGCCTTGCAGACCGCGCCGATCGACGTGCTGGTGACCGACCTGAACCTGCCGGGCGTGTCCGGCGCGGTCCTGGCCGAACGGGCGCATACCCTGTCGCCGTCCATCGGCCTGGTCTTCGCCACGGGCGATACCGAGGCGCCGCACGATCCGGCGCTCGGCGTCGTCCTGTTGCGCAAGCCCTATGACGAAGCCGGTCTGGCCCAGGCTCTGGCGACCGCTCGCGCCGCTGGACGCGCCCGCGCGACGCGCGAAGGGGTCTCTTAAGGGCGCAGCGTGAGGCCGGCGGGGGTGGCCTCGAAGGCCGACAGCCGACCCAGGAAGCTCATGCCCAGCAGGGAGTAGGCCAGCCCCTCCTCGACCACCAGGGCCTCGACCTTGTCGACGCGGGCGCCGGCGACCGAGATGGTCTTCAGCTCGACCGGCGCGGCGCGGACGACGCCCGAGGCCGTCTGGACCTTGCCGGTGAAATCCTCAGGCGCCGGATCGACGCCCAGTCGGCGCGCGTCGGCGCGGGTCAGGGCCACGACGCTGGCGCCGGTGTCCACCAGCACCTGAACGGCGCGACCGTCGATCTTGGCCTGGGCCCAATAGTGTCCGTCCGGCCCCTTGACCACCTGGGCGGCCGAGCCCGAGGCGCGCGCGGGCGCGACCTGGACGGTCGCGGCCATGGCGGCGTCGGAGCCGTCGAGATGCCGGATGGTCGCGGCGGTGGCGAACGAGGCCACGAGGGCGACGGCGAGAACGGCTACAGACTGCAGGTCGATGCGGATCATGGATCCTGCATATCCATCGCAGGTTGGAATGCGATGAAACGACGTGGCTGACGAAACCTTAAGCCTCGCCCAGCTTGGCCGGGTCCACCCGCGATCGCCGCGACGGCAGGTCGGCCATCACCGCCGCACGTTCGTCGTCGCTCAGCGCGCGCCAGCCGGCGATCTCCTTCAGAGTGCGGAAGCAGCCCAGACACAGACCGCTGTCGCCGTCGACGGCGCAAACCATGACGCATGGCGTGGCGATCGCCTTGGGCGGTCCGGCGGGGCGGCCAGAGGGTGCGCCTGGATCGGTCAATGTGACGCCATCACGAAATATACTCCGGACCCTGAGGGATAAATTTGCAATTTCCGCAAAATTGATTATCTTGGCCTCTGACGCGAAACGACTGAGGGTGGAATCCCCAGAGGTACGACGCGTCTCTTTTCATCGTTCTGCGAAAGGAGACGCCAAGATGAACGATAAGGAGCGTAACCTCCAACACGCCATGATGTCCTTTGCCCTGTGGGGCGGGATGCTGGTCAATAGTCGGCATATGCCGTCGAACTCCGGGCGGGCGGTCAGCCATCCGTCCAACTTCGTACCCTATACGATCAAGAAACGCTGACGGCCGACAGGTCCGATGCTGCGGAAGCCCCGGTTCAAGCCGGGGCTTTTGCAATTCCGGACTTGCCTCTCGTCGCGTCTGCGGTCGATGACGGACGAAACGACGGAGAGACGCATGGGCCTGATCGACGAACAGAGGCTGATCGCCGAAGAAAGACGGGGCGACATCCTGATCTGGACGCTGGACCGCGAGGCGCGGCTCAACGCCCTGCCGGACCTGACCGACGGCGACGAATTCGCCGCCGCCTGCGCCCGCGCCAATGATGATCCGACGGTGAAATGCGTCGTCCTGACCGGGGCCGGTCGGGCCTTCTCAGCCGGGGGCGACCTGACCGCCATGCGCGATCGACGCGACCTGTTCGAGGGATCGGGCGCCCAGATCCGCGACCGCTATCGCCGCGTGGTCCACCGGATCGTGCGCTCCCTCTATGATCTGGAGATGCCGCTGCTCTCGGCCGTCAACGGCCCGGCCATGGGGCTGGGCTGCGGCATCGCCGCCACCGCCGACATCCGCATCGCCTCGGAGCGCGCCAGTTTCGGCGTGCCCTTCCTGAAGCTGGGCATCATTCCCGGAGACGGGGGCGCCTGGCGGCTGCCGCGCGACGTCGGCTACGCCCGCGCCGCCGAAATGCTGTTCACCGGACGCAGCATCGACGCCGAGACGGCGGAACGCTGGGGTCTGGTCAACCGGGTCGTGCCGCACGACCGGCTGATGGACGAGGCCCTGATCACCGCCGGCCAGATCGCAGCCCAACCGCCCCAGGCCCTGCGCATGGCCAAGACCCTGATGCGCCAGGGCCGTGACCAGACCTTCGAACAGATCCTGGAGCTGTCGGCCGCCATGCAGGCCCTGGCCCATCTGACCGAAGACCATCTGGAAGGCGTCAACGCCGTGCTGGACAAGCGGCCGGGTGACTTCTCCGGCCGCTGATCCGTCTTCGCCTTACTGGGCGCGCATCGCCTGATTGGGGCCGACGCCGGTCGTCACGGCGCGCTTGGCCCCGGCGGTCTCACCCGGTTTCATGAACTTGACCAGCACCCGCTGGCCGATCAGCAGGGGCGCGTCGCCGGCCGAGGCCACGACTTCCACCACCCGCTCGTCGGTGCGTTGCGAGGGATCGTCCGAGGCCAGTTTGCGGGCGCCGAACACGGCCGCCCGACGCATCACCGCGCCGATATAGACCTTGGTGGTGTCGCCTTCCGGCGTGATCTCGACAGCCTGACCGTCACGCAGATTCGGCAGGTCGCTCTCGACCACCTCGGCGCGGACGATGCGCGGGGCCTCGGGCTCCAGATCGAACATGGTCGAGACATTCAGGGTCGAGGCGCCGGCGCCGGGATTGGCGTAGCGACGCACGATCCGGCCGGCGCTGGGCGCGCGGATGACGGTCAGTTCCTGATCATAGCGGGCCTGGTCCAGCTGGGCGCGGGCGGTCTGGACGGCGGCGGTCTGCGACCCCAGCCGCGCCTGGGCCGTGGCGATGGCGTCCTGGGCCTGGTCCATCCGCTGGGCGGCGACGAAGTTGGTGGCGACCAGGCGCTGCAGACGTTCCTGCTCACGCTGGGCGGTGCGGATGTCGACGCGGATCTGGGCCAGCTGGCTCTCGGCCTGGGCCACGGCGGCCTGGGCGCTCTGGACGGCCAGACGCGGTTCGTCGTCCTCCTGACGGGCCAGGATCTGGCCGGCGACGACGCGGTCGCCTTCCTGCACCAGAACCTCGCGCACGATGCCGCCGCGACGGGCCGCGATCTGGATGATGCCGCCCTCGACATCGACCTTGCCGTTGGCGATCGCCGCATAGGGGCTTTCGACCTTGGTCGCCGCCGCCTTTTCCTGCTCGACCTTCTTGGTCTTGGCGGCCGACTGGAACAGCATGAAGCCGACCACCAGCACGATCACCAGCAGCAGGCCGATCCAGGTGCGTTTTTTCTTCAGAAAGCCGGGCATTGGCGTCTCGTCCTAAGCGATGTCGTCGTTATGTTCAGTGGGACGCCAGGATGGCGTTCGGATCGGGTATGCGGCGCTGGTCGTCCAGGATCTTGCCGTCCTCGATATGGATGACCCGGTCCGCCCAGGCCTCCAGGCGCGGGTCGTGGGTCACGCAGATCACAGCGGCGCCGTGTTCGGTGGCGGCGCGGCGCAACAGTTTGATCACCACCTGGCCGTTCTCGCCGTCCAGGGCCGAGGTCGGTTCGTCGGCGAACAGGATCTTGGGATCCTTGGCCAGGGCGCGGGCGATGGCGACCCGCTGTTTCTCGCCGCCGGACAGGGCCGCCGGCCGCTGGTGCAGGCGATGGCCCAGGCCGACCTCTTCCAGGGCGACGGTGGCGCGCTTCTTCGCCTGACCGGCCGTCAGCCCCTGGAACTTCAGCACGGTCTCGACCTGCTGCAGCGCCGTCAGCGACGGGAACAGGTTGAAGCCCTGGAAGATGAAGCCGCAATTATCCAGCCGGAACTTGTCGATCCGACCCGAGGAGTATTTCCACAGATCGTCGACATCCAGGGCGTCCACCCGCCCCTCCTCCGGCTTCAGCAGACCCGACAGGGCGGCGATCAGGGTCGACTTGCCCGAGCCCGACGGTCCCATGACCATGGTCAGGTCGCCGTGCCGCGCATCGAAATCGACGCCCTTCAGCACCTCGACCCAGGCCTTGCCGGACTTGAACCGCTTGACCAGACCCTTGGCCTCAATGGCGAAGTCGCCGTGCTTGCCGTGAACCTTCGTATGGATGTTCATCGCAGCAGATCCGCCGGTTGGCTGTTCTTGAGGATGCCCAGCGACAGCAGGCCGGACACCATGGCGATCAGGATCAGCCCCACGCCCACCACGAACAGCAGGCTGAACGGCAGGGCGATGATCACCGCCCCCAGCTTGGCCAGCAGCGACACCAGCCAGGTCAGGAAGATCGCCGCGAACACGCCCACCACTCCGACCCAGAAGCTCAGTTCGACCACGATCCGGCGCAGCGAGCCCATGCCGACGCCCAGGGCGCGCAGCGAGGCGAACTCCTTGATATTGGCCATGATGGCGCCGCGCAGGGTCTGCCAGGTGATGGCCACGCCGATGATGATCCCCAGCACGACGCAGCCGCCGATGATGATGACCAGTATCCCTTCCTCGAACATGGCGCCGGCGTTGGCCTCGGCCAGTTGCGACTTGGTCCAGGCCTTCCACTGACCATTGCCCATGGCGTTCAGCTGGGCGACGACGATGGGGGCGCGGGCCGGATCGCGCAGCTTGATCATCAGCGGCCCGACGCGCGGACCCGTGTCGGCCTGCCCCAGCATCCGCAGGGTGTCGCGCGACATGACCACGCCCGGCTGCATCATGTTGGGATAGCCGCGCGTCACCCCGACGACGGTCACGGTCTGGCCGTTGTACAGGGCCTTGTCGCCCAGTTTGACGCCCAGGGTGCCCAGGGCCGTCTCGTCCACCGCCACGGTGTAGGGCTGGCGCAGGGCGTCGACCAGTTCCTGCGAATAGTCGGTCGGAATGGTCACCGAACCCGGACGGGTGTCGATGATGCTGGTCTGGACGAACTTCTGGCGCGGCGCGCCCTGGCGGGCGTTGTCGGCCTGGTTCTTGGTCGGGTCGACGTTCTTGATGTTCTGGAAGGTGCCGCCGGCGCCGTCCAGCGGCATGACTTCGGTCACCTCGGGGTGGTTGTAGGCCAGCGGAATGAAACGGCGCGGCACGCCCGACGGCCCGTTGATCAGGCTCTTGGCGCCCGGCTGCAGGATGAAGATGTCCGCACCCGACCGTTCGATGGTCGCGGTGAACCCCTTGCCGATGCCGATGAAGACACCGGTCATGGCCAGGACCAGCAGACCCGACAGGGCCAGGGCCATGACCGCCGCCATATAGCGGCGCCACTCGAACAGCAGCGTAGATAGCGCAAGCGACATGGTCGTCGATAAACCCCCGGTATGGCGTCTATCTGAGCGCGAGCCGCCTCACGGCCAAGTTAAATCGGGGTAAGGCTTGTTAAGACCCGCGACGTTGCGCCCGGAAAATCAGGGGACTAAGGCGGCGTCTGCCTCTTGGCGGCGCTCGTGAAACGGCGCTAGTTACAAGATAACAGGCGGGACAGGCTCGTTCCGCGCACGGAGAAGATCCCGAATGTCCCTGCCGTCCCTTCGTCTCACCGCCTCGCTGGCCGCCCTCGGCGCCGCGACGGTCGTCCTGTCCGCCCCCGCGACCCCGGCCCGTGCCGACGAAGGCATGTGGACCTTCGACAACTTCCCCATCGCGACGGTGAACGAGAAGTACGGCACCAACATCGACCAGGCCTGGCTGGACCGGGTCCGCAACGCCGCCGTCCGCCTGCAGGGCTGCTCGGCCTCTCTGGTCTCGGGCGAAGGCCTGATCCTGACCAACCACCACTGCGTCGTCTCCTGTGTCCAGGACCTGTCCTCGGCCGACAACGACTATGTCAAGAACGGCTGGATGCCCGCCACCCGCGAGGACGAGAAGAAATGCCCCGGCCAGACGGCCGAGATCCTGACCGACATCATCGACGTGACCGACCGTGTGGTCGGCGCCGGCGCAGGGCTTGAGGGCGCCGCCTTTGTCCAGGCCCGCGCGGCCGAGATCGACAAGATCCAGAAGGAGACCTGCGGCGACGACCAGAAGCTGACCTGCCAGGTCATCAGCTTCTACCGCGGCGGCCAATACAAGCTCTACAAGTTCCGCAAGTACGACGACGTGCGCCTGGTCTTCGCGCCCGAGTTCCAGGCGGCCTTCTTCGGCGGCGACCCGGACAATTTCAACTTCCCCCGCTACGCCCTGGATGCCGGTTTCCTGCGCATCTACGAGGACGGCAAGCCGGTCGCCACGCCGAACCACCTGACCTGGAACGCCAATGCGCCCAAGGAAGGCGACGTCACCTTCGTCGCCGGCAACCCCGGCTCGACCTCGCGCCTGCTGACCGTGGCCCAGCTGGAGGCCCTGCGCGACCAGCAGATGCCCCTGACCCTGATCCAGTCGTCGGAACTGCGCGGCCGTCTGGTCGAATATGCGACCACCGGCGAAGAGGCCAAGCGCGTCACCGTCGACCCACTGTTCGGCCTGGAGAACAGTTTCAAGGTCTTCTACGGCCAGCAGGGCGCCCTGACCGATCCGGCCTTCATGGCTACGAAGCGGTCGGAAGAACAGGAGTTGCGCCAGCGCGTCGCCGCCGACGCGGCCCTGGCCCAGCGTATCGGTGATCCGTGGGCCGATCTGGAGCGCGTCTCGGCCGCCCAGCGCGACCTCTACCTGCCCTATCGCCAGCTGGAATCGGCCGCCGGCCAGCGGTCGCAACTCTATTCCTACGCCCGCTCGATCGTCCGCGCCTCGAAGGAACGGGCCAAGCCGGTGACTGAGCGTCGCGCCGGATACTCTGACGCCGACATCGCCTCCCTGGGCCGCCGCCTGGCGACCGAGGTTCCGATCTCGACCGATCTGGAGAAGATCTTCGTCGACTTCTGGCTGTCCAAGACCCGCGAATATCTGACCGTCGACAACGCCAACGTGAAGGCCCTGCTGGGAACCGAGAGCCCGGCCCAGGTCGCCGAACGTCTGATCGACGGCACCCGTCTGGCCGACCCGGCCTTCCGCGCCCAGGCCCTGGCCATGACGCCGGAGCAGCTGGCCGCCTCGGGCGATCCTCTGATCCAGTTCGTCCTGGCCAATGACGACGCGGCCCAGGCCGTCCGCACCCAGTGGGAATCCGCCGTGTCCGGCCCGACCAGCCGCGCCGGCGAGAAGATCGCCCAGGCCCGGTTCGCGGTTTACGGCACCAACCTGTATCCCGATGCGACCTTCAGCCTGCGCCTGTCCTATGGCCAGGTGAAGGGCTGGACCTATCGCGGCGTGACGGTGACGCCCTTCACCGAGATCGGCGGCCTGTATCAGCGCAACACCGGCGCCGAGCCCTTCAACGCCGCCGAGGACTGGATGGCGGCCGAGGACAAGGTCAACAAGTCGACCGTCTATGACTTCGTCTCGACCAACGACATCATCGGCGGCAACTCGGGTTCGCCCGTGATCAACGCCAAGGGCGAAGTCATCGGCGCCGCCTTCGACGGCAACATCCACTCGCTGGGCGGCAGCTTCGGCTACGATCCGGAACTGAACCGCACGGTGACGGTCTCGACCGCCGCCATCACCGAAGCCCTGCGCACCGTCTACAACCAGCCGCGCCTGCTGCGCGAACTGGGCGTGCGTCGCTAAGACGAGAGCGTCTCCTCCCCATCGCTTGTGATGGGGAGGGGGACCGCCCCCGGGTCTCGCCTTCGGCGAGCCCGAGGACAGGCTCCGCGGTGGAGGGGCTCTTCACCACCGCACCGGCGTCTGTAATGTATTCAAGAGCCCCTCCGTCACGGCGCTGAAGAAGCGCCGCGCCACCTCCCCATCCGCTGCGCGGACAGGGAGGAGACTTCAAGGACACCGCCCCATGCGCCTCGCCCTCCTCGCCTCCGCCGCCGTTCTCGCCTTCGCCGCCGCCTCCTCGGCCAGCGCGGAGGAAGGCATGTGGACCTACGACAACTTCCCCATCGCCCGCGCCAACGCGACCCTGGGCACGAACATCGACCAGGCCTTCCTGGACCGGGTGCGTCTGTCGTCGGTCAAGTTCGGCGGCTGTTCGGCCGGGGTCGTGTCCGGCCAGGGGCTGGTGATGACCAACAACCACTGCGTCGCCACCTGCGTCGCCAACCTGTCCACACCACAGGTCAACTACGCCGAGACCGGCTTCACCCCGAAATCGCGCGAGGAAGAGCTGAAATGCCCCGGCGCCACGGCCGAGATCCTGACCGAAATCTCCGACGTCACCGAGCGGATGCACAAGGCCGGCGAAGGGCTTGAAGGCCAGGCCTTCACCCAGGCGCGCGAGGCCGAGGCCGGCCGGATCGAGACGGAGGCCTGCGGAAACGATCCCAAGATCCGCTGCCAGGTCGTCAGCCTGTACCGGGGCGGCCAGTTCAAGCTCTACAAGTTCCGCAAATATTCCGACGTCCGCCTGGCCTGGGCGCCCGAGGACCGGGCCGCCACCTTCGGCGGGGATCTGGACAACTTCTCCTTCCCCCGGTTCGCCATCGATGCGGCCTTCATCCGCCTGTACGAGGACGGAAAGCCGGTCGAGACCCCGACCCATTTCACCTGGAACCCCGCCAAGCCGACCGAGGGCGAGGCCGTCTTCATCACCGGCAATCCCGGCTCGACCCAGCGCCTGCTGACCATGGATCAGCTGACCACCATCCGCGACGTGGTCCTGCCTCTGGATCAGCTGATCGCCTCCGAACTGCGCGGCCGCCTGATCCGCTTTGCCGAAGAGGGCGAGGAACAGGCCTTTATCGCCATGGACCCGATCGTCGGTCTGGAGAACACCTACAAGCGCGGGCGCGGCCGGATGGCCGCCCTGATCGACCCGAACTTCATGGCGACCAAGGCCGCCGCCGAAGTGGACTTCATGCAGCGCTACGCCGCCTCCAACGGTGAAGGCGCCGATCCGTGGGGCAGGCTGGAGGCCATCCAGCCCGCCGCCCGCGAACTGTATCCGGTCACGGCCCTGCTGGAGGGCGGCACGGGCATGGGCACCACCTCGGTCGCCGGCGGATCGTCCCTGTTCCAGTGGGCGCGGGCCATCGTGCGCGGCGCCCAGGAGCGGACCAAGCCGTCCGACCAGCGCCTGTCCGAGTTCGCCGACAGCCGCCTGCCCGCCGTCCAGTCCGGCCTGTTCGCCGAACGCCCGACCTATCCGGCGCTGGAGCAGATCCGTCTGGAATGGTGGCTGTCCAAGACCCGCGAATGGCTGACCGTCGACAGCCCGCACGTCCGCGTCCTGCTGGGCAAGGAAAGCCCCGAGGAGCTGTCCGCCCGCCTGATCGCCGGCACCAAACTGGCCGATCCCGCCGTGCGCCGCGCCCTGTGGGAGGGCGGTCTGCCCGCCGTCCAGGCCTCGACCGATCCGCTGATCCAGTATGTCCTGGCCATCGACGCCGACGCCCGCGCCGTCCGCGCGGAATGGCGCGACAAGGTCGACGGTCCGACCGCCCGCGCCTCGGAGCAACTGGCCGCCGCCCGTTTCGCCGCCTATGGCGACGCCGTCTATCCGGACGCCACCGGCACCCTGCGTCTGACCTATGGCCAGGTCGAAGGCTCGGACGTGCCGGGACAGCGCTTCGGCGCCTTCACCACCTTCGCCGGCCTGTGGGACCGGGCCACCGGCGCCGAACCCTTCGCCGTCGCGCCGAAACTGCTGGCGGCGAAAGACCGGATCGACCCGAACGCCGTGATGGACATGGCCGTCTCGTCAGACACCATCGGCGGCTCGTCCGGCTCGCCCGCCGTCAATGCGAAGGGCGAGATCATCGGGGCGAACTTCGACTCCACCGTCCTGACCCAGCGCAACGCCTACGGCTACGACCGCAATGCGAACCGCAGCGTCATCGTCACCACCCAGGCCGTGACCGTGGCCCTGCGCGACGTCTACGGCATGGACCATCTGGTCGAGGAGCTGGGCGTCTCGCGCTGATGCAACCGACCTTCCGCGCGGCGACGTCTGACGATGTCGCCGCCCTCCACCCTCTGATCGAGCGCGCCTATCGCGGCGAGACGGCCAAGGCCGGCTGGACGCACGAGGCGGATCTGCTGTTCGACGACCGCACCAGTCCCGACGAACTGGCGGCCCTGATCGCCGATCCCGACCGGGTCATCCTGCTGGCCCACCACGGAGACCGGCTGATCGGCTGCGTCCAGATCGCCCGCGCGGGTCAGGATCTGGCCTATCTGGGCATGCTGACGGTCGATCCGTCGCTGCAGGCGGCCGGTCTGGGCCGACGTCTGCTGGCCGCCGCCGAGGCCGAGGCGGTCGCCCGCTTCGCCGCCCGCCGCATGGAGATGACCGTCATCCATCGCCGCGCCGAGTTGATCGCCTGGTACGAACGGCGCGGCTATGCCCCCACCGGCGAGACCCGCCCCTTCCCCGTTGCGCCGCCTCGCCCCGAGCTTGCATTCGTCGTGTTGGAAAAGGCGCTCTGAGATCCCCGCCCCGTCATCCTAGGCACAAGGCCTAGGATGACGAGCAGTTGGTGAATGACGCACCAGACGGTCGCGAACGACGCCTTCCCGGAAACTCCCCCCCAATTTCCACACGAAATCAGCGAAAGAGTTGCGTCGCCCCTTGCAAAGCGGACACCATTGTCCATTTAAGCGCGTCATCATGTCGCGCCCCATCCGAAAAGACGCCCTGCAGAACCGCGCCGCCGTGCTGGAGGCCGCGCGCGCGGTCTTCGCCGACCAGGGGCTGGACGCGCCTCTGGACCTGATCGCGGAAAAGGCCGGGGTCGGGCGCGGCACCCTGTATCGCCATTTCGCCGACCGCACCGAACTGGCCCTGGCCGTGCTTGAGGCGGATGTCGCCGAACTGGGCCGACGCACCGCCGAACAGGGGGATGATCCGCAAGTCTTCTTCTGGTTCCTGGACGAGCTGGCCGAACACATGATCCGCAACGCCGGCCTTGCCGGGGTGGTGCGGAACGTCCGTTCGCCCGACGCGCTTACTCCCCTGCGGCAGCGCTTGATGGAGGCGGGCGCCGCGCCGTTGGAGCGGGCCCAGGCCGCCGGTCTGGTGCGGGAGGATCTGCGGCCGATGGACATCCGTCTGATCGCCACCGTGCTGGGCGCCGGCTTCCAGGGCGCCGACGAGGACGAACGTCGCGCCGTCTCGGCCCGTATCCGCGCCATCCTGCTCGACGGCGTGAAGGTCCGCTGATGGCCCGCCGTCTCGACCACAACTGGCATCTGCCGTGGGACCAGTATGTCGCCACGCTGAAGCCGCACGAACTGCCCCAGTTGCCGGGCTCGCCCGCCACGCCCGACTTCCCCGGCTGGCTGCGCATCCAGTACGCCCTGACCGGCTTCCTGGTGGCCATGGTGGGGTCGATGGGCAACGCCGCCGTCACCGCCAATATCACCAGCCTGCAGGGCTCGCTGGGCATCACCCTGACCGAGGCGGCCTGGCTGCCCGTGGTCTTCGTCATGACCAACGCCTGTATGAACCTGATCCTGGTCAAGTTCCGCCAGCAGTACGGCCTGCGCCTGTTCACCCAGATCTGCCTGGGCGCCTTCGTGGCCACCTGCGCCGCCCACCTGGTGGTCGACAACTATGAGTCCACCCTGGTCGTGCGCGGCGCGGCCGGCATGGCGGCGACGGGCCTGTCCAGCCTGGGCTTCCTCTACATGATCCAGGCCTTCCCGGCGAAACACCGGCTCAAGGGGCTGGTCATCGGCATCGGCCTGTCCAGCTTCGCCGTGCCGATCTCGCGCCTGGTCATGCCGACCCTGCTGGAGTTGAACGACTGGAAGGCCTTCTACACCTTCGAGCTGGGCATGGCTCTGCTGGCCTGGGCCGCCGTCCAGGTGCTGCGCCTGCCCCCGTCGGAACGGCTGAAACTGTTCGAGCCGCTGGACTTTCTGACCTTCGCCCTGTTCGCGCCGGGCGTGGCCCTGCTGACGGCCGCCATCGGCCTGGGGCGGATCGTCTGGTGGACCGAGGCCGCCTGGATCGGCTGGGCCCTGGCCGGGTCCATCCTCCTGCTGACCGCCGCCCTGGTGATCGAGCACAACCGCAAGAACCCGCTGATCAACACCCGGTGGCTGACCGGGCCGGACGTGCTGCGTCTGTTCGGCGCCGTCTTCCTGATCCGGATCACCCTGTCGGAACAGACCTCGGGCGCCGTGGGCTTCCTGACCGTGGTCGGCCTGGGGCCGGACCAGTTGCACGGCTTGTTCGCCCTGATCCTGCTGGCCATGGTCGCCGGCACGGCCGTCAGCGCCCTGACCCTGAACCTGGCCAAGCTGAACAAGCCCATCGCCATCGCCCTGGGCCTGATCGCCATCGGCGCCTTCATCGACAGCCACGCCACCATCCTGACCCGCCCGGCCCAACTCTATTTCAGCCAGGGCCTGATCGCCTTCGCCTCGGCCATGTTCGTCGGCCCGGCCCTGCTGATCGGCGTCGGCAAGGTGCTGCAGCAGGGGCCGCGCAACCTGATCAGCTTCATCGTCATGTTCAGCGTGCTCCAGAACGTCGGCGGCCTGGCCGGCAGCGCCCTGGTCGGCACGGTCCAGATCGTGCGCGAGAAATTCCACTCCAACGAACTCGCCGCCGGGATCACCGGCATGGATCCCCAGGTCGCCCAGCGCATGGCCCAACTGTCCGGCGCCTACAGCCACGTCATCAGCGACCCCGCCCTGCTCAAGGCCGAGGGCGTGGCCCTGCTCAGCCGCCAGGTGACGCAACAGGCCAATATACTGGCCTACAATGACGTCTTCCTGATGATCGCCGTCCTCGCCGGCCTGGGCTGCGCCTGGGTGTCGGCCATCCATCTGCGTCCCCGTTTCAAAGCCCGCGCCCAGGCCCGCCGCGACGCCCAAAACGCCACAAATCAGGCCGCCGCCGCCGCCGCCATAGACTGACCCCGAAAGCCCCCTGCATTCCGATGACCGACACCACCGCCCCCGCCGCCCCTCAGCCTGCTCCCGCCCCCGCTCCGGCCGCGCCTGAACCCCGCAAGCGCGTCCTCTGGGCCGTGGTCGCGGGCGCGGTCGCCCTGCTGGCGGTGGCCCTGGTGCTCTACGCCTGGCAACTGCCGCCCTTCACCGGCCATATCCAGCGCACCGACAACGCCTATGTCCGCGGCCAGGTCACCCTGATCAGCCCCCAGGTCAGCGGCTATGTGACCGAGGTTCCGGTCCAGGATTTCCAGACGGTCCAGCAGGGCCAGTTGCTGGCCCAGGTCGACGACCGCATCTATCAGCAGCGGGTCGAACAGGCTCAGGCCAATCTGCATTCGGCCGAGGTCGCCCTATCCAACTCGACCCAGACCCAGGCCTCGGCGCGCGGGACCGTGGCCCAGCAGCGCGCCTCGATCGCCGCCGCCCAGGCCACCCTGACCCGCGCCCAGGCCGACGCCGACCGCGCCCGCACCCTGAAGGCGGGCGGCTGGGTGTCCCAGTCCAATGTCGACATCGCCGTCGCCGCCCTGCGCAGCGCCCAGGCCCAGGTCGCCCAGGCCCAGGCCGCCGAGGGCGTGGCCCAGACCGGCGTCACCTCGGCCGTGGTCGGGCGCGACAGTCTGGCCGCCGCCGTCGAGAACGCCCGCGCCGCCCTGCGCCTGGCCCAGATCGACCTGGCCAACACCCGGATCGTCGCCCCCCGCCCCGGCCGACTGGGCGAGGTGGGCGTGAGGCAGGGCCAGTATGTCACCGCCGGCGCCCAGTTGATGGGCCTGGTGCCCGATGTCGTCTGGATCACGGCGAACCTGAAGGAGACCCAGATGCGCAACATCCGCATCGGTCAGCCGGTCGAGATCACGGTCGACGCCCTGGGCGGCCAGAGCCTGAGCGGCCGCGTCGAACGCATCGCCCCCGCCGCCGGCAGCGAGTTCAGCGTCATCCGCCCCGACAACGCCACCGGCAATTTCACCAAGGTCGCCCAGCGCATTCCCGTCCGCATCCGCATCGATCCGGGCCAGGAGGCGGCGCAACGTCTGGCGCCGGGTATGTCGGTGGTGGCGCGGGTGAATACGGCGGGCTGAGCCCGCCCGCTAAGCGGGCAGGTCGCACCGGCCCTCTGGTCAGGCGGCGCTCAGGCCCTGCGGGGCGACAGCCGCGCCGCAAGCATGTGGACCTCGTGGGCCCGCATCCGTTCGAAATTGCCCAGGCCCAGGGCCAGGGCGCGCAGCACCTCGACCTGTCTCGTCTGTTCGGGATGTTGCGGAAGGGCGGGCTCCACACGCGCCAGCTCCGCATCCAGTTCGGCCATCATATGGGCCAGCACGCCGTCGTTCATCTCGTCCTCCATCACGCCACGGACCGAGGACGGTTGAAGCACGAACGGAACATAACGGGAACATGGAATCGGAACGCGCTTGTGGACGGCCGTCGTCTTTCAGATGCGAAAAAGGGCCGGCGACGGATCGCGCGGCCCCTCGAAGCGGCGACGGACCGGCGTCTCCCTTCCATGCGGAAGGAGGACGCCGGCCTCGACGGGTTCAGTTCTCGGCTTGCTGCCAGCCGCCGGCCAGGGCGCGGAACAGGGCGACCTGATAGGTGGTCACCAAAGCGTCCGACTGGGCCAGGGCCGCGTCGGCCGAGGCCTGGGTCCGTTCAGCGTCCAGAACCAGCAGGAAGCTGTCGGCGCCGGCGTTGAAACGCTGACGCGACAGGCCGGCGGCGCGGGCCGCCTGGTCGCGCGCCTCGGTCAGGGCGGCACGGCGGTCCAGTTCGTTGGCGTAGTTGGACAGGGCCGTTTCCGTCTCCTGCAGGGCGGTCAGCACCGTCTGATCGAAGGTGGCCAGCGCCGCATCCGAACGGGCGCCGGCGGCCTTGATCTGGGCGCGCGCGGCGAAGACGTTCGGGAACGACCAGCTGATCAGCGGACCGAAGCTGAAGCGGAAGTTCTGATCATCGCCCAGTTCGCCCGATTCCAGCGCGGTGGAGCCGATCGAGCCCCCCAGGCTGATCTGCGGGAAGAGGTTGGCGGTGGCCACGTTCACGCGCGCGGC
The DNA here is from genome assembly GCF_044336875.1 of Brevundimonas sp. Lineage (GTDB taxonomy): Bacteria > Pseudomonadota > Alphaproteobacteria > Caulobacterales > Caulobacteraceae > Brevundimonas. The sequence continues at coordinate 25,134 of NZ_JBIIOP010000022.1, read as the reverse complement.
GGCGGCGGCCAGATTGGCCTCGGCCTCGCGCACGTCGGGACGACGCGCCAGCAGGGCCGCGCCGTCGCCCACCGGGATCGGCTGGCTCAGTTGCGGCGGACGGACACAGGCGGCGGCGGCCTGGCTGGCCTCGGCCGGGGTCACCCCGGTCAGGGTCGCCAGGCGGAACAGGGCCTCGTTGCGGGCCGCACGCAGGGTCGGCAGGGTCGCCGCCGTCTGCGCCAGGGCCGCGCGGGCGCTGGCCACGTCCAGCCCGGTCCCCGCGCCGTTGTCGAGCAGGGTCTGGGTCAGGTTGGAGGTGTTGCGCTGCAGGTCCAGCGTCCGCTCCGCCACCGCAATCTGGGCGTTGGCCGAGCAGGTGTCGGCATAGGCCCGGGTCGTCTCGGCGGCCACCGTCACCTGGACTGTCGCCAGGGCCGCTTGCGCGGCGCGGGCGTCAGCGCGGGCGGCGCGGATGGTCGATTCGACGCGGCCGAACAGATCGACCTCGTAGGAGGCCTGGAGACCGACGTCATAGGTGTCGATCTCGGGCGCCTTCTCGCCGGCCGGCAACCCCTGAACCGTGGCCGCAGAGGCGCGGCTGCGTTGGGCCTGGGCGCTGGTCGTCGTGGTCGGGAAACGGCCCACGCGGGCCTCCGACAGCGACGCCTGGACGGCGCGAAGATTGGCGAAGGCGGCCTCCAGTTCGTTGTTCTGGGCGAACGCCTGCTGGATCAGGCCGTCCAGAGTCGGATCGTTGTACAGCCGCCACCAGTCGTCCCTCGCCTCGGCGGTCGAGACGGTGGACGAGGTGGAGCCGATGAAGGCGCCCGCACCCGCCGCAGGCAGGTCGGCCGAGGGCGCCCGGGGCCCGACCGCACAGGCGGCGAGCAGGGCGCTCGCAGCCGCGGCGGTCAGGAAGGACAGGGTCGTGTTGCGGGTCATCAGTGGTCCCCAATCCGGCCGGTCGCCGGCGCAGGCGCATCGTTGTCGACGATGCTGTCATGAGGCGGCATGCCGTAGGTGGTCGGCAGTTCGCGCTCCTTCTTCGGCGACTGGGGCAGCTTCGACGACAGCCAGCGCGTCACGACGTAGAAGACCGGCGTGAAGATCAGACCGAAGAAGGTCACCCCCAGCATCCCGGAGAAGACGGCCGTGCCCAGCGACTGGCGCATTTCCGCGCCAGGTCCGGTCGCCAGCATCAGCGGCACGACGCCGAGGATGAAGGCGAAGGAGGTCATCAGGATCGGGCGCAGACGGCTGCGGGCGGCGTGCACGGCCGCGTCGAAGCGGTTCATGCCCTCCTCCTCTTCCGCCTGTTTGGCGAACTCGACGATCAGGATGGCGTTCTTGGCCGCCAGCGCGATCAGAACGACCAGGCCGATCTGGACCAGGATGTTGTTGTCCAGGCCCCGGATGTTCACCCCGATGATGGCTGCGAGCAGACACATCGGAACGATCAGGATGACCGCCAGCGGAAGCGTGAAGGCTTCATACTGGGCCGCCAGCACCAGGAAGACGAAGACCACGGCCATCAGGAAGATCATGGTCGCGCCCGAACCGGCCGCCTTCTGCTGGTAGGCCAGCTCGGTCCACTCGTACGAGAAGCCTTGCGGCAGGGTGCTGGTCGCCATCTGCTCCATCACCTGCAGCGCCTGGCCCGAGGACACGCCCATGGCGGGGTTGCCCTGAAGTTCGGCGGCCGGGAACAGGTTGTAGCGGACGATCCGCGACGGCCCCGAGTCATTGACCAGGTTCGCCACCGAGCCGATCGGAACCATGGCTCCGCTGGTCGAGCGGGTCTTCAGGTTGGCGATGTCGGCGATGTCGTCCCGATACTGCGGCTCCGCCTGCGCCGTCACCCGGTAGGTGCGGCCCAGCATGTTGAAGTCGTTGACGTAGGACGAACCCAGATAGACCCCCAGCGTGTTGAACACGTCGCTGGGCTGGACCCCCATCATCAGCGCCTTGTCACGATCGACGTCGGCCGACACACGCGGCGAGCCGGTGTTGTAGGTCGAGAAGACCTGGCTGACCTGATCCGGCGACTGTGCGGCCGCGCCCATCATGGCGAAGGTCGCTCCCTCCAGCGCGCGGTAGCCGGCGCCCGAGGTGTCCTGGATCATCATCTTGAAGCCGTTGCCGTTGCCCAGACCCTGAACCGCCGGCGGGGCGATGACGAAGATCTGCGCGTCCTCGATCGAACCCGTGGCCTGGGTGATGGCCCCGGCCAGGGCCGTCGCAGCCTCCTCCTTGGTCCGCTCCTCGAAGGGATTCAGGCGAACGAAGATGGTGGCGGCGTTGGAGCCGAACGAGAAGCTGGCGCCGTCGAGGCCCGCGAAGGCCACGGTGCCGTTGACGCCGTCCGTCTTCTGCATGATCTCGCGAGCGCGTTGCATGACCGCTTCGGTGCGGTCCAGCGAGGCGCCGGCGGGCAGCTGGATGACGCCGATCAGGAAGCCCTGATCCTGCTCGGGAATGAAGCCCGAGGGCGTATCGACCAGGCGCCAGGCGGTCAGGCCCAGCAGACCGGCGTAGATGATCAGCACTAGGCCGACCGTCCGCACCAGACGCGCCGTCAGGCGACCGTAGCGGTCCGACAGCCAGTCGAAGCCCTCGTTGAACTTGCGACCGGCCCAGCCGCCGTAATAGGCGACCGATCCCAGCACGCCCGGCTTGCGGACGTTCTCGTGGTCCTTCTTGTGCGGCTTCAGCAGCAGGGCGGCCATGGCCGGCGACAGCGTCAGGGACACGAACAGGGAGATCACCGAGGCCGAGGCGATGACGACGGCGAACTGGCGATAGAAGATGCCCGGAATGCCCGGCACGAACATGGTCGGCACGAACACAGAGATCAGCACCAGGCCGATGGCGATCAGGGCGCCGGAGACTTCCTGCATCGATCGATAGGCGGCCTCCTTCGGCGTCAGGCCCTCGCTGATGGCCCGTTCCACGTTCTCGACCACGACGATGGCGTCATCGACGACGATGCCGACCGCGAGGACCAGGGCGAACAGGGACAGGGAGTTGATCGAATAGCCCAGGGCCAGCTGCACGGCGAAGGTGCCGACCAGGGCGACCGGGATGGCCACGATCGGGATGATCGCAGCGCGCCAGGTCTGCAGGAAGACCATGATCACGATCACGACCAGGAAGACGGCCTCGACCAGGGTGTGCTGAACCGACTCCACCGATGCGGCGACGAATTCTGTCGGGTTGTAGGGCACGGAGATCGCCATGCCGGCGGGCAGGTCGGCCTTCATGGCCTCGACTTCGGCCAGGACACGGTCAGCGGTGCCGAGGGCGTTGGCCCCGGGCTGCTGCACGATGGCCATGCCGACGCCGCGCTGGCCGTCGAAGAAGCCGCGGATGCCGTAATCCTGGGCGCCCAGCTCGATCCGCGCCACGTCGCGCAGATAGGTGATGCGTCCGCTGTCGTCCGTCTTGAGGACGACGTTCGAGAACTGGTCGGGATCGGTCAGACGACCCTGGACCTGGATCGGCAGTTGGAAGGCCGCGGCGTTGGTCGCGAACGGCGGCTGGCCGATGGAGCCTGCGGCCGCCTGGACGTTCTGGGCCTGAAGCGCGGCGACGATATCCGGACCGGTCAGACCGCGCTCGGCCGCCTTGGCCGGGTCGATCCAGATCCGCATCGAATAGTTGCCGCCGCCGAAGATCTGGACCGCGCCGACGCCTTCGAGGCGCAGCAGACGGTCCCGCAGCGTCGAGTTGGCGTAGTTGCCGACATAGTCGTTATCCAGCGCTCCGCTGGGCGACGTCAGCCCCAGGATCATCAGGAAGCCGCTTTCGGCCTTGTTGACGATGATGCCGGTCTGACGAACCGCGTCCGGAAGACGAGGCTCCGCCAGGGCGACCCGGTTCTGGACCAGGACCTGCGCGGAATCGAGGTCGGTGCCCGGCTGGAAGGTCACGGTGATCGCCACCGCCCCGTCCGAGGTGGACGAGGAGGTGAGGTACAGCATGCCCTCGACGCCGTTCACCTCCTGCTCGATGGGGGCGGCGACGGTCTCGGCCAGGGTCTCGGCCGAGGCGCCGGGATAGGTGGCGTTGATGGTGATCGTCGGCGGCGCGATCTCCGGATACTGCGACAGGGGCAGCAGCGGATAGGCGGCGATGCCGATGATGGAGATCACCACAGCGATCACGGCCGCGAAGATCGGCCGGTCGATGAAGAAGCGGGAGATGTTCATGGCTTAGTCGCCGGTGGAAAGGCTGTTGGCGAACGAGGCGCTCGAGGCCGGGGCCGCCTGGGTGACCGGTGCGTCCGAAGCCGTTTCGGCGACGGGCGTGATACGGCCGTTCTGGGCGGTGACCTTGGCGCCCGGCTGGGCGGCGCGTTGCAGGCCGGCGATGATGACGCGATCGGTCGGGGCGATGCCCGACTTGATCACGCGCAGACCCTGGACGATCGGGCCCAGTTGCACGGCCTTGGTGGTGACGGAGCCGTCGGCGGCGACGACCGAGACGACACGGCGCGCCTGATCGGTGCCGATGGCGGAATCCGGGACCAGCAGGGCGTCATAAGAACCGGCGCCGGCGACCTGGGCGCGACCGAACAGGCCCGGACGCAGGAAGCCGTCGCTGTTCGGCACGATGGCGCGCATACGGATGACGCCGGAGGCGGTGTCCAGCGCATTGTCCGAGAAGTCGAGGCGGCCGGTGCGGGTGTAGCCGCTCTCGTCCTGCAGGCGGATCCGGACCGGAGCGCCGTTGTTGGCGCCGCCGTCACGCAGATACTTCAGCAGGACCGCTTCCGAACCGTCGAAGACGAAGTGGATCGGACCGCCCGAGATGATGGTGGTCAGAACGTCGCCCGCCGAGGAACCGCCGGCGACGACATTGCCCGGATCGACGCGACGGTCGGACACGCGGCCCGAGGTCGGCGCCGTGACGCGGGTGTATTCCAGGTTCAGTTGAGCCGTACGGACGGCGGAGTTGGCGGCGGCCAGATTGGCCACGGCCGCGTCGACGGCGGCCTTGTTGGAGTCATACTCCGCCTTGGACACGGCCTGAGACGCCAGCAACGCCTCGCTGCGCGCCAGGTTGGCGCGGGCAAGACCCAGTTGCGACGTCATCTGCGCCACCTGGGCCTGGGCCTGGGCCAGAGCCGCCTGGGCCGGACGCGGGTCCAGGGTGAACAGCAGCTGTCCGCGCTGAACCATCTGACCGTCGGTGAAGTGGACGGCCTGAATATAGCCGCCGACCCGAGCCCGCACCTCGACGCTCTCGACCGCTTCGAAGCGGCCCGTGAATTCGTCCCAGTCCACCACCTTCTGCTGCAGCGGCGTGGCCACTGTCACGGGAGGCGCGCCTTGCGCCTGTCCTTCAGCCTTGGGGGAACAACCATATAGCGCACCCGTCACCATGACGGACACGGCCGCAATCTTCAGCCCGCGCATCTGCGCAATCTCCCTGTCGGAGGTAAAATCCCAGTCGAGCGGACATAGGCCGATGGGGAGTCGGCCTTGTCAACGCGTGGTGACTTAATGCTGGGCATCGTGACGCTTGTCAACACGCGTTGACAAAGCCATATGTGATCTACGGTTATTCACCTGTGGAGTGTCATCCCCTTGTTATGTCCCGGCCCACGTCCGAGGAACGCCGCAGCGACGCGCACGGCCATCCTCGATGCTGCGCGCGAACGTTTCGCGGCCGAGAGCTATGACGATGTGGGCATGCGCGACATCGCCCGGGACGTCGGGGTCGATGCGGCCCTGATCAGCCGCTATTTCGGCTCCAAGGACGATCTGTTCCTCGCGGCCCTGGACAGTTGCGGCGACGGCAGCAGCCTGATGTCAGGGGACAAGGCCGACTTCGGCCGGCGCGTGGCGCACGAGATCGTGTTCGAACCCAAGAAGGCCGAGAAGCTGAAGGGCATGTCGATCATGCTGCGCTCGGTCGGTTCGGCCAAGGCCTCGGAAATGGTCCAGACCACCTGCACCGCCCGCTTCTTCGCCCCTTTGGAAGATTGGCTGGCCGGGCCGGACGCCACCGTGCGCGCGCGGCTGCTGGCTGGCTTCATCATGGGCATGTCGGTCAGCCGCGAACTGGGCGGCGGCACATTCAACATCGAACCCGCCGAATGCGAGCGGATGCGCGATCGCCTGGCGCCGATCCTTCAGGCGTTGATCGACGGCTGACACGCCCCCGGAATTGATAAGGGCGCGGAGATCGCTCTCCGCGCCCTTTGTCTTGCCCGAAGACTGACCTCAGTGTGGCGAAGCCGATCCCGAGACCTCGGTCTTGGCCTTGGTCCGCACACAGGCGATGGCGAAGACGGTCAAGCCGACATAGCCCAGCATCGGCACGAAGAAGGCCGGTTGCAGGGCGCCGGCGGCGTCGGCGATATGGGCCGCGATCTGCGGCAGCAGGGCGCCGCCGATGATGCCGAACACCAGCAGGCCCGAGGTCGCCGAGGTCGGCGCCGTCGACCGTTCCAGCGTCAGGGTGAAGATGGTCGGGAACATGATCGAGTTGAACAGACCGATCGACAGGGCCGCATAGGCCGCCGTCGGACCACCGACCTGGCTGACCACGAAGCACAGGATCCCTGCGGCGACCGTGCAGACCGCCAGAACAATGCCGGGACGAACCTTGGTCAGGACCAATGAACCGATGAAACGACCGACCATGGCCCCGCCCCAGTAGAAGGCGACCATCTTGCCGGCGGTCTCGATGGGGGCGTTCAGGACCTCCGGGCTCTCCAGGAAGTTGGTCAGCATGCCGCCGATCGACACTTCCGACCCGACATAAAGGAAGATGGCCAGAGCCCCGAAGACGGCCCAGGGCGAGGTCAGGGCCTTCAGCGGCGAAACGGCCTCGGTCGTGGCCGGAGCAGCAGCGTTGATCTTCTTGCGCGCGGTGAAGATGAAGAAGGCGACCACGGCGAAGAAGGCGCCCATGCCCAGGAAGGCCAGGTCGATGCTGCGCAGCGACTGGGTCCGGGTCGCGGCCGTGACTACGGCGCCGGCGGCGAAGACGCCGCCCGTCAGCAGAACGTGCGAGCCCAGATACGGACCGACCGTCGTGCCCAGCGAGTTGAAGGCCTGGGACAGGTTCAGACGGCTGGACGCACCCTTGGGACTGCCCAGCTCGGCCACCAGCGGATTGGCGGCGACCTGCAGCAGGGTCACGCCCGAGGCGATGACGAACAGGGCGATCAGCACGCCCGGATACCAGTCGGCGGCCGTGGCGGCCGGCACGATCAGACAGCCCGCGACCATGACGATCAGGGCGCCGATGATCGATCGGCTGTAGCCCAGCTTGCCCAGCACCGCCGCCGCCGGCAGCGACATCAGCCCATAGGCGATGAACCAGGCGAAGGTGGTCAGGAAGGCTTCGGCGTTATTCAGATCGAACACCCGCTTCACCGCCGCGATCAACGGATCGATCAGCGAAGTGGCGAAACCCCAGGCGAAGAACAGGGTGGTGATATAGCCGAAGGCCAAGGCTGTGCCCTGGCGTTTCGCGGCCTCTGGTGCGGACATCTAATCCCCCTCTCAGGATCAAAAACAAATCGGCCGCGCTTTGCCGCGCGGTTCTGGTCGCCTTGGTTCGGTCATAGCGGCCGATCCGTCCAGCGGAAAAGCCGTTCCTGTAACCAAACTTGGCGCGACCGCCCCTTCCTGGAAAAAGAAAGGGCCGCTCCGTTTCCGGAAGCGGCCCAGTTTGCTCAGGGGAGAAATCAGAAGCGGTAGTTCATGCCCACCGCGAAGGTCCGGCCGTAGCTCTGATAATCGATGGTGCGGCGCTCATCGCCGTTCTCGAAGGTCTTGAACGGCTCGTCGGTCAGGTTGTTGACCTGGGCCAGGATCGACAGACCCTCCAGCGGACCCGACTGGAACTCGTAGCCGATCTGGGCGTCGACGACGGTCTCCGCCGCGACCGAACGCAGGGTGCGGCCGTTGCCGAAGCCGGCGACCTCGCCCAGATAGTCCGAGCGATAGCGGGCCGAGACGCGCGACTGGAAGCCGTAACGCTCATAATACAAAGTGCCGTTCAGGACGGTTTCCGACAGGCCCGGCATGGTGGTCGGCGGGTTCAGCGGATCCGGCTGGACCTCGCTGTCCGTCTGCGAGGCGCTGAACATGCCGCCGAAGCCTTCCAGCACGGGATGGAAGATGTCGAACGGCGCCGAGACCGAGAATTCCAGACCCTTGATCCAGCCGCCGTTGCCGTTCTCGGGCGTGGTCAGGACGCCCTGGTTGATCACGGGCGGGACGCCGCCGGTCGGATAGCCGGTGAAGTCGAACAGCACGTTACGGGTGTAAACGTAGCTCTCCAGATCCTTGTAGAAGGCCGCCAGCGAGACATAGCCCTTGCGGTTGGCGAAATACTTCTCGAACGAGACATCGACCACATTGGCGATGAAGGGCTTCAGGGCGGGGTTGCCGCCGCCGCCGCTCCACGGTGAATTCTGCTCGGGCGTGGCGTTCTCGTTGTTGTTGCCCGCGTTGAACGAGAAGTTCCGCGAGGCGCGCATGTCGTCCATCCGCGGACGGGCCAGGGTGCGGGCCACGGCGAAGCGGGCGAACATGTCGTCGCCGACTTCCAGGATGAAGTTCGAGCTGGGCAGGATTTCCAGATATTCCGCGCCGCCCGTGACCTCGGTGACGGCGGCGACGCCGGCGCTCAGCTGTTGCGCCTCGAAGCCCTGGCCCTGCTGATCCGTATAGACGAACTGCATGCCGACGTTGCCGGTCAGCGGCAGGCCGAACAGGTTGTGGTCGATATTGGCGCGGATATAGGCGGTCGAGACCTTTTCGGTCACTTCCCAGTTGCCGGCGGCGACGTCGGCGTTCGGGTTGCGCACCAGGTCCAGCAGGCCGCTGTTGACCAGGCCCAGGGCGTCGTAGCTCAGCACCTGCGAGATGCCGAGATAGCCCAGGTCAGTCGGGTCCAGCAGGTATTCCGACGGCACCGTCAGGTCGCCGCCGCCGGGGACGCCGATGTAATACTGGTCGTTGACGAAGCTCTTGGACCGTTCCGAATAGTTGAAGCCGAAGTCGATCGACTTGAACGGGCTCTGGTGCAGCTGACGGTTGGCGGTCAGGCGCACGGCCTTGATCTCGTCCTCGATGGACGGGGTGTTCATATAGCCGACCTGACCGCCCGGAATGACGTCCGAACCCCAGCCCTGGGCCGAGGTGATGCGGATCAGGGTCGGGTCGGCGTAGTTCAGCTGGCTGGTGAACTGGGTCACGCCGTCATCGGTCAGGACGAAACCCAGGCTGTCCAGGGCGCCGTTGATGTTGCGGCCGGTGCCGGCGTTGGTTTCCAGGATGACGTCGCTGCGCTCGACCTTGGAATAGTTGAGGTCCAGGCCCAGGGTCCAGTCGTCGTTGGCGACGAACTCGGTGTTCCAGCCCAGGGCCGTGATGTTGCTGTCGCGCTTGTTCAGATCGTTGCGGACCACGCCCTTGATGTTGTCCCAGGTGCCGGCGACGATCATGCCGTCCTCGACGGTGTAGCCGGGACGCAGCGACGGGGCCGGACGGCAGACGTCCGGCGTGGGGACGTCGTTGGTGATCTGGCAACCGCCCAGGACCGTGTCGCTACGGCCCGGGCTTTCGGCCAGGCCGCCCCAGGCCAGCGGAAACTCGATGCCGCGCAGGACCTGGGTGTTCTTGAACTCGGAATAGAAGGCGTCGATCGTCGAGTGAATACGGTCGTTCGGGCGCCATTCCAGCACGCCCATATAGCCGTCACGCTCCAGTTCCGAAGACATGACGTAGGGCTTGACGCCGCCGGTCAGCAGATTGCCGTCGGTATAGGTCGGATAGCCCCAGCTGTTGAACCGCTCGGACTGATACGGCGAGCTCATGTGGGCATAGCCCAGGGCCACGCCGAGCGTGCCGTCCATGAACTGGTCGATATAGGAGATGGTGTAGCGGTCGCCGTTGTCGGTCGTGCCCGAGTTCAGGGCGCCGATGTCGTTCCACTCGTGGCGATAGTTCACCGCCATGGCCTGACGGCCATAGGCCAGCGGACGGATGGTGCGCAGGTCGACTGTGCCGGCCAGGCCCTGGCCGACCAGGGCCGCATCCGGCGTCTTGTAGACGGTCACGCCGCCCAGCAGTTCCGACGGGAACTGGTCGAACTCGACGCCGCGGTTGTCGCCGGTCGTGACCAGTTCGCGACCGTTCAGCAGGGCGGTGGTGAAGTCGGGGCCCAGGCCGCGGATCGAGATGGCCTGGCTGCGGCCGTCGAGGCGCTGCGAGGTCACGCCCGGCAGGCGGGCCAGGGATTCGGCGATGGAGACGTCCGGCAGCTTGCCGATGTCCTCGGCCGAGATGACCTCGACGATCGAGGTGTTGTTGGCCTTGGCCGAGATCGATGCCTCGATCGAGCGGCGGATGCCGGTGACGACGATTTCGCCGACCTCGTCCGCCTGATCGTCGGTCGGGGTGTTTGTGACGGTTTGGGCGTGGGCGTTGCCGACGGCCAGCAGGGCGGCGGCCCCGAAGGCGACACCGGACAGCAGGCGCGCACGCCGATTGAGACGTTGAATCATGATCATCCTCCCTGAGGGCTGGTCGCGATTCTGAACGTCGCGACCGGAGCCGTCGCAAAAATATGCAAATCTTCGACATTCTTGCAAGCTGTTAATGTTGGAGCCGGGTTACCGCTGCTTTTCAACGCCCAAGAACACCCCACACAGTCAGGCTTTGAGCAAGGTTTACGCCTGCTGCTTGTTGCAATGCAGCATTCTTATCCGCGTTGACAGCGACGGGCAGGACTGCAAAATCTTGCAAATCGATCTGGAAGGCTTTGCACTTTCTGGGCGGGAGGACAGCGAAATGGCCAACACTCGACAGTGGAAGACCTCGGCGCGCGCCCTGACGGCGGCGGCGGCCCTGCTGGTCTCGACCTCGCCCCTGCCCGTCTTGGCCCAGTCGTCCACGGCTCTGGAGGCCCTGCGCCAGCGTCCGCCGCAGGACGAGGTGATCTATTTCCTGCTGCCCGACCGGTTCGCCAACGGCGATGAAACCAACGACCACGGCGGCTACGCGCCCGAGCGGCTGACCAGCGGTTTCGACACGTCCGACACCGACTTCTATCACGGCGGCGACCTGGCCGGGGTCGAGCAGCGGCTGGACTATATCCAGGGCCTGGGCGCCACGGCCGTCTGGCTGGCGCCCATCTTCAAGAACAAGCCGGTGCAATCGCACGGCAGCTATACCGGCGCGGCCCACCACGGCTACTGGATCACCGACTTCACGGCGGTCGATCCCCATTTCGGCGACGAGGCGGCGATGCGGTCGCTGGTCGAGGCCGCCCATGCGCGCGGCATGAAGGTCTATCTGGACATCGTCGCCAACCACACGGCCGACGTGATCAAGTATCGCGAATGCCCGGATCGTCCGTGCGAATACCGCAGCCGCGCCGACTACCCCTACACCCGACGGGGCGGCGTGGACGGAGCGGCGATCAACGAGGGTTTCGACGGCCGCGACTTCTCGCGCCTGACCCGGCCCGACTACGCCTATTCCCCCTATGTCCCGGCCGGCGAGGAGAACGCCAAGGTTCCCGCCTGGCTGAACGACCCGATCCATTATCATAACCGGGGCGAGAGCAGTTTCGCGGGCGAGAGCGCCTTCGACGGCGACTTCGCCGGTCTGGACGACCTGTTCACCGAGGATCCGGTCGTGATCCAGGGCATGATCGACATCTTCGGCGGCTGGATCGAGAAATACGGCATCGACGGCTACCGCATCGACACCGCCCGCCACGTCAGCCCGGTCTTCTGGCAGGCCTTCATCCCCGCCATGCTGGAGCGCGCCCGCGCCAACGGCATCCCGAACTTCCATATCTTCGGCGAGGTCTATGATCCCGACCCGGCGGTGACGGCCCGCTTCACCAAGGTCGACCGGTATCCCGCCGTGCTGGACTTTCCGTTCCAGAAACAGGCCACCGACGTCGCCTCGGGCAAGGTCGGGACCGACGCCCTGACCAAGCTGTTCGACGCCGACACGATCTACGCCCGGGGCGCCGAGACGGCCGCCATCCTGCCGACCTTCCTGGGCAATCACGACATGGGCCGCGTGGGCTTCTTCGTGAAACAGGCCAACCCCCAGGCCGACGACGCCGAGATCCTGGCCCGCGTGCGCCTGGCCCACGCCCTGATGATGTTCAGCCGCGGCGTGCCTACCCTCTACTATGGCGACGAACAGGGCTTCGCCGGCGCCGGCGGCTACGGCAACTCGCGTCAGGACATGTGGCCCAGCCAGACCGCCGTCTATGCCGCCGACATGCCCATCGGCGGCCGCCAGCCCGCCTATTCGACCGAGGCCCCGCTCTATCGGGCCATCGCCGAGATGGCCCGCATCCGCGCCGCCGAACCGGCCCTGCGTCACGGCCGCCAGGTGGCCCGCGCCTCGGGCGAGAAGCCGGGGCTGTTCGCCGTCTCCCACCTCGACGAGACCGGCGGCGAGACCCTGGTCCTGTTCAACACCTCGACCGCCGAAGTCTCGGCCCAGGTCGAGGTGGAAGCCGCCTCCCTGCGGTGGCAGGCTGTGCACGGCGACTGTGAGGCCGAGGCCTCCGCCCCGGCCAGTTACGCCGTCCGCGTCCCTCCTCTCGACTATCTGATCTGCAAGAGCGCCGCCCAGTGAACGCCCACAAACCCGACCTCTCAGCAGCTCCTCAGACGGGGGCCGAAGCGGCGACCGCCCACCCCGACTGGTGGCGCGGCGCGGTCCTGTATCAGGTCTATCCGCGCAGCTTCGCCGACGCGAACGACGACGGCGTCGGCGACCTGAAGGGCATCACCGACCACCTCGACCACGTGGCCTCCCTGGGCGTGGACGGCATCTGGCTGTCGCCCTTCTTCAAGTCGCCGATGAAGGACTTCGGCTACGACGTCTCCGACTATTGCGACGTCGATCCGATATTCGGAACCCTGGCCGATTTCGACGCCCTGGTCGACCGCGCGCATGAGTTGGGCCTGAAGGTCGTCATCGACCAGGTCTTCTCCCACACCTCGGACGAACACCCCTGGTTCGTCGACAGCCGCGCCTCGAAGTCGGGCACCCACGCCGACTGGTACGTCTGGGCCGACGCCAAGCCGGACGGCTCGCCGCCATCGAACTGGCAGTCGGTGTTCGGCGGCCCGGCCTGGACCTGGGACGCGCGTCGTCGCCAGTATTACATGCACAATTTCCTGGCCTCGCAGCCCCAACTGAACGTGCGCAATCCGGCGGTGCAGGACGCCCTGGTCGCGGCGGCGAAATTCTGGCTGGACCGGGGCGTGGACGGCTTCCGTCTGGACGCCATCAACTTCTCGATCCACGACACCAGGCTGACGGACAATCCGCCCTTCACCGACGACCGCAAGAAGACCCGGCCCTTCGACTTCCAGGACAAGATCCACAATCAGAGCCAGCCCGAGACGCTGGGCTTCCTGAACCGGATTCGCGCCCTGACCGACAGCTACGACGGCCGGTTCACGGTGGCCGAGGTCGGCGGCGACCATGCCGACCGCGAGATGAAGGAATACACCGCCGGCGACGACCGGCTGCACTCGGCCTACGGCTTCCTCTACCTCTACGCCGACGCGCTTAAGGGCGAACTGGTCGCCCAGGGCGAAACCATGTGGCCGGATCAGCAGGGCGAGGGCTGGCCGTCCTGGACCTTCTCCAACCATGACGCGCCGCGCGCCGTGTCGCGCTGGGCCGAAGGCCGCGACCGCAAGGCCTTCGCCGAAATGGCCCTGCTGCTGCTGGTCAGCCTGCGCGGCAATGTCTTCGTCTATCAGGGCGAGGAACTGGGCCTGCCCCAGGCCGAGGTGCCGTTCGAGCGTCTGGTCGATCCCGAGGCCATCGCCAACTGGCCCGAGACCCTGGGCCGCGACGGCGCCCGCACCCCCATGCCCTGGCATTCAAAGCAGGCCAACGCCGGCTTCTCGACCGTCGAACCCTGGCTGCCGGTCGACGCCCGTCACCTGCCGCTGGCGGTCGATGCGCAGGAGGCCGATCCGGCCTCGACCCTGCAGGTCGCCCGCCGCCTGATCCGCCTGCGCCATCAGCATCCGGCCCTGCGTTACGGCGGCATGGATCTGGTCGAGACGCCGGGCCTGCTGGTGTTCGAACGGCACGAGCGCGGCGGGTCGAACGAGCGCCTGCTGTGCGTCTTCAACCTGGGTCACGACACGGTCGACTGGACCCCGCCCGCCGGCGCGACGCGCATCGAGGCGATCAACTGGACCGAGGCGAACGGCGCCGCCCTGCCCCCGCTCGCCGCCCTGGTCTTCAGCCTGGCATGACGGTCTCAGCCGCCACAGGTCTCGCGCACGATCAGATCGGTGGGCACACGCTCCGACCGACCGGCGGTCGCGCCCCCGTGGTCGAGCAATTTGGACACCATCAGCCGTCCGGCCTTCACCGTGTCCTGGGCGATGGTGCTCAGGGCCGGGCGCGCATAGCGGCTGAACGGGACGTTGTCGAAACCGATGACCGAGACGTCGCCGGGCACGGTCAGCCCCGCGTGCTGCAGGGCGCGCACGGCGCCCAGGGCGATCTGGTCGGAGGCCGCGACCACCCCGTCGAATTCGATCCCCCGGCGCACCAGGGCGTCGACCGAGGCCTCGGCCGACTCGACCTCGAAATGAGCGGGCACGATCAGGTCCGTATCCACGGCGATGCCCGCCGCCTCGAGCGCCTCAAGATAGCCCCGGTGGCGCTGCAGGGCTTCAAGCGGATCCAGGTCGCCCAGGAAGACGATGCGTTTGCGCCCCAGCCGCGCCAGATGCGACGTGGCCCGGCGGCCGCCGGAGAAGTTGTCGGAGCCGATGGAGCAGTAGTCCTGCTCGGGCAGGTCGGCGCCCCAGACCACGAAGCGATGATCCCCGGCCGCCAGCCGGTTGAAGGCGTTGTGCAGGCTGGACTGGCCCAGGAAGATCACCCCGTCCGCGCGGCTGGTGTTCATCGCCGCCGCCAGCTCGTCATAGGTAGCCGGCGAGATATGGCTCATCAGCAGGTCGCAGTCGCGCTCGCGCGCCGCCTCGCCCACCCCGGCCAGAAGCTCCAGGAAGAAGGGGTCGGAAATCCGCCCTTCCCGCCCCTGCGGTCGCGGCGTCACCAGGGCGATGGTGCCCTGCGCCCCGATCGGACCGGCGGGCATGTAGCGGCGGAACGGATAGTCGTGCTCCTTGGCCAGCTTCCAGATCAGCTGTTTGGTCCGGTCGTTGACGGCGGGACTGTCGTTCAGGGCGCGCGAGGCCGTGGCGATGGACACGCCGGCCAGGCGCGCGATGTCTTCAAGTCGGGTGGTCTTGCGGCTCAAGGTCGCGGTTCCTGGCGGCAGCCTGTGATTGCTGCAAATTTTTCTGCAAACATTTCAGCCACCGTTCGTAGCGGTTGGCAAGAGGCGGCGTAACGGAGTTCCCATGATGCAGCGCAGATCCTTCCTCGCCCTCGGCGGCGTGTCCCTTCTGGCCTTCGGCGCGACCGGCGCCCGCGCCCAGACCACGCCCGCCCATGCCCGCGCCTCATCGCCCGGCGGCGTCCTGACGGTCGAGGCCTTCACCGACAACGACGGCCGTCCGATGTATGCGGTCAAGCGTCAGGGCCGGTTCGTGGTCGCCCCGTCCAAGCTGGGCTTCCTGCTGACCGACGCCCCCGCCATCGAGCGTGGCCTGACCATCACCGCCGGTCAGCCCGTGACCGTGGACGACACCTGGGAGCAGCCCTGGGGCGAGCGCCGCTTCATTCGCAACCACTACAACGAATGGCGCGTCACCTATGCCGAGACCGCCGGCCTGCAACGCCGCGTGGACGTGGTCTTCCGCCTGTATGACGACGGCCTGGGCTTCCGCTACGAGTTCCCGCAACAGCCCGGCCTGACCACCGTCCGCTTCAACTCGGAGATCACCGAGTTCAACCTGGCCGAAAACGGCGAGGCCCTGTGGTGCCCGGCCTGGGAATGGAACCGCGAGGAATATCTCTACAGCCGCACCGCCATCGACGAAGTCGGCAGCGCCCAGACCCCGATGACGATCAAGGGCCAGTCCGGCCTGCACGTCTCGATCCACGAGGCCGCCTGCGTCGACTACGCCGGCATGAACCTGCGCCGCTCGGAGGGGACCCGCTTCCGCGCCCAGCTGACGCCCGGCCTGACCAACGCCGCCGTGGTGCGCGAGGCCCCGTTCAACACCCCGTGGCGCACCCTGCAGATCGCCGACGACGGCGCAGGCCTGATCGAGTCCAGCCTGATCCTGAACCTGAACGAGCCCAACAAGCTGGGCGACGTCAGCTGGTTCAAGCCGATGAAATACGTCGGCGTCTGGTGGGAGATGCACCTGGAGCTGAAGAGCTGGAACTCCGGTCCCAAGCACGGCGCCACCACCGAGAACACGATCAAACACATCGACTTCGCGGCCAAGCACGGCTTCGGCGGCGTCCTGGTCGAGGGCTGGAACAAGGGCTGGGACGGCCAGTGGTTCGCCAACGGTGCGGACTTCAGCTTCACCGAGGCCTATCCCGACTTCGACCTTGAGCGCGTGACCACCTATGCCGCGTCGAAGGGCGTGCAGTTGATCGGCCACCACGAGACCGGCGGCAACGCCTTCCACTACGAGCAGCAGCTGGAAGCGGCGATGGAGCTGTACGGCCGTCTGGGCGTCCGTTCGGTCAAGACCGGCTATGTCGCCGACGCCCAGGGCGCCCGCGTCGCCGGGCCGGACGGCCAGATGGTCATGGCCTGGCACGAGAGCCAGGCGATGGCCCAGCACCATCTGAAGGTCGTCGAGACCGGCGCCCGTCACAAGGTGGCGGTCAACGCCCACGAGCCGTTCAAGGACACCGGCCTGCGCCGCACCTATCCGAACATGATCAGCCGCGAAGGCCAGAGGGGCATGGAATATTCCGCCTGGGGCAATCCGTCGAACCCGCCCGAGCACGAGCCGAACCTGGTCTTCACCCGCCTGCTGGCCGGGCCGATGGACTATACCCCCGGCATCTTCGGCATGGAGACGCGCAGCCCGCAGGGCGTGATGACCACCTGGGCCAAGCAACTGGCCCTCTATGTCGTCATCTACAGCCCGATCCAGATGGCGGCCGACCTGCTGGTCAACTACGAGAACAACCCCGGCCCGTTCCAGTTCATCAAGGACGTGCCCTGCGACTGGGCCGAGACCCGCGTGCTGGCGGCCGAGCTGGGCGACTATGTCGTCACCGCCCGCAAGGACCGCAACTCGGACGTCTGGGCCCTGGGCGCCGTGACCGACGAGAACCCCCGCGTCCTGACCGCCCGCCTCGACTTCCTCGACGCCGGCCGCCGCTACCGGGCCGAGATCTATCGTGACGGCCCCGAGGCCAACTTCACCGACAGGCGCGAGGACATCGTCATCGAGCAGCGCAACGTGACCTCGGCCGACGTCCTGACCCTGGCCCTGGCCCCCGGCGGCGGTCAGGCCATCCGCTTCGTGCCCATCGGACGTGCGCGTCGATGAGCACCGCGACGCCTGAACCCATCCACGCCCATCGCCCGCGCCTCTCGGCGCTGGCGATCTGGAACATGTGCGTCGGCTTCTTCGGCATTCAGATCGGCTTCGGCCTGCAGAACGCCAACACCAGCCGCATCTTCCAGACCCTGGGCGCCGAGGTCGATACGCTGGCGATCCTGTGGATCGCCGCGCCGCTGACGGGCCTGTTGGTCCAGCCGATCATCGGCCATTTCAGCGACCGCACCTGGACGCGGTTCGGGCGTCGTCGCCCCTATTTCCTGGTCGGAGCAATCCTGACCACCCTGGCCCTGATCGCCATGCCCAACAGCCCCAGCCTGTGGTTCGCCGCAGCCATGCTGTGGATCATGGACGCCTCGATCAACATCACCATGGAGCCATTCCGCGCCTTCGTCGGCGACAATCTGCCGGAGGAGCAGCGCACCGCCGGCTATGCGATGCAGAGTTTCTTCATCGGCGCCGGAGCGGTCTTCGCCTCGACCCTGCCGTGGCTGCTGTCCAATGTCTTCGGCGTGGTCTCGACCGCCGAGGCGGGCGTCGTGCCCCTGTCGGTCAAGATCGCCTTCTACGTCGGCGCCGCCGGCCTGTTCACCGCCGTCCTGTGGACCGTGCTGTCGACCCGCGAATACAGCCCCGAACAGATCGCCGCCTTCGAGCAGGCGAAGACCGGCATCGCCCACGACGACACGCCCGAACCGCCCGCCAAGTCGGTGCAGGGCTGGCTGGGTTCGGGGCTGGTCTGCGGCGTCCTGGGCCTGTTGGCGCTCGGCCTGATCACCGTCCTGAACCTGGAAAAGGAACTGCTGATCCTCGGCGGCTTCCTGGTCGGTTTCGGCCTCTTGATGATCGCCGTCGGCATGATGCAGCGCCGCCGGATCACCAACGCCGCGACCGAAATCCTGAACGACATCTTCCGTATGCCCGAGGCCATGCGCGGTCTGGCGGTCGTCCAGTTCTTCAGCTGGTTCGCCCTGTTCGCCATGTGGATCTACACCACCGCCGCCGTGACCAGCGTCCACTATGGCACCACCGACCCCACCTCGACCGCCTACGCCCAGGGCGCCGACTGGGTCGGGGTGCTGATGGGGGTCTATAACGGCGTCGCGGCCCTGGCGGCCTTCGCCCTGCCGGTCATCGCCAGGCGGATCGGCCGCAAGGCGACCCACGCCCTGATGCTGCTGTGCGGCGCGGCGGGCCTGATCGGCGTCTTCGCCATCCGCGAGCCGGGCCTGCTGTGGATCCCGATGATCGGCGTCGGCTTCGCCTGGGCCTCGATCGTCTCCCTGCCGTACGCCATCCTGTCGGCGGCGGTGCCGGACCGGAAGATGGGCGTCTATATGGGCGTCTTCAACATCTTCATCGTGGTGCCCCAGCTGCTGGCCGCCACCGTCCTGGGCCTGATCCTGAAGACCCTGTTCGACGGTCAGGCCATCTGGGCCCTGGTCCTGGGCGGCGTCTCCTTCGTCCTGGCCGCGATCAGCGCCCTGCTGGTCAAGGAGCACCGGGCATGAACCGCCGCGGTCTTCTGACCCTGATGGCCGCCCTGCCCTTCGCCGGCGCCGCCCAGGCCCAGATCGCGGGCGGCCGCCTGATCGTCCACGACGACCTGACCCTGTCCCACGCCGCCCCGCGCAAGGTCTCGATCTGGCTGCCGCCCGGCTACGACGCCTCGGACGACCGTTACCCGGTCCTCTACATGCACGACGGCCAGAACCTGTTCGACGCCTCGACCGCCTATTCCGGCGAATGGGGCGTGGACGAGCATCTGACGCGGCTGATCGCCAATGGTCAGGTCCGCGCCCCGATCGTGGTCGGGGTCTGGAACACCCCGCTGCGTCTGCGTGAATATGTGCCCGGCGACCTGATCGCCGCCCTGCCCGAGGAGATGCGCGCCGACGTCCAGGCCATCTATGGCGGCGCGCCCCTGTCGGACGGCTATGTCCGCTGCCTGACCGAAGAGATCAAACCCTTCGTCGACCGCACCTATCGCACCCTTGCCGGGCGCGAGGACACGATGATCTCCGGCTCCAGCATGGGCGGGCTGATCTCGATGTATGCGACGATGAAACGGCCCGACGTCTTCTCGGCCGCCGCCTGTCTGTCGACCCACTGGCCGCTGAAGGTCGTGGGCCTGCAGGACGGCCCCGAACTGGACGCCTGGCGCGAACGGCTGGTCGCCGCCTGGACCGGGGTGATCGAGCGCGGCCTGCCCGCCCCAGGCAGCCATCGCTTCTATTTCGACCGGGGCGACGAGACGCTGGACCAGTTCTACGCCGCCTTCCAGACCCAGGTGGACCAGAGCTTCCGCCGTCGCGGCTACGGCCCCGGCGACTTCCAGAGCCTGGTCTTCCCCGGCGCCCAGCACACCGAGGCGTCCTGGAACCAGCGTCTGGACGTCCCCCTGAGCTTCCTTCTTTCCCCCGCCCCCACGCGCAACCCGTGAGGACCACAATGCGTCACTTCCGTACCTTCTGCCTCGCCGGCGCCGCCGGCCTGGCCCTCGCCTCCGCCGCCTCGGCCCAGTCGGGCATAGCCCCCGGCGCGCCGGGCGCCGCCCCTGTCTGGTCCAGCGCGGCCAAGACCGGCGCCGGCGCATCCTATGAGGCCTATGTCGACGGCCAGTATCGCGACAGCGGCCCGACCGGCGCCGTGTCCAAGGTCTGGTATTCGATCGCCGACGGCGTCCTGACCGAGACCATGTACGGCCTGATCCACGAGGCCCAGATCAAGTCGCTGCGCTTCGCCGGCGTGACCCACGACGGTCTGGTCGTCGAGGGCGACGACACCAACAGCCGCACCGAATATCTGCACGTCGACGCCCAGGGCCGCCCCCTGTCGCCCGCCTATCGCGTCACCACCCAGGACAAGAACGGTCGCTTCGAGATCGTGAAGACCATCTTCAGCGATCCGGACCGCAACGCCCTGGTCCTGCGCGTCGCCATCACCGCCCTGAAGGGCGACGTGACCCCCTATCTGCTGCTGGAGCCGCACATCGCCAACACCGGCGTCGACGACCTGGGTCAGGCTGCGCGCGACGGCTTCCACGCCTGGGAAGGAGACACCCATCTGGTGCTGAAGCCCAGCCAGGCCTTCGACAAGGCCAGCGTCGGCTTCGTCGGTGCGTCGGACGGCCTGACCGACCTGCAGAACGGCCGGATGGACTGGACCTACGCCTCGACCGGCGAGACGGCCGGCAACACCATGATGACCGGCGCCCTGCCGCGCCTGCGCGCGGGCCACAGCCTGCAGCGCGACTTCGTCATCGGCTTCGGCCACAGCGAGGCCGAGGCCCGCGCCGCCGCCGACGGCTCGTTCCAGACCGGTCTGGACGAGGTCCTGGCCCGCTTCAACGGCGAGGGCGAACGCGTGGGCTGGGAAGACTACGTCGCCTCCCTGAGCGAACTGCCGCGCATCGCCGAACAGGCCACCGACGGCGGCAAACTGGCCTATGCCTCGGCCCTGATGCTGAAGGTGCAGGAAGACCGCACCCACGCCGGCGCCCTGATCGCCTCCCTGTCCAACCCCTGGGGCGACACGGTGGACGCCTCCAAGTCCTCGACCGGCTACAAGGCGGTCTGGCCGCGCGACTTCTATCAGGTGGCCATGGCCCTGGCGGCCCTGGGCGACAAGGAAACGCCGCTGGCGGCCTTCAACTATCTGCCCCAGGTCCAGGTCGGGCCGAACACGCCCGGCAATACCGGCGTCGGCGGCTGGTTCCTGCAAAAGACCCACGTCGACGGCGAACTGGAATGGGTCGCGGTCCAGCTGGACCAGACGGCCATGCCGATCATGCTGGGCTATCGTCTGTGGAAGATGGGCTGGCTATCCGACGCCCAGATGACCGAACACTATCGTTCGATGCTGAAGCCGGCGGCCGACTTCCTGGTCGACGGCGGCAAGATCGGCCTTCTGTGGAACGACGCAGAGATCAAGCCGCCCTTCACCCAGCAGGAACGCTGGGAGGAGCAGCAGGGCTATTCGCCGTCCAGCACCGCCGCCCTGGTCGCCGGCCTGACCGTCGCCGCCGAGATGGCCCGCGCCTCCGGCGATACGGCGGGCGCGACCCGCTACCAGGTCGCCGCCGACAGCTATGCGTCCAAGATCGAAGACCGGATGTTCACCACCAACGGCGACTTCGGCGACGGCCGCTACTACATCCGCATCACCCAGAACGAGAACCCGAACGACAAGGCCCCGATCGGTGCAGCCAACGGCCAGATCGCGCCGCAGGAAGACCGGGTCGTCGACGGCGGCTTCCTGGAACTGGTCCGCTACGGCGTGCGCAAGGCCGACGATCCGCACATCGTCTCCACCCTGCCCGTCTATGACGACCAGGGCCTGGAGGACCTGTACCGGGTCCGCTACGACTTCGGCCCAGAGGGCGACAAGACGCCGGGCTGGCGTCGCTACGGCGTCGACGGCTATGGCGAGGACTGGCGTACGGGCGCCAATTACGGCGTCGGCGGCGAAATGAGCCCCGGTCAGCGCGGCCGGGTCTGGCCCTTCTTCACCGGCGAACGCGGTCACTACGAGCTGGCCCGCGCCAGCGTAAACGGCACGCCCTCGGCCGCCGACATCGCCGCCATCCGCCAGACCTATGTGCGCGGCATGGAGCGTTTCGCCAACGACGGCCTGATGCTGGCCGAACAGGTCTGGGACGGCGTCGGCGACCCGACCGCCAAGGACTACGCCCTGGGCCAGAACACGGATTCGGCCACCCCCCTCGCCTGGACCCATGCAGAATATCTGAAGCTGCTGCGGTCGCTGGCCGACGGCAAGGTCTGGGACAGCTACGACCCGGTCCACGACCGTTACGCCCGCTGAATGAAAAAGGCCCCGGAGAGCGATCTCCGGGGCCTTTCCATTTTAGGTCGACCGATCAGAACGCGAACTTCAGACCCGCCACTACCCGGTCGGAAGCACCGGGGACGCCCGTGACATCCGTATCATGGTAACGAACATCGAAGCCGATGGTGTCGTCCAAGGCATAGGTCGCGCCGATATTCCAAGTGGCGTAGTCATCCCCAACGTCCAGAAATTGTTGCCCCACGGCCCCCGAGACGGTCAGCTTCTCAATCGGCGAAAAGGCGCCATTGAGTTCGACATAGGTGGCGCTTTCGTCGACGCCGAAGAAGTCCGGCGAATAATAGACAGCGGCGCCGACGGTAGCGGGGCCGATCGCGCGGGATCCGGCAGCTTTGAACTCCACATAGTTGTAGTCGGCACCCGAAGGCTCGCCGGGATAGAGATAGCCGATCACGCCGAAGTCCAAAGCATAACCAGCAGCTTCCGTCCGATAGCCGCCGTAGACATCGACTTCAGCGTTCGTGTCATCGCCGAAATCGACATTCGACGCCCACGCGCCCGCGTAGAAGGACCCATAGGTCATATCCACGCCGCCCTGAATCGCAGGATTTTCGTTCGTCTGGCTGAAGCCGCGGAAGACGTAATCGCTGACGGCTCCAATGTTAGCCGAGAATGTAGGCTCTTCTGCCGAAGCAGGCGCCGGTGCGGCAGACGCAATCATTCCAATCGTGAGGGCCGCGGCGGCGGCGAACATTTTCACGCTCATACTGTATCCCCTTGTTTTATATTGTATTCGAGAGAGTAGTCAGCCCTAGGGCCGTGAAGTGCGGGCGCGGCCGGCGGGCCGCGCCCCACCCATCAGTGGTCCAGGCTCTCGCCGTGCAGCGAGGTGTCCAGACCGGCGGCTTCTTCCGCCTCGCTCACGCGCAGGCCCGTGGTGAACTTGCAGATGATGAGGATGATGAAGGTGCCGACCGCGCTGTAGGCGATGGTCCAGGCCAGGCCGAGGGCCTGGGCGCCGATGTTGGCGCCTTCCGACAGGCTGTTGATCGCGGTAGTCGCGAACACGCCGGTCAGCAGGGCGCCGATCAGACCGCCGGCGCCGTGGATGCCGAAGGCGTCCAGGGAGTCGTCGTAGCGCAGCAGCTTCTTGATCCAGACCGAAGAGATGTAGCAGACCGGACCGGCGATCAGGCCGATGATCACCGCGCCCTTGGGATCGACGAAGCCGGCGGCCGGGGTGATGGCCACCAGACCGGCGACGACGCCCGACAGCATGCCGATCAGCGAGACCTTCTTCTTCTCGATGAACTCGATCACCTTCCAGGTCAGAGCCGCAGCGGCGGCGGCCAGGACGGTGTTCAGCAGGGCGACGCCCATCAGTTCGTTCGCAGCCCCCGCCGAGCCGGCGTTGAAGCCGATCCAGCCGACCAGCAGCAGCGAGGCGCCGATCATGGTCAGAACGGGGTTGTGAGCGATGATCGGTTCGGCGCCATAGCCCTTGCGACGCCCCAGGAAGATGGCGCAGACCAGACCGGCCACGCCCGAGTTGACGTGAACGACCGCGCCGCCGGCGAAGTCCAGCACGCCGGCCGAACCCAGGAAGCCGCCGCCCCACACCCAGTGACAGATGGGCGCATAGACCAGCAGCGACCACAGGGCCGTGAACAGCAGCAGACCCGAATATTTCATCCGCTCGGCGAAGGCGCCGGTGACGAGGGCCGGGGTGATGATGGCGAAGGTCATCTGGAAGCTGATGAACAGATATTCCGGAATGCCGGTCAGCAGGCTGTTGGCCGTGCCCAGGGTCACGCCGTTCAGGAACAGCATGTCGAAGCTGCCGATGTAGGGCTGCAGGCCCGCATCAGGATTGGCGCCGAAGGCGATGCTGTAGCCGGCGATGAACCAGACCAGCGAGACCACGGCGAAGACGCCGACCGACTGGGTGATGGTGGCGATGACGTTCTTACGGCGCACCATGCCGCCGTAGAACAGGGCCAGACCCGGCAGGGTCATCAGCAGGACCAGGGCCGTCGAAGTGCCCAGCCAGGCCGTGCCCGCGCCGTCCAGCTCGAGCGCCGACTGGTGCGCCAGAAGGACCGGCCCCGCCTCCGGCGTCTGGGCGAAGGCGCCCCCCGCGTAGAAGAGACCGATGGTCAGTAACAGGAGCGCGGCGGCTCCCGGAAGTCGATTCCAGACACGCGACATGAGCAAAAACCCCCTTAGCAATCTCGCAGATGCGAAGGTTTTACCGCAATCACGATCCGCGCAAGGGGCTTGACCATAAACGGTGCAACTTTCTTGCAACTATCACGACAGAAAAGTTAAGGCCCGCATGATCATTGCGTCATGCAGGCCTTAACCGTTTTCTTTTCCCGTCAGAAACCGGTGTTTCCGACAGGATTTTCAACAGGGTAAATAGGCGTCGCGAGCCTGGGCGTCAGGCCCAGTGCATCTGCACCCGATGGGCCGCCGCCCAGTGGATGGCGCGAATGGCGTCGATCACGGCCTCGGTCGCGGCGCGGGTGCCCAGTTCGCCGCCCAGGTCGGCGGTCACGGCGCCGGCGGCCAGGACGGCGGCGACGGCGGCCTCGATCGAATCGGCCTCGTCCTCCAGCTTCAGGCTGTGACGCAGCAGCAGGGCCGCCGACAGGATGGTGCCGACAGGATTGGCCAGATCCTGCCCGGCGATGTCCGGCGCCGAACCGTGGATCGGCTCGAACAGGCCCGGCCCTTCCGTGCCCAGCGAGGCCGACGGCAGCAGGCCGATGGAGCCGCCCAGCACCGAGATCTCGTCCGACAGGATGTCGCCGAACATGTTCTCGGTCAGGATGACGTCGTATTCGCGCGGCTTGCGGATCAGGTGC
>NZ_JBIIOP010000021.1:0-50630 GCF_044336875.1 Brevundimonas sp. | reverse complement strand
CCTACAACGTCGGCCTGTCGAACCGTCGTTCGCGCACCGTCGCGGACGCCCTGGTCGCCCAAGGCGTCAACGGCGGCGTGATCGCCCTCGACGGCAAGGGTGAAACCGCTCTGGCCAAGGCCACGGCTGACGGCGTGCGCGAGCCGCTCAACCGTCGCGCCACCATCGACATCAACTTCTAAGACATGTCGGAGGTCGTCGACTCGCCTGTCGAGCCGGCGACCCCTGAGGTCGGATGAAGTGGTCGATCAAGAAACAGCCGGGCCGTCGCTCCTCTCAGGGGGCGACGGCCTTGCAATGTGTGGCTGCGTCGTCGGCGTGGCCAAAATCCTTCGGCGTGATGTGCGATTTCGGTTGATCGAGTGCGCCCGGCACGCAACATATCCTCAGATGATCGCCTCTCGCACCAAACGTCCCGATTGTGTCGGTGAAGACTCTTCGGGTGGTCTCCAGGCCAGGTTCGCGTGGCGTGGAGGCTTCTGAATGGTTGACCTTCGTCAGCCCAGTCGCCCGGTTTCGGGCCGTCGCCGTCGCCGTTACCGGCTGAGATCCGAAGCCTTGACGGCGTCCAGCGCCCAATTGCGTCTTCGCGCCCAGGCCGAGGCGCAGACGACCGGCGGCAAGGTGTCGTTCTTTCCGGTTTCGTCCGCCCGCCCGGGCGAAAGCCTGTCAGGGCGGCGTTTCCTGATCGTTTCTGCGCCGTTCGGACCCTTCGGCGCGGCGTTGGCGCGGACGCTCGAAGCGCGTGGCGCGACGGTTCGACGAATGATCTTCAACGCCGGCGACGCCATGAACTGGCGTCGCGCCGGGGGCCTGGTCTTTAAGGGCGACGCCATCGAATGGGCCCAGAGTCTGACGGATGTGGCGGCCGACTTCACGGATCTCATGTTGTTCGGCGAAGGGGGCGGGTACAACCGGGCCGTGCTTTCCGCAGTGGACGATCTGTCCGCGCGTGTCTGGGTCTTGGAGAACGGCTATTTCCGCCCGGACTGGATCACCGTGGAGCTGAACGGGGTCAACGCCTCCAGCGGCCTGCCGCGTTTCAGGGAGGGGTATTCAGCCCCCGCGCCGAACCTTGCCGAACCGGTTCCGGTCGGCCGCATACTGCCGCATCATGTGGTGAACATCAGCGCCTATCATCTGGCGCAGGCCCTGGGGGGCGGCTTCTTCCCCGGTTACGCCAATCATTATACGGCCTCGCCGCTCAGCCAGTGTCTGGGCCATGTCCGTCGCTATCTGGGTCTGGCGTTTCGACCGGTGTCCGAGAATGACGCCGATGTCATCGCCGCCCGCGGAGACTTCTTCATCGCCTGTCTTCAGCGCGAGGGCGACGCGCAACTGCTTCGCTATTCGCGCTATGCGGACAATACCGCCTTCCTGGCGGAGGTGCTGACCAGTTTCGCCGCCCATGCGCCCAAGGCGGCGCGGCTGGTCGTCAAGAATCACCCTCTGGACCCGGGCCTGGTCAATCTGCCGGCGGTGACGCGGCGGCTGGTGATCGAGCGCGGATTGCAGGGACGGGTCGACTTCATCGACGGCGGCAATCTGGCTCAGCTGTGTCGCGCTTCGCGTGGGATGGTGGTGAACAATTCCAGCGCGGCCCTTTCGGCCTTGGGCTTCCAGACCCCGGTCAAGGTGCTGGGCGAAGCCTTCTTCGACTTCGACGGCCTGACCGACCAGCAAAATCTGGGCGGCTTCTGGTCAGCGCCCCAGGCGCCGGACGCCGCCCTGTTCGCACGCTTCCGCGCCCATGTGCTGGCGCGGAGCCAGGTCAACGGCAATTTTCATGAACCCAGGGCGATCGAACGCACGACACATGGCGTTGCGGACATGTTCGAGCGGGTTCTCGTGACGCCCAGGGCGCCGAATTAGGCAGTGTTGCGTTTGCGCCACCTGGCGGCGCTGTCATCGTGTTGTCACATAACTGTCGTCCGACATTGTAAGACCCGACGTAGATGGGGCCAGATTTCGACGGGCGACGCTGCCTGTCGCCTTTTGGGCCATGACCGGCCTTCCAATCCGGGGATAGATTTAATGTTCAATCGCAAGCGCCTCTTCTGGGCGACCACCGCCATCGTCGGCACGCTGGCCGGCGCCGGCGCCGCCGCCGCCCAGTCGACGGGTACGGAAGCCACTGAGGTCCAGGAAGTCGTCGTCACCGGCGCCCGCGGTCCCCGCACCACGGACGGCTCGATCATCGCCGAAACCGTATCGAAGACGCGCTCGTCGATCACCCAGGAGTTCATCTCGACCCAGGCTCCGGGTCAGACCATCCTGCAGTCGCTGAACCTGACGCCCGGCCTGAACTTCACCAATGCTGACCCCTACGGCAACTCGGGCGGAAACATCCGTCTGCGCGGCTTCGACGGCAGCCGCGTTTCGGTGACCTTCGACGGTATTCCGCTGAATGACACCGGCAACTATTCGGCCTACACCAACCAGCAGTTGGACTCGGAACTGATCGAGCGCGCCTCGGTCAACACCGGCACCACCGACGTCGACAGCCCGACGGCCTCGGCGACCGGCGGCACCATCAACTATACGACGCGCCGCCCCGCCGCCGACTTCGGTGGCTGGCTGCAGGCCTCTGGCGGCACGTTCAACAACCGCCGCATCATCGGTCTGGTCGACACGGGCGAAGTCGGTCCGTGGGGCACCTCGGCCTGGTTCGCCGCCTCCTACACCAAGTATGACAAGTTCAAGGGTGAAGGCGAGCTGGAGAAGAAGCAGTACAACTTCCGCATCTATCAGCCGATCGGCGACAACGGCGACTTCGTCGCCTTGTCGGGTCACTACAACGAAAACCGCAATAACTCGTACCTCGGCCCGAACCTCGCGACGGCGACCGGTTTCACCGACGTCGCGGGCACGATCCCGAGCGTCAGCCAAGGCTACAACACCGACTTCACGACCACCTACACGGCTGTGCCGGTGCGTGCGGGCGTCGCTGACGTCGATCCGTCGTCGAACAACAACTACTACGGCCTGCGCATCAACCCGTCGAACACGGGCAACGTGCGTCTGAACTCGCGCTTCCATCTGGCCGACAACCTGATCTTCACCTTCGATCCCTCGTTCCAGTACACGCTGGCCAACGGCGGCACTCAGAACACTGTGTTGGCCGAAAACTCGGCTCTGCTGCGCGGCACCTCCGCCACCGGCGGCGTCGATCTGAACGGCGACGGCGACGTGCTCGACAGCGTTCGCGTCATGAACCCGTCGAACACCAACACGCACCGCTACGGCGTCAACAGCTCGCTGATCTGGAACCTGAACGACGACCATCAGCTTCGCGCCGCCTACGCCTTCGACTGGGGTCGTCACCGCCAGACCGGCGACTACGCCCTGATCGACTTCTCGAACCCGACTGCTCCGCGCTACTTCGACGAGTTCGGCGGCCGTGACGACAAGGAACACCAGATCTACAATCTGGACGGCTTCGCCCTGCAAAACCGCGACCGCCTGTCCTACGCCATGCTGAACCAGTTCTCGGCCGAGTATCGGGGCAACTTCCTGAACGACGCCCTGACCATCAACGTCGGTGTCCGCGCGCCGTTCTTCAAGCGTGAACTGAACCAGAACTGCTACACGCAGAACTCCTCGTCGAACGTGCTCTGCACCTCGCAGGTGCCGGTCGACAGCACGGGCGCCAACGCCGGTCTGGTCACTTTCGCAGGAAGCACCACGCAGTATATCCGTCCGTACGAAGCCACCAAGAAGTACGACGACGTCCTGCCGAACGTCGGCGCCACCTACCGCTTCGGTGAAGGCCACTCGGTCTATGGTTCGTATGCCGAAAGCCTCTCGGCTCCGCGTACGGACAGCCTCTACACGGTTCGTCTGGTCGGTGGTGAAATCACCAATCCGACCGTTCAGCCGGAAACCAGCAAGAACCTGGAAGTCGGCTACCGCTACAACGCTCCGGGTCTGATCGTTCAGGCCGCCGCCTACCAGAACAAGTTCAACAACCGCATCGTCAACACCTATGACGAAGAGTTGGGCACCTTCGTCGACCGCAACGTCGGCGCCGTGGAAACCATCGGTTTCGACGCCTCGGTGGGCTGGGAGCCGATCGAAAGCCTGAGCCTCTACGCCTCGGCCTCGTTCCTCGACAGCGAACTTCAGGACAATTACGTCCTGAACGCCGCCGGCCTGGTCGCGGCCACCAAGGGCAAGGAACTGGTCGAGACGCCGAACGAAAGCTTCGGTCTGCGCGCCTCGTATGAGTTCAATGACGTCTTCTCGGCCGGCATCCAAGGCAAGTACGTCGGCGAACGCTGGATCACCGACGTCAACGACCAGAAGGTCGACGCCTACACCGTCGTCGATCTGGACGCCCGCTTCGACTTCACGGCTCTCGGATTTGAAGGCACCTACCTGCAGTTCAACGTAATGAACGTCTTCGACGAAGACTATTATGTGAACCTGGGCACCCGCACGACCACCACGCCGGGCCAGCCGGGCTACAGCAGCCCTGCCTTCGCCGGCGTCGGTGCGCCGCGGACGGTCATGGCGACCCTGCGCTACGCCTTCTAAGGCTTAGCCAAGGCTGAAAAGACGAAGGGCGGTCCGTTCGCGGGCCGCCCTTTTTCTATGCGGCGAACCCTGCCGTTGAAGTCGGGGGCGGTTGGGGCCATATGGCGCGGCTCGCGTTTCGACCTCGAGACTTAAAGACTGGACCCGTTAGCCGATGACCGCTCCCCTTCCCGCCGAATGGGCTCCGCACCGCGCCATGTGGGTGGGCTGGCCCAGCCATGCCGACTATTGGCTCGAGGCGCTGGAACAGGCTCAGGACGAGGTCGAGGCCCTGGTGCGGGCCCTGGCCGGGCCGGGCCAGGAACAGGTCAAGCTGATGGTCGGGGCGCCGGAACTGGCCGAGGGCGTGCGCGCGCGTCTCGCCGGGGTCGACAATGTCGAGGTGGTGCCGGGCGTGTTCGGCGACGTCTGGCTGCGCGACACCGGCCCCCTGTTCTGGCAGGGCTCGAAGACGGCGGCGGCCTTCCGGTTCAACGGCTGGGGCGGCAAATATGTGATGCCGGGCGACGAGACGGTGGCGGACCAGATCGGCGAGCATTCGGGCGCCACCCTGACCTGGAACGAATTCATCATGGAGGGCGGCTCGCTGGATCATGACGGGGAGGGCACGGTCCTGACCACGCGCCAGTGCCTGCTGAACCCGAACCGCAACCCGGCCTGGAACCAGGACGAGGCGGTCGCGACCGTCGAACTGGAAAAGGCCGTCGGCGCCAAGCAAGTGCTGTGGCTGGGCGACGGCCTGCTGAACGATCACACGGACGGCCATGTCGACAATCTGGCGCGTTTCGTCGCGCCGGGCGTGGTCGCCTGCCCGATCGCCTGGGGCAGGAACGACCCGAACACCGAGGTCTATGACGCCGTGGCTCGCGATCTGTCGGCGATGACCGACGCGGCCGGTCGCAAGATCCGTGTGCTGAGGATCCCGTCGCCGGGCCTGGTGCTGGACGAGGACGAACGGCCGATCCCGGCCAGCCACATGAATTTCCTGATCGCCAACGGCGCCGTGGTCGTGCCGACCTATGGCGACGACGAGGCCGCGCGTTTCGCCTGTGAAGCGCTGAAGACCGCGTTCCCGGATCGCGAGATCATCCCGCTGCCGTCCAACGCCATCCTGAGCGGCGGCGGCTCGTTCCACTGCATCTCCCAGCAGGAGCCTGCTTAAGGGTGAGCAGTGTTAGTGCTAGTGAGCTGGATATGAACATTCCGGTTCAAAGCCATCGGGATCTCAAGGTCTGGCAGATCGCGCTTGATCTGACGGAGAGCCTGTATCGGCTGTCAGAGCGCTGGCCGAAGCATGAACTCTATGGGCTGACGAGCCAGGTAAGGCGAGCGGCTGTTTCCGTCGCGGCCAATATCGCAGAAGGCGCGGGGCGGAAAACCACGGGCGAGTTCATCCAGTTCGTCGGCATTGCGCGCGGGTCTCTGGCCGAAGTTGAAACGCTCGTCATTCTGGCGCGGAGACTGGACTATATCGGCGAGGAAGTTTGTCACGCGTTGATGCAGGACATTCTCGAGCTGGGCCGCATGATCTCCGGCCTGATCCAATCTCTGGAGCGCAAGCGGTCATTATCATGACGCCAAATCTGCTCACTAGCACTGTCACCAGCACTTCAGTTCCACAGGACGCCTCATGACCCGCAGCATCACCGTCGCCGGCATCCAGACCGCCTATGGCGAGGATCTGCAGGCCAATATCGACAAGACCGTTGGCTTCATCCGCGAGGCGGCGTCGCAGGGCGCGCAGGTGATCCTGCCGTCGGAACTGTTCCAGGGGCCGTATTTCTGCGTCTCGCAGGAGGAACACTGGTTCAGCCACGCCTATGAATGGCGCACCCATCCGTGCGTCACGGCCCTGTCGCCGGTGGCGAAGGAACTGGGCGTGGCCATTCCGGTCTCGATCTTCGAGAAGGACGGGCCGCAATATTACAACTCGCTGGTCATGCTGGACGCGGACGGCGAGGCCTTGGGGATCTATCGCAAGAGCCATATTCCCGACGGTCCCGGCTATCAGGAGAAGTATTATTTCCGGCCGGGCGACACGGGCTTCAAGGTCTGGAACACCCGGTTCGGCAAGGTCGGGGTGGGCATCTGCTGGGACCAGTGGTTCCCGGAATGCGCCCGGGCGATGATGCTGCAGGGCGCCGACGTCCTGATGTATCCGACCGCCATCGGCACCGAGCCGCATGACTCCAGCCTGCATACGGCCCAGCCGTGGCGGCGCGCCATGCAGGGCCACGCCGTGTCCAACGCCGTGCCGGTCGTCGGCGCCAACCGGATCGGCCACGAGACGGTGACCGAGACGGGCCAGACCTTCTATGGCCATTCCTTCATCGCCGACCAGCAGGGCGAACTGGTCCAGAGCCTGGGCGCCGAGGAGGAGGGGGTGCTGGTGCACAGCTTCGATCTGGACGAGCTGGACAAGTACCGCGCCGCCTGGGGCTTCTTCCGCGATCGGCGGACGGATCTGTATGGGGCGCTGACGGGCAAGGCCTGAGAAAATCCGCTCATCCCCGCGAAAGCGGGGACGAGCGGAAGAGTTTAGGCCCGCATCGCCGCGACCGCCTCGATCAGTCGGTCGAGGTCGGCGGGGGAGGACAGGCGGTGGTCGCCGCCGTCGATCAGGTCCAGACGCACGTCCCCGCCCTGCAGCCGCTCGACCAGCTCGATCTGGTGACGCCAGGGCACGACGTCGTCGGCCCGGCCCTGAAGAATATGGACCGGGGCGCCCATGGCGATGACGCCGTCCAGCAGCAGCCAGTCGCGCGCCTCCTCGAACATCCGGCGGGTCAGGACATATTCGCCCAGACCTTCCTCGACGATCAGGGTCTCGCCCTCGCGCAGGATGGCCTGACGTTCGTGGTCGGCGAGGCCGGGCCACATCAGGCGTTCGGTGAAGTCCTGGGCCGGATTGACCAGGACCAGGCCCTTGATCCGCTCCGGCCGCGCCAGGGTCGCCAGCAGGGAAACCCAGCCGCCCATCGACGAGCCGACCGGAATGACCGGGCCGGACAGGCTGTCGATCAGGGCGACCGCGTCCTCGCGCCAGCGGCCGATCGTGGCCTGGCGCCAGTCGCCGGAGGATTGTCCGTGGGCGAAGTGGTCGTAGCGGACATAGGTCCAGCCGCGTTCCAGCGCCGCCGCCTCAAGCGCCAGGGCCTTGGTCCCCTCCATGTCGGAGCGGAAGCCGCCGACCCAGACGACGGTCGGGCCGTCGCCCTCGACGCGGCGAAAGGCCAGGGTTTCGCCGTCGGGGCGGGGCAGGTGCTGGATGTCGGTCATGGTCCCGTTCTGCCCGGACTTTCCGCTGCCGTCACCCTTGACCGCGAGGCGCGATGGCGGAACTAGAGGAGAATGTCCGCACCCCCCAAGTCAGGACCGCAGGTCCTGTTCGTCACCTCCAACCGCATCGGCGACTGCGTCATCTCGTCGGGCGTGATCCGCGAGATCGCGCGTCAGGTTCCGGGGGCGCAGATCACCGTGGCCTGCGGCCGCCCGCCCGCGCCCTTCTTCCGCAAGGCTCCGGGCGTGGTGCGGACCATAGTGCTCGACAAGAAGAAGATGGCCGGACACTGGGTCGATCTGTGGAAGCAGACGCGTTCGACCCGCTGGGATCTGGTCATCGACATCCGGGGCTCGGCCCTGTCCTATCTGATCCCGGCCAGGCGGCGGGTGGTCTATAACCGCTCGTGGGAGACCGGCCTGCGCAAGGTCGAGATGGTGTCGCGCCTGATGGGGTCGCCGACGCCGCTGGATCCCGAGATCTTCCTGGACGACCAGGCGAGGGGCGAGGCCGCCGCCGTCATCGATCCGCAGCTGGCGGGCGGGGCCGGTCCCGGTCTGATCATCGCCCTGGCGCCCATCGCCCACCAGCCGGGCAAGAGCTGGCCCGCCGACCGCTGGGGCGCCCTGGTCGAGAAGCTGAAGGCCGAGCCCCGGTTCGACGGCTGGCGCTTCATGCCCGTGGGCGGGCCGGGCGACCGGCCGCCGGCGACGCCTGCGCTGGAGGCCGCCGGGCCGCGAGGGATCGACT
Organism: Brevundimonas sp.; assembly: GCF_044336875.1. Taxonomy (GTDB): domain Bacteria; phylum Pseudomonadota; class Alphaproteobacteria; order Caulobacterales; family Caulobacteraceae; genus Brevundimonas. Next base: position 42,064 of record NZ_JBIIOP010000021.1, on the reverse strand, counting down.
TCGTGGGCAAGGGCGACATCCTGGCCTCGGCCGCCGCCATCGACCGGGCCGACCTGTTCGTCGGCAATGATTCCGGCCTGATGCATGTCTCGGCCGCCCTGGGCCGGCCGACCCTGGGTCTGTTCGGTCCGACCGAATGGTGGCTGTACGGACCCTGGGGTCCGAAGACGCGCACGGCGGCCTCCAACGAGACGCGCGGCGCGTTCGCGCCCATCGAGGACCTGAGCGTGGATCACGTCTTCGCGGCGGTCCTGGCCCTGCACGACGCCTATATCGGCGAGGCCTCGGCCGCGAAGCCTTGAAAAACCGGGCTTCCGGGCGCATATTGGCGGCCTTGAGGGGAACGTGGCCACGGCCGCGCGCATTCGCTCATCAAGACACACGCCGACTTTTGACCACATAAGGAAACGACGCCCATTCGCCGTCCCATGCAAGCGCCACCCGTGAAAGACGGGCCGCGTATGAACCAGGATATCCGCGCCCCTCGCGTTCTGCTCATCGACCAGAACGGTGAGAAACAGGGCGTCATGCCCACCTCCGCCGCTCTGGAAGCCGCCGAGGAAGCCGGGATGGACCTGGTCGAGATCGTCTCCACCTCCGAGCCGCCGGTGGCCAAGATCCTCGATTACGGCAAGCACCGTTTCCAGGAACAGAAGAAGAAGGCCGAACAGCGCAAGCGCCAGAAGGTCGTCGAGCTCAAGGAAATCAAGCTCCGCCCGAACATCGACACCCACGACTACGAGGTGAAGGCCAAGGCCATGCACCGCTTCTTCGACGAGGGCGACAAGGTGAAGGTCACCCTGCGCTTCCGCGGTCGTGAAATGGCGCACCCCGAACTGGGCATGAAGCTGCTGAACAAGGTCCAGGCCGATTTCGACGAAATCGCCAAGGTCGAGTTCGCGCCCAAGATGGAAGGCCGCCAGATGATCATGATCCTGGCCCCGCGCTGATCGCGATCCATCGCTGAATACGGGACGCCCCGGTCGGAAACGACCGGGGCGTTTTTCGTTTGCGCATCCGGCGCTTGCGCGGCCCTGCGTCTTCTGGTTGAGCTTTGCCGCAAGGTTGGGGAAGTTCATGTTAAAAATCCGTCTGCCGGGTCTGTTTCCGGTCGCCCTGAGTGTCGCCATCCTGTGCGGCGTTGCGGTCGAGGGTGTTCAAGCCCGGGAGCAGGAGCAGGAGCAGGGACCTCCGCCGCTCGCGGCCTATGGCGCCTCGCCGGCCGTCGAACTGATGGAGTTGTCGCCCAGTGGCGACCTGATCGCCCGGATCACCGTCGTGGGCGAGGAACGGGCCCTTGCCGTGACGCGGATGACGACGGGCGAGCACCTGTTCGCAGCCATCGTGGGGGACGCCAAGGTGCGAGACCTGCGCTGGATCGGCGAGGGGCGGGTGTTGGTCGTCTCGTCCCAGACACGGGGGATTCCCGCCTTCGGCGTGCCGCGGTCGGAGCTGTACTTCGGTCTGGTGCTGAACCTTGAGACCAAGAAATTCGTCCAGGTGCTGGAGAAGACCCCCGATGTTCTGGCCGTCCTCTATGGCGGGGCCCTGGTTCGTCGGACGCCCCAGGGCGACGCCCTCTTCGTGCGCGGGGTCGACGTCAACAGCGGCCAGATCGACCTGCACCGTATCGACCTGAATACCGGGCGGGGCCGGTCGGTCGAGTCGATGACCCGCGAGACGGACGACTATGTGCTGAACGCTGAGGGCGAGGTCATCGCCCTGGCGCGCTATGTCGAGCGCAGCGGCCGCTGGTCGCTGATGCTGCCGCGCGGCCGAGGTTTCCGCGAGGCCTGGTCTATCGTGGCCCCGGTCGATCCGCCGAGCTTTGTCGGCATGGGCCGGACGCCGCGCACTGTCGTGGTCAGCGCCTATCGCCCCGATCTGGCGCCCGAAGACCCGGAGTCCGAGACGCCGTCCGTGCTGTTCGAGGTCGATGTCGACACCGGGGAGTGGAGCCGCCTGCCGTTCGAGCACCACCCCAACTATCTGGTTCACCACCCGGTGAGCCGGCTGTTGATCGGCGGCCAGCGCGTGGAGGACGATGGAACCCGCTATGAGTTCATCGAGCCGACCGCTTCGCGTCGGTGGCGCTCGATCGAGCGGGCCTTCCCGGGCAAGGCGCCGGTCATGACGTCGTGGAGTGACGATCTGAGCAAGGTGCTGGTCTATATCGATACGGGGGAATCCGGCCTGTATCAGTTGGTCGACTTCGACCGGGGCGTCGCCGACGTGCTGGCGGTCGCCTATCCGGCAATTCCGGCCGAGAAGGTCGGCGCCCAGAGCCTCGTCCAGTACAAGGCGGCGGATGGGCTGGAAATTTCGGGCTATCTGACGTTGCCGCCGGGCGTCGAGGCGCCCGAGAAGCTGCCTCTGGCGGTTCTGGCGCATGGCGGGCCGGAAGCGCGCGACGCGGCCGGTTTCGACTATTGGGCCCAGGCCCTGGCCTCGCGCGGCTATGCGGTGCTGCAGGCCAACTTCCGCGGCTCGACCGGCTACGGGCGCGACTTCATCGAGGCCGGGTACGGCGAATGGGGGCGCAAGATGCAGACCGATCTGTCCGACGGCGTTCGCTGGTTGGCTGAGCAGGGGACGATCGATCCGGATCGGGTCTGTATCATCGGCGCCAGCTACGGCGGATACGCCGCCATGGCCGGACTGACGCTGGACAAGGGCGTCTATCGCTGCGGTGTCGCGGTCAGCGGGGTGTCCGATCTGCGCCGCATGGTCGCCTGGGAAGCCCGGCAGGAGGGCGGGCGCGACAACCAGACCGTCCGATACTGGAACCGATTCATGGGGGCGGCGCGGTTCAACGACCGGGCGCTGGACGATCTGTCGCCCGCGCGTCTGGCCGCGACAGTGGACGCGCCCCTGCTGCTGATCCACGGCAAGGACGATACGGTGGTGCCCATCGACCAGAGCCGGATCATGGCCGAGGCCATGCGGCGCGCGGGCAAGCCGGTCGAACTGATCGAACTGCCGGGCGAGGATCACTGGATGTCGCGCGCCGAGACGCGCCAGAGGATGCTGGCCGAGACGGTGCGCTTCCTGGAGTCGCATAATCCGGTCGATTAAAGTCGAGCGTTTTCATGTGTAGGTTCGGCATGCGGCTTTGGTGTTGACTCAGATGAAGGCGGGGAGGTCGGGCGTCGTCCGCCTCGGGGGAATGAAAATGCGGTATGTGACACTCACCGTTATGGCCTTTGCGGCCAGCGTGGGAATATGGGGCCTCACGCCTCTTTCGACCGAGGCGCGGACCGACCCGCCGCCGCTTGACGCCTATGGCGCTTTGCCGGCCCTCGAGTTCGTTGAGATTTCTCCCAGCGGAGAGCGGCTCGTGTCAGTCAGCGTCGAGGGCGAAAGACGCGCCATGCTGGTGACCGATCTGTCGACCGGCGCCATCCTGGGGGGAGTGGGGGCAGGGGAGACCAAGGTCCGCGAAGTCGAATGGGTGGGCGAGGATCGGATCGTCGCGACGATCTCTTCGACCCAGGCGATTCCTCTTCTGGGCGCGCCTCGGTCAGAGCTCTATTTCGGCCGTATCTATGAAATCGGATCGCGCAAACTGATCCCGGTCTTTGATCGGACGCCGGGTGTCCTGCCGATCCTGATCGGTCCGGCGCAGGTAAGGGAGACGGCGGATGGACCGGCCATCTTCGTGCGTGGCTTTGCGCCGGACGTTTACCGGCGTCTCAATCTGTTTCGGATCGATCCGACGAATGGTCGGGGGCAGGTTGCACTCGAGGCCAATGTCAACGTCGAGGATCTGGTGCTCAACGCGCAGGGCGCGGCGATCGCGCGGTCGCAATACGACGGTCCGTCCCGCCGATGGAGTCTGCATCTGCCCAGTTCCGGGCGAATGTTCAGAGGGGCGTGGTTCGTGGATGCACCCGTCGACCTTCCCGCCCTGATGGGCATGGGGCGAGGCGAGCGCACGATCATCGTCAGCGCGCTCCGTCCCGATCTGGTCACTGCAGACGGGCAGGCGCAGTCCGACACCCTGTTCGAGGTCGATATCGACAGCGGGGAATGGCGTCGGCTTCCCTTCGTCGAACGCGTCGATTTTCTGGTCCACCATCCGCGCACGCGCCTGTTGCTCGGCGCAGGCCGCATGACGGACGAGGGCGTGAAATACGAGTTTCTGGACGAGGGTGCGAAAGCGCGCTGGGCCCAGATCGAACGCGCCTTCGCCGGGCGTTCCCCAAGGCTGACTTCGTGGACGGCCGACATGAAGGGGATCGTCATCTTTACCGAAGGGAACGGCGATTCCGGCGTCTATCACTACGTCAACTTCGACCGGCGCCGGGCCGATATCGTCGGCGAGGCCTATCCAGCAATCACGCCGGACCAGGTCGGGCCGATGCGGCCGATTAGCTACAAGGCGGCCGATGGCCTGACGATTCACGGGTATCTGACCACGCCCCCGGGTGTTGAAAATCCTGCTGGCCTGCCTCTCGTGGTGTTGGCGCATGGCGGGCCGGCGTCGCGTGACGCCATGGGGTTCGACTGGTGGGCCCAGGCGTTGGCGTCTCGGGGCTATGCCGTTCTCCAGGCCAACTTCCGAGGCTCGACCGGTTATGGCGAGAGCTTCCTCGAAGCCGGTTACGGCGAATGGGGCCGCAAGATGCAGACTGACCTGTCCGACGGCGTCCGTTGGCTGGCGGCGGAGGGCGTGATCGATCCCGCGCGCGTCTGCATCGCCGGCGCTAGTTACGGCGGCTATGCGGCGCTGGCCGGACCGACGTTGGACAAGGGCGTCTATCGCTGCGCCGTGTCGGTGGCGGGCGTCTCCGACCTGCGGCGCATGGTGAGCTGGGTTTCCGAGCGTGGCGCGATGCGAGACAATGAGGTGGTGCGCTACTGGAACCGATTCATGGGAGCTGAACGGACCGGAGACCGGGCGCTGGACGAACGTTCTCCCGCGCGGCTGGCAGGCGAGGCGGATGCGCCAATCCTTCTGCTTCATGGTCGTGACGATACGGTGGTGCCGATCGAACAGAGTCGGATCATGGCCGAGGCCATGCGGCGCACGGGCAAGCCGGTCGAACTGATCGAACTGTCAGGCGAAGATCACTGGATGTCGCGCGCCGACACACGACAGCAGATGTTGCGCGAGACGGTGCGCTTCCTGGAGGCGCACAATCCGGTCGATTGACACAGGGGCTCGCGCTAAGTCTGGGGTATGACCGTGTCCCAGACTCCGCCGCCACACACGCCCCCCAAGGTCAAGGCCCCGGCCCTGGCGGTGCTGTTCGCAGTGGTCTTCATCAATCTGGTCGGGTTCGGCCTGGTGGTGCCGCTGCTGCCCTTCTTCGCCCAGAGCCTGCAGGCCGAGGCCTGGCAGATCACCCTGATGTTTTCGGCCTATTCGCTGGGCCAGTTCTTCGCCGAACCCTTCTGGGGGCGGTTGTCGGACCGGATCGGGCGCAAGCCGGTGCTGCTGGCGACCCTGATCGCCAATGCGCTGGGCTATCTGATGCTGGCCTTCGTGCCGAACATCTGGCTGGCCATCGCCGTGCGGCTGTTCACCGGCCTGGGGGCGGGGAACATCTCGACGGTCCAGGGCTATGTGGCCGACGTCACCCCGCCGGAGCAGAGGGCGGGACGGATGGGGCTGATCGGCGCCGCCTTCGGTCTGGGCTTCATTGTCGGGCCCGGTCTGGGCGGACTGCTGACACAGCCGCAGCTGGGCCATATCGGCTATCAGCTGCCGATCTTCTTGGCGGCGGGGCTGGCGGCCCTGGCGGCGGTCGGGGTGGTGGTCTTCCTGCGCGAGAGCCGGGCCAAGGCCGATCCCGCCGCCCCGCGACCGGCCTTCCTGTCCGGCCTGCACGACGCCCGGGCCAATCCGGTGGTGTCGCGGGTTCTGGTCGTGACCCTGATCTATATGGCCGGCTTCTCGGCGATGGAGAGCGTCTTCGGCCTGTGGTCCGAGAGCCGTTACCAGTGGGGCGCGCGCGAGGTGGGGCTTAGCTTCATGATCGTCGGCGTCATCTCGACCCTGAACCAGGGCTTCCTGGCCGGGCGGCTGGCGCGGCGGTTCGGCGAGTCGCGGGTGCTGGCGACGGGGATGCTGCTGTTCGGCCTATCGCTGGTGCTGCAGGTGACCGCCCCCGCACCCTGGTTCCCGGCGACCCGGTTCAGCCTGGGCGCCCTGACGATCCCGGTGGTGCAGGGCTGGATCATTCCCATCGTCATGGCGGTCGGCGCCTGCGGCATGTCCCTGGCCATGCCGAACATCTCGGCCATGATCAGCCGGGCCTCGCCGCCCGACCGGCAGGGGACCATGCTGGGGCTGAACATGGCCTCCAGCTCGGTGGCGCGGATCTTCGGGCCGCTGTTCGCGGGGGCGCTGTTCTCGGGGTTCGGGCACGACTGGCCCTTCCTGATCGGGGCCCTGCTGACGGTCCCGGCGGCGATCATGGCGATCAACGCCGGCCGGGCGATCCGGCGCGGCCAGGTCGCCGCCGCCGAGGCCGCCAAGTCCTTGTCCTGACTCATCTTGCGTCGGTCGGCGTCTTCGCGTAGAAGCCGCGCCTTCGCGTACCGAACCGCCAGGCGAACAGGCATGCCTGGGCGGTTCTTAAACTCTGGAAGGTCATCCCCTCGGGCTCAAGCAGTCCGCAGGACGGTAGCCCTCCAAAAAGGAGACTGAAATGCCGAAACTGAAGACGAAGTCGGGCGCCAAGAAGCGCTTCAAATTCACCGCTTCTGGCAAGGTGAAGGCCGGCGTTGCGGGCAAGCGTCACCGCTTGATCAGCCACAACTCGAAATACATCCGCCAGAACCGCGGCACGGCCGTCATGTCCGACGCCGACGCCAAGAAGATCAAGTCCTACATGCCGTACGCCTGATCGGCGCGCGCTGTACGAACTGATCCAACCCAAAGAATTTGAAGGAATAGCGACATGGCTCGCGTTAAACGTGGCGTAACCTCGCACGCCAAGCACAAGAAGGTTCTGGAGCAGGCCAAGGGCTTCTCCGGCCGCCGCAAGAATACCATCCGTACGGCCAAGGCCGCCGTCGACCGCGCCGGGCAATACGCCTACCGCGACCGTCGCGCCAAGAAGCGCAACTTCCGCGCCCTGTGGATCCAGCGCATCAACGCCGCCGCCCGTATCGAAGGCTTCACCTACAGCCAGTTCATCAACGGCCTGAACAAGGCCGGCATCGAACTGGACCGCAAGGTTCTGGCTTCGATCGCCGCCGACTCGGTGGGCTTCAAGGCCGTCGCCGACAAGGTTCGCGCCGCCCTGGCGTAAGCCTTCAGGCAGCGACAAGGATCAACGCCCGCTCCGGTCTCCGGGGCGGGCGTTCTTCGTTTCAGGGACGGGTTTTCAGACGGCTGGATTCAGGCCGCTTCGGCGATCTCGGCGGCTTCCGCCTCGGCCAGGACCAGGCGGATGGCGTTCAGCAGGGCGTCGGGCTGGATCGGCTTCTGGGCCACGCCGTTCATGCCGGCGGCGATATAGTCCAGCTCGTCGCGCTCGTCGGCGTTGGCGGTCAGGGCCAGGATCGGCAGACGGGCGATCGGGCCGGGCAGGGCGCGGATGGCGCGGGTCGCGGCCACCCCGTCCATCACCGGCATCTTGATGTCCATCAGGACCAGGTCGAAGCGACGTTCGCGCACGGCGGCGACCGCCTCCTCGCCGTTGGTCGCCATCTCGGCGGTGCAGTCGAACATCTCCAGCAGCTTGCCGGCGACGAAACGGTTGGTGGCGTTGTCGTCGACGACCAGGACATGGAGGGTGTCGTGGGCGGTCGGTTCGGCCAGGATCGGGGCCTGGGGGCCGGCGGCCTGGGCGGCCTTCAGCGGCAGGCGGACCTGGAAACGGGCGCCGCCCTGGGGCGAGGCGTCGACCGAAATGTCGCCGCCGATCCGCTCGGCGATCTGGCGGCAGATGGCCAGGCCCAGGCCGGCGCCGGCGCCCTCGCGACCGGCCTTGCCGGTGTCGAACGGGTCGAAGATGGTGGCGGCGGCCTCGGCCGGAATGCCGGGGCCGCTGTCGTCGACAGTGAAGACCACGGCCCCGTCCGCGTCGCTGCGGATCGTGGCGGTCACGCCCCCGGTCTGGGTGAATTTCAGGGCGTTGCCGATCAGATTGTTCAGCAGCTGTTTCAGCCGCATCCCGTCGGCCACCACCCAGGGCGCCGACAGGTCGGTGACGATCCGCAGGTCCAGCGCCTTTTCCTCGGCGCGGGCGCGCCACAGGGCGTCGATGTCGAAGGCCAGGGCCGGCAGGTCCAGCGGCGCCTCGTCCAGGGTCAGGATGCCCGCCGAGGCGCGCGACATGTCGAGGGCGTCGGTCAGCAGGCGCAGCAGGCTCTCGCCGGAATCGACGATGGTGCGGACATAGGGGCGCAGTTCGTCCTGCTGCAGCTTCTTCTCCATCAGGGCGGCGACGCCCAGCACCCCGTTCAGCGGCGTGCGGATCTCGTGGCTCATCACCGCCAGGAACTCGGACTTGGCGCGGCTGGAGGCGGTGGCCTCGGCCTCGGCGAAGGCCAGGTCGCGGGCCAGGGCGCCCATTTCTTCGGCCCGCTGGCGGTGCAGGGCGGCGCCGGCCTGGATCACCTGCAGGGCCGTGCCGACCCCGACATAGCGTCCCTGGGATACGACGATGAAGCCGCCCAGCAGGGCGCCCAGTTCCGCGGCGTCATAGGTATGGAAGAAGGCCTCGGCGCGGGTGGCGGCGTCGGCGACGGGCGCATTGCGGTCCATCAGGCTTTCGGCCGGCTTCTTCGCATACAGGGCGCGGCCGAATTCGGCGGCCATCCGCAGGGTGAAGGCGTTGCGTTCGATCAGACCCAGCGGCCGGCCGTCCTCGCCGACGACGGCGATGGCCAGGGTGTTGGGTTCGGTCTGGAAGCGTTCGAAGACCTCGGCGCCCGGCGTCGAGGGCGCCACGGGCGCGATCAAGTCGACAAAATCACCGATCAGCGTCATCAAGGTCCCCACCTGTTCGGCGGTCGGCTTAGCGGTTGATATTTAACGTCTGCTTTGCCGAACGTGAATGTTTCGCGGCGGGTTTCCGACAGTTGATCCGTTATCGGATCGAAAATGACGGCCGTTGTTCTTTCCCGAGCTTCGCCTTTATTGTGTCCCCATGATCCTGCGCGCCCTGATCTGCGGTCTGGCGGCCGCCGTCCTGCTCGTCCAGCCGGCGACGGCCCAGGACCGACGGGTCGCCGTCACCTTCGACGACCTGCCCTTCCAGACGACGGATGAGGTGTTGTGCGATCCGACGCGGCTGATGAAGACGACGGAGGACTTCGTCGCCATGCTCAAGCCGCTCGACACAAAAGGGACGGCCTTCGTCAACGAGGGCAAGGTCTGCGAGGTGGAGCGGTCGAGCCTGCTGCCGCGCGTGCTGAAGGTCTGGCTGGACGGCGGTCTGGACCTGGGCAACCACACCTTCAGCCACATCAACATCCATCGAAACACGGCCGAGGCCTATCTGGCCGATCTGGACGCCGGGGCGACCTATACGCGGGCGGCGCTGGAGGCGCGGGGCGGACGGCTGCACTGGTTCCGCCACCCCTATCTGTTCACCGGCGAGACCCAGGAGAAGCACGACGTCCTCGCCGCCGGTCTGGCCGAGCGGGCCTATACGGTCGCGCCCGTCACCATCGACAACAATGACTGGATGTTCGCCGACGTCTATCGCAAGGCCGAACAGATCGGGGACGAGGGGCTGAAGACGCGGATCGGCGCGGCCTATGTGGCGCACATGACGACGGTGCTGGACTTTTTCGAACCCTACAGCGCCGAGATCACGGGCGGGCGCGAACCGGCCCAGGTCCTGCTGCTGCACGCCAACAGTCTGAACCAGACCTATTATCCGCAGATCCACGCCCTCTATCTGGCCCGCGGCTATCGGTTCGTGCCGTTGGAAGAGGCGCTGGCCGATCCGATCTATCAGCACCCCGACACCTATGTCCGGGCCGCCGGAATCTCGTGGCTGCATCGCTGGACCAGAACCGACGGGCGCCCGATCCGCTGGGAGCCGGAACCCCCGGCCTGGATCGTCGCGGCCAACAAGGCACCGGCGTCGGAACTTCAGGGCGTCGCCAACGCCCCTTGAAGGGTGACGAAACGGTTCCGGCCCGCTAAGGCACGGGGCAAATGACCGATCTCGCCACACTCGAACTCGACCTGATCAACGCCATCGGCGGCGCGGAAACCGTCGTCGCCCTCGAAGAGGTGCGCGTCGCCGCCCTGGGCAAGTCCGGCTCCGTCTCCGGCCTGCTGAAGGGCATGGGCGCGATGAGCCCCGACGAACGCCGCGAACAGGGGCCGATCATCAACGGCCTGCGCGACCGCGTGTCCGCCGCCATCGCTGCGAAAAAGGCCGAGCTGGAGGCCGCCGAACTGGACGCCCGGCTGCAGGCGGAACGGATCGACCTGACCCTGCCGGCCCGGCCGCGCCGCAAGGGCGGGGTCCACCCCACCATGCAGGTGATGGACGAGATGGTGGCCATCTTCGCCGAGATGGGCTTCGCCGTCGCCGAAGGTCCGGACGTCGAGGACGACTTCCACAATTTCACCGCCCTGAACTTCCCGCCGAAACATCCGGCGCGGGAGATGCACGACACCTTCTTCCTGAAGCCCGATCCCGAGACGGGCGAGCGCAAGGTGCTGCGGACCCACACCAGCCCGGTGCAGGTCCGCACCATGATGAGCCAGAAGCCGCCGATCCGCATCATCGCGCCGGGCCGCACCTTCCGTAAGGATTCGGACGCCACCCACACGCCGATGTTCCACCAGATCGAAGGCCTGGTGATCGACCGCGACATCCATATGGGCCACCTGAAGACGACGCTGCAGACCTTCATCGCCCGCTTCTTCGAGCTGGACGAGGTCCAGGCCCGGTTCCGCCCGCACCACTTCCCCTTCACCGAGCCCTCGGCCGAGATGGACATCCGCTGCGACCGTTCGGGCGGGAAGCTGGTGTTCAACACCGGCGACGACTGGCTGGAGATCCTGGGCTGCGGGATGGTGCATCCCAATGTGCTGCGGAACTGCGGCATCGACCCGGACGAATATCAGGGCTTCGCCTTCGGCATGGGCGTGGACCGCCTGGCCATGCTGAAATACGGCGTGCCCGATCTGCGCCCCATGTTCGACGCCGACACCCGCTGGCTGTCGCACTACGGCTTCTCGGCCTTCGCGGCCCCCAATCCCGCCAGCGGGCTGAGCTGATCATGACCAACGCCCAGGACAGCATATCTTTCCAGCGGATCGGCGAAGGGCCGGTCTATGACAAGGCCCAGATCTGGTTGCCCCAACTGGTCGCCGAAGCCATGGGAGCCGGTCAGGCCACGATCAAAGGCAAGACCTTCATCGATTGCCGCCTTGAAGGCCCCGCTGTCCTCCTGCCGATCGGCGGTTGCGAGTTCGATGCTTGCGATATGGGTTTCGCCTCCGGCGATATCCGCAACCTACTGCTGTCTCCCGTCGGTCCGCAGAAGGTCACTGGAGCGGTCGTCTTCGAGGGGTGCAAGTTCCAGCGTTGCACATTCTATGCAGTCGGCTTTACGGGCGCGCCGGAGTTCCTGAAGAATTTTCACGCGGTCTTGAGCCAGAATGGAGCGAAAGCATGAAATCCGTCCTGCCGATCAATCGTCCGCTTTCCGATCCGTCGGATCTGAACGCCAAGACGTTCGAGAACGTCGACATCATACTGTATGAGTTGTTCGCTGCCGCCTCCCGTCAAGGCGAAGGCCTTATCCAGGGTAGAACCTTCACCGGCTGTCGTTTCCAGGGACCGGCGATCATTCTCGCCTCGACCGGCGTGACCTTCGCCGACACCAATTTCGGCGACAGCCGGGGCGGGATCCAAAACCTGCTGCTGCGCCCCGTCGGCGACAAGGCCATCGGGACTATTCCGATGCGCGACTGTCATTTCGTCGGCTGTGAATTCTATGGGGTCGGTTTCACCGGACCGGAAGAATTCATCGCCCAGGTTAGCACCCTGACCGATACGCCCAAGGCCTGAGACCCTCATGAAATTCACCCTGTCCTGGCTGAAGGACCACCTCGAGACCGAGGCGGACGTCCATCAGATCGCCGAGGCCATGACCATGGCCGGGCTGGAGGTCGAGGAGGTTCTCGATCCCGCCGCCAAGCTGGCGCCCTTCACCGTGGCCAAGATCCTGTCGGCCGAGCGTCATCCGAACGCCGACCGCCTGCAGGTCTGTCAGGTCGAGACCGTGGACGGGCTGAAGGAGATCGTCTGCGGCGCCCCGAATGCGCGCGCGGGCCTGACCACCATCTACGCCCCCATCGGCGCCTATGTGCCCGGCCTGGGCGTGACCCTGGTCGAGAAGCCGGTGCGCGGCGTGGTGTCCAACGGCATGTTGTGCTCGGCCTCGGAGCTGGAGCTGGCCGAAGAGAGCGACGGCATCCAGGAACTGCCGCCCGAGATCCCGGTCGGGACGCCGGTCGCCGGCCTGTTCGGCGCCGAGCCGGTCATCGATTTCGAGGTCACGCCGAACCGGCCCGACTGGCTGGGCGTCGCCGGCATCGCCCGCGATCTGGCCGCCGCCAGCGTCGGCAAGCTCAAGCATTTCGACATCGCCGTGGTGCGCGGCGGCTTCGCCTCGCCGATCACCGTGCGTCTGGACGCGCCCGAGATGTGCCCTGTCTTCGCCGGTCGCGTCATTCGCGGCGTAAGGAATGGCCCGTCGCCGGCCTGGCTGCAGAAGCGTCTGACCGCCATCGGCTTGCGTTCGATCAACCGTCTGGTCGATGTGACCAATCTGATCGCCTATGACCGCGCCCGCCCGCTGCACGTCTATGACGTGGCCAAGCTGTCGGGGACCGAGATCGTCGTGCGCGGCGGCCTGACCTCGGCGGAAACCGGCGAGGCCGAACATCTGATCGCCCTGGACGGCAAGACCTATGCGGCGGCCGCGACCGACTGCGTCATCGCCGACGCCGGGGGCGAGCGCCCCATCGGCCTGGGCGGCGTCATGGGCGGGGAGTCGACCGGCTGCGACGACGACACGACCGACGTCTTCCTGGAAAGCGCCTGGTTCGACCCTCTGGTCATCGCCCAGACGGGGCGGGCCCTGGGCATTCATTCCGACGCCCAGTACCGGTTCGCGCGCGGCGTGGATCCGGTCTCGGTCACGCCGGGTCTGGAACTGGCCACCCGCCTGATCCTGGACCTGTGCGGCGGCGAGCCGTCCGACATCGTCTTCGTCGGCGAGCCCCCGGCCAGCCCGGCGCCCTTCGCCTTCGACCCGGCCTATGTGAAGCGTCTGACCGGCATGGATCTGGCCGACGACCGGATCGGGACCATCTTGGGCCAGCTGGGCTTCCTGGTCACCGCCGGCCCCGCCGATCAGGCCGAGCCCTGGACCGTGACCCCGCCGTCGTGGCGTCGCGACGTCGAGGGCCGGGCCGATCTGGTGGAAGAGGTGGCGCGGATCGAGGGCTTCGACAGCCTGCCCGACACCCCCCTGCCCGAGGTCGCCCGTCCCGCCGGCGGGGTGCTGAACCCGCGTCAGGCCCGCGTCCGCACGGCGCGCCGGGCGCTTGCCGCCCTGGGATACGCCGAGGCCGTCACCTGGTCCTTCACCAAACAGTCGACGGCCGCCCTGTTCGGCGGCGGCGACGCTCGTCTGGTGCTGGAGAACCCGATCGCGGCCGATCTGGACTGCATGCGGCCCTCGGCCCTGCCGAACCTGATCCAGGCGGCGGCGCGCAACGCCGCGCGCGGCTTCGCCGACGCGGCCCTGTTCGAGATCGGCCCCATCTATCTGGGCGACGGGCCTGCGGATCAGCGCACGGTCATCGCCGCCCTGATCGCCCCCCACGCCGCCCGTCACTGGGCCGGCGCCAATTCGCAGGGGGGGGAGGACGCCCTGTTCGGTCTGAAGGCCGATCTGACCGCCCTGCTGGAAGAGATCGGCGCGCCGGTCGCCTCGCTGCAACTGGCCCAGGGCCAGAACCGCGACTGGTGGCATCCCGGCCGTTCGGCCCGGCTGCAGCTGGGACCGAAGAACGTCATGGTCGAGTTCGGCGAACTGCATCCGCGCGTGCTGAAGGCGCTGGACGCCGACGGTCCGATGCTGGGCTTCGAGATCGTGCTGGACAATGTGCCCGAGCCGCGCGGCAAGGGCTCCAAGGCGCGCGGTTCCGCCGACCTGTCGGCCTTCATGCCCCTGACCCGCGACTTCGCCTTCGTGGTCGAGGACGCCAAGCCGGTCGGCGATCTGGTCCGGGCCGCGACCGGCGCCGACAAGGCCCTGATCGCGGAGGTCCGCGTCTTCGACGTCTATCGCGGCAAGGGCGTGGACGACGGCTTCAAGTCCGTGGCCCTGGAGGTCGTGATCCAGCCGCGCGAGGCCACGCTCGCCGAGGCGGAAATCGACGCCCTGACCAAGAAGGTCGTGGCGGCGGTCGAGAAGCAGGGCGGCAAACTGCGGGCCTGATCGATGCTTGAGCCCCGATCAGCGGCGGATTTGTCCGCCGGTCGGATCCAGATCGTCACCACCTGAGCGTGATCTGGATAATCACTTAGGTAGTGTTGCTGGCTATATCTCAGAGATCTTCCGGGGCATATCGTCGATATGTTGGAGGGGGCGGTGGAAACTGAGGGGCGTGATCAGGATCGCGTGGGCGCGGAGGGCCGGGTGCTGGACCGCCTGTGGCGTGGCAATCATTTCGGTGAACCGCCCTGCGCCCATGCCGCGCTGAAGCGCGAACTGCTCAATCGCATCGGGGTGTTGAACGCCCGCATCGACGCCCTGATCGACCGTGAGATCGAAGCGCGCGGGGCGGGGGCGACCTAGGGCGCCAAGGGCGGGTCCGTAAGCTCTGGTTAACCTTGAAGCCGCAAGGCTGCCGCAAAGGTCGAAGAGGCTGTCGCAAAGTCCGGCGAGCCAGCCGGCCGTCCTCTCGCCGCCCTCGGAGCGCCACCCATGCATCGCCGCCAACTGATTCTTTCCGGCCTGGCCACGGCCGCCGGCGCCTCGTCCGTCGGCGCCTGCGCCACCGCGCCCGCCAATCCCAACTATCCGATCCGTTCGGACAATACGGCGCCGGCCTACACCTTCGACGAAGTGGTCGCGGCCGGGTCGCGCGAACTGGGCATCGCCGCCGAGGTCATGGGCGGCGCCATCGAACGCGTCTTCGCCGACCAGGGCGATCGTCCGACCGCCTATATCGCCGGTGAGGAAGGCGCAGGTTCCTTCGTCGTCGGCGCCCGCTACGGTCGCGGCGCCCTGCATATGAAGGACCTGTCGGCCTCGCAGGAGGTCTTCTGGCAGGGGGCCTCGATCGGCTGGGACTGGGGCGGCAACGCCAGCCGGGTCTTCACCCTGGTCTATGGCCTGTATCATCCCGACATGATCTATCGCCGCTACCCCGGCGTGGAGGGCACCGCCTATCTGGTCGCCGGTCTGGGCGTGAACTATCAGCAGGCGGACGGCATCGTCCTGGCCCCGATCCGCACCGGCGTCGGCCTGCGCCTGGGCGCCAATGTCGGCACCATGAGCTACAGCCGCCAGCGGAACATCGTGCCCTTCTAAGGGCGCTATGCTCGCGACGCGGTCGCTCGCGGCTTGAGCGCGCGACCGCGTTTCGTCAGCTGACGAGGCGCAACGGCGGCGGGGCGTCCAGCATCGTCGCCAGCCCTTCTCGCCAGGTCGGATAGGCGGGGCGCCAGCCCAGTTCCGCCTTGGCCAGGGCGTTCGAGACGCGTTTGGAATCCAGATAGAAGCGCCGCATGGCCTCGGTCACCGCCGGGTCGTCCAGATCGACCTCGGGCGGGCGAGGCAGGCCCAGTCGATCGGCGACCCATTCCATCACCGCATGGGCCGGGGCCGGTTCGTCGTCGGTCAGATTATAGGCGGCGCCGGGCCGGGGCCGGGCCATCGAGGCGAACAGGCCCGAGACGATGTCGTCGACATGGATCCGGTTGAAGATCTGGCCGGGCTTGCGCACCAGTTTCGCCGTGCCGTTCCGCAGCCGCTCGACCACGTTTCTGCCGGGACCGTAGAAGCCGGGCAGGCGGAAAATCTGCACCGTCAGCCCCATGCCGCGCGCCCCGTCCAGCCAGTCGCGTTCGGCCCGCACCCGGCGGGCGCCCTCCAGGGTGGCGGCGTTCAGGGGACCGTCCTCGAACACCCAGCCCCCGGCCCGGTCGCCATAGACGCTGGTGGAGGAGGCGTAGCCGATCCAGTCGGGCCAGGCGTCGCCCGCCACGGGGCCGAGGGCGCGCAGGGCGGGGCAGCCGTGGGCGTCGGGCGCGGCCGTGACCAGCACCGCCGTCGCCGCGTCCAGGGCCGTCTTCAACGCTTCGGCGTCGGTCGGATCGACGGCCGTGATTCCCTCGGCCTGCAGGGCGCGCCGACGCTCGGGGTCGCGCGAGGTGGCGGTCGCCCGGCCGCCGCGCCGGATCGCTTCCAGAGCGGCGGCCCGTCCGAGATAGCCGCCGCCGAAGACCAGCAGGTTCAGGGCGGGAACGGCGTCGGGCATGGTCAACTCGGGGACTTAACTCAGGCGGACAGGGCTTTGGCGGGCTGCACGGTCGCTTGCGGCCGCGCTTCCTGTTTCAGCGCCTCGGCGCGGCAGGGGTTCCAGGCGGAGACGCAGGGGATGCGCGCCCGGTCGGCCCGGTCGGCGTAGCGGCGGGCGATCTCGGTCACGTCCTGCATCAGGCCCTCGGCCAGGGTGATCGGCTTCAGCCCCAGCTCGCGGAACTGGTCGTTGGCCACGACCAGTTCGTTCTCGTCGGCCTCCTGGCGCGGATTGGGGACGTTGTGGACCTCGGCGCCGGTCATGTCGGCGACCATCCGGGCCAGGTCGCGGACGCGGCGGCTCTCGGTCATCTGGTTCAGGATCTTGACCCGGTCGCCGCGTTTCGGCGGGTTCTTCAGCGCCAGTTCGACGCAGCGCACCGTGTCCTGGATATGGATGAAGGCCCGCGTCTGGCCGCCCGAGCCGTGGACCGTCAGCGGATGGCCGAGCGCGCCCTGCATCAGGAACCGGTTCAGCACCGTGCCATAGTCGCCGTCATAGTCGAACCGGTTGATCAGCCGCTCGTCCAGCCGGGTCTCTTCGGTCTGGGCGCCCCAGACGATGCCCTGGTGCAGGTCGGTGATCCGCAACTGGTCGTTCCTGGCGTAGAACTGGAACAGCAGGGCGTCCTGCGTCTTGGTCATGTGATAGATGCTGCCCGGATTGGGCGGGAACAGGATCTCCTGTTCGGTCGGGCCGTGGTCGGTGTCGACCGTGACCTTCAGATAGCCCTCGGGGATGCGCAGGCCGGCGGTGGTGTAGCCATAGACCCCCATGGTGCCCAGATGGGCCAGGTGGACGTCCAGCCCGCTCTCGACGATGGCGGCCAGCAGGTGGTTGGTGGCGTTGATATTGTTGTCGACGGTGTAGAGCTTGTGCCGCGCCGACTTCATCGAATAGGGGGCGGCCCGCTGTTCGGCGAAATGGACCACGCTGTCCGGCGCCAAGTCGCGGATCAGGGCGACCAGACGGTCGAACTCCTTGCCCACGGTCATGTTGACGAAGCCGATCTCGCGGCCCGAGATTTCCTTCCAGGCCGCGATCCGCTCGCCCATGGTGCGGATCGGGGTCAGGGACTGGACTTCCAGCTCGTTGTCGATGTTGCGGCGGCTCAGGTTGTCGACGACGGTCACGTCCCAGCCGTTGGCCGACAGATGCAGGGCCGTCGGCCAGCCGCAAAAACCGTCACCGCCCAAAACCAGTACGCGCATGGGATAGCCTCATCGTCGTCTCAAAGCCCATGCCTAGCCCAGCGGACCGCCATCGGCAAAGCGGCGCTGTTAACGACGGGGTGCGACGCTTTGACGAATACCCCTTGGAAAGGGACGTCGCACAGGCTAAGTCATTCCTCGTCTCCCACTCAAACGCAGCTTTCCGGGCGCATACCCGGCTGTTCGCGACTTGAGCCGATCATGACGGTCGGTCCCGAAAGGACCGGCGCACCATGCGGGCGACAAGGCATTCCGACAGATCGACAATCGGGGATCGGCCCCGAGCGAAACGGAACCACGAAACGGACGGAACCGGCCCAGGCCCAGGCTCCGTCCCTGCACACGGTAGCGCGAATGAGAGATTTCAAGGGCATGAAGCGTCAGCGCGGACGCAATCGGAACAAGGCGGGCGCCAATAACGCCAATAACGCCAATCCGAATCGTTCGTGGGATTCGCAAGGCCCCGAAAACATCAAGGTCCGGGGCAACGCCCAGACGGTGTACGAGCGCTATCAGCAGCTCGCCCGCGACGCCTCGTCCGGCGGCGACCGGGTGCTGGCCGAGAATTATCAGCAGCACGCCGAACATTATTACCGCGTCCTGCGGGCCCTGCAGCCGCAGCGGTCCTTCTCCGACATCGCTGCGCGCGAACTGTCGAACCAGGGCTTCGACATCGATTTCGAGGACGAGTCCGGCGCCCAGGCCGCCGCATTCGTCGCCGCCCAGCAGGCCGCCGACCGCCAGGCCCAGGAAGCGTCCGAGCGCGCCGACCAGGGCCAGAACCGTGATCAGAATCGCGATCAGAACCAGAACCGCGACCGCGACTACAACCGCGATCGGGACCAGTCTCAGAACCGCGACCGGGATCGCGACCGGGACCGGGACCAGAACCGTGATCAGAACCGCGACGCACAGCCGCCGCGCGAAGACGGCGAAGTCCGCGCCGAGGGCGAGGGCGGCGGTCGCCGCGAGAGCCGTCGCGAACGCTGGGAGCGTCGCCGCGAGGAACGCAACCGTCGCTTCGACGGGCAGGAGAACGCCGGATCCGAAGACGCCGCCGACGCCGTCCAGGCCGAGGCTGCGCCGGTCGAGCGCGTCGCCGAGACGCCCGTCGAGGCTCCGGCCGCCGAGGAGCGTCCGCGTCGCCCCCGCCGCACCGCCGCCGCCAAGACCGAGGGCGACGACGAGGCGCCGACCGCCCTGCCGGGCTTCCTGACCCGCTCTTCGGCCCCTGCTCCGGCGGCCGAGACGACCGAGGACGGCGAGCCCGCGCCGCGCCGCCGCGCCCCCCGCCGCAAGGCCGAGGCCGCCGCCGACAGCGAGGGCTGAAGGCCGCTGGAATTCCTGGTGGGCGTGCGGCCTTGACGGCGGCCGCCCATACGGGGCCTAAGGGGACGACTTCGCCGTAAGCCTCGGCCCCCAGGGAAGCCTCGATGCGTCAGTTCGCCCAGTTTCGTCCGTCGGTTTCCGGCATGACGCGAGGCCTCGGCCTCGCCGCCCTGCTCGCCGTCGCCGCCTGCGCGTCCACGCCCCCTCCGCCTCCGCCCCCGCCGCCGCCTTCGGGCGGTTCCGCCGGCGCCCTGATGGACTGGCGCGGCGTCATCGTCTCGACCGACCGCGACCGGTATCAGCGCCGCGACGCCGCCTGGGACCTGGCCCTGCAGCAGGCCCGTCGCCAGCGCGGCTCCGGCGACCTGAACAGCCTGGGCGACCTGATCAATCCCCATGCGGCGCGTCCGGGCGTGGCTCCGCCCGCCGGGACCTACCGCTGCCGCACCGTCAAGCTGGGCTCCCAGGGCGGCGAGGACGGCCTGGGCTATGTGATCTACGGCTGGTTCGCCTGTCGGATCGAACAGACCCCGCGCGGGCTGAAGTTCACCAAATTGACCGGATCGCAGCGCCCCTCCGGCTTGATCTTCCCCGAGAACGACCGCCATATGGTGCTGCTGGGCTCGATGGCCCTGGCCCAGGAACCGGCGGCCAACTCCTATGGCCAGAACCCCGACCGCGACCTGGTCGCCGTGGTCGAGCGGATCGGCGAGGCCCGCTGGCGACTGGTCCTGCCCTGGCCGCAGTATGAGTCGAACCTGGACCTGATCGAACTGGTCCCTGCGGCGAACTGATTTCCGGCTGGGCCGTTTCCTGGTTCCCATCCGCCGGAGATCGATCATGCGCCGCACCTCTTTCGCCCTCGTGCTTCTGGGCGCCACAGCGCTCGCCGCCTGTGGCGACAACAGCCCGTCCAGCCCGGCCGAGTCCTCTCCTGCGGTGACTGAACCGGCCGCCGGGGTTCCGCCCCAGGCCGCGCCCGAGGCGACGGCTACGCCCGCGCAACAGGCGGCTCCGGCCGGCCCCGGTCAGGGCGGACTCCAGGGTGGAACCGACGACTGGCGTCGTGTCGCCACGGCCGAGGACGCCAGTCTGCTGGGCCGTCTGGATCAGGCCTGGCGTCTGGCCCGCGCCGAGGCCGAGGATGGCGGATTTTCGGCCCAGGTCGAGGCCCTCGGTCCCCTGGTGGACCCCAACGCCGCCCAGGCCGGCCGGGTCCAGCCCGCGCCGGGAACCTATCGCTGCCGCACGATCAAGCTGGGCCGCCGCGTGGAGGGGCAGGGGCCGGCCTATGTCGACTATCCCTGGTTCGCCTGTTCGGTCGAGATGACCCCCGGCGGCGATCTGGTCCTGACCAAGACCACCGGCTCGCAGCGGACGCGCGGCCTGCTTTATCCGGATACGGATCGTCGCCTGGTCTATGTCGGCGCCCAGGCCTGGGGCGCCGACGAAAAGACCTTCCCCGCCTATGGCGACAAGCCTGAGCGCGATCAGGTCGGGGTGCTGGAGCGGATCGGCCAGAACCGCTGGCGTCTGGCCATCCCCTGGCCGAAGCAGGAGGCCAAGCTGGAACTGCTGGAGATCACGCGCTGATGCGCCGCGCCGCCGTCGCCGCGCTTCTGATGCTGGCCGCCTGTTCCGGCGAGAAGGAGAAGCCGCCCCAGGTTCATGAGGCCGGCGCGCCGCCCGCCGTCGTCGCGGCGGCGCCGACCGGTCCGGTCGAGGGGGTGACGCTGAACGCGGCGACGGTGGTGCTGGACGGCGACCGTCTGTTCCAGCCCGGAACCACCGAACTGTCGGCCGGGGCCGAGCCCATGCTGCTGAAGGCCGCCGCACTGGCGCCCCGCGGCGGGGCCCTGGTCGTCTCCGCCTATGGCGCTGACCCCGGTCAGGCGATGCAGACGGCCAAGGCGGCGATGGAGGCCCTGTCCTATGTCGGCGGCCTGTCCTTCAGCCGGCTGCAGCCCCAGGCCGTCGTCGATCCGACGCAGGGACGCCGAATCGTCGTGGCGGCGCGGCCGAACTAGGCGGGGGTGCAGGTCAGGGATCTGGCGTAGGCGACGCCAGAGGGATCCAGTCGCCGCGCCTCGGCCATCTGGGCGTCAGCTTCATCGCACCGGCCCAGGGCGGCCAGCACCTCGGCGTAGGAATGGCGGATCGGCGCGATGGCCGGAAGCGCGGCTACGGCCGCCTCGCAATAGGGCAGGCCCTCGGCCGCCCGGCCCGCCTGGAACAGGGTGTAGCAGTGATTGTTCTTGAGCCCCGGCTCGTCGGGCGTCAGGGCCAGGGCGCGTTCGCTGTCGGCGATGGCGGCCGGATAGTCGCCCAGCCTGGCCAGAAGGCCCGCACGGTTGGTCAGGGCGATCCCGTCCTCGGCCGGCAGGCCCATGAACAGGGTCCGGGCGGCCGTGAAGGCGGCCGGGTCGCCGTCCTTCAGGATCGGCAGGATGCGGATCAGCACCTCGAACCTCAGCTGGTCCGTCACGGGCAGGTCGTCGGCTGGGTCGCCGGACGGACTGATTTCGCCCTGCAGTATGCGCCAGGCCAGGGCGGCGTCCGCCCGGGCCTCTTCGGTGCGGCCGACATGGTGATAGGTGTCGGCGCGGAAGGTGTGGAAGACGACGTCCGAGGTGACCGTCTGACCCGGCGGAATCGCCTCGTCATACAGGGTGACCGCGCGGGAATAGTCGCCCTCCAGATAGGCCTGCGACGCCAGGTTGATCAGGGCCAGGGCGCGCGGCATCGACCCCCTGGGCGCCGTGTCGGCGCAGGCCTGGAAGTCGACGTTTCCGGCCTGGTCCATCCGGCAGGCGGCCGGAACCTCCGCATTCGGATCGACCGGCGCTTGGGTCGTCGGGTCCGGCAGGGCCAGGGCCGCGGCCAGGATCAGGGCGAAGGTCGCGATCATCTCAGTCCACGCGCGTCAGTTTCAGGTCCTGATAGTCGTAGGAGAAGTCGATGTCCGGCGACACGCCCTTCATCGTCGCCGTCGCCGGGCGGGCCGTCTGGATGGCGAAGGTGACGAAGGCGTCCTCCTCGCGCTTGTCCGGGAAGCGGGTGCGGAAGGTCTCGCCGTCATAGGGCTCCAGCCAGCCCTGCAGCGCCGGGGTGTGGGTGAAGCTCAGCCACAGGCCGGGCTTGCGGCTGCGCCCGCGCCCATGTGTCTTGGGCACGATGGTGATGTCGCCGTACCAGGGATCGCGCCAGGTTCCGGCATAGGTGTCCAGCGGCATGGCCGGGGCCGCGCCGGCCGCCTGTTTGGCGTCGATCTCGGCGGCGGCGGCGATGGACTTCGCATTGCCCTCGGTCTCCATCCGCTTGGAGTCGGCGATCCAGTCGACGTCGACCTTGCCCATGCAGAGGTCGGAGATCCCCGAACGCAGGGCCCGCAGCAGGAAGCTCTCCTCGGCGTTGGAGAAGATGCAGAAGCCGGTCTTGCGGCCGGGGATCAGCACGGTCGCCGAGATCCCGCCCGGCGAGCCGCCGCCGTGGCTGACGATCCGCTCGCCGCGATAATCCTGCACCTGGAAGCCCATGGCGTAGGTCGAGGCGATGGACCGGTTCGGCAGTTCCGCCGTCGGCCCGGCCGAGCTGCCCACGATGATGTTCGGCTTCCACATCTCGCGCGCGGCGGCTTCCGAGAACAGACGCGTCCCGTCGGGCAACAGGCCGTCGTTCAGCCGTACCGCGATCCACTTGGCCCAGTCGGTCGGGGTGGTGCAGATGCCGCCCGCCGCCGCGGCGGAGTCCCAGTTCCACACCTCGGCGATGGAGTCGGCGATCTGGGTCATGGCACCCTGATAGCGCAGCGGCGGTCCGACCCGGCCATGGGGCAGGGCGGACCTGGCCGGATCGGCGAGGCGCGCCAGGGGCACGGTCTCGGTCATGCCGACCCTGTCGAGAATCCGGGTCTGGACGAAGTCTTCCCACGACAGGCCCGACACCGCCTCGATCACGGCGCCGGCCACCACGAACATCAGGTTGCAATAGTGGTAGGCGGCGCGGAACCCGTCCTCGATCGGCACGAAGGCGGCCTGGGCGATCACCTCGGCGCGGGTGCGGTCGCTGTTGGGCCAGAACAGCAGGTCGCCGGCGCCCAAGCCGAAGCCGGCGCGGTGGCTGAGCGCATCCCGCACCGTGATGTGGTCGGAGATATAGGGGTCGGATAGGCGGAAGTCGGGCAGATAGGTCCGGATCGGCGCATCCCACTTCACCTTGCCCTCGTCGACCAGGATGGCCAGGCCGGCGGCGGTGACGTTCTTGGAGTTGGAGGCGATGGCGAACAGGGTGTGTTCGTCGGCCCGCGCCGCCGCGCCCTGTTTCTTGACGCCGTAACCACGCGCCAGAACCGTCGCCCCGTCCTTGACCACGGCGATCCCCAGGGCCGGCTGTTCCGGCCAGGCGGCCATGGCCTTCTTCACATAGGCGTCGACCGCTGCGGCCAGGGAGACGTCGTCGTTGGCGGAAGCCTGCGCCCACGCGGTTTGCGAGAGGGCGGGCTGAACCGCCAGCGCCGCCGCGCCTCCGGAAGCGAACAGAGAACGGCGCGACAGGCGAAGGGACATGGGGCAGGCTCCGGAAATACTCACGGCGACGCTAACGCCGTCGCAAGCCCGGGCCAAGGGCGCTTCGTCCGTCGTGGCGTTCCGTGAACAAGGCGTAATGAAATGGATGTAACTGAACCCACAACCCGAGCGCTGCTAGGTTGAGCGCGCGCCGGGTGAGCGAAGTCCCCGGATACAGGGGGTATGCCATGTCGAAGATCAAACTCATTCCCTTGATCGGGCCCTTGGTCGGGCCCTTGGTCGTGCCCTTGATCGGAGGCGCTCTCGCCTTGCCGGCCGGAGCGGCCGCCGCCCAGTCGCAGCCCGCGCAGACGCCGCCGGCCCAACCTGCTCCGACCCAGACCGCTCCGACCCAACTTGCTCCGGGCCAGACCGCCTCCGCCCAGACGCCGCCTGCGGACAAGGCCGCCCCATCCGAGGTCCAGGACGTGGTCGTCACTGGCCAGGCGGACGCCGTCCGCACCTCGATCGATTCCATCAGCTACAGCCTGGCCAACGACCTGCAGGCCACGACCGGCAGTCTGGCCGACGCCCTGCGCAACGTGCCCTCGGTCGATGTCGATCCTCAGGGCAATGTCAGCCTGCGCGGCGATTCCAGCGTGACCATCCTGGTCGACGGCCGTCCGTCCGGCATCCTGACCGGCGAGGGGCGGGCCCAGGCCCTGCTGCAGCTGCCGGCCGACCGCTACGCCCGGATCGAGGTCATGACCAATCCGTCGGCGGTCTACAGCCCCGAAGGATCTGGTGGGGTCATCAATCTGATCACCAAGCCGACGGCGCCCAAGCCGGGCACGACCACGACGGGCTCGGTCCGCGCCAATGTCGGCGACGGCGGGCGCTGGAACCTGGGCGTCAGCGGCTCGCGTCAGGACGGCAAGCTGACCCTGTCCGGCGATCTCAGCTATCGTGTCGATCCGATCGAGCTGGAGTTCCCGCGCCTGCGCGAACAGTATGATCCGGTCACCGGCACCCTGACCCAGACCACGCGGGTCGAACAGAGCATGGAACAGGACCAGACCGGCGCCGTGGGCCGTCTGACCGCAGAATACAAGCTGACCGACAAGACCCAGCTGTCGCTGGAGGTGCGCGGCAATGCGGTGGACGGCGACGGTGATCTGAACAGCCTGTTCGAGACCCGCGACGCCGCAGGCGCCCTGGTCAGCGCCTATCGTCGCGACAGCACGACCCGTTTCGACTTCTCCAACTGGGGCGTCACCGGCCGGGTGGTGCAAAAGCTCGACGACGCAGGTCATGAATGGTCCAACGAACTGCGCTTTGACCGCAACGAGAACGAGATCTCGTCCCTGACGCGCAACGACTTCATCACGCCCGAGGCCGCCGACCTCTATGAGCGCAATCGTATTGACGGCGGCCAGGACATCCTGGGCTTCACCAGCGCCTATGTCCGACCGACCACGGACGGCGGCAAGATCCGCCTGGGCTATGAACTGACGGATCAGCGTCCGGATCAGGACAGCGCCTTCCTGCGCGGCCCGTCCGAGGCGGGGCTGGCGGTCGTGCCCGAGCTCAGCAACCGGTTCGAGGGTTCGCAGACGGTCCATGCGCTATACGGCGCCTGGGAGAAGCCCCTGACCGCCAAACTGTCGGCCCAGGCCGGGCTGCGACTGGAGCAGGCCTATATCGAGATCGACGACCGGACCTCGGGCCTGTCGGCGGACCAGGACTATTTCAAGGCCTATCCGACCGGCCATCTGCAGTACCAGTTGTCCGAGACCCAGACCCTGCGCGCCTCCTATTCGCGCCGCATCCAGCGGCCGCAGCTGCAGCAGCTGAACCCCTTCGTATCGTACCAGGATCCGCTCAGCCGCCGCTCGGGCAATCCGGACCTGAAGCCGCAGGAGACCGACAGCGTCGAGGCCATGTGGCAGATGCGCAAGGGCCAGAGCTTCTATCAGGCCACCGCCTTCCTGCGCGACACCGACGGCGCCTTCACCGATGTGACGACCGATCTGGGCGGCGGAATCCTGCTGACCCGGCCCGAGAATCTGGGCGGCCGGCGCGACTATGGGGTGGAGGCCAATCTCAACGGCCGTCTGCACCCGACCCTGCGCTACAGCGCCGGCGCCACCCTGTCCCGTCAGGAGATTGATGCGGCGGGCATCGTCGGCGGTTCGGACCGCGAGGGCGAGGTGGCGTCGGGGCGGCTCAGCCTGAACTGGCAGCCGACGGCCAAGGACTTCGTCCAGGTCATGGGCTTCTGGCAGGGGGACCAGCTGCTGGCGCAAGGCACGCGGGAGGCCGGCGGCATGGTCAATCTGGGTTATCGCCGCAAGCTCACCGAGACCCTGTCCTTCCAGTTCACCGGTCGCGACATCTTCAACAGCTTCAACAACAGGACGGTGTTCGACACCCCCCTGTTCCGCGAGGAGACCGAGCAGAAGATCAAGCTGCGCGCCTTCTATGTCGGCCTGACCTGGAGCCTGGGCTCCGGGCCGCGCCGTCAGCCGGAACAGTTCGACTTCTCGGCACCTTCGACGGGCGGCTGACGGCGGAATCGGGGCGTTGCGATGGGCGGCGGAGATTCCGCCGCCCATCCCCTTGCGTGCCCTCGGCGCCACACCATTTCGTTTGCGACAGCTCAAGGCGTCGCTTCCTGAAAGGGCGTTCTTGGGATCAAATCCGCCTCACGAGGGGAACGCATGAATCTCGATCTCTATTCCGACCGCGCCAAACAGGCGGTCCAGTCGGCCCAGTCCCTGGCCCTGGCCCGTCGTCACCAGCAGTTCGCGCCCGAACACCTGCTGAAGGTATTGCTGGAGGAACGCGACGGCCTGGCGCGCAATCTGATCAACGCCGCCGGCGGCGACGTGCGCCGCGCCGAGGCCGACACCGAGACCGCGCTGAAGAAGCGCGCCCAGGTCACCGGCGGCTCGGGCCAGCTCTATCTGGACGGCGACACCGCCCGCGTCTTCGCCGCCGCCGAGGACGCCTCGAAAAAGGCCGGCGACGCCTTCGTCACCACCGAACGCCTGCTGGCCGCCCTGGCCAAGGAGGGCGGGGTCGCGGCCGAGGTGCTGAAATCCTCCGGCGTCACCGCCGACAAGCTGGACGCCGCCATCGCCGAGGTCCGCAAGGGCAAGACGGCCGACAGCGCCGGCGCCGAGGACGGCTATGACGCGCTGAAACGCTATGCCCGCGACCTGACCCTGGCCGCCCGCGACGGCAAGATCGACCCGGTCATCGGCCGCGACGAGGAGATCCGCCGCACCATTCAGGTCCTGGCCCGCCGCACCAAGAACAACCCCGTCCTGATCGGCGAACCCGGCGTCGGCAAGACCGCCATCGTCGAGGGACTGGCCCTGCGCATCGTCAACGGCGACGTGCCGGAGAGCCTGCGCGACAAGACGGTGATGGCGCTCGACATGGGCAGTCTGATCGCCGGCGCGAAGTATCGCGGCGAGTTCGAGGAACGGCTGAAATCCGTGCTGAACGAGGTCTCGGCGGCCGAGGGCGGAATCGTCCTGTTCATCGACGAGATGCACACCCTGGTCGGCGCCGGAAAGGGCGACGGGGCCATGGACGCGTCGAACCTGCTGAAGCCGGCCCTGGCGCGCGGCGAACTGCACTGCGTCGGCGCCACTACCCTGGACGAGTACCGCAAGCACGTCGAGAAGGACGCGGCCCTGGCCCGTCGCTTCCAGCCGGTCTTCGTCGCCGAACCCACGGTCGAGGACACGGTGTCGATCCTCCGTGGACTGAAGGAGAAGTACGAGGTCCACCACGGGGTCCGCATCTCGGACAGCGCCATCGTGGCGGCCGCCACCCTGTCGAACCGTTACATCACCGACCGCTTCCTGCCGGACAAGGCCATCGACCTGATCGACGAGGCGGCCAGCCGGGTGCGCATGGCCGTGGACTCCAAGCCCGAGGCCCTGGACGAGATCGACCGCCGCCTGGTCCAGCTGAAGATCGAGCGCGAGGCCCTGAAGAAGGAGACGGACACGGCGTCCCAGCATCGTCTGGAGAAGCTGGAGGACGAGATCGCCGATCTGGAGGGCCAGTCCGACGACATGACCGCCCAGTGGAAGGCCGAGAAGGACAAGGTCGGCGCCGGCGCCCAGTTGCGCGAGACCCTGGACCGTCTGCGTCTGGAGCTGACCAACGCCCAGCGGGCGGGGGATCTGGGCCGCGCGTCCGAGATCGCCTACGGCCAGATTCCGCAGATCGAGAAACAGCTGGCCGAGGCCGAGGCGAACGAGACCGACGGCGCTTCAGGTCATGGGGGCCCGCTGACGCCGGAAGTCGTCGACGCCGAACAGATCGCCGCCGTGGTCAGCCGCTGGACCGGCGTGCCCGTCGACAAGATGCTGGAGGGCGAGCGCGAGAAGCTGCTGCAGATGGAGGTCGCGCTCGGCCATCGCGTCGTCGGTCAGGACGAGGCCCTGGCCGCCGTCTCCGACGCCGTGCGCCGCGCCCGCGCCGGGCTGAACGACCCGAACCGTCCGCTGGGCAGTTTCCTGTTCCTGGGCCCGACGGGCGTGGGCAAGACCGAACTGACCAAGGCTCTGGCCGAGTTCCTGTTCGACGACGAGGCGGCCATCACCCGGCTGGATATGTCGGAATATATGGAGAAGCATTCGGTCAGCCGTCTGATCGGCGCCCCTCCCGGCTATGTCGGCTATGACGAGGGCGGGGCCCTGACCGAGGCGGTGCGTCGCCGTCCTTATCAGGTCGTCCTGTTCGACGAGGTGGAGAAGGCCCACCCCGATGTCTTCAACGTCCTGCTGCAGGTGCTGGACGACGGCCGTCTGACGGACGGTCAGGGGCGGACCATCGACTTCCGCAACACCCTGATCATCATGACCTCGAACCTGGGCTCGGAATTCCTGGCCAACCAGGGCGAGGGGGACGACGTCGAGGCTGTGCGGCCCTTCGTCATGGAGGCCGTCCGCGGCCATTTCCGCCCCGAGTTCCTGAACCGGATCGACGAGATCATCCTGTTCCACCGCCTGGGCCGCGACCAGATGGGCGGCATCGTCCGCATCCAGCTGGCCCGGTTCGAGAAGCTGCTGGCCGACCGCCGCATGGCGATCGACCTGGACGACGGCGCCCTGGCCTGGCTGGCGGACCGGGGCTACGATCCGGTCTATGGCGCGCGGCCGCTGAAGCGCGTCATCCAGAAGGAACTGGTCGACCCCATCGCCCGCAAACTGCTGGCCGGCGAGATCGAGGACGGCGGGGTGATTGCGGTCTCAGCCGGGGAGGACGGGCTGGAGATCGGCAAGGCGCGGGTGCATTAGGCGTCTATTCTTGTTGAAGAGACAGTGGCCACCCTGACCCTATGGGGTTCAGGGTGTGCCAGCCTAGTGTGTGATCTAGATTTTCGAGATCTGCGTCGTTGAACTGCGCCCAGGCATCGATCATTTGACCCATCATATAGCGCTCCATTGTAGAGCGGCGGTTCGCGCGCCAGACAATTAATTCTGGATATCCCAAACGACCATCTGGGAGGGCGACTTGATGCGTTTCCATGGAAACCCAAACAACATCTACCTCTTTTAAGGCGGGTTCATTGGCCTGAAGAGCTGCTCGAACAGCATAAGCTGCGATGCTGGCCTCAATCTTTTGAGGTTTATCAATCAGGACGATTGCCAGTCCTGCCGCACCAGCGAGTTGTAATTTTAAGCGGGTGTCGCTGATTTGAGAGTTGGCATGTTGAAGCATTTTTCGAACAGGGCGACCTCCTATGGTCACCATCATTTCGTTTATTTCGGCCCCGTTTTCTCGACCTGCTAACACGCGCTGCATTCCGACAGTGCCGGCGATGAAGATACGTGGTTCTTGGCGAAGAGCCTCATTCATCAGTCTGTTCATGCGAACGGAGGGGTAGCCTTCGATCTGCTTGAGTTCTGCAATGAACTGACGATCCCAGAGGAGATAGTCCGCTATCTTTCCAATTTTGTGGTGAGAGGAGAATTTTTTGTCATCAAGATTTTCGGTTCCTTCTCCGGTAAGAAGAAACCGTTTCATTCTATATTCTAGAGATCGAGCTGGTTTGCGGCTTGAGGGCCGAACGAACACAAGAATTCTGCAGTCGTCGCTTGGTTCGCCCATGCTTGATGATCTCTCTTTCGTCATCCTCCGGCAAGCCGCGTCTTCGCGGCGCAGACCGGGGGACCCAGCGGCGCCGAAGGCGAAATCTCACCACCGCACGAACCTTAAACATCGTGTCCGCGACAGGTTCGCGCTCTCGCGCGCCGCTGGGTCCCCCGGTCTCGCTACGCTCGCCGGAGGATGACGAAAGGGGATGGCATTGGCGTAAGTTCGTGGATCGTTCAGGTTGTGACTATGCCGACGCATCGCACCTTCATCGCGACCTACATCATGGCCAGCGGGCGGAACGGCACGCTCTATGTCGGCATGACGGCGAACCTGGTCGCGCGAGTGTGGAAACATCGCAGCGGCGTCTTCGACGGCTTCTCCAAGGCCTATGGCTGCACCCGTCTGGTCTGGTTCGAACGGCATTCCTGGATCGTGGACGCCATCGCTCGCGAGAAGCGGCTCAAGAAATGGAACCGTGACTGGAAGCTGAAGCTGATCGAGGCGGCCAACCCGGATTGGGCCGATCTGGCCGCAGACTGGTATCCGGTGAACGATCCGAACTGGACGCCGCCGCTGGAGGACGATTGAGCCCTGATCCCCAAACACCAGCGTCTCGCATTCTTTCGTCATCCTCCGGGCCGCAAAGCGGAACAGGGGGACCCAGCGGCGCGCGCGAGCGCGAACCTGTCGCGGACACCGGCAGTCAGAGCGGCGGTTAGATTTCGCCTCCGGCGCCGCTGGGTCCCCCGGTCTGCGCCGCGAAGACGCGGCTCGCCGGAGGATGACGAAAAGATACGGGTTCGCACCCTCCGTCCGCTTTCCGACACTTATCCCGGAACCAACCCCGCCGCAGCGCTTTCCGCCATCGGCGGATCGCGGGGGGCGTGAGCCGCCTGCGATATCGGATGTGGCTTTGACCGACGACAGACTGGCTTTCCTGGGCGCCGAAACCGAGATGGGCGCCCTGACGCGCGCCTTCGACTGGGGCGCCACCCCGCTCGGCCCGGCCGAGGACTGGCCCGTCTCGCTGAAGACGGTGGTCGGCATGATGCTGGCGACGCGCCAGCCGGCCTGCATGGCCTGGGGGCCGGAACTGACCTTCCTCTACAACGACGCCTATCTGCCCTTTCTGGCCGTCCGCCACCCGGGCGCCCTGGGCGCGCCCTTCCATCAGGTCTGGGCCGAGATCTGGGACGGGATCGAACCCCTGGCGGACAAGGCCCTGTCGGGCGAGGCGACCTGGGTCGAGGACCTGCATCTGGTCATGACCCGGCGCGGCTATGCCGAGGACACCTGGTGGAGCTTCTCCTACAGCCCGCTGCGCGACGACGACGGCCGGGTCGCGGGTCTGCTGGACCTGTGCGCCGACACCACGGACAAGGTCCTGGCCCTGCGCCGCGCCGCCGCCATGGAGGAACTGTCCGAACTGACCGCCCATACGCGCGATCCCAACGAGGTCCAGCGTCTGGCCGCCGGTCTGCTGGGCCGGGCCCTGGGCGTCGCGCGCGTCACCTATGGCGAGGTCGAACCCGACGGGAGCCGGGTCGTCGCCGCCCGCGACTGGACCACGGACGCGGTCGAGACCATCGACGGCGAGACCAGCGCCTTCGACAATTTCGGCCCCGAGATCGGTCCCAGCCTGAATCGCGGCGAGACCCAGCGGATCGACGATGTGACGACCGATCCGCGCACGGCCGCCCATGTGGCCGCCTATCGCGCCCTGAACATCCAGGCGGTGGTCGCCGTGCCCCTGGTGCGCGAGGGGCGGCTGCGGGCCACCCTGGCCCTGCACGAGCCCGGTCCGCGCCGCTGGACCGACCACGACCTTGCCCTGGCCGAGGCGGTCGCTGCCCGAACCTGGGACGCGGTCGAGCGCGCTCGCGCCGAACAGGCCCTGCACGCCCTGAACGAGACGCTGGAGGTGCGGGTGATGGAACGCACCGACGCCCTGCTGGAGACCCAGGAGGCCCTGCGCCAGTCGCAGAAACTGGAGGCCATGGGCCAGCTGACCGGCGGGGTGGCCCACGATTTCAACAATCTGCTGACCCCGATCTTCGGCAGTCTGGACCTGCTGCAGCGGCGCAAGGTCGGGGGCGAGCGCGAACAGAGACTGATCGACGGCGCGCTGCAGTCGGCCGAGCGCGCCCGGGTCCTGGTGCAGAGGCTGCTGGCCTTCGCCCGGCGTCAGCCGCTGCAGCCCGTGGCCGTCGACGTCTCCGGCCTGGTGATCGAGATGGGCGCCCTGCTGGACAGTATCACCGGCCCGCAGATCCGCGTGGCGGTCGAGGCGGCCGCCGGCCTGCCCGCCGCCCGCGCCGATCGCAACCAGCTGGGGATGGCGATCCTGAACCTGGGGGTGAACGCCCGCGACGCCATGCCGGACGGCGGATCCCTGCGGGTCTCGGTCGCCTCGGTCCACCCGGACGAGCGCCGGCCGGAGGGTCTGGTCCCCGGTCCCTATGTCCGGCTGTCGGTCGCCGACACCGGCACGGGCATGGACGATGCGACGCGCCGCCGCGCCATCGAACCTTTCTTTTCCACCAAGGGGGTGGGCAAGGGCACGGGTCTGGGCCTGTCGATGGTCCACGGTCTTGCGGCCCAGCTGGGCGGCGCTCTGACCATCGCCAGCGCGCCCGGCGCGGGGACCAATATCGAACTGTGGCTGCCCGCCACCGGCGAGGCGGTCGGAGTCGCCGCGCCGGAGATCGAGACGGTCAAGACCGGCGCGGGCCTGGCCCTGGTCGTCGACGACGAAGCCCTGGTCCGCGCCTCGACCGCCGCCTCCCTGGCCGAGCTGGGCTATGGGGTGATCGAGGCCGACAGCGGCGAGGCGGCGTTGCAACTGCTCGATTCCGGGGTTCATCCCGACATCCTGGTGACGGACCACTTGATGCCCGGCCTGTCCGGGGTCGAACTGGCCCGCCGCCTGCAGCAGCGGGCGTCCGGCTGCGCCATCCTCATCGTCTCCGGCTATGCCGAGGTCGAGGATCTGGCTCCCGACCTGCCTCGCCTGGTCAAACCCTTCCGCCACGCCGATCTGGCGGCGGCCTTGGCCGGCGCCAAGGGTTAGGGATCAACCGCCAAGGCCCATGGCCTGGACCAGGGCGGCGATCTCTTCGCGGGTGATGAAGCCGTCGCGATTGCGGTCGGCCGTGGCGAACCGCTCGCCGCCCAGGCTGCGGAATTCGTTCAGGTCGATGGCGCGGTCGCCGTTGCGGTCGATGGCGCGCAGTTTCTGAAGCTGTTCGCGGCCGGGACGACGTTGCGGCGCGGGCGCGTCCTCGGGACGCAGGGCGCGCAGTTCGGACATGGTCAGCCGCCCGTTCCGGTCGGCGTCGGCGCGGGCGAACATCTCCTCGCGGGCGGACTCGAACTCGGCGCGCGAGAGGCGGCCGTCGTTGTTGACGTCGATCCGCTGGAACATCTGCCGTCCCATGTCGCCCGGCGCAGGCGTCTGAGCGAAAACGGGATGGGCGACGGCGGTCAGGGCGGCGGCGATCAGGGCGGAGACGGCGAGGGCTTTCATGGTCGTTTTCTCTCGGAAAGGGGAACCCCGGCCGTGCGGTTGGGGGAGGAACACGGCCGGGGCGACGGGCGGAGGACAGGGGGGACGAGATCTCCGCCCGAACCGGGTCAATAGGGATAGGTGACGGTCGAGCTGCGGCCTGCGCCGTTGTTGGCGGTCGCCGTGCGGTTCACGGTCACGCCGCTCTCGTCGCGATAGGCGTCGACCTGGCGGTCGTAGCCATAGCCGTTCGAGGTCTGGATTCCGGCTGAACGGCTGTAGCTGTCGGTGTCGTGGGCGATGGAGGCGGTGCGGCTCTGGCTGTTGCCGGCCGGGCCGACGCGGACCGATGAGGTGGCGTAGCCGTTTCCGGTGTCGACCGTGGCGCGGGCCCGGGAACTGAACCAGCCGTGTCCGTCGATAGATCCGCTGCGCGATACCGAGGCCGAGCCGGGGCTGCGGTGAATGTCGGCGCTGCGGCTGGCGCTGTGGTAGGGGCCGCTGACGCTGGCGGAGCGGTGACGGGCGCGCGACTGGGCCTCGGCGCTGTCGGCGGCGACGACGACGCCGGCCAGGGCCGTCAGACCGGCGACGGCGGCGGCGAAGGTGCGGGAGCGGATCATGGGGCGGTCTCCTCGGGTTCGGGGTCCGGCCTGTTCCGGACGACTGCAGACTGACAGAGCCGACCGCCAGGGGTGTGTCGCCCCGGCGCCGGTCTGTAACGGCGTGTATCCCCCACTGGCGGGGCGCGGGCGGGTGGGCCAAGCTTGGGTCATGACGACGGCGCTGATCTATCTGGTCGAGGACGATCCCGAGATCCGGGACCTGGCGTGCGCCCTGCTGGCGCGCGAAGGGTTCGACTGTCGCGCCTTTGCCGACGCCGCCGGCTTCTGGTCGGCCTGGACCGCGCGTCGGCCCGATCTGGTGCTGCTGGACATCATGATGCCGGGCGAGGACGGGCTGTCGGTCTGTCGCCGGATCCAGGGCGAGCGGCCGGTGCTGATCGCCTCGGCGCGGGGCGAACCTCTGGATCGGGTGGTCGGGCTGGAGGTCGGCGCCGACGACTATATCGCCAAGCCGTTCGAGCCGCGTGAACTGGTCGCCCGGGTCCGCGCCCTGCTGCGGCGGCGCGACCGGGCCGATCCCCGCGTCCGGCTGCAGCCTGTCGCCCGCCATTTGATCTTTGACGGCTGGCGGCTGGACCTGGCCGCCCGCGCCCTGACGGACGCCGAGGGTCGGGGGGTGGAACTGACCGCCGGCGAGTTCGACCTGCTGGCCGCCTTCGTCCGCCGCCCGCAGCAGGTCCTGTCGCGTGACGCCATCATGGACGTGTTGAAGGGGCGTCAGGCCGAGGTCTTCGACCGGTCGATCGACATTCAGGTCTCGCGCCTGCGCCGCAAACTGGGCGACCATCCGCGCGAGCCGCGCCTGATCCGCACTGTGCGCAACGCCGGCTATCTGTTCGCCGCCGACGTCGAGGTCGAGGGATGAGGCGGTTCGGCCTCGCCAACCGACTGGCCCTGACCCTGGTCCTGATCGTGGCGGCGCTTCAGGCGGTCAGCGTCCTGGGCCTGATGCGGTTCCAGCGGATGGAGCAGGAGGACTGGCGGCTGCCGGTGCCGGTGCGGATCGCCGCCGCGGCCGAGGCCTTGGACCACACCCCGTCGGCGCGGCGCGACGACCTGCTGGTGGCGCTGAACGGCGACGCCACCCGCTTCTTCATCGCCGAGGGGATTCCCGACGGCTATCGGCTGCAAGGCGAGCCTCCGCCCCTCGTGCTGCACAGCTATGGCGCGGGCCTGGCGGCGCGCGACGTCCGGCTGCTGGTCCCGGAGGAGCGACGCGAGTTCCGCCCCCGCTTCCAGCGCCGCAAGACCGCCTTCTACGCCGTCTCCGTGGCCCTGGCGGACGGGCAGAGGCTGGTGGTGGCGCCGGGCCTGACCCAGCGTCGGCGCGGCATGGCCATGGCCACGCTCGTGTTCAATCTGCTGGTGGGGCTGACGGCCGCGGTCCTGGTGTGGCGGATGACCCACCGGGCGACCCGCGACCTCCAGGCGATCGCCGACGCTTCGGACCGGTTCGCCGTCGATCTGGCCGCCCCGCCGATGGACGAGACCGGCCACGCCGAGGCGCGCCGCGTCGCCTCGGCCTTCAACCGGATGCGCGCTCGCATCCAGGCCCTGATGAGCGAGCGGATGCGGATGCTGGCGGCGGCGGCCCACGACCTCAAGACCCTGATGACCCGGCTGCGGCTGCGGGTCGCCCTGATCGAGGATGCGGACCAGCGGGCGCGGGCCGACCGCGACGTGGCCCTGATGGCCACCCTGATCGAGGACGTGCTGCTGGTGGCGCGGGGCGAGGAGAGGCCCGCCGTCCTCGCGCCTGTCGAGGTGGCGGAACTGTTGACCGACCTGGTGCGCGAACGCGCCGCTCTGGGCCAGGCCGTGACTCTGGGGCGGCTTGAGCCCGGCCGGATCCAGGCCGATGCGGTCGCCCTGCGTCGGATCGTCGAAAACCTGATCGAGAACGCCGTCGCCTACGCCGGGTCGGCCGAGGTCGGGTTCGAACGCGACGACGACCGCTGGCGGCTGGCCGTGATCGACCATGGCCCCGGCCTGACCCGGGCGTTTGCGGCGCACGCCTTCGAGCCGTTCGCGCGCGGCGAGGCCTCGCGCAGCCGCGAGACCGGCGGTTCGGGCCTGGGCCTGTCCATCGCCCGCTCCCTGTCGCAACAGATGGGCGCCGATGTCCGTCTGGAGACCACCCCGGGCGGCGGCGTCACGGCGGTGGTGCTGTTCTCGCCCCTTCGTCCGTAGGGAAGTGTGGCAACCAAAGGTTGCGTGTGATAGGGAGGGGAGGCGGATCGGTTTCGGAGGGGAACATGATCGACAAGGGCTCCGCGTCTCCAACCCAGGATATGCGGCTGCGCGGCGACAAGGCGCTGCGGCTGCGGGCGGCCCTGATCGAGGGGCCGCGCAGCGATCCCAACGGCTTTGAACGGCTGATCGGCAAAAGCGACCTGATGTCGATCAACTTCCTCGATCGCGGCCGCCGCGCGGCCGAGGCGGTATGCCGCGTCAAGCTGCCGATGGACGGGGGGCACGCCTATGGCACCGGCTTCCTGGTCGGTCCGCGGCTGCTGCTGACCAACAACCACGTCCTGGCCAGTTCGGACGAAGCGGCCCAGGCCGAGGCGGAGTTCGGCTACGACCATGATCTGGACGGGGTGGTGCGCGCGCCGGTCCAGTTCAACTTTGCGCCGGATCAGTTGTTCTTCACCTCCGTCGAACTGGATGTGACCCTGATCGCCGTGACGCCCCTTTCGGAAGAGGGCGTGCCGCTGGAACGCTACGGCTGGCTGCCGCTGCTGCCCCTGTCGGGCAAGGCGGTGGAGGGGGAATGGGTCACCATCGTCCAGCATCCGAACGGCCAGCCGAAGCAGATCGCCATCCACGCCAGCCAGATCGTCACCCTGGCGCCCGATCTGACCCCGGCCAATCCGGCCCGGTTCATCCATTATTCGACCGACACCGAGCCCGGCTCGTCCGGCGCGCCCGTCTTCAACGACCAGTGGCAGGTGGCCGCCATTCACCACAAGGCCGTGCCCGCTCCGGACAGCGATCCGGCCGATCCGGTCTGGCTGGCGAACGAGGGGGTGCGGGTCAGCGCCATCTTCAACCTGCTGGAACGCAATCGGTTCGAGAGCGAGAGCGCCCAGCTGGCGCTGGACCGGATCGAACGCGGTATCGGATTTCCGCCGATCGGCCGTCCCTCGGCCCTGCCCGTTCTGTCGACGACCGAGCAGAATGCGCCGTTCAAGACGTCGCGCTGGACCAAGACCGACCTCGGCTACGATCCCGATTTTCTGTCGGAAGGGGTTCCGCTGGAGCCGATCTATCGCGCCCTGGCCGATGCGGGAAAGGTCGCGCCGCTGAAGGACGGCCCCGGGCGCGAACTGACCTATTTCCATTTTTCGGCCGTCATGTCGGCCGAGCGACGCTTCCCCCTGCTGACGGCGGTCAATATCGACGGCGGCAAGCTGGTCCGGGTCAAGCGCAAGGATAGCTGGCGCCCGGACGCGCGGATCGACGCCGCCTATCAGTCGGACGACGAATGCTATGTGCGGACGCGCGCCGAGGAGAAGGTCTATTTCAGCCGGGGCCATCTGGTGCGGCTGCTGGACCCCTGCTGGAGCGACGCCGCCACGCCGGAACAGCGCGAGGCCGACGCCCGGCGGGGGATGGAGGACAGTTTCCACTTCACCAACGCCGCGCCCCAGGCCCAGACCTACAACGACCAGGACTGGGGCAATCTCGAGGACTATGTGCTGGAAAAGGCCCAGACCACCGAGCGTCGGCTGACGGTCTTCACCGGCCCGATCTTCAGGGAGGACGACCCCGTCTATGGCCGAACCCGCAAGGGCGGGCCCTGGCGCATCCCGCTGTCCTTCTGGAAGATCGCCGTGCTGCAGAAGACGCCGGACGACATCGCCGCCGCCGCCTTCGTCAACGGACAGACCGAATATGTCCGCGCCCTGTACGAGGCGAAGGTGTTCTCCGGCCTGCGCCCCTATACGATCGACGAACTGCGCTCGCGCAAGATCCAGACGACGATCGCCGCGGTCGAGGAGCTGACGGGGCTCGACTTCGGCGAGCTGAAGCGGTTCGACGCCCACGGCAGCCTGGAGTCCACGCGTCGGACCCGCTGGTTCAACCGCCTCGAGGATATCGCGATCTGACCCGCCTCTATTCCTGCGGAATCGGATTGGTCCGGGGATCCGGGCCGTTGGTCACCACGCGGTCGCGCTCTCCCAGGTCCTTGACCACCTTGACGTCGGTGAAGCCGGCCTCTTCGAACAGGGCCTTGACCTGCGGGCCCTGGTCCCAGCCGATCTCCACGGCGAAGACGCCCAGGGGTTTCAGGATGCGGCGGATCTCAGGGACCAGGTCGCGATAGGCCTGCAGGCCGTCCGGCCCGCCGTCCAGGGCCAGATGCGGATCGTGGTCGCGCACCTCGGGGTCCAGGGTCGGGATGTGATCGGTCGGGATATAGGGCGGGTTGGACACCACCAGGTCGAAACTGGCGTCGCCGAAGCCGGCGGCCCATTCGGTGCGCAGGAAGGTGGCGCGGTCGTTCAGGTCCAGGTTGGCCGCGTTCTCCTTCGCCACGGCCAGGGCCTCGCTGGAAATGTCGGTGCCGACGCCGTGGGCCGCCGTCCGCTCGGCCAGCAGGGCCAGCAGTATGGCGCCCGAACCGGTGCCCAGGTCGATGGCGCTGAAGGCCTCGTTCTTGGCGAAGGCCAGCATGGCCACGTCCATGATGGTCTCGGTGTCGGGCCGGGGGCTCAGCACGTCGGGGGTGACGTTCAGGATGATCTTCCAGAAGCCCTTCTTGCCGACGATGCGCGAGACGGGCTCGCGGCGCAGGCGGCGCTCGACCATGGATTCGTAGTCGGCCTTCTGTTCGGCCGTGACCACGCGGTAGGGATCCGTGAGAATGTCCATGCGGCTGGCGCCGGCGGCGGCTTCCAGCAGCAGGCGGGCGTCGATGGCCGGGCTGTCGATGCGGCCGTCCTTCAGGCGGGCCTGAGCGGCCTTCCACACGGTCAGCAGGGTCGCGGCGCCGTCGGTCGGCTTGGGGGAGAGGGGCTCGGTGGTCATGGCCCGGTGATTGGCCCTTTGGGCGAGGGATTTCAAGCGGCGCCGATTTCTCGGCGCGGGGGAACAGGGGCGGCGGCATCGCCGTTTCGCGAGGGATGGCCAGAATGAAATCCAAGCCCAGATCCAAGTCGTCTTCTCGATCCGGGGCTGGACCCGCCGATCTGATCCGCAGCCTGACCGGCGGGGGGCGAGACGCGCCGTCCGGCGTCGGGCCGTGGAAGTTCGCCGCCGCGGTCCTGGGCGGGCTCGCCGCCGGCGCCGGCGCGGCCCACATTCTCTACACCCAGGGTCACAAGGTCGGGGTCGAGCTGCGCCCCGAACGCCCCGAACCCCTGCCGCCCAAGCCGCCGACGCCGGAAGACTACGACGAAAAGGAGCCGGGGCGCGGCCGCATGGCCCGTCGCCCGGAACATATTCCGCGCAAGGGCTGGACCGACATCCTGTGGCGCACCGGCGCCTCCTATTTCGGGGATCGTGTGGGGTTCGTCGCCGGCGGCGTGACCTTCTTCACCCTGCTGTCCCTGTTCCCTCTGCTGGGGACATTCGTGACCCTGTACGGCCTGTTCGCCGACCCGGCCAAGGCCTGGGAGCGGCTGCAATTCCTCTACGCCCTGCTGCCCGACACCATCGCCGAATTCCTCGGGTCGCAGATGCAGCGCCTGGCCGAGAACTCGTCCGGGGAACTGACCTTCACCCTGATCTGGACCGTGGCCCTGTCGCTGTGGAGCGCCAATGGAGCGGTCAAGGTGCTCTTCTACGGACTGAACGTCGCCTATCATCAGGTCGAGAAGCGCAACATCGTCCGCTACAACCTCCTGTGCCTCGGCTTCACCATCGGCGCCCTGCTGGCGGTCATGCTGACGTCGACCATCGTCGTCGGCGTGCCCGTGGTGCTGGGCCTGTTCGGGCTGCAGGAAGAATGGCGCTATCTCGCCTGGCTGCGCTGGCCCCTGCTGCTGGTCGGCTTCATCGCCGCCCTGACCCTGATCTATCGTTTCGGCCCTTGCCGGCAGAAGGCGCGCTGGCGCTGGCTGACGCCGGGGGCCATCTTCGCCGCCCTGATCAGCCTCAGCATCTCACTGGTGTTCAGCTGGTATCTGAACACCTTCGTGCGGCTGGACTCCTACGGTCCCCTGGCGGCGACCATGGGCTTCCTGCTGTGGACCTGGATCTCGGTGCAGGTGATCCTGATGGGCGCCGAGCTGAACGCCGAGATAGAGCACCAGACCGCCATCGACACCACGACCGGAAAGCCTATGCCGATCGGCGAACGGGGCGCCACCGTGGCCGACACGGTCGGGGCGCGACGCGGCAACCCCGCCGCCCTGGCCTTCACCCAGCGCCATGCCGAGGCGGTCGCCGACCGCCTCAGGGGGCGCCGCGACCGCCGCGAGCGCCAGGCCGTCGCTACAGAATGAACCGGCTCAGATCGACGTCCTTGGTCAGCAGGCTCAGCTTGTCGCGCACCGCCTCGCCGTCGAACGACACGGTCTGACCCGACAGGTCCGAGGCCTTGAAGCTGGTCTCTTCCAGCACCCGTTCCAGCACGGTCTGCAGCCGCCGCGCGCCGATGTTCTCGACGGCGGAGTTCGCCGCCACCGCCGCATCGGCCAGGGCCTCCACCGCATCGTCGGTGAAGGTCAGGGTCACGTCCTCGGTCGCCAGCAGGGCCTGGTTCTGACGGATCAGATTGGCCTCGGGCTCGGTCAGGATCCGCTTGAAGTCGTCGCGGGTCAGGGCCTTCAGCTCGACCCGGATCGGCAGGCGGCCCTGCAGTTCGGGCAGCAGGTCCGACGGCTTGGCCACATGGAAGGCGCCCGAGGCGATGAACAGCACATGGTCGGTCTTCACCGGCCCGTATTTGGTCGAGACGGTGGTGCCCTCGATCAGGGGCAGCAGGTCGCGCTGCACCCCCTCGCGGCTGACGTCGGCGCCGGAGGCGCCCTGGCGGGCGGCGACCTTGTCGATCTCGTCCAGGAAGACGATGCCCTCGTTCTCGGCCAGCAGCAGGGCCTCCTTCGTCAGGCTGTCCTGATCCAGCAGCTTGTCGCCTTCCTCGGCGATCAGGGGCGTGGTCGCGTCGCGGACGGTCAGCTTGACCGTCTTGGTGCGGCCGCCGCCCATCTTGCCCAGCATCTCCGACAGGTTCAGCAGGCCGACGTTGCCGCCGCCGGGAATGTCCAGCCCCTGGATCGGCGAGGCGGTGTCGGCCAGGGCGATCTCGATCTCCTTGTCGTCCAGTTCGCCGGCCCGCAGCTTCTTGCGGAAGCTGTCGCGGGTCGCGGCGCCCGCGCCCGGTCCGACCAGGGCGTCCAGGATCCGGTCCTCGGCCGCGCCCTCGGCCCGCGCCCGGACCTCGCCGCGCCGGCGGTCGCGCACCATGACCAGGGCGCTTTCGACCAGGTCGCGCATGATCTGGTCCACGTCGCGACCGACGTAGCCGACCTCGGTGAACTTGGTGGCCTCGACCTTCAGGAAGGGCGAGCCGGCGAGGCGCGCCAGACGCCGGGCGATCTCGGTCTTGCCGACGCCGGTCGGGCCGATCATCAGGATGTTCTTGGGCGTTACCTCGTCGCGCAGATCCTCGGGCACGCGCTTGCGACGCCAGCGGTTGCGCAGGGCGACGGCGACGGCGCGCTTGGCGTCGTCCTGGCCGACGATATAGCGATCGAGTTCGGAGACGATTTCGCGGGGGGAGAGGTCAGTCATGGCGTTCAGATAGGACGCCGGGAAGCCGAACGGGAGGGGGCAGGGCGTCGCGTGTTAATCGCGTCTCCTCCCCATCGCAGATGGGGAGGGGGACCGCGAAGCGGTGGAGGGGTTCTTGAAACCCCACCGGCGTTCGTTCTTCGCGCGTTAAGAACCCCTCCGTCGCGGCGCGAAGGCGCGCCGCGCCACCTCCCCGCGAAGCGGGGAGGAGACGGGACTGCGGGGCAGCAAAAAGGCGTCCCCCGGATCGGGGGACGCCTTGATGTGGCTGTTGCGCCGTCGTCGCCGGATCAGGCGGCGTTGGCGGCCTTCTTCTTGGCTTCAAGCTTGTCCAGGTGGGCCTTCATGCCGGCCTCGATCAGGGCGGCGGCCTCGCCGGCGTCGCCCCAGCCCTTGACCGTGACCGACTTGCCCTTCTCCAGGTCCTTGTAGCGGGTGAAGAAGTGCTCGATCTGCTCGATCAGGATGGCCGGCAGCTGACGATAGCTGGC
>NZ_JBIIOP010000030.1:0-14857 GCF_044336875.1 Brevundimonas sp. | reverse complement strand
GAACGCTGCGAGGCGGCGGGCAAATGGTACGACATGGACAACCGCATCTGCGCCCAGCCCATTTCGATCGCCGAGATCACCGGCCGCCCCATCGGCGTTTCGCGCGCCGAAGCCTCGGCCGAGAAGAATCGCGAACTGGTCCGTATCGAGGATCAACTCGCCGCCCAGGACCGCGCACGCGCCGCCGAGGTCACGCGCCAGAAGGCCGCCCTGGCGGCGGCCCGGCCGGCGGCCTGAGACCGGCGGCCTGAGACCGGCGGCCGGGCGCGTCGCCCTATCTCGTCGCACCCGGCTTCCACTTGACGTCATTGGCCCCGTTCGCATTGGCCCGGCGGGCGGCGACGAACAGGTGGTCGGACAGACGGTTCAGATAGCGCACGGCCGCGCCGTTCACCTCGGCCCCCGCCTCGACCAGCCGCACCGCCTCGCGCTCGGCCCGGCGGCAGACGGTTCGCGCGACATGCAGATGCGCCGACAGGGGCGACCCGCCCGGCAGGATGAAACTGTCCAGAGCCTTCAGGCTGTCGTTCATCCAGTCGATCTCCTGCTCCAGCCGCTCGACCTGGCTGTCGAGGATGCGCAGAGCATCCCAGGCCGGCGGGGGGTCAAGCGGCGTCGCCAGATCCGCGCCCAAGTCGAACAGCTCGTTCTGGATCCGGCCCAGCATGGCGTCGATCCGGTCGTTCTGACCGCTGTTCAGCCGGGCCACCCCGATCACCGCGTTCAGTTCGTCCACCGCGCCGTAAGCCTCGACCCGACGATCGGTCTTGGACACCGGCGCGCCCGAGGCCAGCCGTGTCTGTCCGCCGTCTCCGGTCTTTGTATAGATCCTGTTCAGCGTCACCATGGTCAGCCCCCCTTCGTCGCCTTCCACACCATGCCGCCGACCAGCAGCAGCACGGCGACGGCCTGCAACCCGACCCGCCAGCGCATCAGCCTGTTGGAATGGCTCCGGGCGAATTCCCCGCCCCGGAACAGCGAATAGAGGCCCAGGCCCAGGGTCACCGTGACGGCGGCGATGGCGGCGACGATCAGCATGTCGAACATCTGCATCCCCCCGTTCTAGGCCCGGCCTTCCCGCCGCGCCAGCGGGCCGCAGACCCGAACCCCGTTCCGCCACAGGGGGTGCGACACATGCGACCCATACGCACACCCCCCTTGGTCCTGCCTTGCGAATGCTGTTGAGAGGCGCTCGCAAATAACAAGGGGGTATGACCATCATGACTTTCTCGACCCGCGCCCGGCTTCTGGCCGGCGCCGCCTGCGCCTTCGGCCTGACGTCCGGCGCCGCCCTCGCTCAATCGGGCGCCCCTTTCGGGGCCCAGAGCGCCGCCGTCGCGACAGAAGCCGCCGAACTGGGCGAGATCGTCGTCACCGCCTCGGGCTTCGAACAGCGGATCAACCAGGCCCCCGCCTCGATCAGCGTCATCCCCCGCGCCGAGATCGAGGAGATCCGCGCCGTGTCCATCGCCGAGATCCTGAACAATGTCGAAGGCGTCGACACCGGCGCCGCCGTCGGCAAGACGGGCGGCCAGACCATCAACATTCGAGGCATGGGCTCGGACTACACCCTGATCCTGATCGACGGCCGCCGCCAGAATACGGCCGGCAGCGTCACCCCCAACGGCTTCGGCGAGACCTCCAGCAGCTTCCTGCCCCCGGTCTCGGCCATCGATCGGATCGAGGTCGTGCGCGGGCCGGTCTCGACCCTGTACGGATCCGACGCCATGGGCGGGGTGGTCAATATCATCACCCGCAAGATCGGCGACGCCTGGCACGGCTCGGCGACGGCCC
Organism: Brevundimonas sp.; assembly: GCF_044336875.1. Classification (GTDB taxonomy): domain Bacteria; phylum Pseudomonadota; class Alphaproteobacteria; order Caulobacterales; family Caulobacteraceae; genus Brevundimonas. Next base: position 13,063 of record NZ_JBIIOP010000030.1, on the reverse strand, counting down.
ACTACACGGTCCAGAGCGACGACGAGTTCGGCCCGATCCGGGGCGGCGACGTCTATCTGGCCGGCCCGCTGATCCAGGACCGGGTCGGCGTCTCGATCCGCGCCTCGCGCTCGGAGCGCGAACAGTCGCGCCTGACATTCGAAAACGTCGCCGGAACCGAGACCCCGGTCACCGGCTTCGGCCGCAGCGCGACGGCCAACGAGATCTGGTCGGCGGGCGCCCGGCTGGCGTTCAACCTCCACCCCGATCATGACCTGTGGATCGACGCGGACGTGGCGCGCCAATGGTACGACAACTCGGACGGTCAGATGGGCACCGCCACCACCGCCGGCGGCTACGACAGGTTCCTGGAGTTCAACCGCGACCAGGTGGCCATCGCCCACAACTGGCGCCTGCCCTTCGGCACATTGGAATCCAACTACTCGATCGCCAAGACCGAGACCGTCGGCCGCATCATCCCCAACGGCGTCGCCGGCGCCGGCAGCCCGCGCGACCTAACGAGCGAGAACCGCATCTTCGACACCAAGCTGTTCTCGCGCTGGGGCGATCACACCTTCACCATCGGCGGCCAGCATTGGGAAGCCGAGATGTCGGACGGCGTGGTGTCCGGGACCTTCAACCACACCCAGTGGGCCGTCTTCGCCGAGGACGAGTGGCGTTTCACCGACACCCTGGCCCTGACGGTCGGCGCGCGTCACGATGACCATTCGACCTTCGGCTCGCACTTCAGCCCGCGCGCCTATCTGGTCTGGAACCCGACCGACGTCTGGACGGTCAAGGGCGGCGTCAGCCAGGGTTTCAAGACCCCGCGCCTGGAACAGCTGGCCGAAGGCATCAACGGCTTCGGCGCCCAGGGCCGCCTGCCCCTGCTGGGCAGCCCGGGCCTGATGCCGGAAACCTCGACCTCGACCGAGTTCGCCGTCCTGTATGACGACCACGATCGACTGCGCGCCGGCGTGACCGTCTTCCATAACCAGTTCGACGACAAGATCGCCACTGGCGTCCCGATCGCCAACTGCCTGTTCAGACTGACGCCGGAACAGTACGCCGCCGGCGGCTACAATACCTCGGGCTGCTACGACGTGGGCTTCTATACGGCCTATATCTCGACCGTTGAGGCCTTCGGCCAGAGCATCAATATCGACGAGGCGGTCACGCAAGGGATCGAGGCCACGGCCCGCTATCGCTTCAACGACGCCTGGACCCTGCAGGGCAACTACACCTTCACCGACAGCGAACAGAAGTCGGGCTCGGCCGCCGGGCAGCCGCTGACGGACACGCCGGAGCATATGGTCAACGGCAATCTGCGCTGGCAGGCGACGGATCGCATGAACCTGTGGCTGCGCGGCGAATATCGTTCGGCCCGCTATCGGGGCGAGGGCGCGGCCCAGGACGCTCTGGGCGACTACGAGTCCTACAGCCTGTTCCACCTGGGCGGGGCCTATCGGATTGACGACAATCTGACGGTCAATGCGGCGGTCTACAACCTGCTGGACGAGGACTTCGTCAGCCTGCTGCCCTACGGGACCCCGGTGGCCTATGCGCCGGAATACGCCAACAACCAGGAGCCACGCCGCCTGTGGATTTCCGTCACGGCCGCCTTCTGATCCCCGGCGACGAGACATGACGGGGATCGCTTCGGCGATCCCCGTTCTTTTTCCGCTGCAGCTAAGCCATTGGTCATGATTGCGGGTGCAATCTCCGCGACATGACCGATCGCGCCGTCCGCAATCTCGAGCACCTCAGAGGCTCGGCCTCCACCGCTCGCGTGCTGAACCTGTTGCGCGTGTGGGAGGAGAACGGCGACAGCCGCGCCGACGGCGCCGTGCGCAATCCCGACTGGGCCGCCCGTCCGGTCTTTCGCACCCACGCGCTGAACCGGTCCCTGATCATCAAGCACCGTCTGCGCCGCAACGAGACCGACCTCTTCACCGGCCGTCGCCAGGTGGCCACCAAGGTGGTCATCCCCATCGACGACGAGGATCTGAAGACCGGCGGCCGCTACGTCTTCGTCAACCAGATCGGCTTCGAGCGGATGATGATGGAGGCGTTCGGCATCGCCGCGACCCATCCCGACCTCGAGACCCTGCGGCTGATCGACAAACTGCCGTCGCTGGACCCCTTCCTGCTGCGCGAACAGCTGCGTCGCGGCGGCCTGGATCCGTCGCCTTGCTATTTCTCCATCAGCGACGGCGACCTGCAGCGGATGCTGGCCTTCGTCCGCGCCGAGATCGAGCCGCTGGTCACACTCAGCCTGGGCCAGGACACCCTGGCGATCGCCTCCGACTCGGCGGCGCGGATGGCGTCCAAGATCCTGTCCAACACCCCGGGCGACCAGTTGGAGGCCCTGCGTCTGACCCTGCGCCTGGCGCCGGAGCAGTATCAGGAGGGCGTCTTCTGCTGGAAGGGCTTCCTCTACTACAAATGGACCCTGTCAACCCTGCTGGGCGAGGTCGCCGCCGTGGCCGAGGCCGTGCGCACCATCAAGCCCGTCGGCAAGACCGACCGACCTGCTCGCGAATATCTGGCGCGCAGCCGCGACGTCCTGCGCGGCCGCATCATCAAGACCTGCGACGAGGTCAGCCGCACCCTGCGCATCTATGACGACGCCTATCGCAACCTGACCCAGGAAGGCCGCCCCACCGCCTTCCGCGACTTCCTGCTGGACGCACCGTCCATGTTCGCCCGCCTGGGCGACCAGCTGGGCGCGGTCCAGCATATCGTCAGCTACTGGCGCTTCCGCTTCGGCCCGACCGCCGCCCCGGTCAATGTCGAGGAGCTGATGGACATTTTCATGGACTTCGAGACCGGCCTCCTGGGGCGCGGCGAGGTCCCCGACGATGTCGGCTTGGTCGCCGCATGACTAAGTAAACCGCCGCACAAGGCGTGCGGTTTACCCCGTGCTAGAGCGCGCGGATGAGTTTGCCTAGACTGAAGCGGTTGGCCCTGAGGCTGGGTTGGGGCGTCGGCTGGACCCTTACCGGACTGGCCGTGACGATCCTGCTCGTATCGACCGGCGCCGTCCTGTTCGCGGTATTCGCCCGCTGAGCGGGTAGAGGACCGCAGCGCCCTATCCGGCCCTCAACGACCCCTTATTTTCCGGTGCGCGTTTCCGTGGCGTCACAGCTGTACCGCTCGCAGTACCGACGCCTCAGCTCCGCAATCGCCGCCCGCTCCTTCTCGGATTCCGGCGCGGCCGAGGCGAACACCTCCGGATCGGGCATAGGGACATATTCGCCCGCCAGCAGTCGCCGAAGATCCGCCTCTGTCGCGACACGGGCCAGTTGCAGCGCCATGGCCTCACGGCGGCCGGCGCGGGTCTCGGCGAACAGCTCGTCCGCCCAGGCCTGGACAACCTCCCGTCGATCATAATCCAGGCCGTCCAGAGGGTCGTCGTCGTCGGGAGCCCCGTTCTCATAAGCGCGGTCCACCAGTTGGCGCGCCAGGCGCATCTGCGCCGGCGAGGGCTCCGGACCCGTCCAGGCGTCGCCGTCGTCCTGCTGCAGGCGGAACCGAACGGTAGTCTGCATCTGCCCGGGCGCCGGAAGCCCCGCTACGCGACCCAGCTTCAGCTCGCCGCTGGCGACGATTACCCGCGCCGCGGCGCCGAACCCCACCCCATAGGGACGCTCGTCGACCACCCGACAATTGTAAGGGTGGCCGTCCACCGCCTGATAGCAGCCGATTCGCGCCCAGCCCTCCAGATCCATCCGCGCAGCGAACCCCGGCATCAACGCCACCGTCACCTCGGGATCAGGGGCCCGCGCCCAGCTGATGCTCGATCCGGGCTGCTCCCAGAAGCGTGGCGCGCCCGTGTCCGGGATCAGGACAGCCAGAGTCAGAAGCGTGGCGACGAACATGGTGGATCTCCCCCCGAACCTTCGCGGTTTCCACCACAACCTGAAGCGGATGTCGACAAGGTCGCCGCTAGTGCGCCTCGTCCCAGTTCGAGGCCGCCCGCGCCTCCACCACCAGAGGCACGGTCAGAGCCACAGCCGGGTCCGACGCGTTTTCCATGATCCGCCTGATGACGGTGATAGCGCGGTCGGCCTCGTCTGCGGGAGCTTCGAAGACCAGTTCGTCGTGGACCTGCAGCAGCATTCGGGTGCTCAGCCCCGCCTCGACCAGGGCGGCGGGCATGCGAACCATGGCGCGGCGAATGATGTCGGCGGCGGCGCCCTGGATCGGGGCGTTGATGGCCGCGCGCTCGCCGAACTGGCGTTCGGCGCCCGACTTGGACTGGATGGCGGGGATGTGGATACGTCGGCCGAAGACGGTGGAGACGAAGCCAGCCTGGCGGACCTCGGCCTTGGTCTTGTCCATATAGTCGCGGATGCCGGGGAAGCGTTCGAAATAGGTCTTGATATAGGCCCCGGCCTCGCCCTGATCGATGCCCAGCTGGTTGGCTAGGCCGAAGGCCGAGATGCCGTAGACGATGCCGAAATTGATCGCCTTGGCGCGACGACGGGTCTCGGACGGCATCCCCTCGACCGGGACGCCGAACATCTCGCTGGCGGTGGCGGCGTGAATGTCCAGCCCGGCCTTGAAGGCGCGCTTCAGCTCCGGGATGTCGCCGATATGGGCCAACAGCCGCAGCTCGATCTGGCTGTAGTCGGCGCTGATCAGGACATTGCCCGGGGCCGCGATGAAGGCCTGGCGGATCTCGCGGCCGGTCTCGGTGCGGATCGGGATATTCTGCAGGTTCGGGTCCGAGCTGGCCAGTCGGCCGGTCGAGGCGGCGGCCAGCTGATACGAGGTGTGGACGCGGTCGGTCTCGGGATCGGCGGCGGCGGTCAGGGCGTCGGTGTAGGTGCCCTTCAGCTTGGACAGCTGGCGCCAGTCCAGCAGGACGCGCGGCAGGGCATGGGTCTGGGCAAGGTCTTCCAGCACGCTGGCGTCGGTGCCCCACTGACCGCTGGCGGTCTTCTTGCCGCCGGGCAGGTTCAGCTCGCCGAACAGGATCTCGCCGATCTGGCGCGGGGAGCCGATGTTGAACGGGCGGCCGGCGATCTCGTGCGCCTGGGCCTCCAGTTCGGCCATGCGCAGGCCGAACTCGCTGGACAGGCGCTTCAGCCGGTCGGGGTCGATGCGGACGCCGTTCAGCTCCATCTCGGCCAGGACGGCGGGCATGGGACGTTCCAGGGTCTCATAGACGGTGGACAGGCCCTCACGCGCCAACCGGGGCTTGAGGATGCGCCACAGACGCAGGGTCACGTCGGCGTCCTCGGCCGCATACTGGGTCGCGGGCTTCAGGGCGACGTGTCTGAAGCTCTTCTGGCTCTTGCCCGTCCCCGCCACGGCCTTGAACGGAATCGGTTCATGGCCCAGGTGCAGCCGGGCCAGTTCATCCATCCCGTGACCGTGCATCCCGCCCTCCAGCACATAGGAGATCAGCATGGTGTCGTCGTAGGGCGCCACGCGGATGCCGCGCCGCGACATGACCGCCAGATCGTATTTGGCGTTCTGCAGCACCTTCAGAACCGACGGATCCTCCAGCAGCCCCTTCAGCTTGGCCAGGGCGGCGGGCTTGTCCAGTTGCTGGATCGCCTCGCGCACCTCGCCCGGCTCCTCTCCGAACAGGCCGCCCGCGTTCGCCTGGGGCTCGTGCTCGTGGGTCAGGGGAATGTAGCAGGCCTCGTTGGGTCCGACCGCCAGCGACACGCCGCACAGGCCCGCATGGGTCGCCGACAGAGACGAGGTCTCGGTGTCGAAGCCGACCACGCCGACCTCGGTCGCCCGCGCGATCCAGCGGTCCAGCGCCTCTTCGGTCTGGACGCATTCATAGGTTTCCAGATCGAAGGTCTGGGCCTCGGCCGGGCCTTCCGCTGCCTGGCCGTAGCGGGGCGTGGCGACCGGAGCGGTCAGGTTCGGCGCCCGTTTCGGGGCGAAGGCCGATATCTCGCTGGGGCCCGCCTTGCCGTCGCCGACACGGCGCTGCAGCGAGCGGAACTCCATCTTCTCGAGGAAGTCCGACAGGGCGAGGGGATCCGGATCGCGGACGGCGAAGTCGGAGATCGCCTCCGGCGCCGGGGCGTCGCAGCTGAGGCGGACCAGTTCGCGCGACAGGCGGATCTGGTCGGCGAAATTGATCAGGGTCTCTCGACGCTTAGGCTGTTTGATCTCGCCGGCGCGGGCCAGAAGCGTGTCCAGGTCGCCGTATTCGTCCAGCAGCTGGGCCGCCGTCTTGGGGCCGATGCCGGGGGCGCCGGGGACGTTGTCGACGCTGTCGCCGATCAGGGCCTGAAGATCGACCATCTTCTCGGGACCGACGCCGAACTTGTCGAACACCTCGGGCTCGGCCAGACGGCGATCCTTCATCGGATCCCACATGACCACCCCGCCGCCGATCAGCTGCATCAGGTCCTTGTCGGACGAGACGATGACCGCCTCGCCGCCCGCGTCGCGCGCCTTGCAGGCGTAGGTGGCGATCAGGTCGTCGGCCTCGTAGCCGGCCAGTTCGACACAGTGGACCCCGAAGGCGGCCGTCGCCTCGCGCACCAGCGGGAACTGCGGCACCAGATCCTCGGGCGCCGGCGGGCGGTGGGCCTTGTACTGGTCGTAGAGGGTGTTGCGGAAGGTCTTCTCCGAATGGTCGAAGATGGCCACCAGATGGGTCGGGCCGTCGGCGCCCTTCATGTCCTTCAACAGCTTCCACAACATGTTGCAGTAGCCCTGGACCGCCCCGACCGGCAGGCCGTCAGACTTGCGCGTCAGCGGCGGCAGGGCGTGATAGGCGCGGAAGATATAGGCCGAGGCGTCGATCATCCACAGCCTCAGGGCGGGGCCGTCCTGGGTCAGGTCGCGGTCTTCGGTCTGGTCTTCGGTCTGGGGCGCAACAGTATCGATCATGCCCGGAACATAGGCGGCTGAAGCCGCCGCGTCAGCGTCAGAATTCGGTCCAGCTCGATCCGGGATCGCGCAGGCCGGGCTGGGCCTGCTGCTGGCCCCACGCCACCACCATGAAGGCCTTGTGACTGCGGATGCGATAGGAGCCGATCATGGGCATGACCGCCCCCAAGGGCGCGCCGGTGCGGGCCTCGTAAAGGAAGCCCGAAAACTCGGCGACGCCGACCCGGTCGCGGTTGCTGTAGACCGACAGTTCCGGCAGGGAGACCACGTTCAGCGTCTCGTTGATCGGAATCCGCATTTCCGGCAGGCCGACGACGCGGCGCATCTGTTCAAGGGACATGGCGCCCACGCGGATCTCGAACACGGCGTCGGCGGCCTCCTTGTTCGGCGCCAGGCGGTAGCCGGCGTCGGACAGGGCGGCGCGGATGGCGCTGATGGCGTAGCGCGTGCCCTCGCCCTGGAAATAGACGTCGTCGACGAAGATGGACGAGGCGGTCGGCAGCGGCAGGGACAGGCCCTCGACCGCCTTGTCCGCGGCGCGGGCCATCAGCAGCTGTTCGGTCGCCGTGCGTCCCGGAAAGGTCTCGGTCGTCGAGGCGCAGGCCGCCGCGCCCAGAAGCAGACCGCCGATCGCCAGACGCGCCATCATCGGGCGGGCGAGGCCGCGCACCCTCACCAGACCCCGGTGTTGGGCATGGAGGCCCAGGGCTCGGCCGGCGCCAGGGGCTCGCCTTCCTGCAGCAGCTCGATGGAGATGCCGTCCGGCGAGCGGACGAAGGCCATGTTGCCGTCGCGCGGCGGACGATTGATCACGACCCCGCCGTCGGCCAGCTTCCGGCAGGCGGCGTAGATGTCGTCGACCTTGTAGGCCAGATGGCCGAAATTGCGGCCGCCCTGATAGGTTTCCGGATCCCAGTTGAAGGTCAGCTCGACCTCGGGGCAGCGTTCCGCCGCCGACTGTTCCAGATTCTTGGGCGCCGCCAGGAAGACCAGGGTGAAGCGTCCCGCCTCGTTCTCGGTGCGGCGAACCTCCTGCAGGCCCAGCAGGTCGCAGTAGAAATGCAGCGAGGCGTCGATGTCCTGGACGCGGACCATGGTGTGCAGATAGCGCAAGCGTATCGTCTCCGTCAGGGGAGTGGCGGTTCAACGCCCTCTATAGCCGCCCGGTGGCGAAACCACGACTCAACTGAGGTGACAGACCTCGGCGGTCCGTTTCAGTGGGCCTCGGGCGCGCGGGCGGCCGGGCTCAGATATTCGCTCTCGTCGTGCGGATGGGCCGACAGGACGAAACGGCGGTCGCAATAGCCGCATTCGATGAAGTCGTCCTCGCCCATGTCCATATAGACCAGAGGGTGGCCCAGGGCGCCGCCGCCCCCGTCGCAGGCGACGCGCTTGGTCGAGACAACCACCTCTTCGGGCGGCGGGATGATCGCGTCGGGATGGCGGGGCGGCATTGTTCAGCTCGTGGACTTGGCGAGGAGGCGTCGGGCGCATACCTATGCGGCCCGTCCGGCGGCGTCAAACCGCCGCGCGACCCGATTTCTCGACCGAAGCGCCCCGAATGACCGAAGCGACCGCCCTGCCCGACAACGCCATCGAAGTGCGGGGCCTGAAGAAGACCTACGCCGGCTCCAAGAAGGCGGCGCCCAAGACGGCCCTGCGCGGGGTCGACCTGGTCATTCCGCGCGGCTCGGTCTTCGGCCTGCTGGGTCCGAACGGGGCCGGAAAGTCGACCCTGATCAACATCCTGGCCGGGGTGGTGAAGAAGTCCGAGGGCACGGTGACCATCTGGGGTCGCGACATCGACAAGGAGCCGCGCGACGCCGCTGCGGCCCTGGGCGTGGTCCCGCAGGAGATCGTCGCCGACGTCTTCTTCACCCCGCGCGAGTCGCTGGAGGTGCAGGCCGGCTTCTACGGCGTGCCCAGGGACGAGCGCCGCTCGGACGAACTGCTGGCCGCCCTGGGCCTGTCGGACAAGGCCAACGCCTATGTCCGCGCCCTGTCCGGCGGCATGAAGCGCCGGCTGATGGTGGCCAAGGCCCTGGTCCACAATCCGCCCATCCTGATCCTGGACGAACCGACCGCCGGGGTGGACGTCGAACTGCGCCGTCAGCTGTGGGCCTATGTCCGCCGCATCAACGAGGAGGGGGTGACCATCGTCCTGACCACCCACTATCTCGAAGAGGCCCAGGAGCTGTGCGACACCATCGCCATCGTCAACCGGGGCGAGGTGGTGGCCTGCGAACCGACGCCGCGCCTGCTCAGCCGTCTGGACAGCCGCAATGTCGTGGTGACGCCCGAGACCCCGATGGACATCGCGCCCGACCTGGCCGGCTTCGCTGTCACGGCCCGACCGAACGGCGCCTTCGCCGTGGCCTACAAGAAGGGTCAGTCGTCGGTGGAACAGGTCATCGCCGCCGTTCGCAAGGCCGGGATCACCATCGCCGACATCACCACCGAGGATCCGGACCTGGAGGACGTCTTCCTGGCCCTGACCTATGGCGACGCCAGCCAGGAAGACCCGACGAAATATTGACGACCGTCATCAAACCATGGCCGTTGAACGAAGGGCGCCAAACGGGGGTAAGATGAGGTCTTGGGCTGTTCTTGGAATTTTTTTGGTCGCCGCCTGTGCGACGGCTCCCACGGAGGGTTCCGCCGTCGTGGAATGTGACGCCTCGCCCGATGGCGCAGTAAGCAACTGCATCCTCGTTTCGGAAAGTCATCCCGGCTCCGGATTCGGTGAGCAAGCTGTGGCGACCGTGTCGCGGGGGACGCTCAAGCCTTCGGATGGTCAGCAGGCTTCCAGAAAGTTCCGCACGACTGTTCGCGGCCGCATGTAAGCCTTCCCTGGTTCAGTCCAACTCGGCCAGGAATTCGAAGATCGCCGCCTTGGCCTCGACCTCGTCCAGCATGGGGGCGTGGCCGACGCCGGGAACCTCGGCATAGGCCATGGTCGGGGCGGCCTTTCTCATCTTCTCGGCTATGGCGAGGCTCAGCAGGTCCGAGGTCGCGCCCCGCACCAGCAGGGTCGGCTTCTTCTTCGCCAGCCGCCGGAAGAAGGGCCACAGGTTCGGGACCAGGGCCTTGGCCCCCGCCGCCCGGATCGGAACCGCGATGTCGGGGTCGTAGTCCAGGCCGATCTCGCCGTCCGGCTGCTGGCGGAAGATGCGCCGGGCGAACGCCGCCCAGTCCGCGTCCGTATAGTGCGGGAAGGCGACGGCGTTGATCCGCTTCGCATAGGCCGTCGCATCGGCCCAGGAGCCGATCTCGACCGGCTGGCCGCTATAGCCGGCGATCCGCGCCAGGCCCTCGGGCGACACCTCGGGCCCGATGTCGTTCAATATGGCGGCGACCACCGCCCTGGGCCGGATCGCCGTCAGGGCCATGGTGATCAGCCCGCCCATCGAGGTGCCGACGAAGACCGCGCGGTCGATGGCCGCCTGATCCATCAGGGCCAACACGTCCCGGGCATAGACCTCTGGCGTATAGGTCATCGGATCGGGCGCACGGTCGGACAGGCCCCGCCCGCGCACGTCGATCGCCAACACCCGCCGACCGCTCTGGGCCAGCAGGGGGGCGATGGCGTCGAAGTCGGCGCTGTTGCGGGTCAGGCCGTGGATGGCGATGACCGGCGGGCGCGCCGGTGCGGGGCCGGGCGCATAGTCCCGCGCGAACAGGTCCAGTCCGTCCGGCGATTTCCAGCGGCGTTCGACGTAGGGGATGGCGGCGGCCATGGCGATCTCCCGCGCAGCGAAAGCGACAGCCTAATTCACCGCGCGAGGAAATGCGATGGCGTCAGACGCCGATCAGTTCGCGCACGAAGACATCCAGGTCGCCGCCCTCGAACAGGAAGCCCGAGACCCCGGCGCGCTTCGCCGCCTCGATATCTCGCTTCTGGTCGCCGATCATGAAGGACCTGGCCGGATCGATCCCATGGTCGGCGATGGCGCGCAGCAGCATGCCGGGATTGGGTTTGCGGTCCGGGTGATCGGGATGGCGGTAGCGTTCGTCCCGCGCCTCGGGATGGAAGGGACAGGCGTAGACGGGACCGATCACCGCCCCCTCCTTGGCCAGGGTCTTGACCAGCAGGGCGTTGAAGCGGTTCATCTGCGCCTCGTCGAACAGCCCCCGCGCCACGCCCGACTGGTTGGTGACGATGACCGCCAGATAGCCCAGCCGGTTCAGCCGCCGCACCGCCGTCGCAGCGCCGGGGATCAGCCTCAGATGTTCGGGCAGGTGGGGATAGCCGGAATCCTCGATCAGGACCCCGTCGCGATCCAGAAAGACGGCGGGCACGCCGGTCATGCGTCGGTCCTCAGCAGTTCGGAGAAGGCGGTCATCAGGTGATAGAGGCTGGAGGCCGGCACGACCTTGTCCGCCGACCGCCCCTCGGCGTCATAGCTGTCGATCCACAGACCTGGGACAGCCGTGGCCAGATGGGTGTCGAAGGTCGCGGCGATCAGATCGGCCGCCCCGACGTCGCGGAAGACCAGGGCCGTGCGGATCGCCTCGGTCTGGGCCCAGAGGCGGCGCCCCGCGTCGATCGGCGCTCCCGCGGGGTCCATCTCGCGGATCATGAAGCCGTCCTTCAGCCCCTGTTCGACCGCGCGACGATGCAGGCCCTCGGCCGCCTGGGCGGAACCGAGACCCGCAGCCTCGGCCTGACGCAGCAGCCAGGCCCATTCCTCGAAATGGCCGGGCTCGACGATGTGGCCGGTCGCCGGATCGGGCGTCCAGTCGGCGGTGAAATATTCGCGGATCGCGCCGTCGACCAGAAAATGGCGTCGGCACAGATCCAGGGATACGCCCGCCGCCGCCTCGAAGGCCGGGTCGGGCGCGGTCGCCTGCCAGGCCAGCATGGCCTCCAGCAGATGCATGTGCGGATTCTGGCGGCGCGGCTGCCGGCTCGGCAGGGCCTCGCGCCAACCGCCGTGCGGGGCCGCCATCAACCGGTTGATCACCGCCAGGGTCTCCAGCGCCAGCGACCGGGCGCGGGCGTCGCCCAGCACCCGGTGCGCCGCCGCCAGGGCGAACAGGACGAAGGCCAAGTCGTAGAGGTCGGCGGTCTCGTCCACGACCGCGCCGGAGTCATCGGTCGCGGCGACCCATAGACCGTCGTCGCGGCGGCAGGTCGCGATCATCCCCTCAAGACCGGCCTGGGCCACGGCGCGCCCGGCGTCCCAGCCCAGGGCCGCAGCCTCGCAGAAGACATAGATCTGGCGCGCCTGAACACGGGTGCGACGACGCGCGCCGGTCACGGCCCGGCCGTCGAAATCCAGATGCTCGTAGAACCGGCCGTCGCCGTCCACGCCCCGCTGCGCCCACAGCGGCAGGGCCTGGTCGAACAGCCAGTGCGAGACCCTGGACTTGGCGTTGGCGAGAGCGGTCATGCGGCGGGCTTAAGACCCAACCACACGGTTGCCAAGACCAACCCGTTCCAACCGTTTCGTTGCAAAGGGCAACGCGAAGTGACGCGGCGCCGTTTGGCCCTTGGGCGCGATCTTGCTAGGACGGCCCCGTATTCGCGGCCCGCCCCCCGAGGCCGCCGCCCGACTCTGCCCCGACGCCGCACGTAGAGAGCGACCCTCATGATCCCCTTCATCGACCTTCAGGCCCAGCGCCTCCGTCTCGCCGGCAAGATCGAAGCCGCCGTCCAGGAGGCCGTCGTCGGCGGCGCCTGGGTCATGGGCCCGCAGGTCCGCCAGTTCGAAGCCGATCTCGCCGCCTTCGGCCAGGCCAAGCACGCCCTGGGCTGCGCCAACGGCACCGACGCCCTGGCCCTGCCGCTGATGGCCTGGGGCGTCGGGCGCGGCGACGCCGTCTTCGTGCCCAGCTTCACCTTCGCCGCCACCGCCGAGGTCGTGCCCTGGTTCGACGCAGAGCCGGTCTTCGTCGATGTGGACGAGAACACCTACAATATGGACCCGGCCGCGCTGGAGCGGGCCATCGAGGGCATCAAGGCCGAGGGCCGTCTGACGCCCCGCGTGGTCATCGCCGTCGACCTGTTCGGCCAGCCGGCCGACTATCCCGCCATCAAGGCGATCTGCGACAAGCACGGCCTTAAGCTGATCTCGGATTCGGCCCAGGGCTTCGGCTGCACGGTCAACGGCGAACATCCGCTGAAATGGGCCGACATCACCACCACCAGCTTCTTCCCGGCCAAGCCGCTGGGCTGCTACGGCGACGGCGGGGCGGTGCTGACCAATGACGA
>NZ_JBIIOP010000020.1:0-60313 GCF_044336875.1 Brevundimonas sp. | reverse complement strand
GAGGCCGAGGCGGCGTCTCACCGCTCGATGAGCGAGAACGAGCGCCTGGCCAACGAGGCCGAGAAGGCGCGTGTCGCCGAAGAGGACCGGATCGCATTGACGGCGCTGGCCGGCGGCCTGTCGGCCATGTCGAACGGCGACCTGACGCATCGGTTCACCGCCGAAGTCGCGCCGCGCGCCGAACAGCTGAAGACCGACTTCAACACCGCCATCGCCCAGCTGCAGCAGGCCATGAGCGTGGTCCTGGGCAATGTGGCGGGCATCCGCTCGGGCGCCGGCGAGATTTCGCAGGCCGCCGACGACCTGTCGCGCCGCACCGAACAGCAGGCCGCCAGCCTGGAAGAGACCGCCGCCGCTCTGGACGAGATCACCGCCACGGTGAACAAGACCGCCGCCGGCGCCCGTCAGGCCTCGGACGTGGTCCAGTCGGCCAAGGGCGACGCCGAGACCTCGGGCGTCATCGTCCGCGACGCGGTCCAGGCCATGCAGGCCATCGAGGGCTCGTCGTCGCAGATCAACCAGATCATCGGCGTCATCGACGAGATCGCCTTCCAGACCAATCTGCTGGCCCTGAACGCCGGGGTCGAGGCCGCCCGGGCGGGCGAGGCCGGCCGCGGCTTCGCGGTGGTCGCCTCCGAAGTCCGGGCCCTGGCCCAGCGTTCGGCGGAGGCCGCCAAGGAGATCAAGACCCTGATCTCGGCCTCGACCACCCAGGTCGGCTCGGGCGTGAAACTGGTCGGTCAGACCGGCGAGGCCCTGCAGCGGATCGTGGACCGGGTCGCCGAGATCGACGGTCTGGTCAGCGAGATCGCGGCCTCGGCCCAGGAACAGGCCGTCGGCCTGGCCCAGGTCAACACCGCCGTGAACCAGATGGATCAGGTCACGCAACAGAATGCGGCCATGGTCGAACAGTCGACCGCCGCCAGCCACTCCCTGGCCCAGGAGGCCCAGGCGTTGCAGGAGTCGGTCGCCCAGTTCCGCGTGGGTCAGGTCACTGCGGGCGCTCCGGCCCGAGCTGCGGCTCCCCGCGAGGCGGCGCCGGTCAATCCAGTGCACCGGATGGTCCACGCCCTGAAGACCGCGGGGCGCAGCGGCGCCGCCCTGAAACCCCAGGCGGACAACCAGGGTTGGGCGGAATTCTAGTGGCGGGGCGGGGTGCGTCGTTCAGCGCAAAGCCTGATCGACCGCCACCCGCCAGGGCAAGTTTGAGTTCGCCTGTCTGACCCGCAGGCGCGCTCGCCTTTCGACTTCTGAAGCAAAGAAGAAGGGCCGGCATCTTGCCAGAAGCCTGAAAGAGGGCGCCCGAAATGGATCTACTGGGTCCTCTTCGCGCCGGAATCCTACCCTGACCTTGTTTGAGAAAATGGACGGGCCGGGGCGTCGGTCAATGTCGCCGCCCCCGCCCGTTTGAAAGAGGCTGAACCGTCTGCGCACGGCGCAGAACCTTGAAGCCGCGCTGTCTATGGCGGCGCCGTAGCGACGATAGGGGCTGGGCGCGCCACTCACGAGACGACGCAAATGATTGAGCCCGGCTTGAAACAGCAATGATCAGCAGCCTCGACCGTTGCGAGGCCGCAGTTCCCTGCCGGTGTGCTGCGACCTCCTCATCCCGAAGCGCGCGCTCGGCTCGCGACGGATGCGTGTCCTGCCGAAACTTTGAACGCGAACACGATTGATCGCGCGAGTCATTCTCATTATGCATCAGTCATGGAGGCTCTTCCCGTCGCCAGCCAATCCACAGACGCGTGCCCCCGACCCACGACACATCGACCCAGCTGTTTGAGAAGCATCGCGGCGCGTTGATCGACAGCGCCAGCGCCATCGTGGGCCGGTCGATGGCGGAGGACGTGGTGCATGAGGCGTGGCTCAAGGCGGCCGATGTCGTCCACGCCGCCCACAATCCCGCCGCTTATCTGTTCCGCGTGGTTCGCAATCTCGCCATCGATATCGTCCGCCGCTCAGGCCGCGAGGTCAGTGGCCTCGCTGGCGAGACCATTTTGCAAGCGGCCCTGGACGACAGGGCCGATCCGGAACAGCAGATCGCTGAACGAGACGACCTGCGCCTGGTCCTGCGGGCTCTGGACGACCTGCCGGTCACCACACGGCGCGCCTTTTCGCTGCATCGGTTTGACGGCCTGACCTATACTGAGATCGCCCGGACGCTGCACATCTCCCAAGGTCAGGCCCACAAACTGGTTCACGCGGCCCTGGCCCATTGCATCGCTCGACTGCTCGACACGACTGCTTCCGATCGTGAAGATTCGGTGCGGAATTTCGTCTGACCTTCGGGTCGGGCGACAGAACCCGCAGGGAGACGACGGGCATGAACCCATCCAACCAGGACAGGACGACCTTGATCGCCGAGGCCTCGGCCCTGCTGCTCGAACGCGACGAGGCGCGCGACAAGGCGCGGATGGCGGCGCGGATTGAGGCCTGGCGCGCCCGCAGCGCTGATCACGCCGAAATCTGGGAGAGCGCCGAACGCCTGTGGCGCGCAACGGGCGGCGAAGCTGTGCGCCCTGTCCGACGCACCTCCTTGCGCCGCCTTGTTCGTCGCACCGGCCTTCCTCTCGCCGGGGCGACGGCGGCAGCGTCCATCGTCGCTGGCTATGTTCTGATCGACGCTCGCGTGGAAGGCCGGGTCCGCACCGGCGTCGGCGAGACCCGTCAGGTCGCCCTGGCGGACGGCAGTCAGGTGACGCTGGACGCCGGAGCGGTCGTGATCCCGAACCCGGGGCCGAACCGGGGCGCGACCCTGAGCAAGGGACGCGCCTATTTCGCCGTCGCCCATGACCGAAGCCGGCCCTTCCATATCAAGGCCGATGCTGTGGACGTCGAGGTCACCGGCACAGGCTTCTCGGTGGGCAGGTCGGACGGCGTCGTAACCGTCGACCTCGCCGAAGGCTCGGTTGCGGTTCACACGGCGGGCCGCGCCGAAAGACTGTCCCCCGGCGAGCGACTGATCGTCGATCGATCCGGCGCGATCCGGCGCGAGGCCGTCTCGCCGGCTGTCGTCGGCGCCTGGCGTTTCGGCGAACTGGCGGTAGAGGACGCCACAGTCGATGAGGTGATCGCCGCTCTGCGACCCCACTTCCGAGGCGTGATCCTGGATCCGCCGCCGGCCCTGGCCCGGCAGCGGGTCACAGGGGTGTTCAGCCTGAAGGACCCGGTCGCCGCCCTGGACGGCGCCGTCTCTCCATTCGGCGCCCGTGTCGAACGCCTGTCGCCCTGGGTGCTGCGGACCGTCGTCGAAAAATAAAATCATCCCGGCGTGAAGATCGTCGCGTCTCGTTCGTCCTAGTCCCGACAGTGCAATTGCGAAGCTCTTGCATGCCATGGGATACAGAGATGATCATCAAAATCCGGGCGCTGTCCTGCGCCTCCTTGCTCGCGCTCGCCGCGCCGTCCGCCGCCCTGGCCCTGGAACCGATCCAGGCCGGTCAGACCCGGACCTTCGACATTCCGGCCCAAAGCCTGTCCGGCGCCCTGATGGCCTATGGCCGCCAGGCCGGCGTCCAGCTGGCGGCGCCCAGCGCCTTGGTCCGAGAGCGCCGCTCGGCGGCGGTGCGCGGCGCCCTGTCGCCCCGGGCCGCCCTGACGCAACTGCTCCAGGGCAGCGGCCTGACCTTCCGCTACAATGGCGCGACGGTGCAGATCGTCGCGCCAGCTTCTGCGCCCGCCGCGCCGTCAGCCACGACGCCCCACCCGGCCGTAGCGCCCCAGTTGGCCTCGACCCAGCCGGCATCGACCCAGCTTTCGGATATTCTTGTGATCGGCGCCGGCCCGAGCGCCGGCTATCGCGTCGATCAGTCGGCGACCGCCACGCGCACCAACACCCCTCTGCGAGACGTGCCCCAGTCGATACAGATCGTATCGCGTGAAGTGCTGGAGGACCAACAAGCCGTCCGCTTGACCGACGCCCTGACCAATGTCTCCGGCGTCCAGTTGAACGGCACGGGCGGAAACCGTGGCGAGACCTACAATATCCGCGGCTTCGTCACGCCGCGCTACGCCATCAATGGCTTCCAGCTGACCAGCGCCATGGACCGGCCCGAGGCCTTCTTCGACCTGGCCAATGTCCAGCAGGTCGAGGTGCTGAAGGGCCCCTCCTCCGTCATGTTCGGTCTCAGCGAGCCGGGCGGGGTCATCAACATCGTCACCCGCGCCCCGACCGCCGACTTCGCCGCCGACGTCGCCGTCCAGGTCGGCAGCTACGACTTCTATCGCACTGAGGGTTCGCTTTCCGGCGCGCTGAACGAATCGGGCAGCCTGACCGGGCGACTGACCGGCGCGGTGCAGAGCGACGCCGGCTTCCGCGACGGCGCCGCCATCAGCGAGCGCGGCTTCGCCGCCGCCGCCCTGCGCTGGCGCCCCGACGACCTGACCCAAGTCGACTTCACCCTGGATCACGTCGATCAGTCCCAGCCGTTCGACCGCGGCCTGATCGCCGACAACGACGGTCACGTCGTCGAGGCCGCCGACCATTATCTGGGCGAGGCCTGGTCGATCACCGAGGCCCGTAAGACCGTCGCCGGTCTGGTCGCCCAGCGCCAGGTCGCGCCCTGGCTGCAGCTTCGCGCCACCGGGCGCTATTCCGAGGCCCTGGTCCAGGACGACAACGCCGTCGACTTGCAGGGCGTCGAGGACGACAACCGCACGGTCCGCCGTCGCATCACAGATCGGAGAGAGGACTCCAACGACCTGAACCTGCGCGCCGACGCCCTGATCGACGTGACAACCGGTCCAGTCGAGCACCAGATCCTGGCCGGCGTCGAAAGCAGCAGGGCGCAGATGGACTTCCATTCGGGCCGCGCCAACATCGGTTCGATCGACATGCTCAACCCAGTCTATGGCGTGACGCCGATCCCGGTCACCACGACCAACAACAGCTACGTCTATGACGTCGAGATGATCAGCCTGTTCCTGCAGGATCAGGTCCGGTTGTCGTCTCGGTGGAAGGCCCTGTTCAGCCTGCGCCATGACGCGGTCGAGACGGAGGAGTACGACCGCCTCAACGACGAGAATACCCGCACGGACGACAGCGAACTGACCTTCCGCGCCGGTCTGATCTACCAGCCGACCGACTGGGCCTCGCTGTACGGCAGCTACACCGAGAGCTTCCAGCCGCAGTCGGGACAGACGATCGACGGCTCGCCCCTGACGCCCGAACGCGGCCAGCAGTTCGAGCTCGGCGCCAAGTTTGATCTTCTCGACGGCCGCCTTTCTCTGACCACCGCCGCTTTCGAAATCACCAAACAGGATGTAGCGACCGAAGATCCGACCGATCCGGACGTTTCCATCCTGACCGGCGAGCAGCGGGTCCGCGGCTTCGAGATCGACGTTTCGGGCGAGCTCGCCGAGGGTTGGCGTCTGATGGGCAATCTGTCCCTGCTGGACGCCGAGATCACGCGCGACAACGTCTTCGCCGTCGGCAATCGCCTCAACGGCGTGCCGGAATACAGCGGTCGCCTGTGGACCAGCCGTGACTTCGGCCCGGAGTTCCGCAACCTGACCCTCGGCGGCGGCGTCACTGTGGTCGGCGGTCGCCAGGTCGATCTGGATAACAGTTTCGAGGTCGACGGCTACGCAACACTGGACGCCACGGCGCAGTTCGACCTGACCGATCGGGTCGAGGTGTCGATCCATGCCCGCAACCTGACCGACGAATTCTACGTCGAGGGGGTCCAGGGCGACAACAACCTGTATCCAGGCTCGCCCCGCGCCTTCTCCATTCTGGTCCGGGCGCGCTTCTGATCGTGACGACGGGCCAGACTTCCACGACGGGACGACCGAAGAAGGCCCCGCCCAAGCGGTCGGCCTGGTGGACGGTGCATCACTGGGCGGGGTTGAAGCTCAGCCTGCTGATGACCTTTGTCATGGCCACCGGAACCCTGGCCACGGTGGCCCACGAACTGGACTGGCTGGTGCGGCCATCGATGCGCGTGCCCGTCCGCGATCAGGCCTACGCCTCCTGGGGCGACTGGGTCGAGGCGGCGCAAGCCAGACTGGGGCCGGGAGGTCGACTCGACGAATTCGATCGCCCCGGAATGAGAGGCTTCGCCGTCGACGTCCTGGCCGTCGACGGACGGGGCGAGGACTTTCGCATCCAGGTGGATCCCTGGACCGCACGGGTCACAGGGACCACCGGCTATTACACCATCCAGCGAGCGCTCCGCGAAACCCACCGGCATCTGATGCTGCCGACCGACGTCGGCCTGCCGTTCGTGACGGTGCTGTCGCTCCCGCTGCTGGCGATCTTCGTCACCTCCTTCTGGGTCTACAAGAAATGGTGGCGCGGCTTCCGCCGCCTGCCCAAGCCGATGACGGGACGACGCGGCGACCTGCGCCGTTTCTCGGGCGACCTGCACCGGCTGTTGGGCCTGTGGTCCCTGCCCTTCCTGTTGCTGATGGCGTTGACCGGTCTCTGGTATCTTATCGAATGGGGCGGAGGCGAGGCGCCGGAGATTGACGAGCCCACGCTTGCCGCCGCCGCGCCTCCGACCGGCGCCCAGGTCGACAGGATCATCGCCGAGACGCACCGCGCCTATCCGGCCCTGCACGTCACCGGCCTGCGTTTCCCCGAGGACGGCGGCGTGATCGTGGTGGGTCAGGCCGAGGCACTTCTGGTCCGCGACGACGCCAACGCCGTCTGGTGGGATCTGGCTGCCGGCGCGCCCGCCCAGGTCTCTCGGGCCCAGGACATGACCGCGCACCAACGCCTGTCCGAAGCCGCCGATCCTCTGCATTTCGGAACCTGGGGCGGACTGACCACAAAACTGATCTGGTTCGTCTTCGGAGCCGCCCTGTCCATTCTGTCTGCGACGGGGGCGATGATCTACGCAACACGACTGAAGCTGGCGGGATCAAGCCACGTCGGATTGCGCATTTGGCTGCTCGGGACCGGTTACCTAGGTCTTGCATCGGCTATTCTGGTCGCAATCGCCATTGCGCTTCTTAGCCGACGATTGATGACGTGAAACGACTCAACGTCTTCAACGGCGCCATCGGGCCGAAGAACCGCCAAGTATAACAGGCCTCGCCCGCCGCCGCCTTGGGTTATGAACATACGGCGGGAGCGTTGTCGCAGAAGCGCCAACTGCAGTCATTGGCGCATGGGCATCAAGCGGACATTCGAAAGCGGCCGCGCGGATCATCATAGCCAAAGTCGCTGTTGCCTCCGGTTACCCGCCAAGATGCGGTTAATCTGTTGTTTATTAAGAAGAAAGATCAGTATTCGGCCGATATGGACATTTTGCAGAGCAAGTACTTCGCCTTGTTCTGCGTCATAGCCCTCCGCCGCCAGACGATTCTTATGCTCGCGGCCTACCGGCCGTTTGAGGTGGCATCGACACCCGCCTTGGTTGCCGCTATCTGATCTCTCCAGGGGGAAACAGATGGCCGATCAAAAGGCTTCCGGCTGTTTGGGCTGGGTGATCTTGGGCGCCTTAGGCATCGCCGCGCTCAGCCAGTGCGGAAAGGAGGACGCCGCCACCCCGTCGCCGTCTACGCTGTTGAGCGCGCCCAGCGCTTCAGTTCCGGCCACATGGCGCTATGTGCAACCCGACACGCTCAATTGCCGCGCCGGGCCCACCGCGCAGAGCCTGTCGCTGCGATCTCTCAAGCGGGGTGAGAATGTCGGCGTGCTTCGCACTGATGGCGGCTGGTCGCAGATCAAGGGCGACGTCCTGTGCTGGGCCAAGTCGAGCTATCTGCAAGAGAGCCCCCCCGCGCCCAAGCCTGAACGGCCACGCCGAGAGGAGGAACCGCGACGCTCAAGCGGGCTTTCGACGGCGGCGATCAAACGTCAGATCATCCGCGCCTCGATCGACAACTATCCGGGTAACTGCCCCTGCCCTTACAATACGGCGCGCAACGGCAGCCGCTGCGGGGGACGCAGCGCCTATAATCGTGCCGGGGGTTATACCCCGCTCTGTTATGCGGGGGATGTGACGGCGGAGGATGTGGCTGCCTGGCGCGCGCGTCAGTGAGACGGCGTCGTTTTTTCGGCGACATATATAGTTACGCGCCTCAAGTTCGCCTCCCGGGCGCTGGCGCTATTGATCGATAGCCGACCCAGTTCGGCGCGCAAGAAGGCTGCTCGGCGGCAGGGGCAGACATCCGCCGCACACCGAGAACGCGACGTTCAGCGGAAGACCAGGGCCTAAGTTCCGGCTGATCGCCGAGTTTCGGGTCATCCTCCTGGCGAGCACTCGAACTGACCGATCCGTCCAGTCACGTCCGGCTTCCGCCCGGACAGCTTTGATCGACCCCTCCGGAGAGGCGACCAGGCGTAGCCTTGCCCGCCGATAGACGCGGCCCAGTCCGGGCACGACGTGTGCGGCGGCGCCGTCAGGATCCGCTCAGTCTCCCTCCAAACGCGCAAGCTCGATCTCCCGGGTCGCCGCCAACGGGGGGGCGTCTAGGTTATCGTTGAGGGTCACGAACGGGCCCGGCGACTGCACCTCCACCGAATGGATCAGGTCGCAGACGCCGCGCCGGACAGGGCGCCCTTGAAGAGGTTGCGTCGGATCAGGCTCATCGCGCGACCTGCGTCTGCGGTTCGATCTCCACCATCACCACGTCATGGACCCGCATCGGCACCTCCATCCGGCCGCGCCCATCAGCGCCGACCATCACGACATGGGGCTCCGGCTCATCCCGCGTCAGAGCCTGCAAATCGCTCAGTTGGGCGTCGGTCAGCGCCGCCGGCGCCCCCATCTCCAGATAGGCGGTATAGGCGTCGTTGGCCTTGAACCCGACGCGGCGGACGCTGGCGGCGTGAACACCGGGGCGCAGGCCTCGCACCTCGATCCGCAAGGGCGCAGCCGTCGCCGGCTCCCGCACCTGGCGGAAAAAGGGCCGGTTGCTGATCGGCTGATCCGGCAGTTCATAGCGCCAGGCCAGCACCTGCACCGTCTCCCCCTTCAATGTGGCGATGCTCTGATCGTCGCCGGTGGACAGTTCACGGTCGCCCAGGCTGTTCAGATATTTGTAGGCGAACCAGGTTGGCTTGCGCACGCTCTGGGGCGTCATCAGGCCGAACCCGCCATCGAACGGTCTGGTCTGCGGCCCGGGCTCCTCGAACAGGTCGCTGAAGGCCCAATAACTCATGCCCTGAACCAGGCCCTCGCTCTCGCGCAACTTGGTCAGAACATAGGCGGCGCCGAAATAGTCATCGTGGATCGGATCGCGCGGGTTGTAGCTGGTGCTCCACTCGGTGAAGAATAGCGGCAGGCCCGGCCGCGTTGACGCCTCGATCTCGGCCCGC
The DNA here is from genome assembly GCF_044336875.1 of Brevundimonas sp. Taxonomy (GTDB): domain Bacteria; phylum Pseudomonadota; class Alphaproteobacteria; order Caulobacterales; family Caulobacteraceae; genus Brevundimonas. The sequence goes on along the minus strand of NZ_JBIIOP010000020.1, from coordinate 51,045 downwards.
ACTTTGCGCACGTCGGACACGACGGCGTCGGGATTGCGCGACAGCTTGTTATCGCCCTCGCCCTTCTCGTCCAGGAAACCGCCCTCGACCCCGTAGGTGTGGGTGGTGACGAAGTCGACCGGCGCGCCGTGCTGATCTGCATAGGCCAGGAACTCGGGAACCCAGGCTGCGCCGGCCGTGGACGGACCGCCTACACGCAGCATCGGATCGACCGCCTTGATCGCCGCCGCCGTGCGGACATAGTAATCAAAATAGGCCGCCTGATCCGCCCGCTCCCAGAAGCCGTCCAGGTTTGGCTCGTTCCAGAACTCGAAATACCAGCTCTGCACCTCTGCGGCGCCGTAGCGGTCGATCAGATGACGCACGAAGGCGTCGATCAGCCCTGTCCATTTCTCGGGGTGCGGGTGGGAGGTGTTGCCCCTCCAGTAGAAGAGGGTCTGGTCCGAGGTCTTCATCGCGTCCGGCGTAAAGCCCAGCTCGACAAAAGGCTTGATCCCCATGGCCAAGAATCGGTCGTAGAGCTGGTCGATCTTGGTCCAGTCATAGACCGGGCGTCCGTCCACCTCGCGGTAGACGCCCATGTCGTCGTGGAAGATGTCGTGGAAGCGGATGTAGCGAAACCCCAACTCCTCGCGCGCCGCCTTCAACTGCGCCAAGGCGTCCTCGCGGATCGTCGTGCCCGGATAGTCGGCGCCGATAGAGAACTCGGCCATGCGGTCGCGGGGCCTGAAAGGCGCAGTGACGTCGATCACCAGCGCCCTTGTCGTCGGCCGGTCCTGGGCCTGGGCCTGGGCCTGGGCCTGGGAACCACCAGGCGGGCCGCCAAAGGCCAACGTCGCCGCCAACACAAAACCGCTCAGTCCCGCCGCTTGCATACCGTCCGCCCGTGATTATTTTTTTTATTGTTAAAGCTATCATTCATAGGCGACAAGCGCATCCCGGGCTATCACCCCCTTCGTGCGCGCCCATCGTCCAGACCATTTCGACCCCATCGCCGAAATCTTGGAGCGGCGGGGAGCGCCCCGCTAGGTCTGGCGGCGCTGACTCCATCCTGACGATTGAGGCGGCCAAGCTCGTCGGTGGTCGCCTTCGCGCCAAGCGCCGACATTCCCCCGCGCCGCAAACCGGTCATTCGCCGGCTGCAGCCAAGAGGGTTGGCCTGATTCACCCGGGAGCGTCTCATTCCGCGTGGACTCCAAGGCTTTGCCGGACGCCTTCACCCGGCGATGTCGCCAGTCTGACGACGAGGTCGGCGACGCTCTTGCGGGACACAGTCGCGCTCGCGTTCTTGAACGGCTCGCCCTTCACCGTAGTGGCATAGGCGATCTCGTCCCGGTCATTGAGCCAAGCGGGACGGATGATGGCGTAGTCGAGGTCGGACGCCTCGATCAGCGCCGTCGCCCTGCGATAGGGATCGAGGATCGCGCCGGTCCGCTCACCGGGGATCTCGTCATGCACCCCCATCGAGCTGATGAAGATCAGACGGCGGACGCCGGCCGCGGTCATGGCGGAAACAATGGCTCGCGCCTGCGCCTCCATCTGGCCGTCAAGATTGGCGTAGACGACGTCCTGTCCAGCGACTGCCGCCGTCAGGACCGTTGCGTCGAGCACGTCGCCTTCGACGAGGCGGACACGCGGCGTACTCGCCAGCTTGGACAGCCTCTCCGCCTTGCGCAGATAGAGGGTGAGGTCGGCATCAGTCCGATCCAGGAACAGGCGCGTGGCGACGCGCGCGATCTGGCCTGCGCCGCCGAGGATGAGGACCTTGGTCATACTCCCCGCGCCTACTTGTAGGACATCTTGAGCACGGCCTCGGGCAAGCGTTCCCCGCGCACCTCGATTTTCGAGGCGGCGGCCTCGATATCGGCCAGGTCGGCGGCCGTCAGGCGCAGGTTTGTGGCGCCGAGGTTCTCCTCGACACGGTCCAGACGACGTGTGCCGGGAATCGGCACGATCCAGGGCTTCTGCGCCAGCAGCCAGGCCAGGGCGATCTGGGCGGGGGTCGCGTCCTTGGACTCGGCGACCGACTCGAGCAGCGTCACCAGGGCGGTGTTGGCCTCAATCGCTTCCGGGGTGAACCGCGGCGACTGGGCCCGGAAGTCTGTGGCGTCGATCTTGGTCGCCTTGTCGATCTTGCCGGTCAGGAAGCCGGCGCCCAGCGGGCTCCACGGCACGAAGCCGATGCCCAGTTCCTCACACAGCGGCAGGATCTCGGGTTCCGGCTCCCGCGTCCACAGCGAATATTCGCTCTGGATGGCGGTGACGGGCTGAACGGCGTGCGCCCGGCGGATCGTCGAGGCGGCGGCTTCCGACAGGCCGAAGGCCTTCACCTTGCCCTCGGCGATCAGATCCCGAACCGTGCCGGCGACCTCTTCGATGGCGACGTCCGGGTCCACCCGATGCTGGTAGAGGATGTCGATCCGGTCTGTCCCAAGCCGGGTCAGCATGCCCTCCACGGCGCGCTTGATGTGGTCGGGGCGGCTGTTCAGGCCTGGCTGGCGCACCCCGGTCTCGGGATCAATGTTGAACCCGAACTTGGAGGCGATGACCACCTCGTTCCGGATCGGCGCGAGCGCCAGACCGACCAGCACCTCGTTGGTGAAAGGCCCATAGGCCTCCGCCGTATCGAACAGGGTGACGCCCCTGGCGTGGGCGCCACGGATGACGCGGACAGCCTCAGTCGTGTCGGGCGCCTCGCCATAGGTAGAGGCGAAACTCATCGTGCCGAAGCCGATCTCCGAGACGTCGAGGGCGCCGAGTGTGCGGGTCTTCATGTCTGCTCCTGAATGCGGCGGCCAGGGCGCGAGCGACGGCTCGCCTGATCCCCTGATGCGCCATCGAGATAGCGCGTCGCCATCCGGTGGATTAGACGTCATGGTCGCCATGAACCTATATCCGGAACTTATGGATGCGGCGTGAGGAACTCGGCGACCTGTCCGCCTTTCTGGCAGTGGCGGAGGAGCGCAGCTTCACCCGCGCGGCGGCGCGCCTGGGCACCTCCCAGTCTGCGCTGAGCCAGACCGTGCGCAAACTCGAGACCCGTCTTGGCGTTCGCCTGCTGACCCGGACGACGCGCAGCGTCTCCCTGACCGATCCCGGCGAGCGGTTGATGCGCACCTTGCGGCCCGCGTTCGACGAAATCGACAGCGAACTGTCCGCCATCAGCGACCTTCGCGAGAAGCCCGCCGGGACGATCCGCATCACCTCCGGTCAGCACGCGGCGGAGCATGTGCTGTGGCCCGCCATCCGCCGGGTGATGGCGGCCTATCCCGACATCGGCGTCGAACTGTCCATCGACGGGACGCTCACGGATATCGTCGCCGATCGTTTCGACGCGGGCGTTCGGTTGGGGGAGCAGGTCGACAAGGACATGATCGCCGTTCGGATCGGCCCCGACATGCGAATGGCCGTGGTTGGCTCTCCCGCCTATTTCTCGCAGCATCCCCGCCCGGAGACACCCCACGATCTGACCGGGCACGACTGCATCAATCTGCGCATGCCGACCCTGGGCGGGCTCTATGCCTGGGAGTTCGGTAAGGACGGCCGTGAACTGAACGTCCGCGTCGAGGGTCGAACGACCTTCAACAACATGGCCGTAGTGGTTCAGGCGGCGCTCGACGGCGTCGGCCTGGCCTGCGTGCTGGAGGAAGAGGTGCTGGCCCCGGTCAAGGCCGGCAAGCTGGTCCGCGTGCTGGAGGACTGGTCTCCGCCGTTTGCGGGCTATCACCTCTACTACCCCAGCCGCCGTCAGCTTTCGCCGGCCTTCGCCCTGATCGTCGACGCCCTGCGCTACCGACCACGCTGACCTGCAAGACCGCCATTCAGTCTTTCAACTTATCACGTCATGCCGATCTAGCCGGATAATCACCCAATCACTCCTGCCGTAAAGCGCTCTCAGATTTGGGGCGCGCTTCTGCGCCTCGCCGGAACGGCCAGCGGCCGGGGAGATTGTCGGATGGCTGATGTTGTTGTGGTGATCGGCGCGGGCGGCATCGGCCAGGCGATCGCGCGCCGGCAAGGTTTCGGCAAGACGATCCTGCTGGCCGACTTCAAAGACGAGACGCTGCAAGGGGCCGCGACGGCCCTGGCGGACGCCAGCTACAGCGTCGAGACCCAGATCGTCGACGTCTCCTCGCGCGCCTCCGTCGGGGCGCTGGCGGACAAGGCTGCTGCGCTCGGTCGCGTGATGCAGGTCATCAACACCGCCGGCCTGTCGCCCAACATGGCCTCGCCCGAGCGGGTCATGGAGGTCGATCTCTACGGCTCGGCCGTGGTGTTCGAGGAATTCGAGCGCGTGATCGCCGAGGGCGGCGCCGGCCTGATCATTTCCAGCATGGCCGGGCATATGCTGCCCGCCCTGACGCCTGAAGAGGACCACGCCCTCGCCTACTCCCCGGCCGACGATCTGCTCGCCCTTCCGTTCCTGACGGCGGACGCCGTGCCCAACTCGATGATCGCCTATATGATGGCTAAGCGCGCCAACAACCTGCGGGTCCAGGCGGCCGCCGTCACCTGGGGCGCCAGAGGCGCGCGGGTGAACGCGATCAGCCCCGGGATTGTATCGACGCCTCTGGCTCAGCACGAACTGAACTCGCCGATCGGCGACGGCTACCGCGCCATGATCGCCGCATCACCCGCCAACCGCATGGCGCCGCCTGAAGAAATCGCCGTCGCCGCCGGCTTCCTGCTCGGTCCCGACGCCGGCTTCATCACCGGCAGCGACCTGCTGATCGATGGCGGCGTGGTCGCCGCCATGCGCGCGGGCAAGCTCCCGACCCCTGAGTGAACTGCGGCGTCGGCTGAGGTGGACATCGGCCACCACGCCAACGCGGAATGAGATTTCTCGGTCGCAGCCCAATTCGTCCGCCGTAGGAAGATCACAGATCAAGGCCGATAGCCGCTTCAGGCGGCGGCGCGACCGGAGCCGACATTCGAAACCGTCGCCTCGGATCAGAGTCGTCCATGCACGCCAATGTCGTCGGCGCGCCAGCAACGGGCATTGGCATGTTTTCGCAAAGATGGCATTTGGGTCCCTCGCCCAATCACCGCATTCGCTCCCTCGACAGTTGTCGCTTTGGGCCGCATCTAGACCCATGCCCCAAGCCCACGCGACAAGCCGTATCGCCGACGCTCAACAGATCGTGGACGCGGCGATCGCCCATGCCGCGTCGAGCGGGTTGCACAGCCTGACCATGCGCGATCTGGCCCAAGCGGTCGGCAAGAGCACGACCGTCATCGTCAATCTGTTTGGCGCCAAGTCCGGACTGATCCAGTCCGTGGGCGAAGAGGCCTTGCGGCTGGACGCGGAGTTCCATGCCGAGTTTTTCCAATCGGTCTCAGGCCTGCCCATTGGCCGGGATAGCCTTCTGGCGCTGGTTCGGCACTATCTGCGTCGGCGCGCTTCCGACGAGGCCGGCTTCGCGCGGATATGGGAAGCCCTTTTGGTCGAAGGCGAAAACTCCGCAGAACGCCAGGACCTGATCCGACGATGGGACGCCATGCGCAAGGCGGCCTGGCGCGATCATCTTTCCGCCGATCCCCGGCTGGCCGCCTTTTCCCCCGTCCTGGTCGACTTTACGACGATCGAGCAATTTTACGCGGGGGCGCTTCAGGCGCGAGTGGATTATGAGGTCATCGCAAACGAGGGGCTGGGCGGATTGATCAACCGCGCGTTCGACCAGGCTGACGGACCGGCGACAGCGACCTTCTGGTATCGTGAGAACCTGACCCTGCCCCAGGCGCCGGCCGCCGGACTCGAGCCGGACTCAATGCAGGTCAAGCTGCTGGACATAGCTGCGGATCAGATTCTGGCGCGCGGCGTGACCGCTCTGACCAACCGCTCGGTCAGCGCCGTCGCCGGCACCTCCACCTCGACCATCGCCTATCACTGGCCGGATATGCGGCGTTTCGTGCTCGACGCCGTCTGGCACAGCGTGTTTCGCGACATGCCCCGCTACCTGGCCGGGCAGCGTCCTGCGGGAGATCCGGCCGCCGCCGACCTGGACAGCTGGGCGCGGATCATGGCGCCGACCGTCTCGACTCAGCCAGAAGCCGAAGGCTTCTACGTCCGATATGTCAGGCTGATCGCCAGCGCCTGTATGGAGGCCCGGCGCGATCCATCGCTGCGGGATCTGGTCATGCTGCTGCGCGGTCCCGAGGGCGGCGGCACCTATTACAACAGCGCGGGGGTCTGGCCCGCCGACTTCGACCTGAGCCGGCTGGCGGCGACCCGGTTCGCCCTCTGGATCAAGGCCGCCGCCCTGACGGCCTGTGCGACCGGAACCATGCTCTCGCCGATGGATCTTCAAACCGCCGCACGCCAGCTGGTTGCGCGCCACACCTGACAGAACGCGCGTTATCCGCAAGCATGCGAACGCCCGCCCAAGACTGACAGAAACACTTCAGACAAGCGTCACAAAAGCATAGCTCGCCCGACCTATTGCCGAACCGTTGTCGAACAGTTGTTTTTCCGGCGCGACGAAGGCGGTTTTGCCCGTCCTCCCCACTGCGTGAGACGCCTCGACCAACGGCCGGAGGGAACGGCTGTTCGACAACGTCCCGAAACGCATCGGCGTGCGAGGGAGGGGGTGTCCCCGCGCGTCGCCCGATGGATGATCGACATGCAACGTCTTCTGCTCGGCGCGTCCAGCGCCGTCCTCGCCCTGGCGGCCCTGCCCGCTGCGGCCCAAACCGCTTCCGAAGCCCATACCGCGACGGTCCAGGACATCGTCGTCACCGCCCAGCGCCGTGAACAGTCCAGCCAGGACGTCGGCGTCGCCCTGTCCGTGATCGGCGGCCAGGACCTGGACGAGAAGGGCGTCAACGTCATCAACGACATCGAGAATGTCGTGCCGAACCTGGAGGTCGACAGCCAGTTCGGCAGCGGTCAGCCCGCCTTCCGCATCCGCGGCATCGGCACGCGCGAATATTCGTCGAACAACGCCTCAACCGTCGGCGTCTATGTCGACGAGGTCGCCCACCCCTATACGGTGACCACCCAGGGCGCGATGTTCGACATCGCCCGACTGGAGGTTCTGCGCGGACCTCAGGGCACCCTGTACGGGCGCAACACCACGGGCGGCGCGGTCAACATCATCACCAACGCCCCGACCGCCGATTTGCGCGCCGGGGTCACCGCCGAATACGGCTCCTACGACCGCTACAAGGTCGAGGGCTATGTCTCGGGCCAGATTGTCGAAGGGCTGCGGGGTCGCCTCGCCGCCGTCACCGAACAGGGCGGCGCCTGGCAGTATCACCGCACGACCGGCGAGAAGCTGGGCGATCGCGACAAGACCGCCGTGCGCGGCCGCCTGACCTGGGACGCCGCCCAGGACGTGACCGTCGACCTGTCCGCCACCTATTCGCTCGACAAGTCGGACGGCCTGGGCTTCCGGCTGCGCAGCGCCTATCCGGTGTTCGACGGCAGCGTCACCTATCCGGCCGACACCGCCCGCCGCATCACCGGCTGGCGGATTTCCGAAGCCCTGGCCGGAGTGTCCGGCCGCAGCCTGGACGCCAAGCCCGGCCGCGACAACGACGGCCTGGACCTGAGCGCCCGCGTCCGCGCCGACCTGGGCTGGGCCACCCTGAACACCATCACCGCCTACCAGACCTTCAGCCGCTCGGAATACAACGACTGGGACGGCACGCCGGCGGCGGAATCGGACGTCTACTTCTACAATGACATCAAAGCCTTCTCGCAGGAGGCCCGGCTGTCGAACGAGGCGGGTCGCCTGAACTGGATGGTCGGAGCCCACTATGCCGACGAAAGCATCGACGGCGGTTTCTACACCGAGTTCCGCGGCGCCAACCGCAACCTGATCAACACCCCTTATGACCAGTCGGTCGAGGCCATCGGCGTCTTCACCCACAACAGCTTCGCCCTGACGGACCGTCTGAGCCTGATCGCCGGCCTGCGTTACGAAAACGAAGACCGCACCCTGACCACGACCGGCACGCGCCGGCTGAACGTCGCGGTCGGGCCGGAGACGACCTATGAGACCTCGCTGTCGGAATGGACCGGCCGCTTCGGCCTGGAATACGATCTGGCCGACAGCGCCCTGCTCTACGCCAGCGTGGCGCGCGGGGTGAAATCGGGCGGCTTCACCACCTACAACGGCCAGTCCCAGACCCCGTTCAAGCCGGAAGTCGTCATCGCCTATGAGACCGGCATCAAGTCGGACCTGTTCGACAACAGCCTGCGGGTCAACGGCGCCGTCTTCTTCTACGACTACGAGAACCAGCAGATTCAAGGGACCGAATACAGCCGCGAGACGGGCCAGCTGGGCAAGATCACCAATGTGCCCAAGTCGGAAATCTACGGCGGCGAGATCGAGCTGACCTGGACGCCCATCTCCGGCCTGACGATCAGCCAGAACTTCGGCTACAAGGAGGGCGAATACAGCGAATATTTCGCTATCGACGCCGCCGCCACCAACGCCGCCAATCCGGTCGACGGCCCCTGGGACGTCATCATCTCGAACGACCGTTCGGGCGAACCGCTGCAGTTCCCGAAGTTCAACTACGGCGGCTCCATCGCCTATGATTGGTCAATGGGCGGCTTCGCCTGGCGCGCCGAGACCAACTACAACCAGCGTGACGGCATCTACAACGCCGCCTCGGCCTCGGTCCTGCCAGGCTACTGGCTGTGGAACGCCAACTTCAGCATGGGGCCGGAAGACGCCAACTGGCGCGTCGGCCTGTGGGCGCGCAATCTCTTCAACACTGAATACGAGGAGACCCGCAACAACTTCAACGGCGGCGCTCGCCCGACCAGTTCGCCGAACGAAGGCCGCACGATCGGCGCGCGCTTGACGATGGACTTCTAAGAGAAGCCCCCCCGGCGGGCCGGTTCCTCCGACCCGCCGGTTTCTTCCTGTTGTTTCGCTTCCCGGACGCCGCCGATGACCCTGTTGAAACCCTCGACGCCGATGAGCCGCCGCGCCCTGATCGGCGGTCTGGTCGCCGCCCCGGCGGTGCTGAACTTCGGCCGCGCCCACGCCCATACCGGGGCGGGCGGGGCCTATCTGTTTCCCCTCGGCGTCGCCAGCGGCGATCCCTGGCCCGATGGGTTCGTCCTGTGGACCCGCCTCGCCGCCGATCCGATCGCGCCCGACGGCCTGGGCGGCCTGAACGGTCCGGTTGAGGTCCGCTGGGAAGTCGCGGCCGACGAGCGCTTCTCCCGCATCGCCGCCGCCGGACGCGTCGCCGCCGACGCCTCGAGCGCCCACGCCGTCCATGTCGAGGTCCAGGGCCTGAACCCTGGCCGTCCCTATTGGTATCGTTTCACCGCCGCCGGGCAGCAGAGCCCGGTCGGCCTGGCCCGCACCGCGCCTGCCGCCAATGCCGAAGTCGATCGGCTGAAACTGGCCGTCGCCTCCTGCTCGAACTGGGAGGTCGGCTATTTCAGCGCCTATGGCCATATGGCCGACGAGGCGCCGGATCTGACCCTGTTCCTGGGCGACTACATCTACGAATACAGCCGTACCGGCGAGCGGGCGGCGACCAATGTGCGGAACTACGGTTTCGAGGAGGCCACCACCCTGGCCGGTTACCGCAACCGCTACGCCCTGCACCGCACCGACGCCGACCTGCAGCGCCTGCACGCCGCCGCCCCCTGCCTGGTCACCTGGGACGACCACGAGGTGCTGAACAACTACTCCGGCGTCTGGCCCGACCGGCAGGGCAAGCCGATCGACTTCGTGCAGCGTCGCGCCGCCGGCTATCAGGCCTTCTACGAGGCCATGCCGATCCGTCGCACCCGCGTCGACGCCCGGCTGCAGATGCCGATCCACAAGCGCATCCGCTACGGCAAGCTGGCCGAGTTCTATATGCTGGACGGCCGCCAATATCGCTCGCGCGGCGCCTGCATCGATGAGGGCGGCGCCAAGGGCCAGATCGTCACCGACGCCCAGTGCGCGGACCGGCTGGATCCGTCACGGACCTTCCTGGGCTTCGAGCAGGAGCGCTGGCTGTACGACGGCCTGGCCCGTACCGAGGCGCAATGGAACATCCTGGGCCAGGATCTGGTCATGGCCGGACTGCGGTTCGAAAACCGGGGCGACGAGACCCGTTACTGGACCGACACCTGGGACGGCTTCCCCGCCGCGCGCGACCGGATGACCCAGGCCCTGCACAGGCTGAAGCCGCGCAATCCGGTGGTGCTGGCCGGCGACTACCACTCCTTCTGGACCAACGACGTCCTGCTGGACAGCGAAGACGAGACCTCGCCCGTCGTGGCGACCGAGTTCGTCGGCACCTCCATCACCTCGGGCGGCCCGCCCTACGAGGGGCTGATGTCGGCCATGCCCGCCAACCCCCACATTAAGTTCTTCGACAGCCGCGTGCGGGGCTATTTCACCATGGACATCACCCCTGACCGAATGACGACCCGCTATCAGGCCATCAGCGACGTGCGCGATCCGAAGGCGAGCCTGTCCACCCTGAACACCTGGGTCGTCGAGGACGGCCGTCCCGGCGCCCAGTTGGCCTAACACCACCCCAGTTCCAGAGTTTTCATGAGCATCTTCCCTCTCGGTCGCCGCCTGACGGCCGCCGCCCTGGCCTTCGCCCTCTTCGGCTGCGTCTCCGCCCCCGCTTCGACGCCGACCTTCTGGACAGGTTTCCGCGACCATCCACACGGGTATCTGGACAAGGCGCACGCGCCTAACGCCGCCGCCTTCCTGCCGCCCCCGCCGCCGGCCGGATCACTGCGCGAACAGGACGACATCGCCATCTATCGCGCCACCCGCGCCCTGAAGGGCGCATCGCGCTGGGACCAGGCCCGCACCGACAATGAGATCGAGACCCCGTCCGCCCCGCGCGTCTTCGACGAGGCGCTGGGCGTCGACTTCACCCCCGAGAAGATGCCGACCCTGACCCGCCTGCTGGGCCGGATGCTGGGCGACCTGGAAACCATCCAGACGCCGGCCAAGCGCGGTTTCACCCGCCCCCGCCCCTTCGTGGCCGAACCGGCCGAAACCTGCTTCCCGCCCGAGCCCTGGCTGGCGGCCAGCGGTTCCTATCCGTCCGGCCATTCGGCCCTGGGCTGGGCCTGGGCCCTGGTGCTGGCCGAGATGGCGCCGGACCGTGCGGACCAGATCCTGGCGCGTGGCCTGGCCTATGGCGACAGCCGGATGATCTGCGGCGTCCACTACGCCAGCGACGTCGAGGCCGGCCGGATCGTCGGCGCCGCCCTGGTGACGGCGCTGAAGGCCGATCCGACTTTCCAGGCCGACTTCGTCGTGGCGCGCCGGGAACTGGCCCAAGCCCGCGCGGTGACACGCTAGGCGGTCTTGCCGTCCCGGCCGAGCATCCCCAATTCGCGCGGCCGGCCTCTCCTTCAAGAAAAGCGACCGACCCAATGTGCGTTCTGGCCCTGGCCTGGCGAGCCCATCCCCGTTGGCGACTGGTGCTGGCCGCCAATCGCGACGAACTCCATACCCGGCCAGCCGCCGCTCTGGCGCGCTGGACCGAAGACCCGCAACTCCTGGCCGGGCGAGACCTGGCGTCCGGAGGGACCTGGCTTGGCGTGTCCGAGCGCGGGCGTCTGGCCGTCGTCACCAATCGGCACACCGGCGGCCCGGCCGATCCGGCGGCCCCCTCGCGCGGCCTGCTGCTGACCGACCTGCTGACCGATCCGCTCGGGTCCGGCCATCCGCCGCCCGATATCCTGTCGAACTATAATCCGTTCAATCTGATCACGATCGCTGAAGACCAAGCGGTCTTCTCCAGCAACCATCCTCAGGCCGAGGTTCGCGACCTGTCGCCCGGTCTCTACGGCCTGTCGAATGCGACGCTGGACACGCCCTGGACCAAGACCGAGCGGCTGAAAACAGCCGTCGCCGCCTGGCTGCGCCAGGATGAAGCGGAGCCAGACACGCTGCTGGAGGTCTTGGCCGACGGTAGGGGCGTGCTCGACCCGCAAAATCCTGCCGCCGCCCCCCTATTCATCCGCAACCGGATATACGGCTCCCGTTGCAGCACGGTCATCGCCATCGACGCCCAGGGCGTCGGACTGATCGTCGAACGACGCTTTACTTCGGAAGCGGAACCGAACGGCGAAACTCGGATCGCATTCGACTGGCCTGGCTGACAGGCCTCAGCAAGACAGCCGCCCCTGCAGCGTCCTCAGAGCGCGCGGTGGGATTGGAGCGGAACGGATTTCAGGATCCGACGCTATTCGCCGCCAGCCACATCAGGCGTCAATACCGCCGGACGGAGATCATCCGTCCGGCGGTCCGGCGTGACCGTCTGTGGGGATCAGAAGGCGGCGGTCACGCCAAGGAAGAAGCCCATGCCCATGGCGTCATAGGTGGTGGGATAGGTATTGGCGCGCGGGTTGGCCACGATCGGCGGATCGCGATCCAGCAGGTTGTTCATCCCGCCGTACAGACGCATGCCGTTCGGCGTCTGATAGGCGAAGGACAGGTCGAAATAGGTCTGAGAGCCGATGCGGGGATTGACCAGATCAGCCATGGCCGGCGCCGCCGCTCCGCTGCGGACAGGCAGCAGATAGGTGTCCACCGTGACCGCGCCGATGTAGCGGGCGCGCAGGCTGAGATCGAGCGGACCGTCGCTCCAGGTCAGACGGGTCACGCCGCGCCATTTGGGGATCGGCTCGCCGCAGGTGTTGCCATAGGCGCCGGCGCATTCGTTGCGGATGTTCGGCATGGCGGCCACCGGCGTGGTGGTCAGGTCCTGCGTCCAGGTCCAGTTCGACGACAGGCTGAGACGGCTGGAACGACCCTGCCCCGGCAGACCGAACGGCAGGTCCAGACCGTAGCGGCCGGCCAGATCCACGCCCGAGGTTTCCAGCGCGCCGGTGTTGGCCATCAGCACCTGGGCCGAATAACCATTGCCGATCTCGCCGGTTGTGGGATTGCGGGTAACCGCGCGGCAGAACTCGCTGCCCAGATCCTGAACGACATTATAGCAGAGGTTCAGGGTGTTGTTCAGACCGCCGCCCAGGGCCGCGATGGCGCCGTCCAGGGTGATGTCGAAATAGTCGGCTGACAGGAACAGGTTCGGCACAGCGCTAGGCGTGAACACGGCGCCGAAAGTGTAGGTGTCCGACTGTTCGACCCCGACATCCGGATTGCCGCCATAGACGGCCGTGACCGTGTTGTTCGGCTGGACCACGTCGGTGAAGACGACATCGGCCGGAACCCCGCTGGCGACACACAGGGCGCGAACCGTTGCGGTGCGACCGGCGACGGGCTGCTGCGGGCCGCAGGGATCGACCGCCGCTTCGCCGCTCTGGCGCAGGCCGCCGAACAGTTCGCCGACGTTGGGCGCCCGCACCGCCCGCTGATACTGGCCGCGCAAGGCCAGATCGTCGTTCAGGCGCCACTCGGCGCCGCCCAAATAGGTCCAGACCCCGCCGACGCCTTCCAGGTCATAGTCCGAGTAACGGAAGGCTGCGTTCAGACCCAGGCGCTGGACCATCGGCAGATCGGCCAGGATCGGCAGTTTCACCTCGCCGAAGATTTCGCGCGCGGAAACCTCGCCCTGGGTCGGCAGGGTAGCGGGGAAGCCGACAGCATCGCCCGAGGCCAGAAAGTCGTCCGGGGTGTATTCAACCTCCGACCTGCGCCATTCCACGCCCAGCGAGAACGGAACCGTTCCGGCCGGCAGGTCGAACAGGTCGCCCTTCAGCACGGCCGAGGCGACATGCAGGCTGCTCTCGGTGCGGTTGGTGGCGTCGCCGATGATAGCGGCGACCGCCTCGTCCGACATGTTCTGACCGAAGATGTTGATCAGCGGCGCCTGACCGTTCTGCGAGCGCAGGCCCGCATTGAACCGGCTGCGGGAGATATTGCCGTGCTGGGTGTCGACCTGTTCGGTGCGCGCATAGCTGTAGTAGGCGTCATAGGACAGGTTGCGAAGGTACGAGGTGGATACGTCTCCCAGTTCCCCGCGCACGCCGCCCAGAACCCGCGCCACGTCGCGACGGCCGCGGTTGATCCGGGGACCGACCTCCTCCAGGCGGCGGGCGTAGGTCAGGCTGGCCAGACCATCGCCGGGCCGGTTCGTCGCTGTGGTCGCGGTCTCCTTCAGGTCCAGCTGGCGCAGGACCTCCTGCATGGCCGGGCTGAGGTACGGGTTGTTCACGTCGAACAGCGCCGTGCCGCCGATGCTGGCGGGCGCGATCTGGACGTCCACCTCGTTGCGGCTGAAGTGCAGTTCGGCGTAGGCGGTCGTGCGGTCGTTGACGGCGTAGTGGCCGAAGCCGTTCAGCATCCAGCGCTTCTGCGGCAGGATCAGATAGTTGGGCGGCTGAAGATTGTAATTGTCCTCAGGATTCAGCGCCGGCCGCGCGCTGGCCCCGGCGTCATCGAAGGTGAAACCGCGCGAACCCAGTCCACCCAGGCCCGCTGCGACAAGGGCGGCGTCCAGACCCGCGTTGGAGCCTGAGGAGCCGACCGTGGGCACGCCGGTGAAACGGCCGTTGGGAATATCGCCGCTGCCGCTGGCGACCAGGCCAGGCACGCCGCCGGCCTCGCGGCAGGTCTGATTGCCCGGAACAGTCACAGGCGTTCCGGCCCCACGCGGGTCATGGGTTTCCGGGGTCACGCAGCCGTTGACCAGCCATTGAGGCGCGAAGTCGCCCCGCATCGCCCGCGTCACCGCGCCGCGATCCAGATAGTTGGCGGCCAGGGTGATATTGCCCCGTCCGCCAGCGAAGTTCCGGCCGGCTGTCAGGTCCAGGTTATAGGTCGGGGTGGTCGTCGGGCTGTCGACATTGACCTGGGCGTTCAACTCCACGCCGTCGAAATCGTCGCGCATCACGAAGTTGATGACGCCGGTGATGGCGTCAGAACCATAGACCGCCGACGAACCGCCGGTGACGATCTCGGTCCGCCTGATCAGGGTCGAGGGGATGGTGTTCAGATCCGTGACCTGCTCCGCACCGGACAGGGTGAAACGACGGCCGTTGACCAGGACCAGGTTCCGCGTCGCGCCGAAGCCGCGCAGATTGGCGTCCGCCGCGCCTCCCGGCACCACATTGCCATAAGCCCCGCCGTTGGTGGACGGCACGAACTGCGGCGAGTCGTTGAACAACTCCTCGATGTTCAGCGCACCCGACTGGCGGATTTCCTCGGCGCTGACGACGGCGACCGGGGTGGCGGCGTCACGGGCGCTCTGCCCCAGGCGCGAACCTGTCACCACCACATCGCCGATGTCGGCCGTCTCGTTCGCCGCAGCCGGTCGAGCGGCGGCAAGGCTGACGATCGCGCCGTTGCGCGCCACGACCTGAAGACCCACGCCGTCGATCAGACGCGCCAGCGCCGCATCCACGCTCATCTCGCCCTTAACCGCGCGCGTCCGCTTGCCCGCCAGATCGGCGGCCGGAGCCACGATCTGCAGGCCGGCCTGACGTCCGAACGCCAGGACGCCGGTCGACGCCGACTGCTCGGGCACATCGAAGGACCGCACCTGGGCCTGGGCCGGTTGCCAGGCGCACGCCATCACCACGGCGATCGCCGTGCCGCACATCATCTTGAACTGCATTTTACACCCCTGCGGAGACCGACGATCGTCGGCTTCACGGACTAGATGCAGGACGCGGTCGCTTCCGCCCTTCCGGCCGAAAAGAAATCTCAGCCGGCGCGTTCGAGGTGGACCACATCCCCTTCGATCCGCGCCCGCACGCCCAGGCTGGCGGCGATGGCGGTCGCAAATCCCTTGGGGTCGGACGCGGAAAACAGCCCCGTCACAGGCTCGCGCGCCAAGGCCGGGTCGTCGATTTCAATCCGCACCGGGCCGTAGCGGCGGAAACTGTCCGCCACCCGCGCCAAGGGTTCGCTTTCAAACGCCAGCTGACCGACGCGCCAAGCCAGACCACGCTGTACGGCGTCGGGCGTCAGTCGCTCCACCAGCGGCGCCGAAGCATCGACTTGGGCCAGGCGCTCGCTGGCTTGCAGTAAGACGTCTTGGCCGTCGCGGGTCCGCACCTGCGCCCTGCCTCGCTCCACCAGGACCGAAGGGGCGACCCCGGCGATCACGCGAAGCCCGAAGGCCGCCGCCTCGGTCTGCACACGCAGCCCCTGCGCCAGAACCACGAAGGGTCGCGCCACGTCCGGCGTAATGTCGAAAAAGGCCTCGCCGGCGATCAGTTCGACCAGGCGTTCAGCCGGCGAAAAACGGGGGATGATCCGCGTATCGGCCCCCAGGGTCACGGACGAACCCTCTTCCAAAGAGACACGTCGAATTTCGCCGATCTCGCTGGCGACAACCTTCGGTCGCGTCGCGACCCACAGACCCGCCGACAGACTGGCTGCCAGGGCGCCCCCGCCCGCCAGAAGACCGCGCCGGGTCGTCAGAAGCCGCCTGGTGGACGCCTGCATTGGCGCGCTTTCCGTCAGGGCGGTCTCGGCGTGATGCATAAGCGCCCGAGCCCGCGCCAGGGCGCCGACACGACGATTGTCGCCGTCCAGCCAGTCTTCGAGTTCGACCTGCTCCGCCTGCGACAATCCACGATCCAGCCGCGCCGCCCAGTCGGACGCCGCCTCAGCTATAGCGTCGGCTGTCTCGCGTTGCGGCATTATTCAGTGAGCCTTCCTCGGTGGACGTCGAGACGGTTCGATCCGTCTCCTGATGAGTAGATGCAGCGCGCGGGTGTTTTCCGCCACGTCCGAATTTTTCCATCAGCAGCCGAATACCGCGTCCGATGTGTTTTTCCACTGTGTTCTCTGAAACGCCGATGCGCCGGGCGATGTCCCTTTGCGACAGGCCGTGTAGCCGGCGCAGTTCGAACGCCCGCCGCGTCTGGGGCGGCATGGCGGCGATGACCTCCATCACCTGTCGCAGATCTTCACGCCCGGCGACATGCTGAAAGGGCGACGGCGCCATGTCCGGCGTCTCCAACTCACCGATGTCGGCCACCGCGTGGATGGAGACGATCTTGGCGCGGCGAACCGACCGCAGAAGCAGTGAACGGGCCACCTGAAAGGCATAGGCCCGACCGTCGACGATATCCGTCACCGTCGACCGCATGGCCAGGACCGCATAGGTTTCCTGGATCAGGTCGTCGACCTCGGCCGATGCGGCGCCGCCAAAGCCCTTCAGCCACGCTCGCAGCGCCTCCTCATGCGGCAGCACCTCGGCCGCCAGCCAACGATTGCGATCTAGCGAGGGGGGCTGCATGGGCCGCCCATGCCACAGCCGCATGACACCCTGCCTCCGCGCTCGCGACAGGGATGCGACAAGGGCGAGACGGCGCGCCTGACTTCAAAGCCAGGATTCAAGCGCAAAGCGAACGTTCCAGAAGGCGGACATGAGTCACCCGCAGCCGTTGGCGGCAAGTCTGAGAAGCGCCAAAACCGGTCATCTCGGCTGCACCGACAATGCGACACGGGGCGATGGAATTTGGAGGTCTTGCAAGCAGACGACTGGCCGCATCCGACAGCCCGCCCCGTAGCTAGAAAAGTTCGGAACGGGCTGTCGTCGCTCGCCGTCGCCTGAAGCAAAATGCTCCAGACGACGGCAAGACCGTTTGGGAACCGGGGCTAAGCCTCAGTTCGACCTATTCAGCTCCGATCGGCAAGGCCTCTTGTCGCGACACGCCGTCCTCGCCCTTGGTCAGACGGAAGGCGTCGAGTTCGCGACCGGTGGCGGTGAAGGCGCGATAGATCACCGCCTCCGGCGACACGTCCAGAGTCTGGAAGGTCTGGGTCCGTTCGGCCGTGCGGTCGGCCCAGGTCAGTGCGGCCATCGGATACATCTTGGGACCAGCGACCGAGACCACATAGGTCGAGCCGTGATCCGAGACATGGCCCGGCCCCTTGTTGTCCATCGCGCCCGCGCCGATGGCGCCGCGTGCATAGCCGTGATCATGGGCCTGCAGCACCAGGTCGACGCCGTATTTGTCGATCAGCGGCTTCAAGGCGTCGCGAACCCGCGAATTGTCGCGATCAGGATCGATCGAGAACAGCGGGAAGTGTAGGAACATCACCGTCCAGCGATTGGGATTGTCGGCCAGCAGGCCGTCGAGCCAGCGCACCATCTCGTCCCGCATCGCCGCGTCGCCGTGGAACAGGGGGGCGTCGATCGAGATCAGCCGCATCCCCTGATAATCGACGGTCCAGGCCGTCTCCTTCAGCTTCTCCACGCCCTCCGGTCCGGTCTCCGGCAGGGTGAACTGGCGCCGCCACTGCGGGTTCAGCACCGGGCCGCGGCCGTATTCGTGATTGCCCGGCGTCGGCATCTGCGGCGTCTGCCCATAGAGGAAGCCGCCCGAGGCGAACCATTCGCCCCATTCGTTGTCGCTGTCGTGCCGGTTGATCAGGTCGCCGGCGTGGATGACGAAGGCGGCGTCCCCGGCCTTGCGAAAGCCCATTCTCAGCGTGCGCGAGGCCTCGCTGAGAATGTTGTTCTGCATGTCCCCCATATAGAGGAAGGTGAAGGGCTCGGCCGTTTCCGCCGCCGTGCGGAACTGCAGCCACTCCGACCAGGTCTGGCCCGCCCCCACCCGATAGACATAGGTGGTCGCCGGCTTCAGGTCGGTCATCACCGCCGAATGATAGGCGGCGCGGAACTGGTCCGCCTCGCGCACGGTCAGGACGGCGTCGTCGGTCACGGCGTCCAGGCGCGTCGCCGTGGCGATGAAATCCGGCCCGTCCAGCGCCTCGGCGTACTGCACCTGCCCGGTCTGGCCCGGCGCGGTGCGCCAGGTCACGGCCATCTGGTGCGCCGGATCGGCGGTCAGGTTCAGGATGATCCGTTCCGGCTGAACCGTCGCCGGCGGGATGGGCCGGTCCGAGGCCTGGACCGGCGCCGGCTCGGGACGTTGCTCGGCCTGGGCCAGCACCGGTCCGCCGCTTAGGGCCGCGAACGCGGCCCCGAGCATCAGCGTCTTCACGACCTTAGAAGACATAGTTGACCCCCAGCGAGATCGACCGGCCGTTCTTGATATAGGCGCGGCTGGAGCTGGTGCCGGACCCGGCCGTGTACCAGTAGGTGTGGTTGTCGAACAGGTTCTGCACCTGCAGCGAGGCGGTGGCCCCGCCCCACAGCTTGCGTCGCACGTTCAGGTCGACAAACTCATAGTCCTGCTCATACGGGTTGTTGCCGAAGTCCTGGATCCCCTCCAGGAATTCCGACTGGTAGCTGTAGGCCGCATAGGCTTCCCAGCCCGAATATTCCCAGAACAGCTGGACGTTGGCGATCGCTTCCGGCGTCTCCATCAGCGGCAGGGTGTAACCGGCGGGGTGCCAGGAGATGCCGGTCTCGGCCTCCGACTTCTGCAGCGTCAGGTTCACGCTGGCGCCCAGGCCCGACAGGGCGCCCGGTAACCAGTGGAAGACCTGTTGGGCGCTCATCTCGACGCCATAGACCTTCGCCCATTTGCCGTTGTTCGGCATCGAGATGGTCACGCCGTCCGGGCTGACGTTCACGCCCGCCGTCCCGTCGCGGATGTTGCTGGACGAGGAGCGGAACAGGAAGTTGCGGATGTCCTTGTAGAACAACCCCATCGAATAGGCGCCCGTATTGCCGTTGTAGCGTTCGATCGACAGGTCGTAGTTGACCGCCCGCATCGGCTTCAGGTCGGGGTTGCCCTGTTCGATGGCGATCAGCACCCAGTCCGAGGTCGGGTTCTCGACGCCGTCGCCGTCCGGATCGGCATCGTAGCCGTATTCACGCGATGACGACATCCGGGCGATATCTGGGCGGGCGAAACTGGTCCAGATCGCGGCCCGGACCTTGGTGCTGCGATCCAGCGCATAGTTCAGATGGATCGACGGCAGGACGTTGACGAAGTCGCTCTTGTCGTTGGCGTAGCCCTCGCCCTGCACCGGATCCAGCGCATAGGCGGCGATGTCGTTGCGGGTGCTCTCGACGCGGACGCCGCCGATGACCTGAGCGTTCCCGAACCGGGCCGTGCCCATCAGATAGGCGGCCAGGATGTCTTCCTTGAAGGTGAAACTGTCCTCGCCGCTCAGCTGCGCCTGCGACGGATCGGTGGCGAAGCCTTCGAAGAAGGCGCTGTTCCCCGCCATGGCGCGCTGCAGCTCGGCCAGCATGGCCTGGTTGTCGATCGTCACGCCCAGCCGATACAGGCCGGTGTATTCGCCGTCGAACAGGTCGGTGACCTCTTTCCCGTAGAAGGACGAGAAATCGGCCAGGGTGCCGTCGGCGTCCAGATCCAGGAACTCGCCATTATAGGTCGAGCGTTCGGACGAATAGAATTTCGCCCCCGCCTTGACCGACTCCAGCCAGGGCGAGGCCGGTCTCCACTCGACGTTGAACTGCCCCTGCCACAGGTCTTCCTGGGCGCCCCCGACCTCGCCGGACAGGCCGGCGTAGTCGTATTCGTTGGGATCCTGCACCGCCGCCATGCCGGCGTCGTTCAGCACCCATTTCGGGAAACGGCTGTCGCCGAAGTTGACGACATCGACGCCCTCGTTGCCCAGCCAGCCGTATTTGTCGCTGCGGAACTCCATCTCATAGCTGTCGTCGGTATTGTCCTCGGACTGGGCGTAGGACAGGTCGTAGTCGGCGGTGAAGTCGCCGAGCCGGCTGACGCCGCCCAGGTTCAGTTGAAGGACCGTACCAGTCTCGCGCGAGCCTTCCCAGAAGCGGCGCAGGCGGAAGCCCTGCGGGTCCCAGGTCCCCGAGGCGCCGTTCAGCGTATAATACGACCGGGCTGAACGATCGGCGTCAGTGATGATCCCGTCGCCGTCGCGGTCGACGATCTGCGCCGTCGTATAGGAGTAGATATTCCCCTTGGCGCCCGAGCCGATGATGGCGTCGTCGGGACTGGCCAGGCCGGTCTGGCTGGTGTCGACCTGGGTCAGGCGGGTCGAGTTCCGGGCCGTGTCGTTACGGAAGTTCAGGCGGTTGCCGAATTCGTCCTGGGTGTATTCGTTGTAGTTGCCGCGAAAGTGGAAGTCGTGGTCGGCGCCGCGATAATCCAGGCTGGCGTTCAGTCCCTTGCGCTCCACCTCGGTCTCGCCGAAGGCCAGATCCATGCCGCGCAGGACGAAGCTCTCGGTGTCCCAGCCCAGGCTCTCGCTGTCGTCGTACCAGACCGGGGGCTGATTATCGCCGTCGACGCCGTTCTGTTCGAACTGCGACTTGCGGCGCGACCAGCTGGCGGTGACGAAGACGCCCCAGTTGTCATTGAACTGACGCCCGAACGAGGCGGACAGCTCGCCCGACTTGCGGTCGTCGAACTTGTCCAGCATCCCGGCCGAGGCCGACAGAACGGCGTAGGTCGGATCGTGATCGAAGGCGGTCGGGGTCTTGATGTCGATCGAACCGCCCAGGGCGTCGCCGTCGCGATCCGGGGTCAGGCTCTTGATGACCGTGATGGAGTCGATGCCGTCGGGCGGCAGAAAGCTGAGGCGGACGCCGCGATAGAAGCTGTCGCCCGGCGAACCCGTGCCGCCGATGCGGACGCCGTTCATCGTATAGTTGTTCAGCTCGGTCGACAGGCCGCGGATGGTGATCCGGTCGCCCTCGCCCGTCGTGTGGTTGCGCACGGCGTTGACGCCCGGCAGACGCGACAAGGATTCCGCCACGTTGTTGGCGGGCAGATTGCCCATGTCGTCGGCGCTGACCACGTCCGAGATGAAGTCGGCGTCGCGCTTGGCGTCCAGCGAACGGCGCAGGCCGGCGGCGTAGCCGACGACGACCACGTCATCGACGACGACCGCGTCCTGGCTCGCGGTCGAGAGAGCCGCCGACGGGCGAACCAGAGTCAGAACGCCTCGAATATCTCTAACTTCGACGCCGGAGTTGGCGATCATGCGGCGTAAGGCCTCGCGCGGCGTCATCGACCCTGAAACTGGCCGGGAGTTCAGCCCGCGGGTGACGCTGGGATCGTGCACGATCTGCAGCCCGGTCTGCCGCGACAGAGCGCGGACGGCCTGATCCAGATCCTGGGCCGGAACATTGATGGCGACGCGGGCCTCGACCGCTGACGTGGCCTGCCAGGCCTGGGCCGGCGCTGCTGCAGACGCGAGAACGGCCACGGCCGCTGCGGCGAGCAGCCCGGTTTTACGATACGACATTGAAACATCCCCCGAGGCCGAAAATGACCGTCAAGGAGGAAGACGACGCTGTCGCCCAACCTGACAGCCGTCGCAAAAACTTGCTCTTATCGTCGCCTAACCTTCCGACATGACGTAGCGATCAGGGCCCTGACGCGTCAGCTTGTAGCCATGCAGGCGCGCGATCGCGGCCAGGGCGTTTTCAGGCTGGCCATAGGCGAAACGCCCGCTGACCAACGCCTGTCCCATGGCCCTGCTGGTCAGTTCGACCTTGACGCCGGTCGCACGATTCAGATCGTCGATCACGCTGAGCATGCTAGCTTCGTCCAATTCCAGCCACCCCTGCGTCCAGGCCGGCAGCGCCGTTTCGTCCTCAGCCCGGTCGAGCACGGCGTGCTGAACGGCGCCCTTGAGAACCCGCACCCTCTCACCGGCCTTGACGCGTGTGACCGATCCCTTTTTCGGGACCACCTCGACCACGCCTTCGAGCACGGCGACCTCGACCAGGGGACCGTCCGGCGTGTCATGCTGCTCGACGTTGAAGCGGGTGCCGACAGCGGTGACGCGGACATCGCCTGCATCGACGGTGAACGGACGGTTCTTGTCCGCCGCCACCTCGAAGAATCCTTCGCCCTTGAGATGCAGGGCCCGTGCGCGCCGGCGCAGATCGGCGCGAACCTCACTGGTCCCGTTCAGGCGAACGGTTGACCCGTCGCCGAGGGTGATCGCCTCGACGCGGCCCTGCTCGCCCCTAATCCGTTCTCCCCGAGGCATGGAGTCGACAAGGACCAGGCACGCCAGACTCGCCGCGACAAGGCCCGAGGCGGTGACCCAAGGAAAGAGCGGAGCGCGCCTGGCCGGGCGCCCGGCTTCACCTTGTCTCGACACGCGCTTGGCGGCCAACAGCATGGCGGGATCGGCAAGCAGTCGCTCGTGGCGCTCAAGCAGGGCCTGACGATCCGGCCGACCGGACAGCCAGGCCTCCAACGCCGCCTGCTGTGAAGGCGCCAACCCTCCTGCTAGACGCGCATCAGCCCACAGGGCCGCCGCGCGGTCATCCGTCCGATGGCTCCGTTCAGTCGACATGGCGGTCCTCAACGGCTTGCCGCAGCATCAGCGCGGCGCGGCTGTAGTGTTTCTGGACCGCCTCGGTCGACAACTTCAGGTCTCGTGCAATGACGTCATAGGCCTGTTCCTCGACCCTTCGCCGGATGAAAACCTCCCGACGAAGCCTGGGCATCGCCTCCAGCGCCGCCTGGAAGAGGTGAAGACGTTCAGTCATGTCCAGCGCCTCCAGGGGCGTCGCCGCCGCATCGATCGGCGTATCTCCGCTGTCCAGATCATCCAACGAGACCGGCGGGCGTGTCGCGCGGCTCTTGTCAATCAGGATGTTCCTAGCCGCCCGCATCGCATAGGAAAGAGGGTCCGCGATCAGCGAGACCCGCGCACGCGTGAGCACCCTGGTCATCGCTTCCTGAACGACGTCTTCCGCATCGACAGCAGAGCGCAGGCGGCGTCGCACATAGGCGAGGAGCGTGCGGTTATGCGCGACGAGCGCGCGCCCAACCTCCTGCTCATGACTGACCACGCGCGTCTTCCCCGAAAACAAGGCCTCCCTCTAGAAGCCTTGCGTAACGAGAACCCCGAAGTTTCGTGTCAGTTTGCCGAAGGGCGATCCTGAGAACTCGTATGGCGGGCGAGTATGGTTAGGCTCCGCCCTAAAAGTGATGACTGCCGCCTAATCGCAAAGCCCTTTCTCTCGCCCGACCAGGTAGGCTGCAACGCGCCACAAGCGGCCATTGGCGTCACGCCCGGAATCCGACACTCTGCGAAACTGAGGCCAAAGGGTGAAGCTTACTCGATCGCGACCTTCAGATTGGGCTTGGTCGCGATCAGGACCAAGCAGCCTGACGACGACCTGGGTGGACACCAGAAAGTCCCAACGTCTTGCATCAGGGATCACCGCAGCCTTGTCCGGTTTTCCGCACGGATGTGATCAATGAAGGCCCGAAGCTTCCCCGGCATCTGGCGATTGCTGGGATAGTAGATGTGGAACACCCCACGATCGACGCTGAACGTCTCGAGTACGGGGCTCAGCGCCCCGCCCGCGAGTTCGGCCTCCACGAACTGCCGAAACACATAGGCGATGCCGACACCGTTGCGCGCCGCCGTCGCGGCCAGCCGCATCTCGTCGACAACCAACTGGCCAGCGACATCGACGACGGCCGGCTTGCCGCCGACCTTGAAGGTCCAGTCCAGAAAGCGGCCCTGCACCGCCAGACGCTGTCGAATGCAGTTATGCGCCAGCAGGGCCTGCGGGTCCGCTGGCGCACCGTATCGGGCCAGATAGTCGGGAGACGCCACGGCGATCTGTTGCTGCGCCAGTCCCAGGCGGGTGGCGATCATGTCCCGTTGCACCGCGTGGCCAAGACGGATTCCGGCATCGAAGCCTCCGTCGATGATGTCGGCGAGGCGATTGTCGACCGAAATCTCGAGATTGATCTCCGGATGGTCGGACAGAAACCCCTGCAGATGCGGCTCGATCAGAGTGGCGTAGGCCACATAGGGACAGTTGAGCCTCAGAAGGCCGGCGGGCCTGTCCGTATCGCTCGTCGCGGATTCGACCGCGAGCCTGATCTGCTCCAGGGCCGGCTTGAGATTGGTCAGAAGTTTGGCTCCGGCCTCGGTGAGCGCCGTGCTGCGGGTATTGCGATTGAACAATCGCACGCCGAGTTGTTCTTCCAGCCCTTTGATCGATTTCGAGACCGCCGTCGGACTGATTTTCAGATCTTCTGCGGCGCGTGCGAAATTCAAATGCGCAGCAACGCACCGAAACGTCAGCAGGCCGGGCAGCTGTGTCTGCAGCTCCCGCATTGTGAGATCGCTCAGCATGCTCGACCGGGCCATCGCGCACTCCGCAAACCAAGAGTCATTACGAACCAGAGGTTCAGACTGTAAGGCGATCTGCACCCATTATGGTCCGGCCGGCAAGCCCCCACCTTCTCGCCGGACTGGGAGGTGTCTCCCTTCGAAACCGGGAGCTTGCAATGACGGATCAGTTTGATGACAGAGGGCGGGATCAAACACCCGGCATGCCCTGGCCGGGGCTCCTCGCGCTGGCGATGGCAGGCTTCATCTGCATCCTGACAGAGGCCCTGCCCGCCGGTCTTCTCCTGGAGATCGGCGCCAGTCTGTCGGTGTCGGAATCGCTCGTGGGCCAGCTCGTCACCGTCTACGCGGCCGGGGCGGTCCTGGCCGCAATCCCCCTGACTGCGGCGACCCAGCATCTGCCGCGCCGTCAGGTCCTTCTGGCCTCCATCGCCGTTTTCGCCGTCGCCAATACGGTCACCGCCCTGTCGAGCGCCTACGGATTGACCCTCGCCTTCCGTTTTTTCGCGGGCGTCGCGGCGGGCCTCCTGTGGTCGTTGCTCGCCGGTTATGCGGCGCGGATGGTCCCGGAAGCCATGAGGGGGCGCGCCATCGCGGTGGCCATGGTCGGCACGCCCCTGGCCCTGTCGCTCGGCATTCCGGCCGGGACCTTCGTCGGTGGAGCCATCGGCTGGCGCGCCTGTTTTGGCGTCATGAGCGTGCTGACCCTGATCCTCATCATCTGGGTGCTCGCCAAGATTCCGGCTTTCCCGGGTCAAGCGACGGACAAGCGCCTGTCGCTCATCCAGGTGGCGAAGATTCCGGGCGTCCGGGCAGTGTTGTTCGTCGTGGCCGCCTTCGTTCTCGCTCACAACATCCTCTACACCTACATCGCCCCGTTCCTCGTCGATGTCGGGTTGGGCGAGCGGATCGATCTTGTCCTGCTCGTTTTCGGCGTCGCCGCCCTGGCCGGGATCTGGGTGACCGGCGTTCTGATCGATCATCTTCTGCGCGAACTGACCCTCGTCAGCACTGTCCTGTTCGGCCTCGCGGCGGCCGCCCTGGTCTTCTGGAGCGATAGCGAGGCGGTCGTCTACATCTCCATCGGCGTCTGGGGCCTGGCCTTCGGCGGCGCCGCGACGCTCTTCCAGACGGCGATCGCCAAGACATCCGGCGATGCAGCCGACCTGGCGCAGTCGATGCTGGTCACCGCCTGGAACGCCTCGATCGCCGGCGGCGGCGTCATCGGAGGGCTCCTGCTGGACGCCTTTGGCGTCCGCGCCTTCGCTCCGGCCCTGATCGCCCTGCTCATTCCAACCCTCCTCGTTGTCTGGGCGGCTCGCCGATACGGCTTTGCGCCAGCATCCAAAGCTCATCGGTCCTCAATCAGCCGGACAGGCGCCGCATGACTGAACCCTTCATCCTGATCGCACGCTTCACCGCCAGCCCCGCAGCTTCGAGCGCCTTGGCGACGCTGTGACGGGCCTCATCGCCCAGACACGCAAAAAGGAAGAGGTAGGCGTGCGAACCTTGTAACACATTGCCGAGTTTGCCGATCGCACGTAACCAACGCCGCATGACCTGGTCGATGGCGACATGGGCGAAAATGCTGGCGGCGATGACATTGGTCTTCGCCGGCTTCTTTCTAACGCCTGCCGTGGACGCCGCCGCCTGCACGCCAGAGGCGCCCGCCGCCCATGCAACGGCGGATCATCGGCCACAGGACGGCGACCATGGCGACAGCGGCGACACTCACGGCCTGTGTTCGCATGGCCATTGTCACCATGCGGGCTCGCCCAGGCCCGAAAGCCATATCGTCATCGCGCTCGAGTTCGGCCGTCCGCCGCTCGAAGGCCGCCGTCATGATGATTTCCGAACCTCGATCACGCCCGACGGACTGAAGCGACCGCCCAAGGTCTGAACGGAGACCCGCGCCCGCGTGCGCACTCGTCCCGTTCGAAACCTTGGATATGAATCATGCTCGCCTCATCACGCCGGCGACCGCGTCTCGCGGTCGGCTGTGCGCTCGCCGCGATCGCGGCGATCCTGGCCAGTCCTGTTTGGGCTGAGCCGGCCCCCACCTATGCCGCTCTCCTCTCGCAGCTCGGCCAGACCCCGGCCTCGCTCGAGGCCGACGCCCGCGTCGACGCCGCCGAAGGGCGCGTTCGCCAGGCGCGCGTCCGTCCCAACCCCGTCGCCTCGCTGGAGGCGGAAAACGCCTTCGGCGGCCAGCCCTTCGGCGGCTACGCCAATGCGGAAACGAGTCTGGCTGTTTCCCAGAATCTCGAGCTGTGGGGACGCCGCCGCGCCCGCGTCGCCGTCGCCACGGCCGAGGCGAAGACCTCCGTGGTCGAACGCGACCTCGCCGTTATTGATACGGCCGGACGTCTCGCTCTCATCTATGCCGAGGCAGAGGCCGCCGAGCGGCGGGCGAGTCTCGCGAGCGAAGCCCTGACCCTCGCCGTCGCCGACGCACGGGCCGCATTGGCCCTCGTTGAGGAAGGACGCGAACCGGTCTTGCGGGGCATTCAGGCCGAGAGCGAGGCGTCCTCGGCCCGGGCGACACTGGACGAGGCCGTCGCCGAACGTGATGCGGCGTTCGCGCGGCTGACGGCGGTCGCCCTCCTGCCCGCGCCGGTTACGACGATCGCAGACAGTTTGCTGGATCAGGCCCCTGCATCGATCATCACAGCCACGGATAGGGTCCCGACCGTGCGCGTGGCCGAGGCCGGTCTGGCGGCGGCGGAACGGCGCATCGACGTGGAACGGATCAACGCTCGTCCCGACGTCACGGCCAGTATCGGACTTCGCCGCTTCGAGGCGGAGGACGCGACGGCCCTGACCTTCGGCGTCAGCCTGCCCTTGCCGCTGTTCGATCGAAACCGCGGCAATATCGACGCGGCCCGGGCCGAATACCGCGCGGCCGACGCCCGATTGGCCCAGGCCAGACAGGATGCGAGGGCCGACCGGGCCGCCGCCAACGCACGCCTCGGCGCATCGACCAGTCGTGTTTCGGCTGCAGACGCCGGAGTGATGGCGGCTGAGGAGGCCTATCGCCTGTCCCGGATCGGCTTCGACGCCGGCCGCATCTCGCAACTGGAGCTGCGCACCAGCCGCGCCGCCCTGATCAACGCCCGCAACGCCGCCGTGGACGCCCGCCTTGCGCGGGTCCGCGCGGAAATCGACCTCGCGCGCCTGGAAGGCCGCGCCCCGTTCGAAGGACATCTCTGATGCGTGAATCCAGGTCCACCAAGACGCTGCTGTTCGTCGGCGTCGCCGCCCTTGTGATGATCGGCGCGGGCGGGCTCTATGTCGCCAAGGGTCAGCTTAGCCCGCCGACGGAAACGACCGCGACGGCGAAAGCCGAAGGAGAGCACGCAAAAGAGGGCGGTCATGCGGACTCTGAAGCCGCTGCGGCCGCAGAAGGCGTCGTGCTGCTGACGCCCGAGCAACTGCGAGCGACGGGAATCCAAGTGGCGGCCGTCTCGCGAGGCGGGGGTGGGGAAACCCGTCTGTCAGGTCGGGTCGAGACCATGATCGATGGGCGGGCCTCCGTAGGCGCGACGGTCGGCGGCCGTGTCGAGCGGATTTTGGTGACGCCGGGACAGACCGTGCGGGCGGGCCAAGCTCTGGTCAACCTGGTGAGCGGGGACGCGGCGGCCCTGCGCGCCGACGCCGACGCGGCCGAGGCCGCCTATGTGGCCGCGGAACAGGCCCACGGTCGCGACGAGGAGTTGGCGAACCAGGGCGTCGTCGCGCGGCGCGAGGCCGAGGTCTCGCACGCTCAGGCCCTGAGCGCCCAGGCGTCGGCCCGCGCCGCCAGGGCACGGGTGTCCGCCGCCGGCGCTCCCGATGGTGCGGGTCGCCTGAGCGTCGTCAGCCCGATCTCCGGCGTGGTGACCAGCGTGCAGGTCGGACCGGGCGGCTTCGTGCCCCAAGGCGGGGTGGTCGCCGAAGTGACCAATCCGTCGAGGATCGAACTGGTGTTCAACGCGCCGCCGCAACTGGCCGCCGAAGCCCACGCGGGCGCCCGGATGCGGGTGGCCGGGCCGAACGGGGAGTTCGACGCGATCATCACCGGCGTCGCCGCCGACGCCGGTCAGCAGAACAGCGGCGCTGCGGTCATCCGCGCGCGGCCGGAAAGCGCGAGGCTGCCGCCGGCCGGTTCGCTCGTGAGCGGATCGCTCGTCACGGGGGACGGCGACCAGGGGCTCTCCGTGCCCAGCGAGGCGGTCCAGACCGTCGACGGCAAGACGGTCGTCTTTGTTCAGATCGAGGGCGGATTCCGCGCTGCCCAGGTCCTGCCAGGCCGTCAGGCCGGGGGGCGCATCGAGATCGTCAACGGCCTGAACGGATCCGAACGGATCGCCGCAGCCAACGCCTTCCTGCTCAAGGCCGAAATGGCCAAGGGCGAAGCCGAGCACGGTCACTAGGGGGCGATCATGTTCAAACTCATCATCGAGGCGTCGGTCCGCTTCCGCTGGTTCATCGTCCTGGCCACGGCGCTGGTGGCGTCCGTCGGCCTGTTCGAACTGACCAGACTGCCCATCGACGCCGTGCCGGACATCACCAACCGGCAGGTCCAGATCAACACCGTCGCCCCGGCCCTGGCGCCGGAGCAGATGGAGCGCCAGGTCACCTATCCGCTGGAAACCGCGATGGCGGGTATTCCCGGCCTGCAGTCGACCCGCTCGCTGAGCCGCAACGGATTCAGCCAGGTCACGGTCATCTTCACCGATCCGACAGACATCTATTTCGCGCGCCAGCAGGTGGCCGAACGGATGGCCCAGGCGCGGAAAAACCTGCCTGACGGCGTGGAGCCGGGCCTAGCCCCGATCACGACAGGTCTGGGCGAGGTGCTGATGTGGACGGTGGATTTCAAACCGTTCAACAGCGCCAATATCGTCACGGCGGGCCAGCCCGGTTGGCAGCCGGGCGGCGCCTATCTGACGCCCGAAGGCGAGCTGCTGACCACGCCCCAGGCGCGCGCCACCTATCTGCGCACCGTCCAGGACTGGATCATCGCCCCGCGCATGCGCACGGCCAATGGGCTCGCCGGCGTCGACGTCAACGGCGGCTATGTGAAGGAATACGCCGTGCGCCCCGACGCGGCGAAACTGGCCGGCTACGGCCTCAGCCTGAACGACCTGATCGTCGCTCTGGAGCGGGCCAACACCCAGGCCGGCGCCGGCTATGTCCAGCGGGCGGGCGAGGCCCTGACAGTGCGCACAGAAGCCCTGGCCCAAACCCTTCCGGATCTGGCCCAGGCCCCTGTGAGAAACCGCAACGGCCTGGTCGTGCGGGTGGCGGATGTGGCCACGGTCGAGATCGGTCAGGCCCCGCGTCTGGGCGGCGCCAGCCGCGACGGCCATGAGGCGGTCGTCGGCACGGCCCTGATGCTGGCCGGCGGCAACAGCCGCACCGTGGCTCAGGCTGCGGCTGCTCGCCTTGAAGAGGTCTCCGCCAGTCTGCCGCCCAGCGTGGTCGCCGAGCCGGTGCTGAACCGCAGCGCCCTGGTCAACAAGACCATCGCCACTGTGGCTCGCAACCTGATCGAAGGCGCCCTGCTGGTGATCGTGATCCTGTTCCTGCTGCTGGGGAATATCCGGGCCGCGACCATCACCGCCCTGATGATTCCGATCAGCTTTCTGTTCGCCATCATCGGCATGAACCGGTTCGGCATCAGCGGAAACCTGATGAGCCTGGGGGCGCTGGATTTCGGCCTGCTGGTCGACGGCGCCGTGGTCGTGGTCGAGAACACGCTTCTGATGCTGAGTCAGCGTCGCGCCGATCTGGGCCGGATGCTGACCCGTCGCGAACGTCTCGAGGTTGCGGGTGCGGCGGCGCGGCAGATGGTCAAGCCGGCCGCCTTCGGTCAGTTGATCATCCTGCTGGTCTTCACCCCGTTGCTGATGCTGGAAGGCGTCGAGGGCAAGACCTTCATTCCCATGGGGGCGACAGTGATGCTGGCCCTGGTCGGCGCTTTCATCTTCTCCTTCACCTTCGTGCCGGCGATGACCGCCCTGATCGTGCGCGATCCGAAGACGGTTCACGTCAATAAGAAGGGCGAGGCCGAAGAGCACGAGACCCTCCTCCTGCGCTTTGCGCGCCAATGGATCGAACCGGCGATCTGCGCCGCTGTGGCGCGCCCGAAGATCGTCCTGATCTCGGCGCTCGGCGCCCTGGCCGTGGGCGTGGCCGGTGTCACCACCCTGGGCCGCGAGTTCATTCCGACCCTGGACGAGGGCGACATCGCCATGCAGGCGCTGCGCGTGCCCTCCGCCTCGCTGGAGCAATCCCTGGCGATGCAGATGGCGCTGGAGCGGGCCATCAAGGCGCAGCCCGAGGTGAAGACGATGTTTTCACGAACGGGGACGGCGGAGGCGGCGGTCGACCCGATGCCGCCCAACATCTCCGATGCGGTGATCGTGCTGAAGGACCGCAAGGACTGGCCCGACCCCAAGCTGTCGAAACAAGACCTTTTGGAGCGGCTCGAGCAGGTCTCGTCCAAGCAGATCGGCAACAGTTTCGAGTTCAGCCAACCGATCGAACTGCGCTTCAACGAGTTGATCTCGGGCGTTCGCACCGATCTCGCCGTCATGGTCTATGGCGACGACTTCGGTCAGTTGCAGGCGACGGCAGACCAGGTCGCCGAGGTCCTGCGCCGGACGCAAGGCGCCGCCGATGTGCGTGTGGAACAGGCCACAGGCCTGCCGACCCTGACAGTCCGCGTCGACCGGTTTGCGGCGGCCAACTACGGCCTGTCGGCGGCCGATGTCTCCGAAGCCGTTTCGGCCGCCATCGGCGGTCAGGCAGCCGGGCAGATCTTCGAGGGTGACCGGCGTTACGATGTGGTCGTTCGCCTGCCCGACGCCGCTCGCAATGATCCGGCGGCCTTGGCGGCCCTGCCGATCACCACGGCGGCCGGCATGACCGTGCCCCTGTCGTCTGTCGCTCGGATCCAGGTAGCGGAAGGCCAGAACCAGATCAGCCGCAACGACGGCAGCCGCCGCATGGTGGTCCAGGCCAATGTGCGGGGCCGCGATTTGGGCGGCTTCGTCGCCGACGCCCAGGCCAGGGTTGTGGAGCAGGTCAAGCTGCCGACCGGCTACTCCCTGACCTGGGGGGGCCAGTTCGAGAACCTGAGACGGGCGGAGCAGCGACTGGGGTTGGTTATCCCGGTCGTCTTCGTCCTGATCGGGATCCTGCTGTTCGTGGCTCTGGGTTCATTCGCCGAGGCCGGCCTGGTCTTCGCCTGCGTGCCGCTGGCCCTGGTGGGCGGGGTGCTGGCCCTGCTGTTGCGGGGCATGCCCTTTTCGGTCTCGGCGGCGGTCGGCTTCATCGCCGTCTCCGGCGTAGCGACCTTGAACGGTCTGGTGCTGATGCAGGCGATCCGCGACCGGCTCCAGGCCGGGTACGGGCCGGTGCGGGCGGCGATCGAGGGAGCATCCAGCCGTCTTCGCGCCGTCCTGACCACGGCCCTGGTGGCCATTGTCGGCTTCATTCCCATGGCCTTGGCGCATGGGGCCGGGGCCGAGGTTCAGAAGCCTCTGGCCACCGTAGTCATCGGCGGTCTGCTGACGGCCACGGCCCTGACCCTCCTGGTCCTGCCGGCGCTCGCCGTCCGAGCGGTAAAACGGCGCGCACGCGAGGAGGAGATTTGAGCGGATCGCTGCGGCTTCAGTTGCCGCCAAGATCAAAATGGGCCTATGCGAGGGCTTTATGAGTGAAGCGCCCGGCCGATCCCAAGGACCAGGCCGCCGCGCCAGCCTTCGTCCTGCTCGTGGACGGCCGACGTCACCAGCATCCGCCTGACGAACTGCCCTTTCCGCGAACGGCGACGCCGCATTCATGAATCCTCGCCATAGGGACATGCGGGCTCGGCCCGCTAATCGACCGGGCCGCCCTGCCTTAGAGTTCCGGCTCGGCGAGGATGGCGGTTCACCCCGACCTCCTCATGAACGGTCATGCTCGCCTTAGTTCGGCGCCGCGCCCTTCCCGGCGGCGCCGGACGTCCGCTCGCGCCGATCGCTTCGCGACACGGCGCTTTCCCGACGCCTGGATATCCGCAATGAAACTGTTCGCCGCCGCCCTCGCCGCCGTCTCGGTCTCTGCGCCGCAGGACGACCGAGGCTCCGCTCGCCGCGAAAGCGTCGCCCCTCCCGCCGTCCACGCCGTGGCGCCGCCCCTGGCGACCTATACGGACGACGTCCTCTTCGGCGACGTCTGGGAACGCCCGCAACTGAACAAGCGTGATCGCAGCTTCGTCACCATCGCCGCCCTCATTGCGACGGGCGGCGTCGAACAGATGCCCGGTCATTTTGATCGCGCAATCGACAACGGCGTGACCCCGTCCGAACTGTCCGGCGTCATCACCCATCTGGCCTTTTACGCGGGGTGGCCCCGCGCCATGTCGGCTGTCGGCGTCGCCAATCGCATTCTCGAGAAACGAGGTTTGACGCCGGTTCAGACCCCCGACGCCCGCCTTGCCTTCGACCGGGTCGCCGACGCGCCCCGCGCCCATGCGGTGACCGGCGGCGTCGGCCCCGTCGCGCCGGCCCTCGCAGCCTACACCAATGAGGTGCTGTTCGAAGATCTGTGGCTGCGAACCGACCTGAGCCCACGGGACCGCAGTCTGGCGACTCTCGTCGCCCTGACCGCCAACGGCCAGGCGGAGCAGATCGGTTTCCACCTCGACCGCGCGCTCGACAACGGCCTGACCCGGGTCGAAGTCGGAGAGACCCTCACCCATCTCGCCTTTTACGCCGGCTGGCCACGCGCCATGTCCGCCGTCAACGCCGTCGACGTTGTCTATAGGCGTCGGGACGAAGCAGCGCGATGAGTTGCGAGACCGTTCCGGCGACCCGGACGGCGGGTCTGGCGGACGCCGCCGGTGTCGGCCTGTCAGCCCTGTGCGCGCTGCATTGCCTGCTCCTGCCGATCATCGCGAGCTTTCTGCCGGCCTTTTCGGCCGGGGAAGCCGCCTGGGTGCACTGGGCGTTTGCGGTCGCCGCTCTCGCCGCCGCCGCGGGGCTGTTCAGCGGAGAGGCGCGGCCGCTGGTCGCCGGCCTGGCGATCATCGGCCTCTTCCTCCTGTTTGACGCAGCCGTGCGCCCCCTGACACGTGCGGGCGAGACCTTGCTGACCCTGTCGGGCGGATCGGCCCTGGCCGTCGCCCATCTGCTCAATCTCTGGCCTCGTCGTCGGTCTTCCGATGACTATCCGCAACCGCTCGACGGTTCGAACACGCTCTAATTTATCGACCAGATCGGCGTCGCGCTCGCGGCGGCCCGGAGACCTCAATGCTCGCTATCGTCCGGATCGCACTCGCCAAGCCCTACACCTTCATCGTGATGGCCTTGGCCATCCTGATCATCGGCGCGATCGCCGCCGTGCGTACGCCCACGGATGTCTTCCCGAACATCGGCGTGCCCGTCGTGGCCGTGGCCTTCAGCTATACCGGCCTGCCGCCGGAAGACATGTCCGGCCGGATCATCACCCCCTATCAGCGGGCCCTGACCACCTCGGTCAATGATATCGAACATATCGAGGCGACCTCCTATCCCGGCGTCGGGGTGGTCAAGATCTTCTTCCATCCCGGCGCGGACATCCGTCTGGCCAACGCGCAGATTACAGCCGTGTCCCAGACCCTCCTGCGGCAGATGCCGCCGGGCGTCACCCCGCCCCTGATCATCAACTACAGCGCCTCGACCGTGCCGGTGCTGCAGTTGGCTCTGGCCGGTCAGGGACTCAGCGAGCAGCAATTGCTCGATGCCGGCACCAACATCATCCGCTCGCGCCTGGTCACTGTATCCGGCGCCGCCATCCCCCTGCCCTTTGGCGGCCGCAGCCGCCAAATCCAGATCGACCTCAATCCCGAGGCCCTGGCCGCGCGAGGTCTGTCCGCCGCCACCGTCTCGGCCGCCATCGCCGCCCAGACCCAGATCACCCCCGGCGGTTTCGCAAAGATCGGCGAATTTCAGTACAGCCTGCGCCTCAACAACGCTCCCGGCTCAGTCGAGAGCCTCAACGACCTGCCGGTGCGCACCGTCGACGGAACCACCATCCGTATCGGCGACGTCGCCCATGTCCGCGATGGCTCGGCGCCCCAGCAGAACGTCGTCCACGTCGACGGCGCTCGATCGGCCCTGCTGACGGTGTTCAAGAACGGCGCGACCTCGACCATCGCCGTGGTCGACGGCGTGCGCGCCATGCTGCCCGAGCTTCAACCCAACCTGCCTGACGGCATGACCGTCCGCCCCTTGAACGATCAGTCGGTCTTCGTCCGCCACGCGGTCGAAGCGGTCATGCACGAAGGTGTGCTGGCCGCCGGCCTGACCTCGTTGATGATCCTTCTGTTTCTGGGCTCGTGGCGCTCAACGGTGATCATCGCCGCCTCGATCCCCCTAGCGGTCATGGCCGCGATCGCAGCCCTGTCGGCCTTCGGCCAGACCCTGAACCTTATGACGCTGGGCGGTTTGGCGCTCGCCGTAGGCATTCTCGTCGACGACGCCACAGTCACCATCGAGAACATCGAGTCACACCTTGAGCAGGGCAAGGACGTCCGCACCGCCATTCTGGACGGCGCGTCGCAGATCGTCGCGCCGGCCTTCGTCAGCCTGCTCTGCATCTGCATCGTTTTCGTGCCCATGTTCTTCCTGCCCGGCGTGTCCGGTTTCCTGTTCGTGCCCATGGCCCTGTCGGTCATCTTCGCCATGGTCGCCTCCTTCATCCTGTCGCGCACCTTCGTGCCGACCGTGGCCCTGTACCTGCTGCGGCCGCACACGCATCACGACGGCGAACGGCCTGTGTCGCGCAACCCGCTGGTGCGGTTCCAGCGCGGCTTCGAGCGCCGCTTCAATCGGCTTCGCGACGGCTATGCGAGCGTGTTGGGCTTCTTCATGCGGCGTAGGCCCGCCTTCGCCGCAGGCGTCTTGATCTTCGCCGTGGCCAGCCTGGGCCTCACCCCCTTCCTGGGGCGAAACTTTTTCCCCGAGGTCGACGCCGGCTCCATCGCCCTGCACGTCCGCGGACCGACCGGCCTGCGCATTGAGGAAAGCGCTGCCCTGATGGACCAGGTCCAACAACAGATCCGTCAGGTCATCCCCGCCGAGGACATCGAGACGATGGTAGACAACATCGGCCTGCCGGTTTCGTCCATCAACAGCATCTACAATGCGTCCGGCACCATCGGACCGCAGGACGGCGACATCCTGATCGGCTTGAAAGACGGCCATGCGCCGACCGCCGATTATGTCCGAGAGTTGCGGCGTCGGCTGCCTCAGGCCTTCCCGCAAGCCACCTTCTCCTTCCTGCCCGCCGACGTCACCAGCCAGATCCTCAACTTTGGATCGCCGTCGCCGATCGACATTCAGGTGACCGGGGGCAAGGCGGCCGAGAATATGGCTTATGCCCAGCGCATCCTGGCCGCCGTACGCGGCGTGGACGGTCTGGTCGACGCCCGCATCCAGCAGCCGCTGGGGACGCCGGAGCTTCGCTTCGAGGCCGACCGAACCCGGATGAGCGCCCTAGGCCTGACCGAGGCGGACGTCACCAACGCCGTTGCGGGCTCGATTGCCGGATCGTCGCAGACCGCGCCGGTCTTCTGGCTGAACCCCGACAACGGCGTCTCCTATCCTGTCGTGGCCCAGGCGCCGGAATATCTGGTCGACGATCTGGAAAAGCTGGCCAACCTGCCGGTGACTGGCGCCAACGGCCAGAGCCAGGTTCTTGGCGCGCTGGGGACCTTTTCGCGCACGGCCGCGCCGGCCGTGATCAGCCAGTACGACATCCAGTCGACCATCAATGTCTATGCCGCCACCCAGGGCCGCGATCTGGGCGCTGTCGCCACCGACGTCGAACGAATCCTCAAAAGGCTGGAGACCGGCAAGCCCGAAACGGTGCGGGTGGCCCTGCGGGGCCAGTATCAGACCATGAACACCGCATTCAGCGGCATGGGCTTCGGTCTGCTCGGCGCCGTGCTGATGATCTATTTATTGGTCGTGGTGAACTTCCAGTCCTGGACCGATCCGCTGGTCATCATCTCCGCCCTGCCTTCAGCGCTCGCTGGCATCGTCTGGATGTTGTTCGCCACAGGTACGCCCCTGTCCGTCCCGGCTCTGACTGGCGCCATCCTCTGCATGGGGGTGGCGACCGCCAACTCCATCCTCGTGGTCAGTTTCGCGCGTGAACGTCTCGCCCTTGTCGGCGATCCGGTCCAGGCCGCCTTCGAGGCCGGCGTTGCGCGCTTCCGGCCGGTGATCATGACCGCCCTGGCCATGATTATCGGCATGGCGCCCATGGCCCTGGCGCTCGGCGCCGGCGCGGAACAGAACGCCCCGCTCGGACGGGCCGTCATTGGCGGCCTGATCTTCGCCACCTGCGCCTCGCTGCTGTTCGTGCCCGTGGTCTTCGCCATGGCCCACCACCGCCGCGAAAGCCGATCCCCTTCGCCCGTCGCCGCCGTTCCCCAAGGAGCTGAATGATGTCCGCCCCCCACAATGACGTCGATCTGCCCGCCGCCAATCCCGCCCATTTGAAACGCGCGGCCATGATCGGCGCAGCCCTTCTGGCGGTCGTGCTCGTCGCCGGGGCGACGACCCGCGCCCTGTCCGCACGCGCGCTCGACGCCGACACCCAGGTCATGGCCGTGCCGAGCGTGGTTCTGATCCGGCCCGAACAGGGCGCCGGCGCAGGGGTTTCCCTACCCGGTCGTCTGCAACCCTGGGCCGAGGCCCCGGTCTATGCGCGCACCAGCGGCTACATCCGCGCCTGGCATGTCGACATCGGCGCCCATGTCCGGGCAGGTCAGGTCCTGGCGGACATCGACGCGCCTGAGGTCGACCAGCAACTGGCGGCCGCCCAGGCGGCGCTGGGCGTCGCCCAGTCGCAGATGGATTTGGCCCAGACGACCGCAGACCGCTGGCGCCGGCTGCTGGAGATGGGCACCGTCTCCCAGCAGGCGGCAGAAGAACGGATCGGCGCCTATGAAGCCAGCCGGGCCTTGCGCGATCAATCGTCGGCCGAGGTTCGCCGCCTGCGCGCCTTGACCGGGTTCAAACGTGTCGTGGCGCCCTTTGACGGCGTGGTGACCGGCCGCACGGCGGACATCGGCGGTCTGGTCGTCGCCGGCTCAGCAACCGCCGAACCTCTGTTCACCATCGCCGACGACCGGCGTCTGCGCCTCTATGTGAGCCTTCCCGAAAACCAGAGCGCCCTGCTGCAACCGGGCGCCACGGCGCGCTTTACCGTGCCCGATCAACCGGGTCGGGAGTTCACCGCCCGTCTCGCGGCCTCGGCCGATGCGGTCAATCCGCAAACCGGGACCATGACCGTGCAACTCGGCGTGGACAACACCGAGGGGACCTTGCGTCCCGGCGGCTACGCCCGAGTCTCTCTCCAGACGGCGAACCCCCAAAACGCTACGCGGGAACTGCGTATACCGGTCAGCGCCCTTCTTTTCCGCAAGGAGGGGCCGGCGGTGGCGATCCTTGCGGCAAACAATCGGGTCGCCATCCGCCCGATCGTCATCGCGCGCGACAATGGTCGGGAACTGGTGATCGCGAGCGGACTGACAGGGCAGGAGCGGATCATCGACAACCCCTCCAGCGCCATCACGACGGGCCAGGAAGTTCGAATCGCCGCCCCCGCCGCCCAAAGCCAGGCGCAGGGACGGTCGTGATCCGTCCGGCGGGCGTTCCCTAGTTGGGAGCCAGTTCGCCGTAGAAGTAGGAGGCGGTGACGCCGCCATCCATCAGGAAATCGCTGCCCGTGATAAAGGCGCCGTCGCGCCCCATCAAAAGGGCGCCGAGCACGCCGACTTCGTCCGGCGTGCCGGCCCGTCCGGCGGGCGACAGGGACAACATGCGACGATAACCCTCGCCCCGCGGTCCGCTCAGCTCGTCGTTGGCCAGCGGCGTCATGATGATGCCGGGGCTGATAGTGTTGATCCGTGCGCCGCGCTTGGCCCAGCGCACCGCTTCGGCCATGACGCGCAGAGCGTTGCCGCGCTTGGACAGCTGGTAGGCGTTCAACGGATCTGTGACCTTGTCGGGCTGAAGCATCGGCAGCGACAGCAGGTCCTCGACCGGCGTCGTCGCCAGGGCCTTGTCCTGCTCGGCCGTCAACGCCCCGAGACGGTGACCGGACTGGGAAGCGATGACCACGCCGGAACCACCCTCGGCGATCACCGCGCCGAAGGCCTCCAGCACCAGGGCCGTGCCGTATAGATCGACCTTCAGGATCAGCTCCGGCGGGGCCTGACTGGGCGAAACGCCGGCGGCGTGGATCAGGCCCGACACCGGACCGATCGCGGTGGCGGTCGCCACCAGCGCCTCGACCGAAGCTCGCGACGCGACATCGACCTCAGCCGTGCTGACCTCGAAACCCGCATCATTCAGGACCTTGGCCGCAGCCTCGGCGTTGGCGGCATACAGGTCCGCCAACACTACATGCTTGCCAACGCTCACCCGTCGGGCGATCGCCTGGCCGATCGATCCGGCGCCTATAACGACAACGACTTCCATAATCCGCTCTCCTTGGCGACAATGATCCGGCGTGAGGTTGAACGCCGTCCTGTGCAATTACGCCCTGTCGAAGGAACGCAGTAGGACGACTACCCGGCATAGACTTATGATCACAAAACATGAATGATCAGCGCTCCGCCCAAAAAATCGCTCAATCGATTGATGGTCGCAGATCATAGAGGCTTGCTGCCCTTCAGGAGCATGTTGCTCGGCTTCTGCGCCACATTGGCGGCCCTCCGCCTCATCGCGTTTTCGCCCAGCATCCGCTCATGCTCCTGGTCGGTTTGTTTACGGCGGGCTTCACCCTGGTGACGGCGATCCCGACCAAGACCTGAGCCGGAGGTTCGAGCACCTGAACCCGTCGCGGCTCCGCGCCCCCCATCGACGCGGTCGGGTGTGATCGAAGCGGCCCGTCATCTGCGCTCCTGTCACCGCTCGACGCCGCGCGCCCTCCCCCTCATCACCTGCCCCATCCCGTTCGCCCCCACCTCCAAAGCAACATCTTGTCCGGCTCGCACCGCTGAACCGGGCCGGAGGCGAACATAGGACTCCGCGCCGTCCGCTCCCCTGACGATGACATAGGGCTGCGCGCCCAACTCGTCATGGAACCCCGCCTTCACCGCGACACCCTGCACGCGTCCCGGTCTCGCCATACGCACGGCGCGAACACCCTGCAGGCGCCTCTGGTTGAGCGTGCGGATGATGTCCCGCCGAATCTGAAGCTGACGCAGACGAAGCTCGATCTCATCATTCAGCCTATATTTCCGCCCTGCCCGGGTCGCCAATCCCAGACCTTCCAGCGTGCGCAACCGACCACGTGTCAAGGCCGCCCAGGCGTCTGTCCCCCCGACCCCGTCCTCCACCAGTCCAGCGCCATCCGTCGCCGCGATCAGCCTTCGGTCCAGGGCTGTGAACCGCTCCGCCTGGGTCTCCCTCCAGACCCTGCGCTCTGCATCGATCCGCGCCAGATCGCCGAGCCGTTCCTGGGCTGCTTCCTGCGCCCGCGCCCTGAATCCGTACGCGACATAGTCGCGGGGAATAACGAGGTCGCGGCCGTCGGCGCGCTTGCCTTGAACGAGAACATGGGCATGCGGCTGGTCGGTGTCGTAGTGACAGGTCGCCAGCCAGTTGAGGGCCGGCTCGCCCAGATCGCTCGCGACACGCCCCATCACATCGCGGACATAGTCCCGAAGATCGGCGATCCGATCCCCATGCTCCGGCGAGACGATGAACCGGAAATGATGCCGGTCGGCCGCCCACGGCTGCGTCGCCGCCGGGGCGTCCACATCGTCGAAGTCTCGATCAAAGAACTTGGGCCGCGTGCCGTCGTCGCCTGCGCCGGACCGACCCAGATACCCGACGTGCGCCGCGAGGGCCGCGCCTCGCGCCGCGAATTTTCCGGCATGACGCACCACCATCGCCTTGATGATCACACGCTGACGCACATCGAGCCGAAATGGGCGCCCGGACCGGTTCTGCGCCGTCCGCAGGACGCCGGACCGATCCCCGAGAGCGAAGGTCCGCGAAGCCGCAAGTCGGATAAACATCGCCGTTCGGACATCGGCGGCGTCGCGTTTGAGGGTGTTCGGAAGACGCACCAGACCGTCGCCGCCGCCGCGCTCGCGCCATGCCTCGATCTGTTCTGACACGCGGTCACGCACCAGCATCGACACCTCCACTCGGACCGTTCCCCGGAGGATAATCGCCGCGACTTGGAGCAAGTCGTTCAGCATCGTCCCCGGACCCGCTAAGCTGCCGGGAAGATACCCGAAAAGCGGAGCGCCGATCGCCTCCTTTTATCTTGCCCTCCCCCCTTCAGAGCAGATTCCAAGCCACGCCGATCATATGTGGCCCGCCCCTATCAAAACCGATCAATGCCCTCCCCGTATTCCGAAACCGCCGCCGCAGAACTCGCCAGACGAGCGCAGTCGCGACTGATCCCGGACGGGCGCGCGACCACGCGATCATCGCGTCGCGCAATCCATAGGCCAATCTCACCAGCAAATTCTCAGGTCGGCCGCACGGGCGCAGTCATGCTGATCCCGTAGCCAGGCCTCATGTTGGGCGATCACCGTCGTCCGGTCCTCATCCTTGGCGATCACACAAGGGTCGCCCCTTTTGCCGCCCCTGCCGCGGAGCCGACCGCCCCACCGCCTCCAATCGACACAAGAAAACCCGCCCGGCCAAAGCCGAGCGGGGTTTGATCTTACTTGCGATATCTCTCAGGCTGGCCGTGCGCGGATCGGCACATGCCGCAATCCGTGCTCCATCGCCTTCTGTCCGAAGTTCAGCGCCGGTCCGAACGGCCGTTGATCGCCCGACCGATCCCGATCCACCGAATGGACCAGGGTGAGGCAGCAGCTCGGTTCCAGGGCGATCAGGTCGTCGTTCGCCCTGAACGGGGCGGCCTTGCCGTGGGCGTCGAAGTCGGCGCGAGCGAGGATCAGTTTGACGCCCTTCTGCTGGGCCCATTTGATCGCCAGCTTCTCCGCCCCTTTCGCCCCGGTCGTCGCCAGGACCATGTCGGGCCACTCCTGTTTCGCCCAATTGAGCGCGTCGAAGATGCGACCCGCATCGACCGCCGCGTCGGCCGTCGGCGCCCCCCGAAAGGCGATGACCGGACCGCCCGGATCACCGTCGCTCGCGCGTCGCGCCCGGATCGTGCGGATCGCCTGTTTCGCCTCCAGCTGCGCCGCCGTCAGATGCGTGCCGCGTCGCGACCCGCGCCAGGCCGTCCAGACCTCGCCGGTCGAAACGGTCCAGGTCTGCGCCGCCGCGTCGCGCACCAACTCGCAGGCCTGCGTCGCCGCATCGCCGGCCCGGGCCCTCGCCGTGGCCTCCTGCAGCTCGGCGTCCGCTGCTTCGGAGCCGTCGAAGTCGCGGTCCAGGCTGCGCATTGTGTCACGCGCCCGGTCGGCCTCCCGCTCGATCCGTCCGGCCGCCGAATGGAAGGCGCCGATCAGCGCCTCGCCCAGGGTGGTCTGGTAATCCTCGAGCGCAGTGTCGGCGATCACATCGAGCAGTTCCGTCATCAAGGCGCGTCCGAGCTGGACCAGCGCCTCCTCGGCGGGGTGCGCCCGCTGGTCGTCCAGCGCCGCCGTGAGATCGTCGAAGGCGGAGTCGGACTTCTGGACGAAGGCGGTGTGGGTGATCGAAGTTTGCATTGCAGTCATCCTCTGAATGAGGTCGAGCGCCCCATGCGCAACGACGAGGATTTTGGCCACGTCGGGGTCCCCGGACGTCACCGGAGCGGTCCGCCCCTTGCGGGGCGCGCAGGGGAACGGCGCAGCCGTTGACGTCCGGGGTGACGTGACAAGATCAGAAGGCGTTGTGTGGGGGCCTGTCGGCGTCGCCCTTCACGACGCCGACCCGTCTCGGCGCCGCGCGCCGATGCCGTCGAAGAGCACGGACGACAGCCCGCCCGACGACGGCCGCGCCGTCGTCCAGCCGCCCGGGGCGCCCATGCTCTCAATCCGGCACGCCTTCATCCAAAAGGCTCTCAACGCGAAAGGTGCGGCGCTGATAACCAACCGCCGCATGGTCGAGGCAGAAGGCGCCCCGACCGATCGACCTGCCGCACAGGCCGAACGCCGCATGGTCTGGCTGGCCATACGGCCAACGGCACTGGCCGGCTCCGACGGTCAGGATGGTGGCCGTGGGAACAGGCGGGAGACCACTTCGATCGATCCGCCGGACCGCAGTCGACGGGTGCACGGGCATAGCCGTTCGCGCGGGCGAAACCCTATGGCGCGCCGGGGCCGAGACGACGGAAGGCGTCGAAGGCGGCCGCTTCAGCCCGAGCCGATAGACCTTGCCGAGAACACTGCAGCGCGACGCGCCGCCGCCGAGATCGCGCGCGATCCAGGCGGCGCTACGTCCGTCCCGCCAATGCCGGGCCAGACGTCGAACCCGGTCCTTCGTCCAGGGAGAGGAGGTCATGATGATCATTCCTGAGTAACGAGCCCTATCGGCTCGCCCCTCCCCGCCCTTCCCTGTCCTCCAGCGGCCAAATACAGCGACGGCCCCGACGCGGAACGCCGGGGACGCCTTCGACCAAAGCCTCAGGTCAGAACGGGATGTCGTCGTTCAGATCGTAGCCGCCGCCGGTCTCGTGCACTTGGCGCGGCGTGTCGGCGCCTCCCCCCTGGCCGCTGGGTTCACGCCGGCTCTTCAGCCGGATGTCGGCGACGACCACTCGCAGGTCTTAGTGTTCGACGCCGTTCTTGCCAGTCCAGCTGTCGTTCTCGACATGGCCCTGGATGACGACGCGACTGCCCATCCTGGCGAACGGTTCGATGTATTTCTCCGTCGTCGCCTCGTTGAAGCACAGGCAGTTGAACCCGGTCGTGCGCTCGCCGGGCGTGCCGTCGCCGCGCCG
This sequence comes from Brevundimonas sp., assembly GCF_044336875.1. Taxonomy (GTDB): domain Bacteria; phylum Pseudomonadota; class Alphaproteobacteria; order Caulobacterales; family Caulobacteraceae; genus Brevundimonas. The sequence goes on along the minus strand of NZ_JBIIOP010000020.1, from coordinate 7,279 downwards.
GAACCGGGTGGTTTCCAGAACACGGAAGCTCGCCCGTTTCTTGCCCGAGCCCTGGGCCAAGAGGATGGACGGATCGGCGCTCAGATAGCCTTCGAGGGTCAGGGTCTGCATGGTCAGTCTCCTTCTTGATCAGGGTTGGGGGTCAGGCCGCCGCGCGGTCGGCGACGGGTTCGCGGTCTTCGGCCCAGTCCAGGACCGTCAGCCTGTTGACCACCAGCTCCTTGGCAATCCGTTCCGCACCGTCCTTGGCCGTGTATTTGGTGTCGATGAAGGCGCCGACGACGACGGCTTCGCAGCCCTGCGCCAGCCCGCGGGCGATGACCTTCTCGTTGAGGCCCTTCGACCAGCTGACGCAGTTGACGCCGACGAGCCGGTCCTTGCCGCCCGCATCGACGCCCCGCTTCTCGATCAGCCGGAACACCGCCTTGGCGAAGTCGGGGCTGATCTGGGGATCGGCCGCCAGGCGGCCGGTGAACACCATGGTCTGCATCTCAGTCTCCTCATGATCCGAAGCCGCCGGAGAGCCGATCTCCCCGATCCCGCTTCACCCAAGACCGCCCTCCCGCCTCTCCTCCTGGCCCGCTTCCGGGCCTTGCCGGAAGCGGGCACGGTTCGAGATTAGACTGCAGACGGCGTCAGGCCGGCCTCGCCGGCCGGCGTAACGACGAAGGCGGAGGCGCCGTCCAGACCAGGCGCCTCCGCGTCCTCGCCCCGACCATCCTCGCCCCCGGACGTCGGGGCGTGCGCCTCCGGCGACGCCGTCCAAGAGAGGGTGGCGGGCGCCCACGCATGCTCTGCGGCCTTTGCCACCGCGTGCATATCCCGGCTGGGATCGCTCCGCCGCAGCAGGCGCGCGAGTAAGGTGGGATCGTCGAGGGCGACGAGCGGGTCAGAGACTGGATCGGCGAGGGTGTCATCGGCGTCCGTCCGAGCGTCGTACAGGGCTTTCATGGCAGTGGTCTCCAACCGCTCCCAATCGGAGCGCCCCATCCGCCCTTCCTTTCGGGCTCGCGCTGTCGTGGTCGAGACCTCAGCGCCCGATGCTTTCGCTCCAGCCGCCAGGCTTACGAGGCTGACGCGAGGACGAGCGGAGATCGGTCAGCTGGCTCCTCGCCCACTCGTGCAGCTTGCTAAGCGGATAGTAGGGCGTCCGGCCTAGATGGACGCAAGGCGGGCCGTCCAATCGGGTGCAAAAAATCTTGGCCAGAGTGGAGGGCGCGCGGCGGATGCCGAGCCGGGCGAGCTCGCAAGAGGCTTCCTTGCGGTTCAGCAGTCGGTCTTCGAAAGGCTTTAGGGAATGGGTGGTCATTGGGAACTCCTTGTCTACGAGAGACAAGCGAGCGGGATTACCCACAGGGCGTCAATGCGTCGGAATCCGCCGATCACGGACGGGCCGTTTCACTGCTGTTCAGGCGGTTTCAACCGGTTTCATCGTTCACGCCGGATCGCCTGAACGTGATCTGGACGCGTCCTCACGAGCCTCAGATCAGACAGTCTCAGCCTTAGGCTCAGGGCCCATTGATGTGACGCGCTCGATCTGATTCAGGCTCTGCGCGGAGATTGGATGCGAGCGACCTGTACTGGCTGACGGACGAGCAGATGGCTTGGCTGGAACCCTATTTCCCCAAGAGTAACGGCAAGCCTCGCGTGGACGATCGCCCGCGATTTCCGCCGACGTGGCAACCATATGGTGACCACGGTCTAGTTGGCTCCACGGTGGTGGTGAGCTTTTTCAACGCCCTCAGGGGCTTATCGCTACGGATAAGGCGGTCTCAGGTTCCACGACCGGGAAGCTTGGGCTTCACAGTCAACTTGAAGCGCCACGCGTAGCTCATCTGTCAGCTCACCGCGCTTTAACAAGCGTGAAGCGTCCCGAACAAGCCAGCTAAGCACAAATTCAAGCGCAACGCCGTTGATGGGTTCGTTGGTGGGTAACCACCGGAAAACATCAAAAAATCTTTTAAACAACGCGAGTGGCGGACAGAGAGGGATTCGAACCCTCGGTAGGCTTTCACCTACACACGCTTTCCAAGCGTGCGCGATCGACCACTCCGCCACCTGTCCGTTTCACGCCGCCTCGTGCGCGCCGCCGGAGGTCGATCCGACGGGAGGCGGGCCTGATAGAACACCCGGGCGGCCGGAGCAAGCGTCTGTGATCGCCAATAGGGCTCACGTCGAAATTTGATCTGTTCGCGACGGCTTGGCACCTGCCCGCCTCATGCACCGTCGTCGGCGTGCGCCGCCGGCGCCCCCTCGTCCCGCCCCCGCATGTTCAGGGCCAGATAGAGGCGGACACAGTCCTCGCTCCTCTGGAAATCGACCGCACAGATCTCCTCGATCCGGCGCATGCGATAGTCCAGGGTGTTGCGGTGGATGGCGAGCGCGCGCGCCGTCGCCCCCAGGCGCATGCCGTTGGCGTACCAGGCCGCCAGGGTCGCCCGCAGCTGTCCCCGACGGTCCTGGGCGGCCAGGCGCGCCAGCGGCCGGCCCAGCTCGGCCCCCTGCCAGCCCTCTCCCAGCCCGTCCAGCAGCACGGCCAGGACCCGGTCCTCGAACACGAACAGGACCCCGTCCGGCTGGCTCGCCTTGCCGGCCTTGAGCGTGGCGCGGGCGATCTCGAACGATCGGGCCAGGCCGCCCGCCTCGGGGAAATACCGGCCCAGGGCGAACCGGACCGGCAGCGGGCTGCTCTCGCGCATCCGCGCCAGCAGGGCCTCGGCCTGGCGCCGGTGCGCCGCCGGATCCCAGTCGCCCTTGCGGTTCAGGGCCGGCTTCAGCACCACCATCTCGTTCAGGGAAAGGGTCGCCGCCAGACTGTCCCGCTCGGACGTCGACAGCAGGGCGTGCAGCCGCTGGAGCTCGCCCAGCACGGCCTCGGGCTCCAGGACGCCCCCCTCGACCTCGATCACGGCGGCCACGCGCGGCAGGCGCGGGTCGACGCCCAGTTTCTCGGCCCAGCTGACGATCTCGGGCGACAGGGTCTCCGCCCGCGCCAGGGCCAGGGTCAGCTCCTCCTTCTGGCGCGCGTCCCGCGCCAGCCGCCGCTGCAGCTGGGACTGTTCCAGCATGGATTCGGCCGCCAGACGAACCAGTTCGGCATAGACCCGGATCGTGTCCGGCGCCCCGCTCAGCCCCACGCAGCCGACGATCCGCCCCTCGGCCCGCAGCACCAGATTCACCCCCGGACGCACGCCCTCCAGCTGCCCGGCCAGGGTCTCGTCGATCTCGACCGACCGGCCGCGCGACAGCACCAGCAGGGCGCCGGCGTGGACCTGGCCTATGCGGTCGCGGTCGCCGCTGGCGACGATGACGCCCTGGGCGTCCATGACATTGACGTTGCCGCCGACGATCTCCATCGCCCGGTCGACGATGGACTGGGCGATCGAACGGTCAAGCTGCAGCATTCTCGCGGTCCGGCGGCGACACGGCGCCGACCGCCGATCCCGACAGACCAAGCCCCAGTTTCAGCGTCGCCGCAATATTGCGGGCGCAGTCCCGCAGATTGTCGCGCGCCTCGGCCAGCGCCTCCTCGACGGTGCAGGCGCGGGTCAGGACGCTGAAGATCGCCTCGACCCCGTGGGCGTGCAGACGGTCCGCTCCCTCGCCCAGGCAGCCGGCGACGCCGATGACCGGCTTGCCGTTCGCCCGGGCGACACGGGCCACCCCCATGGGGGTCTTGCCCCGAACGCTCTGGCCGTCCATCCGTCCCTCGCCGGTCACCACCAGGTCGGCGTCCCGCACCAGGGCGTCCAGCCCCACCGCCTCGGTCACGATCTCGACGCCCGGCCTCAGCCGCCCGCCGAACACGCCGAACAGGGCCGCCCCCAGGCCGCCGGCGGCCCCGCCCCCGGCATGGTCCGCCACGTCGATCGCCAGGTCGCGCCTCAGCACCTCGGCGAGACGTCTCAGGTTCCGGTCCAGCTGCGCCACCATTTCCGGCGTCGCCCCCTTCTGCGGCCCGAACACGGCCGAGGCGCCCTCGGGCCCGACCAGAGGATTGTCGACGTCGCAGGCGACGTCGATCCGGCAGCCGCCGATCCGGGGATCGATCCCCGAGACGTCGACATGCGCCAGCCGGTCCAGCGCGCCGCCCCCGGCGCCCAGGTCCGCGCCGTCGGCGTCCGTCAGGCGGCCGCCCAGGGCCTGGATCAGACCCGCGCCGCCGTCGTTGGTGGCGCTGCCGCCCAGGCCGACGATCAGATGCTCGACCCCCTCGTCCAGAGCCGCCAGGATCAGCTCCCCGACCCCGCGACTGGTCGCCGCCAGGGGATCCCGGTCCGCCGGCGGGATCAGCATCAGGCCGGCCGCGGCCGCCATCTCGATCACGCCGGTGCGCCCGTCGCCGGTCACGCCGAAGAAGGCCTCGACCGGCGCGCCCAGAGGCCCCGTGACGGTGCGGCGGATCAGTCGTCCGCCCGTGGCCGCCACCAGGGCGTCGACCGTACCCTCGCCGCCGTCCGCGACGGGCACGCCGACGATCTCGGCGTCGGGAAAGACGGCGAGAAAGCCCGCGCGGATACAGTCGACGGCCTCGGCGGCCGACAGGCTTTCCTTGAAGGAATCCGGGGCGATGACGATCTTCATCTGGTTATGCTCTCACTGATCGGCGGCGCTTCAGCGGCTCTGGCCGGCGATCCGCGAACGGACCACCAGCACGAACCCCAGGGCCATGACGCCGGCCAGGATATAGAGGGCCGCATCGGTGCTCCGGGTCGCATCCGCGATCCAGCCGATGAAATAGGGACTGGCGAAACCGGCCATCTGACCGGCCGAATTGATCAGGGCCACGCTGACCGCCGCCGCGCCCGCGCCCATCACGCCCGCCGACAGGGGCCAGAACAGGGCCAGGCCCGTCAGGGCGCCCATGGTGGCCAGGGTCAGGCCGGCGATGACGATCACCGGATCACCGGCGAAGCTCGCGGCCGTCACCAGGCCGGCCACCCCCATCAGCAGGGGCGCGGCGACGTGCCAGCGCCGCTCCTTGCGGGCGTCCGACGACCGGCCCATCGCGATCATGAAGACCGCCGCCGCCGTATAGGGAATGGCGCTCAGCCAGCCGATCGCCGACGGATCGGTGAAGCCGCTCGCCTTGATCAGCGACGGCATCCAGAAATTGACCGCATAGACTCCCGACTGGATGCAGAAATAGATCGCGCCCAGCATCCAGACGATGGGATTGCGCACCACCTCGCCGAAGGCGCCGGCGACGCGGCCGGGCGTGCGGGCCTCGTCCGCGGCCAGGTCGGCGCGCACGGCGGCCCGTTCCTCGGGATCCAGCCAGGGCGCGCTGTCCAGGTCGTCCTTCAGGACGAAGAAGGCGGCGCCGCCCAGCAGCACCGTCGGCAGCCCCTGCAGCAGGAACAGCCACTGCCAGGCCGCCAGCCCGCCCTGCCCGGCCGCGAAATGGCTCAGGATCCAGCCCGAGAAGGGGCCGCCCAGCACGCCCGAGATCGGGATGGCGGCCATGAACAGGGTCATCACCCGGCCCCGGCGATCCGACGGGAACCACTGGGTCAGATACAGGACCACGCCGGGGAAGAAGCCGGCCTCGGCCGCCCCGGTCAGCAGACGCAGGCCGTAGAAGGCCTCGGGCGTGCGCACGAACATCAGCGCCGTCGACAGCGCGCCCCACAGGACCATGATGATGGCGATCCAGCGCCGCGCGCCGATCTTCTTCAGCATCATGTTGCTGGGCACGCCGCAGGCGATGTAGCCGAGGAAGAAGATGCCGGCGCCCAGACCATAGACGGCTTCGCTCATGCCCAGGTCGTCGAGCATCTGCAGCTTGGCGAAGCCGACGTTCACCCGGTCCAGATAATTGAACAGATAGCAGACGAAGATGAAGGGGATCAGCCGCAACATGTTCTTGCGGTACACGCCGCCCAGGCGTGAATCGGCTGTGTTTGCCGCGATCGGCGTATCCATGGTCGTCCCTATCCAGTGACCGGCCTGTGGCTGGCTTGTTGCTTGGTCGCGCCAAACCCGCGACCCGATCACGCTAGGTTACAGGCGTCAGGATATCTTCGTGCATTTCACCGAAAAATTCCGACCTGACAGCCGCTGAACAGGGCATTTCCACATAATCGACAGAGGCTGTACGTCCGGGTGATCGCCCCGCCCCGGCTCCGGCCTCGTGGTCCGTCCTGCCGACGCGCGCCCCGCCCCCTCGGCAAGCGCCTCCGACATCCCCATATAGGGGCCAACGCCATTGTCCTTGTGAAGGAGCCCCCCGGATGCTGTTCAAGAAGAGCGCCGAACTGCCCACCGCCGAAACCGCACTGCCCGGCCGCGCCCAGCCTCTGGCCACCGACGAGGTCCATTTCGTCAACGGCCGCCCCCTGAAGGGTCCGTATCCCGAAGGCTTCCAGACCGCCGTCTTCGGCATGGGCTGTTTCTGGGGCGTGGAACGGATCTTCTGGAGCCTGCCCGGCGTCTGGGTGACCTCGGTCGGCTATTCCGGCGGAATCACCCCGAACCCGACCTATGAGGAGACCTGCACCGGCCGCACCGGCCATACCGAGGTCGTCCAGGTCGTCTTCAATCCGAAGGAAATCTCCTACGCCGAACTGCTGAAGGCCTTCTGGGAAAACCACGATCCGACCCAGGGCATGCGCCAGGGCAATGACGTGGGCACCACCTACCGCTCGGCCATCTATACGCTGAACGACGAACAGCGGGTCGAGGCCGAGGCCTCGCGCGACGCCTATCAGGCGGCCCTGACCGCCGCCGGGCGGGGCGCCATCACCACCGAGATCGAACCCCTCGGCCCCTATTATTACGCCGAGGCCTATCACCAGGGCTATCTGGCCAAGAACCCGGCCGGCTATTGCGGCATCGGCGGCACCGGCGTGGTCTGCCCGATCGGCGTCGGCGTCACGGCCTGAGGTGTGAAACGGCCGCCGGCTTTACGCCCGGCGGCCGACCGGCCTATGCAGCGACGAAAAGTGGGAGTGAAAATGTCCGCCTTCGTCCATCCCGATGAGATCCGCAGCCGGTTCTCGGCCGCCCTGTCCGCGATGTACCGGGCCGAGGTGCCCCAGTACGGCGAACTGCTGACCCTGGTCGCCGACATCAATGCGAAGACCCTGAAGGCCGACGCCGCCGGGGCCGACCGCCTGGCCGCCTCGGGCGAACTGGCCCGCCTGTCGGAAGAACGCCACGGCGCCATCCGCGTCGGCACGGCGGCGGAACTGGCGACCATCGCCCGCGCCTTCGCCGTCATGGGGATGGAGCCGGTCTCCTATTATAATCTGGCCCCGGCCGGGGTGCCGGTCCATTC
>NZ_JBIIOP010000019.1:0-63694 GCF_044336875.1 Brevundimonas sp. | reverse complement strand
CCTTCCAGCGATCCCAGATTTCAGCCCGCTGGGCCGCCGAGTAATAGATCCGCCGCCGCTGCTTCATCGCCCACGCTCCATCTCCGAAGAAAAGTTAGCGTGTTGCGGTCACCGGTTGAGCCCACCGGACATTTCGGACACTAATTCTGGAGACCGGCCGGGCCGGTCCGGCGCTCGCCGTTCGCATTTCGGACGTTTCGGACAGTTTTTCCCGTGTCTGAAATCCCAGGTCCGGTGCGCGATGGCTCTGGGGGAGCGGGCTCAAGCAGCGCGAAGGCCGGCAGCCTCAGGCCAATGGGCTCAAGCAGCGCGAAGCGCGGTAGCCCCAGGCCAATGGGCTCAAGCAGCGCGAAGCGCGGTAGCCCCAGGCCAATGGGCTCAAGCAGCGCGAAGCGCGGTAGCCCCAGGCCAATGGGCTCAAGCAGCGCGAAGCGCGGTAGCCCCAGGCCAATGGGCTCAAGCAGCGCGAAGCGCGGTAGCCCCAAGCCAATGGGCTCAAGCAGCGCGAAGCGCGGCAGCCCCTCCACAAAGAGAAACCGCCGGAGGACTGGTCCTCCGGCGGCTCCCGTCACGTCGTCGATCGACAGGGGGGCTGAAAATTAATCGACGACGCGATAGCGGCCGTACTGGTCGGGGCAGGTGCGGACGTAGCGGGTGTCCGTGCGACCATCGGGCAGACGGACCTGGCTCTCGGCCAGACGGCATCCGTCGGAATTCCGGTAGGGATCGACCGGGCGCGACCGGTCGTCATAGTAGCCGCCCTGATCATAGGCGTAGTCGCTGCGGCGGTCGTAGCCGTCGTCGCGATAGCCCTGATCCCCGGCGTAACGGTCGTCATAATAGCCGTAGCTGGGCTGGCCATAGCCGGATTGGCCATAGCCCGACTGGGCGTAGCCGGGCTGGCTATAGCCCTGGCTGTAGTAGCCGCCGCTCTGGTACGAACGGCAGGCGTCCGAGCTGGAGCGGCCGACCTGCGACCCGACCACGGCGCCCAGGACGCCGCCCAGGATGCTGCCCTCGGTGCGACGACCGCGCGCGGCCAGCTGCGAGCCGATGACGGCGCCCGCGCCGCCGCCGATCACGGCCCCGGCGCCGGTCCGGCCCTGGCGCTCGCGGGCGCAGGGGTCGTATTGCGGCTGCGGGTAGCTGCGGCCGTAGTCATAGGACGGGGCGTAGGATCCCGTGCCGTAGTTCTGGCTGTAGCCGTAAGCCTGGGCCGAGGCGAAGGACGGCGCCGCGACGGCGCCGATCGTCAGGGCCGCGAGAGCGGCGAAGGACTTGGTGGAGAGACGCATCTTCAACCCCTTGTGGTCGGACGTTTCAGTGACGAGCGCTGAACGGCTGGACCGGCTGTCTGTTGCATTTGGTTTACGGATCCGAAGCTGAACGCTCTTTGAGCGGCCCGTTCATCTTCGTTCATGTTTGCTCGAGCCCATGCGGCGCCCTTCGATCGAGGCGCCGAGGGCGCTTGGCGCGAGGGGGCCGTGGGGCTAGAAGCCCGGCGATGCAGACCTTCACGATCAACCGCGTCGGCGGACAGGGCGACGGGATCGCCGAAACGCCGAACGGGCCGATCTTCGCCGGTCTGACCCTGCCGGGTGAAACCGTGCGGGGCGAGGTGGTCGAGGGCCGGCTGGAGCGGGTCGCGATCGTCACGCCCAGCCCCGACCGGATCGCTCCGGTCTCGCCCCAGTACGGCGACTGCGGCGGCTGTTCCCTGCAGCACTGGGCGGACCAGCCCTATCTCGACTGGAAGCGCGAACAGGTCCGTCTGGCCCTGGCCCGCGAGCGGATCGAGACCGAGATCGAGCCGACCGTGGCCACCCCGGCCGGAACCCGTCGCCGCGTCGCCCTCCACGCCCGCAAGACCCAGGACGGGCGCGTGGTCCTGGGCTTCAAGGCGCGGCGCTCTTGGCGCCTGGTCGAGGTGCGCGAATGCCCCGTGGCCGATCCCCGCATCGTGCGCGCCATCCCGGCCCTGGCCGAGGTGGCGGCGGCCTTCTTCGAACACCCCAAGTCGGCCCCGACCCTGCATGTCACCTGGACCCTGACGGGGCTGGACGTCGATGTGACCGGGGTGGAGCGCCGCTCGGGCGGCGGTCTCTCCGCTGACGCCCAGATGCGGGCCATCGCGGCGGCGCACCGGGCGGATCTGGCGCGGCTGAGCCTGGCCGGGGACATTCTGGTGACGGTGCGTCAGCCGAAGATCGCCTTCGGCCCCGCGACCGTGTCCCTGCCGGCCGGCGGCTTCCTGCAGGCCGTGCCCCAGGCGGAGGCGGCCATGGTCTCGCGCGCCGTGGCGGCGGTGAAGGGCGCGAAGAAGATCGCCGACCTGTTCTGCGGCGCCGGCACCTTCACCTTCCCCCTGGCCACGGTCGCCCCGGTGATCGCGGCCGACGCGTCCAAGGCGGGCATCGACGCGCTGAAGGCCGGCGTCGGTTCGGCCAAGGGGATGAAGGCGATCACGGCCGAGGCGCGCGACCTGTTCCGGCGCCCGCTCACGCCCTTTGACCTGAAGGGCTGCGACGCCGTGGTCTTCGACCCGCCCCGCGCCGGCGCTGCCGACCAGACCGCCCAGATCGCCGGGACCAAGGCCGGGGTCGTGGTCGGGGTGTCCTGCAACCCCCAGACCTTCGCCCGCGACGCCCGCGTCCTGATCGACGCCGGCTTCAGGCTGGAAAAGGTCACTCCGGTCGACCAGTTCCTGTGGTCGGCCCATGTCGAACTGGTGAGCGTGTTCAGGCGATGACGATGAACGAGAACGACTTCGATCCTGAGGACGGCGGCGGCTTCGACGCCGACGATTGGACCCGGTTGAAACCCTTCGTCGGGGCCGTCGCGACCCTGGACGATGTCCAGGCGCGCCGCGCCGTCTTCGCCCTGGGCGATTCCGACGATCCCCGTCCAATCCCGATGGACCTGCCCCAGCCGGTCATCTGGTGGGAAGACGACGGCGAGCTGGCCGCTGTGGCGGTCCAGGCCGAGACCCATCTGAACGCAGAGGGCGAGGAGATGGAGATCCTGGGCCTGATCCTGCCGGACGGGGAGGGGGCGGTGGCCCTGATGGAGGATGTCGACCTGGTCGACGACACCGACCCGACCTGGCGCGACCTGGTCACACGCGCCATCGACCCGTCGGCGGCCGACGACGACTGAAGAGGCGGGGCGGGGTCAGTCGAACAGGTCCATCTGAGGCCGGGCGTCGGCGGGGACGCGGAACAGGGTTTCATCCAAAGGACGCGACGGCGTGTCGAGGCCAAAACGCTTCACGGCCGCCTTGAAGCGCGTGGCGATCAGTTCGGCCACCGGGCCGGTCCCCTTCATCCGCTGCGACCAGTCGGCGTCATAGTCCTTGCCGCCGCGCGTCTGGCGGATCAGCGACATGACGCGGGCCGCGCGGTCGGGGCGGGCGTCAGCCAGCCATTCGCGGAACAGATCCTTGATCTCCAGCGGCAGACGCAGGGTCACATACATGGCCCGTGTGGCCCCCGCCTTGGCCGCCGCCTCCAGAATCGATTCCAGTTCATGGTCGTTCAGGCCCGGAATGACGGGGGCGAAGCCGACGCCGACGGGACAACCCGCGTCGGCAAGCCGGCTGATCGCCTCCAGCCGTTTGGCGGGGGTGGAGGCGCGCGGCTCCATCGCCCGCGCCAGGCCCCGGTCCAGGGTGGTGATGGAGACGAAGGCAGAGGCCAGGCCCGCCTGACCCATCGGTCCCAGTATGTCGGCGTCGCGCGCGATCAGCACGGACTTGGTGATGATGCTGAAAGGGTGGTTGAAGCGACGCATCACTTCGAGGATCGACCGTGTTGATTTCAGATCCCGCTCGACCGGCTGATAGGGGTCGGTATTGCCGCCTATGTGGATGCGCCGGCACCGGTATCGGGGGGCGAGGAAGGCCTGCTCCAGCAGACCTGCCGCCTCGGGTTTGAAGAAGATCCGGCTCTCGAAATCCAGACCCGGGGATAGGCCCATCCAGGCATGGGACGGACGGGCGTAGCAGTAGATGCAGCCATGTTCGCAACCTTTGTACGGGTTGATGGAGCGGTCGAATCCTATGTCCGGGCTGTCGTTCCGGGCGATGATGGTGCGGGCGTGTTCAGGCGTGAGAGTGGTGCGAAGAGGCGTGGCGTCCGCGTCGTCGCGCGTCCAGCCGTCGTCGAACGACTCGTGCTGCTCGGGCTCGTAACGGCCAGTGGCATTGGAACGTGCGCCTCTTCCCTTGGCGGATTGCATGAGAGAACTGTGAGCCAGGAATGGGAACATAGCAAGAACATTATGCTGGGGTCCAGCTTCGAGCGGGCGCATTTTATATGAAACAATAACTGTTGCTAAACGGCGGGAGGCGCTGGTAGAGGGGGCGTAGCGTCGACCAAGAGGAGTTCCCCCATGAAGATCAGACATCTGGCGGCCCTGTCCGCCCTGGCCCTTCTGGCCGCCTGCAACCGTCCAGGCGAGGCGCCAGCGCCTCAGGAAACGGCCGCCGCCGAAGCCCCGATCGTCCTGAAGGCCCCGGCCGGCGCCTATGCGCTGGACCCGACCCACGCGACCCTGCAGTGGTCCGTGCTGCACAATACGATTTCCAACTATACGGCGCGGTTCGACAAGGTTGAGGCGACCCTGACGCTGGACCCGGCCGATCTGGCCAATTCCAAGATCACGGCCCGCATCGATCCAGTCTCGGTGGACGCCAATTATCCTGCCGACTACCAGGCGACCCATGCGGCGACCGGTTTCGTCGGTTGGAACGACGATATCGCCAACAGCGCCAAATTCCTGAACGCCAAGGCTTTTCCGTCCATCCAATTCGTCTCGACCAAGGTCGAGCCGACGGGCGCCCGCACCGCCAAGGTGACCGGCGATCTGACCTTCCTGGGCCAGACGCATCCGGTGACTCTGGACACCACCTTCAACGGCGAGATCGAACGCCATCCGTTCGCCCAGGTCCCGGCTGTCGGATTCGCCGCCGAGGGTAGGTTCAAGCGTTCGGACTTCGGCATGGCCGTCGGTCCGGTCGGCGACGAAGTGACCATCCGCTTCGACGGGGAATTCATCCAGCAGACCACGCCTGTGACGCCGGCCAACTAAGTCCAGGGGGGCGGCGGGTCTGCGCGATCCGCCGCCTCCATCCTTGTTTTCCGACCGCAGAAGACCGCCCATGACCGCGCCCGCCCACCGCTATTCCGCCGTCGCCATCGCCCTGCACTGGGTGATCGCCCTGTGCATCCTGTCGATGATTCCCATGGGGTGGTGGATGACGGCCGCCATCGAGCGTCCCGACAGCCAGGCCCTGGCCTATCGGGTGTTCCAGATCCACAAGTCGATCGGCTTCCTGATCCTGGCCCTGACCGTGGTGCGGATCGTCTGGCGGCTGACCCACCGGCCGCCGGCCCTGCCTGCGGGCATGAAGCGGTGGGAGGCCTTCGCCGCCAATACGACCCATGTGGCCTTCTATGTCCTGATGCTGGCCCTGCCGCTGACGGGATGGCTGTATGTCTCGGCCGGCTGGGCCGTGGCCCAGGACCGGGCGCTGGAGGTGGCGACCAGCTGGTTCGGCCTGTTCCCGATCCCGCATCTGCCGGGCGTTTCGGATCTGGCGGCGGGGGTGAAGCGGGCCCTAGCCTTTCAGGCCATGGAAGCCCACGCGGTGATGGCCTGGGGCGCGGTCGTCCTGGTCGCCCTGCACGTCGGCGCGGCGTTGAAACACCAATTTCTCGATCGTGACGGCGTGCTGGCTCATATGGTCCCGTTCCTGAAACCCGGTCACGAAGCCGCTTTTTCGGCGCCGCGTTCGCCCTGGGTCGAGCGCGGCGCGGGCGTGGCCGTGATCGCCATACTGGCCAGCGCCGGCGCGGTGGCGGGCCGCCCCTACGCCATGCCGGGGCTGGAGATGACCAAGTCCGACGCGCCGGCCGCCGTCGCCGTGGCTGAAACTGCGGCGGCCGAGGCGCCGGTCGCGCCGGGAACGGCCGCCGCCTGGACCATAGATTCGGCCGCCTCAAGTATCGGCTTCGGCGGAACCCACGCCGGGGCGCCCTTCAGGGGGCGGTTCGACCAGTGGGAAGGACGGGTGTGGTTCGATCCCGCGGACCTGGCGGGCTCCAAGGCTGTGGTGACGGTGCGTACCGGCTCGGCCCGCACCGGCGATCCGACGCAGGAAGGTTCGCTGCAGGGGGCGGAATGGTTCGATCCCGCCCGCTATCCCACCGCTCGGTTCGAGGCGACGGCGTTCCGCGCCCTGGGCGGCGACCGGTTCGAGGCGACCGGCGTATTGAAGATCAAGACGACGAGCCTGCCCGTGGTCCTGCCCTTTACCTTCAGGGAGAAGGACGGCGTGGCGACTGTGGACGGCGAGCTGGAGCTGGACCGCACGGCCCTGGATCTGGGCATGGAGTCCGATGCGACGGCCGACTGGGTGTCGAAGATGATCTCTGTGCGGATCGACGTTTCGGCCCGACGCGCGGGATAGGGGCGAATACGCGCCGCGCTTGCCCTCGGGTAAGTCTGGCCTTACGGGTCCGCGCCTTGATTAATGATTCAGGGAGCGGTCGATGACCCTCGCTCTTCTCTTCCCCGGACAGGGCAGCCAGGCCGTCGGCATGGGCGTGCAACTGGCCGACGCCTTCCAGTCCGCCCGCGACGTCTTCGCCGAGGTGGACGAGGCCCTGGGCCAGAAGCTGTCCGTCCTGATGCGCGAGGGGCCGGAAGACCAGCTGACCCTGACCGAGAACGCCCAGCCCGCCCTGATGGCGGTGTCCATGGCCGCGATCCGGGCGCTGAAGGTCGAGTTCGGTTTCGACGTCTCGACCGCCGCCTATGTGGCCGGCCACTCGCTGGGCGAATATTCGGCCCTGGCGGCGGCGGGCGCGATCTCGCTGTCGGATACGGCGCGGCTGCTGAAACTGCGTGGTCAGGCCATGCAGCGCGCCGTGCCGGTGGGGCAGGGGGCCATGGCCTCGCTGATCGGTCCGAAGACGGATCTGGCTCTGGCCGAGGCCGCCGCTGCGGCCGGCGCCGAGGTCGGCGTCTGCGTGGTGGCCAACGACAACAACGCCGGAAACATCGTCATCTCGGGCGAGAAGGCGGCCGTGGACCGGGCCATCGAAAAGGCCAAGGAACTGGGCGCGCGCGCCATTCCGCTGAACGTCTCGGCGCCCTTCCACTGCCCGCTGATGCAGCCGGCCGCCGACGAGATGGCCCAGGCCCTGGCCTCGGCGACCATCGTCGCCCCGTCCGCCCCGGTCGTCGCCAACGTCCTGGCCCGCCCGGAAACCGACCCGGAAGTCATCCGTCGCCTACTGGTCGAACAGGTGACCGGCCGTGTCCGTTGGCGCGAGAGCATGGAATGGATGGCGACCGAAGGCGGCGTGACCCGTTTCGTCGAGATCGGCTCGGGCAAGGTGCTGACCGGCATGGCCAAGCGGATCGCGCCGGAGGCCGAAAGCCTGCCGCTGAACACGCCGGAAGAGTTGGAAGCCTTCGCCAAGTCGCTGGCCTGAATTCATGAGCCGGGGCGCTGTGATCCTCTGGACCTGGGCGGCGAGCATCGTCCTTGTCTGGGGCGTGGTGGCCTTTGACCTGGGGCAGCCGCTGTGGATGCGCCAGCATTCCATCGCCTTGACCGCCTATGGCGCTTTCGAAGGACAGACCCTGACGGTGAAGGACAGCTGGAAGCTGCTGGCCTCCCAACGGCTGCACGTGAAGTTTCCGCACATGCTGTTCAACGCCGTCATCATAGGCTCAGTGGGATCGGCGCTGACGCGACGTTCGGCCTGGCCGTTTGTGCTGGTGTTGGGATTAATCGGGGGCGCTTGCGGCCAGCTGGCGGCGGCGCTGGTTCAGCCCGACGCCTATGTGTCGGGGGCTTCTCAAGCCTATCTGGCGCTTTGTGGGGCGGCCCTGGTGCTGCTGGAGCGCAGGAGCATTGGCTGGTGGTTGTCGGTTCTGGGTGTCGCCGTCAGCGTCGCATTGGACCTGTTTGTCAGCAGCCATGCGGCCATAAAGCCGGGCCATTTCGTACCTTTCGTCATCGGTTTGATCGTCGGCGGCGTTTTTCTATTGTTGGACAGACATCGCCCGGCATGGGCGATGCTTCGGAGGACATGATGTTCAATCTTGCAGGCAAGACCGCGCTGGTGACCGGCGCGACGGGCGGCATCGGCGGTGCGGTGGCGCGGGCCCTGCACGCCCAGGGCGCGACCGTGGTGCTGTCGGGCACGCGCGAGGCGGTGCTGGCGGATCTGGCCAAGGAGCTGGGCGCCAATGGAACGGGGCGCGCCCATTTCGCCACCGCCAACCTGTCGGATCCGGAATCGGTCGACAATCTGGTGAACGCGGCCGAGACGGCGGCGGGCGCGCCGCTGGACATCCTGGTGGCCAACGCCGGCATCACCAAGGACGGTCTGCTGATGCGGATGAAGGACGAAGACTTCCAGTCCGTCATCCAGATCAATCTGGAATCCTATTTCCGCCTGACCCGCGCCGCGGTGAAGGGGATGATGAAGCGCCGTTCGGGCCGAATCATCGGCGTGACCTCGGTCGTCGGCGTGACCGGCAATCCGGGCCAGACCAATTATTCGGCGTCCAAGGCCGGGATGATCGGCTTCTCCAAGTCGCTGGCCCAAGAAGTCGGTTCGCGCGGCATCACGGTCAACTGCATCGCCCCGGGCTTCATCGCCTCGCCGATGACCGACGTGCTGAACGAGCAGCAGCGCGAGGCCATTCTGGGCAAGATCCCGGCCGGTCGGCTGGGTTCGGGCGACGAGATCGCCGCCGCCGCCGTCTATCTGTCGTCGAACGAAGCCGCCTACGTGACCGGGCAGACCCTGCACGTGAACGGCGGCATGGCGATGATCTGATCGCAGTCACGACGTTTTACAGACTATTTCCTGCCCGAACGGCTGTGCTAAAGGGCAGGAACACGAAGGCGGTCTGAGCCATTCAGCTTGCATCGCCGACGTTGCCGTGAGACGGCGATTTACAAGCTACCCCCGCCTCTACGGCGATTTTAAACAGGCAGAGAGACACTCATGTCCGACACCCTCGAGCGCGTTCGCAAGATCGTCATCGACCACCTGGACGCCGATCCGGACAAGGTCACGGAAAAGGCCAGCTTCATCGACGACCTGGGCGCCGACTCGCTCGACAACGTCGAGCTGGTGATGGCCTTCGAAGAAGAATTCGACATCGAGATCCCGGATGACGCCGCCGAGCACATCCAGACGGTCGGCGATGCGGTCAAGTTCATCGACGAAAAGTCGGCCGGCTGATCCCAGCCCCCGACTGCGGCCGACAGGCCGACAGATCATAGGGCCGCCCGGCGCTCCTAGCGGAGTCGCTCGGCGGCCTTTACTGTTTCTGACCCTCGCGAATCCCCATGTGATTCCGAAGGCAGGAATAAGTTTGAAGGAGCACGCACCATGCGCCGCGTCGTCGTTACGGGCATCGGTCTGCTGACCCCCCTGGGCTGGGGTGTCGAGAAGAGCTGGAAGGGTATCGTCGAGGGACGTTCGGGCATCGGCCCCATCACGTCGTTCGACACGGAGGGCTATGGCTGCACCATCGCCGGCGAGGTGCCGAGCGTGGACGGTCGTGGCGGCGGCGGCGAAGGCGACTTCGACCCCGACAAGATCATGTCCGCCAAGGACCGCAAGCGGGTCGACGACTTCATCCTGTACGCCATCGCGGCGGCGGACGAGGCGCTGCACGACGCCAACTGGAAGCCCGAGACGGACGAGGACAAGGAACGGACCGGCGTGATGGTCGGCTCCGGCATCGGCGGCCTGGGCCCCATCGCCGACACCGCCATCGTGCTGAAGGAACAGGGACCGCGCCGCGTCAGCCCCTTCTTCATCCCCAGCGCCCTGATCAATCTGGCCGGGGGGCAGATCTCGATCCGCCACGGTCTGAAAGGGCCGAACCACGCAGCCGTCACCGCCTGCGCCACCGGCGCCCACGCCATCGGCGACGCGGCCCGGATGATCGCCCTGGACGACGCCGACGTCATGGTGGCGGGCGGCGCCGAAAGCTCGGTCGTGCCCATCGGCATCGCCGGCTTCCTGGCCTGCAAGGCCCTGTGCACCGCCTATAACGACACGCCGGAAAAGGCGTCGCGTCCGTATGACCGGGGCCACGCCGGCTTCGTCATGGGCGAGGGCGCGGGCATCCTGGTGCTGGAGGAATACGAACACGCCAAGGCGCGCGGGGCCAAGATCTACGCCGAGGTCGTCGGTTACGGCATGAGCGGCGACGCCTATCACATCACCGCCCCGTCGGAAGACGGCGAAGGCGGGGTGCGGGCGATGAAGGCGGCGCTGAAGCGCGCGGGCCTGCAGCCGTCCGATCTGGACTACGTCAACGCCCATGGCACCTCGACCATGGCCGACTGGATCGAGCTGAAGGGGATCGAGGGCCTGGTCGGCGATCACGCGCAGAACCTGACCGTCTCTTCGACCAAGTCGATGACGGGCCACCTGCTGGGCGCCGCCGGCGCCATCGAGGCGGCCTTCTGCGTCCTGGCCATCCGCGATCAGGTCGCGCCGCCGACGATCAATCTGGACGATCCCGAGATGGAAACGCCGATCGATTTGGTCCCGAACAAGGCCAAGCCGATGAAGATCGATGTGGCCATGTCCAACAGCTTCGGCTTCGGGGGCACCAACGCCTCGGTGATCTTCAAGAAGGTCGACTAGATGTTCGGACGGGGGCGGCCAAACAGGCATGTTGAAAGGCCGCAGAAGCGGTCGGGTCTGACAGTGACCCTGCTGACCGCTTCGGCGACCTTCAGCCTGTTCCTGATCGCCGCCCTCGCCATCGTCTGGGGCGTCTATTACGGACCCGGACCCGGGGCCCGTCAGGGCGACCGAACGGTCGTCACCCTGGCCAGCGGCTCGGGCGTCTCGGCCATCGCCGCCCAGCTGAAGGCGGCGGGGGTGATCCGCTCCACCGATCTGTTCAAGGCGGCGGCGACCTTCACCGGCGCCGACCGTCGTCTGCGCGCCGGAGAATACGAGGTGCCGTCGGGCGCTTCCCTGGCCGGCGTCATGAAACTGCTGGTCGAGGGGCGGGTGGTGCGCCACTTCGTGACCCTGCCGGAAGGCTGGTCCTCGGCCCAGGCGCTGGACATCCTGGCCAAGGAGCCGGTCCTGATAGGCTCGGTCGAGATTACGCCGGACGAGGGCAGCCTGTGGCCCGACACCTATGAGGTCTCGCGCGGCGAGACTCGCCAGTCGGTGATCGACCGGATGCAGCGCGCCGCCAACGAGAACCTGCGCCTCCTGTGGGCCCAGCGCGGCCCCGGCACGGTCGTCCGCAATCCGGAGGAGGCCGTGATCCTGGCCTCCATCGTCGAGAAGGAGACCGGTCTGGCGGCCGAGCGCCCGCGCGTGGCGGCGGTCTTTTCGAACCGGCTGCGTCAGGGGATGCGGCTGGAGAGCGATCCGACCATCGTCTACGGCATAACCCAGGGGCGTCCGCTGGGGCGCGGCATCCGCCGTTCGGAACTGCAGCGCCAGACGGCCTGGAACACCTATCAGATCGACGGCTTGCCGCCGACGCCGATCGCCAATCCGGGCAAGGAGGCGATCCAGGCGGTGCTGAATCCGCCCGCCGATCACGCCCTGTTCTTCGTCGCCGACGGATCGGGCGGCCACGCCTTCGCCGCCACCTATGACGAGCACCTGCAGAATGTCGCCCGCTGGCGTCAGATCGAACGCCAGAAGGCCGGCTTGCCGCCTGAGGCGCCGACGCCGGTCGCGCCGGGAACCACGCCCGCGCCGATGACGTCGCCGGCCGATCAGCCGGCGACGGCGCCCGCACAGGGCGGCCAGGCGACGATCACCCTGCCGGCCGGCGCCTCGCGAGGCCCTCAATGAGCAAATTATCGGGCATGACCGGCTTCGGCCGGGCCGACGGCGCCGGTCAGGGCTGGACCTGGTCGGTCGAGGCCCGTTCGGTCAACGGCCGCAATCTGGAGGTCCGGTTCCGCGGCCCCAACGGCTTCGACGCCCTGGAACGGGCCGCCAAGACGGCCGGACAGGCGCGGTTCGCGCGCGGTCAGGTCAACCTCGCCGTCCAGACGAAACGGGTCGAAAGCCGAGAGGCCGCCGTTACGGTCAATTCGGCCGTTCTGGCCCGCTACCTGACCCTGGCCAACGAACTGGCCGAGGACGGGGCCACCCCGCCCTCGGCGGACGGGCTGCTGGCCCTGCGCGGCGTGATCGAGGCGCCGGAAGAGGTCGAGGATCCCGAGGCGCGGGCCGCTCTGGAAGCCGCCATCGCGAAGACGGTCGAAGAGGCTCTGGACGCCCTGAAAATCTCTCGCGAGGTCGAGGGCGCGCTGCTGGCGCCGGTGCTGGAAGACTTCATCGCCCGGATCGAGGCTCTGGTCGCCCAGGCCGAAACCGAGGCGACAGCCCAGGTCGAGGCCATTCGCGAACGGTTCACCCGTCGCATCACCGAACTGGCCCCGGACGCGCCGGGGCTGGAGGAGCGGATATTCCTGGAAGCGGCGGTCCTGGCGACCAAGGCCGACGCGCGCGAGGAACTGGATCGGCTGACCGCCCATGTCGCGGCGGCGCGTCAGCTTGTGGCCTCGGCGCCCGCCGGGCGAAAACTTGACTTTCTGATGCAGGAATTCATGCGCGAGGCCAACACGCTCTGCTCGAAATCGGCTACGACCGCGCTCACCGGAATCGGCCTGGAGCTCAAGGCCGTCATCGAACAGTTGCGTGAGCAGGTCCAGAATGTCGAATAGGGTTGTCGAAACCCATTTTCAACTTACAAAACAATGAAGTGATAGAGATATCTTACACTTAAAGCTGGTCGGGAATGGCCAGCGTTGAACGAAGTTGGACAGTTTTAACGCTCAGTTCGGGCGTAACGCCCAACGTAGCGCCCCGATACTAGGCTATTGAATATGTCGAATGAACGCACGCCCCGCCGGGGTGTCCTCCTGATCGTCGCCAGCCCTTCGGGCGCCGGCAAGACGTCGCTGTGCCGCCGGTTGATGGCGGATCACAAGGGACTGGAGCTGTCCGTCTCCATGACCACGCGCGGCATTCGTCCGGGCGAGGTCGACGGCCGCGACTATCATTTCGTCGACCACGAGCGCTTCCAGAAGCTGATCGACGCCGACGCCTTCCTGGAATGGGCCGACGTCCACGGCAACCGCTACGGCAGCCCGCGCGGACCGGTGGACCGCGCCCTGGCCGAGGGGCGCGACGTCCTGTTCGACATCGACTGGCAGGGCGCGCGTGACGTGGCCGAGAAATGCCCGCAGGACGCCGTGCGGGTCTTCATCCTGCCGCCCAGCCTGGAGGAACTGCGCCGCCGTCTGGTGACCCGGTCGCAGGATTCGGAAGAGGTGATCGAGCGTCGCGTGGCCAACGCCAAGGGCGAGATCGAACACTGCGACGTGTTCGACTATGTGATCGTCAATGAAGACTTCGACCGGTCCTACGCGGAACTGGCGCACATCTATCATGCCGAACGGTCCCGCCGGTTCCGCAATCTGTGGGTCGGGGATTACAAGACCGCCCTGCTGCGCGAAGCGGTCTGAACGGAGCGGAATTAGAAAACGGCGTCGCGGGCGGGGGACGACCGGCGACGCCGTTGCACTAACTCAACGCTACTGATGCGGTTGTCGCACGGCGCCCATTCCAACCGGTAAACGAGACCTTACGGGAGAACGCCTAGGTGTTATCCCTGATGATTATCGGTGTTCACATCCTGTTTGCCGAGTTGCCGTAACGGTAACGCCCGAACGGGGGTCATATGTATTTTCTCGATTCGGTCTCGCCGATCCTGAGCGCCAGCGGCCGAGAGCGGCTGAAACAGATTCCTGTGCGACTGTTGTTGGCGGCGATCATGGCCTGGGCGCTGCAGGCCGCGGGCATGGGGCGCTGGGCGCCGATCTGGCTGATCGTCGCCATCGGCGTGCAGGCCTTCGAATATCTGGCCATGGCGCCGTTCCGGACGGGACGGGCGGCAGGGCGGGTCCAGGTACTGCTGGCCCTGACCTCCACCACAACCATGGCGGCGGCCTATTCGGGCGTGGCCCTGGTGATATGGGCGACGGGAGACGCGGTCCTGGCCACCGTCGGCGCCCTGACCCTGGCCGGCGGGCTGCTGACCAATGTCGCCTCGGGCATCGGCTCGCGCGGTCTCTTCTTCGTCGGGGCGACGCCCTATCTGGTCACCCTGGCCCTGATGCCCCTGATCAAGGTGCTGGACGGGGATCTGGACGGGGTGATCATCATGATCCTGTCCAGCCTGTTGTTCGCTGGAGCGATCCTGAACGTCTATTGGCGGGTTCACGGCGCGCGGGTCGCCGAACTGGCGGCCCTAAGCGAGGCCGAAGAGAGGCTGGAACAGGCCCAGACGGCGATGGCCGACCGCGCGGCCATGGCCGCCATCGTCAGTCACGAACTGCGCACCCCCGTCAGCGCCATCCTGGCCGGCGCCCATGTGATGCGGACCGCCGAGACGCCGGACAAGACCCATGAGACCGCCGACCTGATCATCGACGCCGGGCGGCTGATGACCGGAATGCTCAACGACCTGCTCGATCACTCCAAGATGGAGGCGGGAGCGATGGCGCTGGAGGCGCGTGACTTCGAGCTGGGCGACTTCGTCCGCGACGCCGTGCGGTTCTGGGGCGCCCCGGCCGAGGAGAAGGGGCTGGTCCTGATCGCAGCGGCGCCCGAGGGTGAGCTGTGGCTGCGTGGCGACCCCTATCGGATGCGTCAGATCGTCAATAATCTGGTCTCCAACGCCATCAAATTCACCGCCGCCGGCGAGATCCGCATCGCCATGTCCGTCGAGGCGGCGGGCGAGGGGCGGCGCCGGCTCAAGCTGACGGTGCAGGATCAGGGTTCCGGCATTTCAGACGAGGCCATGGCCCGGCTGTTCTCGCCCTTCGCGCAAGGGTCGGCCGAGGTGGCGCGCACCTATGGCGGGACCGGACTGGGACTGACGGTCAGTCGCGATCTGGCGCGGCTGATGGGCGGCGATCTTACGGCCACCAGCGTCGAGGGGCAGGGCGCGGCCTTCACCCTTGGACTGGATCTGCCGGTCGGGGAGCCCGTCGAGACCGTCGACGGGTTCGAGATCGCGCCGCCGGTGCTGACGCGGCGTCTGCGGGTGCTGGCGGTGGACGACCACGAGATCAACCGGCGGACCATTTCGCTGGTGCTGCAGCCGATGGATGTGGAGCTGTCCACGGCCTCGGACGGGCATCTGGCCTTGGCCTTGCTGGCGGACAAGACGTTCGATGTGGTGCTGATGGACGTCAATATGCCGGGCATCGACGGCAACGAGACGACGCGGCGCCTGCGCGCCTCGGGCTGGGCTAATGCGACCATCCCGGTGATCGGCTTCAGCGCGGGGACGGAGGCGGCCCAGGTGGCGGCCTGCCATGCGGCGGGCATGACCGACTGGCTGGCCAAGCCGCTGGAGCCGAAGAAGCTCTACGACGCCCTGCAGAGGGCGATGGCCCGGCCGGAGGCGGTTGCGGCCTAGAGCGGCGTCCGGGCGCCGAACCAGGGCGTGATCCGGGCCAGGGCGTCCTCGATCTCGGGTGTCGAGACGGCGAAGCTGAAACGGATGAAGCGGCGGCCGTCGACCGGATCGAAATCGACGCCGGGCGCCGTGGCGACGCCGGTGTCGCGCAGCAACTGTTCGCAGAAGGCGACGCTGTCGTCGGTCAGATGGCCGATATCGGCCCAGATGTAGAAGGCGCCGTCGGGCGGGGCGATCTTCTTCAGGCCGAGCGCCGGCAAGGCCTCCAGCATCAGGGCGCGATTGCGGGCGTAGGTCTGGATGTGGCCTTCCAGCTCGTCCACGGCGTCCATGGCCACCAGGCCCGCGTGCTGGCTCAGGGACGGCGGGGTCAGGAACATATTGCCGATATAGGCGCGGGCGCCCTCGACCTGGGTCTCCGGGACCAGAAGCCAGCCCAGCCGCCATCCGGCCATGCTCCAGTATTTGGAGAAGCTGTTGATCACCACGGCGTCGGGCGCGAACTGCAGCATCGACGGGGTCGGACCGACGTAGGACAGGCCGTGATAGATCTCGTCCGAGATTATGGCGATGTTCCGCGCGGCGCAGACGGCGGCGATGGCGGCCAGTTCGACCTCGGGGATGATGGTCCCGGTCGGGTTGGCGGGACTGGCGATGATCACGCCGGCCGGGGCGGGATCCAGGGCCTCAAGCTGGGCGGCGGTCAGTTGGAACCGCGTCTCAGGCCCGCAGGCGATCTCGACCGGCTCCAGATGCAGGGCGCGCAGGCTGTTGCGATAGGCGACATAGCCGGGGCGAGCCAGGGCGATACGGTCGCCGGGCTTGAACCGTGTGCTGAGAGCCAGGACCAGGGCCGGCGAGGCTCCGCAGGTCAGCAGGATGCGGTCGGGATCGACCGAGACGCCGTAACGGTCGTCGTAAAGGCGGGCGATGCGGGCGCGCAGCTCGGGGCTTTCCCAATAGCCCATGCCGTCCTGGTCCAGCACCTGATGGGCGCGGGCGATGGCGGCGGCAGGCGCCCCGGTCGAAGGCTGGCCGAACTCCATGTGGATGATCGAACGGCCTTCGGCCTTCAGCCGGTGCGCCAGGCGGCTGACGCTGATGGCGCGGAAGGGCTCGACGGTCACTGGAGCGCGTCCGCCAGCCGCAGGAAGCCGGCCACGTCGATGGTCTCGGCGCGGGCGTCGGGCTCGATGCCGGCGGCTTCGCACAGGGCTGCGCCGCCCAGCTGTTTCAGGCTGGAGCGCAACATCTTGCGGCGCTGGCCGAAGGCGGCGGCGGTGACCCGTTCCAGCTTCTTCAGTCGTTCGGGCGACGGGCGTTCGTCCAGCGGGACCAGATGAACCACGGCCGAGGCCACCTTGGGCGGCGGGGTGAAGGCGGCGGCGGGCAGGTGCATGACGATGCGGGCGGTGCAGACGGCCTGGGAGATGACCGCCAGACGGCCGTAGGCGTCCTCGCCCGGCCCGGCGGCGACACGCTCGGCGACTTCCTTCTGGAACATCAGGGTCAGGCTGTGCGGCAGCCAGGGGCCTGTCAGCCATTTGATCAGCAGGGCCGTGCCGACATTATAGGGGAGGTTCGACACCAGATGGGCGGGGCCGGTGACCAGGTCCGCCTCCTTCACCTTCAGGGCGTCGGCCTCGACGATGGTCAGGCGGCCGGCGCCGTCGTCCAGTTCGGACAGCAGGGGGATGAAGCGGGGATCCTTCTCGACCAGCACCACGGGGCCGGCGTCGGATTCCAGCAGGGCGCGGGTCAGGCCGCCGGGGCCGGGCCCGACCTCGATCACGGCGCGGCCGTCGAACGGACCGGCGAGGCGCACGATCTTGCGGGTGACGTTCAGGTCCAGCAGGAAATGCTGGCCGAAGCTCTTCTTCGCCGACAGGCCGTGGGCGTCGAGGGTTTCGCGGAGGGAAGGAAGGTCGTTCACACCGCCCTGTTAGCGCGCCGCGCGCGCCGCCGCCATCTCCGACGCCAGCCGAATGGCGGCGATCAGGCTGTCGGGCCGCGCGATCCCCTTGCCGGCGATGTCGAAACCGGTGCCGTGGTCGGGCGAGGTGCGGATGATCGGCAGGCCCAGGGAGACGTTGACGCCGCCCCAGAAGTCCAGCGTCTTGACCGGGATCAGGGCCTGGTCGTGATACATGCAGATGGCGGCGTCATAGGTCGCGCGCGCCTCGTCATGGAACAGGGTGTCGGCCGGTCTGGGATCGGTGATGTCGATCCCTTCGCCGCGAAGCTGTTCAGCCAGCGGCAGCAGGATGTCGAGTTCCTGCAGGCCCAGGGCGCCGCCTTCGCCCGCGTGGGGGTTCAGGGCGGCCATGGCCAGGCGCGGGCGGGCGATGGCGAAGTCGCGCTTCAGGCACTCGTGGACGACGCGGGCCGTGCGAGCGACGCGTTCGGCCGTGACCAGTTCCGGCACCTGGTCCAGGGCGACGTGGATGGTCACCAGACAGGCGCGCAGATCCTTGGCCGTCAACATCATCACCGGACCGCGCGTCCCGGCATAGGGGGCGTCGGCCGTCAGTTCGGCAATGAATTCCGTGTGGCCCGGAAAGCGGAAGCCGGAGGCGTACATCGGCGCCTTGGCGATGGGGGCTGTGACGACGCCGGACGCTTCGCCGGACAGGGCGAAGCTGACCGCCTCCTCTATGCCGTCGGCGACCGAGGGCGCATTGGCGGGATCGGGGCGACCGACTTCGACTGCAGCAGGGAGCGGGCGATGGATGACCGGCAGGGCGGTCGCGAAGCGGTGGGCGGCGTCGCCGGGCGCGAAGACGTCGGCGACGGGTACGCCCTGGGCTTCCAGCAGGGCGGCGTCGCCGATGACGGCGAATGGCGACATGTCCGCCGCAGGGCTCTTCCAGGCGGCGGCCACGATCTCCGGTCCGACGCCGGCGGGTTCGCCCAGCGTCAGAACCAGAGGCCGGGTCATTTGAACTCGATCAGCGCGTCATTGCGCAGATCGCGCAGATAGCGACGTTCGAGCACGGCCAGGTTCTGGCCGCGCAGACGGCCCTCGACCTGTTGCCGGTTCGGGGCTTCCGGCCCGCCGACACGGCGACCGCAGACCGCAACCAGGTGCAGGCCCAACGGGGTGCGGATCGGAGTGGAAACCGAACCGATTTCGCCGGTGCGTGCGAACTGCTGGAACTGTGGGGCCAGGTTGGCGACATCGGATTCGCCGAGATCGGAACCGATCACGCCCGGCGTCGCGCGGGACTGGGACAGGATGTTGTCGCAGTTCAAGCCCTGACGCAGGCCTTCCAGGGTGCGGGTGGCGGCGGCGATATCCGCTTCCGACGCAGTTTCCGGCAGTTCGACCATCAGTTGCTTCAGCGAGACCAGGCTGGTCGCTGCGCCGTCGCGCTTGTCACGCATATAGATGATGTAGACACCGCCATCGACCGCGACGGGGTTCGAAAGCTGACCGGCCTGAAGCTGGTCGAAGATGGTCTGCAGGGCCGGCTGGACCGTGCCCTTGACCACCCAGCCGGCGTCGCCGGGGACGCGGGCCGAGGCCGAGGGGGCCGACGAGAACTGCTGCGCCACGGCCTGGAAGGGCGCACCCTGGATGATCTGCTGCACCAGTTGGCGTGCGCCGTTCATGGCGGCTTCCTGGCCGCCGACGCGCGAGGCCTCGATATAGATTTCGCCGATCAGATATTGCGGCTGGGCGGCGGTTTCGTTCAGGCGACGCACCTCCTGGTCCACCTGAAGCGTGCTGGGGCGGGCGCGGCTGTTGAAACGTCCCGGAACGAGCTGGTTCCAGCCGATCTCGGTCCGCAGGTTCTCGCGGAAGGCGTTCGGCTGTATGCCGCCCTGCTGGAGGAACTGCATATAGGCCGCCGGCGCGACGCCCGCCTGACGCGCCATCTGGGCGATCTCTTCGTCGATCTCCTGGTCCGTCACCTTCAGGGTGTCGAACTTGGTGATTTCCTGGGCCTTCAGCCGCTCCTCGATCAGGGCGTTGAGGGCCGCTTGCTGGATCGCCGGCAAATTCTGTTCAGTCGGCTGGACCTGGGACGAGGCGATCAGCATCAGCATGCGCTGGCGCAGATCGAAACCGGTGATGATCTTGTCATTCACCGTGGCGACGATGCCGTCGGCCATTTCGAATTGGGGCGCGGGCCGGGTGGCCGCGGGGCCGTCGCCGGCGGCGGGATTCGGCGCACCGGCGACGGGCGCCTGCGGAGCCGGCGTCTGCGCCGTGGCGGGCGCCGTCTGACCATAGGCCGAACCGGCGAGGAGGAGCGCCGCGAGCGCAGCCCCCGTCGAATAACGCATCAAACCCATTGGTCGTCCTGATTCCTCACAGCGATCCGCCAGCCAGGCCGGCAGGCGGTCGCGCCCCGTAAAGCGTCATGCTCAACGCATTTCGCCCTGTCCATAACCTGAACCTCCGAAAGTGGCGAGGTTTAGGCGTATATAGACCCCATCCGAGGGGCCGCTGGCTCGCACGCGGGTATTATCGCGGCGATAGCCCAATTCGAACCGGAAACAGTCGTCGTCGAACAGGACGCCGATCTCCTGCCGAGTAATGACGTTCCGCTCCAGGTCGGCGATGCCCGCGACCGCCACGCCCCAGTTGCCGTAGACGAACTGCTGTCCCGCCAACTGCACGAATTCATAGTTGCGGTTCTGAGGGCCGGCCAAGGGATTGGAATGGTCGACGATATAGCTGACGGTCGCCAGATTGCGGCGGCCCCAGCGGCCGTCGACGGCGGCTTCGGCCCGGCGGATGTCGCCCGAACTGTCGATCGTGGCGTGTCCCCAGCTGCGGATACGGTCCGACGGCGAGAAGCTGCCCTGGACGACCCAATCCGAGGTCGAGGAGGCCAGGCCGGTCGGATCGTAGAGACCGCCCGTCGTGCTGTCCGGGATCGAGGTGCGGAAGGCGTTCTCGTCGTCGGCGCGATAGCTGCGGCCGACGAACAGGCTGGCGCTGCGACCTGCCGACCAGCGAATCGTCGCGCGGCCGCCGGCCGTCAGGCGTGCGCCGCCCTCGACCAGGTCGTAGCCGGAAAAACGGTCCATGCGGAACAGCGAGGACTCGTCCAGCTCGATGACTTGGGAATCTTCGTTGGGAATCCGCGGATCGATGTCCGACTTGTTGGACACCGACACCTGCGCCACCGGCTCCAGGATGATGTCGCCGCGTTGGGTCCGTTTCACCAGCGGATAGCTGACGTCGACGCCGGCGCTGGCCCGGGTGCGGCTGAGGGTTTCGTCGCTCTGAATGCCCATCATCGGCGGCAGGTCCGACATGGAATAGAGGTCCACACGCGTATCGAAGAACGGCTCGATACGGATGCCGCCGCTCGTGATGAAGGTGCGACGCCATTCGGCTTGGCCGGTGATCCGGCGGCTATCCACGCCGCCCAGGCCGGCCGTGACCGGCGGGACGATGTCCGGGTTCAGGATCGGCGCGCCGATGAAACCCGTACGATAGAGGGACACGGCCGAGCCCTTGAGGCGCAGACGGCCGCCAAAGACCGGGCCTTCTGGCTCCCAGCGCGCGTCGATCAGAGGCGCGACCAGGGGCAGGGTGTCGTCGTTCTCGAACACCTTGAAGCCTTCGGCGTCGCGGAAGTCGGTGTCGGCGAAGGCGTTGTCCAGCCGCAGGCTCTGGATCGAGAAGGCGGCGACGGAGACGTAAGACCGGTTGGTCTGACGCTCGGCGTAGATCTGGCTGATCAGGCGACGACGGTCGCCGTAATAGAGGCCGTTGTCCTGATAGGGGTCGCGCACGTCATAGCGGTCGAACAGGGTCTTGTCCGAAGTGCGCTCGGCTGTGAAGCCGAAGCGCCACGGCCCGTCGGGATCATATTCGCCGTGTGAGAGCAGATAGGAGCGGTGCTCCTTGTCGCCGAAGCGGACATTGCTCTCGTAGTCGCCGTCACCGTTCAGGTCGAAGTCGCCGAAATTCCGCTCGTAGGTGTAACCGCCACGCGCGAAGACCGAGGCGTTGGCGAACCGTCGCCGCCACTGCAGGTTCAGCAGCGGCGCGACCTGGGTGTTGATCTGCGGGCTGATCAGCCAGTCTTCCGACGGCGAGACGACGTGGAGGTAGGGAATCTCGACCGAGACGCCGCGGTCTTCGCCATAGTTGACGATGGGCACCAGGAAACCGGAGGCGCGATCCACGGTGGGGTCTGGGTGGGCGAAGAAGGGGGTGTAGAAGACCGGCACCCCGCCGACGCGGAAGACGGCGTTGCGATAGATGACAGCGCGCAACTGCTCGTCCTGGACCACCTTTTCGGCCTGGATCGAAATGCTGGGCGTCTTGGGCCCGTTCACGTCACAGATAGGGCAGGGCGTGAAGATGGCGTAGTTGAGTTCATTGACCTTTTCGCTGCGCCGAACCGCCGTCGCCGCCATCAGGCTGGCGCCGTTCTGGAATCGGGTGGCGAAATCGACGGCGACGGCCGCCTTCAGGTCGCGATCGGTTTCAAGGTGGCTGGCGTAGACGACCGTGCCGTCTGCCGAGATCGCCTCGACCTGGCCGCTGGCCGTGGCTGCGCCGCTGGCCAGGTCATAGGCCAGATCCTCGCCGCGCAGGACGTTGCCGTCCGACCGAAGATAGACACGGTCGCCCCCATTGCTTTCAGCCGTGATGACGTCGCCGGTGCGGTTGGCGCTGCCGGCGTCGACGTAGACGGCGCCCTGCGGCAGGCCGTCGGATACGGCCGTGGCGACGGGACGTGTCGCCTGGGCGACCGCCGTTCCGGCGAAGGGGACGCAAACGAACAGCGCCGCGCCAGCCAGAAGCCGTGCCCGGAAGGCCTTCGAACGCCGATCGCGATCACCCTGCATGAACTGTCCGTCTGTCTTGAGCGAGGCGCTCGCTTAGCCGTCTTCGGTATAGAACAGCAAGGTGAAGGCGGCGAGCGCCGTCAATATCGGCGGCAGCCAGGCCGCCACGAAGGGCGCGACCACTTCGGCCGAGCCCATGGCCGCAGAAAACTGGTTCAGGAAGAAGAAGGCGAAGCCCAGCACCACGGCGGCCGCACTCATCTTGGCCAGATCGCCCAGCCGCATCAGGCGCAGCGAGAAGGCCGCCGCCAGGATCGACATGGCCGCGAACACCAAGGGTGTGACCAGAAGTTGCTGGAACCGCAGACGATAGGCTGTGGAGGCGAACCCAGCGTTTTCGATTCTCTGAATTTGGTTCGGCAGCGACCAGAAGGGCGTCGACTGGGGTCGGGCGAAGCGCTCGAACGCCTCCTCGTCAGCCAGGCTGGAGAGCAGGTCGAGGCTGGAATAGGTCACGGCGCGCTGGCCGATGCTGGCGCCGACCGCATTTGTCAGACGCCAGCGCCCCGCACTCAGTGCGGCGGACTGGGCGTCGATCCGTTCGGAGAAGTCCCGGTTTCCGGCGGCGTCGGTGGAATAGATGAAAAAGGTCACGTCCAGCAGTCGGGCGTTGGCCCGGTCCTGGCGCCCGGCGCGAATGATCATCTGCCTCTGGTCGTCGCCCTCCCGCAGCCAGATCGCCGCGTTCGAATCGGCGCCCGGAGCAGCGCCGGAAATCCGCGCCCGCTCGCGCTGCCACAGGCCGTCTCCGGCCGAAGCCAGGGGGCCCAGCACCGTCACGGTCAGCATGCCGAGGACAAAGGCCATGCCGGCGGCCGGCAGGACAAACCGCCAGGCTGACACCCCCGCCGCCCGCATGGCGACCAGTTCACTGCGCCGGTTCAAACCGATGTAAGCCGCCAGGGTGCCGAACAGGAAGACGAAGGGCAGAAGCTGCACGATCACCGACGGTGATTTCAGCGCCACCAGGCTCAGGATACGCAGGGCGGAGAGGTCCTGGTCCGAGCCGACGCCGCGCGACACCTCGACGAAGTCGATCAGCATGACCAGGGCGGAGATCACGGCCAGGGCGACACCCAGGGCGCGAAGCTGCTGGATCAGCACATAGCGTTCGATCCGGCCAAGGCGCGGAACCTGCCGGGGCAGGCGGAAGGCGGGCAGGGCCATGGTCATGCGAACCTCGCCCGGAACTGGGTGACGATGGGCCATTCACGACGCTTCCTGGGCTTCAGGGCGCGGAACAGGACCCGAAGGGCCACGGCGACAGCGACCAGGGGCGCGAGATACTGGAGGATGTTCATCCATGGGTTCCAGGCGCTGGCCGCAACCAGGCCGTAGCCGACGACCCGCACCAGCAGGAACAGGCCCGCCGCCTTGGCGATGCGGAGCGAATAGCCGCTGCGACTGAAGGATCCGCCCAGGATGGCGGCCAGAGCCATGGCCATGGCGACCAGGGCGTAGAGGGGCGAGGAGATGCGGTTATGGGCCTCGGCCAGCAGTTCACCGCGTGATCCCGCGGTTTCCAGCACCCGGGGCGAAGGATTGATCAGTTGGCGCAGATAGAGGTCGCCCGGCTTGTA
Organism: Brevundimonas sp.; assembly: GCF_044336875.1. Taxonomy (GTDB): domain Bacteria; phylum Pseudomonadota; class Alphaproteobacteria; order Caulobacterales; family Caulobacteraceae; genus Brevundimonas. The sequence goes on along the minus strand of NZ_JBIIOP010000019.1, from coordinate 39,776 downwards.
GCGGATCTGCTCCGTCACATTGGCGAACTGGCCCAGGGGGAAGTCGTAGCGATCGAAGGACAGGGTCTCGAGCACGCCGCGCGACGAATATTTCTGCCACGAGCCATCGATCATGGTCAGAACCGGGGCGTTGGCGGCGTCACGACCGAATCGGGCCTCGGCCGCGCTCCAGTTCTGGGTGGATTTTCCGTCCTCCAGATAGACGAACATGTTCTTCAACAGGCCGTTCTGCTCGATCTGCTGGACATAGACGGTCAGGCCGTCGGGGCCCTGGACGAACTGGCCTTCCTCGACGAGCAGGGCCGCGAGGTCGGTGCGGATGGCGAAGGCCTGGTTGCGGGCCTCGCGCTGGGCCCACGGCTGGCCGAACAGGGTCATGACCAGGTTCAGGATCAAGACCAGAATCGCCAGACGCGCGGCGGGCGAAATCACCTGCCAGCGCGTCATTCCGCCTGCGAAGGCGGCGGTCAGCTCCTGTTCGCGCTGCATCCGCGTCAGGGCGATCAGCGCACCGACGAACAGGCCGATCGGCAGGATGACCGCCAGCAGCTGAGGCAGGGCGAGCAGGGTCAGCTTGACCATCACCCACACGCTCTGGCCGCGTTCGACGATGACCTCCAGTTGGTCGAGGCTCTGGCTCAGGATTCCGATTCCGGCCAGCGAGGCGCAGGCCGCCACGACGGGCAGGGAGATCTGGCGGAAAAGATAGCGTTGAATCAGAGTCATGGGCGGATGGACTTCGCCCGGTTGCAGGCGGCGATAATGAGGCGCATCTAGTAGCACAGGAGGGCGCGTCCGCGACAAGCAGACGCGCCGTTTGTCTTTTCTTTCGATGTTTACGCCGGGTGGGGCCTGGCTGGAGTCTCTGAATGAAGATCGAGTTCGTCGCCGCCGTCGACGCCGCTGAAATCCTCGCCGTGCCGGTTCATGAAGACCGCATCCTCGCCGCCTCCGCGCCTGATCTGGACGCCAAGGCCGGCGGCGCCCTGACGAAGGCGATCGCCAAGAGCCGCTTTGTCGGCAAGGCGGGCCAGACCCTGATCGTCGCCGCCCCGTCGGGCGTGGACGCCGACACGGTGCTGCTGGTCGGCGCTGGCGCGGCGGACAAGCAGGATGATCTGGCCGTCGAAGCCTTCGGCGGTAACGCCTATGCGGCGGTGAAACTGTCGGGCGCCGAAGTCCTGACCATCGACGCCTCCAACCTGACCCCGGCCCAGGCCGCCCGCGTCGGCTTCGCCGCGCGTCTGGCCGCCTATCGGTTCGACAAGTATCGGACCACGCAGAAGGCCGACAAGATTCCGTCGATCACCGCGATCCGCGTCGTGACCTCGGACCTGCGCGCCGCCGAGGCCGCGCTGGAGCCCCTGTCGGCCGTCGCCGACGGCGTGATCTTCGCGCGCGACCTGGTGTCCGAGCCCGCCAACGTCCTGTATCCGGCCGAGTTCGCCAAGCGCGTCAAGGCGCTGGAGAGCCTGGGCCTGGAGGTCGAGATCCTCGGCGAGGCCGAGATGGAGAAGCTGGGCATGCGCACCCTGCTGGGCGTCGGCCAGGGCAGCCGTCGCGAAAGCCAGCTGGCCGTGATCCAGTGGAAGGGCGGCGAGGCAGGCGGTCAGCCCCTGGCCTTCGTCGGGAAGGGCGTCTGTTTCGACACCGGCGGCATCTCGATCAAGCCGGCCGACGGCATGGAAGACATGAAGTGGGACATGGGCGGCGCGGCCGCCGTGACCGGAACCATGATCGCCCTGGCCGGCCGCAAGGCCAAGGTCAACGCCGTCGGCGTGCTGGGCCTCGTCGAGAACATGCCTGACGGCAACGCCCAGCGCCCCGGCGACGTGGTCGTGTCGATGTCGGGCCAGACGGTCGAGGTCATCAACACCGACGCCGAGGGCCGCCTCGTTCTGGCCGACGCCCTCTGGTACACGCAGGAGCGTTTTAAGCCGAAGTTCATGATCGATCTGGCCACCCTGACGGGCGCCATGATCGTGGCCTTGGGCCTGGACTACGCCGGCGTCTTCTCGAACTCGGATGAGGTCGCCGATCCGATCCTGTCGGCCGCCCAGAAGGTGGGCGAGAATTTCTGGCGGATGCCGATCCCGGCCATCTACGAGCAGCACATCGATTCGAAGATCGCCGATGTGAAGAACACCGGCAACGGCCGCGCCGGCGGTTCGATCACCGCCGCCCTGTTCCTGCAGCGCTTCACCAACGGCGTGCCGTGGGCGCACCTGGACATCGCCCCGACCGCCTGGGCCAACAAGAGCCCCAGCCCGACTGTGCCGGAAGGCGGCGTCGGCTTCGCCGTGCGCACCCTGGACCGGATGGTCGCGGATTCATACGAAGCCTGATCGCCGGAGAGGTAGAGCCGGATGAGCGGCAAGCCCGAAATCTGGTTCTACCACCTGGAGCGTTCGACGCTGGACCAGGTGCTGCCGACCCTGCTCGAGAAGACGCTCGAGCGGGGCTGGCGCGCCCTGATCAAGTCGTCGCACGCCCATCGGCTGGACGACGTCGACGAGCGGCTATGGACCTTCCGCGAGGAGAGTTTCCTGCCGCACGGCCGGGCCGATCAACCCTATGCCGATCGCCAGCCTGTGCTGTTGAGCGAATCGGGAGAGAACCTGAACGGCGCTCAGGCGCTGTTCATCGTCGACGACGCAGAACTGGGCGCGACGGAAGGGTTCGAACGATGCTTCATCATTTTCGACGGTCAGGACGAGACCGCGCTGCAGCACGCGCGCGGGCGCTGGAAGGCGCTGAAGGGGCAGGGCGGCAACCTGGCCTACTGGCGCCAGACGGACGAAGGGCGCTGGGAAAAGGCGGCCTGATCCTGCTGGGCCTGCTGGCCGCCTGTTCCAGTTCCCCGCCCGTCGCCGAACAGCCTGCGCCGCGCGCCGTCGAACAGGCGCAACTGACGCCGCCGGTCGGGTCGCGAATGCCGACGGGGCAGACGACTGACACCTGCAAGGCGGGCGAGATGCAGTATCTGGTCGGGAAACCCCGGACCGAGATTCCCGTTCCTGTCGATGTGGTGAACCGGCGCGTGACCTGCACCACCTGTCCCGTAACCCAGGATTTCTCGGCCTATCGGCTGAACATCTTCTACAACGCCGACACCGGCGTCATCGAACAGGTCCGCTGCGGCTAGACGGCGACCGATAATGGAGAAACGACCATGAAGACCGCCTTCATCCTGAGTTCCCTGATGGCCGCCGGCCTGGCCCTGTCGGCCTGCGCCCCGACCGAGACGCCGGGCGTCGAACCTACGCCGGGCGGCGACGCCGCCTTCAAGGCCTGCAAGGTCGAGGACTATCAGTCCTATGTCGGGCGCAATCGCTCGACTATCCCGACTGCGCCCGAGGGTCAGAGCTTCCGCGTCCTGTGCACCACCTGCGCCGCGACCATGGACTATCGCGAGAACCGGGTGAACTTCGTCTATGACGAGGCCTCGGGCGTGATCCAGCAGATCAAGTGCGGCTGATCCTCAACGGCCGACCGTATCGCCGGGCCATAGCGGCCCGCTGAACCGTTTGGCCAGATAGTCCATCAGGGCCGTGACCCGCGCCGGTCGCGGTCCGCTGCTGGGTGCGACCAGATGCAGGGCGATGGGCGGCAGGCGCCAGTCGGTCATCACCGTCTCCAGATGGCCGTCGGCGACGTCCTTCCAGTAGATGAAGTCCGGCTGGGGGAAGACGCCCAGACCCGCGCACAGCGAGGCCGTCAGGGCGTCGGAATTGTTGGCGCGCAGCGGCCCGCGCGGCCGCACCACCACCTCTTCTCCGGCATCGTTGATGAACCGCCAGGCGTCCGGCGTGGGCATATAGGCGTAGCTGAGGCAGGAGTGCCGCTCCAGGTCGTTCGGATGGGTCGGGCGCCCGCGCTGGGTCAGATAGTCGGGCGAGGCCACCAGATAGCGTTCGACCGGGCGCAACCGTCGCGCGGTCAGGGACGAGTCGGGCAGGGCGGCGATACGCAGGGCGCAGTCGAAGCCGCCGCCGACCAGGTCGATCACCTCGTCCGACAGGTGCAGGTCGATCGAGACGTCCGGATGGGTGGCCAGGAACTCGGGCAGGGCCGGGGCGACATAGGCCATGCCGAAGGACATGGGGGCGGCGAGACGCACCAGGCCGCGCGGCGTCACCGACATGTCCAGAGCCTCGGACATGGCTCCTTCCGCCTCGGCCAGCATCTGGCCCGCCCGCGCCGCCAGATTGCGCCCGGCGTCGGTCAGGGCGAAGCGGCGCGAGGTCCGGTGCAGCAGGGTGGTCTTCAACTGCTGCTCCAGCCGGGTCACCGCCTTGGACACCGTGGCCTTGGACAGGCCCAGGGCGTCGGCCGCGCCGGAGAAGGACTGGGCCTCGGCGACCTTGGCGAAGATGGCCATGGCCTCAAGGTCGGGCAGACGGGGCATGAAGGACTCGCTGTCGGGAAACGATGAGTTTCAGGTGTTTCTATTTCTGTTCGGTGGGCGATCTCTATCTTGGCGTCAAGCCAATGACGCCGGGACGGCCCGGCGAGAGGATACCGAGATGATCGAGCGCAGACCTTTTGAATCCCTGGGCGGCGCCAACCACGGTTGGCTGAATGCCAAACACCACTTCTCCTTCGCCAACTATTATGATCCGAAGCGGATGAGCTGGGGCAATCTGCGGGTGTGGAACGACGACGAGATCGCCGCCGGCACCGGCTTTCCGCCCCATCCGCACGCCGACATGGAGATCATCACCTATGTCCGCGACGGGGCCATCACCCACGAGGACAGCTTGGGCAACAAGGGCCGCACCGTGGCCGGTGACGTCCAGGTGATGAGCGCGGGCACCGGCATCCGCCACGCCGAATACAACGCCGAGCCGGACCTGACCCGGATCTTCCAGATCTGGATCGAACCGACGAAGCGCGGCGACGCGCCCAGCTGGGGCACCAAGCCCTTCCCCAAGGGCGAGCGTTCGGGCCAGTTCGTGGTCCTGGCCTCCGGCTTCGCCGATGACGCCGACGCCCTGCCGATCCGCACCGAGGCGCGGATCGTGGCGGCGACCCTGAACGCCGGCGACAGCGCCGACTATCCGCTGGGCGCCACCCGTCGCGGCTATCTGGTCCCCGCAAAGGGCGAGATCGAGGTCAACGGCGTCAAGCTGAACGCCCGCGACGGCGTCGCCATCGCCCAGGAGGAGGTCGTCACCGTCAAGGCGCTGTCCGATGCGGAGATCGTTCTGGTGGACGCGGCCTAGTAGACGGGGCCTGAGTTTAAGGATCAACCTGCCCGGCCGGACACAGATCCGGCCGGGCGAACCCGTTACGGACGCCCGCAAACGGGGTGGAGAAGACCATGTTCAACAAGCTTGAAGCGTCCGCGCCGCATTTCCGCGCGGTGCTGCGCATCATCGCCGGGGTGCTGTTCCTAGCGCACGGCGTCGTCAAACTGTTCGGATTCCCGGAAGGGGCCCAACCCGGTCAGGTCGAGATCGCGTCGCTGTTCGGGATCGGCGCGATCCTCGAATTCGTCGGCGGAAGCCTTCTGGTGCTCGGCGCCTTCACCCGTCCGGTGGCCTTCATCCTGGCCGGCGAGATGGCGGTCGCCTACTGGATGTTCCACGCGCCCCAGAGCCCCTATCCGGCGGCCAACGGCGGGGATGCGGCCATCCTCTACTGCTTCATCTTCCTGTATCTGCTCGCGGCCGGCCCCGGCGCCTGGAGTGTGGACGGCAAGCTGCGCAAGAAGGCCTGACCTTCGAAGCCGAAAGCAAAAAGCCGCCGTTCCCTTCGGAGCGGCGGCTTCTTCGTATCTAGAGGCCGGCGGCCCAGTCCGTGGCGCGGACCAGGCTGTCGACGATGCCCGGTTCCGAGGAGGCGTGGCCGGCGTCGCCGACTATGTCCAGCTTCGCCTCGGGCCAGGCGCGGTGCAGGGACCAGGCGCTGGAGATGGGGGTGACCACGTCGAAACGGCCCTGGGCGATCCAGCAGGGGATGTGGCGCATCCGGTCGACGTTCTTCAGGATCCAGCCGTCCTCGGAGAAGAATCCGGCGTTGGTGAAGAACCAGTTCTCGATCCGGGCGAAGGCGACGGCGAACTCGGGCTCGGCGAACTTGTCCGGCTTGGCGTTCGGCCCCTCGACGCTGACCGTCTCGCCTTCCCAGCTGGACCAGGCCACGGCGCACTTCTCGCGTTCGGCGACATTGTCGCCGATCAGCCGCTTGTAATAGGCGGCCATCAGGTCGCCGCGCTCGGCTTCGGGGATGGGGTCGACGAACCGCTCCCAGGCGTCGGGGAAGATCATCGAGGCGCCGTCCTGATAGAACCAGTGCAGTTCCTTCTTGGTCAACAGGAAGATGCCGCGCAGCACCAGGGCCAGACAGCGTTCGGGATGGGTGATGGCGTAGGCCATCGACAGGGTTGAACCCCAGGAGCCGCCGAACACCACCCATTTGTCGACGCCGCAGCGTTCACGCAGGCGTTCGATGTCCTCGATCAGGGTCCAGGTGGTGTTGTCCTCCAGCGAGGCGTTGGGGCGGGATTTACCGCAGCCGCGCTGGTCGAACAGGATGATCCGGTACTGGGCCGGATCAAAATAGCGTCGCATCCCCGGATTGACCGCGCCGCCGGGACCGCCGTGCAGAACCAGGACCGGCCGCCCTTGGGGATTGCCGCATTCCTCGTAATAGATTTCGTGGACGCCATCGGTCTTCATCCAGCCGGAGGCGAAGGGTTCGATCTCGGGGTACAGGTCGCGGCGCGGCTCGACGGGCGCGGGGAAGGCCATACGGATGCGGTCTTTCTGCCAAGGCCCAAGCTTGGCCATAAGGGAAGCTACTTACGCAATGCCGCAAAGGCCAGGCAAAGCCAACCGGCGATCATCAGCAGACCACCTATCGGTGCGACGGCGCCCATGGCCGGGATGCTGAGCAGGGCGATGAAGGACAGGGACAGGCAGAAGACCAGACCGCCTGCGGCCCCCAGCCAGCCGGCGATTCGCGCCAGCCGCCCGCCGTCCACCCACAGGCCGCAGGCCAGGGCGAAGACGGCATGCGCCAACTGATAATGGGCGCCGGTCGACAGCAGGGTCTTGACCTGCGGGCCCGCCCCATGGGCCGCGAAGGCGCCCAGAGCGATGGAGAGGGCGCCGTTCAGGGCGGCGAAGACGATCAGGTTGCGACTCGCGTTCATCTGCGAACTCTAGCCCGGCGAATCCGCGAAGTCTGCTAGGAGGCAGGCATGGGGTTCGGGGCCAGATCTCGCGCGGCGTTGCAATATGTCCTGATGTTCGTCGGGACGGGCGTCAGCCTGCCTTACGCCGGCCTGTGGATGCGGGCGCAGGGACTGGGCGGCGCCGAGATCGGGGTTATCCTGGCCGCGCCCATGCTGGGGCGACTGGTCACTGGCCCGGCCATCGTCGTCTGGGCTGACGGCTTTCGCCTGCGCCGCACGGCGATCGCCCTGCTGGCGGCAATGGCGGCGCTTGGCTACGGCGCGGCGGGTCTGGTCGACGGATTCGCCGCCTGGGCGGTGTGCTGGTTCATCGGCGCGACCGGGGCGGCGGCGATCATTCCCCTGACGGATGTCCTGACCCTGCGGCTGGCGCGGCGTGAGGGCTTCACCTTCGCCGTGCCGCGCGGCTTCGGATCGGCCGCCTTCGTCGTCACCAATATCGTGGTCGGCTTCGTGTTGCGGGCGACGGGAGCCGAAGCGGTCATCGTCGGCGTGACCCTGGCCTGCATCTGTATCGCGGTCGTCGCCTGGCGCGTCCTGCCTGCCGAACCCGTCAACGACGGGCCGCCCATCCCGGGCTGGGACCGGTTTCGCGGAATGGGGCGGTTGTTGAAGGATCCGGTGCTGGTCGCAGCCCTGCTGGCGATCGGCACGGTGCAGGCGGCGCACGCCTTCTATTACGGCTTCTCCGCAATCCTGTGGCGGGGGCAGGGGATCGAGCCGCATCTGACCGGCATGTTGTGGGCCTTCGCCGTGGCGGCCGAGATCGGCTTCATGTGGATCATCGATCCCTGGCGACGGCGGCGCCGCATCGGGCCCTGGCCCATGCTGATGATCGCCTCGGCCGCTGCGGTCGCGCGCTGGGGGCTGATGGCCTTGTCGCCGCCATTGTGGACCCTGTGGCCGCTGCAGGCGCTGCACGCCCTCAGTTTCGCCGCCAACTATCTGGCGGGGGTCGAGTTGATCGAACGTTTGGCGCCGCGCGACAGCCAGACGGGGGCCCAGACGCTCAGTTCCATGCTGTCGGCGGGGGTGCTGATCGGCGCGGCGACCCTGGCCAGCGGACCGCTGTACGACGCTTTCGGCGCGGCCGGCTATCTGGCGATGGCGGGGCTGGCGTGTGTGGGGCTGATCGCCAATCTGGCTCTGAAGCCGTTATTGACGACGCGCGGCGAACCGCAGGTCTAGTTTCTGGGCAGCAGGGCCATGTGGCCCGCCATGACCGAGGCGGCGGCCTTGACCCCCTTCTTGACCGCAGCCTCGTCCGCCGGCATCGGCGCACGCAGCAGGCCGACGGCCGGCGTGTGCGGCCCCTCGGGCAGATCGGCGAGCACGCGATACAGCAGATAGGAGCCCGCGTCCTCTTCGGCCTCGGACGAGGCGTCGGCGGACAGGCCGACTGCATTCAGAGCACGAACGATGTCGGCGACCGGAGCCGTGGTGCGAGCCACGCCGGGGCCTGTGCGGGACAGACGGTCCTTGCGGTCCAGGGTGCGGTTTTCCGCCCGCATCTGCATGCGAAACCCGTCGCCCTTGTGGGTCCGGCCGACCAGAAGCACGGCGCGGCAGTCGCCGCTTCTCAGATGTTCGCCAAGAGATGCGGCCAAGGCGTCAGGGTCGGCGGCGTTGATCCGCACGGTGCGCGCGCCCGGCGGGCTCCATACCTCGCCAGACAGGTCCTCTACCAGGTCCCAGCCCTCCACGTCGCCGTCATAGGCGCAGATGGCGATGCCGGGGCGGCGGTCGGTGCGGCCTGGCCCTTCGGTATCGTTCGTCATTCCGGCCCTAATTCCCAAGCAACCCGTGACACTTCCGTGACGGTGGCAGGAGGCGTGAACTTCCGCCCGCCGTCAAGCCTCAACAAGGACTTCAACCGAGGTCGCCGACCGCTGCGTCCAGCAGCATGAAGGCGCGGCCCCCGTCGGACGCCAGACGGCTCTGTACAGCCTGACCGTCGCCTGCACGAGCGGAGGTCGCCAGATCTTGAGCGAAGCTGCGGACATAGCGTTCGGCGTCGGCCCGAAGCTCTGGGTCGCTGAGCACGCGGCGCGAGACGCTGCGGACGGCGGCCGGGGCCACGCGGCGGACGATCTGGCGGGCGCCGTCAGCGTCGCCGTTGCTGAGCAGGCGGGCGGCCTCCTCCACACGGGACCGGGGCAGAAGGGCGTTGGGGTCGACTCCCATGCGGCGAATGGCGGCGGCGACGCGATCCGACAGGGCGGCGGCCTCGGCCGGGCTGGCGGCGGGCGTGTCCAGCTCAAGCGGCGCGTCGTCCTGACCGCCCGAAACCAGGTCGTTCCAGTCCAGACCGGCGTCCTGTGCCGGGGATGGGGCGGCGCGGGGGGGCTCGGTCGGTTCCAGGCGCAGGCGGTTGCGCAGGCCGAAGCCCCGGTCAGCGGACTTGTCCTCGGTCCGTTCGTCGATCGGCGCTGCGCCACGGGGCGTGCGGCGTTCCGGCTCGGGCGAAGCCTCGCGACGGCGTCCGGCCGGGGCGTCGCCAGACACCACGCCCATCAGGCGGACGGCCTCTGTCAGCATGTCGTAGTTGCGGCGGACCCGTTCCTGGAAACCGACGTCCAGAGCCTCGGTGTCCTCGGCGGCCTTGCGCGAGGCGGCGGCCAGGGAGGCGAGGCCTTCCTCGACGCTGGCGCGAACGGCGTCAACGCGGGCGCGGGCCTGTTCCGGCAGACGGGCGGACCGTTCGTCGACGTCGGCGACGGCGGTGTCGATCTCGGACAGGGCGGAGTTCAGGCGATCGACCAGGCTTTCAAGCCGGCTGACCATCCGTTCGCCGGCCTGATCGACCAGTCCCGAGGTTTCGCCGACGATGCGACGGGCGTCGTCGATGCGGGCGTCTGCGGCCTGGTCGGCCTTCTGGGCCGCTTCGAACAGGGCCTCGCCCAGCCGGTCGGCGCGCAGTCGCGCCTGTTCCGCCGCGTCGGAGGCGGCGGCGCGGGAGTCCTCCGCCGTGGCGCGCATCTGTTCCAGGGCGCGACGGGTTTCCTCCATCAGAGTGTCGCGGGCGTCGGCGGCCAGGGCCTCGAACCGATCCAGCGAGACCTTGGTGGCGGCGTCAAAGCCGTCGGCTTCGCGCTGGGACATGTCCACAAGGGCGCGGAACTGGTCGCCTGCGGCTTCCAGCAATTCACGCAGCCCCTCGATCGACGTCTGGGAGGTCTTGCCGAGATCGTCGGCGGCGCTGCGGCTGGCGGAAAGATGTTCGATGAATTGTGCGCGCTGGCTCTCCACCTGGGCGGAGAAGTCTTCCTGGTCGGTGCGCAGGGCGTAGGCGGCGGTGACCAGGGCGGCGCGCTGCTGACCCAGGCCTTCCTCGACCGACTGGATCTGTTCGGCGACGCCCGAGCCGGCGTTCTCCAGACGGATGGTCTGGCGAGCCAGGTCGTCGGCGGCGACGCGGGCGGCGTCCTGGGCCTCGCCGGCGGCGGCGGCCAGATCGGCGGCGCGGGCGGCCAGGGCGGCCTCGGCTTCGCGCAACTGGGCCTGGGCCAGGTCGGAGGCGTCGGCGACCATGCGGGACTGGCGTTCCACCGCGTCGATGACGCCCGCCGCCTGGGTGTCCAGATGTAGGGCCAGGGTCTGCATCTGGTCGCGTTCGCGACCCAGGTTCTCGGTCAGACGGCGCGCCGTGCGGCCGGCGTTCTCCGCCGCCTCGTTCAGGCGGTTGGTCTCTTCGGCCAAGGCCTGACGCAACAGAGACATGTCGTTGCGCGCGCGCTCGGCGGCCATGGCGGCGTGATCGATGTCGGTGCGCAGCGAATGCAGCACCTGTCCCGTTTGCTGGGCGGCAAGTGCGGTGGGGGCCACCAGGGCCTCGGCTAGGTCGCGGGCGCGCCGGGTCTCTGCGGCCAGACCGGCGCCCTGTCGCACGGCGTGGGCCAACATGATGGCCAGGCCGGCGGGAGCCAGGGCGATGAGGGCGTAGATGGCGATGCGCAGCGGATCCAGTTCCGCCCCGCCGGCGCCGAATTCATAGGCCGCCCACGAGGCGACGCCGCCGATCCACAGGGCGGAGGCCAGACCGGCGATCATATAGGCGTGGCGGCCGGAAGGCGCGGATACGGCGCGGCTGGAGGTGGTCGTTTTCACGGCCGGGGGCGAGGACAGTTCAAACGGCGCAGGCGGCTTGCCGGCGGCCACGGCCATCTCGACGGCGGCGGAGGATTCGGGCGTCGGCTCCGGGATGACCTCGGGGGCGACGGCGGGCGTCATGTCGATGGTCTCGACGGGGCGTTCGACAGGTTTCGGCTTCAGGGCCGCAGCGGCGCGCTCCTCGGCCTGGCGCGCTTCCTCTGCCAGGCGGCGACGGCGACGTTCCGACATCGGCCGCTCGGTCGGCGTGGCGGGCAGGGGCTCCAACTCCGTCGCGGGCGCAGGCTCGGCTTCAGGCGCCGCGGCTGTCTCGGATTCAATTTCCGGCGCGGAGGTTTCGACGGCCTCGGTCGTCTCGACGGGCGGGACGGCCTCGTCGTCGGTCAGTTTAAGCGGCGGCCGGTTACGGGATTTCATTAGGCGTCAGCTCGATCAATGCGCGCGGCGCGCGAGCACGCGCCAATTCGACCCTAGCGAGTCGGAACCGAAGGTCCAAGCAATACAGGTCCATCAAGCGTGGACTGTTCGCGATCAGCAGTCGCGCTTGGTCTCAGAGGTGAAGGCTGCGGGTGCGTCCGAGCGGCAGTCGGTCACGCGATGGACCTCGCGGTCTCCGGCCCGGGGCGAATGGATGTCCACGCCGAACTGCGACAGGACGGCGGCGGCCAGCAACGCAATAAAGCCGGCGATCAATTCCACCAGCGCTTGCATCGACGGCGTCTCCCACGGCCCCCATGGCCGCGCTTGTTATGCGCTCATTTGGCGAACGTCACAATCCCGCCGCGTAAAGATTGACCGGGCGTGGCGCGCATGAAACGGAGTTGGGGGAAGGGCGTCCGCATCGCGGTGTCACGCGAATCGGGCAGGCAGGCTGAATGACGCACGACGGCGACAGCTACGACGGCAGTCTGCTGACCCCGGGACCGGGCGTCTGGCGCAGCGAGGTCGCGCACCGGTTTTCGATTCTGATGGAGAACGAGACCTATTTCGACGCTCTTTCGTCGGCCTTGCAGAAGGCGGAGCGGTCGATCGTCGTTTTGGGGTGGCAGTTCGACCCCCGCACCCATCTCGATCCGGAAACGCGCCCCGGCGACAAGCAGCACGAAATCGGTCACCAGCTACGGATGCTGGTGAAGCGCAAACCTGACCTCGATATCCGCCTGCTGATCTGGAAATCGCCGCTGCTGATCGCGGCGTCGCAGGGCTTTTATCCTCACCGGGCCCAACGCTGGTTCCGCAAGCGGATGGTCGAATTCCGCATGGATCAACCCGGGCCGATCGGCGCTTGCCACCATCAGAAGGTCATCGTCATCGACGACCGGGTCGCCTTCTGCGGCGGCGGCGACATCTCGACCGACCGGTGGGATTCCGACGAACATCTGGACGGCGACCCGCGCCGCGCCCTGCCCAACGGCACGATCTGCAAGGCGCGGCACGAAGTGATGAGCGTGATGGACGGGCCCGCCGCCAGGGCGCTTGGAGATCTGGCGCGGGAACGTTGGTTCAAGGCGACCTGGGAAAGAACCGTGCCGGACGAGGTCGACAGCGATCCCTGGCCCGACGGCGTGCCGGTGCAGATGACAGATGTTCCGGTCGGCATTGCTCGCACGGAGCCTCGGTGGAGCGGTCGCCATGAAGTGCGCGAGAACGAAGCCCTCCATCTGGACGCGATCAGGCGGGCGAAGAAGCTGATCTATTTCGAGAACCAGTATTTCACCTCGCCGATCATCGCCGCCGCCCTGGCCGAGCGCCTGGCCGAGGTGGACGGGCCCGAGGTGGTGGTCGTCTCGACGGGCAAGAGTCCCAGCTGGTTCGACAGCATGACCATGGATACGGCCCGCGCCGAGGTGCTGTACCGGCTTGAACAGGCCGACAAGTACAACCGCTTCTTCGCCTTCGCCCCGCTGACCGAACACGGCGACCGCATCATCGTCCACGCCAAGGTGTCGATCATCGACGACCGGCTGCTGCGGATCGGCTCCTCCAACCTGAACAACCGGTCCATGGGGCTGGACACCGAATGCGATATCGCCGCCGAGCCGACGGACGAGGCGGGGCGCGCGGTGATTACCAACCATCGCCACCGCACCATCGGTCACTGGATCGGCGTCGCCGCCGAGGATTTCGCGGCGGTGGAAGCGGTGATGGGATCGACCGGCGCGGCCATCTGCAGTTTCGACAGCGACAGGCTTAAGCCGTTGGGGTCGGATCCGCCGACGCGAATTCAGCGTATCTTCGCCGAATGGCAGCTGGGTGATCCGACCTCTTCGACCGACGCGTGGCGGCCGTGGAAACGGTTGAACCGTTCTCACCGCACGCGACCGGCGTCCGAAGGCGGTCAGGCGCCCGGTTAGGCTGGGGGCTGAACCACTTCGAAGTCGATGATCAGCGGCAGATGGTCCGAGGCCACCCGCGCCAGGGGCGAGAAGGCCGCCTTGACCCCGGTGATGCGAATCTCGGGGCTGACGAAACAGTGGTCGATGCGGATGGCCGGAAAGCCGGACGGGAAGGTTTTCACCGAAGGCTTCAGGTTCAGCAGCCGCTGACAGTCGCCCAGCTTGCGCGCCAAGGTCTGGTAGGGGCGGGTGATCGAGGTGGCGTTGAAGTCGCCGGCCAACAGTGTCGGGCCGCTGCAGGCCCCAAGCCAGCCCGTTCCCGTCAACGCCGCCGCCTGTAGACGCTGTTCGCGCGGGACCAGACCCAGGTGGGTGTTCAGCACATTCACGGCGACCCCGTCGATCCGGATCTCCGACCAGATGGCGCCGCGCGGCTCCAGCCCGGGAATGCCCCGCACGGTCGGCAGGGCGTCGGCGCGGATCAGCTTCTCCGGGTGCGGCGTCATGATCGCGTCGCCGTAAAGTTCCGCCTCAACGCGCATGGCCGGATGGAAACGCGAGGTCATGGCCAGGCCCTCGGCGATGGCCTCGGCCTGATCGACCTTGCCGGTGCGGGCGCGACCGACGTCCAGTTCCTGGAGACAGACGATGTCCGGCTCATGCTCGCCGATCACGGCGACGATACGATCGACGTCCAGCTTCTTGTCGGTGCCGACGCAGCGATGGACATTATAGGTCAGTAGGCGGGGCATGGTTTCCCGAGGACGTGCCGAGACTTGGGCGAAGGGCTAGGCCTTTTGGGCGCGGATTGCGACCCCGGTGCGACGGTCACAGCAGGATCAGATGATCCGGCAACTCGTTGGGATTGTCGGGGCGGGGCGGGAAATGGGTCGCCAGCACCTGACCGCATTGTTCCACAGCGGCCTCGAAACCCGCCACCGGGCGCCCCGCCTTCAGCTCGCGGGTCAGGGCGGCGACGGCGTCGGCCCAGACCGCCTCATCGACCCTGGCGTGTATGGCTTCGTCCGCGATCAATTCGACCTGATGTTCCTCCAGCGCCGCGAAGAGCAGCACCCCGGTCCGATCTTGGGTGACGTGGACGCCCTGGGCCAGAAATTGCTGCAGGGCCGCCTTGCGCACCCGGGCGCGGCGCATGCCGCGCGGTGTGACGAGGCGCAGGATCGACGGGATGCGGGTCAACAGGAAGACGCAGACGAAAAGGGCCGCCTGGATCAGGGCGTAGAGCGCCAGCGCCTGACCTGTCTCGGCCATCGGAGGGTGAGCCGCTTCCCACCGGTCGCCGACGGGCCAGGTCAGGTCGAAGCCCAAGGGGATCAGCAAGGCCGGCAGCAGCAGGGCTGCGCCCGCCGCCCAGGCCAGGCTGACGTCGCGATAGGTCGAGACATTCCGCGTCACGACGCAGAAGATTTCGCCAGCGGTATCGTGCTCGGCCGTGGAGATGGCGTCGGCGATCCGCACACGGTCTTCATCGGTGAAGCGCATCACCATCCTCCCGAGGCTCCGCCGCCGCCGAAGCTGCCGCCCCCGCCGCCAAATCCGCCGCCGCCGAAACCGCCGCCACCGCCCCAGCCGCCGCCGCGTCCGGAGTTCTTCAGCGCCTCGGACGCAGCCCAGATCAGGATCGGTGTCACGCCGTCACGCCGGTGACGACGCCCGCGGCCGGCCGAGCCCACGGCGATCAGAAAAACGCCAAAGAAGATTATGGCGATAACGATCACCGGCACGATGGCCGCCGTTTCGCCTCCATCCTGTTCGGTCGCGGCCGCCGCCGCACGGGCCTGCGCCTCGGCCGGATTCAATTCCAACTGGGTGATCAGGGCGTCGACGCCGCCGACGATCCCGGCCTGGTAGTCGCCGTCGCGAAAGGCCGGCAGGATGTCGTCACGGATCACGCGGGACGAGAAGGCGTCGGTCAGAATCGGCTCCAGCCCATAGCCGACCTCGACCCGAACCTTGCGTTCGTTGGGGGCGACGATCAGCAGGGCGCCGTTGTCTCCTTGCTTCTGGCCAATGCCCCAGTGGCGGCCCAATTGGTAACCGTAGTCCTCGATCTCCTGATCCTGCAGGCTGGATACTGTGACCACGACCAGTTGATCGCTCGACTTGGCCTCCAGCGCCGCAAGCTTCTCGGTCAGGGCCTGTTCCGTCGCCGGATCGATCAGATCGGCTTGATCGACCACCCGGCCGCTCAGGGGCGGGAATTCGAGCTTGGCCTGCGCCGTCGCCGGCAGAGCGAACAGCAGGGCGGCCATCAGGCCGAACAGTATGGCGACGACGGCCGACGGACGCCGTGTCCGTGCGGAGAAGGGCGTCACTGGGCGGGCGGGGTCGAACCCGGCGCCACCGGGGTCGCATTGCCGCCCGGCGCGGCGGCGGGCGTGTTTCCGAGATTGAAGTTCACCTGGGGCGCGCTCTGGGCCTCGGCCGTGGCGGTGAACAACTGCATCGGTTGCGAGCCGCCATGCACCGTCTTGGCCCAGATCACATTGGGGAAGGTGCGCAGGGTGGTGTTGTAGTCGCGGACGGCCTCGTTGTAGTCGCGGCGCGCGATGGTGATCCGGTTCTCAGTACCTTCCAGTTGCGACTGCAGGGTCAGGAAGTTCTGATTGGCCTGGAGCTGCGGATAGGCCTCGACCGAGACCAGCAGGCGCGAAAGCGCGCCGCTGAGCTGGCCCTGCGCCTGCTGGAACTGTTGGAAGGCCTGGGGATTGCTCAGATCCGCAGCCGACACATTGACCGACGTGGCGCGAGCGCGGGCGTTGATCACATCCGTCAGGGTTGTGCGTTCCTGGATCGCCGCGCCCTGGACGGTGGCGACCAGGTTGGGGATCAGGTCGGCGCGGCGCTGATACTGGCTCTGCACATCGGCCCAGGCGGCCTCCGCCCTGACCTGTTTGGTCGGGATGGTGTTGTAGCCGCAACCGGCGACGGCCGGAGCGATGGCGACGGCGGCGGTCAGGGCCAGCGCGCGAGCATTGAGACGGGCCATGGAATCTCCCTTGTCGGCGTCCTCGCCGCTGCGCCGACTATCGGCCCATGGCCGCAACGCTTCAAGCGTCCAACGGCTCCGGTTCGACGCCGATCGAACGGCAGGCGGCAGAATAGGTGTTGGCCAGCAGGCAGGCGATGGTCATCGGGCCGACGCCGCCGGGGACGGGGGTGATCCTGCCGGCGACCTCGACCGCCTCGTTGAAGGCCACGTCGCCGACGACGCGGGTCTTGCCTTCGGCCGCCTTGACCGGATCGGCCGAGGGAACCCGGTTGATGCCCACGTCGATGACGGTCGCGCCCGGCTTGATCCAGTCGCCCTTGATCATCTCGGGACGGCCTACGGCGGCAACCAGGATGTCGGCGGTGCGGCACAGGGCGGGCAGATCGCGGGTCTTCGAATGGGCCACGGTGACGGTGCAACTCTCGCCCAACAGGAGTTGAGCCATCGGCTTGCCGACGATATTGGACCGGCCGACGATGACGGCGTTCAGCCCGCTGAGGTCGCCCAACTGGTCTTTCAGCAGCATCAGACTGCCCAGGGGGGTGCAGGGGACCAGGCCCGGCAGGCCGACCGCCAGACGTCCGGCGTTGACGACGTGGAAGCCGTCCACATCCTTGTCCGGATCGATGGCGTCCAGAACCACCGAGGAATCGATGTGTTTCGGCAGGGGCAACTGCACCAAAATACCGTGGATGCCGGCGTCGGCGTTTAGGTCGGCGATCACGGCCAGCAGTTCGGCCTGGCTGGTCGTCTCGGGCAGGCGGCGGGTGTCGGAGCGCATGCCCGCACGCTGGGTCGTCTCGCCCTTGTTGCGGACATAGATCTGGCTGGCGGGGTCCTCGCCGACGATGACCACGGCCAGGCCCGGCTTGACGCCCTGATTGGCCTCAAGCCGGGCGGCGGCGGCGGCGACGCGATCCACCAGGGCGGCCGCATAGGCCTTTCCGTCGATCAGGGTCGCGCGTGTGGGCTCGGCCGACATTGGGGGCTCCGGGGCGGGAAATTTAGGGACGGCCGCGATTTACAGCCGTCGCGGTTCGGCGTCTATGATCGAGACCAAACTACCGGAGGTTCTTCATGAAGCGTTCGCCCCTCGTCGCCGCCATCGTCCTCGCCCTGCTGTGGGGCGCACCTGCCCTGGCTCAAGACGTACAGGGGCTGAGGATCGGCGCATCGGTGAACGGGGCGCTGACGGACGACGACGCGACCGCGACGGGCGACGACGAATATCGTTACGACGACTATCGATTCGAGGCGCGGGCCGGTCAGCGGTTGGAGGCTGTTCTGCGCTCCGACGCCTTCGACGCCTATCTGGCCGTCTATGCCGAGGGCTCGGACGACGCCCTGGCCGAGGACGACGACGGCCTGGGCGAGGACACCGATTCGCGCCTGCGCTTCATTCCGGAAACCACCGGAGTCTATATCCTGCGCGCCCGCACACTGTCTGGCACGGAGGGCGGCGCCTATAGCCTGTCCTTACGCGAACGCCCCGCGCTGCCGCGCGCGCCACGTCCGAGCGGCATCCGCCTGGGCGCCGAACAGTCGGGGGAACTGACCGACCGTGATCCGGAGCAGGAGGACGGCGGTCGCTACGACGCCTACAGCTTCCGCGCCGCCGCCGGCCAGAGATTCATCGTCACCCTGAAATCCGAAGCCTTCGATCCTCTGGTGCGGGTCGGTCGGATGAACGGACCGGATTTCGTCGAACTGGCCCAGAACGACGACAGCGCCGACGATGGCCTGAACTCACGCCTGGTCTTCACCGCCCCGACCGCCGGCGACTATGTCATCCGCGCCACGGCGCTGGAGGACGGTTCGGGCCGTTACACCGTGGGTCTGGCCGAGGCGCCGCCCGCACCGCCCGCCAAGCCTATCGCCATCGGCGACAGTATCGACGGAAGCCTGGGCGAGAACGCTGGAACCAATGACGACGGCGCACGGGCGGAATTCTATCGCTTCACCGCCACGGCGGGCCAGCGTGTCGCCGTCGAACTGTCTTCGAAAGACTTCGACACCTATCTGGCCCTGCGCAAGGCATCGGACAATTCGGTCGTGGCCGAGGATGACGACGGCGCCGGTTCGGGCACCGATTCCCGCATCGCCCAGACGCTGGACGAGGCCGGAGACTATATCATCGAGGCCCGCGCCTTCAGCGGCGACGGGGAGGGCAAGTTCACCCTGAAACTCAGCGAGGTCGCGCCGCCCCCGCCGCCGGCCCCCGCCAGCTTCGGCGCGACGGTCGAGGGCGAGATCACGCCGGAGGATCCGCAGGGCGACGACGGCAAACATTATGACGCCTATGTCTTCACCGGCGTCGAGGGCCAACGGGTTCAGGCCATACTGCGCTCTGGCGACTTCGACGCCTATCTGGAAATCGGCTCAGCCGAAGGCGATTTCGAATCCCTTGCCAGCGACGACGACGGTCTGGCCGAGGGCACGGATTCTCGCCTGAATTTCACCCTGCCGGCTTCGGGCGACTACGTCGTCCGCGCCATGCCGCTGTCGAGCGAAGAGAAGGGCCTCTATTCGCTGGAGTTGGTCGATCGTGGACCGGAACCCAAGCCCGGCAGCATCCTGGTCGGCGCCACGGCGCGGGGAGGCCTGAGCAAGACCGACGCCCTGACCGACGAAGGCGCCTATTACGACGCCTATCGCTTCCAGGCGAAAAAGGATGAGAAGCTGCGGATCACCATGGTCTCCAACGCCTTCGATGCAGTCGTCGACCTGGGCGAGGAAGGCGAGGACTTCACAAGCATCGCCAGCGACGACGACGGTCTGTCGGACACCCACGCCAAGCTGGACTGGACTGCGCCGGAGGATGGCTGGTACGTCGTCCGCGCTCGGGCCTTCGGACCGAACGAGACCGGCGCCTACGCCCTGACCGTGGAACGCCAGCCCTGATCGCCCCACACGGGCCAAGATCATGGTCTAGGCGGCCCGAATGAACGATGTCATTCCGCCCGGCCGCAAGGATCAGCACCTGGACGTGGTTCTGGCCGGCCGGGGCCGCCATGCGCGAGACGCCGGCTTCGACGCCATTCGTTTCGTCCACGAGGCCCTGCCGGACCTGGATCACGACAAGATCGACCTGGGCGCCGACTTCCTGGGACGGCGGCTCAAGGCGCCTCTGCTGATCAGTTCCATGACCGGCGGTCCGGCGCGGGCCGAGGCGATCAATGCGCGGCTCGCCGAGGCGGCCCAGCATCTGGGCCTCGCCCTGGCGGTCGGCTCTCAACGGACGGCGATCGAGGGCGTGTCCTCGGGCGGGCTGGATCTGAACCTGCGTCGCCGCGCGCCCGACACGCCGATCCTGGCCAATATCGGCGCGTCCCAGCTGACGCGCGGCTTCGGCCTGGACGAGGCGCGCAGGGCGGTCGACATGATCGGCGCCGACGCCCTGACCATTCACCTGAATCCGTTGCAGGAGGCCTGCCAGCCCGAGGGCGATCGCGATTGGTGGGGCGTGGGCGCCGCCCTGGAGGCCCTGATCCGCCGTCTCGAAATTCCAGTGGTGGTCAAGGAGACGGGCGCCGGCCTGTCCGGCCGCACGGCCCGTCGTCTGATCGACATGGGCGCCGCCGCCGTGGACGTAGCCGGAGCGGGCGGGTCAAACTGGGCGCTGATCGAGGGCGAGCGCGCGGCCGATCCGGCGGACAAGGCTCATGCGGCCGCCTTCGCCGACTGGGGCATGCCGACCGCCCGCGCCATCGTCGACGTGCGTCGCGCCTGTCCGGAGGCTGTTGTGATCGGCTCGGGCGGAGTCCGCGACGGGGTCGATGCGGCGCGCGCCGTCCGGCTGGGCGCCGATATCGTCGGTCAAGCGGCCGGGCTTCTGAAGCCGGCGACTGTGTCCACCGAGGCTGTGGTGGAGCATTTCCAGCGGGTCACGCGGCAGTTACGCACCGTATGTTTCTGCACCAATTCCGCGAACCTGGCCCAACTTCGTCGCGCGCCGCTTCAACCGTTCGACTGACCGGGGCCTGTTGCATTCTTGTGCAGGGATCTCCGCTTTGCGTGACCAGGACTTTTCGCCCCTGTTGCCAGGCCCACGAGTCGAGGTGTAGGGAGCCGCCTCCTGTTGGGGAGTAGCTTCCGACGCGTCGTCGTCGGGGTCGGGTCAACACACTCGCGTTTCGACGCGTGGTCCGACCAGCGGAACACCGCCTAGCGAGACCAGCGCGTTCCACCGCCGCACCGGCCGGCGTGGGACCGCTGTCGTCTGCCCGGTGGAGTCAATCCGCATGACCCCAGGAACCATCGCCATCCTCTCGCTCAGCATGTCCACGGACGCCTTCGCGGCTGCGGTGGGCCGCGGCGCCTCTCACCGTCCGTCAGTACCCGAGGCCCTGAAGGCTGGGTTGGTGTTCGGCGTGATCGAGGCCATCACCCCCCTGATCGGCTGGACCCTGGGTCTGGTCGCCGCCGGCTTGGTCGAGCGTATCGACCACTGGATCGCCTTCGTCCTGCTGGCCATTGTCGGCGGCAAGATGGTCTGGGAGGGCCTGAAGCCGCGCAATACGGATGAGGATGAAACCCCTCGCAGGTCCGGGCCCTGGGCTCTGATCGCGACCGCTGTCGGCACCAGCATCGACGCCGCCGCCGTGGGCGTGGGTCTGGCCTTCCTGGGCGCCAATATCTGGGTCATCGCCGCCTCGATCGGCTTCACCACCTTCGTCTGCACCACCATCGGCATGCTGATCGGCAAGGCCGTGGGCCTGAAATTCGGCAAGGCGGCCGAACTGGTCGGCGGTGTCGCCCTGATCGGCCTGGGCACGCTAATTCTGCTGGAACACCTGGGCGTTCTGGGCGGCTAAGTCCTGCAGATCTCAGGCGGACGGCAACAGACCGTCCGCGAAGGCCCGATACCGTCCGGCCCGGACACCGTCCGTCGCCCGGGCGATGTCGGGGGCGAAATAGTGGTCGCTCGCATAGGGGGCGGCCGCTTCCCGGACGATGGCGAAGACCTTCTCCAGGTCCGGCGAACTGGTCAGGGGACGGTGGAACTCCAACCCCTGGGCCGCGGCCAGAAGTTCGATGCCGACGACGGTCGCTGCGTTCTCGGCCATGTCCAGCAGGCGGCGCGCGCCGTGGGTGGCCATGGAGACATGGTCCTCCTGATTGGCGCTGGTCGGGACGGTGTCGACGCTGCACGGATGGGCGACCATTCGGTTCTCGGCGATCAAGGCCGCCGCCGTGACCTGGGCGATCATGAAGCCCGAGTTCAGTCCGCTCTCCCGCACCAGGAAGGCCGGTAGTTCGCTCATCTTCGGATCGACCAATATGGCGGTGCGGCGTTCGGAGATATTGCCGATTTCGCACAGGGCCATGGCGATCTGATCTGCTGCGAAAGCAACGGGTTCTGCGTGGAAGTTTCCGCCTGAGATCACATCGCCGTCCTCGATGAAGACCAGCGGATTGTCGGTGACGGCGTTGGCCTCGCGTTCCAGCGTCGCGGCGGCGGTGTTCAGCACGTCCAGCACGGCGCCCATGACCTGAGGCTGGCAACGCAGGGAATAGGGGTCCTGCACCTTGGCGCAATCGTCGCGGTGGCTGTCGCGAATGGCGGATCCGGCCATCAGGTCGCGCAGTCGCGCCGCCACGGCGATCTGGCCCGGCTGGCCGCGCAGGGTGTGGATGCGCGGATCGAACGGGGCGTCGGAGCCCTTCAGCGCATCGACCGACAAGGCGCCGGCGGCGATTCCGGCGGCGAAGACCGCCTCGGCCGCGAAAAGGCCGGCCAGGGCAAGGGCGGTCGAACACTGGGTGCCGTTCAGCAGGGCCAGACCCTCCTTCGGACCCAGGGTCAGGGGCTTCAGCCCCACACGCGCCAGCGCCGCTTCGGCCTCCAGGGTTTCGCCGTTCACGCGGGCCTCGCCGACGCCGATCAGGACGCAGCTCATATGGGCCAGGGGCGCCAGATCGCCCGAGGCGCCGACCGATCCCTTGGACGGGATGCAGGGCAGGACGTCGGCGTTCACCAGGGCGATCAGGGCCTCAAGCGTTTCGCGTCGGATGCCCGAGGCGCCGCGCGACAGGCTGGCGATCTTCAGCACCATCAGCAGCCGGGTCACGGCGTCGGGCAGCCGATCACCGACGCCGCAGGCGTGGCTCAGCACCAGGTTGCGTTGCAGGGTCTCCAGATCCTCGGGGGCGATGGAGGTGTTGGCCAGCAGGCCGAATCCGGTGTTGACCCCATAGACGGTGCGGCCCTCGGCGACGATGGCGGCGATGGTCGCGGCGCCCTTGTCCACATCGGCCCAGGCGGCCGGGGCGACGGCGACGGTCACGGGGCCGTCCAGAACGGCGCGCAGTTGGGCCAGGGTGAGCGGGGCTGCGCCTATGGTCAGTTGGGTCATGATTTCAGATCCGATTTCACGAGCCCCCTCCCGGCGGGAGAGGGCTTGAGCGCACGAGAGCGAAGCGATCGTCCTTGGCGCGAAAGGATGAGGGGCAGGCTTGCGATGTCGTTGAGAGCGGAGCCCTCACCCGACTGCGCCAGAACGACGGCTACGCCGCCGTGCGCGGTCTCCCTGTCCCGCCGGGAGAGGGTCATTTGAGCGAGGGGAGCTTGAGTTCGTGCTCGCGCGCGGCGGCGCGGGCGATCTCGTAGCCGGCGTCGGCGTGGCGCATGACCCCCGTCGCCGGGTCGTTCCACAGGACGCGCTCCAGCCGTTTCGCCGCCTCGTCCGTGCCGTCGGCGACAATGACCACGCCCGAGTGCTGGGAATAGCCCATGCCGACCCCGCCGCCGTGGTGCAGCGACACCCAGCTGGCGCCCGAGGCCGTGTTCAGCAGGGCGTTCAGCAGGGGCCAGTCGGACACGGCGTCCGAGCCGTCCATCATGGCCTCGGTCTCGCGGTTCGGGCTGGCGACCGAGCCGCTGTCCAGATGGTCCCGACCGATGACGATGGGGCCGGACAGTTCGCCTGAGGCGACCATTTCGTTGAACATCAGTCCGGCGCGGTGACGATCGCCCAAACCGATCCAGCAGATACGGGCCGGAAGCCCCTGGAATGCAATACGTTCTTTAGCCATGTCCAGCCATCGGTGCAGGCCGGCGTTATCGGGGAAAAGCCGCTTCATCGCCGCGTCGGTCTTGCGAATATCATCGGGATCGCCGGTCAGGGCGGCCCAGCGGAAGGGGCCGATCCCCCGGCAGAACAGCGGGCGGATATAGGCGGGTACGAAGCCGGGGAAGTCGAAGGCGTTCGCCACGCCCTCGTCGAAGGCGACCTGGCGGATGTTGTTGCCGTAGTCGACGACCGGAACCCCGGCGGCCTGGAAGTCGAGCATGGCCTGGACGTGGGCGACGATGGAGTTGCGTGCGGCCGTCGTGACGGCGGCAGGATCGCCAACGCGTTTGTCCTCCCATTCGGCGACGGTCCAGCCGGCGGGCAGATAGCCGTTGACCAGATCGTGGGCGCTGGTCTGGTCGGTGACCAGATCGGGCCGTACGCCGCGCCGGACCAGTTCGGGCAGAACATCCGCTGCATTGCCCAATAGACCGACCGATATGGGTTTTCCGGTTTCCTTGGCCGTCTCGATCAGGGCCAAAGCCTCGTCCAGGGTCTCGGCCATGACGTCGAGATAGCGGGTCTTCAGCCGCATCTCGATCCGGCTGCGCTGGCATTCGATCGCCAGGCACGACGCGCCGGCCATGGTCGCGGCCAGTGCCTGGGCGCCGCCCATGCCGCCCAGACCGGCGGTCAGGATCCATTTGCCCGACCAGTCGCCGCCGTGATGCTGGCGACCGGCCTCCATGAAGGTCTCGTAGGTGCCTTGGACGATGCCCTGGGTGCCGATGTAGATCCACGACCCGGCCGTCATCTGGCCGTACATCATCAGCCCCTTGCGATCGAGTTCGCCGAAATGCTCCCAGGTCGCCCATTTGGGCACCAGGTTGGAGTTGGCGATCAGGACGCGCGGCGCGTCGGCATGGGTGCGGAAGACCCCGACCGGTTTGCCCGACTGGACCAGCAGGGTCTCGTCGGCCTCCAGCGCCTGCAGGCTCTCGACAATCTTGTCGAACGCGGCCCAGTCGCGCGCCGCCTTGCCGATCCCGCCATAGACGACCAGGTCCTGCGGCCGTTCGGCCACCTCGGGGTCGAGGTTGTTCATCAGCATCCGCAGGGCCGCCTCGGCCACCCAGGTCTTGGCGGTCTTCTCCGGGCCGCGCGGGCTGCGGACGATACGGGCGTTGGGCGTGTTCATCGGGCGCTCACTCGCGGGTCTGGACAAAGGCGATGCAGGCGGTCAGGACGCGGCGCAGATGGGTCCGCATCGCCTCCGCCCGTTCGGGCTCGTAGGGGCTGGGCCAGTTGTCGGCGGACACCGGACCGGCCGGGTCGAGGATATAGCCCCGGTCCGCAAGCTCCATCTGGATGGCGTGGACGCCGGTCTCCGGACGCCCATAGTGGCGGGTGGTCCAGCCGCCCTTGAAGCGACCGTTGACGACCTGGCTCAAGCCGCTCTCGGCGCAGGCTCCGGCGACGGCGCGGGTCAGTTCGGGGGCGCAGGTGGCGCCGTCGTTGTCGCCGATATTGAACTGGGGCAGTTCGCCGTCGAACAGGCGCGGCACGACCGAGCGGATCGAATGGGCGTCGTAGAGGACGACGGGGCCTTGAGTGCGCAGCCGGTCGATCTGGCCCTGTAGCGCGGCGTGATAGGGGTCGAACCAGGTTGCGCGGCGCCGCTCGATCTCGGAGGCGTCCGGTTCCTGGCCGGGGCGATAGAGGGGCTCGCCGTCGAAGGTCTCGGTCGGGCACAGGCCCGTGGTCGTCATGCCCGGATAGAGGGAGGCGCCGGACGGATCGCGATTCACGTCGATGACGCTGCGCGAGATCGCCGTCCGCACCAGGGTCGCCCCCATGTCGACAGCGAAGTCGTAGAGACGGTCCACCCACCAGTCAGCGTCCTTGCGCGCGAGCCAGGGCGAAGTCATCCGCGCCTCGATCGCCTCGGGGATGTTGGTCCCGGTGTGCGGCAGGCCGATCACCAGCGGCGCCGAACCCTCGTGGACGGTCAGCCAGTTCTGCATCGTCAGCCTCCCTCGCCAAATCGGATGGTCGTGCTATGTCTAGACATATTGATCGTAACGAGACGGACCTGTCCAGTGAGCCCTGAGCCGCAGCCTGTGGATCGCACCCTTTGGTTCCAGGCGGCCCTGACGCCGGACGGCTGGGCGCGCGATGTGCGGATCGGCGTCGACGGCGGGCGGATCGTCTCCATCACGACAGGCGTCGCCCGAGCGGCGACGGACGAAGGCGGCGGCGTCGCCCTGCCGGGCGTGGCCAATGTGCACAGCCACGCCTTCCAGCGGGCCATGGCCGGTCTGACCGAGGCGCGCGGGCCACAAAACCAGAGCGGGGCCGACGACGATTTCTGGACGTGGCGCGAGTTGATGTATCGCTTCCTCGACCGGGGCGGGCCGGACGAGATCGAGGCGATCACGGCCCTGGCCTTCGCCGAGATGCTGGAGGGCGGTTTCACCCGCGTCGCCGAGTTCCACTATCTGCACAACGACCCGACCGGCGCGGCCTATGCCGACCTGGGAGAGATCGCCGGGCGGATCGTCGCGGCGGCCCAGGCGACCGGGATCGCCCTGACCCTGCTGCCGGTCTTCTACGCCCACGCCGGGTTCGGCAGGCAGGCGCCGACGCATGGACAGAGGCGGTTCATCAACCATCTGGACGGGTTCGCCGATCTGGTCGGCCGTTGTCGCACCCTGACGGCGGACCTGCCGGACGCCGTCGTCGGCGTGGCGCCCCACAGCCTGCGCGCCGTCACGCCCGAGGAATTGGCGACCATGCCCGGCCTTGCGGGCGGCGGGCCGATCCACATCCACATCGCCGAACAGACGAAGGAGGTGGACGACTGTCTGGCCTGGTCGGGAGCGCGGCCGGTGGAGTGGCTGCTGGCCAACGCCCCCGTCGATCCGCGTTGGTGCCTGATCCATTCGACCCATGTGACCGAGGCGGAATGGCGTGGCGTGGCCGAACGCGGCGCCGTCGTCGGTCTGTGTCCGATCACCGAGGCCAATCTGGGCGACGGGATCTTCCCGGCGGCGGACTTCGTGCGGAACGGCGGACGGTTCGGGGTCGGGACGGATTCCAATGTCCAGATCGGCCTGGCCGAGGAACTGAGGATGCTGGAATACAGCCAGCGTCTGTCGCTACGCGGGCGGGCGGTCATGGCCGATCCGGCCCGTTCGACCGGCCGCGCCCTGTTCGAGCGGGCTCTGGCCGGGGGCGAGCAGGCGGGTGGCGCTACAGGCGGTCTGGTCGTTGGCGCTGCGGCGGATCTGGTGTCGCTGGACGTCAGCGGATCCGTCTTCGCCGGACGGACGGGCGACGCTGTGCTGGACAGCTGGATCTTCGGCGCCCCGACCGGCTCCATCGCGTCGGTCTGGCGGGCGGGCGAGGAGGTGGTGCGGAACGGCCGTCACGTCGCGCGTGACCGGATCGAGGCGCGGTATCGGACGGCTCTGAACAAGGTGCTGGGATGAGCGCCGAACCGCTTCATCGCCGGATCTACGCCGACCTCGAGGGGCGGATCCTGTCCGGCGACCTGGCCCCCGGCGACCGGATCCCGTTCGAGCACGAGCTGACGACCCATTACGGCTGTTCTCGGATGACGGTGTCCAAGGCGATCTCCGAACTGGCGGGGCGGGGCCTGGTGACCCGTCGTCGACGCGCCGGCACCTTCGTCGCCCAGCCCAAGGCCCACGCCGCCTTCCTGGCCATTCCCGACCTGCGCGCCGAGGTGAAGGAAAGGGGGCAGGTCTATGATTACAAACTGCTGGAGCGGGTCGAGCGAGAAGCGGACAGTCTGGCCGAGATCGATCTGGCGTCGGGTGGGCGGCTGTTGGCCCTGACCTGTCTACACAGCGCCGACGGCTCGCCACTGGCGCTGGAACACCGGCTGATCGCCCTGGTCGCCACGCCCCAGGCGGCCAAGGTGGACTTCCGCACCGTGCCGCCCGGTAGCTGGCTGCTGGACTACGAGCCCTGGACCGAGGCCGAGAACCGGATCGGGGCGATGGAGGCTGACGCCGCGACCGCCCGGCAGCTGAAGATCAAGCCCGGCGCGGCCTGTCTGACCGTCGAACGGCGGACCTGGCGGGACGGGCAGGGGGTGACGCGGGTGCGTCAGATCTTCCCTGGCGACCGCTATGATCTGGTGGCCCATTTCTCCGCCAAGGAGCCGAACCGATGAAGGTCGACCGCCTGCTGATCAACTGCCATGTCGCGACTATGGTCGAGGGCGGCGCGCCCTATGGGGCCGTCGAGGACGCCGCCGTAGCCATTGCGGACGGGCGGATCGTCTGGATCGGCGCGCGCACGGACATGCCGAGGATCGAAGCGGTTGAGATCGAACGGCTGGACGGGCGCTGGATCACGCCCGGCCTGATCGACTGCCACACCCATCTGGTGTTCGGCGGCGACCGTTCGGGCGAATTCGAACAGAGACTGGGCGGCGCGACCTACGAGGAGATCGCCCGCGCGGGAGGCGGCATCGTCTCCTCGGTCAGGGCCACGCGGGCGGCGTCGGAAGACGAGCTGTTCGCCTCGGCCATGGCCCGGCTGGAGGGGCTGAAGACCACCGGGGTCACCACCGTCGAGATCAAGTCCGGCTACGGCCTGGACCGGGACAGCGAATTGAAGATGCTGCGCGTCGCCCGGCGCATCGGCCGCGAGGGCGGGGTGCGGGTCCGGACCTCCTATCTGGGGCTGCACGCCGTGCCGCCCGAACACCGTTACGACCGTGCCGCCTATGTGGACAAGGCTGTGGACGACATCCTGCCGGCGGCCCATGCCGAGGGTCTGGTCGATGCGGTGGACGCCTATTGTGAACCCATTGCCTTCTCGACCGGAGAAGTGTCGCGCCTGTTCGACAAGGCCCGGGCGCTGGGTCTGCCGGTGAAGCTGCACGCCGACCAGTTGTCCGATGGCGGCGGGGCGGCTCTGGCGGCGCAGCATCAAGCCTTGTCAGCCGACCATATCGAACATGCGACTGAAGCGGGGATCGCGGCGATGGCCCAGGCCGGCGTGGTCGCGGTGCTTCTGCCCGGCGCCTTCCTTATGCTGCGTGAGACCAAGGCGCCGCCGGTCGACCTCCTGCGCGCTCACGGAGTGCGGATGGCGGTGGCGACGGACTGCAATCCGGGCACTTCGCCGCTCGCGTCGATGACCGCCGCCTTGAACCTGGCCTGCGTCCAATTCCGCCTGACCCCGGAGGAAACATTGGCCGGTGCGACGCGCGAGGCGGCCCGCGCCCTGGGGCTGTTGGACAGGCTCGGCGCTCTGGAGATCGGCAATACGGCTGACCTGGCGGCCTGGAACATCGGACGCCCGGCCGAGCTGTCCTACTGGCTCGGCAAGCCGATGCTGCACGCGAGATGGATCAATGGCGTGCGATCCTAGATTGCATTCTGCTTGATATTAACTCTAGGTTGCTTTCATGGTTTGGAAGCAATCAGAAGATGTCGAAGCCTTCATCGCTCACTGGGCCGGAGCGCCGATCAGCGAACGGGCGCAGTACCAGACTTTCATCATCCAGCTATGCCGGTTGGTTGGCGCGCCAGCGCCGGACGACGAGCGGATGGGCGATCTCGACTATTGTTTCGAACGGCCCGTCCGGTTCGTGCACGAGGACGGCGCTAGTCACCCGGGCTATATCGACTGCGCCAAGCGCGGATGCTTCGTCCTGGAGGCCAAGCAGTCGCTGAAACGGCGAGACGGCGGGCCACTGGACCCCGCAGTGCAACTGGCCCTGTTCGCCCAGTCGACGCGGAAGCGACAGGGCCCGTCGCCGGATACTCTGGACCGGTTGATGCGGGCGGCGAAGCGACAGGCCGAGAACTACGCCAAGGCCCTGGACGAATGGCCGCCCTTTCTGGTCGTGGTCGATGTCGGGCGGTCGATCGAGCTGTGGTCGGACTTCGCGCGTCAGGGCAAGGCCTATGCGCCGTTCCCGGATCGGGCCAGCTATCGCATCGACCTGGACCAGTTGCGGGCCCCGGAGGTGCGGGATCGGCTGCTGCGCGTCTGGACCGATCCGATGTCTCTGGATCCCGCCGCCCATGTGGCGGAAGTCACGACCGGGATCGCCGTCCGCCTAGCCTGGTTGGTGCGCTCCATCCGTCAACGCGAGTCACAATCGACAGATGACCGCGCGGTCCGCGCCGCCCGCAGCAGTCAGACCGCCCTGTTCGTCATGCAGTGCATCTTCGCGATGTTTGCGGACAGCGTCGGCCTGATCGACGATCGGGGCTTTCTGCATTTTCTTGAGTCCTATCGGGGCAAGGCCGATCGGTTCCATGAGGCGGCGCGGGTCTTCTTCGGCACAATGGACAGGGGCGGTCACTGCCTGGCCACCCAGCAGCGCATCCGGCGGTTCAACGGCGGTCTGTTCAAGACGGTCGATCCGATACCGGTAACTGAACAAGAGCTTGAGGCCCTGATCGCGGCGGCCAGATGCGATTGGGCCATGGTCGAGCCCGCCATCTTCGGCGCCCTGCTGGAACAGGCGCTGGATCCGGCCGAGCGGGCCGAACTCGGCGCACACTATACCCCGCGCGCCTATGTCGAACGGCTGGTCGAGCCTACGATCATGGAGCCCCTGCGGGCGGACTGGGAAGCGGTCGAGGCTCAGGCGCTCGGCCTCCACCTGGACGGAGACGTCAAGGGCGCGCGCCGCATGGTCCGCGACTTCCACGACCAGTTGTGTCGCGTGCGGGTGTTGGATCCGGCCTGCGGCACCGGCAACTTCCTCTATGTCGCCATGCGGATGATCAAGGAACTGGAGGGCGAGGTGCTCGGCGTCCTGTCCGAGATGGGCGAGGCGCAGGGCCGCCTGGGTCTGGAGGGACACGTGGTCAGCCCGGAGCAGTTCCAAGGGCTGGAGAAGAACGCCTATGCCGCCTGGATCGCCGAGATGGTAATGTGGATCGGCTATCTTCAATGGCATTTCCGCCTGTTCGGCGACGCCCAGCCGTCCGAGCCGATCCTAAAGGATTTCCGCCGCGTCATCCGGACCGACGCCCTGATTACTTCTTCGCGGGTCGAGCTCGCGCGCGACGCTGCGGGGCGGGCGCTGACACGGCCGGTCGGTCTGTTCGAGGGCCGGGGCGACCGCGAGGTCGAACACTATGTCGATCCCCGGCCGACGCCATGGCCCGAAGTCCATTTCATCATCGGAAACCCGCCCTTCATCGGTGGAAAGGATCTGAGGGCGGAACTGGGCGACGGCTATGTCGAGGCTCTCGCCGCGATACGGGGCGGGCGGTTTCGCTCGGCGGATCTGGTGACGGCCTGGTGGGACCGGGCGGCGGAGATCCTGATCCGCAAAGGCTCGTCCCTGCGACGGTTCGGCTTCATCACCACTAATTCCGTGACCCAGACCTTCTCCCGCCGGGTCATGGAGCATCATCTCGCACGTCGCCCGCCGATGCGGCTGGTGTTCGCCATCCCGGATCATCCGTGGATTGCCGGCGCGGGGCGAGCGGATGTTCGTATCGCCATGTCGGTGGCTGAGCGGGGCGAGCCGGACGGGCAAGGTCGTTGGCTGGGCGTGGTCGGCGAGGCGGATCTCGACACGGACCTTCCCCGCCTCGAGTTCGTCGAACGGCAGGGCGTCATCGGCGCGGATCTGATGATCGACACCGGCCTGACCGGCGCGGTGGATCTGAAGGCCAATGCGGGTCTGGCCTACCGAGGCGTTCAACTGATGGGGGCGGGCTTCATGGTCAGTCCGGCGCGGGGACGCGCCTTGCTGAGCGGGTCAGAAGCCGATGCGCCGTCACCGCTGCGGGCCTATCGCAACGGGCGGGATCTGGCGGACCGGGCGCGGGGTTTCGAGGTGATCGATCTGTTCGGCTGGGACGAGGCGGAGGTCCGTCGTCGCCACCCGGCGATCTACCAGCACCTGCTGGAGACGGTGAAGCCGGAGCGTGACCGCAACAACCGCGCCTCATACCGCGACAACTGGTGGACCTTTGGCGAGCCGCGCCGAGAACTGAGGACGGCGCTGGAGGGATTGGGCCGCTACATCGTCACGGTCGAGACGGCCAAACATCGCTGGTTCCGCTTTCTCGACGCAGCCACCCTGCCGGACAACAAGCTGGTGGTGATCGCCAGCGACGATCCAGCGACTCTCGCCGTGCTTTCGTCACGCGCGCACCGGGCGTGGTTCGCCGCCAACGCCGGGCGGATCGGCGAATACCGGCGCGAGGCCGTCTATGTGAAAGGCGCTTGTTTCGACCGGTTTCCGTTCCCGGAGCTTACACCGGCCCGGCAGGCGGAACTGGCGGCGCTGGGCGAAGAACTGGATGCGACCCGGGCGCGGGTGATGGCGGATCATCCGGCCCTGACCATGACCGGGCTCTACAACGCCCGCGCCGACGCGATGATCCGGCTCCGTTGAGCGAGCTTGAGCGGGACGTGCATGAGACAGGCCGCATCGGCATTCTCGATCACCTGCATCACCGGATCGATGCGGTGACGGCCCTGGCCTATGGCTGGCCCGACGGTCTTTCGGACACCGAGATGGCGACACGACTGAAGCGGCTGAATCATGAGCGGGCGGAAGAGGAGGTGAGAGGCCTGGTGCGGTTCGTCCGACCCGACTTCCAGGCCGGGCGGATAAGGCTAGGGCCGGCGTCTGTGCAGACCGAGGCTGTTCTCGTCTCCGAGATTCGCCGCCCACGTCTGCCGGACGCGCCGGGCCCTCTTGCCTCGGCCCTGCTGTCCAGCCTGCGTCGCTCGGGCGTGCCGATGCGGCCGGGTGATCTGGCGGCCGTCTTCGACGGCGGTGGACTGCGCAAGACGCGGACCATCGAACATACTCTGGCGGTGCTCGCCGTCTCGGGCGCCGTGCAGCGGTCCGAGCGCGGCTGGTTCGCGCCGCGACGGGCAGGCTCTGGCTGATCCGGCGAACGGTGCTAAGCCTTGGCGCCGGAGGGCCGTATGGCGAAGACAGAGACGGACGTCGTCATCCTGGGCGGGGGCCACAACGGCCTGGTGTGCGCCTTCTATCTGGCGCGGGCCGGGTTGAAGGTAACGGTGCTGGAGCGACGTCCGGTCGTCGGCGGAGCGGCGGTGACCGAGGAATTCCACCCCGGGTTCCGTAACTCGACCGCGAGCTACACGGTCAGCCTGCTGAACCCCAGGATCATCGCCGACATGGATTTGGCGCGCCATGGCCTGCGGGTGGTCGAGAGGCGGATGGCGAACTTCCTGCCACTTGAGGATGGGCGCTATCTGGCGGCGGGGGAGGGACGGACCCGGACCGAGGTAGCTAAATTCTCGACACGGGATGCGAGCCGGTTGGAGGCCTATGAGGCGCGGCTCGAGACGGTGGCGTCGATCCTGCGCGACCTCATCCTGCAGGCCCCGCCCAATGTCGCCGAAGGCGGATGGCTGGCGGCCTTGCCGGAGATTTTGAAGGCCGGGGCCGTCGGACGGCGCGTGGCGGGCCTGGATCAGACCGCGCAGCGTGATCTGCTGGACCTTTTCGCCAAGTCGGCCGGCGACTGGCTGGACGGATGGTTCGACAGCGATCCGATCAAGGCCCTGTTCGGTTTCGACAGCGTGGTCGGCAACTACGCCAGTCCCTATACGCCGGGTTCGGCCTATGTGCTGCTGCACCATGTCTTCGGCGTGGTGAACGGGAAGAAGGGCGCATGGGGTCACGCAGTGGGCGGCATGGGCGCCATCACCCAGGCCATGGCGGCCGCCTGCGCTGAACAGGGCGTCCAAGTCCGGCTGGACACGGCGGTTACTCAGGTGCTGACCGAGAAGGGCCGCGCGGTCGGGGCGGTGACGGAAGGCGGCGACACCGTTCGGGCGCTCGCCGTGGTTTCGAATCTTCACCCCCGGCTGATGTTCGACCGTCTGGTCGATCCGGCCGTGGTCCCGACGGACTTCACCGAGCGGCTGGGGCGTTACACGTCGGGATCGGGGACGTTTCGGATGAACCTCGCCCTGTCGGAACTGCCCCGGTTCACGGCCCTGCCTCGGCCAGGCGACCATCTGACGGCCGGGATCATCATCGCTCCCAGTCTGGCCTATATGGACCGGGCCCATGCCGAGGCGCGGTTGAACGGCTGGTCGTCGAGACCCATCGTCGAGATGCTGATCCCGTCGACCCTGGACGACAGTCTGGCGCCCAAGGATCAGCATGTCGCCAGCCTGTTCTGCCAGCATGTCTCGCCGGACCTGGAGGACGCCCACCGCGAGACGGTGGCGGATCTGATGATCGAGACGGTCGAGCGCCACGCGCCGGGCTTCAGGGCCTCCGTCGTCGGGCGGTTGGCGTTGGGGCCGCGCGACCTGGAACGGCGGTTCGGTCTGGTCGGCGGCGACATCTTCCATGGGCGGCTGACCCTGGATCAGTTGTTCAGCGCCCGGCCCGTCCTGGGTCACGCCGATCACCGCATGCCCGTCCCAGGCCTGTATCTGTGTGGATCTGGGGCGCATCCCGGCGGCGGGGTGACCGGGGCGCCGGGGCATAATGCGGCCAGAGCAGTCCTGAAGGATTTCAGACGCCGGTTGTGAAGACTAGGCCTCGGCGACGCCCATGGCCTTCATCAGGGCGTCGCGGACGGCGGCCTCGGTAAAGGGCTTCTGGATCGTGGTGTTGCCGCGCCATTCCTCGGGCAGGCCGCCTTCGCCGTAGCCGGTGGAGAAGACGAAGGGCACGCCGCGTGCTCTCAGCGCCTCGGCGACGGGGAAGACCTGACGGCCGGCGACATTGACGTCCAGCAGGGCGGCGTCGAGATCGGCCGTATCGCGAGCCATGGCCTCGCCGTCGTCGATGTTGGCGACGGGACCGACCGGGGTGCAGCCCATATCCTCGAGGATCGTCTCGAGCAGCATGGCGACGAGGGACTCGTCTTCCACGACAAGAACGCGGCGGCCGTTCAAGGGTTGGGTCATGGGGCGGGCGTCCTGTCGAGCGGAACCGTCAGTTCCGCAATCAATCCACTGGTGGCGTAGACCAGATCGATCTCGCCCGCCAGATCGTGGCGAATGTTTCGTTCTATCAAGCGACTACCGAAGCCCCTTCTGTCCGGTGGCGTAACCTTCGGGCCGTCCAGTTCACGCCAGGCGAGCTTCAGTTTGCGGTCGCGCTGATCCGCCAGCGCCCAGTCGATCAGCACCCGACCATCCGGCGTCGACAGGGCGCCGTATTTGGCGGCGTTGGTGGCCAGTTCGTGGAAGATCATTCCCAGGGAAAGGGCCGTCGCCGGCTCCAGCGCCACGGCCGGGCCGTTCAGGCTGATGCGGGTGGGACCGAAGGCGTCGGTCTCGTGCTCCAGCATGGCGCGCAGATCAGCGCCTTCCCAATGCGTCCGGGTCAGCAGGTTGTGGGTGTGGGACAGGGCCATGATCCGAGACTGGAAGGTCTCGGCGAAGGTGACGGGGTCCACATGCGAGCGCGCGGTCTGGATGGCGATCGACTGGACGGTGGCCAGGGTGTTCTTCACCCGATGGTTCAGTTCGTCGATCATCAACTTCTGGCGCTGGTCGGCGAGGACGCTGTCGGTGACGTCGTGCCCCTGGACGAAGATGCCGGCGACGGCGCCCGCCTCGTCGCGGATCGGCTGGTAGATGAAGTTCAGATAGAGGGTCTCCAGCGGGCCGTCGGGCGAACGCTGCAACTGGATCTGGCTCTCTCGTCCCTCGAAGGGTTCGCCGGTGGCGAAGACCGTGTCGAGGAATTCGTAATAGCCCTGACCCACCAGTTCCGGCAGGGCTTCGCGGACGGGAAGGCCCGAGACGTCGCGACGACCGACGATCTGGCTGTAGGCGTCGTTGTGCATCTGGAAGACATGGTTCGGCCCGGACAGGATGGCGACAAAGCCGGGCGCCTGCATGAACATTTCGACCAGGCGATTGCGTTCGGTCTCGAGGCGGCGGTTGTCCTCCTGGACCGACTGCGCCCGGCGAAGCACCGAGCCGCCGACGATGGCGTCCAGCGCTGTGGTCGGCTCGTCGGAGCGGATCGACGGCGACAGGTCGGTGACATCCATAGTGTGCTGGAGCAGCAGAACCACCTCGCCCTCGGCGTTCAGCAAGGGCGTGTGGGTGGCGCTCCATATCCGTTGCTCGAACACCTGGCTGCCGTCGGCGAGGACGCGCGGCATGTCGTAGCGGACGACGGCGAGATGGTCGCGCTGGCGGGTGTCGCGGGCCTTTTCCAGCGAGGCGCGGACCTGGCGCACGTTTTCGGGCGCGTTTTCTCCGGGCCCGGAATCAAAGGTGGCGAACAGGGGCTTGCCCAGAATCTCGTCGCGCCGCGAGCCCGTGACGTCGGCATAGGCCTGGTTGACCTCTGCGATATGCAGGTCGGGCGTGACCAGCATATAGGGATTGGGCGAAGCCTCGAAAGCGGACGCCAGATCGGCGACGGATGCGCCTGGTTTCAGCAAGACAGTCAATCGATACCCCAGCCCACGCACCCCCAACGCTCGAAGGGCGAAAGGGTTCGCCACCGTACGCAAGATTCGGCGCTTCACCCGATCGTCATTGGCCTGTCGGGAGGATTTGCTAAGAACGGGGCATGACATTCGCCGGCGCCTTGGCCACCCTCTCCCTCATGATGGCTCAACCGACCGACCAGCCCTTAGTCACCGTCACGGCCCCGCCTGTCGTCCAGGTGGAGCAGGGGATGCTGGCCGGGCGCGTCGAGGACCATGTCGCGTCATTCAAGAACATCCCCTATGCGGCCCCGCCGGTGGCGGAGCGGCGCTGGCGGCCGCCCGGTCCGGCCCCGACTTGGGAGGGGCAGAGGGACGCCTCGACCTATGGGGCCATCTGCACCCAGGCGACGCCGCAGGGCGATCCGGGCGTCGGCCCCCTGCCGATGAGCGAGGACTGCCTGAACCTGAACGTCTGGCGGCCGGCCGATACGACCGAGCCGGCGCCGGTCATGGTCTGGATCCACGGCGGCGGCCTGGTCAACGGGTCGGGCACGGCGGCCCTGTACGACGGCGCGCCCCTGGCCCGGAAAGGCATGGTGGTGGTGACGCTGAACTACCGACTGGGACGGCTGGGCTTCTTCGACCACCCGGCCCTGGCGGCCGAGCGGCCGGTGAACGAGGCGGCGGGCAACTATGGCCTGATGGACGTGATCGCGGCGCTGAAGTGGGTGCGCGGCAATATCGCGGCCTTCGGCGGTGATCCGGCGAACGTGACCATCTTCGGGGAATCGGCGGGCGGGGCGATCGTCACGCGGATGATGATCTCGCCCGAGGCGCGGGGCCTGTTCGACCGGGCCGTGGTCCAGTCGGGCCTGGGGCGCGAACTGCAGACGCCCCTGGACCGGCGCGGGGCCTATGACCTGCCGTCGGCGCGGGAGCGGGGCGAGGTCTGGGCCCACGGGCATAATCTTGTCACGGCGGCGGATCTGAGGGCGGCGCCGGTCGAGCGGCTGCTGACCCCGGCGCCGGTCTTCGCCAACGGCGACCTGACCCTGATCGACGGGCGGATCGTCACTTCGACGGTCGAGGCGGCCTTCCGCGCGGGGCGTCAGGCGCCTGTGCCCCTGATCATCGGCACCAACAGCGCCGAGTTCTGGTGGATGAAGCCGACGGACCGCAACGGCTACGGCATGATCGACGACGACATGACCTGGCTGGAACGGGCCATGATAACCCAGGCCTATGGCGGGGAGGCGGGCTTCGATCGGGGCTTCATCACCGATGCGGTCTTCTCGGAGCCGGCGCGGCGACTGGCGCGGCTGCATTCGGCGGCAGGGCAGCCGGCCTATCTGTTCCGCTTCGACGTCTCCTCGCCCGACAATCCCGAGCCGCACGGCGGGGCGACCCATGCGATCGAGCGGCCCTATGTGTTCGGGACCCTGCCGCTGCTGCCCTATCCGGTACGGGACGCGGACCGGGCCGTGTCGGAGACGATGATGGGCTACTGGACCGCCTTCGCCCGATCAGGCGATCCGAATGGCGTGGGCCGACCCGACTGGCCGCGCGCCGTTGGCGGGGACACGCGGCTGATGATGTTCCGCAGCGAGGGGGCGGCGGCGACGCCGGTTCCGGAGACCGGGCGGCTGGACCTGATCGAGCTGTTCCGCGAACGGCCGCACATCGTCGCGAAACCGGCACAAGTCATTGAAATGAAGAAGAAATAGGCGGGCGATCAGTTCGCGATTGCCGTCATCCTCGGGCCTGCCCCGAGGATGACGGGGAGGCTTACCCCGCCGAGGTCGCGTTCGACTGCTTCTCTTTCAAGGTGACCAGTTCCTCGGCCATGGTCGGGTGGACGGCGCAGGTGGCGTCCCACTGGGCCTTGGTCAGGCCGGCCTTCACGGCGATGGCGGCCAGCTGGATCATCTCCGGGCTTTCCGGGCCGACGATATGGACCCCGACGACGCGCTGGGTGTCGGCGTCGACGACCAGTTTCATCAGGACCCGCTCCTCCGAGCCGGTGAAGGCGTATTTCATCGGGCGGAAGCGGGTCACATAGACGTCGACGCCGGCCGAGCAGGACCGGCGGGCCTCGGCCTCGGTCAGGCCGACCACCCCGACCGGCGGCTGGCTGAAGACGGCGGTGGCGACCGCCTCGTAGTCGAAATGCTGCGGATTGTCGCGATAGACGGTCTGGTGGAAGGCGACCGCCTCGCGGATGGCGACGGGGGTCAGGTTCATCCGGTCGGTGACGTCGCCGATGGCCCAGATGTTGTCGGCCGTGGTCTTGGAATAGGGATCGACCTTGATCGCCCCCTCGTCGTTGAGCTCGACGCCAGCCTGTTCCAGGCCCAGTTCCTTGACGTGGGGGATGCGGCCGGTGGCGAACAGGACCACGTCGGTCTCGATCTTCATGCCGTTTTCGAGGTGGTTGACCAGTCCGCTGTCCGTCTTCTCGATGCTCTCGTGCTGGCAGCCCAGGATGACCTTGACGCCGCGCTTTTCGATCTCGCCGGCCAGATGGGCGCGCACGTCGTCGTCGAAGCCGCGCAGAATGTTGGGGCCGCGATAGATCAGGGTGGTCTCGACGCCCAGACCGGCGAAGATGCCGGCGAACTCGACCGCGATATAGCCGCCGCCCGCGATCAGGATGCGTTTCGGCAGTTCGGGCAGGTGGAAGGCCTCTTCCGAGGTGATGGCGTGTTCGATGCCCGGCAGGCTTTCCGGCTTCCACGGGCGGCCGCCGGTGGCGATCAGGATCTTCTCGGCGGTGAAGGTCTGGTTCTTGCCGAGGATCTCGACCGTATGGGCGTCCTTCAGCACGGCGCGGCCGTGGACCAGTTCGACCCCGGCCTTGCCCAGGTTGGCGGCGTAGATGCCGGACAGACGGGCGATCTCGACGTCCTTGGCCTGGAGGAAGGTGGGCCAGTCGAATTTCGCATTGTCGAAGGACCAGCCGTAGCCCTCGGCGATCTCGAGCGCGTGGCTGACCTCTGAGGCCATGACCATGAACTTCTTGGGCACGCAGCCCCGGATGACGCAGGTGCCGCCGACGCGATACTCTTCGGCCACCGCCACCTTCTTTCCGCCTAGGGCGGTCAGGCGGGCGGCGCGGACGCCCCCGGAGCCGGCGCCTATGACGAAGAGGTCGTAGTCGTACTTGGGCGCTGAGGGGGGCATCGGGGGCTCCGGTTCGGACTCCGAAAAACAGAGTCCGAATAGTCTGAAATGTCCGAAATCGAGCGCGGGAGCGCTGGATCGAGCCCCGACTTAGGCGCCGGGCGGCGGTGCGGCAAGGCCGGAAACGCCGGGTTCGTCAGGGGAAACGGCCCGGGAAATGGGTCCGAAGCCTATAACTTTAGGCAGAATTCGCCTGTTTTCGGGGTTCCGCGGTTGGACGGCGGCGGTCGAGAGGCGGATCAACCTCCCAACGCAGCCATCCACAGCCCCCAGGGCACACCGTTGGAGACCATCATGATCAAGACCTTCGCCGCCGTCGCCGCCGTCGTCCTGACCGCCGTCGCCGCCCCCGCCTTCGCCCAGTCGTCCGCCTCCACCACGGGCTCGGGTTCGATCACCGTCATCCGCCCGCTGACCATCACCAAGACCGCCGACCTGAAGTTCGGCACCGTGGTTCGCCCGGCCTCCGGCTCCGGGACCGCCGTGGTTTCGGCCGCCGGCGCCCGCTCGGTC
>NZ_JBIIOP010000018.1:0-69259 GCF_044336875.1 Brevundimonas sp. | reverse complement strand
TGGCCGACAGGCCGCCGGCCAGCGCCGTCAATGCGATCCGGTCCTCTTCGGCGACACGCGCCTTCTCGGCCTCGTTGGCCAGGCGCTCGTTCTCGCTCATCGAGCGGTGAGACGCCGCCTCGGCCTCCAGTCGGTCCTTCTCCAGAGCGGCGTCCTTGAACGCCACCACCGCATCGGCCATCCGGCCGACTTCGTCCTTTTGGCCGACTGCGGGAATGACCACGGACTTGTCGCCTTCGGCCAGGCGCGCCATCGCCGCCGTCATGGCCACGATCGGACGTCCGACCAGACGGGCGAGCATCATGCCCATGGCGACAGACAGCAGGATCAGAACCAGCCCGCCGGCTCCCAATACGGTGACTGACCGGCTCAGCGCGGCCTCATGTTCGGCCGCACGGACGGCGACGCGCTCCTCGGCCGCCTCGCCCAATTCGCCACCGAGCGTGCGGACCTCCGTCAGGTCCAGCGCAGAGGACGCCGGATCAAAGGCGACCGTTCCCCGCGCGAACTCAGGCGCGGCCACATCGCGGCGCCAGGCCTCGACGGCGACCTTCAGCTTCTCGAGACGGTCGCGTTGCGCCGGTTGGCTCGTTGCAGAGTGAAAAGCGGTCCACTCCTGTTCGAACGCGGCGCCGGCTGCATCATAGGCCTCGCGCGCCGCGTCGCCGCCGCCCAGCAGATATTTGCGCAGGGCGTTCTGCTGGTCGACGGTCAAGGCGACCAGCCGGTCGGCCTTCTGGGACAGGGTCTGTGAGCGCGACGCGGATTTCGAGGCTTCGCGCAGGGTCATCAGATTGGTGAAGATGAGTGTGCTGGTCGCCGCCGAGGCGAGAATTACAACGCAGAACGCCAGCAGCAGCTTACGGGACAGCGACAGGTTACGCAGGAACATCGGAACACTTCTTGCCTGCGGCTCGCCAATCGATATCGCCGCTTCAAACCCCTCCATGACACCGGTGGCAGTGAATTTTGCGTTACGCTAAGCTTGGTGAAGGCCAATGATCCCGAATTCTCTGGCGCGACAGCCCCATGCGAGTGTTGTCCGGTCGATTCAAACCCGAGACACGCCCCTACCCGTCGATCCCAATCCCAGACCGAGGTTGAGCTTACGACCGGGTTTGACGCCGAGCGGGTGCAATCGACTCACGGTGGGCCGGGACGGGCCGATACTGCCCTCGAAGGAGCTCGCCCATGACCCACATCCCCGACCTGATCCTGGCTGTCGCCACCCTGATCAGCGCCATCGCCGGCCTGATCTGGTCGCTTCGCCGCAGCCGCTGATCCTGCAAGACCTTCGACCTTGTCTCGGCTAGGACCGCTTCATGATCACCGCCCTTGTTCTCGCCGCCGCCCTCCAGTCCGGCGCGGCGTCGGCGCCCCTCGTCGGCCGCGCCACCGTCATCGACGGCGACACCCTGGAGATCCGCGGCCGGCGGGTGCGCCTTTGGGGGATTGATGCGCCCGAAAGCCGCCAGTCCTGTCAACGCGACGGCCAGGCCTATCGCTGCGGCACGGAGGCGGCCCGCCACCTCGACGGCCTGATCAACGACCGTCCGGTGACCTGCACGCCTCAAGGCCGCCCCGATCGCTGGGGCCGGATGGTCGCCCGCTGCGAGGTGACCGCAGACTGCGCGCCCGGCGAAGACTGCAAGACCTTCCGCCGCGACCTCGGCGGCTGGATGGTCGCGGCCGGTTGGGCCCTGGACGACCCCCGTTACAGCGACGGCGAGCACGCCGAGCAGCAAGACGACGCCGAACGGGCCGGCAAAGGCCTCTGGGCCGGCCCCTTCATTGCGCCCTGGGCGTGGCGCTCCGGCCAACGCTGAGCCTCAGGTCCGTTCGCCGACGGCCGTCTCGCAGCGCCCAGGATTGCGTTCACGGATGGTCGAGGCGCGGCGCTCGCCGATGAGCATATTCCCTGGAAGGGACGCCCATCCGCGGCCGATCAATCTGCGTCCGGGCCGGATCGGCGCCTGGGACCGCCTTTCGGATCGGGGCCGAGCCCCTGGCTCAGTCCGTCGTACCGGCGAGGGCGGCTGCGACCTCGAGCAGGGTCTTGCGCCGCTCCGGCGAGATCCGGTTGAAACTCTCCAGAAGGGCCGTCGACTGGTTATCGACCAGGACGCCCAGTTCGTGGGGGAGCGGGCGGACCTCGCCGGAGAGGATGGCGACCGAGGTGTCCAGCTTTTCGGCGATCTTGAGCAGGGTCGCCGCCGCAATCCGGTTCGTGCCCTTCTCGTACTTCTGCACCTGCTGGAAGGTGACCCCGATATGGCTGCCGAGCCCGGCCTGACTGATGTTGAGTGCGGCGCGTCGGGTCCGTACGCGTTCGCCGATTTCAGCGTCGATCGGGTCGATCATCGAGTCTGCCTGTCTTTCGGAATCTCGCCCTGCCTAACAGCTAAACGGGCGAGCGGCCAGTTTCCGTCGGACGCCTGGCGCCTCCAGCAGTTCTCGCATGTCGTCGAGGAGGTCCCCGGCCTCGCCGTGGGCGCCGACCTGTTCAAGAGCGGCCACCTTTTGCATCGTCAGCAGCAGCAGGCCGCGCTCGTTGGCGCCCATGGTCGCAATCAGATCAAGCAGGGTCTCGGTCTGGGGGCAAAGGCGCATCATCGCGTCGCCTCCGCGCCGAGCGCGCCGTCAGGGCCCCCGCGAGAAGGGCGGCCAGGATGAACAGGCTCCAGATCGACAGCGCCATCAGATAGGTGTTCATGGCGATCCGGTGATCGATCAGCATGGCCAGGTGCGAGGCCACCGCCAACAGCTGGAAGGCGCAGGCCGGCGCCAACCACAGTCGGCGCGAGCGCATCAGAAGCCCGAGGAACAGGATCAGCACGACCAGGTCCACCCAGAAGACGCCCCATTCGGGCGTGAAGGTCTGGGACGACTGAACCAGGGCGCTGAGCACCCATCCGACCAGGATCACGGCGGCGGCGCTGCGCTCCGGCCACAGGCCGCGCCAGAAGGCCAGGCCGCAGGCCAGGATCGCCAGGCCCAGGCCGACCACAGCCGCCGTCGTCTCGAACATGTCCGCTCCCCGAATCCCTGGAGCGCAGCATGAGGGTTCGGGCGTCGGTCGTCACGCCGCGTCCCCGATCACGCGCAAGCCGCGCGTGCGGGGCGTATCGCCGCCCTCGGGCTTGTCGGGCACGCCGATGGCCACGGCGCCGCAGCCGATCTGCTCGCGGGCCGTCTGCAGGCCGCCGTGGGCCTGGATGAGGGTGCGGCGCGCGCTGACCAGGTGATGCAAGGTCTCGCCGAGGGCGTCGACAGCGGTCTGGCCGACCACGGCCGACAGTCCCGCGTTCTGGCGCAGCATGGGCAGCAGGCCGAGCAGTTCGGCCGTGCGGGACAGGGCGGTGTCGAGCGCGGCTTCCGCTTGGACCAGTTTGGCGGCGCCGGCCCGGGTGGCTTCGGTGCGTTTCATTGGGCGCAGGTCTCCAGTCACGCCGGATCACGGCGCGAGATTGATGTCAGGCTTGGGGTGAAAAAGGCGGTGGGCGCCTTATGCGGGCGGGGGCCAGCCCTCGCGCCAGCGCTGCAGCGCATAGAGGAAGTTGTGGGCCGCCATGACGACGCCGCCGAGCACAAGGCCCAGGATCACGGCCAACAGGATCGACAGGGCGAACAGCTGGATCGGGGTCAGGCCATGGAGCCGCTCCCTGATCGATCGCCCGGCGACGCGTCCGGGTCGGCCAGAAAGATCGCCGCGCTCAGGATGCTCACCAGCAGGCGGTTGGGCGCCTCGCCCTGGTCCTGTGACTTGCGCAGCGCCGAGACCAGGTCCGGCGCCATCTTCGACTGCTCCGGCGTCGCCGCCAGCAGGCTGAGTGCGTCCTCCAACGCGCCCCAACTCACCAGAAACATCGGAGAGGCGCTCGCTGTCGGACCGGTGGTGGTGCGGATCATCGGCGGCCCTCGGTTCGACCCCATCAAGGCCGTTCGGCTCCGGCTCGGCTAGGGGTGAGGATCGCCTACGGTAATCATTACCGGGGGGCGCCGCCTCCCAGGCGACGAAGGCGAGGGCGGCGTCGCGGCGGTTCATGCCCGCCAGGCGACGGCGTGCGCTCAGCACATGCATTTCCACCGTCTTGGGCGACAGGGCCAACAGCCGCGCGATCTCCTTGGAACGGCGGTGTTGGGCGACGAGTCGCAGAATCTCTCTTTCGCGGGGCGTAAGCCGTTCAAAGGCGAGTTCTGTCGC
The DNA here is from genome assembly GCF_044336875.1 of Brevundimonas sp. Taxonomy (GTDB): domain Bacteria; phylum Pseudomonadota; class Alphaproteobacteria; order Caulobacterales; family Caulobacteraceae; genus Brevundimonas. The sequence continues at coordinate 65,055 of NZ_JBIIOP010000018.1, read as the reverse complement.
GGCCGCGTTCATGGGGCAGCCATACCCCGAACTGGTCGCGCGGAGGAGGCGTCGCGACCGGAATTGAGGCTGTTAGGACGATCGCGACGCCGCCGCCTCGAGGTGATCCGCTTGACAGATCGGCGAACAATGTTCGTTAAGATTGCAATTGAAGCAATCTGAGGGTGTTGCATGTCGCTTGATCTGATTGATGCGGCTCGCAGGCTGCAGCGTCTCGATGACCCGCCGGACTGTCCGTCGGATCTACGAGGGGTCCTGGCGTCGGCGGGCGGCGTCGATTTGAGGTCCTCGGAAGCTTGGGCCGACGCCATAGACGCCTTGGTCAGCCGTGCACTGAGATTCGCCCCGACCTCGCCGGACATCGCGGCGGCCCTGCTCGATCTGATCGCCGACGGCCTGGATCGCGATGATCAGCCAAGGGCGGATCGTGCCGACCTCAAGGCGCTCGAGGCCGTCGCTCACTATGTCCGACGGCTGGGCGGCTGATGTCTGTGCTGCTGGTTCCGGAAAGCGACCTGGTCCAGGTCGCGGCCTACGCCGCGCATCAGGGTCTTCTAGCGGCGAGCGTGTCGCCCGTCGCCTTCGCCGAGCGCCTGCGAGGGGCCAACAGGGCGTTTTGGTGTGAACATTACGGGCGGACGCTTGAGCCCGAGGCGCCGCTCTCCTCGCTTGTTCAGAGGGCTTTGAACGAGGCGGCGGCGATCCGCCCGAACCGGGTGATGCAAACCCTCCTCTCGCTTTCCTACAACAGCGACCTTGAGCGAGATCCGGATCTCCTCGCCGCGTTCAGTCGCATCATGGGTCGAGTTGGGCGCCCGTCAATCGATGGATAACCCGTCGCCGTTTCGACGGGAGGGCGACGGCGGCGATTTCGCCGATGATCAAAGGGGTTGTTGCAGCAAGGCTAGCAGAGCGAAACTGGCCAGCCAGTGCTCGCCCATATAGTCGCCGGTGACATGAGGCAGGGCCGCCGCCAGATGCTCGGAGGCCGCATGGGTTGCGACGGGCCTTAGCGGATGGCCCGCCGGCAAGGCCGCGCCGATGGCGCGCCAGCACCAGCCGCGGCTTAGGTTCAAGCCGTCAAGGTGAGCGATCTTGCCGTCGGTGCGGTCGCTGACACGGGCGGGCGACAACAGAGTGGTGGGCTGACCGTCGGCCAAACGGGGCAGGAAGGCGTCGAGCCAGTCAAGGAAGACATCGACCGGTAGGACGCGGCGCATCAGCTCGGCCTCCATCAAGGCGGGGGAGAGGAACTCGTCCTGCGACGGCTCCCACGCCTGGCAGTCGCGATCCTGAGCATGCCAGCGCAGAGCGGCGTCGCGGCAGGCGGAGGCCAGATCGGCGTCGTGATCGTCGGCGTAGTCCAGCGTCAGCCGTAGGGCGAAGGCGGTGTTGTAGTGGGTCCCCACGCGGACCGGATAGTCGGCCAGGGGCAGGAAGGCCCTGAATCGGTCGGCGAAGACACGCGCTAGAGGTTTCAGCGTCTCGGACCAACGGCGGCCTTGCTCGGTGTCGTGCCGGGCCAGTTCGGCGGATAGCATCAGCAGCCAGGCCCACCCGTAAGGTCGCTCGAAACTGCGCGCCTCGGGGCGGGCCAGATAGGCGGCCTCGCCGGCGACGTTTTCCGCCGTGAACAGGGCGTCGGCCAGGGCGCGGATAGGCTGAGCCTCGGACATGTCGGGATACAGGCGATACAGGGTGAACAGCGTCCACCAGCCGTGGACGCAGGAATGCCAATCGAAACTGCCGAAGAAGATCGGATGCATGTCGCGCGGCGTGCGCGCGTCCTGCGGTGCGGTCAGCACATGCATGATGTGGTTCGGATATTCCCGCGTGACATGGCCCAGCGCGGTCGAGGCGAAACGGGAGGCGAGGGCGGCGTCGAGCGCCGTATGGGAGGAAGGGGGCATGGTCAGAAGCGGAATGCGAGGAAATACATCAGCAGCATGTTTGCAACGAGCATGACAGCGGCGGTCGGCGCCTGGGCGCGGATCACCCCGTTCAGCGGGGCGTTGCGGTCGGGCAGCTCCAGCAGATTGGCGGGCACGACGTTGAAGTTGGCGGCCATCGGCGTCATCAGGGTCCCGCAAAAGCCGGCCAGCATGCCGATGGCGCAGACGATGGCCGGGTCGCCGCCGAACCGATGCACGACGATGGGCAGGCCGATCGCGGCGGTCATCACCGGAAAGGCGGCGAAGGCGTTGCCCATGACGATGGTGAACAGGGCCATGCCCAGGCAGTAGGCGAAGACGGCCAGGAAGGCCGAGGTCATCGGAATGACCTGGGCGATCAGGTCGCCGACCACCTGGCCAACGTCGGCGGCCAGGAAGACCGCGCCCAGCGAGGCCAGCATCTGGGGCAGGAGCGCGGCCCAGCCGATGGAGTCCATCAGCCGTCGCCCTTCCTGAACCGGCGCCGCGACCGGCGGCCGGAACCAAGCCATGGCGGCGACCAAGGCGACGACGCAGCCCAGACCCAGGGCGATAAGTGTGGTTTGCACCGGCGCGATCAGCCAGGCGCCGAACGGGGTGTGCTTGGCCAGCAGGGTTCCGCCCACGGCGACCAAAGGCACCATCAGGGCCGGGACGAACAGAGCATTGCGCCAGCGGTCGGCGCTGGCCTGGCGCTGTTCGCCGGTGGAGGTGACGGGCTTGCCGACGCCCAGCCGCCCCATGGCCCCGATCACGACCAGGGCGACGACCAGCAGACCGTTGCCCAGACCTCCGAGCCAGGAACCGCACAGCATCGACAGGGCGATCAAGCCCCAAAACAAGGCGCTACGGAACCGGGTCGGGTTCAGAGGATCGCGCAGGCTGAAGATGGAGAAGGCCGCAAACATCAGGCCGGTGGCGATATAGGCGTGTTCCAGGGTGATCATCGGCCGGTCACCGAGGGATCGACGGCGTCAGGCGCGTCAGGGACGGCCATGTCCCTTCCGATCTGCCGGTCGAACATCAGGAGGCGGACGCCGTGGACCAGGAAGGCGACGACGGCGGTCGGTATGGCCCATAGCGAGACGTGCAGGGCCTCGACGCGCACGCCCGCCTGTTCGAGGAAGCCGACGATCAGGACGATGGAGCCGATGGCGATGAAGATGTCCTCGCCGAAGAACAGGCCGATATTGTCGGTGCCGGCCGCCATGCCGCGAATGCGGAACCGGGCCTTGTCGGTCAGGGCGCCGTGCTCGGTCTCTGCTGCGCCCTCGGCCATTGGCGCGATCAGGGGGCGAACCATCTGCGGGTGACCGCCCAGCGAGGTCAGGCCCAGGGCTGACGTGGCCTGGCGTACGACCAGATAGATCAGCATCAGCCGCCCGGCCGTCGCCGCCTTGACCTGGGTGACCAGATTTCGCGCCCGCTCCTGCAGGCCGGCGCGCTCCAGCAGGCCGATGACCGGCAACACCAGCCAGGTGATGTGGAAATAGCGATTGTCGTTGAAGGCTTCGCCGAAACGGCTGAGCGTGTTCATCCCGGCGTTGAGCAGGGCGCGCGCATCCACCCCCGGCCCGACCGCCGCCAGTACGCCGGTCGTGATCGCCGCGACCAGTACGACCACCAGCGGATTGATCCGGGCGACGAAGCCCACGACCACGACCGCGATCCCCAGAAGCACCAGCATGTTCAATCCCCCCTGCTCATGACAGTCGCCCGCTTCGTCCGGTTCAGGAAGCGTCTTTCGCGCCGAAGCCGCCGCCGCCCGGCGTCTCGATGACGAAGACGTCGCCGGGCGACAGGGCGGCCTCGGCGGTCGAGGCCAGGGGCTCGACCGCGCCGTTCGCCCGTTCGATCCGGTTGAGACCGACAGCGCCGGGAGCGCCGCCCTCGGCGCCGAAGGGGGGGACGCGCCGGTGGTTGGACAGGATGGCCGCCGCCATCGGCTCCAGAAATCGCATCCGCCGCACTGTACCGTCGCCCCCGGTCCAGCGCCCGGCGCCGCCCGAGCCGCGCCGGATGGAGAACGACTCCAACAGGACCGGGAAACGGGTCTCCAGCACCTCGGGGTCGGTCAGGCGGCTGTTGGTCATATGGGTCTGGACCGCGCTGGCTCCATCGAAGCCCGGTCCCGCGCCGGCGCCGCCGGCGATGGTCTCGTAATACTGACGCGCGTCGTCACCGAAGGTGAAGTTGTTCATCGTCCCCTGGCTGGCGGCCAGAACCCCCAGGGCGCCATACAGCGTATCCACGACCGCCTGGCTGGTCTCCACATTGCCGGCGACGACGGCGGCCGGATAGCGGGGGTTCAGCATCGACCCCTCCGGCACGATCAGGGTGATCGGTTTCAGGCAGCCTTCGTTCAATGGAATGGCGTCTTCGATCAGGGTGCGGAAGACATAGAGCGTCGCCGCCCGGGTGATCGACAGGGGGGCGTTGAAATTGGTCGGTCTCTGTTCGCTGGTTCCAGTGAAATCGACCACGGCCCTGCGGTCGGCCGCATCCACATCGATGCGGACCTGAATGACGGCGCCGTCGTCCATCTCATAGGCGAACCGCCCCGGCTTCAGGACGGCTATGGCCCGGCGCACGGCCTCTTCAGCATTATCCTGGATATGGCCCATATAGGCCGTGACGACGGGGCGGCCGAATTCTTCGGTCATGCGGACCAACTCGTCGGCGCCGCGCGTGCAAGACGCGATCTGGGCCTTCAGGTCGGCCAGATTCTGATCGATGTTGCGCGACGGATGGCGGCCTGAGGCGAACAGGACGCGGGTCTCGGCGTCGCGCAGACGGCCGGCGTCCACCAGCAGGAAATCGTCGATCAGCACGCCTTCGTCCTCGACGGTGCGCGAGGAGGCGGGCATGGACCCCGGCGTCGTCCCGCCTACGTCGGCATGGTGACCGCGCGCCGCGACGAAGAAGGCCGGCGTCGCATCCTCGTCCAGAAAGATCGGCATGATGACGGTGATGTCGGGGAGGTGGGTGCCGCCATTGTAGGGGGCGTTCAGCATATAGACGTCGCCGCGCTTCATCCCCCGCTCGTCGCCGCCTTCACCGCGCGAGGCGATCACCGTGCGGATGCTCTCGCCCATCGAGCCCAGATGGACGGGGATGTGCGGGGCGTTGGCGATCAGGGCGCCGGTCGCGTCGAAGATCGCGCAGGAGAAGTCCAGCCGCTCCTTGATATTCACCGAATAGGCCGTGGCGCGCAGGGCCTCGCCCATCTGTTCGGCGCAGGCCATGAAGCGGCTGTTGAACACTTCCAGCATGATCGGATCGACCGCCGTGCCGATGGCGGCGCGAGCGGGCAGGGGGGCGACGCGCTCCAGCAGCAGATTGGCCTGGTTGTCGATCGTGGCGCGCCAGCCGGGTTCGACGACAGTCGTGCCGGTCTCCTCCAGGAGTATGGCGGGACCGTCGAGGGCGAGCCCGGGCGTCAGGTTCTTGCGACGGTAGATGGGGGTGGCGCGATCCTCGCCCGCCATGCGGACGGTCGGCTGGGCGACGATCTCCAGCGGGCCGCTCGCGGTCGGCCCGGCGACCGACGACGGCGTCTGGTCCGAATGGCCGACCGCTTCGACCTCCAGGGTCTCGACGACCAGGGTCTTGTCCTCGGCGAAGAAGCCGAAACGACGACGGTGTTGGATCTCAAAAGACTCGGCCATCTGGTCGGCCGGGCCGAAGGGCACGACCAAGGGCGTGTCGGAACCGGCGAACTTGATTTCGGCTCGGGCGAGTGTGGAGACGGCCTCGCCGGCGAAACCCTGGGCCTCCAGCTCGGCGCGGGCGGCGACCGTCAGTTCGACGATCCGCGCCGCCAGGATCGGATCCCGCTCCGAATTCAGCGGGGCGGCCTCGGTCGCCTGGCGGATAGCGCGGACCTCCGCCAGACCCATGCCATAGGCTGACAGGACGCCGGCGAACGGATGCAGTAATACGCGGGTCATGCCGAGGGCGTCGGCGACCAGGCAGGCGTGCTGCCCGCCCGCCCCGCCGAAACAGTTCAGCACATAGCGGGTGACATCGTAGCCGCGCTGGATCGAGATCTTGCGGATGGCCTCGGCCATGTTCTGGACGGCGATGGTGATGAAGCCCTCGGCCAGTGCGCCCGGCGTCACGGACCGACCGGTCGCGGCCTCGACATCGGCCGCCAGACTCTCGAACCGGGTCCGCACCGCCTCGGCGTCCAGCGGCTGGTCCGCGTTCGGGCCGAAGACGGCGGGGAAGAAGTCAGGGCTCAGCTTGCCCAGCATGAGGTTGCAGTCAGTCACGGTCAAAGGGCCGCCGCGGCGATAGGCGGCCGGTCCCGGCGCCGCCCCGGCCGATTCCGGTCCAACCCTCAGTCGCCCGCCTTCGAACCGGCAGATCGAACCGCCGCCGGCCGCCACCGTATGAATGCTCAGCATCGGCGCGCGCAGTCGCACCCCGGCCACCACGGCGTCGGAGGTGCGCTCATATTCCCCGGCGAAATGGGAGACGTCGGTCGAGGTGCCGCCCATGTCGAAGCCGATGGCGCGCGCGAATCCAGCGGCCTTGGCCGTCTCCGCCATGGCGACCACCCCGCCGGCTGGTCCGGACAGGATGGCGTCCTTGCCACGGAAGGCGCTGGCGGACGTAAGACCGCCGGAGGACTGCATGAATTGCAGCGGCGTCTTCGATCCCAGGTCGGCGCCGACCTTTTCGACATAGGCGCGCAGGATCGGCGACAGATAGGCGTCGGCGACGGTGGTGTCGCCGCGCCCGACCAGTTTGATCAGGGCGCCGACCTCGTGGCTGGTTGAAATCTGATCGAACCCGACCTCGCGAGCGATCTCGGCCAATCGCCGCTCGTGATCAGTGAAGCGCCAGCCGTGGACCAGGACGACGGCGACCGCGCGGAAACCCGCCGCATGGGCCGCCGCCAGGTCGGCCCGAGCCCGGTTCTCGTCCAGCGACCGATCGACTTCGCCGTCCGCCCGGACCCGTTCGTCGATCTCGATGACCTGATCGTAGAGTTGATCGTTCAACGCGATGTTGCGAACGAACAGTTCGGGGCGCGCCTGCCAGCCGATGCGCAGGGCGTCGCCGAAGCCGGCGGTGATGGCCAGCACGGTCGGTTCGCCTTTGCGTTCCAGCAGGGCGTTGGTCGCAACCGTGGTTCCCATCCGTACGTCGTCGACGAGGCCGGCGGGCAGGGCGGCGGAGGCGACGCCGAGGATGCGCCGAATGCCCTCGACGGCGGCGTCGGCGTACTGCTCCGGATTGACCGACAGCAACTTGCGGGTCTGAAGCCCGCCATACGGCGCTCGGGCCACGACATCGGTGAAGGTGCCGCCTCGGTCGATCCAGAATTTCCAGCGCGCGTTCGACTCGATCATGACCCGATTGTTTAGGGCGAAGCGGTGGGAGGGCGCCAGCGGGTCCAATGCGGCGCCTTGCTGGGGCGTCGCGTCTTCGCCGTCCGGCGTCAGCAGGCCGGACGGCCCGCCGCGCCGGCTGTTGCTCGGCCAGGCTGATCGAGCCGGGCTTACGACGTGCTCAGGCGCGTGGCGGCCGGGGGGCTTCCACGATCGGACAGACCGTCAGGCGATAGCGGGACGGAACGACGCGCCGACCTGTCGAATAGCGTCTCCTGCAGGCTGAAATTCGCGCAAATTTGTAGAGGTGTTATGGAGAGAAACCTCCGGTGTCAGCCGACGCTGTCGAACCATTGCAGTTGGAGGTAGGTGTCGTTGTAGTCGGCGTCGCCTCCGTCCTCGGAGCCGAACACATATTTGGTCAGCAGGGGTGGTCCACCGTCGTCGAGCACGTCTTGTGACCAGACGACACTCGACCAGGACGCGCCCCCATTGGTTCCCAGCCAGACGGTGTAGGCCCCTGTCGGATCTGCGGGCTGGAAGAAGCCGGCGCCGATCTGCGCGGGTGAATGGCCGTCAGGGCTGGCGCCCGCAGCGGTGAAGACGACCGCGCCGGCGCTGTCCTTGATCTGGACGAACTGGGTGTTGGTCGCCTGAACCAGCGCAGACCAGAACACCACCTTGCCGGGGGCCAGGGTGATGGGAATGCCGTTTCCGGCGACGGGACCATGGGACATGGGGGGCTCCTAGCCGATCGTCTCGAACCAGGTGATCGACACATGGCTGTCGTTGAAATCCTGGTCCGCGCCGTCTTCAGAGATGAAATTGTAGTTGGTGCTGGTCGGAACGCCCCCGACTTCAAGGGCGGTCGAGTCCCAGATCACGCTCGACCAGGCCTGGCCGCCATTGGTGCCGACGTAGAGACGATAGCCCTGCGGATCCTGGGCGACGAAGCTGCCGTGGCCGATCTGGGTCGGTGAATGGCCGCCCGGCGAGCCGCCGGACGCCACGAAGATGATGTCGCCCTGACTGTCGGTCAGTTGCACGAACTGATCGTAGGCCGCCTGGACGGTCACCGCCCAGAAGACGGTCTTGCCGACGGGCAGGGCGACGGCGATGCCCCCGCCGGGAACAGGCCCAATGCTCATGACCGGCCCCCCTTGCGACGCGCGGGCGCAGCGTCCTGCGCTGGAGCGACCTCGTCGGCGGGCAGGGCCTGATTGTCGTTGGCTGCGCCGGTCTTGCACACATAGGCGGGCTGGGCCGCTTTGAGCGCGGCGCAGACGGCGAAGGCCATCTCAGTCTGGAGGGCGGCGGTGAAGCTGTTGGGAAAGGGTTCGGCTGCGCCGAAGATGCGGGCGTACTGCGGGTAGAGGGGGTTCGCCTGGACGACGCCCTGCTCGTAGAAGGACGGCAGGGGGACGAGCAGGGTCCGCCACGGCGTACCCTGCGGCAGGTCCCGCGCCTGGACGATGTAGTTCTTCATGTCCAAGCCCGTCATCAGGCTGGTGAAAGCCGTCGCATCCGCCGCGCAGGGCGACTGGGGCGGGCAGGTCGCCGCGCTCGAGACGAAGACGTCGCTGAACAGCAGGGGCTGGGGCCCCTGACCCCATACGCCGGGGGCGACATAGAGATTGAGTGCGGGGTTGGCCGACTTCATGAAGAAGGACTGTTCGGAAAAGGCGAGCTCCGTACTGGCGTCTCCATTGGCGAAGATCGTCTCGATCGCGCCGTTCTGAGCGTTTTCAGCCGAGTGGTTGGCCCCATTGGTGCAGTTGTTGCCGCCGCCGTAGGCGCAGGTGTCGGTCAGGGCGACCAGATTGGCGATCACTTCAGGATCAGGCGGCATCTGCAGCGCCTGGGCGATCTGGCCATAGCCGTGGTTCTGCACATAGCCGTTGATGTAGATTGAGGGCAGGCGCCAGCTGCCGTTGTAGTCGGCGATCAATTTCGGCCCGCCGACCGGAGCAAGGCTGTTCAGATAGGGCAGGAGGCCCGCCAGGCTCGTAATCTGCTGCACGCCGGGATCGGTCGCATAGAGGAAGTCCATGCACAGCCAACTGGGCACGCCCCAAAGCTGCTGATCGACCGTGGCGGCCGCGAGGGCGACCGGCAAGGGTTGTTCGCCGACGATCTGGGCCGGATTGATCAGGCCGGACTGGGCGAGAAAGGCCAGATAGAGGGTGTCGAGCTCGACCACGTCCAGGCCGCCGGCGCCAAGCAGCACAGGCAGATTGGTGAAACTGTAGATGTCGGTCGCCATGTTCAGCTGGGCGCTGAGCAACACCTGTGGATTGGCCGCCTGATAGGTGTCGATCACATGGGCCACCAGGGCTTCGAACTGATCGCCGGGCAGGGTGGGGAGATAAGGATACAGGGCCGCGTTCAGGACGCGCGTCTGCGCCCCCGTGAGCACCAGAAGCCCGTCAGGGCCGGCGGCGGTGATGTTCATCAGACGCGTCGTCAGCCCCCCGCAGCTCGCCCAGTCGATCGTCGGAAGCTGGCCATCCGGAAGGACGCGCAAGGTGTTCTGACCCACGTAGAAGGTTTCGCCGGGCTGGACGGCGATCTGCCAATCAAAGGCGTAGCCGGTCGCCACGGTCCAGCCGTCAACCGTGCAGGTGATCGGCTGGCCGGACGTATTCTGCAGTTTGAGCTGGCCGGCGGTGGCGGGAGCCGTGAAGGCGAGAGCGCCTATGATCGGCGCCAGCCAAACCGCGCAGATTCTCAGGATTGTTTTCATTGTCGCCTCCCCAGGTTGTCGCCCATCAAGGCGAGAAAATACAACTCCAGTCAATGGGTAAAAACACCCAGGGTTGTTATTCTCCGGACGAAGTCATGGATTTCGACTAATGGATGTCGGGGGGCTCCGGCTCGGATTTGGGTTCCGGGTTTGGTTCGGGTTTGACGGGGCTGTCCCGCAGCGGGCAGGCGTCGTCGATCAGTTGCGCCGCGTGCGTGTCCGCGAAGGCGGGTTGCCCCTCCACGCGACCGTGCAGGGTGGTGGCCTCGGCCCACCAGCCGACGTTGGCGCCTTCAAACTCCTCCATGGTCAGCAGTTTTCCGGTTACGCTGACCAGGTCTCCCACGGCGATCGAAGCCCCGCCATTGGCGGTCGGATCGTCGTCGTCCGCCAGGGCGCGGCCGATCTGGCCGCCGACCGCGGCGCCGGCGAGCGCGATGGCCGCACCGATCAGGACGGCGATCAGCAGGAAGAGAAGGCAGAGGGGCGGGAAGGCGCAGCCTATGGCGCCGATCGCCAGGGCTGTGGCGATGGCGGCCGCAAGGCCGACGCCGGCCCCGACCATGGCGCCGACGCCGGCGGCGCAAACCTTTTCCGACTTGTAGTAGGTTCCGATCATGGGGGATCCGAACTCGGGCGGGGCGGCCGAACAGGCGACAAAGGCCGCGTTCTGCGTCACAAGCGGCCAGAACCGCGCCTTGACCACGACGTCGACCCGGGGGTGCATCGCCCCGGACGGAAAGACGAAGTCCCATCCCGAGTCGAAGCTGTCGGTCACGCCGTTGACCACGCCGGCCCAGCACCGCGCACCCCCGTCGCGCGACGCGCATCGGCTGTAAAACATATAGATGGTCACCGCGAACACCGCCGCCGCCGCAGCGACGCCGGCGAGGGGAATAGCGCCGACGCCCAGCAGGGTGAAGGCTGCGGCGCCTTTCATCACGTCGATCACCCCGACTATGACGCCCACGGCGGTGCTGCCGAGACCGATTAACGCGAGGATCTCCGAGATCGGATCCTTGACGGGATCGCCGGGCTGGTCCGCGCAGACGGGCCGTTGATCGGTCATCGACGAAACTCCAGCGGTCGCAGTCCGAACCGACGGCACAGGATGCAGAACACAAGCCCCACCAGATAGCCGATCAACGGCGTCAGGACGGCGAGGGCGAGCAGCGGCTTGATGACGAGGGCGAGAAGGCCGGCGAACACGCCTGTGATCAGGGCGGTCAACAGAACTGCGGCGAACAGAGGCGCGAACGCGACGCGGGCCTGCAGGGCGGCAAGCAGGGCGATGAGGAAGGCGGAGGCCGCCCCGAAGGCCAGTCCCGCGAGCAGGCCCTCTCCAAGCGTCGGGGCCGGCATGGGGTGATCCGTCATCGCGGTCATCCAGAGGATCAGGAAGATCGCGATCATGCCTCCGACGGCGAGGCCGGCCAGGGCGCAGGAGGCTCTAATCATCGATCCGCACCAGACAGGAGACGCCGCCGACAAGGGCGCCCGATGCATCGAGAGCGGCCATGGTCGCCGTTTGCTCGATCGTGTCGGGTGAGGCGTGCAGACCCGGCGCGACCTTGATACGGCCCTCGACGATGATCTGCTCCAAAGGGGCGAAGGCGTGTCCTGTCGGCGTGACCGTAAAACCCAGGGTGTTGGCGAAGGTGACGAAGGACAGGATGCGCGGATAGGCGTCGGGGTTGCGCACGGGAATCTTGAAGACGATGTCTCGCCCGGCCTCGCTGGTGTGGGCGCCAATGACGGCTTGTTCGCCGTGGTTGTTGCCGGTCTCGGCGTCGGCGCCATGCGTGATCTGAACGAAAACGCTGACCAAGGGATCGCCCGCCAGCAGCGCCTGGGGCAGGGGGAACAGCAGGTCCGCCGCCGCCGACGCCGCCAAGGAGACGAACTGCGCCCCGACCGTGGTGACCGGCATGCCGATGCCGAAAGCGCTGAACCCGATATCGACCCGAACATTGGCGGCCGAGGCCGTCGCCGACCGATTGCGAACCGTGACGCGGCTCTCAGGCATCAAGCGCCAGGGCGACCACCAGTTCGTCAGGATGTCTGGGCTGTCCCAGGAAGGGCTCCCGCCGGACGCCAGGACTTGCCGCTGGCTGTACAGGGCAGGGTCGGGCCGGTCGATGGGGACGGTGGGGTGAACGCAGCACGCCGGCTTGGACGTCCGCCTCTTCGGCGTACATGGGGTCGGTCGGATACGCTGGACGTCGGCTACGAACATATTCGGCCTCGCCTTGCTTGCCGATGGCGACGTTAACACAACCTAAAATAATTGACAGCGAAACCGTGTCGTGTGCCTTTGCGCAAAGGTAAAGCGCCGCCCAAGGCGTCGGACACGCCTGCGTCTGGAACGAGACGATGACCGCGCCGCAACGACGCTGATCCACCGGCCATAGCCAGGGGGGTAAATCTGATGCGGCATGGGATTTGGGTGCTTGCCCCCATTGCGGTTCTAGCCGTTTCGCCGGCCAGGGCCCAAGACGCCGATGTGCGTGCGCTGGTCGACCGGTTCGATGCCGCACGCCGTGCATTCGACCCGGTCGCCCTCGCCGCGACCCTTGCTCCGGGGTATGAAGAAATCTCGCCGGTGGGGGCGGTGGACTCCCGCGAAGAAGTGCTTGGTTTCTACGCGCCTGGACTGAGGCGATCCGCGCCGCCGATGATCCGCGAGGAGGTTGTCGTTCGATCGTTCGATGACGTCGCGACTCTGACGTCTCGCACCTCTTTCGCGGTTCCGGGCGTCGCGGCTCGCCGCTGGATCCGGGTTCGTTATGTCGCACACCGCGTCGGCGGCGGATGGCGACTGATCTCCACCCAGTACACGGCCATCCCGCCCGGGGCGGATTGAAGCGAAGTATTTGAATCGCGGAAGCATGATGTCGCGGCGATTGCGGAGGCGTGGTTGTGTCAGATCGAGGACGTCGTGGTCGAAATAGGCTCAGGCGCGCGGCCATCACGGGTGCAATATTCGCCCTCGGCGTATGTAGTGCGGCGGCGGCATATCTGACCTTGGAGGCGCATTCGTAGCGTCAGAGCAAACCAGGTCTTTATGGATCGCACGAAGATTGAGTGGCGGCCGAAGCCGGGGCTGACGGCTGGCGTGGGCTCGTTCGAGTTATGAAATGCACATCGTCATTGCTGCGTTGATGGCGTTTGGGAGGCCCGATCGGCCCTGGCTCCCGGCATATGCTTTGGTCGCCGTCGTCCCGGCCCGGATCATATTCGGGATTGTGAGGCCTCGCGGGACCCGGCAGCCACGTCGTCGTGATGTCGTCAAAAGCGGGGGGGTGTTGAGCCATCGCGATCGGCGATTTGATCGACGGAACTGACTTCATGGCGGCGCCGAACAGCTGTGTTCAGGCTGGTGAACGCCGCCGTGCTGCTCTTGCCGGCGCATCGATCGATTGTCGCTGTCCGCGAGCCTTTTCTATCAATGATGGAGCCAGGACGACTTATTATGGCGAACCCCACGAGCCTTCTACTCGCGCCGATCGTCGGCGGTTATCTTTGCGTGTCGGGAATAGGGCTGCTCCGAAAGGGCGAAGCTGGCTCGTTTCTGGCCAATCTTTGCGCCCATCCTGCCGCAATGCATGCGGTCGGTGGCGTGGCCTTTTTCGCCGGTGCGGCCGTTCTCTCCCTTCATCGACATTGGGGAACGCCGTCGGAGATCGCTATAAACTTGGTCGCACTTATTTGGTTGGTCGAAGGCGGCGGCATTCTCGCCGATCCCGCTCGCCTCAGAATGGCCCTGGCGACGCCGAAGGCGGCGTTCCGGCTTCGGTATGTACAACTGTTCAATATTCCGCTCGGCCTGTATCTCCTTGCGGTCGGCATTCTTGGGATATCGGGCTGAGCCTATTGCGCAAAGCTGCTGATCGGGGGGCTTAAAGCGGGTTTGAAGCGCCAGCTGTCATTGCCGTCTCGACAGGGCGCGATGATGATCGGTGATCCGGCGGGGGAGGGGGGACGATCCGCGGACCGGCTTCGTCCGGCCCTTGCGCCCCCTGTCTCGACAGGTCTGTAAGTCGCAGGCTTTTTCCCAGCCCGCCTTTTGCGGCCTGATGCAAATGGACACGAGTTCAGTAAGACAGGCGAATCTGCACAGTTCGTTCCCTGACTCGGAAGGCCAAGCAGATGAGGCGGAGCGCTCGAAGGTCCGGCTTTCGGGCTCGCGCCAATGGCTGTCTCTGACGCAATGGAGCTACTCCACCGCCCGTCCTATCCGGATAAGGGCTCCGTCGGGGTCACTGATTGCGAACTCATATGTTCCCCATGGCTTACGCTCGGGGGCGCCGGGCGCGAGGATCAAGCCGCGTAATCGATCGGCGAGGGCGTCCACGTCCTCGGCGTACAGATAGAGGCCAAAAGGGTTATCCTCCACACGTCCCGGCCAGTCGGCGGCCGTCAGGTGCAGGTGCCAGCCCTTGCCGTCGGCGAGGATCAGATAGTGGCCGTAGTCGCTGACGACCTTGAGGCCGAGCCGGCCGTAGAAGGCCTCGCTGACCTTTAGGTCGCGGCAGGGCACGATGGTCGTGGCCCGGTGCGTTTCGCTCATTGATCGGTCTCCTTAGGTTGACCGCCCATCATCCGCGAGGCGACGAGGATTGACCATGCGCCGAACAGCACTGTCGAGGTCATCGCCGGATAGAGGCCGAAGGCGCCCTGCCTGACGACCAGCCAGCCCAAGGCGGCCGCTGCGATCGCCAGTCCCAGCGCGCCCGCGATCCGGGGCAGCCCGCTCATCCGCATCATCCGGATCGCCCACAACGCCATGGCGGCGACCGTCAGCGCCATGCCCAGATTGGCGAGGGCCCGGTTCAGCGCGCCCAGGGCCGCGAGCGCCGAGCGCACCTCGTCTGAATAGCCGGCCTGGGCCAACAGGCCTCCCGCCGCGAAGCCGCTGACCAGGGCTGCGGCGATGAAGGCGGCCATGCCGCAGTCGAAGGCGAGCGAGCCGGCCCGGACCGAGGCGTGCTCCATGCCCAGCCGCCGCGCCCAGCTTCCAAAGGCGAAGCGCAACAGGAACAGGCAGGCCATCATGGCGCCGTGCACGACGGTGTTGCTCCAGTCGGCCAGAAGCAGGCCGTCGTCCGGTCCCTTGAACGAGGTCGGGTGGTGCAGCATCAGCACCAGCGCCGCTAGAACGGCGGCAAGGATCAAGCCGCCGGACAGGCGGTCTTCGGTATCGTGGTTCATGGTTGACCCCTTGATCTGTCGAAAACAGGTTGGGGCGCGGGCGGCGGCGGGCCGAGGGACAAATCCTCAGAAAGTCCGCTTCCGGACAGCAGGCCTGAATCGTCCGCCATCGCCGGGAGGACGGCGGCTGACTGGGAGCCGAAGCCTGCGCTATTATCGCCGAATGACCTATGACGCCGTCCGCGATCTGGACCGACGAAGCCAGCGCACCCGCGCGGCGATCTTCGACGCCCTGATCCGGCTGATCTTCAGCCAGCGCTATGACGCCATCCGCACGGCGGACGTAATCGAGGCGGCGGGGGTGGGGCGATCGACCTTTTATGAGCATTTCCGCAACAAGGACGACGTCTTGGTCGCGGTCATCGACCCGGTCTTCACGCCGCTCGCCGCCGCTGCTGCGGGCCGGGGCGCCCGGGCGGCGCTCAAGGCCATGCTGGACCATATCTGGCCCCAGCGGGCGCTGGCGCGGGTGCTTTTCGAGCCCCCGGTGCTGACCAAGCTTCAGCGCAAGCTGGCGGGCATGATTGAGGCGCGGCTGCCCGAGAGCGTTGACGGCCCACCGACGGCGCTGATCGCCATGGGCGCGGCCGCCGGCCAACTGGCCATGCTGAGGATGTGGCTGGTGGGCGAAGCGTCCTGTTCGGCGGAGGTTTTCGCGGAGCATCTGCTTACGACATGCATGTGTGTCAGATCCTGACTCATTGCAGACCTTGGGAACGTCAGCTCGGTGCTAGCTCAAAGAGGTATTTGAGGCTGCTCGGGCTGAGAGGTCGGAAGCTGGTGCACCACCCCAAAATTGCAGTCTAGACAACCTCGCCGCTTTAAGCTGTGCTGTTGGCGCGCGCCGGGCCAATCCAGACAAATCGATTCCTCCCGGTTCGTATTGGAGGATTTGTGAGCCTATTCCCAAAACCCCTTGGTTCCATTGTTCTGCCCCCGCTTCCTGAGCGGAAGCATAAGGCTGGCAGCAACTGGATCGTGCAGCACGTCTTTCAAGGCGCGACCACGAAAGCCCAGATCGCACCCTCCGATATCAAAGGTCACGACCTCGTCACGACGAGCTTGCAGCCGCCCTATCGGGATTTTTTGCTTCGTCATAAAGGCGCGCGAAAGATCGAGACCGATCTACCCGTCCTCACCTCATCCGAGCCCGTAACTTACGAGGATCAGCCCGAAACATTCGAGCTGCGGTGGGACAGTCTGGGCAGGCTCGAAACCTATGCCGACACGCCGGAGAAAGTCCGCGAAGCATGGGTGAACCAGTTCAACTTTCTCACGGAGGACGAAGGCGCGGGACGACCTGGCCTGCGGCTCCCGCAGATCGCGGCCCTTCATGCAATCTCAGCACACTTCGCAGTTGGCGCAGATTTCGATGCCGCCACCGTCGTGCTGCCGACTGGGACCGGCAAAACGGAGACCATGCTGGCGACCCAAGTTTACCGGCGCCTTGAGAAGACTCTCGTTCTCGTACCGAGCGACGCGCTTCGCTCTCAGATTTCCAACAAATTCGTCAGTCTTGGTGTGCTCCCTGCCGCGACCGTCGTCCCGCAGGAGATCGCTTGTCCACGCGTTGCCGTGATCGCCGGCGGCATCAGGACGGCCGACGATGCGAGAGAGATACTGGCGCAATCCAACGTCATCGTCGCTCTCCCGAATGCTCTCGAAGCGTCGAGCGCGGAAGCGCTTGAGGCGCTGATCGATGGAGCCACTGACCTGATCGTCGACGAGGCACATCACGTCACCGCCGCGACGTGGCTCAAGGTTCGGGAGCGGTTTCAGGGGAAGCGGGTTCTTCAGTTCACCGCCACGCCATTTCGTCGCGATGGCAAGCGCATCGACGGGAAGATTATCTTCAACTTCAAGCTGGGGGATGCGCAGGCTGCTGGCTACTACCGCCCCATCAACCTCGGCACGGTCGAGGAATATGGCGAGGAAGCGAAACGGGATCGCGCGATTGCGATCGAAGCAATCGCTGCCCTACGTCGCGATCGAAACGAGCTTGGACTCGACCACCTTTTGATGGCTCGGACCAAAACGAAGGAGCGTGCGGAAGAGGTTTGCGCGCTCTACGCGGAGCTCGCTCCCGAAATGAGGCCGGTGTTTGTGTACTCCGGCCCAGGTCGAACGACAGCCAACAAGCAAGCGCTCGATAAGCTGTTCGATCGGGGAGATGGCGGCTCGCGGATTGTCGTTTGCGTGGACATGCTCGGCGAAGGCTTCGACCTGCCGAACCTGAAGGTCGCGGCGCTGCACGACAATCACAAGTCTCTGGCTGTCACGCTCCAGTTTATCGGCCGCTTCACCCGCAAGGGTGATCCCACGAAAATCGGCGAAGCAACCGTCATCGTGAACATCGCCGATCCCGAAGCCGAGCAGAAGCTCGCCGATCTTTACGCCGAAGGAGCAGATTGGGATCGGATCATAAAGCGCCTGAGCGAAGAACGGGTCGCTCAGGAACTGCGCCTTCAAGACGTGGTTGAAGGGCTGAAAGCCTCCGGCACCCTGCATGACCAGTTGTCACTCTGGAATCTGAGGCCGGCGCTTTCGGCGCAGTTCTTCCGGACGGAGTGCGAGGCGTGGAACCCCTCCGCCTACAAGGAGGTCTTACCCAAGGGCGCGGAAAGCTGGTTCTCCTACAGCGAAGAGGACGAGGTTCTGGTCGCCGTCGTCTGTCGGACGGATGTGGTGGGTTGGGGCAACTACCAGAATGTCCTGAACACCCTCTATGACCTGCTGATCATTCGATGGGACAAGGAATCCGGAGCGCTCTGCCTCTATTCCAGCGACTACAAAGGCATGAAGTCCGAACGTCTCGCGCAGATCGTTACCGACGACCACACGCTTCACGTATCCGGGTCTCCCATCTTCAATATTCTGAACAACGTCGAGCTGCCGCTCGTAAAGAGCCTCGGCTCGTCACGCCTCGGAGCGATCAGCTTCACTTCCTATTTCGGCCCGAATGTCACTGAAGGAATCGGGTCGATCGAACGCTCTCAATCAGAGCTGAATAACGTCGCCTGTCTTGGCTATGAAAACGGCGATCGCGTCCTGTGGGGAGCGACCCAACGTCGGGGTAAGGTGTGGCAGCAAAGGGCTGGCACGATCTCCGACTGGATCGCATGGACGAAAGCGACTTGGGCCAAAGTCACCACTGACGGAGGCGACATCGCCAACGTCATCAGCGGCTTCCTGAAACCAATCAAGCTGACCGGACCATATGAGTCAGTCCCGATAGCGGTTCAGTGGGGCGAGCAAGCACAGTTCCGGTCGAACGAGCGCCAATCGGTGTTGTTCGGCGACGTAGAAGTGCCGTTGTATGAAATCGATTTGCTACTCGGAGCCGAGGGGCCAAATCGCGAAATCAACATCCGGATCGTGAGCGACCACCACGCTGCGGAGTACAGTCTCCTGATCGACGACGCCCTACCTGGCGGCTACCGACACGATCATGTCTCGGGCCCTCTCGTGCGATTCAAAAACGGGAATGCAGAGCCTGTCGCACTACCGGAGTTCCTCCAGAAGGATCCGTTCGTCGTCCACTACGCGGACGGAACGTATTCCTATAACTGCTACCACATCCCCGCCGACCTCAGCGCCGCTGGCGTGTTCGACAAGGATAAGCTGGAGAGCTGGGACTGGACCGGAATACCGCTAAACAAGGAGTCGATGGGTAAAGCCGTCGCGCAGGACACGATCCAGTATCGCACCGCTGAAAAGCTGAAGCCGGAGTATGATCTAGTCTTCAATGACGACGGCAGCGGCGAAGCTGCGGACCTCGTGTGCCTCAAGGATGTAGACGACGAGACCATCAAGCTCTGCCTCGTCCACTGCAAGGGCGCTCATGAAGCGCGCGTCTCTCAAGATATCCGAAACTTCTACGTCGTTTGCGGCCAAGCCCAGAAGAGCATCACGGCGAAACACATCGGTCTGCCCAACCTCTACCGAGACCTCAAACGCAGGCATGAAACATGGGCGCGAGACGGGGCGACACGCTTCGTCAAGGGCGACATGAAGAAGCTGTCCTACTTCAAGGAGAAGGCGCGCCGCTCGAAGCTAGACTTTGAAATGATCCTCGTTCAGCCGGGCGGATCAATCGCCTCGATCACCGACGATGCGTTGCGACTGCTCGCGACGACAGAGCTCTACCTCTACAAGACGACAAAGGCGAAGTTCAGGGCGGTCATCTCGCCCTAGATCAAAGCCACTTCCGAAAGGAGTGTCGGTTCGAGTTAGACCCCCCGTTGTCGGCAAGCCGCACCGACGCCGTCACCCTTTCCGCTGTGCTTCGAATGCGTTCAGCCACTCGATGCATTCGGCGGCAGGCCGGGGCGTGCTGCCGCCGACAGCGAGCGTTCATAGTCGTGATTGATGTTTGAAGTGGGAGCCAGGAAATGGCGCGGCCCTGCCCGCGACAGCGACGGCCGGCGCGAACCTATGAACTGGCGGCGGCGCGCTAGTGAAAGTTCGTTCTCGGCATCCCAACCATAGCCGCTGAATGACTGCTTCTTGGTCAGAAGTTGATGTCTCCTTCTGGCGCTTTTACCCCTTCGACGCTCCAGTTTTCCGATGCAACCTTTCGGATCGCGCTTGGATATGATCGGTTGTATTGGGCAGTGTCAAAGGGGGCTTCATGACCAAAGATTCGCTTCACGAGGACATCGCTTCCAGCAATCCGGTGGCGCGCTTTGAGCAGCTGGCGTTGTCACCCGGTGACGGGATGGTCGAAGCGAGGAACAGCGTTCGCCACTGGCTGTTTGAGAAGGCCGGCGACCTCGCCAGCACAGGGTCGATCGGAGATGCGTTAGCGCTAATCGCTCGAGACGCGCACCCCGACCGGACGACTGCGCTCGTCATTGTGAGGTTGCTAGCGGTCCAAGGCCTCATCCCGGAGCCGAACTCAGCGAATCATATCGTGAGGTCTGTTGTCGCCATCGTTGAGGCGGCCCTCCCGGACCTAGTGGCCTTTTTAAAGCTCGACTCCAAAAGTCAGAACTACGAGAAATACGGCCAGATCTCGTCGACGCAGAAGAAGGTGGAGCAGCTACTGAACCCTGTCGCTGACAGGTTCGGCGATCTCGAAGCGCTTCTGGCCGCGCGGAAAGAGATCATCGGGGCGCTCAACCACAGTGTTGTTCGCGGCTACTGCGAGCCCTTTCGTTTGAACGACATCCGCAACGCGATTGAGGCCGTCTTCAGTCGTCTGAAACGGATAGCCACACCTGAAGCTAGCTTCCTGACCGACTACGAGGAGTGCGTTCGGAGCATCTCTGACGCCCGTCTCGCAGGTCTAGAAAATGGGTCGTTTCTAGCCGTGGACTACCTAGATCCTTTTCTGACGAACGTCGCTGTCGTGATCGAGGATTACCTCGCCTCAGTGCGGGCGAGGTTCCAGACGACCGTCCGCCGGCCGAGAGCAACAAAGGAGCTGCAGAAACGGTATCCGTTGCACGAGGAAGGCCGCGCCTTTCCCGTCCTTATTCCGTTAAGGAATGACGGGCCCGGACTCGCTACCGAGGTCCGTATCTCAACGACGATCAGCGGCGACGACGTCTACATCCCAAGCCAGACGCTTTCGCTCGGAAACGTCTTACCCGGCGACTTCTCGGTCGTGCTTGAAGCGATGGTCGTCCAGCGCACCGATAGCTTCGAGGGCATCCTCCATGTCGAATGGGGAGAGATCGGCAGCCCCGCGCGCAGTAGCGACGTCTTCGAGTTCACGGTGATGTCGCAGGCGAGCGACGTCGATTGGAACTCCATTCAATTCTGGACGCCGTACAGCACAGACGTCGCCAAGGGAGACGCGTTCATCGGTCGTGATGAAAAGGTCCGGCCGTTAGCCAGCAAGCTGCTTAGGAATCCAATGGAGCCGTTTTACGTCACAGGTCAAAAACGGGTCGGGAAGACCTCGTTGGCCTTGGCCGCGGCAGCTTTCGCGACCCAACACGAAGCGGGTCAAAACATATTCTATCACTACATCCTCTGGGGAGACGTCGCGCACTTCGAGCCAAAGGACTGCATCAAGCAGCTCGGTCAAAGCATCGAGCGTTTCATAAAATCGAAGTTCCCCATCGGATTTGCTTTCGAACCTGGCGACTACGACGGATCACTCGCTCCGATAGTGGAACTTTCATCGATCGCTTCGACAGTTCTCCCGAACGCGAAGTTCGTTGTAATCATCGACGAGTTCGACGAGATTCCTCAGGAGCTATTCCTGCACGGCAACCTAGCGGACACCTTCTTCGGAAACCTTCGAGCCATCTCCCGCCGAGAGAATATTTGCCTATGTCTGGTGGGCGGCGAGAACATGCCGTTCGTGTTCGACCGACAAGGCCAACGCGTGAACAACTTCTCTAGGATCAACCTCAGCTATTTCTCTCGTGAAAGCGAATGGGGCGATTTCCAAAAGATGATCCGCGAGCCTAGCGCGGGCGTACTCAACTGGCATGACGACGGCATCGCCGAGGTCTTCAACGCCACGAACGGCAATCCATACTATGCCAAGATTGTCTGCGCTGGGGTCCTGCGGCGGGCAATCGCCGAGCGGGATGCCGACATCACCGTCACGGAAGTCAGGTCAGCGGCGGAAGCCGAGGTGTCGGCGCTTGGCACCAATTCCTTCGCTCACCTTTGGCAGGACGGCGTGCCCCGATCAGCCGAGGAAAGAGAGCCAGACATCCTGCGACGGAGCCGGGTGCTTGTCGCCGCCGCGAGATGTCTGCGCGAGCCAATCGCTCTGACGGCCTCGAACATCGCTGAGCGCAAAGCGTCTTCAGAATTGACGGAGTCGGAGATTTCCCCGGTCCTCAACGACTTTGTCAGGCGCGAAGTTTTGAGAGAGAAATCTGGCGTCTACGAGTTCGTGTTGCCGATCTTCGGTAGATGGCTCGCCGACGTTGGTGCCAATCAGCTCGTGGCCGACAGGCTATCCGACGAGCTATCCCAATCTGCCATTCAACAAGAGAACGCGGTCATCGTCCGAGCGGAGGAAGTTGTTGATCTGGTCAAAAGCTGGCCGACGTATCGAGGACGTCAAATCGGAACGGACGATGTCCGGGCTTGGTATCAACAAGTCGCCAGCCCGCGTGAGCAGCGGCTTCTCTTCAAGCTGTTGAAACGCACGACTGTATTCAGCGAAACGCTCGTTCGTGAGCGTCTCCGATCGGCCCATGCCATCATTCGGTCGGTGATCCCCGTACCGATCACGCGCAAAAGGAACGAGCGACGGACCGACATCGCCATCACCTACGTGGATGGTGAGGGGAAGAGCGGCGTCAGTTACGCAAGCCTATACGCCGAGGAAAACGGCATCGCGGTGAACAACATCATTCCTCCCGCTGAGTTCAAGAAGAGATTCGCAAAGCTGAAGAAGGACGTCGAAGTCATCTCGGCACTCGTCATAATAGACGACATAGCCGCTACCGGCCGTTCCTTGAGAGACAACGTCGCAAACTTCGTAGCCGATCACTCCGGTGAACTCGCCGACGTTAAGGTGCGTGCCGTCTGCCTTGTCGCCACAGACGACGCTCAGAAGCGGATTCTCCGCGGTATCTCGAAAATCGAGCACGTCGACGTCGATTTCCGCGCTTGCGAGATACTCCCACCATCATCGTACGCGTTCCCGGAGGACGGCTCTGGTTGGGACGATGACGACGAGCGCGAGCGGGCGCTGGCGATGTGCAACCAACTTGGAAGCAAGATATATAAGCAGAGCCCCCTGGGGTTTGGAGGGCAAGGCTTGCTGGTCGTATTCCCGACGACCACGCCGAACAATAGTCTACCCATCCTCCACTCTCACTCGCGCATCGGGACGGGTACGACCTGGAGTCCGCTATTTCCGAGAGTAGTGAACTGAGCTGTCACCGTAACCGGCGAACACCTTCTCGGATGCGTACGATGATCGTGTTGCTACCCATTAACGGCGAACGAAATCTGTCCGCTGTTCTGTTTTGACCGGCGACGGGAATTGGTTCCGTGAGGGGTTGGCCCCGGATGGATCGCGTGGAGGTTTCATTTAGCTAGAAGCCGACTTTAATCGACCAGCTGAATGTCGAGTTGTTGGCGGGCTGCGCATGTCCGCTGTTGGCGCTTCTGAGACACTAAGCGGCCATCGCCGTTCGTGACTCGAAACAGCTGTTCGCAACGTCTGTTCTGGCCCTAGTCGTCTAAGGGGCGTAGCGCGCGGTCGAACCCTGGAGATCGTTAAGGCAGGTCGCCAACCCGGCGAGGCATATCGTCATGCGCGGTCTCGGCACATTGGGTCATTCGGTGACCGCTACCGCACCTCTGACGCACGCCATAGTTCGGGCCGCGCCCGTGACGGAAATGCGAATTAATTTCGACTAACAAGTAACGGTCTTGCGGTTAGTCAGATCAGTTCCCACCTCTGCCATATCGACAACAGGAGCGTGGCAAGAAACGCCAGGCCTTGACTATGGATCACGAATATTCGGTTCTGGGTGGAATCAACCGCGCACGCGTCGGCCAGGTAATCGCTACCGTGGCGGCTGCAGTTGCGTCCGGACTTGTCGCACTGCTGCTGGCGCTGGTCGATTTGGCACAATATCTCGGCCTCGGACATCTGCTGCCGACGCTGGCCCTACCGCCGATCGGCGCGGGTCTGGTCTTCACCGCGCTCTACTGGCTGTTCAGCCGATACGTGTGGGGCTGGCCCTGGGCGAGGACGGCGCTGGGCGTGCCGGACCTGCGCGGCACCTGGCGCGTTGACGGGCAAACCATAAACGCCGACGAGGCGCGGTCTCCGGGCTTCGTCTGGTCGGGCAAGATTGTTATCACGCAGAACTGGGACAAGCTGCGGGTCCGTCTGACGACCGCGCAGTCCGGCTCCAACAGCGTCACGGCCGCGCTGATCCGCGACGAGGCCGACGGCTTCCGCCTTTTCTACAGCTACCGCAATGATCCGAAGATCGGGCAATCCGAACTGCAGAGCCATCGCGGCTATGCGGAGATTACGTTCGACCACGACCTGACAACGGGGGAGGGCGAGTACTTCAACGGCCAAGGACGCTTCACCTTCGGCACCATGAAACTGACGAAGGAGTCCTGATATGGCGCGCCCTATCGACGATCGACTGACCCGACTGAAGAACCGTCGCAGCGGCATCGACCGCTTCGGCACCCTGACCGTCGACCAGCAGGTCGAGGCGATCACCAAGAGCATCTTGGAAGAAAGCTGGCAGAAGCGGGCGACGGCCGACAAGCCGCACACCCGCTACGCGCTCGGTGCGATGCAGGAAGTTGGTGCCGACTCGACGCGTATCAGCATTGAGACGGCCGAGCGCGTCGGCAACCAGCTCAACAAGGGGTTCGAGGCGCAGGGCCGGAGCGTCGAGTTCCGCCTGCAGGGATCGGTGCCGCTGAATGTCCACATCCGGCAATACAGCGACGTTGACCTCCTGACGCTCGATCTCGGCTTTCTGAACTACGACCAGAACGGCGCGCGCGCTCGGCTGGGATACTACACCCCGTCGAACGAGACGACAGTTGGCCGGCTGTCGCTGCTGCGCGCCCAGGCCGAGAACATCCTGATCAACGCCTTCCCGCAGGCGACGGTCGACAAGAAGGGCAACAAGGCGATCAACATTTCGGGCGGCTCGCTGCCCCGGAGCGTCGATGTGGTGCCGTCGTGCTGGTACGACACGATCGTCTGGCAGGTGTCCGGCAAGGAGGTAGACCGGGCCGTTAAAATTCTCGACAAGTCAGTGCCGACGACGATCTCGAATTGGCCGTTCCTGCACATCGACCGAGTCAGCGCGAAATGCGCCACCACGCTCGGCGGGCTGCGGAAGTCGATCCGCCTGGCCAAGAGCGTGAAGAACGACGCGGACGCGGAAATCGCGCTGCCGAGCTTCGACATCGCCGGTCTCATGTATCACGCGAACATGCAGGCGCTGCTCGCCGGCTACACCTACGAGCTGGCGATCTTGGCCGAGACGCAGCGGTGGCTCGATTACCTCTACCGTAACCAGGACTATGCGGACGCTGCTGACCCCTGACGGGACGCGGTCGATCCTGGACACGGAGCGCAAGGTCGGAGCCTTGCTGCTGCTGTCGAACGAGTTCGACGCGCTGCTGCGCGCCGTCGCCAAAGAACAGGCCCCGTACGCCACCCTCGACACTCTGGAACAATGCCGCGAGGCGCTGTCCCGCGTGTACATCGCCGAAGCCGCTTAGAAGGAGACATCACAGTGGCAAAATCCCCGAAGACCTTTCCGATCGGTCGCAACAGTGAAACCGGCCGCCTGACTTCTGTCGCCAAGGCGCAGGCAAGCCCGAAGAACCACCAAGTCGAGCGCATGCCGAAGCCCGGACGCGGCGACACGAAGTAGGGGCGGTGAACTACAGGAGCAGCGTTTGCCGGCCTGACCGGCCGCTCTCCATATGGTGCTGTCCGGAGAGATCGTTGATGACTGAGGACGCCTAGGCCGTTCTTGAGATTATCGGTCTCCAGCATGAACGCGTTTAACCGGTTGGGCGCACCGTTCCGGTTGCCTGTCCAAGCGAAGCCCTAAGCGACGTTGCGGTGCCCCGAGACTATCGGGTCGCCGCAAGATGCACTGAATGGCTGTCTGGTTTCTGACATCGAGCGAATGTCAGCTACTGGCGCTTGTCGGAATCGGCTCACGAGCGTCAGTTCCGAGACAAAACAAACTCGGAAACGGCTCCCAGTATTTACGGACGACGCGAAGGGCGAGTTGGCAACCAGACCCGCGCGGCCTCTAATGGATCAACGATATGAGAGGTACGCACATGCTGACGCGGCGCTTGCTATTGGGGACGGGCATGGCGCTGGCCGTGGCCCGGTCAGCGCGGGCGACCGCATTTGAAGTTCCGACCGTTGAACGGCTTGAGCTCACGATTATCGCCGATGGTACGGTATCGAGCTTCGCCACTCCGGTCGAACAGTCCGGGCTGATCATTACGCCGGCGCCTCGCGCTGCCGGGTCCTATCGCAACACGCTCCGCGCCGAATGGGGATATTCGGTGATGGCCGATGCCTTCATGGCCGACGCCCGTCATCGGCTCCTCATCGACTTTGGATACACACCCGAAGCATTGGCCTCGAACATGGCCATCCTTGGCGTCGATCCTTCGACGTTCGACGCTATGGTGCTGAGCCACGGTCACTACGATCATTTCGGCGGAATGGCCGCCCTCCTCGGGCGCATCAAACGCGGCACGCCCCTCTATGTCGGCGGGGAGGAAGCTTTCTGTGCCCGGCTGCGGGGCACGACGCCGGATGGGCCGGGTTTTGGGCAGATCGATAGGGCAGACATCCGCGCTGCGGGGGTCGACTTGCGTGTTGCGTCGGAGCCTCAAATCGTGGCCAGCACCGCCTTTACGACTGGCCACATCCCGTTAGTGTCCCCAGAGCGCCCCAAGGTCCCGACCTCGATGTTGCCGGGTCAAGGATGCGAGCGTGCCCAGTTGGACCCCGATCGGCGCGACGCGGACTTCTTCGTCGATGACGCCGTCCATGAACTCGGCACTGCCTTCAACCTGCGTGGCAAGGGACTGGTCGTTATCGGCTCCTGCAGTCACCGCGGTATCATCAACACCGTTCGTAGAGCGCAGGAGGTTTCTGGCATTGAACGGGTACATGTCATCATGGGTGGCTTTCATCTGGTGCCGCCCCAAACATCCGCCCAAGCGTTGGAAACCCTGGCGCTCATGAGACAGATGAATCCGACGTACATTCTGCCGGGCCACTGCACAGGCGAAGCGTTTATAGCCCCTGCCGTTGCCCAGATGCCCGAGCAGGTGTTCCGCACAGTCGTCGGCAGCAAGATCGCTCTGACGTAGGTCTCATCGCAACGGCATCCGGACCAAGACGAATAAGCGCTTTCGTAGGCTTCAAATGTCGCCTCTCCGGCGGAGGTGCAATGTTCGGATCTGGCGCTCTGTCGACATAGGTCTGTATCGCTCAGGAAGTCCTAGGTGACGGGGATGACGGACTATGCCGGCTCTTTCGCCTTCCGTCACAGGCCACCGATGTCCGGGTATCAGACCTTCGTCTGCGGGAGGACAATCGCCTGCCGGATCCACGAGATCAGCTGACTGTCGTCGAAACAGTCTTCTCGGATGTCGTTATAGCGAACATTGCCCACTTTTGATGCGCCGGCCGGAACGGGCTCCATCTTGGCGCCTTCGAAGAACGTCACGCGCACATACTTTGTGTAACAGTGCATCGAGGTGAACCATTTGCCCTCTTCGACGCCGTACATCGGCGTGTTCCACTTGACCGCTTTACGTACGCTTGGGACGGTTGCGACGATCAAGGCGTCGAGGCGACGGCAGATATCCTGTTTCCATCCAGGAACTGCGTCGATCCATGCGGCGACGGGCGCGTCGCCGTCGCCCTTGGCGATCTGCGGATTGTCGCCTGATAGGATCACGGGCTTGTCGGCCATGACTCAGCTCCGTCGGTTCAGATACGGCGCAGCGAACAGCCACAGGCCCGAGATCATCATCAAGAACAGCGGCGCCAACGGCAGGAAAGCAAGCCAGGCGGCTTCGATCCGGACAACAAGCGCGCCGATGTTGAGTAGGACCGCAACGGTGAAGACGATGGCGAGCGAGCGATGGCTCTGGCGGGCGAAGGCGGTCATTCAAAGTTCCTTTCGAGACGTCAGTCGGCGTGTGTCAACACGTCGTCCAGTTTCAGCAGGAAGGCGGCCCAGCCATGTGTGGCTCCACCCAGCGCCTGCTTCTGGTTCGGGCGGAAGCCCGCCTGTTCCATCTTCAGCCGGGTCCCCGATCCGGTTGGCGTCAGAGTGAAGGTCACAACGCTTTTCAAAGCGAAGTTCGGATCTTTGTTTTCGAAATCCCACCGGTAAGCCAGCACCCGCTCAGGCTCGATCGCCACGACTTCACAATCCAGCACGCCGCCCCATTCGCCCGTCAGGTGAAACTGGCGGCCCATCGTGTCAGGCGCGGCGTCGATCTTCATCAGCCACTCCTCAATGAGATGCGGCTGGGTCAGGGCGCGCCACACCTTTGCGGGCGGGTGGGCGAAGTCGCGTTCGACGACGACGGATCGGGTTTCGGTCTGTGTCATTGGTCCATCCGGCTTAGCAGATCGTCCAGCCGGTCCATGCGCGCCGCCCAGAAGCCGGCCATCTCGTGAGTCCAGTCCGTTATCGAGGCCAGGGCTGCGGGGCGGGGGCTGTAATAGGTCTGGCGACCGGTCTGACGGTCGGCGACCAGCCCAACGGCTTTGAGCTGGCCGAGATGTTTCGAGACGGCGGGTTGGGATACGCCGGCTGCGGCGGTGATCAGGGTCACCGGCTGTTCGCCGTCCCGACAGAGGCGCTCGAAGATCGCTCTGCGCGTGGGATCCGCGAGACAACGAAACAGATCGGGCGCAGGCGACATATTTCATAACCAATCAGCTATGGTTATTCCATGACTGGCAGGTTATGCCTTGTCAAACGGCGCCATGCTGCCTTGGCGAACTTTTCGCCGTCGATGGCTCGCCAGCGTACGCAGGAGGTCGAAAGCAGTGCTCAGGCTGGCGGCCGTTTCAAGGTCTGCATTCAAGCGTGCAGGCAATGTCCGTTGCTGGCGTTCTCAGACATTTGCCGCCAAAGGCTGCTCCTGGCGCGCAGCCGGGTTCGGTTCATGGCGGCGCTTGTTTCTCTCGGCTGTCCCTAAAGGGGTTTCCCGCGAACTCCTCTCGCCCAGTGAATGCTCGGCGGTCCGCTCTACGCCATCGAACCTTCACGCTGACGCGTTAGAGGGCGATCCGGGTGGGGATCGTCCGTGGCATATGATGGCGACGACAGTCAGGCGGCGAGGGACTGGTCTCCGGTCCTCGACTTCGTGCGCCGTTTGGCG
Organism: Brevundimonas sp.; assembly: GCF_044336875.1. Lineage (GTDB taxonomy): Bacteria > Pseudomonadota > Alphaproteobacteria > Caulobacterales > Caulobacteraceae > Brevundimonas. Next base: position 35,977 of record NZ_JBIIOP010000018.1, on the reverse strand, counting down.
CGGCGACGGCTGCGCCGAGCGGATTTGGCTGAAGATGTCGCCCAAGAGACGGTGTTGCGTCTGGTGGAATACGGGCGCGGCGGGGTGGCGATCGACAACCTCTACGGGCTGGCCTTGCGTATCGCGGAGAACCTCGTGAACGAGCAGTTTCGGCGCGAGCGTCGATGGGGGCAGGTCGAACTGAGCGATACCCTGGCCAGCTCCGAACCCGCGCCCGACCGGGTGATCGAAGGCAAGGAAGCCGTCGCTACACTGAAACAGGCGCTGGCGCAGATGCCGGCGCTGCGGCGGGACATCATCATCCGGCGGCGGGTCCGCCACCAGAGTTGCGCCGCCATCGCCGCCGATCTGGGACTGAGCGTCAAGGCGGTGGAGAAACATATGACGCGGGGATTGCTGGACCTCAATCAGGCGTTCGGCCAGAACGGACGCGGTCGGGGGGAGCCGAATTGAAGACGGATCAGAAACGCCTCATGGCCGAGGCCGCCGCCTGGGTGGACTGGTCCGCCAGACCCGATGCGAGCAAGGCCGAGGCGGCCGCCTTCGAGCGTTGGATGGGCGAGAGCGAGGCCCATCGCAGGGCTTTCGCCGACCTCGCGGCCCTGTGGCGGTCTGACGCCCTTGGCGAAGCCGCAGCCGACCTGGCGGTCGCCAGTTCCCGCCGGGGCGAACGGGTCCTCCCGTGGCGGTACATCATTCCGGCGGCTGTGACCGCGGCGGCGGCGGCCCTGGTCGTGCTATACGCGCCCTGGATGGACTACAGGACTCTGGAGACCGGACGCGCACAGTCGGGCGAGACTGTCCTGGCCGACGGTTCGACGGTGCGGCTGAGCGGCGGAGCCCGACTGGTCGTGCGACAAAGTCCGATGGGACGCAGCGCGACCCTGGATCGCGGCGAAGCCTTTTTCGATGTTCGTCATGACGGCCGGCCTTTCACGGTGGCGGCCGGTGAAGGCCAGGTCCAGGTCATGGGTACGGCCTTCAATATCGATCGGTTGTCCTCGGGGCGCACCGAGGTCGCCCTGTATCGCGGAGCGGTGCGGGTGCGTGGCCGTTCACGCGACACCGTGGACCTGGCGCCCGGCGAAAGGGTTATCGTCGATCGCGGGCGTCTGAGCCGGGGTGCGCCGTTGCGTGCTGCCCGACCGGACTGGCTCGACGGCTGGTTCGACGCCCAGGACGCCAGTTTGAGCCAGTTGGCCGAAGAGGTCGATCGGTTCTCCGACAAGCCGGTCGAGGTTGATCCTGAGGTTCGCCGGATGCGGATCAGCGGCCGTTTTCAGGTGGCCGAGCCCCGCGCCGTCCTGGCCCTGATCGAGGTCGCCTATGGGGTCCGGGTCGTCGAGGAAAGCGACCGTATACGGATCGAACGGTGAGAACCGTAGCGAAACCGTCGCCAATATTTCACCGCTGAAAAGGTAGGGTTCCGACCCGACCGGACATCTCTCCCGCAGGCGATCGACGCCGACTTCTTTCCCGGGGGACCAAGACATGAAAACCGATCTGACGCTGCGCGCGTCCGCCTTCGCCCTGGCGGCCGCCCTGGCCGTCGCCACGCCCGCCATCGCTGTCGCCCAGGCGGCGCAGCAGACCTTCGCCATCCCGGCCCAGGACCTGTCCCTGGCCCTGAACGACTTCTCGCGCGCCACCGGCCTGCAGGTCGCCGCCCAGCCCGAGGTGGTGCGCGGCCGTCGCAGCCGCGCCGTCGAGGGGCGGTTCACCCCGGCCGAGGCCCTGTCGCGTCTGACCGCCTCCAGCGGCGTTCAGGCCCGGATCGTCGGGCGTGCGGTTCTGGTGGAGGCGACCGCTTCGGCCGCCGCCTCGCCTCGCGTCGAGCGCACGGCGGCGGCGCGCGTTGCGGCGGCCCCGCCGATCATTTCGGCTCCGTCACAGGCTACAGAGGTCGAGGAAATCGTCGTCACCGGCTTTCGCGCCAGCCTGAACGCCGCCCGTGACCTCAAGCGCGACGCCGTCGGCGCCCAGGATGTCATCGTCGCCGACGACATCGCCGCCTTTCCCGATCTGAATCTGGCGGAATCCCTGCAGCGGGTGCCGGGCGTGGCCATCACCCGTGACGCCGGCGAAGGTCGCCAGATCTCGCTGCGCGGCCTGGGCCCGGACTTCACCCGCACCCAGCTGAACGGCATGGAGGTGTTGGGCAATACGGCCTCGGGCTTCGACAACCGCGGCTCGGTCAGCCGGACGCGCAGTTTCGACTACAGCCTGTTCGCCTCGGAACTGTTCAACCGGGTGACGGTCGAGAAATCCTATGCGGCGGAACAGGACGAGGGCGGCATCGGCGGCACCGTCGGCCTGACCACGGCGCGTCCGTTCGACTACGCCGGTTCGCGCCTGGTGCTGGGCGCCAAGGCCCAGACCAATTCCAACACCGACAGCGTCACGCCACGCGTCATCGCCCTGGCCTCGAACCGCTGGCAGACCGGCGTGGGCGAGTTCGGCGCCCTGCTGTCGGCGGCCTACACCCGCAACGACGTCAATGAATACGGCATGCGGAGCTGGACCTGGACCAAGATCAACGTCAACGCCGCCAATATCGGACCGAACGTCTCGGCCGCCGACCGCGACCGACTGGTGAACGCCACCGGGCTGAACCGCATTTCGGCGCCCCAGGCCGTCAGCCCCTCGACCTGGTATGCGGAGCGCGAGCGGGTCGGTCTGACCGGATCGCTGCAATGGCGGCCGAACGCCCGCACCGACATGAGTCTGGACCTGATGTACGGCACGTTGGAGAACACGCGTGACGAATACGCCCAGGCCCCGGCCGGGGTGAACGCCCTGACCGGCAACGTCACGGGAACCCAGAGACTGAACGCCGTCGAGATCCGCGGCGACAGCATCGTCTACGCCGACTGGTCGGGCGTCGACATGCGCAACGAGCACAAGCACTCGCAAGACAAGACCACCTTCACCCAGGCGGTCTGGAACGGCGCCTATCAGGCGAGCGACACCCTGCGGTTCAACGCCCTGGTCGGCTACGCCAAGTCCGAGTTCGAGGGACCGGTTTTCGACAAGGTCTTCATCCAGGCGACGAACCAGAGCCTGACCTACGACTATCGCGGCGGCAGTCCGGTGGCCGTGACCTATGGTTTCGACACCACGGATCCGAGCCTGTGGGGCCTGATGCGCGCCGACGCCCGCGAGGACTTCATCACCAGCGAATACAAGACCGCGGAACTGAACGGCGCCTGGGACTTCACGCCGTCTTCCAGCCTGAAGTTCGGCGTCTCGCACAGGGATTTCCAGAACGACGGCTGGCAACGCTTCAACCGCGTGGACTGGTACAACAATCCTGCGCGCCCGGCGCCTGTGGTGGAGGTGATCGGCTACGACAGCCTGCTGCCCTATATTGTACCGAACGCGGTGGCGACCTTCGACCGGACGGGGCAGTTGCGCGACCTGACCGCCGCCAATGACCGGGCGGGCACCAACTACGCCCTGACCGAAAAGACCACGGCCGCCTTCGTCCAGTACGAACTGGACACGCAACTGGGCTCGATGCCGCTGAAAGCCAATGCGGGGGTGCGCTACTATTCGACCGACCTGACTTCGGCCGGGACGGTGGCGACCAACGCCGGCCTGGTGCCGACCACGATCGAGAGCAGCTATGACGGCTATCTGCCGGCGGCCAACGTCTCGCTGGAAGTCATGCCGGACATGATCCTGCGCCTGGGCGCCAGCCGTAACATCAGCCGTCCCAGCCTGGACGACCTGCGGGCGGCCGGCTCGGTCAGCTTCACCCCGTTCGGCGGCAGCGTCAGCGCGGGCAATCCGAACCTGGAACCCTTCCTGGCCGACTCCGTCGAGGCGTCGTGGGAGTATTACATGGGCCGCAGCGGCTATGTGGCCCTGGGCGTCTTCTACAAGAAGATGGACTCCTTCATCACCGCCGAGACCGCCTCGGTGCGTTACGGCGACATCGGCTATCCGCTGTCGCTGCTCGGGCCGGACCAGACGGCCGACACCATCTACTCCTACAGCCGGCCGGTGAACGGGGACGGAGCCTCGATCAAGGGGGCCGAGTTCGCGCTCCAGCGCGACTTCGACTTCCTGCCGGGTCTGTTCAGCAATCTGGGGGTCAGCTTCAACGCCACCTATGCGGAGGGTGAAACGGACTCGACCGTCGACGGCGTGGTCCGCACCCTGTCGCTGGCCAATCTGTCGAAATGGTCGTCGAATGCGACGGTCTATTATGAAACCGATGTCTGGGGCGCGCGCGTCTCCAGCGCCTATCGCGACGGCTATCTCGACGGGATCGGCGGCAACGGCAACATCGGTTCGGGCTATCACGCCACGACCAATATCGACGCCACAGCCTTCTGGAACATGACTCCGTCGCTGAAGCTGGTGGTCGAGGGCATCAACCTGACCGACGAGGCGACCGACCAGTACGCCGACATCGTCGAGCAGCGGTCGACCTCCTACACCAAGAGCGGCCGCACCTTCACGGTCGGTCTGACCTACGTCTTCTGAGCAAGGTCACGTGTTGGGCCGCCGCACTGCGGCGGTCCAACCGAAACCGGGAAGGCTTCCGATGACTGGAAGACGTGCGACGGTTTGGAGGCCTTCTGACCGCAGCCGCAACTGTGACGATGTGCATGCTCGGTGCGGCTCGCATGGCCCGTGGTCCTCTTTAGGCCTTCGTCGCCGACCGCCGATCGTGAACCATCGGTGTCCTACAGATTGTTCGCCCTCCCTATTTGTTCAGGGGAGCTCGAAAGGCGTCATCCTGTAGGGCGCTCCAGGCCATTGCAGCAGCGCCATAAAGACTGTTGATCGCCCGATCCGTCGCGGCGCGTTCAGCGCTTTTGACCAACGAACCTAACCTGCAGATTACCAAAGCTTCACTGGCGGGCGTGGATTTGACGTGGTCGCTTGTCGGCTCACGGATTGGATCCGCCATGCCATTTCGACACACGCCCTTCGCCATGGCGATGCTTGCCGTTCTGACCGGCGCGCCCCTCGCGGCTTCAGCCCAGACCGCGTCCTCGCCGCCGGCGTCGTCGTCGATCCGCGCCGATCTCGATGCCTGGGCCGCGCGTCAGATGCGTCTGCGATCAATCCCGGGCATGCAGATCGTGGTGGCCAAGGATGGGCGCGTCGTCTTCTCCGGCGCCTACGGCCTGGCCAATCTCCAGACCCCTGTTCCGGTCACGCCAGACACCGTCTTCTCGATCAACTCGGCGACGAAGACATTCGCGGGCGTCGAGATCCTGCGGCTTGTCGAGCGCGGCGAGGTGAAACTGGACGCGCCGGTGTCGACCTATCTCTCGGATCTGCCTCAGACGTGGCGGCCGATCACCGTGCGCCAGCTGCTGACCCACATGTCGGGTCTGCCGGATATCATCACGCGCGACGGCGGCTATGTCGGCCAGGATCGGGCGTCGGCCATCGCCGCGCTGGCGGACTTGCCCTTGCGATCCGTCCCGGGCGAGCGGTTCGCCTACAACCAAACCAACTATCTTTTGCTGCAATGGATCGTCGAGCAGGCGCGTGGTCGCGGTTTCGAGACGGTGGTGGGCGAGGACGCCTTCACGGCGTTCGGCATGACTCACTCCGGGTTCGGCGACTCCCTCGACCTGGTTCCCGGCAAGGCCGGCAGCTATCGCTACGGCCGTCCCGTCGGCGGCGAAGCGCCGCGTCTCCAGAACGTGCACGAACTCTTCCCGTCGTTCACCCGCGCCGCCGCCGGCGTCAACAGTTCAGGCCTGGATCTGTCCCGCTGGCTGATCGCCTTGCAGGCAGGCGAAATCCTCCGCCCGGAGACGCTGAACGCCCTGTGGACTCCGGGCCGCTTCAATGACGGCAAGCCCGGCGAATGGGCCAACGGGTGGGTGGTCGTCGACCGCCCCGAACACCGCTCTATCGGCATGAGCGGCGGGGGGCGGTCGGCCTTCTCCGTTTATCCGAACGACGGGGTGGCCGTGATCGTCCTGACCAATCTCGCCGGCGCCTATCCGGAGGAGTTGATCGACCCCGTCGCCGCTCGATTCATTCCCGGTCTGAAGTTGACCGGCGTGACGGCCCTGCGCGAGCGCCTGGAGGCGGAAGGCTTCGACCGGGCAGATCAGGTCGTGGCGGACTTGATCGAGCGAGACGGCGCCGCCTCTCTGCCGGAAAGCGAGCTCAACAACTGGGGCTACCGTCTGCTGGCCGGCGGCAAGACCGCCGACGCCCTGACGGTGATGCAACTCGTCGTCCGCCTCTATCCGGATAGCGCCAACGCCTATGACAGCCTAGCCGAGGTCTACGCCCGCGGCGGGGACCAGACACAGGCCATTGAGAACTACCAGCGCTCGCTTGTCCTCGACCCCGCAAATCTCAACGCTGTCGAGCAACTGGCCCGTCTTGAGGGGCGGGCGCTCCCAAAGTCCGATAGGGGTGGTTAGCGGGCGTCGGGCCCAATGATCAAAGCCGTGGCCCAAGGGGACCTCGCCACCCAGCCCAGTTTCTCTAAAAGGAGCCGGCCTTCGTCAGTCGCGACCAGGGCCTGCACGGTCTTCGACCCGTCGTGCGCGTCCGACAGCAGCATCATGATCGCTGAGCCTACGCGGCGTCGCCTGTGCAGCGGTCGGGTCGAAATCCGATCATAGATAAATACCCCGTTCGCGCTCGCCCCATACCTGCTGGCTGCAACTTCGCTATCTGAAGTGCATGTAGCCACGCGCCCTATCGTCTTCGGCCACTCCAACTGGCGGCTACGGCCAATCAAATTGGCCCCCCGCGCCAGCGAACTGATCACCGGTGAAAGACATCTTCCGCGGTCAGTCTGGGCCTTGATCACCCGCCGCATCGACTCGCCCTTGAACTCGATGCGGTGCGAAGTGCTGGCGATGCGATTAAGGATGGCGTCGGCACCGTCGTGTTGTCGATATAGGCAGGCCAAGCGCGTTGCTTACCGCCAGTTCGGCGAGAGATATGGGGTGGGCCCAGCCGAACGCGGATTACAATGTCGCCAATTGGAGCCGGAAGGCGAGTTCGCGCTTGTCCAAGCAGCCCGCACTGGATGAACGCCCTCAAGGCGACGGCAGGTCTCGATCGTCCAGCAACTGGGAAGGCGCGACACCAAGCGCGTCCGCCAGCCGCCCCAGCGCTCTAACGGTCGGATTTCGCGCGCCGCGTTCAAGGTCACTTAGGTAAGACCTCTTCATTCCGGCGCGAAATGCGAGTTCCTCCTGGGACAGCGCCGCATGCTTGCGGAGCGCGCGAACATTTCTTGCTAAGAGAGCGACGGCATCCATCGCCTCCCAACTGCCTTGCTGTCACAACTCTTGGCTGTCCCCCGGACGTGTCATTTCAGCGGTTAGATTTGGTGAGGGGCAATAGTAGCGTGTGCGGCGGGATTTCCAGTGCGTTTGCGATCCGCCCGAGGGCTCGCACGGTGGGATTTCTCGTCCCACGTTCCATATCGCTAACGTAGGAGCGCTTCATCCCCGCTCGAAATGCCAACTCTTCCTGAGAAAGATCTGCGGCGTTTCGAGCCCGTCGGAGGTTGTCGCCAAACAGGGTGACCGTGTCCATCGACAGCTTGTCACCCGAAGATGCCCCTTCCTGCTGTCCCCCAATCGTGTCATTTTGGGTTGGTCTGGAGGTATCCTTGTGATTGTTGGTCTGACATCCGTTGTTGCGCTCTATGAACGGCACGCAAAGTGGCTTTCCCGGCGCTTAGCGTATCGCATCGGGCCAGACGCGGAGGACGTTGCGCAGGAAGCATGGGCGCGCCTACTGCCGTATGAGGAGGTGCACGAGGTGCGTCATCCTCGCGCTCTGTTGCTGCGCATCGCCGAAAACGTGGCGCGGGACCGGGCGCGGCGTGAGATGCGGTACGACCAGGGTGTCTCTGCGCTGCGGGTGTTTGCCGTGGAGGAGGGGGACGGTGCCGGTGGTCAGGACGAGGAGCTCCTGCTCCAGCAGCTCATCCTGAGCTTGCCACAACCTCAGAGGGATGTCTTTGTGATGTCGCGTTTTGTCGGTCTCAGCAACGCCGAGATCGCCGATCGCCTGGGCATCGCCCAGAAGACCGTTGAGTGGCGGATGACGAAGGCCTTGGCGCATTGCGCAGCCCAACTCCGCTAGCATGGGGCGGAACATGAAAGGCCCGATGAAACGGGTTAGCAGAGCAGAGCGTGAAGCGGCGGAGTGGCATCTTCGCCTCGGCGAGCCGCGCGTGAGCACCCAGACTGTTCAGGACTTCTTCGAGTGGCGCCAGGACCCCGAGAATGCGGCCGCCTATGGTCGCGTCGAGACCGTGTGGAAGGGCGCGCGCGCCGCCTCCGGATCGCCGGCGGTCAATCGGGCCGTCGCCGAGGCCATGGGACGCCCCCGGCGGCGCTGGCTGATGACGACCGGAGGCGCCGGCCTGGCCGGGGCTCTGGTCGTGGTCGTGGCGGTGACGTGCGCCGCGCTCTGGGGCTCCGGCCGGCAGGTCTATCGCACGGATGTCGGCGAACAGCGGGTCGTCGAGCTTGCGGACGGCTCGACGGTGCGCCTGGACACGGATTCGGTGGTGCGGGTGCGCTTCGAGCGGGGCCGGCGCGGGCTCGACCTCGTGCGTGGTCAGGCCCTCTTCACCGTAGCGCATGATTCCACGCGGCCCTTTGTCGTGACGGCGGGCGACGCCGCGGTCACGGCCGTGGGCACGGTGTTCGACGTCCGGCGCACCGGCGACGCTGCACGGATCACCCTGGTGTCCGGCGCTGTGAGCGTCCAGGGCTCGGCCGGCGGGCCGCAGAAACGACTGGCTGCAGGCGAGCAGGCGGTCCTTTCACGCGCCGGCCCGGTCGTGCGAACCGTGGACGCCGGGAGCGTCACAGCCTGGAGCGAGGGCCGCATCGTCTTTCGGGACAGGCCGCTGGACGAGGCGGTGGCGGAGGTGAACCGGTATCTGGACGCGCCGATCGTGCTGGATGCCCCGGCCCTGTCCAAGGCCTCGGTCAACGGGGTGATCCGTACGGGCGACAGGGCGGCCTTCGTCGAGGTCGTCGCCGTCACCTTTGATCTGAAGGCGTCCCGGGACGCGGACGGGCGGGTTCGGCTGACGCCTGAAAATAATTCGGGACGGGCTCCGGGGTAGGGCGGGGTTCGGACGGTCTTTCTCATCGACGTCATTCGCGTCGAGGGGAGAGAAGTTATGAATCGAGTGAATTTGTTATGCGGCTGCGCCCTGGCGTCGTCGGTGGTCGCGACCGACGCGGCCCGGGCGGAGGAGGCGCGGGTGTACGCCATTCCCGCCGGGACGCTGGCCGAGGCGCTGAACCTCTATGCGACCCAGTCGGACCGCCAGATATTCTTTGCGACGCCCCTGGTCGAAGGACGGACCTCGGACGGCCTGCAGGGGCGGTTCGCGCCGGACGACGCACTGAACCGGATCCTGGCCGGCTCGGGCCTGACCTGGTCCGCGACGCGGCCGGGCCTCATCTATCTGCGGCGGGTGGAGAGCGAGACGATCCGCCGGCCCGCGACGACGGAACTCTCGGAGATCGTGGTCACCGGCACCCTGCTGCGGTCGTCGGGGCCGCCGTCTTCGCCCGTGGCGGCCCTGGATCGCGATGCGCTGGATCGCCGGGGTTTGGGGACCGTCGCCGAGGTCCTGGCGGAGCTGCCTCAGAACTATGCGGGCGCGGGGACCCCGGTCGCCACGACCACGGGGGCGGACCGGGGCGGCTCGAACGGCGCCTATGCCTCCGGCGTGAACCTGAGAGGTCTCGGGCCGCAATCGACCTTGCTGCTCGTCGACGGCCGACGTCTGGCGGGGTCCGGGTTTCGGGGGGAGCTGAGTGATCTGTCCGCGCTGCCGTCCGGCGCGGTCGAGCGGGTCGACATCCTCCTCGACGGCGCCTCCGCGATTTACGGCCCGAACAACGGGATCCTCGACAATTGTCATGTCTACACCGCCTTTTCCGCGCTGGATCCGTTGACGCAGGACAAGGTGTCCAGGCTGACGGGGACCATATCGGAGCCGCGGATCAGTCGCAGCGCCCCGGCGCTGATGGGCAAGGGCAATAGCGTCGTATCCCGTTCGACCCTGGAGCGGCCCCTGCTCGAACCCGGCGAGATCCGCGCGCTCCCGGATGACCGACAACTGGTGTTCGTCGCCGGTCAGAAGCCGTTGCGCGCAACCAAGCTCAAGTACGACCGTCGCGAGCCGTTCCGGACGCGGGCCCGGGTCGCCGCGCCCGATCAGGCCTTGCGGCTCGACACGCCGCCCGCGCCTTTTCACCCGTGGGCAGGGCGGCGATCGGTCGGACGGGACGAAGCGGCGAGCCTGCCCCTGTTCAAGGAGGTGGCCGCCGCGATGGAGGACAAGAAGACCGCCGCCCGGGTGGCCGAGGTGATGGGGAGGGTCACGCAGGAGATGGCCGCCAGCGAGGCGGTGCTCAATCATTTGCAGGGACGCGCCAATGGCGAGGACTAGCTCATCGACCTGCCGGGTGCAGGTCTATCTCAACGACCCCAAGGTGGTGACGGGGCTGAACCGGGAGGCGCGCGCGGGGCGGATGCCCTTGAGCCAGGCCGCAGGGCGGATGATTGCGCGCGGCCTGCAGCACAACCCCCGCGCCGATCCGGAGGACCGCCTGGAGACGCTCGAACGATCGCTCAGGGATCATATGCGGGCGACGGCGCGCGACATGCAGATCGTCCAGGAACTGCTGGTCGAGGTGGCGCGCGCCTTCTTCCTGCGGCTTCCCGACGCGGTGATGGACGAAGATCCGACGGTGCAGGCTGCGGTCGAGCGGCGGATCGATCAGCTGCTCGACGCCACCGCCGCCCGGATCGTCGCCGGCCGGAAGCCGAAGGCGCCGGTCGAGCGTGGCGGCGGGAAGGCGGAGGGGAGCGGCGCGGATGAATGAGCGAAGCCTCGGGCGCGCGCGACGCCTGGACGCCTTGCGCCACGCCCTGGGCGACCGGATTCTTGAGGCGCTCTCGGACCCGGGGGTGGTCGAGGTCATGGCCAATCCCGACGGCCGGCTGGTCCTGGATCGCGCCGGAGAGGGACGATCGGACAGCGGTCTGGTCCTTACGGTCGAGGCGCGCGAACGAACGATCCGGCTGATCGCCGATCACGTCGGCGAGGTGGCCAATCGCGACAATCCGCGTCTGTCTGGCGTCCTGCCCGAAACCGGCGAACGCTTCCAGGCGGTCCTGCCTCCGCTGGCGCAGGCGCCGACCTGGTCGATCCGCAAGCGACCGTCGCGGGTCTGGTCGCTCGACGACTATGTCCGCGACGGCGTCATGACCGTCGCCCAGGCGCGGGTGTTGAGGCAGGCGGTCGATCAAAGGCGCAACATCCTGATCTCCGGCGGCACGGGAGCGGGCAAGACGACCCTGGCCAATGCGGTGTTGCGGGAACCGGGCTTCGCCAACGACCGGGTGTTCCTGATCGAGGACACGCCCGAGCTCCTCTGCTCCGCATGGGACTGCGTGCAGGTCGTGACACGCCGGACCGCCCCTGTGGTCGGGGTCGGAGACCTTGTCAGGGATGCGCTCCGGATGCGGCCGGACCGCATCATCGTCGGGGAAATGAGAGACGGCGCCGCAGCCCTCGAGACCTTGAAAAGCTGGAATACGGGACACCCCGGCGGACTGTGCACCCTGCACGCCAATTCGGCGGCCGACGGGCTGCGACGGCTGGAGGATCTGATCGGCGAAGTCTCGCTCCGACCCTCGCTGCGGATGATCGGTCAGACCATCGACCGGATCGTTCATGTCCGGCGGACGTCTGCGGGGCGATCGGTGGAGACCGTGTTGGGTGTCGAGGCGGATGAGACGCAAGGGTATCGGACGACGGCGCTCGCCTGAGGCATGACCTGAAGCGCGTAGGTGCGAATCCGGCCCCGCGCCGCAAAATTTCGCGGACCCTCGTCTCCTACCGGTTTCGCGCCAGGGGCACGATTGCGAGGAGCCGATCGATCTCGGCCGCGAGGTCGTCAGAAATCGGCAGATGTCGGCGTTCGGCGCCCCAAACCTCGTGGAATCGATCGACGGCCTGGGCCGCCGCGTCTCGCGCCAGCGCTTCGGGAAACCCGGCCTTGGCGGCCATATAGACCACCTCGTCGAGCGTGAGCTCGTCCATCCGCTTCGTTCGCGCGAACTTCAGCGCCATGCCGTCATCGGGGATGTAGACGGTCGTCGACAGGAAGTCGTAGCCCGGAGACAGTTCGGGCGTGCGGCCGTCGCGATAGATCAGCGACCAGTTCTTCAGGTGCATGTCGGCATTGCCGATCAGGGTGTTGAACACCAGCCTCCGGATGAACTCGCGCACCCCGGCTTCGCCGGTCTCGAGCCAGAGGACCTTGGCAAGAGAGCGATAAGACCCCTTGTCGTATTTTTCGCCCGGATAGACGCCGAAGACCTGGGCGAAGTCCTCGATATGGATGCGTCCGCCGTCTTCCCGACGGTCGAACCGCCGGATGGCGAAGGCCTCTTCCTCGATCTTGCCGATACCGTCCGGCAGCCCCTCGATCCGATCGAGGGGCATGAGGTCGACATCGGGGATGTCCATGCCCATGGCGCGGGCCAGCCGCATCATTGAAAACTCATTGGCCGCCACGCCGTGAAATCGCATCGACGGCAGCTTGATGATCCAGTCCCCGCCGCGCCCGCTCGCCGGAATCGTCAGGCCGCCCTGGGCCTTCTCGACGGCTGAGAATTTCAGCTGCACCCCCGCAAGGGAGAACCTCAGGGCGCCTTGACCCGCCGCGCCCTCACGCCTTCCATTCGCGCGCTGGTCTTCGTCCTCTTCATCGAAGACGTCTTCCCCCAGCGGCCGCACGGTCACGGCGCCGGGCAAATCCGGCCCCAACACCTCAAGCAGCGGATACTCCCGTATCGCCTTGATGCCCGCGCGCCGGGCCAGATAATCGCGAAGCGCGCCCTCCGGCAGCAGGTTCGAAAAGAAGGGCGTCAGCCGTGTCTGGGTCGGCCTGTGAGCGCGCAAAAGGCCGCCTTGTTCGCCCTTGAACGACAGGCTGAGGGTCGGTCGATCCGGGTCGTCCGCATAGGCGTCGTCGAACGAGAAGATGGACTGGTCGCCCCCCAGAGCGGAGATCACGCCGACCTTGCGGTCATTGAGCAGGACTTCAAGCGCGTCGGCGGCCATCATTAGTCCTCGTCATCAAGACTGTAGGCGGGGCGCTCCGTATGAGGCGCGTGCATAAGGGTGTTTCTGAGTTGCTTCAGCCATGTCGCAGCATCCCTGTAGGTCTGCGCGTGGCTGGGACGTTCGGCCGGAGGATAGCGCAGGAAGCCTTCCAGATTGATCCTCAGCCGTTCCAGGTCGGCCGTGCGGACGGCCCCGCGCAAGGCCGGCGCGAGCGGCTCCAGGTCGTGAAGGCTGGACGCGATGGAGGCGATGTCTTCACGCCCGGGGGCGGCCTGCCGGGCCCGTTCGGCCAAGAGACGCAAGCCCGCCAAGAGCTTTCTGGCCGATCGCTCGTCCAACCGCTCCTCTGCCGAGCGAACCGCCGCCTCAACGGCGACAAGCGCGGTCCTCGGGACGAGCTGGAGATCCAGATCGAGCGAACGCGCGAGCTCGATCAGGGTCGACACCTGCAGATCCACCTCGCCGTTTTCGATCCGAGAGATTTGCGCCTGGGTCAGATGCGCTCGGGCGCTGAGGTCGCGCTGGCTCCAGCCCCTGGCCAGGCGTGCTTGACGGATCGCTCCCGTTAGCGGGTCCAAACTGTATCGTTTTGATGTCTTTTTCGGCATCACGAGGCCTGTCTGATATGGCGTTATATATCATATATCTGACTTTGGTCGAGGTTGATATATAATCAGGCATCAAATGGTCTATCAGATATAGAAATCTATATCAGGCTGACCTGCCTGTCCCCAAGCCCCCTTATCGCGTCGTCTCATTCCAGGCGCGTCCACAGGCCGCTCGAGATGTGACGAGGGGCGCCGCCATTCTTTTCCGGGATCGGAGAGGACATCGCCCAAGCGCCGGGGCTCGGCCGGCGACTGGACGCGATCCCCGGAATCGTCCCGGCGGCGCTTCACGCCGCGAACGGGGGCGCGGCTCAATGAAACCGCACTCGACCGCGAAGTTGAACATGCCGCCCAGGAGCCCGGCCGTCCGCCCAGCCGCGCCCCAGCCGCCCGCCGATGCGGCGTAGATGACGCGTGATCCGATAGAGGACGGCTCGCCGGATCCCTCGCTCCGACGCCGCCCAGATATCTCGTCTGTTCATGACAGCGTTGAGATTGGCTCATGAAAAGAATCCTATCGTTGCGGCCGGCGGGACCATATCTGGACAGCTTCACAATAATCTGGAGCCTCGACATGCGATCCGTACTCGCCTGGTCCGTCAGCCTGTCCCTTTTGCTCGGCGCGGCCGCCCCCCAGGCGCTCGCCGCTCAGGCGGAACCAAATCCCCCGCTCATCCCCGTGCTGGAGCAGATCACCGCTGCGGCCGGCACGCCCGTTCCGCGTTTCGCGGTCGATCCGACCTGGCCGCGAATGCCGCAGACGATGCTGTGGGGCGAGGTCAGCGGCGTCGCCGTGGACGCAGACGACAGTGTCTGGCTGGTGCATCGTCCGGACTCGCTGACCCCGACCGACAGCGGTTCGGCCCAGACGCCGCCGATCGCCCTGTGCTGCGAACCAGCGCCTGCAGTCGCCCACTTCAGCGCGGACGGGGAATTCCTGGGCGGCTTCGGCGGACCCGAAACGGCGCCGACGATCGACGGCGTCAACCAATGGCCGATCAGCCTGCACGGCATTTTTGTCGACGCCGACCGGACCCTTTGGTTCGCCGGGATCGGCCGGGGCGACCATGTCGTGGTCAACTACAGCCGCGACGGTCAGTTCATCCGCCAGATCGGTCGCCGCGACCAGACGAACGGCAACGCCGACGGGGCGACCCTGGGCAATCCGTCGGACGTCTATCGTGACGGCGATCAGGTCCTTGTCGCCGACGGCTACATCAACCGTCGCTTCCTGGGCTTCAATCGCGTGACCGGGGAGGCCTTCGGGATCTGGGGCGCCTATGGCCGTGCGCCGGCCCAACAGACGCGCCAGGGCGCCTTTGACACGAGCCAGGCCACCAGCACCGGCGCCTCAGGACCCAATCCCCATGCCGAAGAGTTTGGCGGCATCATCCACTGCGTCGTTCCGACCGGCGACGGTCAGGTCTATGTCTGCGATCGCCAGAACAACCGCGCCCAGCTGTTCGACATCGCCGAAGACGGAACCCTGACCTTCGTCCGCGATCTCGAGATCGCCGGCGCGACCGGCGGCCTGGGCACGGTGACGGACGTCGCCCTGTCGCCCGACAAGAAATACCTCTACGTTGGCGATATGATGAACGGGCGGGTCTGGATTCTCCTGCGCGCCACCCATGAGACCCTGGGCTCGATCGGCCGCATCGGCCGCCAGGCGGGCCAGTTCACCTGGATGCATTCCCTCGACACCGACAGCCAGGGCAACCTCTACGTCACCGAGGTCGGGACCGGCCGCCGGGTCCAGAAATTCGTCCTGACCGGCGTCCGGTAAGCGACGTCCGGCGGATGGCGCGGTCGCGACCCTGGTTCGCCAAAAGGGTCGCGACTGCGGCGACCGCGTCCGTGGAGAGGGGCGGCGAAGCCGATCAGCCTCCATCGGATCGTGACCGGCGACCGCCGGCGCGGGCGCGTGGCAGGGGATGCGGTCGTCGCCCGAGGCCTGGCCGCGTGACGGCGCGGTCTTGCGTGGACGCGCCGGGGCCGGGATCGCCGCGACTTGCATGAACTCGCCGGGGCGGATTTCGGCAGGGACGCCAATCACTTCCGCCGAGGGGGCTTCGACACCATCCGACCCTGTTTTGACTTGGATTCAAGTCATTGAAAAATCGCGTAAAAATCGTTTGACAGCATGTGGATAAGTCTGTTTGCAATGAGGTGCGACGGGGCGAAAAGCCCTGACATTTCAGGAAACAGACAATGCGTGGACAGATTTCACGCCGCCTCGGCGGCGCAGCGATAACCTGTGCCTTGCTGGCCGCCGGCCCGGCCTTCGCCGGCGGCTCGGGCATGCCCTGGGAAGGGCCGCTCCAGCAGGTGGTGCAGTCGATCACGGGGCCCGTGGTCCAGGCCGCCGCCGTGGTCGCCGTGGTGGTGTTCGGGGCGGGGGTGGCCATGAGCGAGAACGGCTCCTCCATGCGACGGGGGCTGGGCATCATGTTCGGCCTCTGCATCGCCTTCGCCGCCTCCACCTTCTTCCTCGACTTCTTCGGCTTCGCCGGCGGGATGGAGATCGCGTGATGGCCGCCGTCGGCGATCGACCCGAGGGCTGGGACCTGCCGGTGGCGCAGGCGCTCGCGGCGCCCGTGCTCATGGCCGGCATGCCGCGCGACTACGCCATCGCCATGGGGACCATCGCCCTGGTGCTGGGCCTGGCCTTGCGCATCTGGTGGCTCGGCCTGCTGTGGTGGGCGGTCGCCCATGCGCTCGGCCTGTGGGCGGCGCGATCGGACGTCCGCTTCTTCGATGTCCTGCGCCGGCATCTGGCCCTGCCGGGCCATCTGGACGCGTGAGGGCGGGATGCGGTTTCTCGACGAACATCGGCGCCGGCCCGCCGCGCTCGCGGACCACCTGCCCTGGGCGGCCATGATCGCGCCCGGGGTGGTGCTGAACAAGGACGGCTCCTTCACCGCCGGCTTCCGGTTCCGGGGACCCGACCTCGACTCCTCCACGGAGGAGGAACTGATGGCGGTCCGGGCGCGGCTGAACAACGCCCTCAAACGGCTCGGCACAGGCTGGTGCCTGCATGTGGAGGCGCGGCGGCGCACCGCATCCGCCTATCCCGAATCGGACTTCGACCTGGATGTGGCCTGGCTGGTCGACGCCGAACGTCGAGACCGGTTCGACGACGCCGACCCCGCCTATGAGACCGACTACCGGCTGGCCATGACCTGGCTGCCGCCGGTCGAGGACGGACGGCGCGTGGAGCGCTGGCTCTTCGACGGCCTCGCCGCCCGGGCGGGCGACTGGCGGCTGGCCCTCGAGCAGTTCCGCCGCGAGACCGAAACGACCTTCGATCTCCTGTCGGACGCCCTGCCGGAGATCGCCCGTCTCGACGATGCGGGCCTTCTGACCTGGCTGCACGATGGGATCTCGCCGCGCGCCATGACGGTGGAGCCGCCGGACCCGCCCATGTTTCTGGACGCCTGGCTGGCCGATGCGGCCCTGACCGGCGGAGTGTCCCCCCGGTTGGGGGACCAGTGGCTGCGCGTGGTCTCCGTACGCGGTCTGCCGTCGTCGACCCGGCCCGGCCTGCTTGACGCCCTGGGCGCCCTGGCCTTCGAGTATCGCTGGACGGCGCGCTGGATCGCCCTGGACAAGGCGGCCGCCGAACTCGAGATCGTCAAACTGCGCAAACGCTGGTTCGCCAAGCGCAAGGGCGTCGGCGTCCTGATGCGCGAGGCCATCACCAGGGAGGAGACGCCCCTGGTGGACACGGATTCCGTGTCCAAGACCGAGGAGTGCGACGGCGCCCTGGCGGCCCTGGGCTCGGACGCCTGCGCCTTCGGCTATCTGACCCTGACCGTGACCGTGCTGGACGGCTCGGAGGCGGGCGCAGCGGCCAAGGCCCGGGCCGTCGAAGCGGCGCTGAACGCCCAGGGTCTGATCGCCCGGATCGAGGATCTGAACGCGGTCGAGGCTTGGCTGGGATCCATGCCGGGCGAACCCTACGCCGATGTCCGGCGGCCGCTGGTCTCGACCCTGAACCTGGCCGACCTCCTGCCGGTGTCGGCGGTCTGGGCGGGACCGACCCGGGACGCCGCTCTGGAGGGGCCGCCGCTGGCGACCGCGCGGACGACCGGCTCGACGCCGTTTCGTCTGGTGCTTCATGTCGGCGACGTCGGCCACGCCATGGTGATCGGCCCGACCGGGGCGGGCAAGAGCGCCCTCCTGTCCTTCCTGGCCCTGCAATGGTTCCGTTATCCCGGCGGGCGGGTGGTGTTTTTCGACAAGGGCCGATCGGCGCGGGCCGCCACCCTGGCGGCCCAGGGATGTTGGCGCGCGCTGGAGCCCGGGGGCTCGATGTCCTTGCAGCCCCTGGCCCGGATCGACGAGGCGGGGGACCGCGCCTGGGCGTCGGAGTGGCTGGCCGAGACGATCCGCTTCGCCGGCCTCGAACCCACGCCGGGGCTGAGGCAGGCGATCTGGTCCGCCCTCGACGCCCTGGCCGCCGCGCCGATCGAACACCGCACCCTGACCGTCTTCTGCGCCCTGGTGCAGGATCGGGCGATCGCCGCCGCGCTGGAGCCGCTGACGCTGAAGGGGGCCCACGGCAGTCTGCTCGACGGCGCCGACAGCCGGCTGTCGCCGGGCCGGTTCGACACCTTCGAACTCGAAACCCTGATGGCGACGCCGTCGGCGACCGCCCCGGTCCTGTCGGCCCTGTTTCATGAGCTGGAAGCCGGTTTCGACGGCCGACCGACCCTGATGGTCCTGGACGAGGCCTGGCTCTTTCTGGGAGAGGGGGCGTTCGCGGCCAAGATCCGGGAATGGCTGAAGACCCTGCGCAAGAAACGGGTCTGCGTGGTTTTCGCCACCCAGAGCCTGGACGACGTCGCGGCCTCGCCGATCGCCGCCACCCTGGTCGAAAGCTGCCCCACCCAGGTCTTCCTGCCCAATCCGCGCGCCCTGGAGCCGTCATCGGCCGAACTCTACCGGGCGTTCGGGCTGAGCCGGCGCCAACTCGAACTGATCGCCTTCGCGCCGGCGAAGCGCGCCTATTACTGGCGACAGCCCCACGGTCGCCGCCTGTTCGATCTGCGCCTGACGGGCGTGGCCCTCGCCCTGTGCGGGGCCGGCTCGCCCGAGGATCAGAGCCTGATCGACACCGTGCTGGCGCAGGCCGGGCCGTCCGGCTTCGCCCGCGAATTCCTCAAAGCCAAGGGAGTGAAGAATGTGGAGTCCGTCCTCGACGCCTTCGCGCGTCCGCTCGCGGCCGAATAGCCGCCGTCTCGCCGGTGTCGTCGTCGCCGTCGCGCTCGTCGCGTCGCCGGCCGCCGCCCAGTATGTGGTGTTCGATCCGCGCAACCATCTTGAAAACGCGCTTCAGGCCGCGCGTCAGCTCGAGAGCCTGGCCAATGAGGCCCGCAGTCTGGCGGCGTCGCCCTACAGCCATCTGACCGCCAGCAACCAGTCGCTTCAGGACATGGCGGCCCTGGCCCGCACCGCCCAGGGGCTCGCCACCACGGTCGCGGGCCTGGAGCGTCAGTTCGACAGCCTCTACCCCGACGATCTGTCCAGCGCCGGCCTGGTCGACCTGATCGCCCAGGGCGAGGCGCGCCGGCGGACCGCCCGGCGCACGGCGAGCGATCTCGCGCGGCATGCGGCGGAACTTGAACGGCTCGGTGCGGGGCGGAGCGGACGGCTGAGCGGCGCGCTGGGCGCCAGCCAGGCGGCGCAGGGCCAGACGGCGGCGACCCAGTCGACCAACCAGATCCTGGCGGTGCTGGCCGAGGACCTGGCGGCGATGCGCCAGATCATGCTGGCCCAGTCGCGGCTCATGGCCGAACAGGCCGCGCGGGCCGAGGCCGACCAGGCGGCCGGGGATGCGGCGCGCCGGCGCGCCTGGGCCCGCGAGGCGCCGCCGCCGCCTGCGCCGGTCTTCGATCCCCTGCCCAAAGCCCGGGACTGACCCTCATGGCCGTCGGCATGGAGACCCCGAACGCGCTCATGGTGGTGTTCTCCAACACCGTCACGGCCGGGTTCGCGGCGCTGGAAGCCTCGGTCAACGGGGTGTTCGGCCTGATGATCGCCCTGGTCGTGGCCCTGACCGGGATCCAGTGGGCCCTGTCGCCCAATCGCGAGGTACTGGCCGCCGGCTTCGGCAAGGTGCTGCTGGTCGGCTTCTTCGCCTGGCTGATCAACGACTGGCAGCGCCTGGCCGAGACCCTCTACGCCGGCTTCATCGAACTCGGCCTGACCGCGGGGGGCGGAGCCCTGTCCCGCGCCGACTTCCTCAATCCGGGCGCCGTGCTCGGCCAGGGCTGGTCGATCGTCAAGGCGATCGGCGAAACGCCGCGGGCGGTCGACAATCCGCTCGACGTGATCGGCAACCTCGCCGACGCCCTGATCCTCGGCGTGGCCATGATCGGGATCATGCTGGCCTTCGCCGTCCTGGCGCTGCAGATCATCGTCGCCCTGCTGGAGTTCAAGATCGTCACCCTGGGCGGGTTCGTCCTCCTGCCGTTCGGCATCTGGTCGCGCACCGCCTTCCTGGCCGAACGTCCCCTCGGCTATGTGGTCTCGTCGGGGCTCAAGGTGCTCGCCCTGGCCATTGTGGTGTCGGGCGCGCGCACGGTGTTCGACCAGCTGCAGCCCTCGACCCAGCCCGACATCTACGAGGCGCTCAGCATACTGGTGGCCGCCATCCTCCTGGCCATGCTGGCCATCTTCATTCCCAACCTCGCCTCGGCCCTGGTGACCGGGGGGCCCGCGCTTGGGGCGGGAGCCGCCCTGACCGGAGGCTTGGCGGTCGGCGGCGCCGGCCTGGTCGCCGCCGCCGGCGTCATGGGGGCGGGCGCCGCAGTCGGAGGGGGCGCGGCGCGGATCGCCGGATCGTCTCGGGCGGCGGCCGGCGCGGGCGCCGGCCGCCCGGCCCCCGGGTCGCCGTCCTCGGGCGGGGCGTCGGGAGGTCCCGGCCCGGCGGGCTCGGCCCCGCGCGGCGGGTCCGGAGGTCGTTCATCGTTCTCCGCAGGCGCGTCCCCCCGCGCGTCCGGGGCGTCCGCCTCGGGGAGGGTGGGGACTGAATCGGCCGCGCCGTCCGACAAAACCGCTCCCTCGGGGGCCGACGGCGAGCCGGGCGCGTCCCGCCGCAGGGCGCGCGAGAGCGCCGCCGCCGCAGCGGACTTTCACCGGGCCGTGACGCATCAGAGAGGCGGGGCCCGGCTTCCAGCCCGGTCGACCGGGCGGTCGCGCGCCCTCCAGGCCTTCTTCGTCGCCAACGCCGGGCGCGGCCTGATGCCGTCCAGCGAGACCAGCGGCGTCCTGTCTCCCAGTCTCAAGTCCGAGGAGTCCTGACCATGCATCCCTTCTTCAGACCGCGTCGCGCCCTGGGATCCGCGCCGGAGAGCACGCCCTATCAACGCGCCGGCCAGATCTGGGACGATCGCATGGGCCTGTCCCTGGCCCACGCCCGCAACTGGCGCCGCCTGGCGCTGGCCAATCTCTGCCTGGCCGCCTTTCTGGGGGCCGGCTGGTGGGTCCAGGCCGACAGGGCCGTGGTGACGCCTTTCGTGGTGGAGGTGTCCGAATGGGGCGAGACCCAGAGGATCACCGCCCTGGGCGGTCGCTACCAGCCCAACGACGCCCAGATCGGACATGCCCTGGCCGGCTGGATTCGCGACGTACGCGCCAAGAGCATCGATCCCATCGTGCTGCGCCAGAACTGGCTGCGGGCCTATGATCTGATGACGCCCAGGGCGGCGGCCTTCCTGAACGACTGGGCCCAGGCCCATGACCCGTTCGCCGACGTCGGACGCGAGGCCGTCAATGTCGAGGTCCTGAACGTCGTGCGGCGTTCGGGCCGCACCTTCGATCTGCAGTGGCGCGAGACCCGGTTCGTCAACGGACAGTCGGCGGGGACCGAACGCTGGCGCGCCCTGATCACGACCAGGGTGGAGCCGCCCCGCACCGAAGCCGAGCTGATGAAGAACCCCCTGGGACTGAAGATAGAGGATGTGTCATGGACCCCCGACGCCTCGTGATCCTGGCCGGCGTCGTCGCCGGCCTCTGCAGCGCCCCCGGCGCTCTTCTCGCCGCCCCGCCTTCGGATCCGACGACGCCGCAGGGCGCGGACACGGCGCGCCCCTATCTGGAGGCCGCAGAATCCGCGCCGGTCCAGACCGGTCGACGCGCGATCGCCGCCGCCAACCGTCAGGCCCGGGCCGGCTCGCCGGCCGATCGGTTCGAGGGCGGGGATCTGGTCTTCGCCTGGGCGCCGGGGCGGCTTTACGAGGTCTGGGCGGCCCCGCTGAGGGTGACCACCCTGTCTCTGCCCCAGGGCGAAATCCTGATGGCCAAGGCGGCGGGCGACACCGTCCGCTGGCAGATCGGAGAGGCGGGGGCCGGGGAGGCGGCGACGGCGCAGACCCTCGTGCTCCTCAAACCCCTGCAACGCGGACTGGAGACCAATCTGGTCCTCACCACGAACCGCCGCATCTATCTGATCCATTTGAAGAGCGGCCCGTCGGACGGCTATAATCCCGCCGTTCGATGGGCGATCCCCGAGCCGCCGGCGACGAGGACGCCGAGCGCCGCCGCGACGGCGGAGCCGCTCGCCTCTGCGTCGATCCGCCCCGCCGCGCCCGAGAGGCCTCTGAACCTGGGCTACCGCATCGAACCGCGCGGCCGCCGCGCGCCCTGGACGCCGACAGCGGTGTTCGACGACGGAAGACGGACCTTCATCGCCTTTCCGCCGGAACTGCAGGTCGTCGAGGCGCCGGCCCTGTTCGTGATCGGCCCCGACGGGGAGCCGCAGTTCGCCAACTACAGACAGGCCGACAGCCTGTTCATCGTCGACAGGGTCTTCGACCAGGCCGAACTCCGGCTCGGGGATCGCCGGCCCCAGGTCGTTCGGATCCGGCGCCTCGCAGGAGGCGGGTCATGACCGGTTCGCCCAACAGGGGCGATGCGGCGGCCCCGTCGCCCGCCCCCGCGAAATCGCCGGCGCCGGACCTCAGCGGACGCGCGCCGCGACCGCCCGTGGTGCGGCTGCGACGCGCCGTCGTCCAGCTGATGGTGATCGCGGCGGCGGTGCTGGTCGCCGGATCTCTGGCCTGGGCCTTCGTGGTCCAGCCGGAGCTGCGCGCGGCGGCGCGGACCCGGGCCGTCGACGGTCGAGAGACCGTCAACCGCGGACCGGTGCGTCCGGCCGAGGTCGTCACGGACCAGCCCGCCTCCTATGACCGGCTGCCTGAACCCCGGACCGCCGCCCCGGAACCCGTCGACACCGCAGCGGCCCTGAACGGGGCGTCGGGCGGGACCCGCCGGCCGTCTGACGCGGCCGCGCACGGCGGTCGCGCCGAGGGGCCGTCGCCGTCACAGCTTGCGGCCCGCTCCAGCCTGTTCTTCGACGACGGCGCGCCCGTCCGAACCGCGGCGCCGGCGCCGCTCCCCCGGACGACCGCGCCCCCGACGGCCGAAGGATCCGGTGCGGCGCGCGACGACGACGGCGTCTACAATCCCCATCGGTTGAGCGCGCCTAGGTCGCCCTATGAGCTCAAGGCGGGATCGATCGTGTCGGCCGTCCTGCTGACCGGCGTCGACACCTCGCGGCCGGGGCCCGTGATCGCAACCGTCACCCAGAATATCTACGACACCGTCACCGGCCGGCGCCTGCTGGCGCCCCAGGGAAGCCGGCTTCTCGGCCGTCATGAGGGCGACAGCCGCTATGGCGACCGCAAGGCCTTTCTCGCCTGGGAGCGGCTGATCCTGCCGAACGGCAAGAGCCTGGTGCTGGACGCCGAACCCGGCGTCGACGCCCAGGGCGCGACCGGGGTGCAGGGCCGGGTCGATCGGCGCATCGGCGCCCTGGTGACCGGAACCCTGTTCGCCGGCGCGATCACCACCCTGGGGCAGATGGCGCGTGACGAGGGCGGGCGCGGCGGCGGATCCTTCCTCGGCGACGCCGGAGACGCCGCCGCCATCGAAGGGGCCCGGGTCGGGGGGCGGTTGATCGATCGCGAGCTCGAGGTGCGGCCGGCGATCCGCATCCAGGCCGGCGGTCTGGTGCGGGTGCTCGTCACCCGAGACCTGATCCTGGAGCCCTATCGGGCGGTGATGACATGGTGAGGTTGGCGCTCCTCGTCCTGATCGGGGTCTCGGGACCGGCCCATGCCCAGGTCGTCGACTGGCGGCGGGCGGGCGGAGACCTGTTCGGCGCGCCGTCCCGGGACACGCGCGATGCGACGTCCGGCCCGGAGGCCCAGCGCCTGCCCGAGCTTGATCCGCCGTTCAGGCTGGCGCTGAACGCGGCCGCCGAACGGCACAATCTCGATGTGAAGCTGCTTCAGGCGCTCGTGCTGACCGAAAGCGGTTTCCGGCCGGATGCGGTGTCGCCGGCGGGCGCGGCCGGTCTGACCCAGTTGATGCCCGCCACCGCGCGGGAGCTGGGCGTCCGGGACCGGTTCGATCCCGCCGAGAATCTTCTGGGCGGCGCGGACTATCTGGCGCGACAGCTCGTCAAATTCGGCGACGTCCGCCTGGCCCTGGCGGCGTACAACGCCGGGCCGGCGCGCGTGCAGAGGCTGGGGCGCGTGCCGCGGATCGCGGAGACGCAACAGTATGTCGCCACGGTGATCGAATGCTATCTGGCGCTGACGGCGGGCCGCGACGTCCGGTCGCCGGGCGCCTGCCGCGTCGAGGCGGCGCCATGATCCCCCCGACGGCGGACCCGGCCCAGGGGGCGGGCGACGGCGACCTGCTCACTCGAAAGGAGGCCTCGGCCTTCCTCGCCGGGCTCGGCGTCCGCCTGAAGCCGGCGACCCTGGCGCGCCTCTGGTCGACAGGCGGGGACGGGCCGCCCTGCCGGCATGTGCGGTCGAAACCCTATTATCCGCGTGCGCTGTTGCGCGACTGGGCCCTGTCGCAAATATCAGAGGTGCGCTCGGCCGCGCCTGCGGCGGCGAGGGCGCGGCGTCGTGGCTGAGGCGGTCGACCAGGACGTCGGCGGACCGGGTGACCGCATGCTGAGCTGGGCGCAGGTGCGGGCCATCACCGGCGTCAGTCGCACGACGGCCTGGCGAATGCGGAAGTTTGACGCCTTCCCGCGTCCGGTGGCGCGCTCGCCGGGGCGAATCTGCTGGTGGGAAAGCCAGATCATGGCCTGGGGGCGGACACGCGGCCCAGGCCTCATCAAACCGCCGAAGGCGCCGCGTCTGAAGGGCGTGCCGCGACGCCCGCGGCCCGCGCCCATGCCGGCCCAGGTCCCCGAGCCCCGCCCAGACCCGGCGCCCGAGATGCGCGACGCAGGCCGGCGCCGAAAGCCGCGAAAACACACCGCCGCAGCTAATCAGATCGACTTCGGCTTCTAGCAGAGGGGCGCACGGCGGGCCTCCGTCGAAGGGAGTCGACGCGGCGTCGGCTACAGAAAACGCCGACGGCGGGTCAGCCGCTTCAGAAGGCTGTCCAGCCCGATCATGATGTTGGCCAGGAGGGTCATCAAGGACCCATATAAGAGGCTTCCAGGCGGCTCGCCAATAAACAGCGCGTGGCGCCGGCGCCCAGGATCGGCGGCGACGTCCAGAATGGCCTGGGGCCTGAGCGCTGACGGTAGAGGTCGCACATCGGCGCGGGCCTTCTTAAGCGCCGCCACAGGGCTTTGCGCATGGCGGTGTCGATCTCTTCAGATCGTGGAGGACCGCGCCCAGCCGGTCACGTGCGACGCTGGCGCCAAGTCGCAATACGGATCGCCAGGCCTAGTGAGAATGCGCGACGAAATAGGGCAGCAGGCCGGCCACGACCCGCCGGCTGGCGGTCTCGTCCTGCTCCAGCATGTTCTTCAGGGGCGGACCGATCAGGGCTTCGCCGAAAGCGCTGAGGGCGATGAACAAGACCGCAGAGGACAGTCGGCTGCGGCTTTCGTCCGTGGGCTCGCCGAGCTTTTCCTGGATGGCGCGGACCAGGTCGGTGACCGCGTCCCTGACCGGCTCCAGATGAGACAGGTCGCCCTTTAGGACGATCCAGGCGGCGAGCTTGCCTGCGCCGCCCTCCGCGAAGGCGTCGAAAACGGCGTTGACCAGTTCCAACGGCGCGCCCTCATCCGTGCGCAGCCGCGCAATGGCCTCGTCGAGGGCCTTCGCCAGATCCGCCACCATCGAACCCATCAGCGCCGACTGAAGCCCCTCTGCAGAGCCGAAATGATGGATGAGGTTGGCGTGGGTCATGCCGAGGTCTTCGGCCACCGCCTTGAGGGTGACCGAGTCCGGTCCTCCGGCGAGCAGCCGAGCGCGTGCACAGGTCAGCGCCTCCGCACGGGCTTCGTCCGGGGTGCGTCGGCGTCGACGAACACGCTCTATTGACATCGCTGTTAGTTACATCCATGTAGATAGTAGAGGGTTAAGCGCACAGGCGGGAGAGAGCAAGTGACAGCCGAAACTATGGTCGTACACGGCGGTTTTCAGGCGGCGCCGCCACGGTCAGCGAGCCGGCTTCAGCCTCGAAAGGTCGAGCCCATGAGGGCCTTGCGCGCCTTGCGACGGTTGATCGCGAACAAGGAAGACACGACCCAGGTGTTCGAGATCATGAACGCTCTGGCCGGCGACTCGGTGCGGCGCGGCTATCTCAGGATGCTTGAGCAGGTCGAAGGCTCGCGGCAGGCGTTCCTGATGATCGAACTCGCCGACCGCCTGCAGGATCGGGCCTGGCTGGACGCCCTGCCTTCCGGCAGCGTCGGTCGCGCCTATCTGACCTTCATCGACGAGCGCAACCTGTCGGCCTACGGCCTCGCCGACGAGAGCCGCAAGGTCGCCGACACCGAGATCGAGGCCGCCCACCCCTACGCCTGGTATGCCCGTCGCCTGCGCGACATCCACGACCTCTGGCACATTCTCACCGGCTATCGCACCGACGCCCTGGGCGAGGCCTGCGTGGTCGCCTTCTCGCTGCCCCAGACCCGCAGCCCAGGCTTCGGCCTGATCGCCGCCGGGGTTGCTCTGGAGGCGGCCCGGGCGCGGACGGGGCACCCTTGCGCCCGCGCGATCCTGCAAGCCTGGCGCCGCGGCCGACGCGCGGCCTGGCTGCCCGGCCTCGACTACGAAGCCCTGATGTCGGAGCCGCTGGACCAGGCGCGCGCGCGCCTCGGCCTGGCCGGTCCGACCCTGTACGATCGGATTCCGGTCGAACTGCGCAACGCCTTGCTGACGCCCGCCTGACCTGAGCGGGGGGCTAGGCGCGCGAAAGACCCGCCATGGCCCGGCCCGCCGCCCGCCCGGTGAACAGGCAGCCGCCCAGGAACGTCCCCTCCAGGGCGTTGTAGCCGTGCGCCCCGCCGCCGCCGAACCCGGCGGCCTCACCGGCGGCGTAAAGGCCCTCCAGGACAGACCCGTCGGACCTGAGCGCCCGGCTCTCGAGATCGGTCTGCACGCCGCCCAGGCTCTTGCGGGTCACGACATGGAGTTTGACGGCGATCAGCGGGCCGGCCGAGGGATCGAGGATACGGTGAGGCCGCGCCACCCTCGCCAGGCGATCTCCCAGATAGCGCCGCGCATTATGGATGCCCTGGACCTGGAGATCCTTGGCGTAGGGATTGGCGATCTGCCGGTCTCGGGCCTCGACCGCGTCGCGCACCGCCTGCGGGACCAGGAGCGGGGTCGGCGTCAAGGCGTTCATCCGCTCGACCAGCGTCTCCAGATCGTCGGCGACCACGAAGTCCTCGCCCTGCCGCTTGAAGGCCTCCACTTCCGGCGACGCGCCCTTGCCCAGCCGGGTCTTCAACACCTCGATCCAGTTCCCTGAGGTGATGTCGCCGTTCTGCTCCGATCCGGACAGGGCGAACTCCTTTTCGAGGATCGCCTGGGTGAGGATGAACCAGGAATGGTCGTGCGCAACCAGGTCCGGCGTGGTGCGCAGATGGCGCAGCGTCGCCAGGGTGTCGTAGCCGGGCGCAGCCGGAAACGGCAGACGGCGCCCGAGGGCGTCGAGCCAGAGCGAAGACGGGCCCGGCAGGATCCTGATCCCATGCCCCGGCCAGATGGGCCGCCAGTTCCGCACGCCCTCGACATAGTGCCACATCCGGTCACGGTTCACGATCCGCGCCCCGGCCGCCTCGGCGATGTCCAGGCCCCGGCCGTCGACATAGGCCGGGACCCCGGTGATCATCTCGCGGGGCGGCGTCCCCAGGCGCGCCGGCCAGGCCCGCCGCACCCGCTCATGATCGCCGCCTAGTCCTCCCGTCGCCATCAGGACGGCCGGAGCGCGCAGCGTGAAGGTCCCGACCGCGTCCCGGCTGGAGGCGACGCCGCGCGGCGCCGCGTCGGGCGCCAGACGCGTCCCGGAGACCCCGGTCACGCGGCCGGCTTCCACGATCAGATCGTCCACCCGGCAGCGCGTATGGCGGCTCAATCGTCCAGCACGCTCCGCCTCCAGGGCGCGGGCGGCGAACGGTCCGCTCACGCCGGTCCCCGTCCCCCAGGCCACATGGAACCGCGGCACGGAGTTGCCGTGACCGCCGGCGCGGCCGTCGCCCCGTTCGGCCCAACCGACCATGGGGGTCAGCCGCACGCCGTTCTGACGCAGCCAGGCGCGCTTCTCTCCGGCGGCGAACTCGACATAGGCCCGGCCCCAGCGCGCCGCCCATTCGTCCTGCGGCAGGATCCCCTCGGTCCGATCCCAGCCCGCACTGCCGCGCCAGTCCGACCAGGCGAGGTCGAGGCTGTCGCGTACGCCGAGACGGCGTTGCTCAGGACTGTCGACGAGGAACAGGCCGCCGAACGACCAATAGGCCTGGCCGCCCAGGTTCGATGCGTTTTCCTGATCCACCAGGGCCACGCGCCGCCCCGCTCGCACCAGTTCGTCGGCGGCGACCAGGCCGGCCAGGCCGGCCCCCACGATCACGGCGTCAAACTCCATCCTCTTCTCCGTCCTGATCCGCACGGGGCGCCGCACAGGCGGGCCTCCTCACCGCGCCATCAACCAACATCGCTGTCAATAGGTATTGACATGTCAGTGAGTAGTGCGAAGTTGCCGACAACCGTCGGTGGCCCCGCCCCGCCTGACGGAAAACATCAGGCGGGAGGAAACGCACATCACGCGTCGCGACCACGCCGACGTGTTTCGGGAGGACTTCATGGCTTCTACGGCCTGTATACGCGCGCGCCTGGCGATTTCCGTATCCGCGACGGCCTTGCTGACGCTCTCCGCGCCGGCCTTCGCCCAGACCCTCGGCTCACAGACCGAGCACTCACCCACGGTGGTGGGCGACATCATCGTCACCGCCCAGAAGCGCGAGCAGTCGATCCAGGATGTGCCCATCGCAGTCACGGCCCTCTCGTCGGAAACCCTCGAGACCCTGCGTATCGAGGGCGGCTCGGAACTGTTGCGCGCCGTGCCGAACGTCAGCTTCTCCAAGTCCAACTTCAGCATGTATAATTTCTCGATCCGGGGCGTCGGGACCAAGGCCGTGTCCGCCTCCAGCGACCCGGCGGTCGCGGTGAGTTTCAACAACACCCCTCTGATCCGAAACCGGTTGTTCGAACAGGAGTATCTCGACGTCGCCCGGGTGGAGGTCCTGCGCGGCCCGCAGGGGACCCTCTATGGCCGCAACGCCACCGGCGGCGTGGTCAACATGTTCCCTGAACTGCCGCAGTTCGACACCGAAGCCTTCGCCACCGGCGAACTGGGCGATTACGACACTCGCCGGGGCCAGGCCATGATCAATATTCCGCTGGGCGACGCGTTCGCCGTGCGCGGGGCCTTCGCCTTCACCCAGCGTGACGGGTTCGACTACAACAGTTTCAACGACACCCGGGTGAACGACCGTGATCTGTTCACCACCCGTCTGTCTGCGCGCTGGGAGCCCGCCGACCGGTTCCGCGCCAACCTGATATGGGAGCATTTCGAAGAAGACGACCGGCGTTCGCGCACCGGCAAGCAGTTGTGCACCCGAGATCCCGGCCCCGCCCAGGTCGGGTCGGCCGTCGTCCCCACCGGCTTCCTCCAGGACCAGCTGAGCCAGGGTTGCCTGCCCGGGTCGCTCTATGCTGACGCCGCCTTCGGCGCGCCCAACGGCGGCTCTTTCGGGCCGATCCGGCTGTTGTCTCTCGCCCCCACCCTCGGGTTCGATCTCGACTTCAATCTGATCAGCCCTGTTCCCCTCGGCAGTGATCCTTACGAGGGGGTGGTCCAGTCGCGAGACCTGCGCGAGATCGCCACCAGCTTCGACCCCGTCTTCAGGGCCAAGAACGACGTCCTCCAGATCAATCTGGCCTTCGACCTCAGCGACACCCTGACCCTTCATTCCCAGACCGCCTACGCCAAGGACGACTATTACGCCTCGCAGGACTACGCCCGGTACGTCTCCAATCCGGCCTTCTCAGACAGCAATCAGGTCTATGACTTCTTCGGCGATCCCTTGCCGTCGCCGGCGACGCCGGGCGGCGTCTACACCGACCCGCAACTGGGGCCGTCGGATCGAATCCTGTCCGTCGACATCAGCCGATCGGACAATCGCCAATGGTACCAGGAGTTCCGGCTGCAGTCGGATAGGGGCGGGCGCTTCAACTTCAGCCTGGGCGCCAACTATCTCGATTTCAAATCCCAGGACGACTATTTCGTCTTCAACAACACCTTCTCGCTGATCGCAGAATATTTCTACAATTTCGAGTTCCGGCCCGACGGCAGTATCGGCACACGGCCCTGCGACGCGACCGCCCCGGACGAATGCGTCTACGTCGATCCCAATCCCCTGAATGCGATCAACGAGAACGGGCACAATTATTTCCGCAGCAAGAACGTCATCCACACCCGTTCCTGGGCGGTGTTCGGGGAAGGCTACTGGGATCTGTCGCCAGACCTGCGCCTAACGACCGGGTTCCGCTACACCGAGGACCGCAAGGTCACCACCCCCTATCCCAGTCAGCTCTTGCTCGGCGCCGCGCTGGACGGCACGCCGGGCGCGGGCACCGGCGGCTATGTACGCGAGGGCTATTACGCCCTGGCCGACATCAAGCAGAAGTGGGAAGCCCTGACCGGTCGCCTGGTGCTGGACTGGAAGCCGGACCTGTCCTTCACCGAGGACACCCTCGTCTACGGCTCGCTGTCGCGGGGCTACAAGGGGGGCGGGACCAATCCGCCGCGCCTCGATCTGAATCCGGCCGTGGTCCAGTATCTGCCCCTGGCCAGCACCTTCGAGCCCGAATACGTCACCGCCTTCGAGATCGGGACCAAGAATACGGCGCTGGACGGCAAGCTCCGGCTCAACGCCACCGGCTTCTACTATGACTACAAGGACTATCAGGTCTCCCAGATCGTCGACCGGATTTCGCTGAACGAGAATTTCGACGCCACCCTCTGGGGCGTGGAACTGGAGGTCGTCTACAAGCCCGCCCCGGCCGTCCAGATTGACGGCAATCTCGGCTATCTGAAGACCCGCGTCGCCGACGGCGAAGGCTCGATCGACGTGATGAACCGCACCCAGGGCGACCCGGATTGGATCACCTTGCGGCCGTGGATTCAGGTTCCATCCAACTGCGTGGCGCCACGCGAACTGGCGGAGACCATCCTCAACGGCGACTTCGGCAATGAGTTCGCCACCTTCGCGCTCAGCGCCCTGTGCGCCGGTTCGTCGCGGTTCGGCACGTTCAATCCTGACTTTGCGTCGAGCCTGCCGTTCTACAGCTTCTACGGCTTCACCTATGATCCTCTCACGGACGCGCCGAACGGCGGCCGCGGTTTCGAGGCGGACCTCAGCGGCAACGAACTGCCCAATTCCCCGAACTGGACCGCCAATATCGGCGCCCAGTACACCTGGTCCTTCGGCGACTGGGACCTCACCGCGCGCGGCGACTACTATCGCCAGGGCGAGAGTTATTTCCGGATCTACAACACCGCCTACGACCGCCTGGAAGGCTGGGACACCGTCAATCTGTCCGTGCGGTTGGAAGACGCGCAGCGCGGCCTCTCCCTGCAGGCCTACGTCAAGAACCTCTTCGACGACGCGCCGATCGTCGACGCCTTCACCAACAGCGACGACACCGGCCTGACCACAAATGTCTTCACCCTCGATCCAAGGCTCGTCGCGGTGCGGCTGACCAAGACCTTCTGACGACGTCCCCAAGGACCACGCCGCCAGACGAACGACCCAACCGCGCGCCTGGGCGGGCGATCCCGCCTGGCTGGAAAGTGTCGGCATAACGCATTGTTTTAAAAGAAACTTGTGGTTGACTCATTCCTATTTCTAGCGCTGTTAATAGGAGCCTCCACCGAGGCAGGAACCACCAAACAAGAGCCCCCTTGAGAGGCTCGTATTTTAGGGAGGACTATCATGATGAAGAAGCTGTCCCTGGCCCTTGCGGCCATCGCCACCGTCGCCATGGCGGCGCCCGCCTTCGCTCAATCCTTCACGCCCCCGACCGGCACGAAGACGGGATCCGGCGCCGTCACCCTGTCGCAGACCACCGTGGTCACCTGCAACGTCAGCCTGACCGCGACGCCGTTCACCGCCGCCTCCGTGCCCATCCCCACCCGGTCGATCTCGCCCGGCAGCGCGCTGTGCATCGCGGTCGTGCCTTACGGCGCTTGGAGCGCGGCCGTCGTGCCCGGCTCGACCACCCTGATCGACCTGACCATCGGTGCCAACACCGTCGCCAACGACCCCTGCTACGGCACGGTGCGGGTGGCCTGGAATAATGCGACCATGACCGCCACCTTCAACAACAACACCCTGCCGGCGGTGAATCCCAATGGCCGCGCCTGCGTCATCCGCAGCGGCTCGATCCGGATTCCGGGCCTGACGATCGTCTGATGCGGCGGTTCCCGGAACCTGTGACCTGAACAGCCTGGCCGGACGTCTCAGACGTCCGGCCTTTTTCGCCGTGGATGACGAGGGCGCCTAGATCGCCATGATCGCCCCCTTCCTGATGGATTTTCCCGTCCCTCTGATTGTGCAGGTCGAGACGGCGCCCGCCCCGACGGTCCTCGAAGACGTGGCCGTGGTCGGACGCCGCGGCGCCGCCCGCGTGGCGCCCGAGCGCGAGCTTGATGCGGACGCGATCGACACGCTCGGCGCCTATGATATCGGCGAAGTCGTCGCCCGATTCGGCCAGACCCTGAGCCTGACCCAACCGCCCG
The DNA here is from genome assembly GCF_044336875.1 of Brevundimonas sp. GTDB lineage: Bacteria > Pseudomonadota > Alphaproteobacteria > Caulobacterales > Caulobacteraceae > Brevundimonas. Next base: position 3,175 of record NZ_JBIIOP010000018.1, on the reverse strand, counting down.
TGGTCATCGTCAACGGCCGACGGGTCTTCGACGCCGGCGCCTTCCTGGCCTTTCCGGCCGACGCCCTCGTCCGCATCGAAGCGCTTCCGGCGCAGGCGGGCGCCCTTTATGGCGGCGATCCTTCCCGGCGCGTGCTCAACATCGTTCTGGCCCCCGAATTCCATAGCCGAGACGCCTTGGCGAAGGCGTCGCGACCCACCGCGGGCGGGGCCTCCACGCTCGCCCTGGACGCCCGACGTTCTGCGTTGAAGGACACCCAGACCCTCCAGTTCGGACTCCAGGGCGGACGAACCACCGCATTACGGGCGGACGAACGTGAGGACGGCCCCGGCGACCCACGCACGCTTCGCCCCGCCGTCGAGACCTTCACCGCCAACATGTCCGCCACGGGCGCACTCGGCGCATGGGCCGGTTCGTTCAGCGCCGCTCTCCAGAGCCAGGGCGTCCGTCTGACGTCCGGGACTTCAGGCGCTCCCCAAGACATCCGTCAGAACACCGACACTCTAACGGTCGCCGCCGGCCTGACGGGGCAGGCCTTCGGCTGGTCCGTCAGGTTCGGTCTGGACGGCCTGGCCGCCGAGAACCGCCAGGAGGAACAGACAGCGTCCTTGGCGGACAGCCGGGCGCTGTCCGCCACTGTCTCTGTCGACCGACGACTGACCGACCTTCCCGCAGGGCCGCTGGTGGTGACGGCGGACGCCCTCTATTCCCGCGCCTGGTTCGGGACCAGAACCCCCGATCTGACGGAGAGACGATCATCCCAGGGGCTGGCCCTGAGATCTGGCGTGGCGGTCCCGCTCTGGTCCCCCCTTGTGACGGAGCGGGGCGGGCTCGGCGCGCTGTCCGCGAATCTCGGCGTCCGACTGGATGTGCTCGATGGCGGCGGCGCAGACGGCCAGGGGATGAACGCCGGGCTGAGCTGGACGCCTGCGGCCTGGCTGCAGCTTGCGGGACAATGGGCCCGCGGGACCGAACCGCCCTCGCGCGAACAGAGATTTGATCCGCTCCTCTATGGGGCGCCCCGGACGGTCTATGATTTTCGCCTCGGCGAAGCCGTCGAGATCTTGCCGCTCTCGGGGGGCGATCCGGACCTCAGATCCCAGCAGACCCAGACCTTTTCCGTTACCACCTCCGTCGGGCCATTCGGCCGCTGGGCGCTTCAGGCCGGCCTGGATTACCAGAGCGCGAACACCACTGATGCGGTCGGCGCTCTGCCGCCGTTGAGCCCTGAGATCGAAGCCGCTTTTCCTGACCGCTTCTTGAGGGACGCCGCTGGACGGCTCGTCGGTATCGATGAGCGGCCCATCAATTTTGAGGCGCTCGCCAGCCGCACCCTGTCCACCAGTTTAACGGCGAGTCTTCCGTTCGGCGGCGGCCCGGAAGGCTCGCGGCGGCGCGGTTCGCTGCAGTTGGCGCTGAACCATGTTTGGCGGATCGAAGACGCCGTCGTCATCCGTCCCGACCTGGGCGCCTTGGATCAACTCAAGGGGGATGGCGGCGGGGTGGCGCGGCGCCAACTGATGCTCAGACTGGACGGACGATACGGCCGGTGGGGTGCGAACCTGGATTTCGGATGGCGAAGCGGGGCGCGCATCCGAAAGATCCTGGGGCGGAACGACGATGATGATCTGCGCCTCTCCTCCTTCGCCGCACTCAACCTCAAGGTCAGCACCGCCTTGGGGAGGCTGAAAGAAACGGTCCCGCAGGCCGAGGGCCGAGGCCGATCCACCCCCCTGCGCGTCGCGCTCGAAGTCGAAAATCTGTTCGACGCCCGCCCGACCGTGCGGTTGGGCGATGGGCGGCCAGCGCCGGGTTACGGCCGGAGCGCACAAGATCCATTGGGAAGGATCGTTCGCGTCCAGATCAGCCACAGGTTCTGATCGGAGGTCGGCGGCTCGTTCGTGAAACCAATCCCGCGCGGGTGACCTAACAATGCTCAGCCCAGAAGTTCTGGCGGCCGTGTCAGCGTACGGGGACATCTGTCGGTGTCGCCGTACGCTGACATGATAGTGGCCTATGCAGGCGGGAGGCTGCCATGATCATTCGTTCGGCTAGGGAACTGGGCGCCGCCGTTAAGGCGCGTCGCAAAGCTTTAGGCGAGGATCAGGCTGCTCTGGCGTCTCGTTCGGTGTGTCGCGGCAGCTGGATCAGCGCTCTGGAGAACGGCAAGTCCACCCTGGAGCTTGGTCTCGTCCTACAGACGCTAAGGGCTCTGGACATGCCTCTATCCATCTCGCCTGGTCAATCGAGCCGCACCGCCTCGTCGGCGTCACGCACTGACCTTAACGCGCTCATCGATGCGGCGCGCCGTCGATGACCGGCCGTGTGCTCACCCGCAATGCATCCAGCCCGAGCCATAGCCCCAGTTTCGCGCAGCCAAGCGATATGATACAAATCCTCGGACATTAGGGTCTAACGTCAGAGGATTTGTTACTTTAGTGGCTAGACCGGCGACCAATCGCATCCTGGCGCGTAGGCTCCTCAGCCGCGGCGCTATCAAACGAACGTTTGAACTCCGTGAGGCCGGCGTTCATCCCGCTACGCTGGCGCGTATGGAGGCGGATGGTGAAATCCTTCGTCTTGGCCGGGGGCTTTATCAAGCGAGCGGCGCACAGATCACGGCCGAACACGATCTGGCGGAGGCGGCGCTAAGGGCGCCAACGGGGGTGATTTGTCTGGTTTCCGCCCTAGCCTTCCATGGGCTCACGGACCGACTGCCCTCCAAGGTTTGGATCGCCATTGGTGCAAAGGACCATGCGCCCCCGCCTCAATACAGGCTGAAGATCGTTCGGTTCAACGAGCGTCTCCTGATGCAGGGCGTCGAAAGCCATACGATCGAGGGCGTGCGCGTGCGTGTCTTCGACGTCGCCAAGACGATCGCAGACTGCTTCCGTCATCGTAGTGCGGTCGGCCTGAACCTAGCCCTGGAGGGCATGGAAACAGCACTGCGGGATCGCAAGACGACGCCTGCAAAGCTCGCCAAAGCTTTTGCCGAGGGCCGGGTCGCAACCGTGGCTCGTCCCTATCTCGAGGCGCTGTCCGCCCATGGCTAGGCTCAGGACCCATTGATGGGAGGCGCGCGATCTGATTCAGGCTCCTGAGGAGTCTGGATTATGAGCGACCTGTATTGGCTGACGGACGAGCAGATGGCTCGGCTGGAGCCCTATTTCCCCAA
>NZ_JBIIOP010000017.1:0-70311 GCF_044336875.1 Brevundimonas sp. | reverse complement strand
ATTGAGATCATGTTCGGCAGGCTGAAGGACTGGCGGAGGGTCGCCATGCGCTACGACCGCTGCCCGACCGTCTTCCTGTCCGCCATAGCCCTCGCCGCTACCGTCCTGTTCTGGCTATGAGTCCTGAACCTAGATCGGAGAGTTCCTGCGTCACATTCATGTCGGCTCTCCGGATGGGGCGGCGTCCCTCGCAAGCCAGGCGCGCGTGCCGGCGAGCAATTCGTCCGCCAACTCAGGATCGTCGACCGCGCGTGAAAGGACGACCGCGCCGACCATGGCCGACCAGCGGCCGATCGCTTCGCGGCGGCGCTGGTCTTCATCGCCGTCCGGAAGCGCAGCCGTAAACCGCGCCAGCTGCGCCTCCAGTCCGGTCGCCATGGCAACCCTTGCCGCAGGCGTCTGCTGACGCATCAGGCCGGCCAGACTCGCGGTCGGGCAGCCCTGGGCCGGATGGTCGCGGTGCAGCGGCGAGAGATAGGCGTCGGTCCAGGCCTCGATATCGGCCATGCCCTTGCTTTCGCCCGTCAGGGCCTCGGCGACCGTTGCGGCGATGAGGGCGTCCTTGGAGTCGAAGTGGCTGTAGAAGCCGCCGTGCGTCTGGCCGGCCGCCTTCATCACGTCAGCCACCGTCACCGCCGCGAAACCCTGCTCGCGAAACAGGCGACCGGCCTCTCGCAGGATGCGCGCCCGGTTTTCCACCATCTGCTCGCGGCTGACCCTCATCGAAAAAACTCCACGGCCCCATTGACACTTTCATGATGGCCATCACATTTAATTAAACGCGACGACCATCACGAATATAATCACATGCCGCAAAAGGGCAATCCGATGACCAAACCCGCCATTCTCATCACCGGCGCCTCGACCGGCATCGGCGCCACCTATGCGGATCGGTTCGCCCGGCGCGGGCACGATCTCGTGCTGGTGGCCCGCGATGCGGCGCGCATGGAGGCCTTGGCCGCCAAGCTGCGCACAGAGGCGGGGGTGTCGATCGACATCCTGCCCGCCGATCTCACTCGGGCGGACGAGATCGCGGCCGTGGAGGCGCGACTGCGAGACGACGACCGGATCGGTACTCTGGTGAACAACGCCGGCGCCGGCCTGGGCGGAGGTTTCGTCGACCAGACGGCGGACGCGATCACGCAGCTGATCATCCTCAACGCGACCTCGGTCGCCCGTCTGGCGAGCGCGGTCGCGCCACGCCTGGCGGCGCGCGGAGACGGCGCAATCATCAATATCGGCTCGGTCGTCGGACTGGCGCCGGAACTGGGCATGTCGGTCTATGGCGCGACCAAGGCCTTCGTCCTGTTCCTGTCGCAGGGACTGGCGCTCGAACTCGGATCCAAGGGGGTCTATGTCCAGGCCGTCGTGCCGGCCGCCACGCGCACCGAATTGTGGGGGCGCTCCGGCGCCGACGAGACGAAGCTGCCGCCGATGATGGACGTCGACGATCTGGTCGACGCCGCCCTGGTCGGGTTCGACAAGCGCGAAGGCGTCACCATCCCGCCGCTTCACGACGGCGCCCTGTGGGACGGGTTCGACGGCGCACGCCGGGCGATGCTGCCGGGCTTCGGCGCGACCCAGCCCGCGCCGCGCTACGCCGCCTGAACCCAGAACGCTGTTTTACGCAAAGACTTCATTTCCCATGACCGACACCACGCTTTTCTCGCCCTATGATCTGGGCGGTCTGACGCTCGCCAATCGCGTCGTCATGGCGCCGCTGACCCGCAATCGCGCTGGGGCGGGGCTGACGCCGAGCGAATTCGCGGCGGAGTATTACGCCCAACGCGCCAGCGCCGGTCTGCTCATCACCGAGGCGACGCAGGTGTCGCCCCAGGCGCAGGGCTATCAGGACACCCCCGGCCTCTATACGCCCGAACAGATCGCCGGCTGGCGCGTCGTGACGGATGCGGTCCACGCCAAGGGCGGGCGCATCTTCGTGCAGCTCTGGCACGTCGGTCGGGTCAGTCATGTCGATCTGTTGGGCGGCGCAGCCCCGGTCGCGCCATCGGCGATCCGGGCGGAAGCCAAGACCTTCGTCAACAACGGCTTCGCCGACGTCTCCGAGCCGCGCGCCCTCGCTCTCGACGAAATTCCCGGCGTCATCGACAGCTTCCGCCAGGCCGCCGCCAATGCGATCGCGGCCGGTTTCGACGGGGTGGAGGTGCACGGCGCCAACGGCTATCTGCTCGACCAGTTCGCCAAGGACGGCGCCAATCAGCGCACCGACAGCTATGGCGGCTCGATCGAGAACCGCGCGCGCCTGATGATCGAGGTGACGGCGGCGGTTGCGAAGGAGATCGGCGCGCACCGCACGGGTATCCGCCTGTCGCCCGTTTCGCCCGCCAACGGCGTCTCGTCGAGCGATCCCCAGGGGCAGTTCGACTATATTGTCGCCGAGCTGGATAAGCTGGGCATCGCCTATATCCATGTGGTCGAGGGTGCGACGGGCGGCCCGCGCGACATCGCCCCGTTCAACTTCGCGGCGCTGCGCAAGGCGTTCCGCAACACCTATATCGCCAACAACGGTTTCGACCGTGCGCTCGCCGAAGCGCATCTGGCGGACGGCGAGGCCGATCTGATCGCCTTCGGTAGGCCCTTCATCGCCAATCCCGATCTGGTCGAGCGCCTGAAGACCGAGGCCCCGCTGGCGCAGATCGATCCCGCGACGATCTACGGCGGCGGCGCAAAAGGCTACATCGACTATCCGGCCGCCGCCGCCGACGCGACGATATAACCGGCCGTCGGGAAACATCGCCATGAAGGCCTATATTCTGGACCGCTACGGCAAGGGGCAGGCGCTTCGCCTCGGCGACATGCCCGACCCCGTGACGGCCGCCGACGAGGTGCTGGTCGAAGTCCACGCCGTCGGACTCAATCAACTCGACGGCAAGATTCGCGACGGCGGGTTCAAGCCGATCCTGCCCTACAGGCCGCCCCTGGTTCTGGGACACGATCTGGCCGGCGTGGTCATCGCGGTCGGAGACGATGTGCGCGACTTCACGCCGGGGGATGCGGTCTATGCGCGTCCGCGCGACGGTCGTATCGGCGCCTTCGCCGAGCGTATCGCGGTCAACCGGGCCGATCTCGCTCTCAAGCCCGCGAACCTGTCGATGGAGGAGGCCGCGGCCCTGCCGCTGGTCGCCCTGACCGTCTGGCAGGCTCTGGTCGAACGGGCGCAGTTGAAGGCCGGGCAGAAGATCCTGATCCACGCCGGATCGGGCGGGGTCGGCACCATCGCCGTCCAACTGGCCAAGCATTTGGGCGCCGTCGTCGCGACCACGACCAGCGCGGCCAATGCCGATCTGGTGCGCAGTCTCGGCGCGGATGTAGTGGTCGACTACAGGACGCAGGATTTTTCGACGATGCTGTCGGATTACGATGTCGTGCTGAACAGCCTGGACGCCAAGACTCTTGAGGCGTCGCTAAAGGTGCTCAAGCCAGGCGGTCGGCTGATCTCCATCTCGGGGCCGCCCGACCCAGCCTTTGCCAAGGCGCTAGGCCGGAACCCGGTGCTGCGTCTGGTGCTGGGCCTGATGAGCGGAAGCATCCGTCGCAAGGCGAAACGTGCGGGCGTGGACTACTCGTTCCTCTTCATGCGCGCCGACGGCGAGCAACTCGGCAGAATCGCAAATCTGATCGAGACCGGCGTGATCCGCCCCATCGTCGACCGCGTCTTCCCCTTCGCGGACCTCAACGCCGCGATGGCCTATGTCGACAGCGGGCGGGCGAAGGGCAAGGTCGTCGTCAGTCTCAAGGACGGACGCTGATCATGACTTCGGTCCAGAACGACTGGTCCGCCGCGCCGACACGGAAGCACGTCAAGCGCGGCGGCGGCGCCCAATATCACGAGGCCTTTCTTGCGAAGGCCAGACAGTTCCTCGCCGCCTGACGGCCGAAACGGAGACATGACAATGCAATACACGACGTTCGGCCGTACCGGTCTTCAGCTTTCCCGCCTTGCGCTGGGCACGGGCAATTTTGGAACGGGTTGGGGCTATGGCGCCGAAACCGATGCGGCGCGCACGATATTCGACGCCTATGCCGAGGCCGGGGGCAATTTCATCGACACCGCCGATGTCTACCAGTTTGGTCAGTCCGAGGAGATCGTCGGCGACCTGTTGCAGGGCCGACGCGAGGACTTCGTGCTGGCGACGAAGTTCGCAAACGGCGCCGTGCCCGCGCCCAACCGTCTGGTCACGGGCAACAGCCGCAAGGCGATGGTCGCCTCGGTCGAAGCCAGCCTGAAGCGGCTGAAGACCGACAGAATCGATCTGTTCTGGGTCCATCATCCCGATACCGCGACGCCGTCCGAAGAGATCGTGCGCGGCCTGGACGATCTCGCGCGCACCGGCAAGATTCTCTATGCGGGCCTGTCCAATTTCCCGGCCTGGCGGCTGGCGCACGCCGCTACGCTTGCGGAACTGACACGCGCCGTGCCGATCGCAGGGGCGCAGTTCGAGCATAGTCTGGTTCATCGCCAACCCGAGGCCGACCTGTTTCCCGCCTGTCGTGCATTGGGCATTGCGCCGGTCACCTGGTCGCCGTTGGGCGGCGGGGTTCTGACCGGAAAATATCGCAAGGGTGAGACCGGCCGGAAAGAGGGCTTCGGCGGTCGCGTCTTCCAGGCGGAGAACAGCGCAGTCCGCTCGGCGACGGTCGATGCAGTGCTGGAGGTCGCCCAGGAAATGGGGGCCAGCCCCGATCAGGTCGCGATCGCCTGGGCGATGGGACACGGTGCGACGCCGATCATCGGCCCCCGTACGTTGGAGCAGGCGTTGAGCAATCTCGGTGCGGCCGACATCGTTCTTTCGGCCGAGCAGTTTGCACGCCTCGACGCTGCAAGCGCGATTTAGAATCCGGTGGATGCTCGACGACTGCCGCGAGCTGAGCAGGTCTTAAGTGGTCCAGCCCCATTTTGAGCAGCTCTTAAGTGGTCAGCTTAAGTGGTCAAATTTCTAGAACCCAGCGATTGCGGGCCCGGAGTGAGCAGGTCTTAAGTGGTCCCGACACTTTTGTCGAAAACACCTAACACCTGCTCAGAAACGGCTAAGACCTGCTCGGGTCCCGGTGGGTCTGGGTGGCGGGGATGCGTCGCACGCGGAACTCGAACATCGTTCCGAAAGGCGACTTTCGATTTTCGCTAAGTCGCCCGCTCGCGCACCAGATCGATGAAGGCGCGCAGCTTGGCCGGAGCGTGCCGCCGGCCGGGGTAGTAGAGGCTCAGGCCCGGATAGGCGGGCGTCCAGTCGTCGAGGACCTGGATCAGCCGGCCCGCAGCGATGTCAGCGGCGACTGTCTGCTCGGTAATCAACAGCAGGCCGACCCCTGCCAAGACCGCCTCGTGCATGAGCACCATCTCGTCGAGGATCAGGACGCCGGGGACATCGACCTCGACGGTTTCGCCGCGCCTCTCGAATTCCCACCGATAGATTGCGCCGGAGGCCATGCGCATCCGGATGCCGAGATGGTTCATGAGGTCGCCGGGGCTTTTCGGTCGCTCGCGTCCTTCAAAATAGGCGGGTGAACCGACGACAATCGAACGGAGACTGCGGCTGAACGGCACCGCGATCATGTCGGCGGGAAGGTGCTCCTGCAACCTGAAGCCGGCGTCGTAGCCGGCATCGACCAGATCGATCAGCCGGTTGTCGGTCACCAGTTCGACGGTCATCTCAGGATAACGGCGCAGATATTCAAGGATCAGCGGCGTCAGGATCATCCGGGCGGCGCCCAGCGCGGTGTTCAGGCGCAGCGTGCCGGAGGGCCGGTCGCGGTGCTGGTCGACATCCTCGATGGCCGCATGGATCTGGCCGAGCGCCGGCGCGACCTGGCCGATGAACTGCTCGCCCGCCGCCGACAGGGCGACGCTGCGGGTCGTGCGGTCGAACAGACGCACGCCGAGCCGGGCCTCGAGACTGGCGACGGCGTGGCTCAGGGCCGACGACGACATGCCGAGATCCCGGGCGGCGGCGCGAAACCCGCCGCGCTTGGCGACGGCCACCACGGCTTCCAGTTCGATCAGGCCGCTTCGGTTCATTGATCTGATTTCCGGGACAGTGTGCGCCGCTTTTGCTGCCTTATACAGGCAATCCCCGAGCGCTACATCGGGTCTTCAAGGAGATTCATCATGCGCGACATCCATCAGATCTATATCGACGGCGCCTTCGTGACGCCGCACGGCGCCGAGCGGTTCGATCTGTTCAATCCATCGACCGAAGACGTCATCGGGTCGGTGCGACTCGGCGACGTCGAGGACGCCCGCGCCGCGATCTCGGCGGCGAAGCGCGCCTTCCCCATGTGGTCACAGACCACCAAAGCCCAGAGGATCGCTGTGCTGCGGCGCTTTCACGATGCCGTCGCGGCCCGTTTCGACGATCAGGTCGCGGCTATCGTCGAGGAATATGGCGCCCCCGTCGGCCGGGTCGAATGGATGGCGCGCATGGCTGCGACCGCCTTTCTCGAAGCGGCGGAAACCCTGGAGGCCTATGATTTCGACCAGACCATCGGCCGGGCCGAGGTTCGTATGACGCCGTTGGGCGTCGTCGCCGCCATCACGCCCTGGAACAGCAACGCCAGCTTCATCTGCGGCAAGATGGCCACCGCCATCGCAGCGGGCTGCACCGTCGTGATCAAGCCCAGCGAAATGAGCGCGATCCAGACCCAGGTCATCAGCGAGGCCCTGCACGCGGCGGGCGCGCCGGCCGGTCTGTTCAATATCGTGACCGGTCGTGGCGACGTGGTCGGCGCCGAGTTCGCGTCGCATCCCGACGTGGCCAAGGTCACCTTCACCGGCTCGACCGCCGTTGGGAAATCGATCCTGCGCGCGGCCGCCGAGACGATGAAGCGGGTCACGCTGGAACTTGGCGGCAAGGGGCCGCAGATCATCCTCGACGACGCCGACCTTGAGGCGGCGATTCCCATCGTGGTGGCGTCCGGCTTCATGAACAGCGGTCAGGCCTGCGTCGCCGGCACGCGCATCCTCGTCCCCGAAACACGAATGGACGAGGTCCTCGCCCGGCTGAAGACCGAGGTCGAGGCGGTCCGCGCGGGCGACCCGAGCGACCCGGCCGTCTCCGTCGGCCCTATGGTCAGTCGCAAGCAATGGGACCGGGTGCAGTCCTACATCCGGCTCGGCCAGGACGAAGGCGCGACCCTGCTGGTCGGCGGAGAGGGTCGACCCGATGACCGACGGCGCGGCTGGTTCGTGCGGCCCACGGTGCTTTCCGGCGCGACTAACGCCATGCGTACCGCGCGCGAGGAAATCTTCGGACCGGTGCTGACTGTGATCGGCTACCGGACCGAGGACGAGGCGATCGCCATCGCCAACGACACCTCATACGGCCTGCAGTCCTATGTGCTGTCGTCTGATACGGACCGCGCGAGACGTGTTGCGTCCCGGCTCGAGGCCGGGCGAGTGGTGATCAATGGCGCGCCGCACGAGCCGCTCGCGCCATTTGGCGGATTCAAACAGTCCGGCGTCGGTCGGGAGCGCGGCGTCTTTGGTTTGGAGGCGCACCTCGAGCCCAAGGCCGTCCTTGTCTGAGGCCGCGTCCGGTCTGATTCCCGGGATGCGAGACGCGATCCTGCCGCAATCGACCCCGCGATCCGCGCCGGCTTCGACCTTTTGAGGCGTTGGCGCCGAAATGCGCCTTAACAGCCGCAGCCCGGTTGCGACTGATCGACAGAGAAGCGCCCGTCTGAACCACCAGATGAAGACGGGCGCCTGCGCGCTCATAGCCCCGGGCGTGGCTGAGGTTGGCGACGGCCTTCGGTCAGGGCCGCCTCGCGACTCTGGTCATCCCGAACGAGACGTACGACCTCGACCATCAGCAAAGGCATGAGGAAGGCGGCGGCCGCCACAGTGCGATGGGCATGTGACTCATTAGCTGATCCTCTAAGTCCATCCCGATCCATGCGGCTAATCTGCTGCGATCGGCCTCGATAGGCTTCTCCGGCAACGGATGGAGGCGCAGGTCATGGCGGTGGAACAGAAGATCGAGCTCGGGCGTCGCGGGCTTCTCCTTTCGGCCGGGGGGCTGGCGGCCCTGCCGATGGTCGCGGGCGCCAGGGCCAAGGCTGCAGAGGTGCAGGCTTCGCCTGCGTCGGGCGCGGTGGCGCCGTCCGTCCGCCGCATGCTCGGAAAGCTGGAAGTGTCCAGCATCGGTCTGGGCGTCCAGAATATGCACCGGACCTATCCCACCACGGTCCCCTATCGGCCCGAGATGCACGCCATCATCCGCGCGGCCTTCGATCAGGGCGTGACCTTCTTCGACACGGCGGAGGCCTATGGCCCGCACGAAGACGAGCGAATCCTGGGCGAGGCGACGGAATCCTTCCGGGACCAGATCGTCATCGCCTCGAAATTCGGTTTCGACATCGATCTGGAAACCGGGGTGCGCGGTTCGGGGCGCAACAGCCGGCCGGACCATATCAAGCGGGCTGTGGAAGGCTCGCTGCGTCGGCTTCGGACCGATCGCATCGACCTGCTGTATCAGCACCGGGTGGATCCCGCCGTGCCGATTGAGGACGTGGCCGGCGCCGTCAAGGATCTGATGGCGGAGGGCAAGGTGCTGCACTGGGGCATGTGCGAGATGGGGCTGAACACCCTGCGTCGCGCCCACGCCGAACAGCCGCTGACGGCAGTGCAGAGCGAATATTCGATGCTGTGGCGAGGGCCGGAGGATCAGGTTCTGGCGACCTGCGAGGAACTGGGCATCGGCTTCGTGCCCTGGAGCCCGCTGGCTGTCGGCTTCTTGGCCGGTGCGATCGACGCCCAGACCCGGTTCGCCGACGGCGACTTCCGCAAGACCGAAGGTCGGTTCACGCCCGAGAACCTACCCCACAACCTCGCGCTCGTGGCCCTGGTCAAGGCCTGGGCGGAGCGGAAACAGACCTCGCCCGCCCGGATCGCCCTGGTCTGGCTGCTGGCGCAGAAGCCCTGGATCGTGCCCATCCCCGGCACCACCCAGATGGCCCACATGCGCGACAATGCGGGGGCCGCCTCTGTTGCGCTGACGTCGAGCGAGATCGCCGAACTGAACGCCGCTGTCGCGGCCATCGAGATCCGTGGCTCGCGCCTGCCTGACGCCGTCCAGGCGATGTCCGGGGTCGAAGCCGCGCCCCGGACCTAGGCGGGCCGTCGCGCGTCGCCTCCCTGACGCGGCGCGCGATAACGCAGGGCCTCGACGAACAGGGCGAAGGCGGGCGAGGTGTGGCGTCGGCTCGGATAATAGAGGTGATAGCCGGGGAAGGGTTCGCACCAGTCGTCCAGCACCCGCACCAGCCGGCCCTCCGCGATCGCCTCGGCCGCATGGTCTTCCGGCAGATAGGCCAGGCCCAGGCCCTGGAGGGCGCTCTCCAGACGCAGGGCGATATTGTTGAAGACGAGTTGCCCGTCGACCCGCACCCGCAGTTCGCGGCCGTCCTTCTCGAACTCCCAGGCGAAGACCCCGCCATAGGTGGGCATCCGGATGTTGATGCAGTTGTGAGCGGTCAGGTCCTGTGGAACCAGGGGCTTTGGCCGGTCGGCGAAATAGGATGGCGCGCCGACCACGGCCACACGCATGTCGGGCGCGATACGGACGGCGATCATGTCCTTGGCGACCTGCTCGCCCAGGCGGACGCCGGCGTCATAACCTTCGGCGACGATGTCGGTCAGGCCGTAGTCGACGATGATCTCGACCCGGATGTCGGGATAGTCCGGCAGCAGGCGGTTGATCGCCGGCTGCAGCACGGTGAAGGCGGCGTGCTCTCCGGCCGTGATGCGGATCACGCCGGACGGCTTTTCACGCAACTCGCTGAGGATGGCGAGTTCCTGTTCGATCTCTTCCAGGCGAGGGGCCACGATCCGCATCAGCCGTTCGCCGGCCTCGGTAGGCGCCACGCTGCGTGTCGTGCGGGTCAGCAGGCGGATGCCCAGTCGGGCCTCGAGGCTCTTGACGGTCTGGCTGAGCGCGGACTGGGACACGCCCAACTGGGCGGCGGCGCGGGTGAAGCTGCGCTCGCGAGCCACCACGGCGAAGGCGGCGAGGACGTTGAAATTCTCACTCGACATTCATTAGACCCGTTTCTGACAAGAAGCGGATTATAGCGGCTAATCGCGAAACGTCGCGAGGCCTATCTTCGCCGTCGTACAGGGCGCGTCGTCGCAGGGGCTTTTTGATCCTCGGCCGACCCAGGCCGCAAGGATTCCTCATGACCACACTACAGCCATCGGGCCGAGACCGGGCAGGCGCCCATCCCAACATCATCCTCGCCGTCATTCTGGTGAGCTATGTCATGATCGTGCTCGACATCTCGGTCGTGCTGACCGGCCTGCCCAAGATCCAGAACGAACTCGGCTTCTCGGCGAACAATCTGGCTTGGGTGCAGAGCGCCTACACCCTGACCTTCGGCGGGTTTCTGCTGTTGGGCGCTCGCGCCGGCGATATCCTGGGGCGGCGCAGGATGTTCATTGTCGGCCTGGCGGTGTTCACGGCGGCGTCGGTGGCGATCGGGGCGTCGCGTTCAGCGGAGTGGATGTTGTCATGGCGTGCGATCCAGGGTCTGGGTTCCGCCATTCTGGCGCCGTCCACCCTGGCCCTGCTGCAGACCTATTTCCCCGAGGGGCCGGCCCGGACCCGCGCGGTCTCGTACTACAGCGCCGCCGCCGGGGTCTCCGCCACCGTCGGTCTGGTCATCGGCGGTCTGCTGGCCGACGGCCTGTCCTGGCGCGCCGGCTTCTACATCAACCTGCCGATCGGCCTGGGTCTGATCCTGGCCGCGCGCCGCTACATCGCCGAGACGCCTCGCCAGCGCGGCGCCTTCGACGTGGCGGGCGCGCTCCTGTCCACCGTCGGGATCGGCGGTCTGGTCTATGGCTTCATCCGCTCGGCGGAAACCGGTTGGGCCGATCCAGTCACCCTGGTCGTGCTGGGCGGCGCAGTCGTCCTGCTGGGGCTGTTCGTGCTCAACGAGCGGCGCGCCGGCCATCCGATCCTGCCGCTCAGACTGTTCGCCGACCGGGTCCGCAGCGGCGCCTATGTTGCGCGCATCCTCTATCTGGCGGCCATGGTGGGCTTCTTCTTCTTCACCACCCTCTATCTGCAGGATGCACGCGGCTATGGCCCGGCCCTGGCGGGACTGGCCTTCCTGCCCGCGACCCTTCTGCACGTGCCCTTCGCCATCGCCTTCCCACGCCTGGCGCGTCGCATCAGCCCCAACCGTCTGCTGATCGTCGGGCTGGTTGTCGGCGTCGTCGCCCTGGCCTGGCTGAGCCGCGCCACGCCGCAGTCCGGCTATCTGGTTTCCATCGCCCTGCCCATGCTGCTGGTCGGCGTCAGCCAGGGATTGACGCTCAGCCCCCTGACCTCCGCCGGGGTGTCGGGCGTCGGCGAGGGCGACGTCGGGGCCGCTTCCGGCGCGGTCAATGTCGCCCACCAGATCGGCAGTTCGGTGGGATTGAGCGTGCTGGTCGCCATCGCCGCCGTCGGCTCGCGGGGCTTGACCGGCGTCGCCCTGACGTCCCATCATTTCACACTCGCCTTCGAAGCCGGCACGGCGATGGTCGGCCTGGCCCTGATTGTCGCCCTGATCGCCATCGTGCGGCCGAAGGCCCGTACGTCCAGCGTCTCCCCCGCCGTCGCCGCCTGCGCGTCGGAAGTCGCCTGAGCGCCGAGGAGCTTCCCCCCATGCCCGTCGTCTCCGACCTGTCTCGCCGCACCCTGCTCGGCGCGCCCGCCCTGCTGTCGGTCGCCGGAGCGACGGCCGCCTGCGCCCAGTCCGAGATCGGTGAGCCGCCGTCCGGTGCGACGACGCTGGTGGCCTATTTCACCCGTTCGGGAAACACCCGGGTCATCGCCGGCCAGCTTCATCGCGACCTGCCGGCGGATTTGTTCGAGATCCGTCCGGCCCAGGCCTATCCCGAAGATTACGAGCAGACGGTCGAACAGGCCCGGCAGGAACGGGACAGGGGCTATGCGCCGCCGCTCGCGGAATCGGCGCCGGGCTTCGAGGCCTATCGCACCGTCTATCTCGGCTTTCCGATCTGGGGCGGGACGGCCCCGCCTGTCATCCGCGCCTTCCTGAGGGGGCACGACATGACGGGAAAGCATCTGCGTCCCTTCATCACCCACGGCGGCTACGGTCCGGGCGACAGCGAGGCCGTCATCGCGCGTCATGCCGCGGGCGCCCGCATCGACGCGCCGTTCGTGATAGAGGCGGATCAGGAACGGCGCACCATGACGGCGGTGCGCGGATGGCTGGATCGTTCCTCTTCCGACTGAGCCGTCACCCCGGCCCTCACGATCTCAACCGATGTCGAGCGAGCCGCAAAGACAGATCGCCGCGTCGAACGTCGGTCTTTGGCTTTTCAAGCGAAAGAGCGACGCCGCGTCGGCGTCGACCTCGATCATTTGTCGCCGGACAGAATCTCGGCCAAGTCGTGGAAGGCGGCGTTGGCGGCGGGGACGCCGCAGTAGATGGCGGACTGGAGGATCACCTCCTTGATCAGGTCCACCGGCATGCCGTGCTGCAGGGCGGCGCGCAGGTGCAGCTTCAACTCTTCGGACCGGTTCAGAGCGATCATCATCGAGATGGTCATCATCCGCCGGGTCGGATGGTCGATGGCCTCACGCGTCCAGATCGTGCCCCAGGCGTAGCGGGTGATCAGCTCCTGGAACTCGGCCGTGACCTCGGTGGTGTTCTTGATGGAGCGATCGACGTGGGCGTCGCCCAGCACGCTGCGGCGGGTCTTGAAGCCCAGTTCGAGGCGTTCAGCTTCATCCATGATCAGGCCTCCAGATGGGCGAGGACGGCGCCGGTGAAGGCGTCGGGCTGTTCGAGATTGGACAGGTGGGCGGCGTCCAGAACCATGTGGCGCGCGCCGGGTATGGCGTCGGCCAGGGCCTGGGTCTGGGCCGGCGGGGTCGAGACGTCATGGCTTGCGCCGATCACCAGGGTCGGGGCGACGACGGCGGCGACGGCGTCGGTCAGGTCGGCGTCGCGCAGGGCGGCGCAGCAGCCCACATAGCCGTGGGCGGGGGTGGCGATCAGGGCCTCGCGGACCGGGTCGACGATCTCGGGATGGGCGGCGATGAAGGCGGCTTCGAAGAAGCGGGCCACGGCCATGTCGGCGACGCCCGCCATGCCGCCCGCGCGGACAGCGGCGATCCGATGGCTCCAGCCTTCGGCAGAGCCGATCCGGGCGGCGGTGTTGGCCAGGATCAGGCGGTCGATCCGGTCGGGATAGGCGAGGGCGAAGGCCTGGGCGGTCGCGCCGCCCAGCGACAGGCCGCAGACATGGGCGCGGGGCGCGTCGGCGGCGTCGAGGACGGCGGCCATGTCACGGGCCAGACGGTCCAGCCTGTAGTCGCCTTCGGGGGCGTCGGATCGGCCGTGGCCGCGGGCGTCGAAGCGGATCAGGCGGAAACGCGCGGACAGGGGCGCGACCTGCGGCGCCCACATCTCGGCCGTCGAGCCTATGGAGTTGGCCAGGAGCAGGACGGGAGCGTCGGCGGGTCCGTCCTGGGTCCACCACAGGGCGACGCCGTCGTCGGTCAGGGCAGTCGGCACGTCAGTCGTCCTTCAGAACACGGTCGATGAAGCCGCTTGCGACGCCCAGGCGGCGGGACGGATCGAACAGGGCGGACAGGGCGGCGTCGTCCAGATGGGCGACGACCTGAGGCTGGGACTTCAGGATCTCGATCAGGGGGCGGCGCTCGGCGACGGCGGTCTTTGAGGCGGCCTCGATCAGGGCGTGGGCCTCGGCCTTGCCGAGGGCGGGGGCCAGGGCCAGGGTCACGCCCTCGGCGAAGGGCAGGCCCTGGGTCAGGTCCAGATTGGCGCGCATCCGGTCGGCGTCAACCTCCAGGCCTTCGAGGATTTCGGCCGCATGGCTGGCGGCGCCGGCGGCGAGGCGGAACAGGTCGGGCAGGACCTCCCATTCGGCATGCCAGCCGCCGACGGCGCGCTCGTGCTCCTGCGGCAGGACGGCGAACAGGGTCGAGGCCAGACCGGGTGCGCGGGCGGCGGCGGCGGCGAGGACGACCGTGCCGACGGGGTTGCGCTTGTGCGGCATGGCGGAGGAGCCGCCCTTTCCGGCGGCGGCGGGTTCGAAGGTCTCGCCGACCTCGGTCTGCATCATCAGGGCGATGTCCCGGCCGATCTTGCCCAGAACCCCGATGTGCAGGGCCAGGGCCGCGCCCAGATCGGCGATCCGTTCGCGGCGCGCGTGCCAGGGCAGGGCGGCCTCGGGCAGCCCCAGGGCCTCGGCCAGAGGCGCGCTGATCCGCAGGCCCGCGTCGTCGAGCGAGGCCAGGGTGCCGGCGGCGCCGCCGAACTGCAGGCGGGCGGCGGCGTTCACCGCCTGCGTCAGTCGCTGGTCGGCGTAGCGAATACTGTCCAGCCATCCGGCGCATTTCAGGCCGAAGGTGGTGGGCAGGGCGTGCTGCAACAGGGTGCGGCCGGCCATCAGGGTGTCGCGGTGTGTCTGGATCAGGGTCGTCAGGGCGGCCGTGATCCGGGCGCGGAACGGCGCCATGGCGGCGTCGGCCTCGACGATCTGCAGCGCCAGTCCGGTGTCGATGACGTCCTGGCTGGTGGCGCCCCAGTGGACGAAGCGGGCCGCCTCGGGAGAGGCCGCCTTCACTCGGGCGGTCAGGGCCTTGACCAGGGGGATGGCCGGATTGCCGGCGAGGCGTGTCGCCTCGGCCAGTTGGCCGATGTCGTACAGGTCGGGATCGCAGGCGGCGGCGATGGCGGGAACGGCCTCGTCCGGGATCAGACCGGCCTCGGCCTGAACCCGGGCCAGGGCGGCCTCGAAGCGCAGCATGGCGCCCAGGCGGTTGCGGTCGGCGAAGACCGTATCCACCGTCGGCTCGCCGAACAGCCGTCCCGTCAGTTCGCTCACGCCCTCGTCTCCCGGATCAGACGTCGAAGAAGACCGTTTCGTCGGCCCCCTGCAGATGGATGTCCAGCCGATAGCCGCCGTCGACCGGCGTGGCGATCAGGGTGGCGCGGCGATCCTCGGGAACCAGGGCCAGGATCGGATCCTCGGCGTTCGAGGCCTCGTCCGAGAAATACAGGCGGGTGCACAGGCGTTTGATCACGCCGCGCGCCTGGACCCCGACGGCGATATGCGGCGCCTGCAGGCTGTTTCCGGGACCGGGCACGCGTCCGGGCTTCACGGTGCGGAAACGATAGAGACCGTCCTCGTCGGTCGCCGAACGGCCAAAGCCGATGAAGCCGTCGTCCAGCGCCAGTTCGGTCCGGTCGTCCTGCGGATCGGCGTAGCGGCCGGCGGCGTTGGCCTGCCAGATCTCGATCATGGCGTCGGCGACGGGCGCGCCGTCGGCGTCGTAGACCACGCCGGAAATCTCGACGGGCTCGCCCGCGACCTTGCCGCGATGCGTTTCGTTCGGATTGAGGACGTAGTGGCCCTCGGGGATCAGGTCCATCCGCGCGCCCAGGTCGTCGCCGACCGCGATCAGATCCGCGCCGCCCTTCCACGCCAGCCCGTAGTGGAAATAGGGGCCGACCGTCTGCCAGGGAGTTTGTCCGGCCATGCTCAGGCCTCCATCGGGGTGGCGTGGCGTCCACGCAGGACGATGTCGAAGATGTAGCTGAGGGCGTAGTGATCTTCGGTCGTCTCGATGTCGAAGCGCGACACCAGACGCTCGACCGCCGCCGCCGGAATGGCCTGGCAGATGGGGTCGATGGCGATCAGCGGGTCGCCGGGGAAATACATCTGGGTCACCAGACGCGTCGCGAAGGCCGGGCCCAGCAGGGAGAAGTGGATATGCTCCGGACGCCAGGCGTTCGGGTGGTTCTTCCACGGATAGGCGCCGGGCTTGATGGTGACGAAACGATAGCGGCCCTGGTCGTCGGTGACGACATGGCCGGCGCCGGTGAAGTTGGGGTCCAGCGGGGCGTTCCACTGGTCCTTCTTGTGGATGTAGCGGCCGGCGGCGTTGGCCTGCCACACCTCGACGACGGTGTTGGGCACGGGGCGGCCGTTCTCGTCCAGCACCCGGCCGGAGACGATGATCCGCTGGCCCAGGGGTTCGGCCTTGTGCTGTTTCGTCAGGTCCATGACCGCCGGACCCATCAGCTGGTCCCAGACGCCCTTCGGCCCCGTGACCTCGGTCAGGGTGTGGGGCATGTGGATCAGGGGGCGGCGCGGCGAGCGGGCGACCGTCGAACGATAGCCGGGCGACAGGGAGGCGGGATGGCCGCCGTCCTCTTCGCGGTAGTATTCGATGACATCGGCCATGATCAGACCCTCTCGATGACGATGGATACGCCCTGGCCGACGCCGACGCACATGGTGATCAGAGCCAGGCGACCGTCGATCTTCTCCAGGGCGTGGGCCGCGGTCAGTGACAGGCGCGCGCCGGTCATGCCCAGCGGGTGGCCCAGGGCGATGCCGCCGCCGTGCGGATTGATCCGACTGTCGAACGGATCGACGCCCAGTTCGCGCATCGAGGCGATGACCTGGCTGGCGAAGGCCTCGTTGAACTCGATCAGATCGAAATCAGCCATGGTCAGGTTCAGCCGGTCCAGCAGCTTGCGCGTCGAATAGATGGGGCCGACGCCCATGATGTCCGGCTCCACGCCCGCCGAGGCGAAGCCCAGGATGCGGGCGCGGGGCGTCAGGCCCTGCGCGAGCGCCGCGTCCTTCGAGGCGATGAACAGGGCGGCGGCGCCGTCGTTGATGCCCGAGGCGTTGCCGGCGGTCACCGTGCCGTCCGGGCGGACGACCGGCTTCAGCCTGGCCATCAGCTCCAGCGAGGTCTCGCGCGGATATTCGTCGGCGTCGAAGACGAAGGGCTTGCCCTTGGCGTCCCTGGCCTCGACCGGTACGATCTCCTCGGCGTGGAAGGCTTTGGCGGCGGCGGCCTTCTCCTGGCTCCACAGGCCGAAACGGTCCTGGTCCTCGCGGCTGACCTTGTAGCGGTCGGCGACGTTCTCGCCGGTCTCGGGCATGGAGGCCGCGCCGTAGAGGGACTTCATGATCGGATTGACGAACCGCCAGCCGACGACCGTGTCCTCGATCTGGGCGCCGCGCTGGAAGGCGGAGGTCGCCTTGGCCATGACCAGGGGCGCGCGGGTCATCGACTCCACGCCGCCGGCGATGGTCAGTTCGGCCTCGCCGGTCTTGATCGCGCGGGCCGCGGCGCCGACAGCGTCGGCGCCCGAGGCGCACAGGCGGTTCAGGGTGACGCCCGGCACGCTGACCGGCAGACCCGCCAGCAGCGAGGCCATCCGGGCCACGTCGCGGTTGTCCTCGCCCGCCTGGTTGGCGCAGCCGTAGAAGACCTCGTCGATGGCGGCCGGATCGACGTTGTTGCGATCCATCAGGGCCTTCAGCGGCACGGCGGCCAGGTCGTCCGTGCGGACGTGGGCCAGGGAGCCGATGTATTTGCCGATGGGGGTGCGCGCCGCGTCGCAGATGAAGGCGTCGGTCATTTTGTCTTCCCTATCGCTCGCCGCGCGACGGCTTGCTGCTTGAGGGCGATCATTGGAAGGCTCCCGTATCCAGGGTGGCCTCGGTCTTGGCGATCACCTCGGCCAGCTCGACCTCCGGCGCCAGTTCGACCAGGGTCAGGCCCGAGCCGTCCGCCTTGACGTCGAAGACGCCCAGATCGGTGATGATCCGGTCGACCACGCCCGCCCCGGTCAGCGGCAGCTTGCAGCGCTTCAGCAGCTTGGATTCGCCGTATTTGTTGGCGTGATCCATGATGACGACCACGCGCCGGACGCCGGCGACCAGGTCCATGGCGCCGCCCATGCCCTTCAGCATCTTGCCGGGGATGGTCCAGTTGGCGATGTCGCCGTTCTCGGCGCATTCCATCGAGCCCAGGATGGTCAGGTCGACATGACCGCCGCGGATCATGGCGAAACTGGTCGCGCTGTCGAAGAAGCTGGAGGTCGGCAGTTCGGTGATGGTCTGTTTGCCGGCGTTGATCAGGTCGGGATCGGCCTCGCCCTCATAGGGGAAGGGGCCCATGCCCAGCATTCCGTTCTCGGATTGCAGCGTGACCTGCATCCCCTCGGGGATGTGGTTGGCCACCAGGGTCGGGATGCCGATGCCCAGATTGACGTAGAAGCCGTCCTGCAACTCCAGCGCCGCGCGCTCGGCCATCTGTTCGCGTGTCCATCCTTTAGAGGCTTGGGCCATCAGGCGGCTCCTTCGGTGCGCGGGCGGGTGGTCAGTTTCTCGATCTTCTTCTCGTTGATCGTCGAGACGATGATCCGGTCGACGAAGATGCCCGGCGTGTGGATGGCGTCGGCGTCCAGGGCGCCGGCCTCGACCAGTTCCTCGACCTCGACGACGGTGATCTTGCCGGCCGTGGCCATGACCGGATTGAAGTTGCGGGCGGTCTTGCGGAAGACGAGGTTGCCTTCCGGGTCCGCCTTCCAGGCCTTCACGATCGACAGGTCGGCGCGCAGCCAGGTCTCGCGGACGTATTCGCGACCCTCGAAGGTCTCGACCGGCTTGCCCTCGGCGACGACGGTGCCGACGCCCGTGGGGGTGTAGAAGGCGGGAATGCCCGCGCCGCCGGCGCGGATCCGTTCGGCCAGGGTGCCCTGCGGATTGAGCTCCAGCTCCAGCTCGCCGGACAGATACTGGCTCTCGAACAGCTTGTTCTCGCCGACGTAGGACGAGATCATCTTGGCGATCTGGCGCGTCTCCAGCAGGGTCCACAGGCCGAAGCCGTCGGCGCCGGCGTTGTTGGAGATGACGGTCAGGCCTTTGACGCCGCTGGCGCGGATCTGCGGGATCAGGGATTCGGGATTGCCCGACAGGCCGAAGCCGCCCGACATGATCGTCATTCCGTCGAACAGCACGCCCTCGAGCGCGGCCTCGGGAGAGGCGTAAATCTTGGTCGCCATCAGGCGGCGGTCCTTTCGGTTGCGCGGTCCGACATCCATGCGTTGAACGCGTCGGATGGGGTCGTGGGCTGAAATTCTCGAAACATCATCGTGTTCGCTTCCTCGTCCTCGAAGGTTCTTCGCGCCCTCTTGCGGTCGAACTCGAAATAAGGTCCATTGTGCGCCGACGTCAAGAAAAGCGAACAAATGTTCGTATCGCGCACAAAAAGAAGCGATCGAGGCGAAGCTGGGAGAGAAGATTTTGACCGAGACCGTCAAGCAAGCGCGCAAAGACTATGTGCAGGCGCTGTCGCGAGGACTGGACGTCCTGCGCGCCTTTACCGCCGATGCGCCGAAGATGACCCTGACCGAGGTGGCCGAGCGCACGGGCCTGACCCGCGCCGCCGCCCGTCGCTTCCTGCTGACCCTGGTCGAGGACGGCTACGCCGGCACGAACGGCAAGCTGTTCTGGCTGACCCCGCGGGTGCTGGAACTGGGCTTCGCCTATCTGTCGACCCTGTCTTTCTGGGATCAGGCTCAGACCGAACTGACCGAAGTGGTGCGCCAGATCGGCGAGAGCTGCTCGGCCAGCGTGCTGGACGGGGACGAGATCGTCTATGTCAGCCGGGTCGCCGCCAACCGGATCATGACCGTGGGCCTGCACGTCGGCAGCCGCCTTCCGGCCCTGTTCAGCTCTATGGGCCGGGTCATGCTGGCCGACCTGCCGCAGGCGGATCTGGATCGGCGTCTGGGCAAGGGGCCGTTCCCGCGCCTGACCGACAACACCATCACCGACCCCGCCGATCTACGCGCCCTGCTGAAGACCGTGGCCCAGCAGGGCTACGCCATCACCGACCAGGAACTGGAGATCGGCCTGCTGTCGATCGCCGTGCCGCTGCGCAACCGCGCGGGCCGGGTCGTCGCCGCCATCAACGTCTCCAGCCACGCCAGCCGCCGCACCCCGGAAGAGCTGAAGACCACCGTGCTTCCCGTGCTCCAGAGCGCCGCCGACCGTATCGGCCTGGTGCCCTGAGACGCCGACCAGAGGATTATCGACATGAGTGATGCGACCAAGTCGGCCGTGCAGATCGGCCCCCTTCTGGACGACGGCCCCTGGAGCGGTTTCCAGAAGTCCGTCCTGGTCATGGTGGCCTTGGCCGTCGTGCTGGACGGATTCGACAACCAGGTGCTGGGCTTCGCCATTCCCGCCCTGATCAAGGAATGGGGCGTGTCGCGCGCCGCCTTCGCCCCGATCTTCGCCATCGGCTTCCTGGGCATGGCCATCGGCACGGCTCTGGGCGGGGTGCTGGGCGACCGGCTGGGCCGCAAGCCGACCCTGATCGGCGCCGTGCTGATGTTCGGGATCGCCACCATGATCTCGGCCTTCAGCCCCGACGTCGTCATGCTGGGGATCTGTCGCACCATCGCCGGCTTCGGCCTGGGCGCGGCCATGCCCAACGCCACCACCCTGATCGCCGAATTCTCGCCGACGCGCCGTCGCAGCGCGGCCATCACCCTGGGCATCGTCTGCATCCCGCTGGGCGGGGTGATCGGCGGGCTGATCGCCGCCCAAGTCCTGCCGACCCTGGGCTGGCGCGCCCTGTTCCTGGGCGGCGGCGTCGCCCCCCTGCTGCTGGCCGTGGGCCTGTGGAAATTCCTGCCGGAATCGCCGCGCTTCCTGGCCGCCCGCCTGCAGCGTCAGGCCGAACTGGTCAGGACCATGGCGCGGATGGGCCATGTCCATCCGGACGCCGTCTATGTCGATCCGCAGGAGCCGAACGCCGCCAAGGCCTCGGTCCTGCGTCTGTTCGACCGCGACTTCCGCATCGACACCATCGCCCTGTGGGTCGCCTTCTTCTTCTGCATCCTGTCGACCTATATCGTCTTCAGCTGGGCGCCGACGCTGCTGGCCTCGACAGGCCATGACCTCAGCGTCTCCTCCACCGGGCTGGCCGCTTTCAACATCGGCGGCGTCGTCGGGGCCGTGCTGGGCGGGTTCGCCATCCTGAAGTTCGGCTCGCGTGTGTCGATGCTGGTCATGGCCGGCGGCTCTGTCCTGGGCTGTCTGATCCTGACCCAGACGCCGCTGGACGGCGGGCAGGGCGGCCTGCGTCTGATGATCGAACTGGCCGTCGCCGGCGCCTTTATCAACGGCGCCCAGACGACCCTCTACGCCCTGGCGGCCCAAGTCTATCCGACCGCCATCCGCGCCACCGGCGTCGGCGCGACCGCCGCCGTAGGGCGGCTGGGCGCCATCGTCAGCTCCTTCATCGGGGCGGCCGTCGTCGCCGGCGGGGGCGCCACCTATTTCGGCGCCATCGCCGTGACCATGGGCGTCGTCTTCCTGGCCCTGGCCCTGATCCGCCGCCACGTCAAACCCATCGGCGCGGCCTCCGCCGCGACCGTCAAAGCCTGAACCGCGCGCCAAGACGCGGGTCATCAAAGAGAACCTTAGGGACACCCATGAACACCAAGATGCTTCTGGCGACGACCGCCGCCATCACCGTCCTCGCCCTGCCGGCCCTGGCCCAGACTCCGCCGCCCGCAGGCCAGCCCATCGCGGCCGTCGCCGCCGGCGGCCCCGCCGCTCCGACCGTGCAACTGACCACCCTGACCGTCGACCGCTACGACGACGACAGTCAGCCCGGTTCGCTGCGCTGGGCGGTCGAGACCAACAATACCGATCCGGGCAAATACCGGATCGAGATCGCCGCGCCGGCGACGGGCGAAGCCGCCATCGTGCTGAAGTCGCCGCTGCCGCCGATCAAGGGGCCGGTCGCCATCGAGGGCATGGCCTGGCGCCAGGACGGCCGCTACACCGCCATCGACGGTTCGGGCTATCTGGCCCGAGATCTGAAATCCTGCCCCGGCGCTGTGGACGGGCAATACGGCACCAACGTCCGCACGACCGCCTTCCCCGGCCTGGCCCTGATCGACACCAGGGGCGTCAGCCTGACGGGGCTGGAGGTCCGCAACTTCTGCATCGGCGTGCTGGTGCTGCGCTCGTCCAACAACGTCATCGCCGACAACCGTTTCGTGCGGAACATCGGCGGAGCGGGGGTGATGTTCTCGGGCGACAACGGCTCGGGCGGTTCGACCTCGGACACCACCAATGACAACAAGGTGCTGCGCAACAGCTTCTACGAGAACGGCGACGGGCTGGAGCTGACGCGCGGCGCCGCCTTCAACCTGATCGCGGACAATGTGTTCGACGCGGGCGAGGACAATCTGGAGCCGTCGCAGGGTATCGAGATCCTGTGGGGCAACGACAACGCCGTCGTGCGCAACCGCTTCCTGAACTATACCGACGGCCTGCAGTTGAACTGGGGCGCCCGCAACTACATCGGCGCCAATCTCTTCCGCGGCAACGCCTTCGGCGTCAGCGTCACCGGCGCCTCGAACATGATCGACGGCAATGATATCCGCGAGAACGGCGTCGGCATTGCGGTGCGGCCCGAGGTCGCCCACACCGCCAACCGCATCAGCCAGAATATTCTGGCCGACAACGGCAAGCCGATCCTGCGCTGCTCGGCCGGCGGCAGCTGCAGCGAGACCATTCCCCGCGGCGGTATCGTCTTCGGCCTGCCGGGTCTGGAGCATCTCGAATATGTCGGGTCGCGCGGCATGGGCGTGGTGCAGGATCGCACCACCGCCCCTCACATCTGCTCGACCGAGAACACCAAGGCCGGCTGTCAGGCCGCGCCGGAACTGGGCCAGGTCGCCCCGACCGTGACCAGCGTGCGCCGTTCGGGCTCGACCCTGACCGTCGCGGGTCAGGCGACCGGCCCGGCCTCGACCCGTCTGACGGTCGAGGTCTTCGCCGGCAAGCCGGGGACGACCGAGGGCGAACGCCATCTGGGTTCGATCGTCGCGGCGACCGATGCACAGGGTCGTGCGGACTTCTCGGGCCAGGTCGCGACGACCGCCGCCGGAGACGCCGTCACCGCCACCGTCACCACCGCCGCCGGCGCCTCGTCGCCGTTCAGCGCCCCCGTTCGCGCCGGCCGCTGAGCCGGGCGTCTTTCCAGTCTTTCAGCGCGGGCCGAACGCCCGCGGAGGAACCCCTATGTCCAAAACCTTCCTGATGACGGCCGTCGCCGCCTTCGCCCTTGCGGGCCCCGCCCTGGCTGAGCCTGTGGCCGAAACCCCCGCCGAATCCGTCGTCGCCGCCGATCTGGCGACGCCCTTGCAGGCCGCCGCCCCCTCGGCCGCGCCTGCGGCCCAGCCCGCGCCGCGCGCCTATCTGACGGGCGACTGGGGCGGACTGCGGACGCGATTGAAGGATGACGGGATCACCGTCACCGCCAACTACGCCTCCGAAAGCGCCATGCTGCTGAACGACGGCGGACGCGGCAAGGCCGGCGACGCCGCCATCACCCACGAGGTCAATGTCCGCAGCGTCTTCGACCTGGGCAAGATGGGTCTGATCCAGGGCGGGACGTTCAACGTCGCCTTCGAATACCGCGACGGCAACAGCGTCACCCAGGACAGCATCGGCAACCTGTTCAACGTCCAGCAGCTCTACGGCGCCGGCATGGACCTGCGCCCGGCCGAGGTCACCTACGCCCAGGCCTTCGCGGGCGACAAGGTCAACTTCAAGTTCGGCCTGACCCACGCCGGCGACGACATGGCCTCGTCCAGCCTGAACTGCCTGTTCCAGAGCTTCTCGATCTGCCCGCGTTCGCCGGCCCTGATCATCAATGCGGGCTTCTCGGGCTATCCGGTGCCGCGCTGGGGCGCGCGCCTGCGGGTGCGCCCAGCGAAGGACTGGACCGTCGTCGGCGGCGTCTATGAGGTCAATCCGCGTCGCGCCGTTCACGGCGACGGCTGGAACCTGAAGCCGGACAGCGACGGCGCCATGTATGCGGGCGAGGTCGCCTGGGCCAAGCCGGACGCCCATGGAGACGGCTGGGGCGTTGCGGGCCTGCCGGGACTCTATCACGTCGGCGGCTATCAGGAGACGACGGAGCGGGCCGACGCCTGGTCGGACGTGACCGGCGGCTCCTATGTGCTGAACGGGACCAGCCCGGCGATCCGCGACAGCCGCTGGGGCCTGTGGGCCATGGCCGAGCAGATGGTGTGGCGCGACGGTCCGGCCTCGCTGACCGTCTTCGCCAACGCCTACGCCTTCGACAAGAATACGGCGCGTTACGAGAGCTATTACAGCGCCGGCCTGGTGCGGCGTGCGCCGTTCAGGTCGCGGCCCAAGGATATGGCGGGCGCGGCGGTGACCTACCTCGGCGTCAACGACCGTTATCAGGACGCCCAGCGCGACCGGATCAGCCTGGGTCAGTCGGTCCTGGTTCCGACCGAGGAAACCAATGTCGAGGCCTTCTACGCCATCCAGGCCAACGGCTGGCTGGTGGTGCGCCCCAATATCCAATTCATTGACCGGCCGGGCGCCACGGGAACCCTGCCTGACGCCTGGGTCGGCGGCCTTACGGTCAGGGTTGCGCTGTAGGAAGGTTGTCAGACTATGCGTCTGATCGGCTGAATGTCTGATGTCTCTTTTCTGAGTGGCGACGCCGAGCAGGGTTGAGTGGTCCTGGCAATCTTTTGTCGAAAACACCTGACACCTGCTCGGAAAGGGCTAAGACCTGCTCAGGTCTCGCGGAGCCGGGAGCTGTTTTGCGCTGCCGACCGGCATTGTCGATACGCCGGAAGCCGGACATTCACTGATCCATGGAGCGGCAGATGACCTCAGGGACGGAAACCTATCTGGACGGCCTCGCAGACGACGCCCGCCAGTTGATCGACGCGCTCAGAACGGTCGTCCGGAACGCCGTGCCGACTGCGGTGGAGACGATCAAATGGAACGCCCCGAGCTTCGCGGTCGACGGTCAGGACCGCATCACTCTGGGTCTCGACCGCAAGGGCGGCGCTCGCCTGGTCCTACACTGCGGCGCCAAGACGCGCGCGTCGGTCGATCTGACTGCGGTAGATCATGACTCGGTCGCGCAGTGGCCCTCCTTGGACCGGGGCGTGGTCGTGTTTCGTGATCTCGAAGATATCCGGATGCGCGAAGTCGCCCTGACCGCCCTGTGCTCAAGATGGGTCGAAGCCGCCGCCTAGCGCCGCAAGCGGTATGGACGTCATCCCCGAGATCGGCCGCTTGGCCACACGGATGCAGCGCCACGGAGAGGACAGGGGCCAGCGTGGCTCGATGAGTGCGAACTCCACCCTGGATGGAGGGAAGGTCGAAAGCCGGTTACCTGGTCGGAGCCGCGCCCGAACAGGGCGTGTTCGCTCTCGTTGCAACCTCCCAGGACTGAGCCGAGGCGCCGGCTTGCGCCGTTACCCGGCATCCTGTTGGCGCTTGCTTCCCGACATTCAGCCCTGATCTTCAACATCAGGGGTGTTTCGATCCATCACTGACCTTGCCTCGCCGTCAGCCCCGCCATGCCTGCGGGCGAAGTCGACGAACGCCTTGAACGCGGCCGTCGGGTTGCGTCGGCTCGGATAATAGAGGCTGAGCGGCGGCAGGGTCGGGGTCCAGTCCTCAAGCACGCGAACCAGTCGGCCAGCCTCGATGTCGTCCCGTACATTGGACTCCATGGCCAGGGTGAGGCCGACGGAGGCCAGGGCCGCGGCGCGGGCGAGGCTCGCTTCGTCGAGGGTCATCGCGCCTTCGACATCGATAAGGACCGTCCGCCCCTCCTTCTCGAACGGCCAGCGATGGATGGCGCCATTGGGCAGTCGCACGCGCAGGCAGGAATGTCCGGCGAGGTCCTGGGGGATCAGGGGCATGCCGCGCGCTTTCAGATAGCCCGGCGAGCCCACCACGACATTGCGCCGCGCCAATCCCAGGGGAAGCGCAATCATGTCGACCGGTACATGGTCGGCGCCACGGACGCCGAAGTCGAAACCGCCCGCGACGATATCCACCAGACGACCTTCGGTGACGATGTCGATGTGCACCTGCGGGTGCTCTTGCAGGAAGGGCAGGACGAGCCGGGAGAATATTTCCCGCGCCGCCGTTGGAAAGGCGTTGATGCGTAAGGTGCCCGAAGGCGTGGCCTGTCGACCTCGGACGGTGTCCATCGCCGCGTGGATCTCCCGCACGGCGGGAGCGACCTGCGCCACGAACTGCTGACCCGCCTCCGTCAGGGAGACGCTTCGGGTCGTGCGGTTGAACAGTCTTACGCCCAGCGTGCGCTCCAGCTTTCCGACCGCATTGCTCAGCGCGGTCGTTGAAACCCCCAGCTCAAGGGCGGCCGCGCGGAACTTTCCCAGCCGGGCGACTGTGAGAACCGCCTCCAGTTCTGTCAGGGTGTTAGCCGCCATTGTCCTGATTTTCGTGATGACGCGTTCTCGATCATCCCGATTATCGCCAGGCATGTCCACCGCTACCTTGACTGGCAATCGCAGCGACAGCCGCCCCGGCTGCCGACCCAGCCAGCAGGAAAGACAATGTCCCTCGAACTTCCCTCCCCGATCTCCGCCTATGTCGAGGCCAACGCCCGGCTGGATGTCGACGGCATGATGAGGCCATTCGCCGCCGATGCGGTCGTCCTGGACGACGGCGGACGCTTTGAAGGCCACGCCGAGATCCGCGGCATGCTCGAGCATGCAGCGGCCGCCTACAAGGCGGTCTTCACACCGGACACATTCCGGCATGAGCAGGGTCAGGTCGTGGTCGAAGGCCCCGCCCACGGCGACTTCAAGGGCAGCCCGATCCGCTTCACCTACCGCTTCGACCTCGACGGCGATGTCATCAAGGCCCTGGAGATCACGGCATGAGCATCCTGCCTCACCCCACCGAGTTCGCGAACAAGCGCGTGCTCATCAGCGGCGGCACCAAGGGCCTGGGTCGCGCCACCGTGGACCGCTTTCTCGCCGGCGGCGCCCAGGTCATCACCTCCGCCCGCGGAATGCTCGAGCCCATCGACGGCGTCATTTTCGTGCAGGCCGATCTGACGACGGCCGAGGGCGGCGAAGCCCTCGCCAAGGCTGCAGTCGACCGTTTGGGCGGCGTCGACATCCTGGTCCAGGTGATCGGAGGCTCTTCGGCGCCGGGTGGCGGTTTCGCCGCCCTGACGGACGAGCACTGGCTGTCCGAACTGAACCTGAACCTGCTGGCGACGGTGCGGCTTGATCGCCTCCTGATCCCGCAGATGATCAAACGGGGCTCGGGCGCGGTGGTGCATGTGACCTCCATCCAGTCGGTCCTGCCTTTGCCGGATGCGACCACAGCCTACGCCGCCGCCAAGGCCGCGCTGCGGACCTACAGCAAGTCCATCTCCAAGGAGCTGGGGCCCAAGGGCGTGCGTGTGAACGCCGTCTCTCCGGGCTGGATCATGACCGAGGGGACCGATGGGTTTCTCAAGCGCATCCAGGCCGCCAACGGCGGCACGATCGAGGACGCGCGCCAGCTGGTCCTGGCGGGCCTGGGCGGCATTTCCATCGGCCGCGGCGCCGAGCCCCGCGAGGTCGCCGAGGCCATAGCCTTCCTGGCCTCGGATCGCGCCAGTTCGATCCATGGGTCCGAAATCGTCGTCGACGGAGGCACGGTGCCGACGGTGTAGCTCGGTTTCGAGACCGCTTGGAGCTGGCTCTACGCACATGAGGACGGCCATGAGATTTGCGGGGCGGCCGCAAGTGTCGCGGCTCGTCTGCGCGGCATTGTTCGCTGGCGCGCCGTGAAGGCGTCAGCGCGAGGTGGGGCGCAGATCGTGAAGGGGGTCCGGCAACAGCAGATAGCCCTTGCCGCGAACCGTCTTGAGATATTTGGGATCGACCGGATCGTCTCCGAGCCGACGTCTCAGCCGATGTATCGCCACATCCACGCCGCGTCCGTCAGGATGATCCGGCCGGAGCCGTTTCCTCGGCATGGGCGTATAGGCGTTCAGGGCGAGGCTGCGCAGGAGCAGGCCTTCTGTCTGGCTGAGAGCGGTGTCGACGCCCCCGACGGTGAGGCTGAGACTGGACAGATCGAAGACCGCCGCGCCGAGCCGGACCTGGGCCGGCGCATGCGGCTTCAGCACCGTGCGGTCCATGAACCGGCTCACGACGCGATAGAGCTGCGTCGGGTGAGGCAGGCGGTGAATCCGGCGATGGGGCGCGAGGCCCTGCAGGGGCGGCGCGCCAAGGGCCAGAAGCGGCGTGATCTGGACGGGCTGGCCGGCGTTCGCCCGGGCGGCCGCGCCGGACCAGCGCGCATCCGCGCCGGTCGCCTGGAAGATGATTGCGTCGAACTCCAGTCCCCGCAGAAGCGCGCCGATCGCGACCTCGGCGTCCGGGGCGGTCACGCGCAGGCCGGCGGAACGCAGGGCGAGACAAGAGGTGTTGCGGCGGGTGAGGTCGGGGTCCAGCAGAAGCAGGTGTCGCCCCTCGTGCCGTCGATCCGTCGGCAGGATGGGCGAGGCCGAAGCCGACTGGCCCGACCCTGGCTGGCTCGCCCCTGGCTGGCCAGACGCTGACTGACCAGACGCTGACTGACCAGACGCTGAATGGCCTGGCGCCGAAACCGCTGTTCTCTCTTCGTGGCCGGGCCAGATCCCCGCGTGCGTCATGACGCCCCGTCTGCAGCCATTGGACGAAAGGTCACTTACGGTTATAGCGCTAAACTAACAAGCGACGGATGGTCGCGACCTGAGGGAAGAAACACATGAAGCTTCAAGTCTGTCTGTCCGCCCTTCTCGTCCTGACGGGGTGCGCGCCCTTGAGCGCAGGCGGCCTGTCTCAGGCGGAGTATCGCGACCTGAACCATAATGGCCGCAAGGACGTGTACGAGGACGCGACGCGGTCGATCGACGACCGCGTCGACGATCTGCTGGCCCAGATGACGCTGGAAGAGAAGGTCGGCGCCATGATGCACGGCAGCCTGCCGGCGGGTGACGAACTGGGCCACGGCGGCACGATCTATGATCTGGCCCAGGTCGAGACCATGATCGGCGAGCGTCACCTCAACAGCTTCATCACCCGCCTGGTGGTCGCGCCTCGCCGGCTGGCCGAGCAGAACAATGCGATCCAGCGCCTGGCCGAAAAGACCCGGCTGGGCGTGCCGGTGACGATCAGCACCGACCCGCGCAACCACTTCCAGGCTGTCCTGGGCGCCAGCACCGCCGGCGGTGGTTTCTCGCTATGGCCCGAGACCCTGGGACTGGCGGCGACGGGCGACGCGGATCTGGTGCGGCGTTTCGGCGATGTCGCCCGCCGAGAATACCGGGCCGTGGGCATCCACATGGCCCTGTCGCCCCAGGCTGACCTGGCCAGCGAGCCGCGCTGGCCGCGCGGAACGGCGACCTTCGGCTCCAATCCCGCCGCCGTGTCGCGGATGGCGGGCGCCTATGTCGAGGGCTTTCAGGGCGGCGTCGACGGCGTCCGCCAGGACGGTGTCGCCACCATCGTAAAACACTGGGTCGGCTACGGCGCCGAGCCCGAAGGGTTCGACGGCCACAATGTCTATGGCCGGGTCGCGCGTCTGGATGACGCCAGCTTCGCCCAGCATGTGGCCGCCTTCGACGGCGCCTTTGCGGCCCAGGTCACGGGCGTGATGCCGACCTATCCGATCCTTGAAGGCGTCAGCCTGGATGGCAAGCCGCTGGAGCCGGTCGCGGCTGGGTTCAACAAACAGGTTCTGACCGATCTGCTGCGCGGCCATAAGGGATTCAAGGGTCTGGTGTTGTCCGACTGGGCCATCACCAAGGACTGTAACAGCGCCTGCACGGCGCCGACCTCCGACCATCCGCAAGAGGCCAAGGACATCGGCATGCCCTGGGGCGTTGAGACGCTGACCCAGCCGCAGCGGTTCGCCAAGGGCGTCGCTGCAGGCATCGATCAGTTCGGCGGGGTCAACGACGGCGCCATGCTGCTTCAGGCGGTGCAGGCCGGGGACGTCCCGGCGGCGCGCCTGGACGAGGCCGTGCGCCACATCATGCGGCTGAAGTTCGAACTGGGTCTGTTCGACAATCCCTATGTCAACCCGGAGGCCGCGGAACAGGTGGTCGGAGATCCGGCTGCACAGGCCCAGGCCGACCTGGCCCAACGCAAGGCCCAGGTGATCCTGGAAGACGGCGGCAAGCCTCTGACGGCCGAGGGCGTCCGCACCGTGTGGCTGTACAATGTCGATCCCGAGGACGCCCATCGTCACGGCTGGACTGTGGTCGACAACCCGGCCGAGGCCGATCTGGCGATCCTGCGGGTCAACGCCCCGTTCGATCGACTGCATCCGCACCACTTCTTCGGATCGCGCCAGAACGAGGGGCGTCTCGATTTCCGCGACGGCGACGCCGACTATGAGGCGATCAAACAGGCGCGCGCCGCCAGGCGCAGTGTGGTGGCCATCAACCTGGACAGACCGGCGATCCTGACCAATGTCCGCGACAAGGCCGATGTGCTGATCGCGACCTTCGGGGCCAGCGATGCTGCGGTTCTGGACGTGGCGACGGGGCAGGCGAAGGCCGAGGGGCGTCTGCCGTTCGAACTGCCGTCCAGCATGGCGGCGGTCGAGGCGCAGGATCCGGCCCGGCCGGACGACAGCGCCGCTCCGCTGTATCCCTATGGATACGGATTGGGCGTCAACTAGACCGTGGGGGCCGTGCCGGTCGAGCCGCGCTCGATCAGCCGGTGCTCGACCAGATGGGTGATGGCCGGCTGTCCGGCGACGGGCCGCGCGCCCTCGGGGTGACGGACGGCCTCGATCAGCAATCGCACCGCCTGGTCCGCCATGGCGGAGACGGGCTGGCGGACGGAGGTCAGTTTGGGCTCGACCCGGACCGCCAGGGGGCTGTCGTCGAAACCGGCTACGGAAATGTCGTCGGGCGCCCGCAGGCCGGCGCGCTGGGCCACGGCCATGGCGGCGGCCGCCATGTCGTCGTTCGAGGCCAGGACGGCGGTCGGACGCAGGGGGCCGTCAAGCAGGCGCGCCATGGCGACGAGGCCGGAATCGAAGGTCAGGTCGCCGTCGGCGACGAGGCCGGGGCTGAAGTTCAATCCGGCCGCCTGCAGCGCCTGGCGGTACCCGGCCAGTCGCGTGCCGCTGCTGAGGTGATGGGGCGCGCCCGTGATGAAGCCGATGCGGCGATGCCCCAGGGCGATGAGGCGTTGGGTCATGTCGAAGGCGGCGCGCTGGTCGTCGATCCGGACGCTGGGCAGGCGGGGCAGGGCGTCTCCGGCCGAAAGCCCGATCAGGGCCACGCCCTCGAACTCGGCCAGGTCCTCCTCCGTCAGCATCTCGCAGAAGGGCGGAGCGATCAGGACGCCCTGGGCGCCGCTGCGCACCAGTTGGCGCAGGACATTCATGGCCGACGAGTCGCCTTCCAGATCCCAGCGCCCGACCAGCATCTGAGCGCCCATCTGCGAGGTGGCGTCGACCGCGCCGATGACCATGGCGCTGAGAAAGGCGTTCTCGGTGTTGCGGAAGTGGACCCCGATCCTTTCGGGCGCAGCGCTGGCGAGACTGCGCGCGGCGATGTTCGGCACATAGTGAAGTGATTCAATCGCCTGCATCACCGAGGCGCGGGTCGAATCGGCCACCAGCTTCTTGCCGGTCAGGACGTTGGACACGGTCATCACAGAAACGCCGGCCTGGGCGGCGACGTCCTGCATGGTGACCGCCCGGGTCGATTTCCTCTGCGCTCTCGCCAAGTTCCGCCTCTGGTGTTTTGCACGCCTGACGTGAGGCTTGGCGGTGCGGGCGTCAATGTCGCACATGACGCGGTTCGTTTGACAAGTGAAACCAGCCATGCATTTTAGCGATAAACCGACCTTAGATCGGCTTGGAGGGTTTCCCGTGATTCAGATGCTTCTGAGCCAAGATCTGGGCGTGCGAGCAGCCGCACGACCCGACCGTCGAAGGCTGTCCGACCTGTCGGCGCGCGACCTGGGCAAGCGGACCGCGTCGAAGGCCCCGTGGCGGCGCGAGGCGCGGCAATACGCCGACCCGCCGATCGCTGCGCCGTCGGCCGCAGGCCGCTAGCGGAGCCTCGCCATGTCGTCCCGGCAGAAACCAAGGCGTCCGACGCACGATCGCTTCGCCGGCATGCGCCGGATCGAGGGCGGTCGCTTCCTGATGGGCAACGACACCTTCTACGCCGACGAAACGCCGGTTCGACCGGTGAAGGTGGATGGTTTCTGGATCGACGAGACGCCGGTCTCCAATCGCGACTTCGCCGCCTTCGTCGCCGCCACCGGCTATGTCACCCTGGCTGAGATCGCGCCTGACCCGGCCGATTATCCGGGTATGGACCCGGCCCTGGCCCAGCCCGGATCCCTGGTCTTTTCGCCGCCGGCCGGGCCGACGCCTCTGAACGACGCCCTGCAGTGGTGGGCGTTCAGGCTGGGCGCCGACTGGCGTCATCCCCAGGGGGCGGACAGTTCGATCGAGGGGCTGGAAGATCACCCCGTGGTCCATGTCGCCTTCGGCGACGCCAAGGCCTATGCGGTCTGGGCCGGCAAGAGTCTGCCGACCGAGGCCGAGTGGGAATATGCGGCGCGCGGCGGTCTTGACGGGGCCGACTACGCCTGGGGCGACGAACTGGCGCCGGGCGGGGTTCGCCTGGCCAAATACTGGGACGGCGCCTTCCCGCACGACAACCAGGCGCCGGAGGGGCTGAAGACCACGGCGCCGGTCCGCTCCTATCCCGCCAACGGCTACGGCCTGTTCGACATGATCGGCAATGTCTGGGAGTGGACGGCCGACTGGTACGCCGCCACGGCGGCGCCCGCCGCCAAGTCGCCGTGCTGCGCGCCGCTCAATCCCCGAGGTCCGCGACAGGACGCCAGCTACGATCCGGCCGCCCCCGGGCATCGCATCGGCCGCCGCGTCCTGAAGGGCGGGTCTCATCTGTGCGCCGACAGCTACTGCCGTCGCTACCGACCGGCTGCGCGCCATCCGCAGCCGATCGATTCCGCCACCACCCACATCGGATTCCGCTGCGTCATTCGCGCAGCCTGACCTTCAAGACGAAACGGAGCGTTCGCGCATGAAACCGACCCTGAAAAGCCTGCGCGCCCTCCTGCTCGCGGCCTCCTGCCTTGTGGCGCAACCGGCGCTGGCCCAGACCGCCTCGGCGGCCGGCCCTGTCGCCGCCCCCGTCGCCGCCCCTGTCGCGGCGCCGGCGGCTCAGGCCCAGCCGATGAACATGATCTTCGTTCTGGTCGACGATCTTCGTTTCGACGCCATGGGCTTCCTGACGCCCGGCCTGCAGACGCCCAACATCGACTATCTGGCGCGGAACGGCGCCTATTTCCCCAACGCCGTGGTGACCTCGTCGCTGTGCTCGCCCAGCCGTGCAACTATCCTGACCGGCCAGTCGCCGCGCAATCACCGCGTCATCGACAATAATCACTCCTCCGAGGAGGGGCTGGTCTTCTTCCCCAGCTATCTGCAGCAGGCCGGCTATCAGACCGGCTTCTTCGGCAAGTGGCATATGGGCAATGACACCGACACGCCGCGTCCGGGCTTTGATCGCTGGGTCAGCTTCAAGGGGCAGGGCGCCTATTTCCCCACCGATGCGATCCCGCCCGCACAGGTCGCGGCCGGTCGGCGTCAGATGCTGAACGTCGACGGCGCACCCACCCAGCAGAAGGGCTATATCACCGACGAACTGACCGACTATGCGATGGACTGGCTGGAGCACGGACGCGATTCCACCAAGCCCTTCTTCCTGTATCTGTCGCACAAGGCCGTCCACTCGGACGCCAAGCCGCCCGAGCGCTATGCGGATCAGTACAGCGATCTGGAGATCACCCTGCCGGCCTCAATGGCGAACACGCCCGAGAACAATCGCGGCAAGCCGGTCTGGGTCCAGAACCAGCGCAACAGCTGGCACGGCGCCGACTTCCCCTATCACACCGATCGCGATCTTCGTGAGCAGGTGCGCGACATCTATCGCACCCTGACGCCCATCGACGACAGCCTGGGGCGCATCCTTCAGTATCTGCGCGCCAACGGGCTCGAGCAGAACACCATGATCGTCTTCTACAGCGACAATGGCTTCATGTTCGGCGACCACGGGCTGATCGACAAGCGCAACGCCTATCAGCCGTCGGTCCGCGTGCCGATGGTGGTCTATGCGCCCGGCCATGTTCCGGCCGGGACGGTCAATCCGGCCGTGGTGCGCAACATGGATCTGGCGCCCACCTTCCTGGACGCCGCGGGCGTCGCCGAGCCCAGCCAGATGGAGGGCAAGAGCTTCCTGCCGCTGGTCGAAGGCGAGGTCACGGCCCAGGCCTGGCAGACCGACGACTTCGTCTATGAATACTATTGGGAATGGACCTTCCCCCAGACGCCGACGACCTTCTCCATCACCCGCAACGGGGTGAAATACATCCAGTATCACGGCGTCTGGGACATCGAGGAAGTGTACGACCTGTCCAAGGATCCGGACGAGATGAACAATCTCGTCAATGACCCGGCCTATGTGGGGATCAAGCGCGAACTGCGTCACGCCCTGCACGCCTCGCTGGCCACGACGGGCGGCGAGCACGTCATCCCCTACACCGAACGGACCAGCGAGGGTCTGGTGGATCGTGACGTAAACGGCGCGCGCGCCGCCGACTTCCCGGCCGAATGGTATGTCACGCCCAACCGGCCCGGCCGGATGAATGGTCTGTTCCCGGACGCTCCGGCCAAGGATGAGGCTGACGCCGCCGGCCGCGCCTATTTCCCTAACCGGGCGGCGGCCTCTCCAGCCGCCCCGGCCCCGGCTCCCGCAGCGGCGCGGGCGGACGGCGATCGGTAAAGACGGGCGCGTGCCGAACCGCCGTTCCGCCCCCG
This sequence comes from Brevundimonas sp., assembly GCF_044336875.1. Lineage (GTDB taxonomy): Bacteria > Pseudomonadota > Alphaproteobacteria > Caulobacterales > Caulobacteraceae > Brevundimonas. Next base: position 35,738 of record NZ_JBIIOP010000017.1, on the reverse strand, counting down.
ACGGGCAGGGCGGCGGTTCCCCGCCTGACCATCGGCGGTCATGGAACGGCCCGGCAGGGTTCGACGCTCGTCAGCGAGGACGAGAATCCGTTCGTCGCAGTCTGGAGCGATACGCGGGCGCTGACGCCTGATCTTGATCGGTCGTCGTCGCTCTCGGATCCTGCTCACCAGATATAGAGCAGTTCCATCTGGTACGACTGCATGTCGTCCTGACCGACCGCCTTGTAGCCGTCCGAGGTCAAAAGCGGGCTGATCGAGCCCTGCAGCGACACATGTTTGTCGAGCGCGTAGCGGGCGTTCAATCCCGGCATGACGCCGATGAACCGAGCGTCGGTCTTGCGATTGTTGACTGCGGTCGAGTAGCCGAGGGCGTAGCCGTCCTCGATCGAATAGCGCCAGAAGGCGCGCAGGGACGCGCCTATTTCCAGCTTCTCGGTCAGGTCGAAGCTGAATCCGCCGCCCACATCCACAAAGTTGGTGAAGCCGAGGGAGTTGGCGAAATTGGCGTGACGCTGGACGCCGTACAGGGGGTCGAAGGTGCGGATGACGTCACCTTCGCGCGATCCGCCGGAGGCCACGTCGGAGACGAGACTCAGGGTCAGGTTCCGCGGCGCGTCGGGCACGACGTAGCGCAGGCTGCTGATCATGGACCAGGCTTCGATCTCGCGCGGACCGACGTCTCCGGTCTGCAGAATCCAGTTGGTGTCGATCTGTGCGCCATAGGCCTGCCCATGCAGCCGCACCCCGAAGAAGTTGCTGTCTGCAATGCTCGTCGTGCGGAGAAGTGGGCTCTCCTCGTCGCGATAGCCGACATAATAGGCGTCGAAGTTGAGAGCGGTGTCGGTGGTGCGCGGCAGGGCGAAGGCGGCATAGGCGCCCCAGATCGCCGTGGTGTCGTCGGTCGTGTCGTCGAAGGCGCCGCGTTCGTGGATCAGGGGGCGATAGGCGAAGGCGTCGAACCGGAAGGTCTTGGCGGCGTAATAGGCCCGCACCCCGTCGAAATTGCGCTGGATGTTGTGGATCGCCTGGGCGGAGACGAGCGGACCTGAGCCGAGGTGGGTCTGCTGACGGCCCACGATCACACCGGCGCGTCCACCCTCGACGGCATGGCTGTATTCGACGAAGGCCTGTCCGAGCTCCGCCGCATTCTGCTGGCGGCCGAAGATCGGGGACTTGTAGTTGTCGCCGGTCACCTGGCCGCTGACGATCTGACCGAAGACACGCAGGTTTTCGCCGAGGTGCAGATCCGCGCCATATTGGTGGCGGAACTGGTAGGACAGGACGCTGTTGGTCGGGGCGACGCCGATCGACGGGCGGTCGAAGGCCTGCATCAGCATTCGCTCTTCGCCGGAAAATGTGACCCAGATCCGGCCGTCGCCCGTCAGCGCGACATGTTTGGCGCGCTCCTGCCAGGGGGCGTCGGCGGCTGCGGGGCGTGGAAAACTGTCATTCGAGCGGATGTTCTGGAATCCGCCGGCGCGGCCGCCCTTGTGCTGGGCCGGGGGCAGGGCGCGCGCCGTTGCTGCGGCGCGGGGGGGCGCTCCATCGGCGGCGGCGGTGTCTGTCGACGCGGACGTGGTGGGGGAGGCGGTGTCGGGAAGGGTCTGGGCTTCCGCCTGGTCGAAAGGCGCGGCCGAGAGGCAGACGGCGGAGGCCAGGCTTCCGAATCCGGAGGCGTACATCGAGCGCCGAGAGGCGCGCTTCGGAGTCTTCATCATTAAGGTCCCCTCCCCAGGGCAGCGACGGTTTATCGCTATAATTTAGCGTTAAACTACGCTATGGGCCTGACCCCAGTCAACGGGTGCGGCGTCGAGCGGCGCCGCCTCATGACCGGAATCACACGCCGGCGCGTCCGGCCGGGGGCGGCCCTTCGAGGGTCGCCGTTTCTATTTGCGCCTGCGCGATGCGCCGGCCCCCACGGAGAAGACAAGATGGCGGCGCCGTCCGACGAACTCAGAGCCGCGAGGACGATTCTGGGCTGGGATGAAGGTCAGATGGCGCGCGCGCTGCGTCTCGCGGGCACGCCCGAGAAAGCGGCGGCGCGGGTCCGCGAAATGGAAACGGGGCGGCGCGCGATCAGCGGTCCCGTCCGTGTCGCGGTCGAGGCGTTTCTGAGCGGCTGGCGCCCGGGCGACTGGATGGCGTCCGCCTAGATCCGATTCGCCCGTCGGATGCCGCGCCTGGCGGAGGCGCTCGGCGATTGGAGCAGGGAGAGGCAAGACAGGCCGCTTCTCCAAGCCCGACAATCGGTTGGAAACGACGGATGACCAGATCAATGACCCCCAACCCGACGACGGCGCGACCTCAGCCGGCCCTGAGCCGTTCCCTGATTTTCGCCATGGCCCTGGCGGCCGGGACGGCGGTGGCGAACATCTATTACAACCAGCCGATGCTGGGGTTGATGGAGCGGGATCTGCCCGGCGAGGCGACGCGGTTCGTGCCGACGGCGACCCAGCTGGGGTACGCCCTGGGCCTGTTCCTCCTGTTGCCTCTGGGCGATCTGGTCGAGCGTCGGCGGCTGATCGTGATCCAGTTCGCGGTCCTGGCCCTGGCCCTGGCGGCGACGGCGGTGGCGCCGGGGGCGGGCCTGGTGATCGCGGCCTCGCTGGTGGTCGGGGTGACGGCGACGGTGGCGCAGCAGATCGTGCCTTTGGCGGCCCATCTTGCGGCGCCGGAGAAGCGCGGCGCCGTGGTCGGGACGGTGATGTCCGGCGTCCTGTGCGGCATTCTGCTGAGCCGGACCCTGGCCGGGTTCGTCGGCGAGCACGCGGGCTGGCGCGAGATGTTCTGGCTGGGCGCGCCCCTAGCCCTGGCGGCGGGCGGGCTGATGTGGCTCATGCTGCCGACCAGCCGGCCGGACAGTCCGCTGACCTATCCGGCCCTGATGCGGAGCCTGGTCGATCTGTGGCGGGAGTTTCCGGCCTTGAGGCTGGCGGCGGCGACCCAGGCCCTGCTGTTCGGCGCCTTCGCCGCCTTCTGGACCATACTGGCCCTGCGGCTGCAGGAGCCGCGCTTCGGCCTGGGGGCCGACGTGGCGGGCCTGTTCGGCGTGGTGGGGGCCATAGGGATCGTCGCGGCGCCGATCGCCGGACGGGTGGCGGACCGGCGTGGACCGCACGCCGTGATCGCCCTGGGGGCCGCGCTGACCCTGATTTCGTGGATTCTGTTCGGCGTCTGGACCTCGATCGCCGGTCTGGTGGTCGGGGTGGTCGTGCTGGACTTCGCGGTCCAGAGCGCCCTGGTCTCGAACCAGCACGTCGTCTACGCCCTGCGGCCCGAGGCGCGGGGGCGGCTGAACACCCTGTTCATGGGGGCGATGTTCCTGGGCGGCGCGGCGGGATCGGCCCTGGCGACCCTGGCCTGGGGGCGGGCGGGCTGGACCGGGGTGGTGGCCCTGGGCGTCGCGGCGGCGGCGGTCGCCACAATCCTGCAGGGCCGCAGCCTTCTGATCCGACGGCGATTGCCAGAGCCCGCACGCCTGTCCTAGTCAGGTGCGCGACGGCAGGGAGGCGCGTGTGACGGCGACGGAGACAGCAACCCCGGTGGTGATCGTGATCGACGACGATCCGATGGTGCGCCGCGCCCTTGATTCCCTGTTCCGCTCCATCGGTCTGGCTGTCCGGCTGCACGAGTCGGCGACGGCCTTTCTGGCGGATGAGCCGCCCGAGACGGTCAGTTGCATCGTCACCGATGTGCGGATGCCGGGCGTCAGCGGCCTGGACTTCCAGAAGGCCCTGACGGCCCAGGGTTCGACCACGCCGGTCATCCTGATCACGGGCCACGGCGACGTGCCCATGTCGGTCCGGGCGATGAAGGCCGGGGCGGTCGACTTCCTGACCAAACCCTTCCGCGACCAGGATCTGATCGACGCCGTCAACGAGGCGCTGGAACAGGACCGCCAGACCCGCGCCAGGGCCGACGAACGGGCCGGAGCCGAGGCGCGCTACGCCCAGCTGACCCCGCGCGAACGTCAGGTGATGGGCCTGGTCGTCAGTGGACTGATGAACAAGCAGGCGGCGGCCGAACTGGGGCTGAGCGAGGTCACGGTCAAGCTTCACAGGTCCAGCCTGATGCGCAAGCTGGCGGTCCATACGGTCGCCGATCTGGTGCGGCTGTCGCAGGCGCTGGAGCCGCAGGCCTAGACGACGGCGGCCGGCGCCGCTTCGAGCAGCGGCAGCACGATCGACAGCCGCGCGCCCGCGCCGGGTTCCGAGACGATGGCGATGGCGCCGTCATGGGCCTCTATGGTCGAGCGGCAGATGGCCAGGCCCAGGCCCATGCCTTCGGACTTGGTCGTGAAGAAGGGTTCGAAGGCGCGTTTGGCGCTGTCGGCGTCGAAGCCCGGGCCGTTGTCGATGATGTCGACGGTGACGCGTCCGTCGGACAGGCCTGTGCGCACCTCGATCCTGGGGCTGACGGTTGCGGCGGCGGTCATGGCCTGGGCGGCGTTGGTCACCAGATTGACCAGCACCTGCTGCAGCAGCACCCGGTCCGCGCGGACATGGGCCTCGGGCGCGGCGAGATCGGCGCGCAGGACGACGCCGGACCGTTCGAGATCGTGGGCGACCAGACGCAGCGCATCGCCGGCCAACTGATCGACGGCGATCCGCTCGGTCTCGGGGCGGGCGCGGCTGACCAGTTTGCGGACCCGTTTGACGACGCCGGTGGCGTGGCGAGTGGCGTCGAGCACGTCCGCCAGGGCCTCGCGCGTTTCGGCCAGGTCGGGCGGTTCGCGGTTCATCCAGCGCAGGGCCGCCTCGGACGAGGTCATGATGGCGGCGAGGGGCTGGTTCACCTCATGGGCTATGGAGGCCGACATCTCGCCCATGGCGGCGGCGCGCAGGGCCTGTTCGGCTTCGGCCTTGGCGTGGTCGAAGGCCCGTTGCAGGCGGCGGCGTTCGGCGATGTTCAGCACCACGGCCTGGACCCGACCGTCGTCGCCGTCGGGGACGGGCAGGGTGATGGCGACGATGATGGGGATCAGGTCGCCGCGCCGGTTCCGCACCTCGGTCTCGGCCTGGTAGTAGGGACGCCGCTCGTCGAAGGCGACCAGGAAGTCGACGAAGGTGCCTTCGCGCGCCGGCAGCAGTTCGTCCAGGCTGTTGAAGAAGGCGGCCTTGCTGTCCACGTCCATCAGCTTCAGCGCCGTCTCGTTGACGTCGGTGATCGGGATCAGGGTCCGGGCCTGGGCGACGAAGTCCGGGTTGCGGTTCAGCCAGTCGCGCAGGTCGCCTATGTCGCGCGCCTTCAGCTCGGTCAGGGCCGCGCGCAGCGGTCGGAAGTCGTGCTCCCAGATGCCGACCGCCAGGGTGTTGAAGATGTTGCGGTAACGGATCTCGCTGGCGCGCAGGGCGATCTCGACGTCCTTGCTGGCGGTGATGTCCGTATTGGTCTCCAGAACCACGGCGGGCCGGCCGGCGCGGGAGGCGGTCAGGCTCCAGCGGCTGAGAACGACCAGGCGGCTGCCGTCCTTGCGGCGATGGACCAGCTCCCCTTCCCACAGACCGTGCGCGCGCAGTTTTGCGTTGATCGTCTCCAGCGGCTCAGGGAATTCGGTCTGGAGAAGGCTGTGGGGAGCCTGGCCCGCCGCCTCGCGCCGGGTCCAGCCGTAGAGATGTTCCGCTCCGGAATTCCAGTACAGGATCGCGCCTTCGAGGCCGCGGGTGAAGATGGCGTCGTGGGTCACCTCCAGCAGGGCGGCCTGATCCTGCAGGGCCTGGCGGTCGCGCATCGCCTTGATGACCAGGAAGCCGGTGATGCTGACGGCGGCGACGCTGACGCAGTAGCGCAGCAGGGTGGCGAACTCGGGCGCGGGGCCGTGATCGAACAGCAGGCTGAAGGTGGTCATGATCAGCAGGCCGCCCAGCAGCAGCCGCAGTCCCCGCGACGTCAGCACGTCACCGAGCATCAGCAGGGGCACGACATAGAAGACGGCGACCGCGCTGATCAGCGGGGTGAAGGTGTCCAGCAGGAAGATGCCGACGATCAGGGCCGTGGCGCCGACGATCCGCAACCGACGCAGGGCCGCGCGTTGCGACGTCCGGTCGTGGTCCTGTTCCGTCACGATCACCGGTCGTCGTCTCCCTATCCCTTGGTATGGGCAGGCTAGGCAGGAGTTTGCGGCACGGCAACGCCGCCCGGGATGCAATGGCGAGAAACCCGCGCAGAGGTCCAAATTCCACCCCGCCCATGCAAGAGCGGCGCGGGCCGCGCGCCTAGCGTCAGGACAACGGAAAAGCCCCGGAAGGACCCGTCATGGACCGCCAAGCTCTCGAAACCCGCCGCCTCGCCCCGCTGCACACCCCGACCGGTCTCAGCAAGGAGGCGGTGCTGGACATCAGCGGCGCCCTGAACGGGCTGCTGGCCGACGTTTTCGCCCTGTATCTGAAGACCAAGAATTTTCACTGGCATATGTCGGGGCCGCACTTCCGCGACTACCACCTGATGCTGGACGATCAGGGCGACCAGATCATCGCCATGACCGATCCGATCGCCGAACGGGTTCGCAAGCTGGGCGGCACGACCTTGAGGTCGATCGGCCAGATCGCCCTGATGCAGAGGGTGCTCGACAATGATGCGCCCTACGTCGATCCGTTGGATATGCTGGCCGAGTTGCGTGACGACAACGCCGACCTGGTCCAGCGGATGCGCGCGGCCCATGTCGTCTGTGACGAACAGGGCGACATCGCCACCGCCAGCCTGCTGGAGAACTGGATCGACGAGACCGAACGGCGCGTCTGGTTCCTGTTCGAGACCGGTCGTCGCGGCAACGCCTGATCCCCATTGCCCCTCCAATGATCGGAGGGGCGGAAAGCCCAGTATGCAATCGCCTCCCATGATCGCGGTCGTCGACGACGACGGCATGGTCCGCGCCAGCCTGACCCGCCTGTTGCGGTCGATGGGGTTGCAGGCCCAGGCCTTCGCTTCGGCCGAGGCCTTTCTGGCCGCGCCGATGACGGGCGTGGACTGCGTCATCTCCGACATGCAGATGCCGGGGATGAACGGCCTGGCGCTGCAGCGCGAGATCGGGTTGGCGCGACCCGAATTGCCGGTCATCTTCATGACCGCCTTTCCCGACGCGGCGACACGGTCGCGGGCGATGGAGGCGGGGGCCGGCGGTTATCTTGAAAAACCCTGTTCCGCCGATGATCTTTCACGCTGCCTGGAGCGTGCGTTGAACCCCTGACGAGAGGCCGATCATGCGCTGTTCGCACCTGAAGACCATCAAGCGGGTCATGCCCGGTTCGGCCGGATGCGAGGAATGTCTGAAGACCGGCAGCTGGTGGGTGCATCTGCGCCTGTGCCGGGCGTGCGGCCATGTCGGCTGTTGCGACGACTCGCCGAACCGGCACGCGCGGGCGCATTTCCGCGCCACCGCCCATCCGATCATCGAGGGTTATGACCCGCCCGAAGGTTGGGGCTGGTGCTATGTCGACGAGGTCGAGGTGGATGTCGGCGGTCCGACCCCGCATCCGGGGCCGATCCCGCGCTTCTTCTGAATCTAATCTCGCCCCAGCGTCGCCAGCCAGGCGTGGATGGCCTGGACCACGACCGAGCCTTCGCCCACCCCCGCCGCCACCCGTTTGACCGAACCCGCGCGCACGTCCCCGACGGCGTAGATGCCCGGCCGCTTGGTCTGATAGGGCGAGGCGCCGGGCGTGTCTTCGGCCGGCATGGCGGTCAGGACGAAGCCGGCCTCGTCCAGCGGCAGGCAGTCCTCGACCCAGTCTGTGTTTGGTCGGGCGCCGATCATGACGAACAGGGCGTGGGCGGGGACATGGGTGGTCTTGCCCGTGCGGCGCTCGGTCCAGGTCACGCCGGACAACAGGCGCTCGCCCTCCAGCCCCGTCACCTCGCTGTGCGGATACAGGGTGATGCGCGGCGAACGGTGGATGCGCTGGACCAGATAGTCGGACATGGTCGCCGCCAGACCCTCGCCCCGCACCAGCATGTGGACGTGGCCGACGTGGCGGGACAGGTACATGGCCGCCTGGCCCGCCGAATTGCCGCCGCCGACCACGACAACGTCCAGGCCGCTGCACAGTTTGGCCTCCATGGCGGTGGCGGCGTAGTGGATGCCGTGGCCTTCGAACCGGTCGTAGTCGGGCACGTCCAGCTTGCGATAGCGAGCGCCGGTGGCGACCACCACGGCGCGGGCGCGGACGACCTGATCGTCCTCCAGCCGGACGGCGAACGGATGGGCGGCGCAGTCCAGGGCGACGGCGGCGCGGGACACGGCCATCCGCGTGCCGAACTTCTGGGCCTGGACCAGGGCGCGACCGGCCAGGGCCTGACCCGAGATGCCGGTGGGAAAGCCCAGATAATTTTCGATCTTGGAGCTGGTGCCGGCTTGGCCGCCGGGGGCCAGGACCTCGATCACCGCCGTCGACAGGCCTTCCGAGGCGCCATAGGTGGCGGCCGCCAGACCGGCGGGTCCGGCGCCGACCACGACCAGGTCCCAGACCTGGTCGGGATCAAAGGGTTCGGTCAGGCCCAGCCGGTCGGCCAGCAGCGGCAGGGGCGGATTGGACAGGACGGTCCGGTCCGGGGCGATCACGGCCGGCAGGGCCTCGGCCGTCACGCCGAACACCCGCATCAGATCCGCCGCAGCCGGATCCGCAGCCGGATCGACGGTGCGCAGCGGATAGGAGTTGCGGACGATGAACCGCTGCAGCCGCTGGACGTCGCCGTCGTTGGGGTCGCCGATCAGCACCACCCCCGCCTGGCCGTGATAGAGGAAGCCCATCCGCCGCAGGATGAAGGCGCGCATGATCAGTTCGCCTATGTCCGGTTCGGACGACATCAGGCGCGACAGGTCGTTGTGATGGACGCGGATCACCCGGCCGTCGCGCACGGCTCGCGCCTCGACCAGCAGGGCGCGTTCGGACACCTGATCCAGCTCGCCGGTGAACTGGCCCGCCTGGTGGACGACCAGGGTCTCGTCGGCGCCGGCGTCGTCCTGGCGCAGGATGGCGACCTCGCCCTCGACCACGACGAAGAAGTCGGCGCGACGGTCGCCCCGGCGGAACAGGATCTGTCCGGCGGCGGCCGCTTCTTCCTCGCCGTAGTTGCGGATCCGGCCCAGCATCTCGTCGCCCAGCCGGGGATAGACCTGGGCCGAACGGGCGTAGGGGTCGTCGGTGATCATGGGGTCGGCGGATGACATGGCGATCCTCCTGAAGGCGCGGCCGGCAGCATCGCCGGACCCGGCCTGTCAGGATTGAACCAAACCCGCGCCAACGCCACCCCATACCTAAGGTTAGGTCGGCTGGACCAAGTCCCTAGTCGACCGTCCCATGGCGTGATGGCGGGCGTCCGGCGCAACCGTCAGTCTGGCGGCAGGACAAGAGCCTGGAGGCGGACATGACCGACACGATCGCAACCTTCCATTCGAACACCACGTCGAGCCTGGAGGATCTGGGGCCGACGGCCTTGCGCCTCCTGGCCGAGGTGGACGAGGCGCTGGACCGCAACGCCGCCGCCGCCCGGCGCGGGCTGGAACAGCTGCAGCAATTGCTGCGCGGCCTGCCGGTCTGGTCGGGCGAGGGACTGGATCGTCGCATCGAGCCCGCGGTCGAGCCGGCGCGCGGCGGGCTGGCGCCCTGGCAGATGAAACAGGTGGCCGAGTTCGTCCGGGTCAATCTGGACGACCGGATCCAGGTCGAGGATCTGGCCCGGCGCGCCCGGCTGAGCCCCAGCCATTTCTGCCGCGCCTTCAAGGTCACGACCGGGGAGACGCCCCACGCCTATGTCATGCGTCGTCGGCTGGAGAAGGCCCAAGCCATGATGCTGGAGACCAACGAGAGCCTGTGCCAGATCGCCGACGCCTGCGGGCTGGCGGATCAGGCGCACCTGACCCGCCTGTTCCGCCGCCATCTGGACGTCACCCCGTTCCAGTGGCGCCGCACGCGCCGGATGGCGGCCTGAGGCTCAGTTCGCGGGGGCGATCAGGTGCCGGACCAGGGGCGGCCGGTCGCCGATGTGGAAGCGGCGGATCTGCTCCTGGGTCAGGCGGTCGTCGTGGGTGACCCTTTCGTGCTGGCGCAGATGCTCCAGCCAGCTGGGGACGACGAAGCTTTCGATCACCAGACCCGGCTGTTCCGCGTCCTCGAAGACGTTCCAGGTCAGGGCGCCGTCGCGCTTGCGCACGGCCTTGAAGGGCTGGATGGCCTTGACGAAGGCCGGGACTTGGGCCGGATCGATCCGATATTCGACCAAGATCATGACCGGGCCGCGATCGGCGGCGTGTTCGCCGGTCACCGTCGGTTCGGCCCAGTGGCCCGAGGGCGTCAGGTCCACAGCATTGGCGGCGGGCAGGCGGAACCGCAGGGCGATGCCTGTGGCCAGGACCAGGGCGACGGCGGCGACCGTCAGGGCCGTGGCGATGTCGGTCCGGCTGGCCAACCCGCCCCAGACGAGGCTGCCGACCGTCATGGCCCCCTGGAAGACCAGCAGATAGACGGCCAGGGCGCGGGCCTTGACCCAGGCGGGCACGGCCATCTGGGCGGCGACGTTCAGGGCCGACAGCATGGTGATCCAGGCCAGTCCGGCGACCACCATCACGGCGCCGGCGATCCAGGCGTTCGCCGCATGGGCCAGGGCCAGGGTGGCGGCGGCGAAGCCCAATGACGCCGCTACGGACAGGCGGTTGGCGCTGACGATCTTGCGCAGTTTCGACAGGACCACGGCGCCGACGACGGCGCCGAAGCCCATGGCGCCGAGCAGGGCGCCGTAGCCGGCGGCGTCCAGCCCCAGTTCGCGCCGACCGACCAGGGGCAGCAGGGCCCACAGGGCGCTGGAGAACAGGAAGAAGGCGATGGAGCGCAGCAGGACCAGCTGCAGCGCCGGGGCGTGGCGGGCGTAGCGGTAGCCGGCGCGCAGGGCGCCCAGGAAATGTTCGGGCGGCAGGGCGGCGACGCGCGGCTGGCGCTTCCAGGCGAACAGGACGCCCAGCACCGCCAGGATGGAGACGGCGTTCAACGTATAGACCGCCGTCGGTCCGGCCATGGCCACGATCACTCCGCCCAGGGCCGGGCCGATGGCGCGGGCGATATTGACGCCCAGACTGTTCAGGGCGACCGCGTCGGCCAGGGCCGGCTTCTCGACCAGTTCGGGCACGATGGCCTGGAAGGCCGGGGCGCTGAGCGCCGCGCCCAGACCCATGACGGCGGTCAGGGCCAGCAGGACCAGGGGCGTGGTCAGGCCCAGATGGGTGGAGGAGGCCAGGGCCGCCGCGCCGATCAGGATCAGCAGCTGGGAGACGATCAGCAGCTTGCGCCGGTCGACCACGTCGGCCAGCGCCCCGCCGGGCAGGGCGAACAGGAACATCGGCAGGGTGGTCGCCGCCTGGACCATGGCCACCCACAGGGGGCTGGGCGACAGGGAGGTCATCAGCCAGGACGAACCGACGTCGTTCATCCAGGTGCCGATGTTGGAGACGATGGTGGCGATCCACAGGGCGCGGAACAGAGGCGTCGCCAGGGGCGCGCGCGGGGGCGTGGAGGCTGGGGCGGTCATCGGCGGCGGCTTTCGGCAAGTATGGCGGCCAGGATCAGCCCGCCGATCAGGCCCAGATTGGCGGTGAAGGCGTTCATGTCGTGGAAGCGGGCCATCGGGTCGGCCAGGGTCCAGAAGGCGTGACCGACCAGATTGGCCAGGGCGGTGAAGACGCCCAGGGCGCCGGCGCCCAGCCAGGTCCAGCGGCCCAGGACGACGGCCAGCGATCCGCCGATCTGCAGCAGGATGATCACGACCGCAACCAGGGCGGCGGGCTGCAGACCGAAATGGGCGGCCTCGCCGACCGCCGAGGGGAAGTCGAACAGTTTCAGCACGCCGCTGATCCAGAAGGGCGAGGTCAGCAGGATGCGGCCGATCAGGGCGACGCCGGGGGCGTCGAGCACGGCGGCGATGGGGCGGGGAGAAGAGGTCGCGTTCATCATCACACCGCCCAGCAGGCGCAGCCCAGGGCGCCCCAGAAGGATTTGGCGTCGGCCGCCGGCGCCTGAAGCCGGGCGGTCGCCGCATGGTCGTGGCCGTGGACGCCGCAGGCGGTGGAGCAGCCGCAGCTGGCGGCGATGCTGGCGAAGAAACCGGTGCGTTCTGCACTTCCGCCTGGGGCCTTGGTCGAATGATAGCCGCCGAAGGTGCGGACCGGCGACCAGTCGGGCGTCGGCGGCGGGATCGGCGGGGCCTCGCGGGCGAAGTCGCCGGATCCCCAGACCACCTTGCCGCCCAGCAGGGTCAGGTCGCTCTCGATATGGACGATCTGATCCTCGGCGACCGAGAAATAGTCGCGGTCCAGCACGACCAGATCGGCCAGCCGCCCCTCGGCGATGACGCCCTTCTTGCCCTCCTCGTTGGAGAACCAGGTGTTGGCCTCGGTCCACAGGCGCAGGGCCGTCTCGCGGTCCTGACGCTGGGCGGCGGGGTACATGCGCAGGCCGCCCAGGCTGCGGCCCGTGACCAGCCAGCTCAGCGAGACCCAGGGATTGTAGGAGGCGACGCGGGTCGCGTCGGTGCCCGCCCCGACCGGCACGCCGGCCGCCAGCATCTTCGAGATCGGCGGGGTGTCGGCCATGGCCTCGACGCCGTAGCGTTCGGCGAAGTCCTCGGCCTGGTACATCATCCGGTGCTGCACGGCGATGCCGCCGCCCAGGGCCGCGATCCGGTCGATGTTCTTCTGGCTGACGGTCTCGGCGTGGTCGAAGAACCAGTGCAGGCCGTCGAAGGGAATGTCCTGATTGACCTTCTCGAACACGTCCAGGGCGCGGTCGATGGTCTCGTTGTAGGTGGCGTGCATCCGCCAGGGCCAGCGCTGCTCGACCAGCTGGCGCACGACCGGCTCCAGGTCGGTCTCCATGTTGGCGGGCATGTCGGGACGCGGCTGGCGGAAGTCCTCGAAATCGGCGGCCGAATAGACCAGCATCTCGCCGGCGCCGTTGTGGCGGTAATAGTCGTCGCCCTGGCCCGGCCGGACCTTGGTTCCCCAGGTCTTGAAGTCGTTCAGCTCTTCCTTCGGCTTCTGGGTGAAGAGGTTGTAGGCCAGACGCACGGTCAGCTGGCCGTCCTCGTGCAGCTTTTCGATGATCTCGTAGTCGTCAGGATAGTTCTGGAAGCCGCCGCCGGCGTCGATGACGCTGGTCACGCCCAGCCGGTTCAGCTCGCGCATGAAATGGCGGGTCGAGTTGAGCTGATACTCCTCGGGCAGTTTCGGACCCTTGGCCAGGGTCGAATACAGGATGGTGGCGTTGGGCTGGGCGATCAGCATGCCGGTCGGCTCGCCCGAGGCGTCGCGCTGGATCTCGCCGCCCGGCGGGTTCGGCGTGTCCTTGGTGTAGCCGACGGCGCGCAGGGCGGCGCGGTTCAGCAGGGCGCGGTCGTAGAGATGCAGGATGAAGACCGGCGTCTCGGGCGCGGCGGCGTTGATCTCGTCCAGGGTCGGCAGGCGTTTCTCGACGAACTGGTGGCGGGTGAAGCCGCCGACCACGCGCACCCACTGGGGCGGCGGGGTGTTTTCGGCCTGTTTGCGCAGCATGGCCATGGCGTCGGCCAGGCTGGGCACGCCGTCCCAGCGCAGCTCCATATTGTAGTTCAGGCCGCCGCGGATGACGTGGGTGTGGCTGTCGATCAGGCCCGGCACCACGCGACGGCCGCCCAGGTCGATGATCTTGGTCTGAGGCCCGGCGGTGGGGATGATCTCGCGCGCCGAACCGACGGCCGAGAAGACTCCGTCCCTGACCGCCACCGCGTCGGCGTTCGGATTGGATCGGTCCAGGGTGGTGAAGCGGCCGCCGTGCAGGATCAGGTCGGGGGCTTGGCTCGCGTCGGGGGTCATCGAAGGGCTCCGGGTGAAGGCGGCGGCGGGCGCGAGCCCCATTCCGTTCAGGGTCAGGGCGCCGAGGGCGGTCATGGCGGTGCGGCGGGTCTGGGTCATTGCGGCGCTTCCGTCTTGGATGGGACGACCGCGACGGCCGGCGGGTTCAGGTGGCGCCGAACCGATTGCACGCCCTGTTCGCCGAGCAATATGCCCAGCAACCCCAGCAGGGCGACATAGGGCGGCGCCGGCGAGCGAACATTCAGCAAACCATAGAGGGCGCCGACGAGCAGGCCGACGGCCAAGGCGATGATCAGGGGTTTCATTGCGAGCGGTCTCCATCGGCAAGAGGGCCGGCCGGTCTCTCGACCGGCCGCATAGGGCTCAGCCTTCGCGGGCGTGTTCGCCCAGCATGGCGCGGGCGTATTGCAGGCCGACGCCATAGGCGCCGCCGAACTGGAGCGCCGCTGCAGTGGTGGTGTCGTAGGTCTCGCCGCGCGCCCAGTCGCGTTGCAGCTCGAGCAGATACTGCAGCGAGGTGATGGGTTGGGCGCCCGCCTGGATCATGCGCTGAACGGCGCGCTCGTGCGCCTCGACAGAGACGTCGCCGGAGGCGTCGGTGATGACGAAGACCTCAAAGCCCTGGTCGAGCGCGGAAAGCGTGGGGCCCACAATGCAGACCGAGGTCCACAGGCCGGCGATGACGATGCGCGACCGGCCCGAGCGATTGACCGCGTCGGTCACCTGGGCGTCTTCCCAGGCGTTCATCGTGGTCCGGTCATAGACCGGCTCATCGGGGAAGGCGGCCTTGATCTCGCTGAACAGTGGCCCGGAGAACGACTTCTCGGCGACCGTGGTCAGGATGGCGGGAACCTGGAAGTCACGTGCGGCGGCCGAGATCAGGGCGGTGTTGTTGCGCAGGATCGCGATGTCGATCGAGGCGGTGGCGAACGTCATCTGCGACTGGTGATCGACCAGGAGCAGCGTGTGGTCGGTCGGGCTCAGCAAGCCTTTTCCGGCGGTCGGGGTGGCGGTGACGGTCATGGGGCGGCCTTTCTGTCTGCCGCGGCGCGGCGTGTCGGTAAGCAGATGGTGCCGCGCTTTCAGGTCCGTCGATATGGAAACGATGTAAACTCACGGTTTCCATATATGGCGTTTGCGAGCCGCGAGCGCGCGGCGGCTCAGGCCACGATAGGGCCGGGCCATGGGCGGATTCGTCGATCAGGCTATGGGGCCTGGGGAGGGGCGCGCGACGGCGACCGTCCGGCGCCGGAAAAATCGGTCCGCGCTCAAGGCGTCGCGGGACCTACCTTGTCCGAGACAAAGTCCGCCGCGTCGCGACAGGTCAGGCGCGCGTCATGAAACATGGTGCAGACGCTCGGCCTCTACGCCCTGTCAAAGGGGGCGCTGGACAGGTCCTGGCTCAGGCCCGGCGGCTGATGGGCGAGATCAGTTGATCGCTGATCGGGGTACGGAAATGAGGGTGACGCCCTCGTACTGGCCGACCACACGCCCGATCGACGAGACGCGCGGATCCTGCATGGCGTCTGCGGGACAGCCCAGCAGGTCGGCGCTGTCATCCAGAAGTTCGGATGTGGCGAAGGTTTCGCCCAGCAGCCTGCAGGGGCCGCCCGGATAGGGATAGCCCTCGCCCATGATCTTCAGACCTTCGGGGTAGACGAAGGCCGGTTCACGGGACGGCGCGGTCGCGCAGGCCGACAACAGGCTCAGGCCCACGAAAGCGATCACTCGGCGCATCTGAACACTCCATCTGAAGAGGGTTCGGCGACCTTGGCCGATGACGGCGTCACCGTCGAGTACTGATGCTCTACAAGCATCCGAAGGCGTCCTCCAATATGGCCAAGGCGCGCCTCAATCATCGCCAGGCTCGACGCCGGCGGCGGATTTCAGCGGGAGGCTCAGGCCGGCGACGACGAGGACGACCTCGGCGACCAAGCCGGCCAGGCGCTGGTGAAGCCGTCCGGCATGGTCGCGGAACTCGCGCGCCAGTCGGTTGTCGGGCACGATGCCCCAGCCCACCTCGTTGGACACAAGAAACAATCGGGCGGGGCAGGCGACGACGGCGGCGCACAGAGCCTGTGTCTCGGCTGCGATGTCCAGATCCGCCGCCATGGCGTTGCTCAGCCACAGGGTCAGGCAATCGACCACGGCGACGTCGCCCGGCTCCAGGGCGCCGATGGCCTGGATCAGATCATGCGGCGCCTCGACGGTGGTCCACCCCGGGTGACGCTCCGCCCGGTGATGCGCGATCCGGTCGCGCATCTCGTCGTCGAAGGCCTGCGCGGTGGCGATCATGACCAAGCGCAGATCGCCCTTCGCCGCCAGGGCCTCGGCCCGCGCCAGGGCATGGGCCGTCTTGCCCGAACGGGCGCCGCCGAGAACCAGGGTGGCCATTGAAAACACGCTCCATTGCCTGCAGCCACGCTATGACTTATTGGCCGCGTCGCGACAGGTTCCCCAGCAATGGGGATTAATAGGGAACTCAGGTGCAAGACCTGGGCTGCCCACGCAACTGTAAGCGGCGAGCCCGCGGACCACTAGCCACTGGGTCTCGACGACGGAAGTCGAAGAACCTGGGAAGGCGGCCCGCACCGGCGTCGACCCGCGAGCCAGGAGACCTGCCCGTCGTGGTCGTCCTTCGCGCGGACGTGGTGTGCCGGGCGGAACGGGGAGTATCCCGAATGACGACGTCTGTTGGGCCGCGTTCGCGCGCGGTCGCGACGGGGCGCGTCCATGTCCCTTTGCGACGTCGTGCGGCCGGTCCTTTGTCGAGCCAGGGATAGGACCCGCCATGAGACCCGAACTTTATCTGAGCGCCGCCACGGCTGCGCTGCTGCTGACCGCCACCGGCGCTCTCGCCGAGACGGCGACGCCCGTCGATCAGACCGATCCCGCCCTGCTGGGCGACGTGATCGTCACCGCCAACCGGTCGGCCCAGGCCGCCGACCGCGTCGGCCAGTCGGTCACCGTCCTGACGACGGCCGACATCCAGTCCAGCCAGACCATCGCCGTCGCCGACCTGCTGGTCCGCACGCCGGGCGTCAGCCTGTCGAGCAACGGCGGGATCGGGACGACCACCTCGCTGCGCATTCGCGGCGCCGAGGCGGACCAGACCGTCTATGTCATCGACGGCGTCAAGCTGAACGACCCGTCGGCGACCGGATCCGGCTACAACCCCGGCAATCTGCTGGTCGGCGACATCGCCCGGATCGAGGTGCTGCGCGGCGCCCAGTCCACCCTGTGGGGCAGCCAGGCCATCGGCGGCGTGATCAATATCCAGACAGCCCGGCCCAAGCGCCCGCTGGAAGCCTCGCTGGACGCCGAGGTCGGCGAACGCGGAACCCAGTATCTGCGCGGCGGTGTCGGCGGCGCGGGCGAACGCGCCGTCTGGCGTCTGGCCGCCTCGCACTTCACCACCGACGGCTTCTCGACCTATGCGCGCGGGACCGAGAAGGACGGCTACGAGAACACCGGCGTCAGCGGCAGCCTGAACCTGAAGCTGACCGAGAACGCCTCGCTGGACCTGCGCTCGGTCTATTCCGACGGGCGCGTCGACATCGACGGCTTCCCGGCGCCGACCTACGCCTTCGGCGACACTCGTGAGTATTCCGAGACCAAGGATCTGGTCGCCTACGCCGGCCTGAATTTCGGCCTGTTCGACAACCGTCTGAGCAACCGGATCGGTTATGGCTACACCCGCACGGACCGCCAGAACTTCAACCCCGAGCAACCCGTCACCACCCTGACCTTCGACGCCCAGGGCAAGAACGAACGCTACGAGTATCAGGGCGTGTTCGACATCCGCAAGGGCTGGACCGCCACCTTCGGCGCCGAGCACGAGAAGAGCGAGTTCCGCTCCGCCTCGCCGGCCGACTACGATCCCAATCCGATCCCGGCGATAGGCACGGCCGACATCGACGGCGCCTACCTGCAGGTTCAGGGCGAGGTCATCGACGGTCTGACCCTGACCGGCGGCGTGCGTCGCGACGAGCACGACACCTTCGGCGGCAAGACCCTGTTCCAGGCCGCCGCCGCCTGGGCGCTCAACGACGGCGCCACCGTGCTGCGCGCCAGCTTCGGCCAAGGGTTCAAGGCGCCGAGCCTGTATCAGCTCTACAGCGAATACGGGAACACGGGTCTTAAGGCGGAAGAGGCCGACGCCTGGGACGCGGGCGTCGAACAGCACTTGTTCGATAATCGCCTGGTGGTTTCGGCGACCTATTTCGACCGGGATACGACCAACCAGATCGATTATGTCTCCTGCTCCGGCACGGAGACGCCGACGACCGTTCCGCTGTGCTTCGTGGATGGCGTGCCGCGCTACGGCTATTACGACAACACCGCTCGCACGCGGGCCAAGGGCGTCGAACTGGCGGCCGCCGCTTCGTTGGGCCCGGTCGAGGTGCAGGCCAACTACACCTATACGGATGCGGTCAACGAGTCGGCCGGCATCTACTTCGGCAAGCGCCTGGCGCGTCGTCCGGAAGAGACGGCGAACCTGTCGGCCACCTATGTCTGGCCGTTCCGCCTGTCGACGACGGTGGCGGTGCAGTATGCGGGCGAAAGTTTCAACGACGCCGCCAACGCCACGCGTCTGGAGCCCTACACCCTGGTCGATCTGCGCGCCTCCTACCCGATTAACGAGATGCTGGAGGTCTATGGCCGCGTCGAGAATATCGGCGACGAACACTATGAGACGACGCGCGACTACGGGGTCGCCGGTCGCGGCGCCTTCGTCGGTGTGCGCGCGCGCTTCTAGGGCGTGATGAGCGGCGCCATTCCTCACGGCGGGCGACTGGCCGCGGCCCAGGCCGAGCATCCGCTCGCGCCCCGGCCGTGGCTGGACCTGTCGACCGGGATCAATCCCGAGGGATGGCGCCGGGCGCGGCCGTCGCTGCAGGCGCTGCGGCGCCTGCCCGATCCGGCGGATACGGCGGCGCTGGAAGGCGTCGCCGCCTCGACCTTCGGCGTGCGGGCGGAGCAGGTGGTCGCGGTCGCCGGCGCCGAGGCGGGACTGCGGCTGCTGCCGGATCTGCTGGGCGTGGACCGGGTCGCCGTGGCGTCTCCGACCTACGGCAGCCATGCCGACGCCTGGAGCAGGGCGGGCCTCGCGGTCGAGGCTGTGGCCCGCGCCGATCTGTTCGCCAGCGAGGCGCCGGCCCTGATCGTGGTCAATCCGAACAATCCGGACGGGGCGACGACGCCGGGCGCGGATCTGGTCTCGGCCGCGAACGGCCGCTGGCTGATCGTCGACGAATCCTTCGGCGAGGTGACGCCGGGCCTGAGCGCGGCTTCCCTGGCCACGGGACGGACCGTCGTCCTACGGTCGTTCGGCAAATTCTACGGCCTGCCGGGGGTGCGGCTGGGCTTCGTCATCTGCGATCTGGTCCTGGCCGAGCGGATCCGTCGTCGGATCGGCGACTGGCCGGTCGGGGCCGACGCCATCGCCATGGGGCGGGCCGCCTATGCCGACACGGCCTGGGCCGAGCGGACGCGGGCGCGGCTGGCGCGGGACGCGGTGCGGCTGGACGACCTGTTGACGGAGACGGGGTTCGAGATCGTCGGCGGGACTGATCTGTTCCGCCTGACCCGATGCGAGGATGCGGCGGGGCGTGCGAGACGGCTGGCGGAGCAGGGGGTTCTGGTGCGAACCTTCGCCCATGATCCGGCCCTGATCCGTTTCGGCCTGCCGGAGCGCGGGCGATGGCGGCGACTGAAAACCGCCCTGGAGATGTCGCGATGACCGACGAGACCAAGACCGACGCCGAACACGCCGAGGCCATGAAGGCGCTGCAGGCCGAGCGGCGCGAACTGATGCGGTCCAAGACCGAGGAGCTCGGCCTTCTGATCGTCAACACCGGCGACGGCAAGGGCAAGTCCACCGCCGGTTTCGGCATGGTCGCCCGCGCCCTGGGCTGGGGCCAGAAGGTCGGGATCGTCCAGTATATCAAGGGCAAGTGGATCACCGGCGAGCGCCAGTTCTTCCGCAAATTCCCTGATCAGGTCCGATACGAGGTCATGGGCGAGGGCTTCACCTGGGACACCCAGGACCGTGCGAGGGACATCGCGGCGGCTTGCGCCGCCTGGGCCACCTCGCTGGAGATGATCGCCGACCCGTCTCTGGATCTGGTGCTGCTGGACGAGCTGAACATCGCCCTGCGCTACGACTATCTGGACATCGACGCGGTGGTCGCCGGACTGATCGCGCGGCCCGAGGGCAAGCACGTCTGCGTCACCGGCCGCAACGCCAAGCCGGAGCTGCTGGCCGTCGCCGATCTGGTCACCGAGATGACCCTGGTCAAACATCCGTTCGAACAGGGCGTAAAGGCCCAGCGGGGGATCGACTTTTGAGCGACCGCCCGCATCGACGCGCCCTGGTCGCGGGCGGTCTGGCGACCGGGCTTGCGGGCCTTGCGCTGGGCGCTTCCGCCGCGCCGTCGCCGAAACTGGCGGGCAAGCCGCGCCGCGTGGTGTCGTTGAACCCCTGTCTTGACGTGATCCTGGTCGAGGTCGCCGACCGGTCGCAGATCGCGGCCCTGAGCCACTACGCCCGCGAGGACTACGGCTCGACCATCGCCGCTTTGGCCAAGACCCTGCCCTTTACCTACGAGACGGCGGAAGAGGTGATCGCTCTCCAGCCCGATCTGGTGCTGACGGGACGGCATTCGTCCCTGGCCACCCGCAACGCCCTGGACCGGCTGGGCATCCCCGCCGCCCTGTTCGGCGTCCCCGACACCGTCGCCGACAGCCTGGCCCAGGTGCGCGAGATCGCCGCCCTGGTCGGCTATCCGGAACGCGGCGAAGCCCTGGTCGCGCGGATCGAGGCGGCTCTGGCCGCCGCCGCGCCCAGGCCCGGCACGCCGAAACTGTCGACCCTGGTCTTCATGCCCGGCGGCTTCGCCTCCGGTCCCGGCACCCTGATGGACGAGATGATGCAGCGCGCGGGCCTGGAGAATGCGGCGGCGAAATATGGATTGAAGCGGTCGATGGACGTGCCGCTGGAATTCGTCATCGCGGATCCGCCGGACCTGCTGATGGCCGGCGAGCCCTTCCCCGGCGCGCCGACCTGGAGGACGCGGGTCATGACTCATCCGGCCCTCAGCCACATCGCCGCCCAGATGAAACGCGCGACCTTCCCCGAACGGCTGCTGTTCTGCGGCGGTCCCGTCCTGATCCAGACGGCGGCGGCCCTGTCCAGCGCCCGCGAAACCGCATTGGCGATATCCCGATGAAACCTGTCAGCCGACCGTTTCTCTACGCCGGGCTTCTGGTCCTGCTGCTGATCCTGTCGGGGATCAGTCTGGTCGCCGGCAAGGTCTGGGTGCCGTGGAGCGCCTGGATCTCGCCCGACATCGATCCACGCTGGGCCATCGTGTTCGAGCTGCGTCTGCCGCGCACCCTTCTGGGCATAGCCGTCGGCGCGGCCCTGGGCCTGTCGGGCGCGGCCCTGCAGGGCTACACCCGCAACGCCCTGGCCGATCCGGGCGTGCTGGGCGTCTCGACCATGGCCGCCCTGGGCGCCGTCCTGACCCTCTATTACGGCCTGACCGCCGTGGCGCCCTGGGCCCTGCCGCTGGCGGCCATCACGGGCGCCCTGATCGGGGTGGGCGTATTGATGGCCCTGTCCGGTTCGGCGTCGAGCCTGGTCACCTTCATCCTGGCGGGCGCGATCCTGAACATCCTGTCCACGGCCGGCGTGTCCCTGGCCCTGTCGCTGGCCCCCAATCCCTGGGCGGTGAACGAGATCATCGACTGGCTGATGGGATCTCTGGCCGACCGCAGCTTCGAGGAGGTGCAGATGGCGGCGCCCTTCATCGTCGTCGGCTGCGGCCTGCTGCTGACCCTGGGGCGGGCGCTGGACGCCCTGACCCTGGGCGAGACGGGCGCCCGGTCGCTGGGGATCTCCATGTCCCGCACCCGCTGGCTGCTGGCCCTGGGCGTCGGTCTGGCGGCGGGCGCCAGCGTGGCGGTGACGGGGGTGATCGGCTTCGTCGGTCTGGTGACGCCCCACCTGCTGCGGCCCCTGGTCGGCGCCCGGCCCGGCGCCCTGCTGCTGCCCAGCGCCCTTGGCGGGGCGGTGATCATCATGGCCGGCGACGTGCTGGTGCGCCTGACCCCGGCGGCGGGCGAGGTCAAGCTGGGCGTCGCCATGGCGGCCCTCGGCGCGCCCTTCTTCCTGGTCCTGCTGCTGCGTCTGAGGAGGACCGTCGCATGAGCGTGCTGTCGTGCGAGGACCTGTCGGTCGTCATCGGGCGCAAGCCCATCCTGTCGGGCGTCGGCCTGTCGTTCGAGGTCGGCCGGGTGACGGCCGTCGTCGGTCCGAACGGGGCGGGCAAGTCCACCCTGCTGGCCTGTCTTGCGGGTCTGCGCGCGCCCACGACCGGGACCGTGACCCTGGACGGAGAGGCGCTGGCGGGGATGAAGCCGCGTCCTCGCGCCCGGCGTCTGGCCTTCCTGCCCCAGATCCCCGAGATCGCCTGGGCGGTCGAGGCGCGGACCCTGGTCGAACTGGGCCGCACTCCCTTCGTCGGGGCGTGGGGCCAGACGGGCGAGGACCGGGCCGCCGTTGACCGCGCCCTGGCCGCCGCCAATGTCGAAGCCTTCGAACACCGGATCGTCGACACCCTGTCCGGCGGCGAGCGTGCGCGGGTGTTGATCGCCCGCGCCCTGGCCGGAGAGCCCGAATGGCTGTTGGCGGACGAGCCCCTGACCGGGCTGGACCCGGCGCACCAGCTGGACGCCGCCGCCCTGTTCCGGCGTCTGGCCGTCAGCGGCGTGGGGGTGGTGGTGACCCTGCACGACCTCAGCCTGGCGCTGCGGATGGCGGATCGCGTCATCGTCATGGCCGACGGCGGGGTCCTGGCCGACGACCCGCCAGCCACGGCCCTGACGCCGGATGTCCTGCGCCGCGCCTATGGGGTCGAGGCGACGGTGACGCCGGGCGAGGGCGGACCGCTGGTCGATGTGATCCGCCGTGCTTAGACGCCACGCCCGGCTGGCCCTGACCGCCCTCGCGACCGAGGCCGCCGTCGGCTATCCGGACCGGCTGCACCGACGGCTGCCGCACCCGGTGGTGGGGATCGGCGCCCTGATCGACGCGGCCGAGCGACGGCTGAACCGGCCCGAGCGGTCGGCGCTGGAGCGTCGCATCGCGGGCGTGGGGACCGTGGCGGGAACGGCGGGGCTCGCCGTATTAGCCGGTCTGGCGGCCTCGCGCCTGCCCGGACCGGCGCCGGTTCTGGCCGCGACCCTTGGCCTGGCCCAGCGCAGTCTGCACGACCATGTCGCCGCCGTCCTGACCGCGCTGGAGGCCGGGGATCTGGACGCCGCCCGCACCGCCGTGGGACGGATCGTCGGGCGGGATGTCGCCGCTCTGGACGCCTCGGGCGTGGCGGCGGCGGCTATCGAGAGCCTGGCCGAAAGCTTCAACGACGGGATCGTGGCGCCCGCCTTCTGGCTGGCCGTCGCCGGTCTGCCGGGCCTCTACGCCTACAAGGCGGTCAATACGGCCGACAGTCTGATCGGTCATAGGGAGCCGCGCTGGCGGGACTTCGGCTGGGCCGCCGCCCGCACCGACGACCTGATGAACCTGACGCCCGCGCGGCTGGCCGGCGCCCTGATCGCCACGGCCGGCGGTCGAGGCTGGCGGATCATGAATCGCGACGCCCGCCGTCACGCCTCGCCCAATGCCGGCTGGCCCGAGGCGGCCATGGCAGGGGCCTTGGGCGTGCGCCTGGGCGGACCGGTCGCCTATGACGGCGTCCTGACCGAGCGGCCGAGCTTCGGCGACGGACCTGCGCCCACGGCCGGGGATCTGCGTCGCGCGCTGGATGTCTATGTCCGCGCCTGCGGCCTGTTATGGGCCGCCGTGGCTGTCGGAGGCCGCGCATGGCGGCGCTGATGATCCAGGGCTGCGGCTCGGATGTCGGCAAGTCGGTGCTGGTCGCGGGCCTGTGCCGTCTGTTCGCCAATCGCGGCCATGTGGTGCGGCCGTTCAAGCCGCAGAACATGAGCAACAACGCCGCCGTCACCGAACCCGACGAGGACGGGCGACGCGGCGAGATCGGCCGCGCCCAGGCGCTTCAGGCCATCGCCTGCCGCACCCCGCTGACCGTGCATATGAACCCGGTCCTGCTGAAGCCGCAGAGCGACGTCGGCGCCCAGCTGGTCGTGCGCGGTCAGGTTGAGGCCAGCTATCAGGCCATGGCCTATCAGGCGCGCAAGGCCGCCCTGCTGGACGTGGTGCTGGACAGTTTCCGCCGGCTGGAGGCCGAGGCCGATCTGGTGATCGTCGAGGGGGCGGGCAGTCCGGCCGAGATCAATCTGCGGACGGGCGACATCGCCAACATGGGTTTCGCCCTGGCCGCCGGGGTGCCGGTGGTCCTGGTCGGCGACATCGACCGGGGCCATGTCATCGCCGCCCTGGTCGGCGCCAGAGCTGTGCTGGACGAGACCGACGGCGCGGCGATCCAGGGCTTCATCATCAACAAGTTCCGGGGCGATCCGGCCCTGTTCGACGACGGTCGGCGCGAGATCGAACGGCGCACCGGCTGGCCGGATCTAGGGCTGGTTCCCTGGCTGGCGGCGGCACGGCGCCTGCCGGCCGAGGATGCGGTGGTGCTGGATCGCGCCGTCGAAGGAGAGGCGCGGCGCGTGCGGATCGCCGTGCCGATCCTGCGCCATATCGCCAATTTCGACGACTTCGATCCGTTGCAGGCCGAGCCTTCGGTCGACCTGATCTATGTCCCGCCGGGCAACCCCCTGCCGGGCGACGCGGACCTGATCGTCCTGCCTGGCTCCAAGGCGACCCTGTCGGATCTGGCCTTCGTGCGGGAACAAGGCTGGGACATCGACCTGCTGGCCCATGTGAGGCGCGGCGGGCGGGTATTGGGGATCTGCGGCGGCTTCCAGATGCTGGGCCGGTCTGTCTCGAACCCGGACGGGATCGAGGGCGAGCCCGGATCGGCGCCGGGTCTGGGCCTGCTGGAGATCGACACCGTCCTGAGCGGCGACAAGGTGCTGGAGCCCTGCAGCGGTCAGACCCTGGACGGGGCGGCCTATGAGGGGTTCGAGATGCATATGGGGCGCACGACCGGCGTCGGTCTGGACCGCCCCCTGTTGCGACGCGCGGACGGAAGCGGCGAAGGCGCCGTCTCCGCCGACGGCCGGGTCTCCGGCTGTTATGTCCACCGTCTGTTCGACAGCGGCGCGGCGCGGGCCTATCTGCTGGCCGGCCTGGGCGCCGCCTCGACCGCCGAGGATCATGCGCTCCAGGTCGACCGGGCGCTGGACGAGATCGCCGCCGTCCTCGAAACCTGCCTCGACGTCGCGACCCTGGCGCGTCTCGCCGGGCTGAAGGAGCCGACCCCATGACCGCCGTGACCGAAGCCGCCGTCCGCGCGCATCTGGACGCCCAGGCCCGGCCGCCCGGTTCGCTGGGCCGGATCGAGGATCTGGCCGTGCAGATGGCTCTGATCCAGCAGACGATGCAGCCCCGTGCTGACCGTGTCGCCCTGCTGCTGTTCGCCGGCGATCACGGCCTGACCCAGGACGGGGTCTCGGCCTATCCGTCGTCGGTGACCCAGGCCATGGTCGCCACCCTGCTGGCCGGCAAGGCCACGGCCAACGCCTTCGCCCGCGCCGTCGGCGCCGAGGTGACGGTGATCGACGCCGGGGTGGACGCGGACCTGTCCCACCCGGCCCTGGTCGACGCCAAGGTGGGCAGGGGCACAGGCAACGCCGCGCGCGAGCCGGCCATGACGGCCGAGGCGCTCGCCCTGGCCCTGTCACGCGGCGCCGAACAGGCGCGGATCGCGCTGGATCGCGGTGCGGACGTGCTGGCCCTGGGCGAGATGGGTATCGGCAATACGGCCTCGGCCGCCCTGCTGATGCACCGGCTGGCGCCGGCCGCTCTGGACGACTGCGTCGGCGTCGGCACGGGCCATGACGCCGAGGGGCTGGCGCGCAAACGGGCCGTGCTGGCCCGCGCCGCCGCCCGGACCGACACGACCGACCCGCTGGAGGTGCTGCGCCAGTTCGGCGGCTACGAGATCGCCATGATGGTCGGGGCGATTCACGGAGCGTCGGAGCGGAATGCGCCGGTGATCGTCGACGGTTTCATCTGCACCGCCGCCGCCCTGGCCGCCGTGAGGCTGCGGCCCGAGGCGCGCCGCGTCTGCCTGTTCGCCCACCGGTCGGCAGAGGCGGGGCACGACCGGATGCTGAAGGCCTTGGGCGCCGAACCCCTGCTGGATCTCAATCTACGGCTGGGGGAGGGAACCGGCGCCCTGCTGGCCGCACCCCTGCTGCGGGCGGCGGCGGCCCTGTTGTCCGATGTGGCCAGTCTGGACGACGTGCTGGCGGGGCGGATCTGACGTGCCGCGCCAGCTCGCCCTGTTCCTGACGGCCGTCCAGTTCCTGACCCGCGTCCCCGTGCCGCCGCTGAAGGCCTTCCAGCCGGACTGGACCGCGCGATCTGCGCGCTTCTTTCCCCTTGTCGGAGCTGTGGTGGGATTGATCTCGGCCGCCGTCTTCGTCGGTGCGTCGCAGATCTGGACCGGATGGCTGCCCGCGTTGCTGGCCGTCGCCGTCGGCGTCCTCGTCACCGGCGCCTTTCATGAGGATGGTCTGGCCGACACCGCCGATGGACTGGGCGGAGGCCAGACGCCGTCGCGACGGCTGGAGATCATGAAGGACAGCCGGATCGGAACCTATGGCGCCCTGGCCCTGATCCTGACCGTGGCGGCTAAGGTCGGCGCCCTGCAGCCCATGTCGCCCTGGTTTGCGGGCCTGGCCCTTGTCGCCGCCCACGCCGGGGGGCGGGCCGTCGCCGTCCTGGCCATGCGGTTGTCGCCCTATGCCGGAGACCGGGCCGCGACCAAGGTCAAGCCGGTCGCTGACGGCGTGACCTGGCCGGAAGTCGCCGCGGCCATGATGTTCGCGGCGGCGGCCACGGCGCCCCTTGTCGTCTTCGCTCCCTGGCCTGCAGTCGGCGGTCTGGCGGGCGGCGTGCTGGGCGCATCTGTGGTGGTCGTGCTGGCGAGGCGACTGATCGGCGGCTGGGTCGGGGATACGCTCGGCGCGGCGGAACAGGCGTTCGAGATCGGCTTCCTGCTGGCCGTGGCCGCCCTGCTGGCGCGATGATTCTCATCGTTTCGCCCTTGCACGAGGTCGAGACGGTGATCCGTGCGCGACGGCCTTCCCATATCGTCAGCCTGGCCTCGCCGGGCGCGGCGGAACCGGATCTGCCGTCGTCCCTGGAACGGCTGGCGCTGAACTTCCACGACATCGTCGAACCGGCCGACGGCCTCCAGCCCGTGACGGAGGAGCAGGTGGAGCGCCTGCTGGCGTTCGCCGCCGCCTGGCCGCGCACCGCGCCCTTGCTGGTGCATTGCTGGGCGGGCGTCAGTCGTTCGCCCGCCGCCGCCTACGCCATCGCCTGCATGATCCGGGGCGAGGGCGAGACGGAAGCCCTGGCCTGGCGACTGCGCCGCGCCGCGCCGTTCGCGACGCCCAACCGGCGGCTGGTCGCCCTCGCCGACCAGATCTTGGGACGACAGGGCGCCATGGTCGCGGCGATCGCCGCCATTGCGCGCGGCGCTGACACATTCACCGGCGCAACATTCGATCTGTGACGGGCCGGGACGCCTCGCGCGCCGAGTCCGCCCCCGACGTCTCAGCGCAGGGTGCGGACGGCGACCCTGCCCTGGCGGTGGGTCGGAATGACCACGGCGCGGCCGTCCACATGGCGGATCGTCAGGTCGACGACGGCGCCATTGACCTCCAGCCCGGTGATGTTCAGCCGTTCCAGTCCGCCGGGCAGCACGGGGTCGGCCATGTCCACGGTCCCGGTCCAGGCGTCGATGGACAGGCCCAGCGTCGCCTGCAGCATCAGGAAGACCGAGCCCGCCGCCCAGGCCTGGGGCAGGCAGGCGACCGGATAGGCGATGGGCGGCTCGCCCGGAGCGCGCGGGAAACCGCAGAACAGCTCGGGCAGGCGCAGGTGGAAATGGGCGGCGGCGGCGTAGATCTCGGCCAGGATATTGGCCACGGCCTCCCGTTCGCCGTAGTTGGCCATGCCGGCGGCGGCCATGGCCGTGTCATGGGGCCAGACCGAGCCGTTGTGATAGCTCATCGGATTGAACCGGGCCTGGCCCAGCTCCAGGGTGCGGATGCCCCAGCCGGTGCGGAACTCGGCCGACAGCAGGCGTTTGGTCACCCGCCGGGCGCGCTCGACCGAGGGCAGGCCGGTGAACAGCAGATGGCCGGCGTTGGAAGCGATGGCGCGGCACTGCTGTCCGTCGCCGTCCAGGGCCACGGCGTAGAAGCCTTCGTCCTCCATCCAGTACCTGTCCTCGACCAGGGTGCGGACCTGTTCGGCCCGGTCGCGCCATTCGGGCGCGCGGTCGTCGCCCAGCCGTTCGCCCAGGTCGGCCAGCGCCTTCCAGGCGGCGAAGGCGTAGCCCTGGACCTCCAGCAGGGCGATCGGCCCCTTGGGGAAACGCCCGTCGGCGTGGAAGATGGAGTCTTCCGAGTCCTTCCAGCCCTGGTTCGACAGGCCGGTGTCGGCGCCGCGCTGGTAGTCGATCAGCCCGTCGCCGTTCGAGTCGCCATAGTCGCGCATCCAGTCGGCGGCGGCGATCAGGTTCGGCCACAGCCTGCGGATCAGATCCAGGTCGCCGGTCCGACTGGCGTAGGCGCCGGCCAGGGCGGTGAACAGGCAGGTGGTGTCGACCCCGCCGTAGTAGAGGCCGAACGGCACCTCGCCGAGCGCGGACATCTCGCCGCCGCGCGTCTCGTGCATGATCTTGCCGGGCTGGCTGTCCTGAAACAGCGAGGTCTCGGTCGCCTGGCGCGCCGCCAGATAGGTCAGGACGCCCCGGG
This sequence comes from Brevundimonas sp., assembly GCF_044336875.1. Classification (GTDB taxonomy): domain Bacteria; phylum Pseudomonadota; class Alphaproteobacteria; order Caulobacterales; family Caulobacteraceae; genus Brevundimonas. The sequence continues at coordinate 7,021 of NZ_JBIIOP010000017.1, read as the reverse complement.
CCAGGGACGGATCCAGCCACAGCATCTGCCAGGCCGAGATGATGCCGTCGCGCCCGAACGGCGTCGAGAACCAGGGCGTGCCGGCATAAGGGTAGGGGCCGGTCGGCAGGTCGGTGGTCAACAGGGCCATGTCGGCGCGCGACTGGTCCAGCCAGTCGTTGAACCGAGGGCTGCGCGGTCCGCGCACCGAGGCGCCGCGCCGACGCTTGGCGCGCATGGCCAGACGGGCGTGGACGGCGTTCTCGCGCCAGCGTCGGGCGTCGGGGGCCTCGCAGGAATCGACGCCGCATTCGATGAACAGATCGACCTGCCGACCCTTGGGCAGGCTGAACATGAACTCGGCGCGCTGGGCGGTCAGCCGGGCGGGCGGTTCGGAAAAGGCCAGGCAGCTGGAGCGGTCGACATTGTCCAGGCCGGTGTAGCGGAAGGTGACGCGGCGGCCGTCGGTGGTCGGGGTGTGGACGGTCCCGCGCTTGGCCCTGTGCGTGCCGCGGACCTGGAAGATGTCGTGGAAGTCGGCGCCGAAGTCGAAGGCCAGGGGCAGCAGTATGTCTTCCACCCCGTGATTGAGCATCTGGATGCGCTCGAACATTCGCCGGCCCCACAGGAAGCGGCGGCGCTCGATATGCAGCACGCCCGCCGGCGCGGAACGGCCGCCCATCGGGGGCAGCGGGCGGTTGGTGGTGTGGCAGGAGAAGAAGACATTGTCCTGGCTGACGCCGGACGACAGGCGCGACGGCTTCAGCAGGCCGACGGTCATGGTCCAGCGCGACAGGACGCGGGTGTCGCCGGCGAACAGGCCGTCCGCGCCGCCGCTCATGTCGCCCCAGCCGTCGGCGACCAGGAAGGTGTCGCCCTCCTTCAGCGCCATCAGCTGCTCAAGGCCGGAGGCCTCGACCGACTCTCCAGCCGTCAGTTGGGTCGAATAGGCGTCGTCCATCAGGTCTCTCCGCCGCGATTGAGGCCTTGGCCGAACGATCCGCCCAGAATGCGGCGTTCAGGAGCCGCTTGAGAGATCAATGACGCAGGCGGCGGAGGGTTCACCTCCGCCGCCTGATTTTCTTCGGAAATCGCACCCGGCGACGCTTAGCCGATCAGGGCGAAGCTGCGTTCCTCGTCGAGCGGGCGAAGCGGTGTGACCACATTGGCCAGGGGCGCCTCGGCGAACGGGCGACGCGCCAGCAGGTCGCCATAGACGTCCAGATAGCGGCGGGCCATGGCGGTGGCGGAGAAGCGCAGATCGAATCGGGCGCGGATCGCCTCGCGGTCCAGCAGTTGGACGCGGTCGGCGGCGGCGACGGCCTGTTCCATCGTGTCGACCAGGAAACCGGTGGCGCCGTCCTCGATGATCTCGGGCGTCGAGCCGCAGCGGAAGGCGACGACCGGCGTGCCGCAGGCCATGGCCTCGATCATCACCAGTCCGAAGGGCTCTGGCCAGTCGATGGGGAAGAGCAGGGCGTCGGCGCCGCCCAGGAAGGCTGACTTCTGATGGTCGCCGATCTCGCCGATGAACTCGATCAGGGGATTGCCCTCAACCATCGGGCAGATGGTCTCTTCCCAATAGCGTTTGTCGGCGGCGTCGACCTTGGCGGCCATCTTCAGTCGACGGCCCAGCTTCGTCGCGATCTCGATGGCGCGGTCGGGGCGTTTCTCGGGCGAGATGCGGCCCAGGAAGGCGAGGTAACCCTCGGACTTCGGCGAGAAGCGATACTGGTCGCCGGGCATGCCGTGATGAACGGTCGCCTTCCAGTTGGCGAAATGCAGCGGCGTGCGCTGGTCGTCCGAGATGGAGATCAGGCCGAATTCGCTCCATCGGGCGTAGACGCCGGGCAGATCCTTCATGTCCAGCCGCCCGTGCAGGGTGGTGATGGTCTTGTCCGCACACTGACGAAACAGGGGGAAGTGGATCATGTCGGTGTGGAAGTGGATGACGTCGAACTCGTCGGCCCGGTCCAGCACCTCGCCCAGCATGGACAGGTGGGCGGCGAGGTCGGACTTCAGCGGTGCAGGGTCCAGGCGGATGGCCTGGTCGCGGACCGGAATCAGGCGCGCCCGGGTCTGGGCGTCGGCGCTGGCGAACAGGGTGACGTCGTGGCCCAGATCGACCAGGGCGTCGGTCAGGTGAGCGACGACGCGCTCAGTCCCTCCATACAGCTTCGGAGGAACGGCCTCGTAAAGCGGGGTGACCTGCGCGATCTTCATGATGTGTGTGCTCCGACCCGCTGAGCCGGGCCGTACACATCAATGTTCTCGCAACTGCGAGGTTCCGCCGCAGGCGCGGATTTCTTTAAAAGTTCCGGTGACTTACGGCGAAGGTAAACGGCGGTCTCTGTACGAAATCGCTCACTTCCCGTCTTCGGCCGCCCCCGGCGACGACAACGCATCCAGTCTAAGTGATTGATCGGAAAGCTTGCGCGAGCGGCTGCGCGGTCAGGTTGAAAATCATCGTCGCGGCCTGAAAGACTTCGGATTGTCGCCGGATCGACATGGACCTGTGATGGTTCGAGGTCATCAGCAGCCTTCGTGACGAATGCGCTGGACCAGGGCAGTGAGAAGATGCGGGCCGCCGTCGGGGGCGACCTCAAGGGCGACGATGCGTTCGCCGCCCTCGTCCGCCGACTGCGGACGCCGCTGTTGCGCTTCTTCATGCGCCGGGCCGCGTCGCGGAATGACGCCGAGGAACTGGTCCAGGATCTTTTCGTGCGGCTGTTGCGGCGGGGCGACCTGATGACGCTGGACAATGTTGACGGCTATGTCTTCGAGGCGGCGGCCAATGTCGCGCGCGATCGCGGTCGGTACGAACAGGCGCGGGGCGGAGGACGCCATGTCGATATCGACGGCCTGGCCGCGGAATGCGAGGCGCCCGGGGCAGAGCGGATCGTGGCGGGACGTCAGAGGTTGAACCGGATGCTGGCGGCGCTGGACGCCCTGCCGCCGCGGGCGCGGACTATCGTCATCCTGCGGCGGTTCGAAAGCCTGACCTATCCCCAGATCGCCGACCGTCTCGGGATTTCCGTCAGCGCGGTCGAGAAGCATATGGTGCGGGCGATGTCGGCGCTCAGGTTCGACCTGGAAGCCGCCGACTGATGCATCCTGTCGTTCCCCAAGCCGATAACGACGACCACGCGGATCCCGCCGCCTATTGGTTCGCGCGCATGAACAGCGGCCTGACGCCCAGCCTGGAAGACGAGATCGGCTTCCGCGCCTGGATCGAGGCCGATCCCGCCAACATCGAATCCTATCGCCTGTGCCAGGAGGCCTGGCGCGCCCTGGCCCTGGACGCGGCTGCGCCCGAGGTTCTGGCCCTGCGCGCGGCGGCCCTGAGGGGCGGAGCCGGGGCGCATGGGATGACGCGCCGGCGCGCGCTGTTCGGCCTGTCGGGCGGCGCCGTCGCAGCGGCGGCCGCCGGCGTCTGGGTCGTGACCGCCTCCTCGCCTGCGCGGGCGACGATCTCCACCGAGGCGGGGCAACGTTTGACGGCGCCCCTGCCGGACGGGTCCGAGGTCACCCTGGCGCCGTTGACGCGGCTCCGACTGGACTATGGGCGTGGGCGGCGCGGCGTCAGGCTGGACAGCGGTCAGGCCTATTTCAACGTCGCGGCGGGGGACAGGCGGCCGTTCTCGGTGCGCGCCGGCGATCAGACCCTGACCGTCGACGCCGGTCGTTTCCAGGTGACCCTGAAGGACGATCGGCCCGACATCGTGGTCGAGGCGGGCGGGCTGAAACTGACCGAAGGTCGCGCCGGGCCCGAGACCCGACTGCAGGCGGGCCAGAGGGCGGTCGGCGCCGGGGCGGGGCTGCGCATCGAGCCGGTGGATCTGGAAGCCGCCACGGCCTGGCGGCTGGGCCGGCTGGTGGTGCGCGACCGCCCGCTGCGCGAGGTGGTTCAGGCCTTCAACCTCTATTCGTCCGACCGTCTGGCCCTGGCCGACGACCGGGCGGGAGAGGTCCGTATCTCGGGCTCCTTCCGCTATGACGGATCGCGCGAGTTCGTCCTGGCGCTGAGGGATGGTTTCGGCTTGGTGGTCCTGCATCGGCCGGACGGGGTCTGGCGCATCAGCGCCCCTGACGGATCGAAGACGGCTTGATGAAATTTCCAAGACGGGGTGGGGAGTGGCGCGGTCGCTTCCGTTCCTGAGAGCGAACCGGCGAGAACGCCGGCCATCCATCCTCGGGGCTGCCACATGACCAATTCCTCGCCGTTCGCCGGCGCCTTCAAGCGCGGCCTGCTCGCCTGCTGCGCCGTCGCCGCCGTCGCGGTCGCGACGCCGGTTCTGGCCCAGGGCGCGACGGCGCCGATCGCCTTCGCCATCGAAGCCCAGTCGCTCGAGACGGCCCTGACCGGCTTCGCCCGGGCCGCCGACGTCCAGGTGGTCTTTTCGCCCGAACTGGTGCGCGGCAAGCGCGCCAACCGCGTCGCCGGCATGATGCCGCCCGCCCAGGCCCTGCGCCAGATCCTGGCCGGATCGGGCCTGGTGGCGACCCAGGTGGGCGAGCGCACCTTTTCTGTTTCGCAAGCCGGAGCCGTCTCCGCCGACGCCGCCACTCTCGACGAGGTGATCGTCACCGCCCAGAAGCGCGCCCAGCGGATTCAGGACGTGCCTCTGGCCGTGACCGTGCTGGACGGCGACGACGCGGCGCGTCGCGGCATCGACAGCGTCGTCGGCCTGGTCGACGAGGTTCCGGGCGTCTCGGTCAACTACGCCTTCGGCGGCACCAACTACGGCCTGATCAGCATCCGCGGCATCGGCGGCGCCGACGACTACAAGCCCAACGGCAACCCGTCGGTCGCCCTGCACGTGGACGGCGTCTATCAGACCTCCAACGCCTATCTCGGCATGCCCCTGTTCGATCTGGACCGGGTCGAGATCCTGAAGGGCCCGCAGGGCACGCTCTACGGCCGCAACACCACGGCCGGCGTGATCAACGCCATAACGAAGGGGCCCGGCGACACGGTCGAGGGTTCGGGCCGGATCGAGGTCGGCTCCTATGACTACGCCGCCATGGAGGCCGCCGTCGGCGGTCCGCTGAGCGACACGGTCGGCGTGCGCCTCGCCGTCCTGGCCGAACAGGGCGGCGGCTTCATGACCGGCGCCGGCGCCGGCGATCTGGCGGGCTTCCAGCCGGTCATCGGCGGGGTGACCCAGACCCAGGTTCCGGCCATCGTCGATCCGGGCCGTCGCGAAGGCTTCGGCGACAAGGACCTGTTCGCCGGCCGCGCCACCGTGTCGATGGATCTCGCCCCCGAGACCAATCTGACCGTCAAACTGTTCGGCAGCCGCGACCGCGGCGACACCCGCCAGTACGACCGCATCTCCGCCGCCCTGGACAGCAATATCGCCAACGCCGGCGAGAACGACGATCCCTATGAGTTTTATTCGTCGGAATATCCCACCCAGAGCATCGACATCTATGGCGTCTCGGCCCTGCTGAACCACGCCCTGGGCGACAACCTGAACCTGGCCGTGATCGGCAACGTCCAGGGCACGACCCGCTCGGTCCAGGGCAATGGCGACGGCTCGCCCTATCCCGCCTCGCGCTTCGACGCCGACGAGAAGCTGAGCCAGACCTCGCTGGAGATGCGTCTCAGCGACGACACCGGCGGTCGTCTGGACTGGATCGCGGGCGCCTTCTACGTCTCGGACGACATCGACTTCGACACCCACTGGACCAGCTACACGGCCCGGACCAAATACGACAATCTGCACAAACAGACCCGCAACAGCTTCGCCGTCTTCGGCCAAGTCGACTATGATCTGACCGAGAAGCTGACCCTCTCGGGCGGCCTGCGCTACACCCGCGACGAGGCCACTTTCAGCGGCCGCAACGACGACCTGAACCCGTGGGGCGTCTCGACCTTCACCACCACCTTCGCCACGACCAATCCCTTCGTCTGGGACCGGTCGTTCGAGGACGACAATGTGTCAGGCCGGGGCACGGCCAGATACGCCTTCACCCCGAACCTGAATGTCTTTGTCTCGGCGGGAACCGGCTATCGCGGCGGCGGCTTCGACGGCACCTCGATCTTCACCCAGGCGGAGACCCTGCCGTTCGATTCGGAAACGGTCACCGCCTATGAGACCGGCTTGCGCTGGACCACGCCTCGCCTGCGGGTGTCGCTGGACGCCTTCAGCTACAGGTTCAAGGAACTGCAGGCGACGACTCGTCTGGCCAACGACACCAATGGCCGGGCCAATGTCGGCGAGGCCGAGAGTCAGGGGATAGAGTTCGCCGTCAACGCCGTCCTGTTCGAGACCGCCCGCCAGACCCTGGATCTGGATGTCGCCGCCGCCTTCCTGGACACCGAGATCATCTCGTTCAGTTCGGCCCGCGTCGCCGAGGTGCTGTCGACTGTCGGCGATCCCCTGCCGGGCGCGCCCGACGTGACCGCCACCGTCTCGCTCAACCATGGCCTGGTGCTGGACAACGGCTGGCGCCTCGACTCGCGCCTGTCGGTCTCGCATCACGGCGAGGAGTCCAACCGTCTGAACGCCGCCCCGAACAATACGGCCGAGGCCTACACCCTGCTGAACGCGCGGATCGAGCTGGAGACCTCGGCCGCCTGGGCGCTCTACGCCTATGGCCGCAACATCACCGACGAGGTCTATTTCCCCGAGCTGAACGGCGCCTCGCGTCTGGTCGGCGCCCCGGCGACCTATGGCGTGGGGCTGCGCTACGCCTTCTGACCGGGACTGCGCCGCCGTCCGGTTTTCGGGGCGGCGGCGCGGGTGTGGGACCAAAGGCCCGGAAATACGGGGCGGAGGACAGGCTTCGCCGTTCGTCGACTCGGGTTCCGTCAGTTTTTTCATTGATTGGTCAGAATCCGGTTGCGGTCAAAAAGGGTGGCCCGTATAGAGCCGCCTCGCTCGGAAACGGGCCGGCCCGGAGGGCTCTGGAGACTGAGGTTTCCGGGGAAATCGGGGGAAGAAAGAGTTGAAAAACTTCTTGCTTTCCTGGGTTGGTTTCAATAGGTTCCGCGCTCCAATCGAATCGCCGAACGGTTAAGAGGAAGGCCTCTGCG